>JAJFKU010000024.1 GCA_021773035.1 Woeseiaceae bacterium
GGGGGGCCCGCGCCGGCCGCGGGTGGCGTGCCACCCCCCCCCCCCCCCGCCCGGATCAACACCGGATTAAGAACTACACCGGCTATATTGGCGAAACGATTCGCCGGATCGTCAAATGCAAAAAAGGCCCCTGACGGGGCCTCTTAGTTTCTGCGGCTCTTGTCAATCAGTACGCTGGTCCATCTTCATACTCGAGACCGGCTTCGCCCGCCTGGTCCTTGACTGCCTCGTAGAGCTTCTGGTCCAGTGAACTCTTCAGCCCGCCGGCTTCGTCCACTTTCTTGGCGATATAATCGCTACGGTCTGCCGACAAAGTCCGAATCTGTCGCTGCAGGTTTTCCCGCTTTTCAGACAGTTCGGCAACAAAGGCCTTCTGTTCGGCAGGAGCCATAGGCTTGAGCGCCTCTGGCAGCGCATCTTCCTCCAGTTCATCGAGATCGACCGTGCCGTCGGTTACGGCGGCGATTAATTCCTTGTCGCCAAGCAGATTGGCTCTGCCGCCGACCGACGCATTGAACTCGGCGCGCCGTGCGCGCGATGCAAAAGACAGCCCGTCATGTATTTTGTCGGTCGCAGCCATTTTTCCCTGCATCTTTTGCTTTTCTTCCTCTGTGCCGTAGTAGATTCGCGTGTCATCAAGTTGCGCTGACAATTTGGCGATTTCTTCATCAAAAGGCGTGTTGAACGCGACGGCACTTCCGGCTTGTTCAACCTGGAAGAACTTGCCGTCGCTTAAACGCGCGATCTGGGTCCAGGGCTCAACCGTTATCGGCATGTCGCCACACTGGATAGTATTTACGACAATGCCTTTGTCCGAGGCTGAAGCGATGATCTCCGGATAGCGCACTTCGTTGTAGTCCATGTGCGGCGGCGCATCGCCGACAAGGAAGATCGCCTGGTAGGCCTGGCCACCCTCGCTCCAGGACATGTTGTGTACAGCGTCGTAAAGCGCCTTGTTTACGCTCTCAGGAGTATCGTTTCCGCCGTCTGCCTCGAAGTCCATCAGTGTCGCGTAGACGGAATCGAGATCAGAAGACAGATCCACGACCTTGGTCACGTACGCATCGCCTCGATCGCGATAGGCGACCAGGCCGATACGAATTTCAGGCGTTTGCTGCGCCGAGGCCATGGTCGTCGCGATCGACCAGATCTTTTCCTTCGCTGTCTGGATGAGACCGCTCATGCTGCCGGTCGTATCCAGAACAAAGACAACATCGACCTTGGGCTTGGCCACAAGCTGGTGCTGAAGCGGTGGATCGATCGGGATATTTTTCGCCATCAGTTGCGGGTAATACACAACGGCGCCAAGAGTGAGTCCAAAAAGGGCAATACCAAGTAGTTTGTTTTTCATGATCAGGTCCTGTTTCAATATTCCGGGAGAAATTCTATTGCGTGAACAGCTGACGTAACGCTTCGTCCGCGCTGCGTTTTGCCCGCTCAAAGCCTTCGTTATCGGATACGGTGTTGTGTTGCTGCCTGCGTTTGCTCTTTATCGAGGCCGGGATTGCAACGAACAGCGCCTGCACCAGGAAGAAGCACCAGGTGGCAAGAAATACACTGCCGGAACGGCTTATCGCCCAGACCGCGGCGGAGATGCTGAGGGCGCTAACGCCTAGGTCCATCAGTGCGGGCATTACACCCGAATAGAAATACAGCGAGCGCAGCAGCCATATCGCTCCAACATGTACCAGTAGATAGAGTGGCAGCGGTGGCGCTATCCACCATATGACAGCGGCCAGGCCACTCCAGAGAGTGAGTGCGGTCAGACGTCCAAACCGCTCATCGCTGCGACTGAACAGGTATAGGAGATAGGCAAATGCCAATGCGGGAATCACGAGCCGAAGCACAGCGCCCAGGCCAATGAAGGGTGTCAGAGTGGCAACGATCGCACTGGCGAAGAAGCCGAGTATTGCTGCGACGATCACGCCATGAAAAAAGGAAGGTCGCTTCATGACGCGCTCCTTGAGTTTTTCTCGCTTAAAAACGCGATCTCAACCTCGTCCTCGCCGACGACCATTTCCCGGGTCAGCCAGGCTGTGTCATCAAAGTCTGTGCTGTCGCCGGTATGAGCCGGGGTCTGTTGTGCGAAGAGTTCGGCTTTTTGACGAAGACTTTCGAGTGTCGCGCTATTCTGGTCGAGCACTGACCGCTGCTCGGTTAGGTACTTCGCATTCGCGATCTGCTTCGCGTTCAGGCGCTTCAAACGGCTCTCTGCTTCGAGCCGCCTGCGAATGACAGTTCTCGCGAGGTCCTCTTTTTCCGACTCGAAGCAAAGGTCGAGTTTGATCTCAAACTCACGGACTGCGTCTTCAAGTTCAGTCTTGCGTGCAGCCAACACTTCCTGGTCGTGCTCACACAGATTAATGCGCTGGGTGGCGCTTGCCAGGTCGTCCTCCATGTCGCGGATAGCCTGTCTGAGTAAAGCTTCGGGCTCCTCGATCTGGTCCAGAACAGCGTGGAAGTCCGCTTTGAATAAGCGCGAAATTCGATTGATTAGTGCCATGCCCGTGTCTCCCGGTATCTTCAGTCCAAAAAGTCGATGCGGGAATATTAGCCATTGGCGACAGGCCGAATAAGACACGGATTGGTAAAATCCGGCGGGCGGAATTTACAAAAACGTTACACTCGATCACGGATCAAACGGTCCCGGAGTGCTAGCCTGAGTAACAGATGAATAAGCAGATACGCATACTGGTTGTAGAAGACGAGGAGGCCATTCGTGCGGGCCTTATCGACGTGCTGATTTTTCATGGTTACGACGTGGCCAGCGCTGAAACAGGCCCCGACGGCCTTGAGAAAGCGCTGACGGGCAAGTACGACCTGATTTTGCTGGATATCATGTTGCCGGGAATGGACGGTTATGAGATATGCAATCGAATTCGTAGCGAGGATCGCAACCAGCCCATCATCATGTTGACCGCCAAAGCCTCGGACGAGGAGATTATCCAGGGCCTGAAACTCGGCGCCGATGACTATGTACCGAAGCCATTTTCGATCCAGCAGCTCGTGCTGCGGATCGAGGCGGTATTGCGACGCTCCCAGGTGGGGCAGGAAATGGCGAGGACCCTGCTTGTCGGTGGCATCGAAATCGACACTGCAAACCTCAGCGGCGTAAAAGACGGTGACGAACTCACCTTCACAAAGCGTGAGGTCGAAGTCCTGACCTATCTCTCCCACAACAGCGACCGACCGGTGTCACGAGAAGAGTTGTTGTCGAAGGTATGGGGATATGCGCGGAACCTCGACATCGAGACACGCACCGTCGACATTCACATCGCGAAACTGCGGCGTAAAATCGAGGCTGACAACAAAAACCCCGAGCTGCTGATAACGGTGCGTGGCGCTGGCTATCGCCTGGTAGCGGAGCAATAAGGCATGTTGCCAGGACGGATGATCGAAGGCCTCGACAGGACTCGACTGCGAAACCTGCTCGTAGTGTTCTTTTTGGCACTGTCCGCGCCTACGGCAGTTTTAGTATGGCAGGCATACAGCCAGCTCAAATGGGAGGCTTTTCATCAGTACCGCGGCATTGCCGAAGAACTGACGCAACGGATTGACGCTCGTCTCAACGAGATGGTCGAAGTAGCCGACGCCCGCAGCTTCGCGGACTATACCTTCCTTGTCGTATCGGGCGATCCGAGCGCCAAGTTTGTGCAGCGTTCGCCGTTGTCCGCCTATCCCGTCGTTGCACACTGGCCCGGTGTGCTGGGTTATTTCCAGGTAGATGCCGATGGTGACTTCAGCACGCCGATCCTGCCACCCGATGGCACGGCGGCCGACAGTCTCGGTATAAGCGACGATGAATACAGCCGTCGCCTGAAACTGGCACAGGAGCTGCAGGCTGTTCTCGCCGACAACCGCCTGGTTAGATCCCGCCCAGACATCACTGCCGGTCGTGGATTCGCTTCATCCCTGTATGCACCCGCTACATTGCTGGAAGAGGAAAAGGAGGCGGTCGGTGAAGGTGGACCGGCGACTTCCGGACTCACCGACAAAGAGACCGTCGATCGACAGGATGCGAAGCTGCCTGAACGATCTGCTTACTCTGATACGAGCTACAGCCAGCAGGTTTTCGACGAATTGAATCAGCCCAGGCAGAGCCGGGGACACGAACCCGGGCGTGCCGGCTCACTGGAATCCGATGATGCGGCAGCCGAGCTACTGCCAGCGGAACAACGCGCGAACGTCGTTGGCAAGGTCAGCGCCCTGAATCTGGATGTCGACCTGCAGAAGAAGATCGAAGCTCTTGAACGCAAAGCACCGCCGGAGCTGTACGGTAGTGACGGCTCGGCCATTGCGGCGGGCCGAAGAAAGCGCATGGAACAAAGCGCGCTGCCCGAATCGGTCGCCATCGCAAACGACGAGTCGTTTGCAGATGAACTGGTCGCGAACGTACCCGGACCTACAGACCTGCGTATCAGTACCTTTGAAAGTGAGATCGACCCGTTCGAGTTCAGTCTTCTCGACAGCGGTCACTTCGTCCTGTTCCGCCAGGTATGGCGCGACGATCAGCGAACCATCCAGGGTTTATTGCTGGATTCGGCGGTTTTCACGCAGGACATTGCCGGCACGAGCTTCATGGGTACGGCGCTTGCTGACACGACAAGCCTGATCATTGCGTACCAGGACGATGTGATTTACACACTCGGCGGGCGCGATGTTCTGAGTTATCCCGATGTTGCCGAGGATCTTGATGGGACGCTGCTGTATCGCAGCCGCCTGATCGCACCGCTGAATAGCCTGGAACTGATTTTCAGCATCAAGCGCCTGCCTCCGGGTCCGGGTGCGACCGTACTCGGCTGGGTTACGCTGGTTCTGGCTGCTGTTCTCGTCGGCGGCTTCGCTATTTTGTACCGGATAGGCCTGGGCCAGATCAGGCTCTCCCGGCAACAGCAGGACTTCGTGTCGGCAGTCAGCCATGAGCTCAAATCGCCACTCACGTCTATTCGTATGTATGGCGAAATGCTCAAGGAAGGCTGGGCGGACGAGGAGAAAAAGCAGAGCTATTACGAATTCATCCACGATGAGTCAGAGCGCCTGTCCAGGCTTATCTCCAATGTCCTGCAGCTTGCCAGGATCACCAGAAACGAACCGCAATTCGATATGAAACCGGCACCGGTTGCCGAGTTGATGGGTAATATCGAATCCAAGATATCAAGCCAGATCGAGAGCGCCGGTTTTGAGCTCAGGCTCAACAGGGCCGAAGACGCCGATCGCGCCACGATCAATATTGACGAAGACTGCTTCGCCCAGATGATCATCAACCTGGTTGACAACGCCATCAAGTTCTCCAGGGACGCGGGAGACAAGATCATCGAGATCAGCAGCCAGACTGCGGGCGATGATCGGGTCTTGTTTTCGGTCCGCGACTACGGTCCCGGGATTCCCGCGGAGCAGATGAAAAAGATCTTCCAGCTTTTCTATCGGTCCGAGTCGGAGCTTACTCGCGAAACCGTCGGTACCGGCATTGGACTGGCGATCGTGCACCAGCTCGCAGTAGCAATGGACGGTAACGTGGATATGGTCAATGCAAATCCCGGAGCGGAGTTCAGGTTCTGGTTTCCGACGGTGGACCAGGAGTAAGCGTCAGTCAGTCGTCGTTCGCAAATGCTCGATTGAAAACAGGTAATCCGACGCTTTCAGTGGCGAGTGGCAGGCGCGACAGGCATCGAGATTCTTGCCCGCCGACGTGCCGTCAGGCTTATACGCCGCAAAGTCCCAGTCACCGACATCGATCGGGGAGCTGCTGGTATCTGCCCAGCCGTCGTTTTTCTCCATTACCGCGATAAGCACCATCTTGTTGCTGATGCGGCGGCCAAGCGCAGTATTTACGATTTCGCCGTTCTCGTCTTTCAGCACCGAATACACTTCTCCGACCAGAACCGACCCGGCCGGAAGCTCACCCGAATCGTCAGTTCCCTGGATCGCAACGGGGTCTGCAAACAAGCGAATGAACTGATCGTGGTTCTGTGTGCGGTCGAGTGACAAATACTCAACAAACGTCTCGCGGTAGTTCTCGGGCAGCGATACACGATCTTCGGCTGTCGCCGGTGATTGGGTGATGATTGCGAGCAACGCGCCTAAATAGAGTGTCTTCATGATCGTCCTCATGGTATGTTAACGAATAGTTCGTATACAAATTATATTGCAATGATGAGTCCACCCAGATAGTTTGTCAACAAATAGTTTGTATGCTCTGCACAGGAGATCAGCGGTGGCCGCAGCCCGGTTGGACAATCAGCTCTGTTTTGCACTGTATTCGGCCTCGAATCGGCTGACCAGTATCTATCGGCCAATCCTGGAGCCGTTGGGGCTGACGTATACCCAGTTCGTTGTCCTGATGGCGCTGTGGGAACAAGACGGCGTTTCAATCAGCGAACTCGCGCAAAGAACACAATTGAGTAAACCGACGATGACCCCGTTGCTCAGGCGTCTGGAAAGCAAAGAGCTGATTCAGCTCGATCGTGTTGCCGGGAACGACCGGCAGAAAAGTGTGACCTTAACGAGGGAGGGTCAGGCGCTCGCGTCCAAAAGCCTGCCTGCGACCGAAGCCGCCTTCTGTGCGACCGGTATCACGAAAAAACAGGCCAGCGAAATGATCGGCTTATGCAATCGAATCGTGCATCACGACCGGTCGTAAGTGCAGCACGCTGCGAACCCCGCTTCGTGGTGTCAGGCAACACTCTTCAAATACCTGAAAGCGTCGCTGTCAGGTCGACTACGTTGCTTGCCATAGCGTTTTGACAGGCCCTTGATACGTGCGATTCGCTCGCGGGTTTCCGGGTGAGTCGACATCAGGCAGGACTGCAACGGGACCTTGCCCGGCTCAAGGGCCAGTAATTTTTCGAAGAAGCTGTGCGCGAGCCGCATGTCGTAGCCGGTCCGGGCCAGTGCGCGAACGGAAAACGCATCGGCTTCGTGTTCCTTCAGGCGCGCATAGGCGGTATAGATAATCTCCGGCGCGACCTGGTCAAACTGTTTGGCGACAATGCTGTCACTCACCGCCTTACTCTGCCGATTCAGCAAGTTGTGATCAATACTGCGAAACAGCTCCTGCGCCATCATTCGCTCGATGGCATGTCGATGTTCGACATGACCGACCTCGTGAGCAATAACAGATGCCAGTTCAACCTCGGATTCGCAGGCGCGTACCAGGCCGCGCAACATGCAAACCACGCCGCCACCCACGGTAAACGCGTTAATGGCTCCAACGTCGGCAGTACCGATACGCCAGTCCAGCGTCGATCGCGTCGAACTCGTGAATAATGGCTCGGCAATCGACCGCATGGCCCGGTTGAACGTCGCGTCATCGATCGGTGAGTACTTCGTGTCCCCTCGTTCGAACTCTCCCTTCATAAAAACGCGCCAGAAATAATCCGCCATCAGTTTTTCCTGCTGCTCGGATGTCATCAGCTCGGTAGCGGCCATGCTGATGCCGGGCATCAGCAGGCTGCTTGCCGCCAGTAACAAGCGTCGTCGCGTCCGATCCTGAATCATCGACTTACTCACAGTTCTTGTTGTCGCACTGCACCCGAATTTCGACGGTTGCCGCCGCTCTCGATGGCGCCCGGAAGCGAAAATCCCGGGTCGCTTTCGACTCGACACGAACATCGATACGCTGACTGAACTCCGACTCGATAACCACGCCGCCGGCATCACGCCATACAGGTTCCAACGTGACTGCATAGGTGCGACGCTTTTTGTTTCTAAGCGCAATCTCCGCGACGTTGACTGACATCGATACGCCCGTGGATTGATCCTGACGCATAGTCACGAGTTCACTGCGCTCGACCGCAAAGGCGCTCTTCGCTTTCCTGTCATTCCAGGCAATACTCGGTGGTTTTTTGGCGTTCTCGGTCGAAAACGCTATGGTCAGGCCATTCCAGCGATCGACATCAACATTGGCCGAATAGTTCGACTGCTCCAGCATCGTTCGCAAGTCGTCTGCGAGCGCTACGAATCGCGTCGAGCTGTCCGAGGTAAATGCATACACATGCTCGTCGCGGGCACTGGTTTCCGTGTCGGGCACCAACTCGCCGTACGAGGCCGGAAACCAGCGTTCTATCTGCTGTAAGGCGCGTCGTCCTGCCGGCTTATCCCGGCTTACGCCAACGACCCGGACCGACGATTTACGCGGCTGCTTCGAAGACTCGCCACCGGACCTGACCTTCCTGGATAAAACAATTTCGCTGTATTGCTGCGCAATGTAGTTTGCGACATCCCTGTACATTTGATTATTGAGGTCCGCGCGGGCGAGACTCGCCGAATCGCCTTCGCCGTACTTGGGTATCTCCAGCGGCAGTGGTGACGGCAACGGGCGCTTCGAATCCGTCCGGAAAAACTTTATGCGCGGTTTGATGGTACCTGGCAATACGCCGCGCCGTGCATCGAAGGCCCCTATGTCCATCGCTATGTCTTCTACGACGATAACCGCCTCACGATCCAGCAAGCCCATGCAAGCGTCCTGAGCCGCTTCGAGCTTCGCCACGGTTTGGGCAAAGTTGCCACCTCTGCCGCGATACTTATCTATGCTCTGTTCGTAGGAGCGACAATCGTTGCGGAGTTCGTCCAGCGGTACGTAGGCATCGACGAAGTAGACGTCGTAGCCGAGCTGTAACTCCAGGCCGTTGTGAATAAACGCCAGTGCATCGTCAGCATCAAGACCGTTAACGGCATTGCGATCGATCGTCATGGCAACGCGTAGCCGGTTCGCGGCCGCCTGCTCGAGGTAGGTGCTAACGGCGGAACGTAATTCCTGCATATCAACCACGGCTCGCACGTTGCAGGACACGTTTTCCTCGCGCTCGCACTGGTAATCGAAAGTATCAAAGAGCCTGGTGTGTACCTGGTGAAAATTCTCCTCGATGTCGCGTTCCAGCCGCCGTCTTGCCGGCTCGTCAAGCGTAGCCGCCCGACCAAGGACGAGTGACAGTGCGTCGGATAATATCCGTTTGCTGGCATCTTTTACGGCTTCGAATTCGCTGGAGCCGGTCGCATTTTTCTGAATCCGCTCGTGGCTGCCGGTCTGGTGCATGCTTCGCGATTGCTGCGCGTCAGAGGTTTCGGCGAAGCCCAGCCCCAAAAGCAGGGCAATTAACGCGCACGCACCGCGTAAAGAATCAAGTTTTTTCATGACATGCGTCCCTTTTCAGCAATTTGCTGACTGGTTGTTCTTTTAGTTGTTCAAGTTGCTTTACAAGCTTTTGCACAGTGGCGTCCAGCGCCTCGCGAGCCAGAATGCCGAGCTCGTATTCGTTCAAGACCGTTGCTACCGGTGTTTCGCGAGGCCGCATCAGCGGCGGTTCTGTGATCGCCATGCCGACCACAGGATCCGGTCGGAAGGTTTCGTTTTGTCCGGCTTCGGAAGCTCTTAGCGCGGCAGCGGTCGCCAGGCGGACCCGATGGGCGAGGGCATGCTTCGACAGCTCCGTACTACTTACTTCGATCGCCGCGAGGGTTGTCCGGACGTGCCAGCCTGATACCGGGATAACCCTTACGTCGCTGTCCTGGGCGCAATCCGCACCTATTACTCGCATTCGCGGTGGCGCCTCGCCCATTACGCGGCGCGCGCCGCTGTTTTCGGAGCGGGCAAAGACCCGACGTGCGTACTGCGGCCAGAGGTCGACCAGCAGGTCCAGGGTTTCACGACCCGGCAGGATCACCAGGTGCTCGAGTGAAGGTGCCTTGTTCACGGCCTTCATCAGCAGAGATTCTGTTATCTGGGCGACGCGCTTTTGTAGCGAGCCAGAGTCCTGTTCCCCGCCGGCGCCAAAAACTGCAGCGAAATTCTCCCGCGCCCTGGCACCGGGCGGTGCCGCTTCTATCGAAACGTATCGAATATCCAGGGCGTTCCGGACCACCGATCGGGTCTGGTAGTCCGCCACGTGTTGTGCCAATTCCCGGATACCTTCCTTTACGGCGCTGAGTTCAAGCTGCTGTATGTCATCGTCATTAAACGGTTCGGAGCCCTGGCCTACGGCGGTGCGCTGATGAGTGATTGCGGATCGTACTTCCGGGAAAGCGCTCGACATGCCAACACTCAGTCGGTCTTGCCCAACATGGACCCACACCAGCTCAGCGCTTGCGAAGTACCGGTACCCCTTCTCACGAAACGATTCGGAAGTCGTGTTGAGGCTGGTCAAGATGATCACGCCGACATTGAACGGGTCGTCGAGAGGTCGCCAGTCCGCAAGGCTGTGCGTCAGGTTCGAAACCTTCGTCTGCTGCATGGCTTCGCGCGCAAACTCCGAAAACGCCCAGCGATCATCGTCGCCGATGCCTGCTCGTGCCTGACCTGTTGCCGTATTCAGTGCCGGTCCCGTGTCTACACCAAGAAAAAAAACGCCCGGGCTTGTGGCGACTGCCGCGAACACCGGAGCAGATGAATAGCCCTGCAACAGTAACGCCACAATCAGCAGCCTGGATACGCTAATACTATTTGACAGGGAGTTCACAGTGATTGCTCTTTACAGGTCGAGCTCTGTGGCCAGTTGAGATTCGAAAGCTATGTTCTCTTGAGCAATACGCTCTTCCTCCGCTTTGGACGTACTCTCCAGCAGCACACCGTCTGTTTCCGAGGCCCTGGTCGCTGCGGATACTTTTTGTATGGAGCCCACCGTATTGCTGAGAAGGGTTGCGTGTGCCTTGAAGTTGGCGAGCCGGGTGCTGCGATTCATCGTCCAGCGCACATTTTCGCCCATGTACTCAACGAGTCGCTGATCCCATCCGAGAATCTCCGCCCCATAGGTCATGGCCGCCTGCATCGCTCCGGTAGCTTCCGCCAACAGCACCTCGTTGATCTCCTCTTTCTCTGCGATACCTTTGTCCACCAGCTTGAGACCGCGATCCAGCTCCTTGCGGATGGTGACGAAGTCGCTACGGCTGGGCGCTTCGTCATCAACACCTTCAGCGAACAGGCGATCAGCTTCAATCTGGTGATCGATATCGAGGGCCTCAAGTGCCTTGTTCGTCGCAAGCACAACTTTCTCTGCCCAGAACGCCGACTTCAGCTCCACGTAGTTCCATCGAACTTCGGCGTAACACGGCGACTCGATCTCCTCCGGTAACTCGATTCCATCGACGTTCAGTTTCTTGGAAAGCTGTGACAGTGCGAGTTTCGTGGTTCGGACTTTGATTTGTTCACGTAGCCCAAACGAGGCCGCATCTGCAGGCGATAGTCCGCACATGTGTTTCTTCTGTACGTCCGACATGGGGAGCACCGTCTCAAGCGCCTCGGTTGTCGCCTGTTCGGCGGTCTCATCGGCCTTGTCGGGAACTCCCGGTATCTTGCGTAACAGGTCGCCAACACCTGCGCTGGCGACTGGTGCGATCGACGCCAAGGTAAGAATGACAATCGCTTTTTTTAATAGTTTGTTTTTTGCACTCACAAGTTTTCCCTCTCCCACATGTGTGTTGTTACCAGATTGTCTCTTCGCCTGATTCCGCGGACTCCCGTTCTTCCGCTGATACAGGTTGCAGCAGGAGCCCCGCCTCGGCGACTGCATCGCCGATCATCCTGGCCTGAATCCAGCCGCTCGCATCAAACCCGATAACGCGAAGACGTCCTACCTGTGCACCACCGATATTGCGCAGTATTTCCCCTGTATTGGCGTCGACCATATCCTGCCCGGCCTTGAAGACGAGGAACTCGTCATTCGCTCGAACGCCAATTGCGGCTTTGTGGTTCAAGGTAAGCAGCTCGTCAGATACGAAAGCTACGGCCAGCGGCCGCAGTGCCGTCATCAGTGAGCCGAACATCTTCTGGGCTACCCGGTCCGCCGCGCTGACCATTTCCTGATCGCCGGCATCAATCGTAACTGCGGTGTCCACGGCAACGGCGGCAATGCTGGCAGCGCTGTTAACATCGATGATGTAAGCCGAACCGCGTGCAATAACCGCGGCCTCAGTCGCGCGCTCTACCTCTACGTCGTAGACCCGCTCCGTCGTGCTTGTTGCCGCGCTTACGGCAACCGACTCCAGGTTGCAGACGGCCAGATAGTCTACGCCGCGCAGCGAACCCAGCGGCAGCCCGACCTCTCGTCCTTTGCTGAGGTCATCAAGGAGTTGTTGTCCAAGGACCTTATCGCGAAAGACCTCCCTGTCCTCGACGAGCTCGACACTGTCGTAGTCCTGCAGGTAGATTGCGAGGCGGTTTCGAACGGTGACCGCCCAGGCAGCATTGAACTCTACCGTGGCTTTTTGAAGACACGGCGTCAGACCCAGGCGAATCTTTGCAGATGCTGCCGGCAAGTCAGCGTCGTCGGAAATTGGTGTTGGCGCGAACGTGACGTCGGTGTCGAGCGCGATGCCGGTATTTCGCGCAATCGCATATTCGGGAAAAACCTCGAGGATTTCAATCGTTGTAGCGACACTACCGAGATCATCTGTGCTGACCCGGTACCGATCGCCAACCTGCACCCCGGCTGCTCGCCCGCCCGACACCTGGACACGTTGTTCACCGCCCGATGTCTCTACGCGCTCAACGATCAACTCTCCAGCCAGTCCTCGCAATGCCCTCGTCGTTAGTTCCTGCGCGGCATACTGCAGAAACGCATTCACCTGTGTTTCGGCACGACCGCCATCAGCGAAGGTTTTGTCCAGAACAACCGTGTCGCTGGCAACCCAGCGTCTGGAGTTGACGTCAACCACCCGAAAGTCGATGCTTGAACGAATACGGTTACCGCGAGCAGACAATGCCGCCTGGCTGGCGTTTCGAACCGGCGTGACGTCGAACCCGTTGATGCTGCCGATCAACACGAAGTCAGCTGTCGGAAAAACCCGGGCATACTCTGTTGTATCGATCGAAGCCCGGGTCGATCCGCCCAGCTCCGAATACTCGTTGTCCGAGTCTTGTTGTTGCATCTCGGGAGCGGCCAGCTCCTCACCCGCGTAGTCGAGTTCTTCCTCCAGTGTCGCGACTCGCTCACCTTCCATAACCTGCCAGTCCGTTCTCGCCCCGAACTCCGTCGCGACCGCGGAAGTAATTCCCATCAGGCGCAACGCGTAAGGGCCGGACTCAGCATCACCCGTCGCGCCGAAACTGGCCACCGCGAGTGTGGGTGTCGCGCCGGCTTCCTGTCCAAACCGGGTTTCCTGATCTGACGCCTGCTTCGAGCATCCCAGGAGCGAAACACCACACAGCACTATCGCCGCGGGTATCAACGAGTACTTCATCGGTTTTCTCCTGTTACGCGCAACGTATAACCAGCTTTGATCGCAACCTCCTCGCCGCTGCCAGTCATGAACTTCGCAAACGCGATGTCGTCATGAATTTCCGTAATTACCGCTTCGCCCACAGCGATGCCGGGGATGCGCTTTTTCGAACCGTTCGCGAGCTCTACGATTTTCGATTCGGCAAAGACCCGAAACCGGTCGCCTTCGGAAAGACCCGCATCCGCGCCACGATCAATCACAAAGTAGTCGGGGTGCACGTCGACAACCGATATTGGATTGATTCGCGTCGATATTGAACTAACGATCTCGGCGACCGCCGCGTCAGTACGTGTCCGGAGCGGTGCGGCAGATCGGTATCGGCCCTGGCGTTTTTCCTCAAGCGTTTCTTCCAGTGTTGACCACGTATAACTGCCGGCAACATCCTTCGTGAATTTCTCCACGCCGTCCGCAGCAAGTATTTCAACTCTAAATTCGTAAGTGGCGGTATCGACGCGCTCAAAGACGTCATCCAGTAGCTCCACAGGGCGATAGCTTGTGTGAACATCAAATCGGGTCACGCTGGGTCGAAGCAGAGAGTCGGAAACCTGCAGTCCGAACTGCTGGCTGCCTGAACCGGAAGCCAGGCTCGAATCGGCCAGGCGCTTTTCTTCGAGGATCATCTGCAGGTCTTTCCGATCGCGGCTCAAAACCTGCACACTGCGAGATTGCTGCAGCTCTGATTGCAGCTGAGCTACCCAGTCAATTTCGTTCAGCAGGTAGCGCTCGTGGGCTGAAAGACGCTCGGGCGACTCGGTCGCTGTAATGACCAGCCTGGGTTGCTGAGCCTGGACGTTGCCGGCGATGGTGGCCACCACTATTAGTAGGCTTGCGGCCAACGCTGGCCGTAGGTGTGCAACTTCTCGTCTAAGCATGTTCTTCTCCCGTTTAGCTGATAGACGAAACTCGCCGGCTTGTTTTCAAAAATCTAGCGATTTATTTTTCTAAGCTGGCGGTCATCTTCAAAGTAACGCGGCACAGTGCCTGATCGGACCGGTTTGCCGCACTATTAAGATCATTAACATAGCGGCGCCACGGATCTCGAATAATGGCGTTGCGGCCGCTCGCAAGGCCACGCAGCGAAGTCCGCGCAGCCGCACTTATCTCGATAGCTCCGGTCGACTGGCAAGACTCCTCCAGATTCCGCAACACCGCGCCTAGCTGGCGTAATTTGTCATTCTCACTGCAGTCGCCGGTGCAATCGGCCACCAGAGAGTTCCCCAGGAACGCGGACCCGCTCGAGGTTTTTCCGGACGCATACCCGAGTCGAATGGCATCGGCTTCCTGTTCGACGGCTGATTGTGCGCTGCCCGGTGACTGCACCACGCGCACATTGCGATCCGACGAAACATCGGCCTCCGGACTGAAAACCATGAATGCCACCAATACTGAGGCGGCGAGCGCGCTGATACCCGTCAGCACGTAGCGCGTACTAAACCGCAATCTGTTTGAAAATCGCTCTCTGGAATCGATAACCGAGGACTGCTCCCCGGAATCTGCTTCTTTCTCGGCGAGTTCTTCAGCGAGCACCATAACACGGTCACTGATTTTCGGATTATGTGCAATATGCGAGCGGATTTCCCTGCGGCGCGACTCCTCGAGCCTGCCGCGCAAGTACTCCAGTAACTCGGCATCTCCGGGGCCAGGGCCGTCCCCTGTCCCTGTCTGGGCCAGCAGGCCAAACAACGCGTACACGCCATCGCCTCGCTCAAGAGCGTCTGTATCCTTGCGTTTTTCGTTCATAGCGTACCCGCCTCCGCATCAAGATCATGGCGCGAGAAAACGTCCCGAATACGTTCGATGGCTTCCTGCCAACGATTGTGTGCAGTACCGATCGAGCACTGCATCATGGCTGCACACGTGGCGAAGCCTTTGTCATTGAGCCCTTTCGCACGAAGCACGATCCAGTGCTCGTCGCTTAAACTCTGCGCCAGCTCTGCCTGAATTCGTGTGAACACGGCGAGCAGCTGTTCATCGATGTCCGTGCGCAGCTTTCCTCTCAGACAGTCAAACAGCAGCTGAAAACAGGCTGAACGTTCGACGCCGATCGCCACGGCTTCAGGACTCGTATCGTCAAATGTCCTTGACGTCGTCGTATCGGCTGCGAATCCATCATGCTTGCGTGCGGTACTGGTGTTCTTGCGAATCGCGTCAATGAGTTTGCGCCTGGTAGCCGAAACCAGGTACGCCTCGAGGTTGAGCGGTGCCTCGGGTTGCTCGCGCCGGTTAACGCTGCCAAAAACGGCTATCAAAGCTTCATGATAAGCGTCCTCAAGCTCATCGCGAGAGCCGCTGATTCCACGTAGGACACGCCGACGTATGTTCTCGTAGAGTCGAGCGCTGAGCCACGTATTTTTATTATTGTCGGGCAAGGGCAGTGATTTTCCGGTCCAATTCGCCGCCTGAGCAGGACGTTGCTCAAACCGCTTCAGCAACGCTATCTCAAGATAGCTTGCACGCTTTAGTCTACCGGCAAACTGGTCAAACGCAATAGAAGTCATGTCGAGTACTGGATGAGAATAAACCGCTTGTTTTCAAAGACTTCGTTGGGCTGCCGGGCCCTTTGAGCCCTGTTCCATGGTGCATTGTCTGCTAGGCCGAGCACGTTAGTCGCAGCTCCGTATCGCCGCTGGTATCAGTCAACTTCCTCATTGCAAGGGGCTTGTTCTCCAGTTTTGCCGAGTGATCGCCTTTCCATACCAGTGATTGATCCGTAGTTTCGGCGTAATAATAGGACGCCGTACTGTTCGTCCTTGCGTAGGTTCCATTGTTGAACTTCAAAAACCGTGACGAATTCGCGCTGAACGTCCACCAGCCGGCCGTCGTCCAGTTGCCGTCTGGCTGCAGGTAGCGAAGTGCCAGTCGTACCGGTTGCTTGCACTCGTTCGCAACGTGGAACTTGAAACCAGTGGGTGAAGTGGATGGAGGTGTAGTAGTCCTCTGCCGTGTCTGGTTATTGTTGCCGGCGCAGGCATCCGGATCGAGGGCGCAGACAAGCAACCCAACGGTGATCGCGGCCCGGCCGATGTCGTTACCCACAGAGGTTTCGCGTGATATCAGACTGGACGGCTTCACCCAGCTTGTCGTGCCGTCTGTGCTCCGCCGAACCTTGACCCGATGGCCCTGGTAGTCGATTCGGACGATGTGCACGAGGTCATCAGAAAAAATGCCCTGAACATAAACGCCGTCGCCGACGTCGAGGTCGCTAATACGGGCAGCGTGAGCGGCACCCAGCACCAATAGTAGAAATAGTCCGATTGTCTTCTTCACCGTTTCCTCCCACGTCGTTGTTGACGCTAAAGTTCTTTGAAACCAGGATGACCGTGAGTTTCCGAATCCTGTCGCTTTGACAGGTAGACGTTCGTCATTGGCCTGTTTTCAAAAAAAGGTGAAAAATCTGCCGCGGGCACGGCAGTCGTGCCGGGGTTTCTGATCGGTGATAACTATCTCGTTGCGGCAAAAAGCGGCGGTGTTCCGGGCTGGTGCAGCCGCAGGATCGATATTTTCAGGGTCGAACGCACGCCCGCCATTTTCTACTTATTGAGGAAGTGTTCTTCCAGAAATTTGGATCTGAAATTCTGTGGGGGCGTCATGCGATCCGGCCGTCCTTCGGGCGTGAAGTCCATCAGATTCCAATAGGGCCAGACGGTGTCAACATGATTTCCCTGCAGCTCCGTTCCCCAGAAATGGAAGATCTCGTCTCCGTCCTTCCTGAACACATTCAGAATGGGCCACTGCATGTCGTCATCTTCGCCCTGGCACTTGTAGTCAGCCTGGTAAGTTGTGCCGTGGCCGGATACCAGGTCAATCTGAGTCCATCCCCGGGTGTTGGCCCAGGCGTTGATCTTTTCCGCAGGGGCCTTGGCAATTCCGCAGAAAGCTGCGTCCTGAGATACCTGAAAAGCCGTCCGGTCAAATCCATCCATTAACGACGTACACGACAAGCACGGATTATCCCAGCCGGGGCCATACATGAAGTTGTAGAGCAGTAACGTTGGCTTGTCGCCGAATAGCTCAGACAATCTGACCTCCTGTCCGACCGTGCCGTCATTCGCCCACCGAAGCGTATAGTCTTCCTTCAATCGGCCGCCAAGAGGTAGCTGGCGACGCTTTTCGGCGACGGCTTTGACCTTCTCGACCAGGGCCTTTTCTTCTTCAAGCAATTCATCGCGGGCGCTTCGGTAGCCCTGTGATTCGTTGGGATATCGCAATTCGCTCATACCGGCAAGACCTCGTTGGCTGTGACCTGGACACAGGCAAGTATAGCTGACGCGACCTGTTGGTACCTTGAGTCAATCGCGCCACGCTTACGCGTGCGAGGGACGATCCGGATCGTTGCGTTCGTATGTCAATTATTGAGACAGCGCCCCAGGGACCGAATCACGGCTTTTCTCGAGATGGGCTCGGCGTCAAAACAATCCCCCCTGTCTTTGGTCTCTGCGAAAAGTTGACTGGTCAGGCCGCTTGTCTGCGCCTCCTTCCGACGAACACGACGAAGATAACAACTAATAAAACTCCCAAGGCAATAGCGACAGCACGTGTACGTTTTGCCGCCGGACCGCCGGCAGACGTCTCGGGACCGGCAAAAGCGAATCGCGAATCGGCTTCCAAGCGATTCGGATTACCGATACTGAGCTTGACCTCCAGACCGTCAGGAAAAAACGACATGCCGAGAACGGCGGAGCGAAATTCACTTATGCGTTCGCGCAATCTTTCGGCGGGCAGGGTCTGCGCCAGTAACGCGGACAACTGCTCACCACGCCGGTCGCCCGCGAGGTCTTCAAGTAATGCGCGTTCCTGGCCGGCGACCAGGTACAGCGTGCCGTCAAGCGCTTCGAATTGCATACCGTAAAACGCTTCTGGCAGGTTGAGATAATAGCCCTTCGTGTTTTGCAGAGTTCCATCGTAGCCGGGCAGAGACTTGGCCAGCGTTAGCGCTTCCCTTAGAGCATTGTAGTGTGCCGCAAGCTGAGTGTTTATGTTCTGGCCCCACAAGTTGAAATCGCGACCCATTTCGAACGAGGACACCTTTTCAAAATCGAGCGCCGCAACAATGTTGTGTTTCGCTCCGACGTGGGCGAAACCGCGCTCCAGTCGTTCCGAAAAATCCGCTTTACCGACATCCTGCTGAGCGTCGATAATTCGATTCATCGCGATTTGAGAAATTGTCAGATAGAACGCGTCTTCATAAAAAATGTAGAACACGTTAACGAAGCCGGTCGGCAACATATAGTACTTCTGACCGTTGTACTCGTTGCTAAGCGGTTCTGTACTTGAGAGTTGGAACATCCCCATTCCGCGGCCACCAAACTCGCTTGCGAAACGAGTCCATAATTTCTTGAAAAATTCCTCCGCGCGCGCACTGTCGTTGAGCTTCAGCCCAAACCAGACGTCGATATCCGCAATATTGCTCACTGAAAACGAGTTCTTTTCGCCAACGCCGAGAAAAATTTCATCACCGATGAAATCCAGCAGGCGTTCACCTTCCGCAAGCTCTTCGTTTAGCAGTTCATTTGAAATCTCTTCTTCGGCCGCACGGATCAAACGTGTCCGCCTGGCTTCCTCTGTTTCGCCATCAAGGGCTTCCCCACGACGGCGTCCACCCGCCTGCATTAACAAATTGTCGATCGAAAAGTTACCAGCCAGGTTGACTGCGCCGAGTCGCTCGGCTTCGAAAAGAAACGACAAAACACCAGTTTTCCCGCCGAAAAATTCGGACAACTGACGATAGTCACTGTTGTCGATAAGAGGCAGGATAAGGGTGTGCAGGTATAGCTGGTCGGATATCGTATACGCTATACCGACGGGGTCGAAAAACTCCCGGAAGAAGCTCTGGTAACCTGCGGAAAAGCGCTCGTAATTTTCCTTCTCCGTCGTTGAGACGGTCGAAATGGGCACCTGGCCGACGGGTACGACAGACCACAAGGAGCCCCACGTGTCGTGTGCGATACGTCCTTCGGAGTCGATACTGTAATTCTCGGGTGCGTAAACCGCATCGACCTGAATGTAGTTTTTTTCGAGCATGTCATCGAGCGAGCCTGGCCATTCGCCATGTATCCGTCGATAGGCAAACACGCTGTACTGCAGAGTCTCCAGTGCGTCGAGTACCGTGTTACGGCGACGTGCATTAATGCGATAGCCCGGGCCGGTCAACTTACGGATGAAAGCTTCGGACATATAGATCAGCCCGTCGCGTTGCGGCTCCATCTTTAGTAGCGCGTAGTGGTAGTCGAGTGCACTGGCCATGGCGGCTTCCTCGTTTTGCGCCGCGTGTTCTATGCGATCGATAATCGCCTCATGCGTTGCTACAACAATATGCTCACCGACTTTCCGGTATATCGCCTGATCGCTTACGACCAGTTCAAACCCTTTCTCGGCGATCGCATTAACGGGCTTTAGCACCAGTGCATAGTCCGTACGTGGCATAAACGACAGGTCGTCGCTGACAAACGCCAACTCGTCGACCGCTGCGACAAAGGCGTCGACGTCCGGGATTCCGAGACGTTGCATCATTTTCTCTTTCAGATCGGCAGTGCCTGCCAAGCCATAGACGTCGCCCAGCAGGTCTGTTTGCTGCTCGAGTATTTTCTCGAGTTCAAGAAACTGTGCGGGATGAATCACGTGCACGAACAGCATATCGCGGGGAACCAGGCCTGCAATTGCAGGCACTTCAACAGCCTGCTCGGCGACCATGTCATTCCACGGATGCGACGGTATATCGACCAGCTCAATATCGTCTATCGGGATCGCCCCGGAACGATCATCGCCTGCTCGATTCACGCCGATCGAACCGAGCTGCAAGCTCTCGTCAATCGCTCGCTGACCGGTCAGTAGCGTGGCTGAACTCGAGAATGAACTTCGATTGTTGCCGCCCGGCTGAGCGCCAAGCAGTTCATTTCGCAAATTAGTGCGCGTTCGAGCCCAACGCCAGTCGTTGTTCGCCCTCGCGCCTTCTTCTCGCGCGTGGCTCAGCATGTTGAGCTGCATCTGCAGAATCGGGTTGGCGGAGTCCTGAGAGAGTTCGTTTCGAACTCGCTGTAGTTCCTCGTCGTCTTGAGCGTAAATTGGTGCAAGGAAACTTAGTGCCAGAACGAAAACCGCACCGCGGGTTGCAATGTTCATGGATGGCTTGGGCATAAACTTGATCCTGTTGGGAACAGGCCTGAGTTTATCGCATCCACCGGTGTCAAAAGTCCTCAGTGGTTCTCATTTTCCAGCGTCGCCCCCCGCCATGGGGACCAGTGCTTGAAGCGCCGATCCCGGTCTGCGCTAGTTGCAGGTACTTAAACCATCGATCCAGGCACTAATCCGGGCGATGTTCAGCGTATCGAGCACGTTGGACCCAAGCGGCGGCATGCCGTGTATGTCGCGCCGCCGCATCCGTTCGATGACTAGCGACGCGTTCGAATTACCGGGTGCTATCAGGCGAGCACCAGGAACACCTAGGTCACCTTCGAGCGGCAGTGCGTCGCAGGCGTTGGTGTCGGCGAGCGCGGTCGAGTAGCGCAGGTCCATCGTTGACGGCGTCGGACCGTTGGGCCGGTGGCACTGCGCGCAGTTCGTGTGCAGGTAGGCCCGGGCTCGAGGCTCCAGTGGCGCAGCGGTGTCCGCCGGATCGATAAGCGTATCCAGCGTGTTGGCAGGCGCTGGCAACGGTGCTGTGAACATCATGACGTGCTCGATGGTTTCCAGCTGGTTAGCGAGTCGTCCCGTCGACGGGTAGGTGACGTCCTTGTTGAGCTGTGCGATTTCCGGACCAAGCGCGAACCCGGCCGTGGCCGTATGGCATTCCATGCACTGCCCTTCGGACGGGTAAATCCAGTCCTGGCCATTGATATCAACCACTTTGCCGCCGCGAACCCGCGTCGCTTCGGTCCGGGCAGCGTTCCACTCGTAGGTGTAGCCTGCCCACACACCATCCGGGTGACGCATCAGGTGACGGGTTTCGATGAGGTTGCCGCCGAGCCGGAAGTTCTTAACGATTACGGTACCGTTCGGGAACTCGAAATCACCCTCTGCATCGACGCCGATCGTGGTACCGTTCGGCAGCCCAATATAGCGCTCCTTGTCGGCGCCATCGGACCAGAACGGAGCGTTGAGGTCGTAGGGCAGCAATCCTCCGTAAGCCTGCGTGACATCGGTCGGGTCTACACATCCGGTATCCGACAGCAGATCGGGAATCGTATCGGGTACCGGGCTGGCAGGCGGGTCGATGCGTCGCACGCGCCCGAGACCGTTGTTGCCGTTAATATCGACGAAATAGAGTTCGCCGTCCGGGCCGATACTGAACGCCGTCGGCTGTATATTGGTATCGATCAGCTCGTCGTTGCTATAGCCGCCCTGGCCGTCAGGTCGCGCCGCCCAGAAGCGCCCGGAGCCGTAGTCGGCAAAGATATAAAGCCCCTCAAGCTCGGGAATCGCAGTGCCACGGTAGACATAGCCACCGGTGATCGAACTGCCGAAACTGCGACTGTATTGTGTGACGGGATCGATCAGTCCGCCGCCGCTGCAGTCCGCCGCATTGATGGTATCGTTCGCGCCCTCGCGGCAACGCCATCCGTAGTTGCCGCCCCGTTCGATCAGGTCCACCTCTTCCCAGGCGCCCTGGCCGACGTCGGCCGCCCACAGTTCTCCCGTGTCGGAATCGAAACTCCAGCGCCAGGGATTTCTCAGGCCCCAGGCATAAATCTCCGGGCAGTTACTCGCATTGGCACCCGGGCCGCACTTGGCGTTTGAGCCGAACGGGTTGTCCGGCAGTACGTTGTAACCTGCGGCGGTACCCATCACGTCGATACGCAACATCGAGCCCAGCAGTCGTGTTGTGTCCTGCGAACGCTGGCGAGGATCGTTGCCGTCGCCGCCATCGCCGAGACCAAAGTACAGGTAGCCGTCCGGTCCGAAGGCTATATCGCCGCCGTTATGATTGTCGAAGTCCTGGTCGACTTCGAGTATGACCTGCTCAGTCGTTCCTGCCCCCGGGGTATTTACGTCGTCGAGTACCATGCGAGAAAGCACGTGGCGCATCGACGGGTTCGTGTGCTGGATCGTGTACGACAGGAAAATCTCCGGTGTGGCCGGATAGTTCGGATGAAACGCCATCCCCAACAGGCCGCCCTCGGAGTTCGTGCGAATCGAGTGATCGCTCGTCAGATCCATATACACGTTGCTGCTGCCCGGGTTGCTGGTCGGGAACGTCACGACCTGTCCGGACTTCTGCAGTACGAACCAGCGACCGGTTGCACCGGGTTCCAGCAGGATCTTGGTGGGCTGCACCAGGTCTGGCAGCGATGGATACGCATCCGCTATGGATACGGACGCGTTGGCCGTCGGCCGCGCCGGTGCGATGCAGGTCAGGTTGTCGGGACGGTTGTCGAGACCGGACGCACCCGTGGGTGAATCGTCGTCGCGAATGGTGCCGGTCGCCGTCGCCTGCGCGATCCTGGCGTCGGTCGGTGAAGACAGCGTAACGGTAAACGTTTCGTCGGCCTCAATATCGCTGTCTCCGACAACCTCGATGTCAATCGTGGCCTGGCCCGTGCCGTTCGGGAACTGAACGGTACCGCTCGCGGCCTGGTAGTCGACGCCCTCGGTTGCTGTACCGGCGGCCGTTGCGTAGTCGACACTTGCCGGCGTGATCGTTGTCCCGACCGGGGCGACAGCGGAGGCCTGCACGGTAAATTGTAAGGTCGCGGTACCGGTATCGCCCTCCGTGACAACGGCGTCGCTGATCGAAAGCGAAGGATTCGCTGTCATCGGGGGCGGTGTCGTCGGGGGAGTTGCACCGCCACCACCGCCGCATGCGGTAGCGAAGACGGTGAGTGTCAGCGCGCTTAAACGTAGCGTCGCACGTAGATTTTGTCGAGATAGTTCGGCGAGCATTATCGGCACCCAGGTGAGCTCATCTCAGGGCATTATTGCACGCAGACAGGCGCGTTAGTGTGACTCGTTACAGAATCACCGCGTCGTCGCCGATCAGCGACAGTCTGCGGCGTCGCGTCGTTGCTAAGTCACTGAAAGATAAATCCAGGCAAGTGCACAGACGGTGCGAAAGATTTAGAGCTGCTTGCAGGCGCGCAACTGCTGCGTCAGTTCAAGCAGTTGCGCAAGGTATCGCCGGCCCTCGTCCTTCGTGTAAGCCTTGTGCATCTCGAAGTCGATCGCGTCGATCGCATCGCGTGTTGTCTTCTCGCACTCGGAACGATCCTGCGACGGTGTTACCGGCACCGCGGGCAAGGTGCGCGCCGGCATTTCTTCGGCTTCGTCGAAGGGGGTCGCGAAGTCGAAAAAATCATCTGCCGGTGCAGGCTTTTCACTTTCTTTACTATCGCGCTGGCTGTTAGCGTCGTCGTCGCCCGTAGGCTCAGGACAAGGTATCTCCTAAAATGCGATCGTGCCGTCCTCCTGCTCACATCGGTGGATATCTCCTTCTGCCCCGACGCTTAGGCCCGGCAATATCACGAATATCAGCCATGCATTGTGCATACGAATAGCCTTGTCACAAAAAAGGGCACCTTAGTCGGTGCCCTTGATATTTGCCACCGGATACATCCGGTTCGCAACACGAGCGATGGACCTGCAGCTTTCCGGCACCTATTCCGAAGGAGCATCCCCGGAGAGCGTCTCGTCCAACAGCTCAACCAACTGATCCCGGCTGTAGCTGTAAGGACCCCACTGGTTCAGCTGCACAAGCTCGTTGATCTTTGTACGTATGGTGAATTCCTGTTCGCCGGCGTTGGGAACAACCACGTAGCGACGCAGGGGATTGTCATCGAACAGGGCGTGCATGAACGCTGCGGACACCTCATCAGGTTCCTTGTAGGACAGCTCACGCTCGGCAGTCGCCTCGTAGGCCTTTTTCATTTCTGCGGTCATTTCGCCGCCAGCGGCTATCGCCTGATCATGCTCGCGGGACACGCCGCTGCGACGGATATTCGACTTGTAGTTGCCGGGCTCGACGACACTGACAGCAACGCCTAGCGGCTCCATCTCCACGGCCAGCGAATCCGTATACGCCTCGATCCAGTGTTTGCTGCCGCTGTAGGCGCTGAATCCCGGGAATCCCGAGATCGTGCCGGCAATCGATCCGGTCGTCACGATGCGGCCCTTGGACTCGACAAGCAGCGGTGCGAACGCCTTGGTCGTGCGGTATACACCCTCGACATTGACGGTATAGACAAAAGTCTGGTCTTCGATAGGCGTTTCAACAACCTCGCCGCCACCGCCAACGCCGGCATTGTTGACGAGCGCATACAGGCCTGTGCCCTTTTTCCCGATCATCGCGACAACAGCGTCAACCTGGTCCTGCCGGGTAACATCAAGTTTTACGGCCGTCACGTTGTCAATGGCATCCAGCGCCGCCAGGTCCTTGTCTTTACGCGCGCCGGCGTAAACGTGATAACCACCCTCAGCCAGCGTTTCGGTGAGATTTCGGCCGATGCCCGTACTGGCGCCCGTAACCAGGATTGACTTGTGGTCGTCTGCAAGGACTGTATGCGGTGCCGCGAAAAGAAAGACTGCGGCGGCAAGGGCAACCTGGAGGAGCTTATTCATGGCGTTAACCTGTTGTTTTTGATGCTACTGACACTAGCATAAACCCGATAGCGTGAGGGAATCTGCCTGCGAACTACGCTTATACAGGTAGGACAAATCCGGAGGGCCGCCGCTGGCTCAGGAATCGCCGGGGGGAATAGAAACATGAAGACAGGACGGAACACGGTTATCGAGGCCCTGGACATGGCGAGAATCGGGGATGTCGGAAGTGCCAGCAGGCTGTTGCACAAGATGAGAAGACAACCCGATCTCGAGGCGGATGCCTGTTACGGTCTCGGCCTGCTCGAGCTGTGCCGGAACAAGATCAATGACTCAGAGGCGTATTTTTGCAGGGCGATACAGCTCGACCACACACACGCCGATGCGTACTACCAGCTGGCGAAGATCGCCGACTCACGTGGCGATCCTGTTACGGCGACGCTTTATCTGAAGTCGGCGCTCGCCCAAAAACCGGGGCACGTTATGGCCGCAGAAGCACTTGCCGAGCATGGCGTCGTGGCGGACGTGCCCACGGAAACAATGAAAAGCTAGTTGCTAAAGGCAGTTTTCAGGTATCAACACCCGCAGCGAGGTTGCTGCAAAGTAGTGGTGGCCATCCGGTTAACGAACGGCCACCACGCAGACAACTACTGTTGAACAGCTGCCACCGGAGGTTTCACAAGCGGAAAAATCAGCTGGCGCGTTCCAGCCGGACCGCTCTTGGATTCGATACCGTTGCGGATGCTGCCTTTGAGTTCGCCGCCGGGCAATTCCATCTGCACGGTGACGAAACCGCCTTCCGCCGTCAGGCGTCCCGCATGTACCGCGGCCAGGCAAACGTAACTGTTGAAGGCATAGCGATCTGTGCCATAAACACGCCGGCCGGCCAGGCTATCCGGCGCTGCCGGGCAATGGAACACGAATTGCTGACCGACAAGCTTGATGTTGGCAAGGCCTGTGGTTGTGAACTTCGATTTCCACTTCAGGCGCGGTGCGTAGTCCCTTTGTACCGGGTTTAGCGTATTGGCGAACTGTTCGCCGACAAAAACGATGCTGCGCTGAGTCTGCGGGAAATCTCCGGATATCACTTCGTTGTTCCTGCTACCCACATAGCTGTCGATCCCCGGGTTGAGCTGTACCCGGATTTCGCCGCCGTCGGGGCCCACGGCACCAGCATGTACTGCCGCGACACAGATCGGGCTATCGCTGGGATAAACATTGGTGCCGTAGAGGCTGTCGTCGCTATCGCGGACCGTGCGCTCCGGGCAGCGGAAGGAAAACTGCTGACCAACGAACTTGTCACTATCTACCTGAAAGTGCTTGAGCACTGTGTTCCAGTCGAGTTGTGCAGGTGCGGGATTGATATCAGCGGCGTAGGCACGCATGCCGGTGTTGAAATAAATCAGCAGCACTGCTGCAACAATCCAGCCTAGTTGTTTGTTGGATATTCTGATGCGCCCTATGCCGGTTTTGACGCGATCGATTGGGTCGTTTTTCATGGTCGTCTCCGATGTTCGATAAAGGTTTATTTCGTCGGATCGACACTGCTGCGCCGATCGTCCTTACTCCTCTATGCGGAAAAAAGGACGGCCGGCGACAGCACTCATGAAAAAAAGTCGTTCAGTCAGGGGCGGGAGGGGGTTGCGGGCATTGATGCTCGTCGCCCGCTGTCTCGCCGAGGTAGCCGGCGATGGCGTCGACTTCGGGCGCGTATTGTGCAGAAATCAGCGCTTCGGCACTCAGACGCTCGGCGCTGAGCGTCTGGTATCGCTGCGCCTGTTCGCTCGGCAGGAGCAACGGCGCTGCCAGTGATGCCAGTTGGTCGAGCACACGCCACTGGTCCAGCGCGTCGAAAAAGGCCGGTGCCGTGTTTTCGTAGAAGCCAACGAAACCGTCAATGTCGGCTTGAGAGAGCGTACTCGCGCGCTGCTTTTGCAGCAGAGCATTCAGTGCCACCCAAATCGCGTTTCGTGCATCGCGGTCAACCGGATGTTCCAGCGTTTCGAGGACCGCCAGCAGTTGCTTTTCGCTGCCGCATGCTCGTATCTCGTGACCGAGAGCCGTGGCCGCGCTCGAGTGGGCGCGGCCAAAAACCAGTACTTTGGCGAAACTTCTGAGCATGCGCTGCGGCACGGCGGGGTCATCGGCAAACGCCTTTTGCGCTGCTGGCAGTGAGCGTGTCAGCGTGTCGAGTGATTTTCCGACGTCGCCCTTAACAAAGGTGTAGCGCACAAGATTCAGCTCCCCGACAAAGCGCGCGTAGAACTGCGAACTTGGCGCCAGCAGTGTCAGAGACCGCTCCGTCGCTGCTATGGCCTCGTCTATTCTGCCGGTGCGAAACAGCAAACCGGCGTAGCTGCGTATAACCGCCGCAAACGTCGGGTCCTCCAGACCCGCACGCTCGAATATCGCCATGGATTCAAGGAACGCGGACTCGGACTCGTCGTAGCGTTTCTGACGGCCGAGGTGGATGGCCCAATTGCTTAGAATCACTGCCAGCGCCGATGGATTGTTCGCCGCACGCATATGCTCAACCGCGTCCTGCCAATGCCGGTTCTCAGCGTCCAGATCGTCGGCGCGCCGCGCCGCGCCAGCCAGCAGTTGACTCAAGCGACCCCGGGTTCTTGCGTTGCTGACGCCATACTCGTCCATTACGTCTGCCATCACGAAAGTGCCTGCGTCCGCCCGGCCGTATTCCCTGACGCGATTCAGCGCGCCAACGTAGGAATACTGAGCCCCCAGCCAGGCCTCCAGATCGTCCTCCGAACGCGGCCGTGTGGGCATGTTTTCATCGAAGTACTGGACGGCTTTGACCGGATTCGTGCGTGCAAGCGCACTGCCGAGACCGGCGACGCCGGTCAGAAAGTACCTGCCATTCGCGTCCCCAAGCGCACTGGCCGCTTCCAGCATAGCCCGGTACGCGGACATCTCCTGTTCAACCAGGCCAACGCTCTCATAAATTTGTCCGAGAGCCAGGTTCACCTCCCAGGCGAGTAGCGGGTCGTTTGCAACGCGGACGGCGATATCGGGCTGTGCGCGCGTTAGCGCATCGGCGAGGGTCACTGTGGCTCCCTGGCCCGCGAACGGATCCGCCTTCTGAAAAACGTCGGTGAGTATCTGTTGCGCGGCCGCGCTGCGCGTGGCCTGCGCGCTGGCTTCTTTGGCCATTCGGACCGACACGATCGTTGCAGCGGTCAATGCCAGCGCGCTGAAGCCGACAATACTGGCTATGATCGCGTGCCGCCGTAAAAACCGGCGCGTGACATACGACCGGGTTTGCGGCACGGCGTGGACAGGGCGTCCATCGATAAATCGCTGTACGTCTTCTGCGAACGTCGTCACCGTCCGGTAGCGCTCATCCGGGTCCTTGTTGAGCGCCGTCATGACAATGGCGTCCATGTCCGCGGGGATCTTCGCGTTGTGAACGCTCGGCTTTGGCGGGGTCTGCTCACAAATGACAAGCAGTGCCTTTCTCAGGGCAATGTCTTTCAGCTCATAAGGCACGGTACCGGTCAGCAATTTGTAGAGCAGCAATCCAAGCTGATAGATATCGCTGGCTACGGTAACCAGGGCGCCGCTTACCTGTTCAGGGCTCGCGTACTGCAGGGTTAACGGAGTGCCCGAAGACTGTGTGTGTATGCCATCGTCGATATCATCCAGTACGCTTGCGACACCAAAATCCAGCAAACGTGGGTGACCGGACCTGTCGACCAATATGTTCTGCGGCTTGATATCCCGGTGCACAATCAAACGTTGATGGGCGTAGGCCACACTGGCACAGACCTCGACAAACAGCATCAATCGCGCGTCGATTGATAACGACATCGCATACTCGTCGATGTCGATACCCTCGACGTACTCCATCGCAAACCACGGCCGACTGTCCTTGAGAAACCCACCGTCAATAAAACGAGCCAGTCCCGGGTGATTGAGCGATGCGAGAATTCGGCGTTCTCGCAAGAAGCGCGCCCTGGTCTCGCTGGTCGCTCGCTGTGCCCACAGTATCTTGATCGCTGCTTCCTGGACGTAGTCGCCGGAAGCTCCGCTGTCGTTCTCGAGCGCCTCGCGGGTCGCAAAGAATACCTGGCCCATCCCGCCCGAGCCCAGTTCCCTGTGCAGGCGCCAGCGTCCGGCGGCCCCCCTGTTGCTCTCTCGTACGCGGTCGCCCTCGTTGCCCGAGTCTGAGCCCAGGCGGTCGATGTTCTCTATGACTGCCTGCGCGTCCCGGGCAATGTCGCTAACGGTCAGCTCGTGGGAAAGCTCCAGCAGCTTCTGTATATGCCCTCTTTGCGGTTCGGGTAGTTGCTCAACGAACGAGCTGCGCGCTTCGCCATCCAGGGCGTATGCCTGATCAAGGAGTTCATCGAGCTGTTTGAAACTGCCGCTACCTGTGTTCATGACCCGGGCGCCGTCACGCTTGTGACATGAAATGGGTCAGCCATGTCTGCGCACGCTGCAGCTTTCGTTGCACCGACCGCACGTTGCAATCGCTTAGTTCGGCAATCTGTTCATTCGACAAGCCGCCGAAGCAGGCCATGTCGAGCGTCTCCACCAATTCCCGGTTGTGCTCGGCAAGCGTCTCCAGTGCCTGATGCACCGTAACGAGCTGCTCCGGACTATCCAGTTCGAGCATCTGACTGCCAGTCAGAGTAACCGAGATCGCACCGCCGCCACGTTTCGCAGCACGGTCGGCGCGGTACATATCGACGACAATCTGCCGCATGGCACGGGATGCGACGGCGAAGAAGTGCCGTCGATCCTGTAACTGCTGTGTTTTGCCTTGCAGCAATTTTTCGTACGCTTCGTGGACGAGGACAGTTGTATCGACGTGCTGACCGATTTGTGAACGTCGCAGGTGCTGGTGCGCCATTTGCCGCAGCTCGTCATAGACGAGCGCTACAACTTCATTGAGAGATTCTGACTTCCCTTCGGCATAGCGCCGCAGCAGCACAGTGACCTCATGGCTCGACTGGGAATTACAATGCGTCATACTCTGTGCCTTACGCGCGCACGCGGTGGTTCCATTGAGTGTAGCGCAACATCGCAATCACATGCTCACCCGACAGTATTCGCGGCAAGGCGCAGGCGACGTTGCCAGCCCGAATCGAGGTAAGGCAAACAATCAGCTGCACGCGCGGCGTCCGCAGGCCGGGATCCGGTGACGATCGACCAGAGGTCGCGAACGGTGATTCCATGCTCCGGTTGCTCCAGCACCGTAATCGCATCGCCAGTCTGCAGCTCACCTTCCACTTCGACGCGCAGGTAGAAACCCAGTCGCCCGGCCGTCCAGAATCGGTTCGGAAACGATTCGTCACCCAGCCGTATACCCAGCTTATGGCAGGGTATGCGTGCTTGCGTCACCACAAATTCAGCCGTGCCGATTCGGCAACGCGATCCGATGACCACGTCCTCATCCCGACAAGCACTGACCGTCAGGTTTTCGCCGAACTGCGAATCCTCAAGCTGATCGACCTGCAGTGTCCGCTGCCAGTCGTCGGCATAGTCGGCTGAATATACGTAGACCGCTTTATCACGACCGCCATGCACACTGAGGTCCGATTGCTGATCGCCCTGCAAGTTGAGCATCGATACCTGTACGGGTCCGACGAGCGGCCGCTTGAAAATACTGGTGGTCACGGTTTTGCCCGAAAACTCGATGGTCGTCGGTGTGCCGACGCTAACTCTTAGTACCTGCATGAGGTTCTTCCCGCCGAAGTTGCTGTCGCCATGAGTGCCTGCGGATATCGCCACCGATGCTGCTAACGCAGTCGACAAAAGAATCGACATACTTCGGATTGCACCCTGGACCGACAACCGCGCGCCAGTGACGCACGAAACCCTTACGTGTAATGCGCACTGCGGCGAGGTTCTCGCGGTCGCCGAGATCGTCGAATGCCCAGGCGGCGATTACGGCGATACCCTGGCCGGCGCGCGCCAACTCTATGATCGCTTCCGTGATTCTGACCTGAATGATTTCCGCCGGATTAACGTTTGCCGGCGCAAGAATCTCGTCGACGATGGCGTGCCGATTACCGGTGTACAGGATCAGTGTCTGGCCCGTGAACTGCTCCGGTGCGAGGTAGCTGCGTTGGGCGAGCGGATGATCGGCGCTCATTACCGCCAGCAGTTCGTCAGTGAACAGTCCGTGTTCCTCGAGACGCGCATCCGCGAGCGGGTTGCTGACGAGTGCGACGTCAATGCGATTGGCCAGCAACGACTCGGCGGGCGTGTCCGTCGCTTCCGGGACGACATCGACCGTCAACGAGGGGTGTCGTTCGCGCATGTCGCGCACGACAAACGGCAACCAGCGATAGCAGGTGTAGCATTCGGTAGCGATGCGCAGTTGCTGTGCACTGTTTTGAACGATCGCGCCGATGTCGCGCTCGGCTGCACGCAGTTCTGCCGCGACGCGTTCCGCCGCCGCGTTGGCACGCACACCCGCGTCTGTCAGCTGCATGCGACCGCTGAGGCGTTCGAAAAACCGCACGCCGGTGCGCTCATGAAGCTTGCGCAAGCGCTGACTGACTGCGGATTGACTGATGTGCAGCTGTTCCGCGGCACCCGTTACGGAGCCGGCGGTAGCGATGCAATACACGAGTTCGAGGTCCTGACTTCGCAAGTACATAAGATAAGAAAAACTTATTTGTAGATTAGAATTATTAAGTATAGCTTATGTAGTCTATCTGCTAGCATGCCGCGCTTCCAGTTTCGAAGGTCAATAAATATGCGGCACTCGTCCGAAACGCGGCCTCTTCTGTTTCCGCTGCTGGTGATCGTACTTGCCATCTTGCACTCGACGCCGGGTAGCGCGTCGGAGCTGGTCGTTGAGCGCCTGACCTGGGCCGGCGTCAAACTGACTGACGGCGATACCACGGTATTGGTCGACGCGGTTGGCACCGACCTGTGGGATGGTGAGGCGCCCGAGGGCCTGGTGCCGGTGACCGTTGATACACGGCGGCGCTACGCACTGATTACGCACGTACACAATGACCATTTCGACGTGCCGACGTTACAGGCAGTGCTCGGTGAACGCGGCTACGTCATCTGCCACGAATCGATCGCGCCCTATGTTGCGTCGCGGGGTTTGCGCGTCATACCTGCAAAGGAACACGTCCCGGTCGTACGCGGTAATTTCGTTTTTACGGCCGTGCCCGCCGTCGATGGTTTCGGCGACGAACAGGTGAGTTGGATTATACGCTCGGGCGATAAACGACTGCTGCATGGCGGTGACACGCTATGGCACGGGATGTGGCGGACCACCGGCATGCAGTTCGGCCCCTTCGACGTCGTGTTTCTGCCAATCAACGGCGCGCGGGTTGCGCAGGAGCCGATGCCGTCGGCGCCGCTCGTTATGACGCCGGCCCAGGCTGTCGATGTCGCCGAACAGCTGCGCGCCAAAGTGCTGGTGCCTATCCATTATGGACTTAACGACCCGCCGGCTTACGTCGAGGTCGAACAAGCGCTACAGCAAACTCTGGATATCGCGGCGGACCGTGGCCAGCAGGCAGTGCACCTGCGACCCGGTGAGGTACTGTCGTGGAGAGACTGACCTCACCGGGCGAAAATCGTAACAAGCGGCCATGTTTGTCTGCATGGCGTTCACGTTAATGCCAGCCGCCGTCCTTGCAGAGATACAGTACCAGCCCGTCATGATCCGATGCTCGTAGCGCCAGTTCGTCCAGCGTACCGTCATCCTCGACAAGCTCTTCTGCCGCATCCGCATTTCCGCGTGCGAACTCAAAACCGGTAACGAACTTCCGGAGTTTCCTGCTGATCATCGCATGGTCGAGAATCTGCGCGTCTCCGCGCGATCCGTCGGCGTTAAAGCTGTCTCTGAAAATGAACGAGTAACGCTCGGCGGGATCAATCTTCAAAACCATGTCCGTCAGGTTCCTGGTTACAAGATCGGGACAGCTTGCAAACGAGCACACGAGGCTCTGTTGCGGATCGAAGTCACCTTTGATGATGCCGGCAACATCGACGAAACCGTCAGTGAACTCGAACGCGTTGAAATCGCCGATGACAACGAGTTTGACCTTGCGCTTTTTCGTCTGGATGTCCTGCACCATCTGTGCCACGGACAACGCCTGTTCAAGACGTTTGCGCTGCACACGCTCGGTTTCGATGCCGCCCAGGGACCGCATGTGCAGCACCATCACTTTCACCCGCAGGCCTCCGCCCAGATTGGCGTCAAGCACCAGTGGTGGTCGATCGTGCAGCGCGGAGCCATCGAAGGAAAACAGTTCGTTGGCACCGAGCTGCGTAACGCCCTTCACCTTCACTCTTTTTCTCACCAGGAATCCAACGTCGATCGTACCGACGTCGTTACCCTCGATCAGGTACGCCTTGTATTTTACCCTCGGGTTCTGTGCGCTGATCGCTGCTGCGAGGTCCTCCAGGACTCCTAGCTTTTCCGCCTCCTGCACCGCCAGGATGTCCGGCGAGCGCATGACATCCACCACATGACTCGCAAGCTTCACGAGCCGGCGCGCATACTCGTCTGACGAAACCACCGTGTCATCGCGATTCGCTCCGACGGCATTCAGGCTTGACGGGTCATCGACATCGTCGAACAGGCGAAATACATTCAGCGAAGCAACTGTCGCTTCGTCGTGCCTTTTCCGGCGCACCGGCACCGGCAGCGGCGCGCCGTCCACGTTCAGTTCGCTGGGCCAGAATTCATAGTGATTGAACTCGAAACCAATTACGCCGACGGCGTCGAAGGTCGAACCTGCCGTTATGTTGCGGTTCGGCAGACCCAGTTTGTCCGGGTCGAGTTCGAATACTTCAGGATTGCCGTCCCACACAGGGATAGTCGGGTTTGCAGGCAGTCCCGGGAATTCGATTCCGGGTTCGCGGAAGGGTCGCGAAGGTCCCGCCGTCACGTGGATTTCGGCAAACGGATCTGAACCAAACTCCTGGTTGGACGCGGCTACAATGCCCGCTGGAATTTTTACGAGCATGCCTTCGTAGCACTCATACTCGATGGAGCAACTCGGCGCCGACGGGTCCGGTGACGGTATGCTGTGGTTGAAAATAACCGGCGTGGGAACTACGCCTACACCCAGTACGCTCACAGTCGGTGAGCCGGTGATCTCGGTGAAGCCAAAGAACTCGTCGACGATACCGTTCACCTCGACCTCATCCCCGACGGCAACTGACGGTGCAGTGTCGGTAAAGACGAATATGCCGTCAGACGTATCGGGGTTACCGTCGCTGGTCGTCTGCATGAAGAAGCCGTCGACCGCCAGGGCTGTTACTACGCCGGTTGCGATAACGCGACTGCCTTCGAGCGGACTCGATGCGCCGGCTCCCTGGATATCGTAAACCTCGGCAGCTACCGGGCAACCATCGAACTGTGATCCATCTATTCTCGTACCCGGCGAGAACAAGCTACCCCCGGAGCCGCTGGCGAGACTATGTCTGACACGCGGTGGGGCGCCGTCGCCATCGGGGTCCAGGGTGAGTGACTGGTTGTCACCACCTTCGGAGCCATAGTCGGTATTCGATATGTCTGCCGTCCCGTCACCCAAGGTAATGCTGTCGCCGCCATTGTTGAGTCCCAACGAGCCGCCCGAAGCAACCTGGACCAGGCTATTGCCGAACGGGCCGACTGGCGCGCCGCCGCCGAAGACGGTGACCGAACAACCGTCGAAGACCACCGATCCTGCCGGGAACGTATGCCGTACGGAAACCCCGTCCGCCAGCGTCCAGCCCGAGATGTCGACATCGCTGCCGGTGCGATTGACGATTTCGACGAACTCATCCTGAGTGGAGCTGCGAGTGCCGTCGCCATTTGCATCCCCGGCAATCGTGCCGTCCGGGTCGGCGTGAATTTCATTGATGACCCATGCCGACGGGCAGCCTTCGAACTGGCTGCCGTCGATTCTCGTTCCCGGTGAATACAGGGCGCCGTCCGAGCCGGTGGCGGCACTGTGCTGAGCGAAAGAGCCGCCGCTAATGTCGGGGTCGCGCGTCAGCGACTGGTTGGCACCGCCTTCGCTGCCATAACCGGCAGAGGCGACGTCACTCAAACCGTTGTTAAGCGTGACGGTGTCGCCGCCGTTATTCAGTCCCAGCGTGCCGCTGCTCGCGGTCTGGACGACGCTGATTCCAAATGCATCATTTGGTGTTCCGCCGCCGAACACGACGATCGAACATTCATTGGGGACGACACTACCGGCCGGGAATGTATGTCGGACACCGACGCCATCCAGAAGCGTCCAACCGGAAATGTCCCTATCGCCGCCGGACGTATTGACGATCTCCACGAACTCATCCTGCGTGCCGTCTCGTGTACCGTCGCCATTGGCGTCACCGGCAATCGAAGCATCCGGATCGGCATGGATTTCATTGATGACCCAGTCGCTTGCCGGTGCCGGAGGTGCCGCGCCCGGTGTTGCCGCAAGCACTCCCCAACTGAGTGACAGATCCTCGGAAGTTTCATCGCTGCCGCTGACGCCGTTACCGCCATTCTGTGTTTCGGCGCCTTCCGTGAAATCGACGCGCTGGAAGGAATCGCCGTTGGCATGGGAAGCGGCGGAGACAACTTCCTGAGTAGCAATCGCCGTGTCGGCGGCATAGAACGACTGATCGGTATCTGCGTCCGGACCATCGACGCCGACGCCGGTCTTGTCCACGGCCTCGGCAGCATCGCCCCAGAGTGCATAGTCGATGTCCTGAACCCGATCGGATGCACCGTCCCAGGTGTAGAGAACGACCACCTCGCCGTCGTTGGTCAGGCCGCCCTGGCTGTTGATCGAACCGGGCAGGGCCTCGCGCATATCGGCGATCGCGTCCGCGACGGCGTCGTCCTCGTAAAGTTCATACGTTGGATCCATGCCGTATTCGATAGCGAAGTTGCTTGATCCTGCTAAAGACACTGTCTGGAATTCACCGGCGGCTATGCTCGCGCCGTCGGGGAAGCGAGCATGGAAATCGCCGAAACTGCCACCGCCGGCGTTAGTGCCTGTGACGATGTTGTAATAAAAAGTGCCGGCGCCTGAAAAAGTGGCATCCGTCAGGTACACATCCGAGAGATCGATGTTCGATGCCGTCGGGTTGTGAATCTCCACAAATTCACCGCCGGTCGGAGTGACGACCAGTTCGGAAAGCAACACGTCGGGAGTCGGGACGGGCAGGGTGCAGTCGGAGTAGGCGCCGATCGGGAACGGCACAGCCGCCGTGCCGTTGCTGCTTTCGCCGCTCAAAGCACCCGGACCGCTGAAAGACCAGTTGCCGATAGTGAATGTGCTGCCGTCGGGGCCCGTGCCGTTGTCGCGGTAAGCCCAGCCGTCGAGGTATTCCCACGGCTCACCGTTGCCATCGACGTTGATATCGCCGAACACATCGACCACTCCGCCTGACATGAAGAGCTCAATCGCATCGTCGCCGTTGATCGCGGCGGCATTGGCTGTATAGGTTGGCGCAAAGCCGAAGAATTCGGCAAAGCCGCTCGCCTCGGACGCGACGTACAGGAAGGTGCCGGCGCTGGCGGGGCCGGCAGGAAACGTGATCTCTTCGCCGTCGCTGCCGCCGCCGTTGTTCGCAGAGCCGACACCGTAGATGCTCAGGTCCGCAACGTCATTGACGACACAAAGCTCGATAGCCTTCGGCACGCCACCGGTGAGTGGGCCGTCGACGACACCGGTTATGACAACATCCTGCGCCGCGGCTTGCGGTGACGCTGCCAGTAACAGTACTGCGAGCGTGGGTAAAATCGAAAACTGTAACGAACGACGAGAGTGAGTCATGCTGGCGCCTCTTATGATTATTATGCGCGTGGGCCGTGCCCGGTGGGCTGCGCGAATACTTTTAGTATAGACGAAGACTGTTAAGTATTTTTGAACAATAGATAGTGTTGGTTCCGGTTGGTTTTATGTCCGCTAACGATGGCAGTGGTGGAAAACAATTCCGCGGCTATCGTGGTCGTGCACCTCGCAAACCCATCAGCGCGGCATCCAGCAGATCCAGCGGTATGCTCAAGCGGATTTTCCGGATCAGCGCTGCGCGAATCCGGCGTTTGGAGGCCGCGTGCGCCTGCAGGTCCAGTTTTTCGAATTCGATCGCGCGGTTCTCGGCAGAAGTCATCAGATCGTCGGAATCGACTAGTGTGTCGAAGAATCCGGCATCGAGCGCGGCATCGACGTCGAAGATCTCGGACAGCGTTACCGCGCGCTGGAAAGCCGCCGGACTGAGTCGGTGGTGCAGCATAGCCGCGGCAACGCGCGGCATGGTCAGGCCGATAGCCACTTCGTTGGCCGCAATCTTGAAGTCGCCACGAGTGCCGATCACATAGTCAGCCGATAGCATCAGAAACACGCCCATTGCCAGCGAGTGGCCGTTGCAGGCAGCAATAACCGGATAGGGATAGGCCAGAACACGGGCAGGCAGAGCATAGCCCGCTCGCAGCATGCGTAGCGCTTTAAAGCCGCCGCGTTTCATTACATTGAGATCGAAGCCCGCGGAGAAGACGGATTCTCTGCCGGTCACGATTACAGTCGCACGATCGGATTCGGCCTGATCGAATGCCTGATAAATCTCGCGAAGAACCTGCGGTGATAGTGCGTTGCGTTTGCCGTCGTCGATTCGAATCGTCGCAATGCGGTTCTGCAGGCTGTACTGAACGGACCGGGTCGTCATACGTCTTGCCTCATGTCAGTAGGTATCCCTGCCTGTTTCCCCAAAATCTCCGTTACTATAGCGCATTGCAGAATTGAGCTTCATTCGGCGAGAAACCGTAAGCATCGGAAGAGGACATAAGTTTTTGGCGATATTAAAAATAGCGGAGCTAGGTAATCCGGTGCTCCGAAAGCGTGCGGCGGAGGTGGATTCTCATGATATTTCATCCCCGCAAATGCAGTCGCTGATCGATGACATGATCGAGACAATGCACGAGTATGAAGGCGCAGGTCTGGCTGCACCCCAGGTCCACTGCAGTCAGAGGGTTGTCGTTTTCGAGTCGCAGGATAATCCTCGGTATCCGGCGGCTTCGGACATTCCGCTGACGGTTGCGATTAACCCCGAGATTGAGGTCCTGACCAGTGATCTTGAGGGCATGTGGGAAGGCTGCCTGTCTGTGCCGGGTTTGCGGGCTTACGTTGAGCGGCCAGGCCGAATAAGGTTCAGCGCGCTGGATAGACGCGGCGAACGATTCGAACAAGAGCTTGAAGGTTTCTCGGCGGTTGTTACACAGCACGAGTGCGACCATCTTGACGGGCTGCTATTCATCGATCGCATTGAGTGCAAGGAAAAGCTCGCCTTCCTGCCGGAATACCGAAAGTATCATCTCGATTCGTAGTCGCGGATATTCGGGCGACCGTCGCTTGTTGCTCAGTCGCCGAGCAGTCGCTCGAATTGCCGCTGCATAAATGCGGTGCAGTAGCCCTTGTCCCGGGTCCAGCGCATCTGTTCCAGGCTCAGGTAGAATCCACCGTTGATGCTGCGCAAGCACTCGCTGCTGCCACATTGACATTCAAAAGTCTGTGACAGTTCGACCTCCGATCCGGGGTAAAAGAAAGTGACCGGCTCGCCGGCGGCAATATCTCGAATGGCCAGCAAGGCGAGCTTATCAACATCGAGTAGTGCGTTTGGTGAACAACTGTGGTCGACGAAGTTCAGGAACTCGTTTCGCAGGTGGCGACTCTCGTCAACCTGCAGCGTGCGCCAGGTGCGGTGGTCCTGAACTTCTTCCTCACAGCCTTGCACAATGATCTCGCCGTGGCTGATCGACTCACTCGCAACCAGCTGCAAGCGCAGTCGCGGTACGATTTCTGCCGATACAACATTGACCTTGCTCACCGAGCGGGCTCCTTTCAGGATAGCCCTACCAATACTCTATGACCCTGACTTGCGCAAATAAATCCAAAGTTGCTACAGCACGGTGTCGGGCTATTCGTCAATACAGTCCATCGATACGCACAAGGATGTTCCTGCCCTTTGGCAGCAGCATGTAAGCTGCGGTTGGCGGATAATCGTCGATCAGCGATCGCGCTATCCAGCGTCGTTCGTGCATCAATTTCAGACCCATTGCTATCGCCCTGGGCGTAGCACCTTGCAGCACTTTCTGCACCTCGCTGAATCGGCGCAACTCCTGATCGATAGCTGCGACCAGCGGCAATGTCCACTTGCGAAAGGCGATGTCCGACTCATCGCGTTGCTGCACCAGGCGCGTGAGCGCCAGACATTGATCGCCAATCCCGACGCCGGCCGGCGTAAGCAGGTACTCGGGGCGCATTGGGTGACCGTAGCCTGAGTTCCTTCTGACGAAGCCGAGATCGATAAGATCGCCCAAAGATGCGCTGAGCGATGAGCGCCCAATATCAAGGGCGTTGACGAGGGTGACGAACTTCGCTCCAGAGCGGCGCTGCAACTCAGCAACGATGGGAATATTCCATCGATGGTGCACGAGCTCGATAAGAGGCCCCAGTTCCACGATTCTTCTATCAATATTCACTTGATGTATAGTATATTAAGTATAAAAATAGAACCATACTAAAACAGAGGATTTATACTGTGGCTGAGACAATCGAATACAAAGACGGGCTGACTCTTTCCATGCCGGTGGCCGACCTTGACCGGGCAATAGCCTGGTACCAGGAGGTGCTCGGCTTCGAGCTGCGATACCGCATGGACGATATTGGCTGGTGCGAAATGACGTCATCCGTCACCGACGTTACTGTGGGACTCAGCGTTGTCGAAAAACCCGATCCCGGCGGAGCGACACCGACTTTCGGCGTTAAGGACCTGTCGGCGGCCAAGGCATCGCTCGAAGCCGCCGCGGTTCGAATCGACGGCGACATCATCACCATTGAGAACATGGTGAGCTTTCTGACGTTCTTCGATGCGGACGGCAACACCCTGATGTTCTTCCAGTCGCTGAACTCGAATGATTAGCCTGGTGCGCCTGTTAGTGGGCGTTGCTATCGCGACAAGCCTTACTATCGATGTGGCTACGGCGCAAACCCAGCGCACCGAGCATACGTATCGGCTTGATGAACCCGGCGAGCAGGCACCGGGGACGCTCGCGGATGTGAGTTGGCTGGTGGGGTCGTGGACCGGCTCCGCCTTCGAAGGCACGTTCGAGGAGGTCTGGAACCGACCTTCCGCCGGCACGATGGTTGGCATGTTCAAACTGATGAAGGCTGGCAAGGTCGAGTTTTATGAACTGTTGCTGCTGACTGAAGAAGAGGGTTCACTGCATCTGAAGGTCAAGCATTTCAATGCCGACTTCAGTGCCTGGGAAGAGAAACACGACTATGTCGATTTTCGCCTGGTCGGTCTTGAGGAAGACGCAGTGCACTTCTCCGGCATCAGCTTCTACCGCGTCGATGACGGAGAAATTCATGCCTATCTGGCGCTTCGCGACGGCGACAAAGTGTGGGAAGAGAAGTTGATATACAACAGGGACTGAATCGCAACGCCGGCCGGCGGTATCTGGGTAGGGACAATTCCGTTGCGGTGTGGCAGCCTTGGCCTTACCAAATGTAGATGAGCCACACCTGCTGCCGCTATGTCCATCGACTACCGTGCGGAATTCGATATTCCGCGAGACATCTGTTACCTGAATGCCGCCTACATGACGCCACAGCCGCGGCGGGTTGTAGAGGCCGCGATTCGCGGCGCAGCCCGGCGCTCGCAGCCGTGGCAAATTGCGCCCGCCGACTTTTTTAGCGAGGTGGAGTCATTGCGCACTGTGTTCGCCGGGCAGGTTGACTGCCCGGCGGACAATATCGCGATAGTGCCGTCGGCCGGCTATGGTGTGTCCTCTGCCGCTGCCAATCTGTCGATCGGGCCGGGTGACGTCGTACTGGCGTTGAGCGATCAGTTTGCATCGAACTACTATGCGTGGCGGCGCCAGGTTATGGCCGCCGGTGCCGAGTTTCATATCGTCAGCAGGGCGGCGGGACAGTCCTGGGCCGACGCGCTGCTGGAGGCCATCGAACTTCGCGGCGACCGCATCACGATTGCGACCCTGGAAGGACATCACTGGGCTTCGGCCGGGTTCGTCGACCTCGAAACCGTCATTCCCGCACTGCGCGAAATTGACGCCCGGGTCGTCCTCGATCTGACTCAGTCGATCGGTGCTTATCCGACCGATATCAGTAGCCTAGCGCCGGATTTCATGGTCGCAGCCGCGTACAAGTGGCAGTTCTGCCCGTATGGTGTCGCTTTTCTGTATGTCGACGATCGGTATTTTGATGGGGTTCCAATCGAGGAGGCGTGGATGAATCGGGACGGCGCAGAAGATTTTTCGCGGCTCGCCGACTTTACCGACATCTACCAGCCAGGCGCCCGTCGTTTCGATGCCAGCGAAAAGTCGAGCTTTTCGAATGTCGCCGGTGCGCTCGCAGCACAGCGCCTGATCGAAGAATGGGGTATTGGGACGATTTCGGATACGCTCGCCCGGACGAATGAGCGCATCGCTGCAGTCCTGCAGCGCCGCGGATTCCGGACCATGGCGGCCGATACTCGTGCACCGCATTTTCAGGGCGCTCGTATCCCGGCCACAGACCCGAGAAAACTGGCTGCGCGACTGATTGATAGTGGTGTCTATGCGAACGTGCGCGGCGAGTATCTGCGAGTCGCGCCTCATGTGTACACGGATGCGGAGGACATTGAGCGTTTCGACGGTGCGCTCGGAGCAGCGCTCTGAAACTGCCGCTAACTTGGATACCGATGCTGCAGCCCTGCCTGCTATCGGTCTGTGAGTTCCCGGCGCCGTTCGTAGGCGTTGCTGTAACGGAGAATGCTCCTGGTAGCAAGTTTTTCACCGTTTTCGAATTCGTTACCTCGTGCGCTTACTTCAAGCATCGCCTGTCCGATTTCTTCAGCTCTTACAGCGGCACCGATTGGCGCGAAGAACCAGAAAAGAAGGTCCTGTCCGATATGCGCCTGTTCATCGGTTGGTCCGATGTAGTCCGGGCGATACGCGATCACGCGAAACTTCGTCGCTTCCGCAAACTCGAACAAGGTCCGCTCGGCACGCACTTTTTCGCGCGCCCACATCGCGCCCGAGTCCTCTGAAATATCGCTGGAACTGATGTAGTGAAACGAAATGTCGGGCCTGTTGCTGACGCCGGTCCACTCCGTTACGAAGCGCGCGGGAAAATCGACATGAATCATGCCATAGGTTTTTTCGTCCATGCCGATAGAGCTGATTCCGATAGCCCAGTAAACGGTATCCGCTTCGGCTATCTGCTGCTGCACGGCTGAGTAATCGAGATAATCCATGTGCAGAGTCATCTGCACTTTTCCGGCGGCAACGCCTGCCTCGATTCTAGGTGTTGCCCGCCGCGTAATGACATGAATTTTGCTGACCCCGGAATCTGCAAGAGCGGCTTTCAGTATGCCGTCGCCCGCGGTTCCGCTGGCACCGAAGATGGCAATCGTTTTGTAGCTTGCTGCCGGATCTTCGAGGATCGCAATTGGATCGTTCTTTAACGCGAGCGCTATAGCCGCAAGGATGTACACCAACGCGAACACAACCAGCGGCGTGAGGAGGACAGTTCTTAAGCGCGGCAACTTCATGGATGATAGATACTATCACCGCTGCGAATCGTCTTCCTGCCGAGATGCGGCCTCAGTCGCTGCTGGTGCCCCGCGCTCGCAGCTCCCGGGCCTCTTCACGGATGTGCTGCAGGTCGCGTATCATTTCGCTCCATCCGAAAGTGCCATCGGCATCGCGTGCGTAGTCGGCATCGCATCCAGGGCCGCCCAGGCCAGGGCGTGTTTGCCGGCGGAAAACTGCTCGAGCCGCTCTTCATGACATTTGCCGCAGGTATCGGCCGTTATAGTGCGCAGCCTGTCGACGTCATCGGCCGACTTGTGGCGCCCCTTGTGGCAATCACCGCAGTTGACGTCCTCTGAGCTATGCCGGCTAAGCTCCCAGTCGACAACAACATTTGGCGTCTCGTTCCTGTGGCAGTCGACACAATCGTCAGCGCCGGCGAGCGGGCTCAAGATAATGAGCGCAGTGGCGAATAAGGTGGTTCTCAAGGTGTCTGACATGTCGCTACTCCCTGACCAATCCGGCTATTTGTAAATCAACTTCGCTATCACGATAGCCCCGACGGCAAGTACCGAGATGACGTTGCCAACAATCAGTGGCCAGGAAGCAACGAGTAAGCCGTATAACAGCCAGAGAATAACAGTGCTCAATACGAGAAGGTTGGCCCACAGAGACAGGTCTTTGGTCTCTCTCGTTTTCCATACTTTCAGAGTTTGAGGAATCCAGCAGATGGTTCCTGTTACTGCTGCCATGTAGCCAACGAATTCAGGAAGATTAGATACCATGCGACAAGTCTACTCCGGGTGATGAGCGCAATTGAAGCACGCATTATACCTTCCACAGGTTCGCAGTCGCCTGACGGTTTACGGCGCTGACGGATGTTCGACTAACGGCCTCTGATAAACAGTGTCTTGCTGGTTGCCGGCAAGGCGAGCTGCCAGTCTCGCGCCTTGACTGACGTCTGATCGCCAAGTATCACCGCGGCACGGATGGAGCGACTCAACGCACTCGCGTGCAGACGTTGCCAGTAGGGCAGCCTTTGCACGTAAAACGGCAGGATCTCCTCAAGCGTAAGATCCGTGTCCAGCGACTCGGCAAAAGCGTCGAAAGATCGTCCAACCGCTGCCGCCAATGGTCCGTCCTGGAGCAGTTGTTCGGACGGGTCGATCGTCCACGTCATATCCGTTTGCAAAACACAGGTGCCAACAAAACCTGCCTGCCGTTTTTTGGACCACTGCTCTGGTGCAATCAGGCTCAGGCTCCAGGCACCGTCGATCCAGTAGAGATAGTTATCGATACTGACCGCCGGTTTGTACTTGAACTGTGCGGACAGTATCAGCATCGACGTAAAGAACTCGGCAAGTATCTGCTGCCGCGGCTTCGCGACCACAGCGCGGGGTTCTGTCTGGTACCAGTCAAGCATGAAGCCATTGACGCCCTTGCCATCCAGGTTGACCGGCTTTACGGTGAGCGCTGATTCGTGCCCATCTTTTTTTGTTAGCTCATTCATGAGAGGCCTGATTATGGCAGCCGTGTGTCCGGGCATCGAGTTATGGAAACAAATAATTACATTCGTCGCAGCGTGCGCGCAGCTCGTGGTGAAGCTCCCCACAATTGTGGTATTTTTGCAGGAGTGCTCCCGCCTTCCAGACAGCCAGTTGAAGCAGCCAAGCAGTTGGGCCATGTATGCTCCCTCCGACCGTCCGGTAGTCGAGGTGGATAGCCGGTCACCGAAATAACAACGAGAGATACGATAGATGAATCGCACTGTGTTAGTACTCGCACTTTGTTTGCCTGTCTCAACAGCGGCGATAGCAAAGCCGCCGGCAGAGGCCTTCGGCACGCTGCCGAGAATTTACGACGCCGCCATATCGCCGGATGCAAAGCAACTTGCAGCAATCGCTAACTATGATGGCACCTACGCTATTCGCGTGCTGACACTGAATATGGAAGGCGAGCAGTTTCGCGGCATCTCGTTGAACGAGGGTGTGAAGCCCATGTGGATCAGGTGGGTAAACGATCATCGCGTACTGGTCGGTTTGTGGCAGAGCGAGTCGTTTCGTCGTGTGCCTATAACGTCGAGTTACATCTTTACACTCGACACCCGCACCCTGAAGGGTAAATTCCTGATCCGGCCAAAGGGTGTGTTTCGCCAGGACAACAGCGACGTCGTCGATTTTCTCGATACCGATCCCGACCATATTCTGATGGCGTTTTCGGATGACGATCAGTTCATTTCCGATATCCAGAAAGTGGATGTCGTCACCGGCCGATATCGGCGAATCAAGCGAGGTAAACCGTCTGTCCAGGAGTGGTATACGGACAGTGTCGGCGAACCCCGTGTCGGCCAGGGTTTGAGAGAGTCGTCAACAACCAGCGAAGACTGGGTGCTCACGATCAGGGACAGCGACGGAGACAAGTGGCGCGACTCAAGAGAGTACTCCGGCCTCGATGCCGATATCAGAATTTTTGGCTTCACGAGTAAACGCAACGAGCTGGTGATCGGAGATTATGCCGACAAAGACACACTTGGCCTTTACGTCTACGATTTATCGGAAAAGCGTGTGTCACGAAAGCTCTTTCATCACGATGAGTACGATGCAGGCGGCCTCGTTATCAATTCCGATACGGACGAAATTATCGGCGCAAGATACGTAGCCGACTCGCCGGTCGTGGAGCTTTTCGATGAGCACGATACGTTGTTGGCACGCATGCGCAAAAAATTCTCGGGCCATACCGTTAGTTATGTCGATCAATCAAGCGACGGAGAGGTCCTGATCTTTAAAGTATCTAATTCGTACGATCCGGGCGCGCTAATGATGATCGACGCGGTCAAGGAGGAGGCAATAACACTGGCCTACTATCGACCGGAATTGCCCACCGCATCGTTGGGGAGTGTCGTGTCCGTTATCTACAAGGCGCGAGACGGTGCAAAAATTCCAGCTTACGTTACGTTGCCTCCGTCGATCACTACACAGGAAGCACTCAAGAATCTGCCGTTCATTGTGTTGCCGCATGGCGGGCCTTATGCGCGAAAGTCCAAGCAGTTCGACTACTTCGCCCAGTTTTTTGCATCGCGTGGCTTCGGTGTCCTGCAAATGAACTTCCGCGGCTCAACCGGATATGGCACGACGTTCGAGGACTCGGGCAGGGAAAACTGGGTCGTTATGCAGGAGGATGTGACCGACGGCGCACGGTGGTTGGTCGACAAGGGTTACGCTGACCCTGAGCGGTTGTGCATTGCTGGCTGGTCTTTTGGTGGCTATGCGGCGCTCATGGGGGCGATCAAGAATCCGGACTTGTATTCCTGCGCCGTATCCATGGCGGGCGTTACCGATCTGTTTGACCTTGTCAAGGACATCAAGAAATACCGATTCGGAAGGCTGACTGCGCATATGTCCGTGCTGAAAGGCTTTGATAGTCGCGATGACATCAAGGAAAACTCGCCCGTCCGGCGTGCGGATGAGCTGCAGGTGCCGCTGTTCCTCGCGCATGGAACAAAGGACCAACGCGTTCATTTCGATCAGTTCAAACGCATGAAGTCAGCGTTGCGAAAATCGCCGGCAGACGTCACGTTCGTCGAATTTGAGGACGAGGATCATTTCCTGTCCGACCAGGAGAATCGACAGGAGTTTTTCGTCAAGCTGGACGAATTTCTGGAGGAGACAATTGGCTCCAGCGAGTTTGCGCAGTAGCCCTGGCGGATTTGTACGAAGATGTAACAGTTGCACCGGAGGCGGTTCTGCGGCCCTCGCGGCGGTGCTAATCTGGGGCCTGGCCAATTCCTGCAAGGGGTGCGTCATGCGTGTTGCGATTGTCGGCGGCACAGGTTTTATCGGTGGCTACCTGATCGACGAACTGCTTCGGGTCGGCCATCAGCCGATCGTATTGCTGCGACCTGGAAATCAGCGCGGCGTTCGACAGCAAGACCGGTGTACGATTGTCGAAGGCGATATCGCCACTCCCGAAGTTCTTGCAGCGCTGCTGCAGGGCTGCGATGCCGTGATCTACAACGTAGGGATCCTGAGGGAGAGCAAACGCAAGGGCGTGACGTTCGAAAACACTCAGTACGAAGGTGTTGCGGCGACCGTCGATGCGGCGCGCAAACTCGGCGTCCCCCGGTTCCTGCTGATGAGTGCTAACGGCGTTAAGCAGCCCGGAACGCCTTATCAGGAGACCAAGAAACGAGCGGAAGACTGTGCTTTTGCCAGCGGTCTGGATACAACCGTATTCAGACCCTCACTTGTATTCGGCAATCCGCGCGGCCTGAACGAAATAGCGAGCCAGCTGCACAATGACATGATCGTTCCGCCGCTGCCGGCGATCGCCTTTCATACAGGTTTGTTTCCGGGCCGCGGGCAGGTCCGAATGTCGCCGGTTCATGTTGAAGACGTCGCATCGGCCTTCGTAGCTGCATTATCGGACGATTCGACGATTGGCCAGATCTATGAACTCGGCGGTCCGGAGACGCTGACCTGGCGAGACATGCTGGAACGGGTTGCTGCCGCTACGGCGAAGAATAAGTGGATAGTGCCCATGCCCATCGGTCTGATGTGGTGCGCTGCACTGTTGTTCGATCGCCTATCGTTCTTTCCGGTAACACGGGACCAGTTAGGTATGCTCGCGGAAGGTAACATAGCCAGCGACGTCGATCTGCGTAAGCTGATCGGTCGCGAGCCGCGATCGATGGCGGTCGCGGAGTTGAGCTACCTGCAATCCTGAACGGGTGGCGACGCTCGATACGCTGATCATCAGGTATCCGTCGATCGAACGGAGTGACCGCCGAACTGATTGCGCATCATTGCAAGTAGTTTCGCCGAAAAATCCTGCTGCCCCTGGCTGGCAAATCTAGCCATCAATGCGAGGCTCATTACCGGCGTCGGTATGCCTTGCTCTATCCCTTCGAGTGCCGTCCAGCGTCCTTCGCCCGAATCGGCGACGAACGCTTCTACGCCGGTGAGTTCCTGGTCGTCAGCCAGTACGGCGGCGGACAGGTCCAGAAGCCAGCTGCGCACAACGCTTCCGTGGCGCCACGATTCCGCGATCCCGGCCAGATCGAGGCCGAAGTCGTCCCGGCCCTTCAGCAACGCAAAACCCTCGGCGTAGGCCTGCATCATGCCGTACTCGATGCCGTTGTGAACCATCTTGACGAAGTGGCCGCTACCGACTGGTCCCGTATGAATCCAGCCGCGGTCGGTCGCCGGCGCCAATGCCTCAATCAGCGGTTGCACGGCGGCGAACGATTCGTCCGTTCCGCCGACCATGAGCGCATAACCGTTGTCCAGACCCCAGACGCCACCGGAAACACCGGCGTCGACGAAAAGAATCCCCGACCTTGCCAGTAACTCACCGCGACGCATGGTGTCCTTGTAGTAGGAATTAGCGCCATCGATCAGCACGTCGCCCGGCTGCAACTGTTCGCACAGCTCCTGGATACTCGACTCGGTAATGTCGCCGGCCGGCAACATCAACCAAACAAGCCGCGGTGTGTTGAGTTTGGCAACGAGTGCCCTGGTCGACTCCGCGGTGACGAGTCCGCAGTCCGCGGCCAGTGAATCCGCCGTGTCGCTATCACGGTCGAATCCGACCACCTCGATATTTGCGTGGCGTAGTCTTCGCGCCATGTTGCCGCCCATCTTTCCCAGTCCGATCATGCCGACTTGTGTTGCCATTTCTGAACACCTCTATTGGGCCGTTTCGCCACGTAAGTTTCCCGGGGACCAACTGCCTGACCAACGCTCGACTCTACCATGTGAGCGTGAAAGCGCTGCCCGTGTCCTCAGTCAGAAACTCTCCAATCCCTCGGAAAAACCTGCTTATTCCCAGGCGATACAAACTGTTACATTTCGCGCTATCGGCCAACAAACCCGTTGGCTATGATTTTGCCTCAACCGCCTGGAGAAACTCATGTTCCGATCGTCATTCATTGTCGCGGCATCCGCGATGACACTTGTTGCCTGCTCGTCCGAAGACACCGAGGTCGTCAATGAAGAGGCTGCAATGGAAGACATGGCAGCCGTTGAAGAGCAGGCCAGCGCGGCCGGTGGGCTCTGCCTTGAGGCGGGTCCGCAAACGCCGCGAGACATCTCGAGCGTGCTGGGCCTGAACACGGTTAGCTTCGACCGGGCTCCGCCGTCAAGCGAATTGAACCTGTGCAATATTCACACGCACACCAACGCCGAACACAAGGGTCCCGGATTCAGCGTATTCGTCAACGACACCGACCAGGGTGGTTACGCCTGCAACGAGACATCGGAACTGACGGAAGCCGAGCTTGCACCGTTGGACGGAGCATTCAAGGGCGCCAAGCCCGGCGATACGATTGAGGTTCACTGGGTGCACAGCAGTTGCCCGGTGGCGCCCGGCGAGGGCCTGGGTTCCTGCCTGAGCGAGACCTGCACCGACCCTCTGCTGCGGGTTGAGGCGCAAAGCTTCCTGGTCGTTAACGATCCTGAAGCAACGGACTTTATGGACTTCAGTTACGGTGACACGGTGCGCAACGGTTTCCACCAGGCACGCGCGATTCCGACCGGTAGCGGCGACCCCGTTGAGTTCCTGGGCTCGACGACCGGGCCCAGCTACGACCAGTCAACGTGTTCGCCGATGAAGGTCACCTGGAACGTTCGCCCAATGTGCATGAAGGTGGACATGGCATCGCTGCATCGCTGGGCCGAGAGCGGCAACGTATTCAATGAGACGAAGTCGCACGGTGTTCGCCAGCTCGTTACGGCGCCCGAGCTGCTGTCGCCGATCGAGTGAGCCTGCACGCCTGAGCTTTGCTGACCGTCGTGCCAGCGACCCTGGCTTCGGACCGCCGGGTGGGGATTTGTTGCATCGCCTGTACTGTGGGTACTATTGGGCGTAACAGGCGACAACAGGAAACCACGACATGTCCGTAAAGACCTCACGACGAAGCTTTATTCGCTCGGCATCGGCCGCGGGCGCCCTGGCAAGTCTGCCCGGGTCGGTCTTTGCACAGGCTGCCGGGTCGAAAGCCCTCGATATTCTGATTCTCGGCGGGACCGGCTTCATCGGGCCGCACGAGATTAACTATGCGCGCTCGCGTGGACACCGAATTACGATGTTCAACCGCGGTAAAACTGCGCCGGATATGTTTCCGGATGTCGAAGCGCTGATCGGCGATCGGGACGATCAGCTGGACTCGCTTAAGGGTCGGGACTGGGATGCGGTCATCGACAATTCCGGTTTCTACCCGCGGCATGCGCGCCTGTCTGCCGAACTGCTGTATGGGCACGTGGATCACTATATGTTCGTTTCCAGTATTTCCGCCTATGGAGATGCACTGGCGGTTGATGACGACGAGTTCTCTGCCCGCTACGCGGTGATGGACGATCCGAGCGATGAGTCCGATTCCATTTACGGCCCGACCTATGGCGCGCGAAAGGCCTTGTGCGAACAGGAAGTCACGAAAGTCTTTGGCGATAAGGCCATCAACATTCGGCCCGGGATTATCACCGGAACCGGCGATCCGACAGAACGCCTGCGTCACTGGCTGGTCCGTATGCAGGCAGGTAACGAGATACTGGTTCCCGGCGCGGAGGATCTGCCGGTGCAGTACATCGACGCCGGTGATATGAGTGGCTGGATGGTGCGTATGCTCGAGGAGGGTGGCAGCGGTCCTTATAACGCGGCCGGCGCCGAAGACCCGTATCGTGCCAGACCGCTGCTTGAAGGCATTCGCGATGCGACGGGGTCGGAGTCGACGTTGACCTGGGTCGATTGGGAATGGATACGAAAAGAAGTGTCGAATGTTCCGAGTTATGCACCCTGGTACGGTCTGGGACCGATTCCCTTTATGCAGGTGAGCAATGACAGGGCGCTAGACGCCGGTCTGACTTTCAGGCCAATCGAGGAAACCGCAAAGGATATGATCGCAGCGCTCGCCGGGGCTGTGGCCCCGGAAGGTGGTTTGGATCTGAAAACGGAAGCCGCGCTCCTGGAGAAATGGCATTCGGAAAACACCTGAGTAGACCAGCTGTAAGATCCGACTGACTACTCTTTGCTTAGCCGGGTCAGTTCGTAATGGGTTTGCATATACCCGCCAACCTCGCCCTTTAAGAAAATGAAGTCTCCGTCGGCGCTCTCATCGTCGGGCAGGCCGAGATTCTGGCACCGCTCGTCGACGCCATGACCCTGACAACGCTCAACGTCGACTTCGCGCTGCCACAGCGAACCGGCTGCCTGGGTTTTCGCTCCGACGGCGTGCGGCGTCCCTGCGTGCGCAAGATGATCGCTATGATCGAAGAAAACGTCGGGCGCTTCCTGGAGCAGACGATTTAGTGGCTTGTATTCCTAACGGGATTCGCTAATGTCGTGAGACCGAGGATGGAGAGAAGAGTGTCCGATTTACCGATTACTCAATTACTGCAGGACTGGGTGGACGGCGATCAGCAGAGCCTCGACAAGCTGACACCGCTCGTTTACGACCAGCTGCACAGTATTGCGCTGCAGATTTTTCGCGGCGAGCGTGCGGACCATACTCTGCAGGCGACCGCGTTGGTCAATGAGGCTTATTCGCGGCTTGTCGAAGTCGATGTTGACTGGCAAAACAGCGGCCATTTTTTTTCACTGGCAGCGCGCCTGATGCGCAGAATTCTGGTTGACCACGCGAAAGCGCGTTCGGCATCGAAACGCGGCGGGGGCGTACGTAAACTGCCGCTGGACGACGTTATCGTCGTTTCGCCGCAACTCGGTGACGAGGTGCTGAATCTGCACGAGGCGCTCAATGCGCTTGCCGAACACGATGAGCGAAAGGCCCAGATCCTTGAGCTTCGATATTTCAGCGGCCTGAGCTACAAGGAAATTTCCAAAATGCTCGGCCTCTCCAGCAGCACTCTCGACAGGGAAATACGCTTCGCCAAGGCCTGGTTAAGCGACAAGCTCAGCCGGTAGACGCTGCTTACTGCTGATCACCGGTGGCGGTGCGGTATCGTTCCGCTGCATCGTCGTCGCCGCTTTTTTCGTACAGACTGACGAGGCGCCTTGCGGTCAGCCGGGTTCTGGGATCGTCCGGGCCGCGGCCGCTTTGGAGCCGTTCATATGCATCCTGCAACAGCGCTTCGGCCTCAACAAACTCGCCGAGACCAACCAGGGCATTGCCGAGGTTACTCTTGCTTTCGGAAACCAGCCGATGGTCCTCGCCGAAGGCCTCGCGGCGAATACTGAGCGCCTCGCGCAGGGCCGGAAGCGCTTCATCGTTGCGGCCCTGGCGAACGAATATATCCGCCATCCCGCTTAGCGGAAACGATCGGTTCGGATGACGTGGTGGCAGGTCGACCGCATCCTGCATGTCTATAGACAGCTGAAAATTCTCTATCGCGCCCGGCAGATTGCCCTGGTCGCGCAGCAACAGCGCGAGATTATTATAGGTAGCACCGAGGCTCGGGTGGGGACCGCCGTAGACACGTTCCATTATCTCGACGGCCTTGCTGTTGGCCGCCACGGCGCCGTCTGTATCGCCCATGTCGGCCAACAGCTGACTGTAGCTGCTCCACGTATTCGCAACTTCCATGTGATCGGGGCCCAGCATTTCTGTCCGGGACTCAATGACCTCGAGGTACAGCAGCTGTGCTTCGTCAAAGCGCCGGCTATTTCGGAGCAGGCCGGCCAGCTGTCGCTTGGCACTGTCGCTGTCTGGGTGGCGCCCGTCATAAACCCGCTCCTGCATGGCCAGGGCGTCGCGCAGCAGGGGTTCCGCGTCAGTGGCCCGGTCCATGATGCGATAGAGCCCGGCAAGGTCGGCCATCGCTCCTGCGATGTTCGCATGGTCGCCGCTGTACAGTCGCTGCGACATCGTCAGCGCCTCGTTATAGAGTTTTTCCGCCTCGTCGAAGTGCCCGACAGTCTCCTCGAGGAAAGCGCGGATGCCGATAATTTCCATGATATCGAAGTTGCTGTCGCCCAATATCGCAAGGCGCGTATTCAGCGCCTCCCGGTAAAGCGTGTCAGCGGCCTCCGGTTCGCCACGGTCCTGATAGATCAAACCCAGCGAAACCTTCGTCGATGCAACGTCCAGAGATTCCTCGCCAAAAAACTCCTTTTGACGAAGCAGGGTATCTTCCAGCAATTCCGTGGCTTCTTCATTCGCGCCCAGGCTGTAGTAGACCTGCCCAAGCACGCTCTGCATCGTCAACTGAACGCTGGGACGATCGACCAGGCTGGTTCGAATCCGGGCAGCGCCTTCGTCAAGCAACTCGCGCGCGGTAATCTCTTGTCCGCGTGACTCGGACGGGTCGGAGACCTCAAAAAGACTGGTAACGAAACGGACTACTTCATTCGCTTTGCGTTGTTCGTCCAACGCGAAGTCTCTCTCCGCCGCAAGCTGAGACGTGTAGTAGGTAGCCATCGACAAGAACGTGACAACTACACCGATCGCGGCGACCACCCCCGCACGATGGCGGCGGCAGAACTTGCCGATACGGTAAGCCATCGAGTCGGGTCGGGCGATGACCGGCAGTCCCCGCAGGTGTCGATCGATATCCGCCGAGACCTGATCCGCCGACAGATAGCGGTGGTTCGGTTCACGATGCAGCGCCATGAGGCAAATCGTATCGAGATCGCCGCGCAGGCTTTTCTTCAGGCGATCGACGTGCAACCCGCGAACCGCACTGACCTGATCGCCGGTTATCCGATCGTCGTTACCGTCCGTATCCGCCGGCCGTGCGGTAACCGCAACACTCGGTTTTGCCGGTTGACCGGTGAGCACCAGCTCCCGTAGTTCCGCAGGCGTACGTTTGACTTCAAAAGGCCGCCGACCCGACAACAACTCGTAAAGTATGACGCCCAACGCGTAAACATCGGTGGCCGTGGTGACAGGTTCGTTAAGGAGTTGCTCCGGTGCGGCATAGACCGGTGTGTGCATCTGCAGCCCTGTCTTCGTCAGGTGAGGATCCCCTGAATTATCGAGTAACTTTGCGATGCCGAAATCGAGCAGCTTCAGCTCGCCGGACGCCGTGACAATGATGTTCGACGGTTTGAGGTCGCGGTGCACCACCAGGCTGCGGTGTGCGGCGTGAACGGCTTCGCAGGCGGTCTGGAAAAGCCGCAAACGATGCCGGACATTCAGCCGGTTTTCGTCACAATAGATCGTAATCGGGAGTCCATCGACGTATTCCATGACAAAATAGGGTCGGCCGTCGTCGGTGACGCCGCCGTCGAAAACGCGTGCGATGCTGGGATGTTCCAGGCGCGCGAGGATTTGCCGCTCCTGTCGAAAGCGCCGAATGACGTTTTCGGTATCCATGCCTTTCTTTACGATTTTCAGCGCGACTCGCTGCTCGAAACTTCCGTCCGCGCGTTCTGCCAGAAACACCGAGCCCATACCGCCGACGCCAATACGTTCAAGGAGACGCCAATGATCGATCGCCGTGCCGACAAGGGCACTGTCAAAGTCTTCGATTCTTTCCAGTAAGGTATCGCTTTCGTCAACATTGCTGGTGTCGGCTTTGAGGAGCCCGCGCAGATCGGCCAGCAATTCGGTGTCAGCACCACAGGCTTCGAGAAGAAAGGCGTCCCGCTCCGTTTCGGGTAGGGTAACAGCCTGTTCAAACAGGGTTTGCAGCTTGCCCCATCTATCGTCTGACATCAGTAGACCTTCTCCAAAACCAGTGGTGAATACCCTAATAAGCAGAATAACACCCCGAAATTGCCCACCCTGCGCGTAATTAGGCAAAATTCGTCCGCATCCGCGCTGTTAAGGAACGCCGGCGCAGCCAAACACTACGGTATCAGCATCGACTGCAGGCACGCCGAGGCGACAGAGTAGGGCGGGTTTCTCTCCCGGCTACAGGTTTTCTCGCAGGTACTCCAGCACTTCGGCGAACAGTGCGCGCGCCCCGGCCGGGCTGGAAATGTTGTGTCCGTACTCAGGCAAGATCCGCAGTTCGTGTCGTTTTTCGTAGAAACTCAGTGCATGCGCCATCCGATAGGCATGTTCGACATCCACAACGTTGTCCTGTACTCCGTGTACCAAAAGAATCGGTATCTGGCTGCGATCTGCCAATCGCACCGGAGAAATGGCTGCGAGTCTGCCGAAGTCGCTGCGCGGGTCGCCGATGTATTCTGATGCCCAGGTCCTCTTTCTCTTCACAATATTCGGACTGGCTACGAACAAATTGACATCGGTTACGCCGGATATCGAAACTGCGCATCGAAACAGGTCGGGGTACTGAATGCCTACCATCAATGCGGCATACCCGCCATAGCTGGCGCCGACGGCACAGCCGCGATCGGGGTCTATGTCCGGTCGTTTTCTCACCATGAGATATGCAGCGACGATGTCGTCGAGTATTTTGCCACCCCACTCTTTTTTCCCCGCTTCGAGAAAACTGTCGCTATATCCCGCTGAGCCGCGATAGTTGACCTGTAGAACCGCGTAGCCGCTGGCCGCCAGGAGCTGTGCGGTTGGGTCAAAAGAATTCATGTCCGCAACACCAATCGGTCCGCCGTGAGGGAGCAGAACGAGCGGAAAGGGAGCCTCGCCGGTTACGGGCAGCGTCAGGAGATACGGTATTGCCAGATCGTGGCTCACGACGCTTCCACTGCGCGCCTCTGCCAGCGAAGTTGAGTTCAGCCATGGCATAACACTTGCCAGGTTGTGTAATACGTCAGCGCTTCGATCCCAGATATGAAAAGACCCGGGTTTGTGGAACGCGAGCGCTGAAATAAGAAACAGGCGATTGTCGGGACTGTGTTTGATAAGCCGAATATTCGTATCCGGGAACTGCTCCGCCAATTCGTCCGCAGCAACACCCAGTTCATCGTTGAGATACTCGAAGCGAATGTTGCCTCGGTCGACAATTCCCACCGCCTCGATTGTATTAACACCGTCACCTATCACGACCTGGTAAATATCGGCCGTCGGATGCCGGTAGATTAAGGTTCGTTGCCCCGTCGCAATATTTTCGATATAGAGTCCGTCTGTCTGCCCTTCTGTATCGGACAGCGTGAAGTACTCATCTGTGTTCGCTCCCATCGCGAGCGGATAGACTCTATCGTCTGAGTCGATATAGCTTGCGCGATCGTCCCACTGCCGGAGAACGCGCCAGGTCTCCGACTCGTCAGTGGCAGCTATCTGGATATTGCCGCGCGGGGTGACGGCAAAAACGGACCTGAGCGTGTCGTCGTCATCGAAAAACCACCGAAAAACATATCCGGAGAAATTCGCAATTTCATTCGCAGACGAGAATTGACCACCGTCGACGCGAGTTCCGCGTGACCTGGTTTTGCCCAGCAGATTCAGCTCATCAATTTCTATCCGATACAGGCTGGAGCGGATACCGGGTCGGCTGTACAGAAACGCGCCATCGATGTGCGGGAGTGCATTCACGATGTAGCCGCTCGTTCTTACTTTGTAGACCGCTGTACCGGGTTCCTTATCTTCGATTGTCAGGCGTGTTATGTAGGTGCTCGTATGATTGCGCGTGTTGAGCAATTCTGCGACGGCGTCGCGATCTTCGGTAACAACAATCGCGACATGATCGGAATCCAGCCAGACAAGTTGATGCACTGAGCTTTGCTCAGTCGACAATAACTCACGCGCGTCGAAAACGGGGAAGCGTCGTTTGTCCGTCAGGTCATGAACGGTTACGACAAGCTGGCCGTCGATGTGTTCGGCAACAGCGACACGATGCCCGTCAGGCGACATCGTTGCGGCGACTGCCTGTGGCGGCCGAAAATACTCACCGATGTCGGTTGCGAGCACGGGCTTCGCAATACCAATAGCCAGGACAAGGCAAACAACGGCGTACTTCATTTCACGTCATCGGTGCTGGTGAGAAAGGTTTCGATGAATGTGTCGCGATAAGTACCGGCGCTGCGCAGCGGGTATGCCGCGAAAGCCTCCGGAAACGTTGTTCTCAGATCGTCCAGGCTGTAGGCGATTCGATTCAGCAGGAGTACGGATGCGGTATCGCTGGAACGATCCTCGTTTACCAGCAATTGACCTGAATAGTTGAGTTGCTGGGCGCGGACGCTGAAACTCCAGCGCTCGTCCTGGGACAGGTCCACTCTGTGCGGTAAGTCATAGTGGGGAATGTTGATTTCCGACCAGGCGTATTCTCCCTCCGGCAGCGACAGCAAATAGAGATGCCGGCCTTCGCGCAGCGGCCCGAGTTCAGCGACCGTTTTTAGTTTCCTCTTTGACGCTGAGGGCGATCCTCTCCATCGTCCGATCGTGATCGCTCCGGTATCGCGCTGGAGATCAAGGTCGACGATCAGGTAGCCGTTCCTCTTCTTCAGCGGTGCTGGCGCATGTGCGGTGATGGTCGTGTCGGCAAACGATGCGACAGGCGCGAGCAGTACGCAGGTAGCGATGAGCAGGATTAAAAGTATTCTGTTTGCAATCAAGTACGGTATCCAGCTGGTCCTACTATCGACATAGTAGATCGTCGTCACGTACATTGCACGGCGTGTACCAGCGACGATATGCTAGCAGCTCTGCTGACCGAGTTGCCGAGGCTCATTGTGTCAAAACGAATCAAAGTTTCGATGTTGTTACTTCCTGCGCTATTCGTGGCGTCTTGCATGCCACCCAAGGCGTTGCTGGTGCCCGATACTGATTCTTACACGATCATACCGGCCGGACAGGGCATGATCGCGTTGCAGCTAATCGACACAGACAGAGGCCTGCCGCTTGAACTGCTGACGCTTGCGCCCAAAGACGTCAATGAGGCAGACGACAAAAAGTTCATCCAGATAGCAGTGCGGAGAGTATCTGACCATGGCACGCATACGTACATCGGAGTTGTTCCCGCTGGTCAGTATTCGATATCGAAATTCAGTGGCGACGAGGTGCGAGGACAGTTCTACATAACCCGGTCGATACCGGTTGAGCCATCGTTCGGTACGTTTCGCATCGAACCCGGTCGGCTAACCAACCTTGGGTCCGCTCACTATTATGCCAAGCCGCGTGCCAGGCTTTATGAGCACATGATGGTTCGCAACGGTGATTTCGCCGGGGCGACAAGCATCATTCGTGAAGATCTGACTAATTTGGCCCAGGGTATTGACAACCTGGATGCTCCGATAAGTTGGGATGAAGACGGTTATGTTGATGAACGTTACGACCGGTATCTGAGCGTTGTTCAGAATCCGCTGTTTCTTGGGAGATGGCAGCGACTGGGTACTGAACTGGTGGTCTTGTCCAGCGCTGGCGCAATGCTGCGCGCCGATCGAGCGGACAACTGGGCTTCCGACTTCGTCGAATCCGATTACCCGTTGTTGATGATCGACCGCAATGCGGGGGGGAATCAGGTCGCCATCACCGATGGATCGGGTTTGTTTTCGAAATCGTCGACCTCTGATACCTGGGAACAGATTCCGGTACCCGACGGCGCTGACCTTATCGCAATAAGGATCGACTCTGCTGGCAAAATCTATGTCATCGATCGCCAGCAGACGTCGCTTGTGGTTCATGAAAGCAGCAGCGTAGCCGATCCGGACTGGACTGCAACAATGGTCTATCGGCAAAAGACAGGCTGGCTTGCGGCGGATGCGGATCGCGCGATGCAACCTGTGACAGAGCCTAAAGCGCAGGAAGAACGGCCAGAGGACGGCGATCCTCCCAGGCGCGAGAAAATTCGCGGTGTGATCAGAACTGTGTCAGCGCGCCTGATAGGCGATAGTCTCGTGGTTTTTGAAGGCGGCAGTACCTACGTGGTCGATGTGCAGGCGAAAACCGCTACCAAGCTGGAAACGCCGAAGAAGTTCGAAGATATTGTTGAGGCAGGCGGTATGTTGGTCGGCGTATGGAAAAGTATGCTGTCCGAATCGGACATACCTCGCTACTACTGGGCAGAAGATCTTGCCGGGCCGTGGAAAGCCGTGAAAATCGAGTATGACGTTTGTCCTGGTGAAGCTCGTCGCGCCGGGCGGGATATCGTCTGTGCAGATGACAAAACCCGAAAGTACAAAGGCATTCGGTTTTTGGGTGAGCCGATTCTCGCGGGGAACGGCAAAATGTACGCCACGATGCAGATGGCCTCAACGATGTCGATGGCTATGTTTGCACCGGACGCAATGCTGGGTGTCAGCGAGAACGGCGGCGCCAGATGGAAAATGATAAACGATAACAGCGAGTTGTTGTCCCGATGCCGGACGATACTACCGGGGCTGTCGGAGGATGAACTGATTATCGCCTGCGATTCGACCGACGGTAAAATCTACTCCTTCAATCTGGACACCAGGGAATACACGCTGCAGCGGGAACCGGCAGACTTCTGATCATGATCGTGCCTGGCGGACAGGGCACCGAGCCGTCTGCCCGGCGTTGAGACAAAGGTGGGTGTCTGCGGATATCTTGGCTAAAGCCGCGGTAACCACATGCCCATGGTCGCCGCGAAAATACCGACTCCCATGGCTGCAGTGAAAACCAGCAGCGTAGCCGCCGTTGCTACCCTGAGAATATCGCTGCTCGATTTCTGCGCCCGCAGGTAGAGTTCGAGTATCGCCAGCGGCAGTAAATACTGGCCGAAGCTCCAGAACACTATGAACGGTCCGCTGAAGGTTTCGAAGTCGACCCCCAGTCCACCGGTCATGAACACCCAGCCCATCAGGCCAACGCGAAAAAACCAGACGCCGCTGGCGACCAGAAACAGACGCAGTGCCCAGCGTCGGTGTTGCCCGATATCCCGCCTTATGGCATAGGTGACGGCGATAGCGGCAAAGGTAATAATCAGTACGCCGTCCAGGGAAATAGCGACTTCGTTCAGCGTTCCACCGATCGTGCCGCGGTTCAATATCATGAAGAGACCCGCAACGCTGGTCGCAACGGCCGCCAGGACATAGCTTCGGCCGAGCCAGCGATGCATAGCCGGAAAGCGCTGACGAATTGCCGGGATCAACTGCAGTGGGCCGCCACCGATTACTATGGCGGCCAGCAGCAAGTGGGCGACGACAGCTGCGTTACCGAGCGTTTCCCCCTCGATAAAACCGTTGGGAAGATGTGTCCCGCTCAACGCCTCGGTACCGCCGCCAGCCAGCAACAAACCGTAGTAAGCGACGATATAGATCAGAAACAGCAGCTGTCCCGCGAATGCGATGCAAAACCAGAGTCTTGCGCTACCCGTCAAAATCTGTGCCGCCGATACCCGTCCCCTGGTGGATACGGCGGCTGCGCTTTGTGACATTCGATTGCTCCTGTGTTCGCAATGGCACAGGCTACAAAACGTGTATCTGTGAGGCATCCGCCGGGAGGATGATTTCATGCTCCAACCGATGGCGGAGGGCGTGGCGCTTACAAACGCGCACAATAGTCGTGGCACAGAATGAGGTGACAGTCATCGGCAGGATCAACTACAGTGCAGCGACGATGTCTTCGCACTCGTCTCAATCCGGCCCGACACTTGACTGGCAGCCGTTACGTGGCCCGTTCAGTCGCTGGCCACGCACGGCCGACACCGTTCTGGCGTTGGTTTCTTTGTCGCTGACCGTGTCCATGTGGTACTCGGACACCGTGATGGCTGAAGTCTCGCCCGGTGCAAAGTTCGCGGCGATGGTGATGTTCCTGATTGGCAACCTGGCGCTTATCTGGCGCCGAAGCGCTCCGTTCGTCGTGCATGGCGTCGCCGTTTTGATTTCCGCCATTGCTATCGCCGCAAACTTCGCAGGCGGCCCGATCTTTGCGCTGTCGATTTCGCTGTACAGCCTTGGCTGCTATGAGCCGAAAGACAAGCGGAGTTTTCTCGGTGCAGGTGCAGCGGTCGCGCTGTTGGCAGTCGAGGGTCTGCTGCTTAGCGCGCCGGGTTCGAGAGATTTTACCAGCCTGGTTTTGGCATTGCTGATCTGGTACGTCGGGAGGCGTATACGATTTCGTGGCAATTATCTGCGTTTGCTGGAAGAGCGCGCCCTGCAACTCGAGCATCAGCAAAGCGCCGAGGCGACCGGCACTCAACGAACTGCGGCACCCGCTGGGTGTGTTACGTCCCGATGGCGTCACCGATGCCAGGCTTCCTCAGCCGGGTGTGAAGGACCTGCCGCGTCTCGTTGCGGAACTCTGCAACGCCGGACTGGCCGTGTCCGCAGACATCGCGTCGGACCTCCCTTCGCTGCCTGCCAGAGTCGATCTGTCGGTTTACCGCATCGTCCAGGAGGCGCTGACCAACGTAATGAAACATGCGGGAGCGGATGCAACCGTCAGGGTCTCGGTTTCGTCCGACGGGCGACGAATTCTGGTCGAGGTCGAAAACAACCGCGTTGCTGCTGTTACCCTGCCGGGATCCGGCCACGGTATTGTCGGCATGCGTGAACGTGCGCAGATTCTTGGCGGATCATTGCAGGCGGGTACAACGGCAAGTGGTGAATTCAGGGTCAGGGCAACACTACCGATCGGGGAAGCTAAGTCATGAGCATTCGAGTGGCGGTCATCGACGACCAGGTGCTGGTTCGAAGCGGTTTTTCGATGATACTGGAGAGTGAGGACGATATTTCCGTGGTTGCGCAAGGGGCGACAGGTTTGGAGGCGGTTGCTATCGCAAGTAACGAGCCGCTCGACGTCATGTTGATGGATATTCGCATGCCGGAGCTGGACGGTCTCGAAGCGACCCGGGTTATTCTCGGGGAGCACGAGCGGCCCGTGCGCATTATCGTTTTGACTACGTTTGACCCGGATGAGCACATCTATCAGGCGCTGCGTGCGGGTGCCAGCGGCTTTCTGCTCAAGGACACGCCGCCACATGAGCTCGTCAGTGCAATACGGTCGGTCTCCGCCGGCGGTGCCTTGCGCTCACCGTCGATAACGCGCCGCCTGATCGGGCCGCTTTGCAGGCCGGCTCGCGACAGACACAGCGCGTGCAGCAGCGCTCGAGAACCTGACACAGCGTGAGCGTGAGGTATTGGCAGCGCTCGCCCGGGGGCTGAGTAATACGGAAATCGCAGAGCAGCTTTTTATCGGTGCTGCGACAGTAAAATCTCACGTGTCCAGCGTTTTGTCGAAACTCAGTCTTCGCGATCGCGCACAAGCCGTGGCTTTCGCCTACGAGAGCGGACTCGTTTCCGCCGGCGATAACACATAAAGGGCTCTGACCCCTTTTATCTAGAGTTCGCGCAGTGCCTGGGCTACCGGCAGTCTCGCCGCCCTGATCGCCGGAAAGAAGCCGCCGACGACACCGATGAGCAGCGCGGCCTGCAATCCCTGTATTAACAAATCGGGGGTCACAGCAAAATCAAACACGACCTGGCTGAAGCTTGGTCCGTTGAGTGTTGATACCTGGAAACCGTTGAATACCAGGAAGGCGATCGCACCGCCGACGATTCCGCCAAGCAACGCCAACAGCGTCGACTCGACAATCGTCGAGACGAGTACCGAAAACGGACCGAAGCCCAGCGCGCGGAGTGTTGCGATTTCCTTGCCGCGAACGGAAACGGACGAGTACATGGAGTTCAGGGCACCGAAGATGGCGCCTATCGCCATAAGAATCGTCAACGGGTAGCCAACCATGCGAATGAACTTGCTGAGTCCCTCGGCCTGGGTCGAGTAATACTCACGCTCACTTAGCACATCGGGATCAATTCGCGGATCGTCTTTCAGGTTTTGCGCAAGTATCGCGAGACTATCCTCGCTCTCGAGTTTTACGCGCACCGACTGGAAAGAGTTACCGCGGCGGTAGGCACCCTGCAGTACGCGTACGTCCGTCCAGAGTTCGGATTCGGAAACGCTGCCGCCGGCTTCGAACGTACCGACAATTTCCCATTCAGTCTGGCCAAAGCGGATCTTCGAGCCCAGGTCGAGGCCCACAAACTCCTGCTGTGCCGAGCGACCGACGACGATCTCGTTCTTGCCGGGCTCGAATCGACGTCCTTCGGCCAGGGTCACGTTCTTGCGTACGTCAAAGCCGCCTGCCTGGATGCCGCGGAACGGTACATTGGCATCCGTATTGGTTGAGCGTTTCTTTACGTCGACGATAACGTAGAGCTCTGCCGACATTACCGTAGCATCACCTTCTTTCAGTACGCCGGGTGCGTTCGCAACGATCAGCGTTTGCTCGTTGCTAAGGCCGCTGTTCAACTCGGACGTAGAACCACTTCGCATGATGATTGCCGTATCGTCGGACCCGGCTGACAGCATGGTGCGTTCGAAACCCTTCGCCATGGACAGCACGGCAGCAAATACCAGCACGACGGCGGCAACACCGATGACCGCGACAATCGAGGAGGCGAGGCGCTGCGGCAGATTGGCCAGGTTCAGCCAGGTTACGGCGAAGATCTGTTTGATAGTTCGCATACGAAAGGCTCCTATGCCTTAGCCAGCGCGTCGACGATGGACAGGCGCATGGCTTTCAGCGCCGGAAAAATGCCGGCGACGATACCAGCAGCGAGCATGATGGCGAGAGCCGTCACCGCAGCGCCCGGTGAGAGAAAGACGCCCGGCAGGAACGCCCCCATGGCCTGGCTTACGCCCTGCACCACCAGCCAGCCAAACCCAAGGCCCAGCAACCCGCCCATCAGCATGATCAGAACCGACTCCGAAAGTACGATCCCGAGTACGCTGCCGTTCGAAAAGCCGAGTGTCTTCAACACGGCGAGTTCGGAAATACGCTCCCGAACCGACTGCGACATGGTGTTTCCGGACACCAGTAGCAGGGTAAAGAAGACGGCGCCGAGAATCAGCGTGACGATCAGAGCAATATTGCCGAACTGTTTCGCGAACGACTGTGCAAACGCCGCTTCGGTGCTGGTCTTCGTTTCGCTTGGCGAATTGGCAAACTGCGCGTCGATGGCGTTGGCCACCTGTACCGGGTCGGCGCCCGGCTTCACGCGCAGTATGTACCAGCCGACCGAGCCCTGGCCGAAGGCGCGAGCCTCGTCGAAATAGTCGTAGTGAAATAGCATGAAGGCGCTGCTGCCACGCGGTTCGCTGCTTGAGAAGATACCTTCGATATCAAACTCCCAGGTTCGTCCGCCATCGGCCTTGGTCCATATCGTGGCCTGTAAGGGAATGCGGTCGCCAACTTCGATGCCGTAGGTTTCGGCGATTTCGCGGCCGATCACCGCGCCCGTGCGATTCTTTACCCAGGCATCGAGTTGCTCCTGCGGCAGCTGCAGTTCGGGGTACATCGAAAAATACGAGTACGGGTCGGTAGGGAACTGACCGAACTGATTGCGCGGTTCCTGGTAATAGCCGCCGAACCATGACGCATGCGTGACCGACTGCACGCTGTCGGTAGACGCAATGCGATTAAGGTAGGACATAGGCAGCGTATTGATCAGCGAAACCTTGTCGATGACGATGAGTCGTTCGGCGTCGGCCACATCTTCGCCACCTTTGAATGCGTAGCTGATCGCAGCGAGCAGGGCGAACAGCAGGAAGGCCACGAATATCGACAGAATCGTCAGCGAGGTGCGAATTTTCTTGCGCCAGACATTGCGCCATATCAGCCCGAAGTACTTCACGCGGTTTCCTCCCGCGCCTCGAGCTTGCCCTTGTCGCACATCAGCGTGCGTTTCGCATAACCGGCCGCCTGCGCATCGTGCGTTACCATGACGATAGTCTTGCCGTGTTCGCGGTTCAGGGTTTGCAGCAGATTCAGAATCTCGTCTGCCGTTTCGCGGTCGAGGTCGCCGGTCGGTTCGTCGCAAAGCAGCAGGGACGGGTCGGAGACGATCGCACGCGCGATAGCGACGCGCTGTTCCTGGCCGCCCGAGAGTTCGCGCGGCCGGTGGTTGGCGCGCTCGGCAAGGCCCACAATTTCCAACGCGATGGATGCCCGCTTGGCACGTTCCTTCGCACTGAAATTCGTCAGCAACAACGGCAATTCGACGTTCTTCTGGGCGCTAAGAACAGGCAGCAGGTTATAGAACTGAAAGATGAAGCCAACGTGTGTCGAGCGCCAGTTCGAAAGCTGGCTGTTCGACAGCGAAGACAGCACCGCATCGCCGACTTTGACGCTGCCGCTGGTCGGCTTGTCCAGGCCGCCGAGCAGATTCAGGAGCGTGGTTTTTCCCGATCCGGACGGCCCCATGATTGCGAGGAAGTCGCCGTCGGGAATGTCGAGGTCCAGCTCGTGCAGTACTTCGACCTTCTCCTTACCCTTTTGATAGGTACGGCTGACGCCGCGCAGTTCTGCAAGTACATCACTCATTTATTCAATCCTTTTATTCCGTTCTGATCGACTGCTGGTTGGAAAGCGGCGACTCTGCGCTGCGTACCACAGTATCCCCGACAACGAGGCCGTTCGTCACTAAAATCTGTGGGCGGTCCGTCGGCCCGCCGGGCACTATGCTGCGACGCTCAACCTCGCCACCGCGAACCAGCCAGACGTAGTCTCCGTTCGCGTCGGATCGCAGCGCTGCGCCGGCAATCATAACGCCCTGGACTTCCCCGTCGCTAACGCCTGCCGCCGCAGCGCCGAGGAACGACACTTTGACGCCCATGTCCCGCAATACGCGACTGTCGAGTTCGAGAAAGCCGATACGTACTCGTACCGTTGCTTTTTGTCGGTCCGCCGTTGGCACGATTGCGATAACCTTCGCCGGAATGCGCCAGCTTGGGTAGGCATCGAGAAGGGCGGAAACACCCTGGCCTGCCACGACGCGCTGAATGTACGCCTCGTTTACGTCAACCTCGATCTCCAGCGAGTCGGTGTCGATGATCGTGCAGATACCGGTTCTCGTGAAACCGCCGCCGGCGGAAACGGGCGAGATCATCTCGCCGGGCTGGGCGTTCTTGCTGACGACCATGCCGGCAAACGGCGCCCTGATCGTCATGTTTGCCAAAGCATCGAGTGCGAGTGCTACGCTGTGTTCGGCGACTTTGACGTTTTCGCGCCCCGTTACGAGCTGCGCCTCGAGCGTGTCGTAGGTGGCCTCGGCACTGTCGAGACTCGACGTGCTCACCAGTTTCCGGGCCGCAAGATCACGCAGCCGATCGCGTTCGAGGCGGGCGTTGCGAAGCTGTGCATCGATTTCCAGAAGAGAGGCTCGCGACGCGTCGGCCTGCGCCCGTGCGAGCGCGAGCTGCGCCCGCTGCGTCGTATCGTCCAGCGTGGCGACGATGCTGTCCTTCTCCACCCGCATGCCTTCCTCGATGAAAACCTCGAGGACTTTGCCGGTGACTTTTGACGAAACGGTGGTCTGGCGCCGGGCGACCACGTAGCCCGAGGCATCGAGTACGCTGTTTGCAGCCGCGACGCTGGGCGGTTTTCGCGCAACGTCGGTTTCGATGAGCACGCTGCCACGGCCACTCGGTACAAAGGTCCATAACAGCCAGCCGGCAATGATCACGACCGCGGCAATGCTTACGGGCAGCAGCCAACTGCGCCCGCTCTCCGGCGGGGAGCTGCGGTCTATCTTTAGCTGGCTGATGCGATCAGCGGGTTCGGCCATTCCTTATCCTTGTTGTGAGCCGTTCTGATGGTGGGCACGATGCTACCAAAAAATCGCGACTGTCCGGCCTTGCTTTCGCGAAACCTTCGTGGGCAAAAACTGAGAGTTTTGCCGCTACAGTAGACATGGAGCGCCTGAATTCTGCGATTTCAAACGGGTGGGCAGGCCAGGTCAGCGTTTTCGAAGCAATAAACCGGGGGATCCTGATGATCCGAGATCACAGCAGCTTTTATCCAATATCGATTGCAGTCATAACGGCTGTACTCCTGTTTGCATCGTCAAACGTGCTGGCGCAGGATCCGACTCCGCGCGGCCCGGCGGTCGATATCGAAAACGGCGATCGCGGCGATAACGGCTCGGTTGGCGTTGGCATTGTCGGCGACGGCGGTGACGGCGAACGTGGCGACACCGGCCCGCCTGCGACAGTGATTTTCGATGGTACTGCTTCGAACCAGGAGATCGTCAGCGGGGCCTCGAATGCTCACGGCATCAACGCACAAAGCCGCGGCGGTCGTGGCGGCAACGGTGGTTTTGGCGTCGGTATCGTCGGCTTCGGCGGCGACGGCGGACGCGGCGGCCATGGCGGAACCGCGACCGTTAACACCAATGGATCCATCACTACCACGGGCAATGGTGCACGCGGGATATTCGCCCGCAGCCGCGGCAACAACGGTGGCAGCGGCGGTGGTGCAGGCGGTATTGACGGCGAAGGCGGCGATGGTGGTTCGGGCGGTCGTGGCGGCACGGTTCGCATTACGGCACAGGGCGACATTTCCACGTCCGGCACGTCCGCCGACGGAATGCTTGCGCTAAGCACCGGGGCAACGGGCGGTGCGGGTGGCTCCGGCGGTGGCATCGTCGGTATCGGTGGCGGCAGTTCCAGTGGCGGTGCCGGCGGTACGATTCGCATCGATAACGACGCAGCGATCGACACCAGCGGCAGAGATGCCCGCGGTATTGCCGCGCAGAGCATTGGTGGTTTTGGCGGTGGCGGCGGTTCCGGCGGTGGCATCGTTGGTATCGGCGGTCAGGGTTCAACAGGCGGTAACGGTGGATCGGTCACTGTCGTAAATCGCGGCACCGTTACGACCCGTGGCTCCAATGCCCAGGGCATTTTTGTCGAGTCTATCGGCGGCGGCGGTGGCAACGCAGGTGGCGCGGGCGGCGCGGTTTCACTCGGCGGCAGCGGCAACTCCGCCGGAAACGGCGGTAGTGCAACGGTCAGCAACGATGGCGATATCGTCACTGAGGGCTATCGCGCACGCGGAATTCTTGCACAGAGCATCGGCGGTGGCGGCGGTGATGGTGCCGGTTCCGGCGGCCTGGTATCGCTGGGCGGCGGTGGTGGCAGTGCCGGAGACGGCCGCACAGTCAGTGTGACCAACAATACAGGGGCCATCGTGACACAAGGCCCGATAGCCCACGGCATCCTTGCGCAGAGCATCGGTGGCGGCGGCGGCAGCGGCGCGGGATCGGGCGGCGCGGTTGCGATCGGTGGCAGCGGCAGCGGCGGCGGCGACGGTGGCCGCCTGTCGGTCACCAATAACGGCGAGATAACAACGAACGGTGTTGGTTCGCGAGGCATCCTTGCGCAGAGTATTGGTGGCGGCGGTGGCGACGGCGCGGGTTCCGGCGGTATTGTCGCGGTTGGCGGCAGCGGCAGCGGCTCGGGTGGTGGCGGCGAGGTAAACGTCACTAACGGCGGCACGATCCGGACAACGGGCAGCAACGCTGACGGGCTGCCGCAGCTATTCGGCCTGCCCCGAATATTCGGTTTTACGTCGCACGGAATTCTGGCGCAGAGCATTGGCGGCGGCGGTGGCAGCGGTGCCGGTTCGGGCGGCGCAGTTTCAGTCGGTGGCCGCGGCAGTTCCAGCGGCGATGGTGGTCTGGTCACCGTCAGCAATTCGGGCTCCATCAGTACCGCCGATGCACGTTCGCGCGGCATTTTTGTGCAGAGCATCGGCGGCGGCGGCGGTGATGGTGGTGGTTCCGGGGGGCTGATCTCCATTGGCGGATCGAGCAGTCGCACCGGTAACTCTGCAACCGTGACCGTGACCAATAGCGGTTCCATCTTTGCCGGGGGCGACGCTGCCCAGGCGATTTTCGCGCAAAGCGTCGGTGGTGGCGGCGGCGATGGCGGTGGTGCCGGTGGTTTGATTGCCATTGGCGGTAGCGGACAAGGTGGCGGCGATGCCGGCGCCGTTGTGCTGGGTAATGACGGCGAACTCGAAACTGCCGGCAGTGATGCGAGTGCGATTTTGGCGCAAAGCGTGGGTGGCGGTGGCGGCAACGGCGGCGGCACCATCAGCGTCAGCGCTTTCGCCGGGTTTTCGCTGGGTGGCCGCGGCGGTGTTGGCGGCTCTAGCAACACGGTCGATATCACGAACGGCGGCGGTTCGATTACAACGGCAGGAGAGCGCTCGCACGGTATTCACGCACAGAGTGTCGGTGGTGGTGGTGGGAACGGCGGACACGCCGTGACCCTTACCGCCGGCGCCGGCGGCTCGGTCAGCCTGGCTGTGGGCGGTCGCGGTGCTGGTGCGGGTCACGGCAGGGCTGTTGATGTCGACAATGCCAGTGCGATTACGACAAGTGGTGACGACGCCAGCGGTATCCTCGCGCAGAGCATTGGTGGCGGTGGCGGTAACGGTGGCTTCAGCATTGCCGGTGCCGGCAGTGACGGCGTCGGTATTGCCGCGACTTTCGGCGGCCTCGGCGGCGCGGGTGGCAATGGCAGCACCGTCGTACTGGACAATTCAGGCCTTGTCACAACGGCCGGTGACGGCTCTACAGGGATACTGGCGCAGAGTGTTGGCGGTGGCGGCGGCAACGGCGGGTTTCGCGTTGCTTTGGGCGGTGGTGGTGCCGGCGGCGGCGCGTTGAACCTCGGTGGCAGCGGCGGCTCGGCCGGTAACGCGGGCGTGGTGACGCTGACCGATACCGGCGCAGTGTCGACCGCCGGTAACGATGCACACGCGCTGTTCGCGCAAAGCATCGGCGGCGGCGGTGGCAACGGCAGTTTTGGTATTGCAGTGGGTATCGGCGGTACCGGTGCCGGCAGCATTAGTCTGGGTGCCAATGGCGGTGGTGGCGGTCACGGCGCTGACGTCAACGTCACCAGCAGCGGTATCTACCAGACACAGGGCAATCGCTCGTTCGGCGTTTTCGCGCAGAGCATCGGCGGCGGTGGCGGTAACGGCGGAGCGAATGTTTCCGGTGCCGGCGCCGGGACCGGCAGCGGTTCTTTCAGTCTGGGCGGTGGTGGTGGCGGTGGAGGTAATGGCGCGATAGTGACTGTCGTCGATACCAGCAGCATCACGACAAGGGGCAATGATTCCTACGGCCTGTTCGCGCAAAGCCTTGGCGGCGGTGGCGGTAACGGTGGTTTCAGTATCGCGGCGAGCGGCGCCGGCACCGGTGCGGGAACGATCGGCATCGGCGGTAGTGGCGGCAGCGGTGGCCATGGCAATCAGGTGAGCGTCGATAGCAGCGGTCTGCTGATGAGCACGTCCGGGCACCGTTCCAGCGCTATTGTGGCGCAGAGCGTTGGCGGTGGCGGCGGCAACGGTGGCTTTGATATCGCGTTGAATGGTGCCGGCAGCTACTCCGGCTCGCTGGGCGTGGGTGGCTCCGGGGGCGCGGGTGGCCATGGCGGAAACGTAATTCTTGGTAGCAGCTCGGCTATCGTGACAGTCGGCGCGGCTTCTCGCGGACTGTTGGCACAGAGCATCGGCGGCGGCGGCGGCAACGGCGCCTTTAACGTATCCGGCAGTGGCGGCGGGACCGCGTCCGTGAGCATCGGTGTCGGCGGGGGGGGTGGTGTCGGCGGCAACGGAGGCACGGTCAGCGCGACCAATCGCGGCAGTGTTGTAACGACAGGCTTTTTTGGCCACGGCATGCAGGCGCAAAGCATCGGCGGCGGTGGTGGCAACGGCGGTCTGAGTTTTTCGGGCTCCGTGGCCGGCCCGGCCACCAAGAGTGTTGCTTTTTCACTGGGTGGTAGCGGTGGCGCAGGCGGCACTGGTGGTCAGGTCGATGCCTTCAACCACGGGACGATCAATACGTCTGGCCACATGGCTTATGGCGTTGCCGCGCAGAGCATCGGTGGTGGCGGTGGCAACGGCGGCATGGCGATTGCTGCGGGTCTCGGTTTCGGCGGAGAGGCGAGTGGTTCCAATGTGAATGCCCAGATTTCAGTTGGCGGCGGCGGGGGCAATGGCAACCTCGGTGGCGTCGTCAGCGTCAGCAACACGAACAGTATTCAGACCGGTGGCATCAATGCCGACGGCGTTTTCGCGCAGAGCATCGGCGGTGGCGGCGGTAGCGGCGGTTCGACCATCAGTGGTTTTATCGGTACCGGCGGCGATACCGGCGGTCGCGCGGTCAATATAGGGGTTGCCGTGGGCGGCGGTGGCGGCAACGGTAGCGACGGCGGTCTTGTCGATGTCGATAACTTCGGGGAGATCCTTGTCAGTGGCGCGGGCTCTACCGGTATTACGGCACAGAGTATTGGCGGCGGCGGTGGCATCGGCGGTCGCTCAAATGCCGTTTCATTGCTGGTCGGTCGAAGTTGCACCATACCGCTGGCCTGTACCGCACCCGCGGCCGCAAAACAAAACGTCGGCCTGTCCGTTTCGGTCGGCGGAGCAGGCGGCGGCGCCAGCGATGGCGGCCTGGTGGACGTTTACAACAACGCTAGCGTGTCGACCGGCGGCGACGAGGGCCACGCGATTTTTGCGCAGAGTGTTGGCGGTGGTGGCGGCAACGGCGGCAACGGTATTCTCGGCAGCGACGGTCTGACGCCGTCGCCGGTACCCCCCGAATTGATATTCTTTCCAGTCGATACGGTCGGCTTTCTGCAACGGGTAACCATTGCCGTCGGCGGCGCTGCGGGCGCCAGCGGTAACGGTGGCATGGTGGTGGTTGACAACGACGGCGCACTTAATACTTCGGGATACGGGGCGACCGGCGTATTCGCACAGAGCATTGGTGGTGGCGGGGGTAACGGTGGCAACGGCGTCATCGGCCTTACCGGACTCATCGGTATGGGTGGCGCGGACGGCAGCAGTGGCAACGGCGGCGAGCTAAGTGTTTTTCAGGACGGCGACATCGTGACGAGCGGCGATACTTCTCACGGCGTTTTCGCGCAAAGCGTCGGCGGCGGCGGTGGCACAGCCGGCAATGTCGAAAGAGCCTTCGCGAGCAGTCTCAATATCGGCCTGGGCATCGGCTTCAGTCAATGCGCGCTTGCCGGGATAACCGGGCGTCGTTGTGGCAACGGCGGCGACGGTGGGGTCGTAACGGTAACGTCTACCGGCAACATCAACACCAGCGGTGTCGGCGCACTCGGTATCTTCGCCCAGAGCGTGGGTGGCGGCGGTGGTGTTGCCGGCGACTTGGGTGTCGGCATCGGTGGCGAAGGTTTAGGCAGTTTCGTCGGTAGCGTTGGCGGGGCGGGTTCCGGCGACAGGGTCACGGTTACGCATACCGGCAACATCACAACGACGGGCGCCGGCGCGCACGGCATCATGGCGCAGTCGGCCGGTGGGCAGGGCACCGGCGCGGCGGTCGACGTTACGATCGATGGCCGCGTTGAGGCGAGTGGAAGCGGGTCGAGCGGAGTCGTCGCACAGAGCAGCGGCGATTCAGGCGGCGGCGATCTGACCGTCGAAATACTGCAAGGCGGTGCGGTAGTCGGTGGTTTGCCGTCGGTTTTGGTTGGCGCGCCCGGCGTGCAGGTACCGGAAACGGCCGGCGTTCGTTTGGTCGGTGGGAACGACAACAACATCATTAATGGTGGCACCATCTCGACTTCGTCCGGAATCGGCGGTTTCGCGATTCACGCAACCGCCGGTAACGATGACGTCGAGAATTTCGGCGTCATCAGCGGCTCAATCGATCTTGGCAGCGGCAGCAACACCATTCGTAATCGCCTGGATGCTGAGTTGCGAACAGGTGTATTGCTGCTGCTCGGGGACGATCCCTCAAGCCTGTTGACAAACGAAGGCGAGTTGTCCGTCGGCGGCCGCGATCGCACGTTTGCCACGACGATGACCGGCAACCTGTTGCAAACGGACACAGCAACCCTGCTTTCCGATATCGACGTCGGCAGCAATACCTCGGATGTTCTCGTGTTGAGCGGCTTCGCCGATATCGCCGGAACCGTCGACGTCAATGTGGTGAATGCCGGGATGGCGATGCCCGGCGCTCACCAGGCGACGTTGATCTCCGCGGCCGGCGGTCTTAGTGGCAATGACCTGAACTTCGTATACCAGCCATCGGTAGTCATCCGGTTCGATCCGTTGACACAGACGGACTCGGACCTGCAGCTGAATTACAGCGTGAGTTTTGCACCGCAAGGTGTGAACGGAAATCACTCGTCATTCGGCGAGTATGTGAATCGCTTCCAGCTCGCAGGAGGCAGCGGTGAGTTCGCTCCCGTCGCGCAAAACCTGACCGAGTTGCCCGATCTGTCCAGCTATCAATCGGCAGTCGATCAGCTAAACCCTGAAATCTACCTGGCCTCGCGGGTTTCGACAGTATTCAGCATGAGAAACTTCGCGAATGCACTGCAGCGCTGTAGCGCCAGTATTTTGCAGACCCGGTATGAGGCCACGCCGCGTTGCGCCTGGATCAAGCTTGGCGACCGCAATCTGAAGCGCGATACAACGGGCGGTTTTCAGGGTTTTGCAGAGGATTCGGTCAACGTTTCGCTGGGCTATCAAAACGAACTGGGCGACAACTGGGGCATGGGGCTGGCGCTAAGCTACGAGAACACGGCGTTGATCAACGACTCCCGCCTGGCGGAGGTGCGCGGCGATTTGTTTCAGGCCGGCGTATCGGTCAAGTCGCATGCAGAAGGGTGGGATTACTCGGCGTCGTTCTCGTTCGGCAAGGGTCACTACCGCGCTTCCCGCGGCATCGATTTCCTGGCCGGCGGACCGGTCGCGGCTAACGGTACTCAGGATATCAGCTTCGCAACGGCGCAGGCCCGGATGGCGCATACCTTTGGTAATGCCTCGCGCTTCCTGAGACCGGTGCTGAATTTCACGACCGCCTACATCAAAGCAGGTGCCGTGCAGGAACGCGATGCCGGTGTCCTTAATCTTGATATATCGGCCTCCAACGTTGCGCTTCTCAGTATTTCACCGAGCATCGAGTTTGGCGGTCAGTTCACAAGCGCGAACGGCGCCACGCTGCGCCCGTTCGGGCGACTGGGTGCGGTGTACTACCTGAACGGCGTTGACGATCGCCTGACCGCGCTGTTGCAGGACGCACCAGATTCCATCGGTGTGTTTGGCACGCAGAGCGTTCTGGACGATGCCTACGCGAGTACCGCTGTCGGTCTTGAGTTCGTCGACAGCGATAACACCTTCATCAGCCTGTCCTACGAGGGGCTGCATTCGGGAGATCTGAGCAACGAAAGTTTCCATCTCCGGGTAGGTTTCGAGTTCTGAAAAATGTTTGTCCTGCCCGGCGACACAGGTCTTCCTTACAGCGAAAAAAACAGTTGCAGATGTGACCAATTTCTTCGGCGATTCAATTCAGGCAGATTGCAGTTTGAACCCTTCGGGCTCAGGCAAATGCGTACAATGACGTTTCGGTTCCACCAGTTCCTGCCGGCAGGGGGCAGCAATGAAAAGAAACGATGCGGCGCGAGATTGTGTCAATTCGGTTTATCACGGGTTCAATACTGATTGCGGGACGAGGGTCAAGAACTTCTCTGCGCCGGTCGTAAGCCGCCCGGTCGAATCGCAGAATTTCATCCGGCTCAAGACCAATGCCGAGAAAGGTGACGGTTATTGGGACGTTGCGCGAATGAATGCCGGAATGCTGATCTGCCTCGCCGACTGTTCCTATACGGATCAGTTCGACTACGTCGTAACGCCTCCCAAGAATATGCTGTCGCTTCGCATGTTGGTTTCCGGGGAAATAGAAATGCTGGGGGACACCGGTGGCAGTACGCATATCAAGTGCGGCGCTGCCTCAATAACCAGTGTCCCTGGGAATTCTCCGCATGAACTGCGGATACTGGAGCGCGATCGTTTCGCGTCGTTGACCATTCACCTGCATGCCGACAGCCTCGCGGGGCTGATGGGCCTCGGGCGCAGCGAGTTGCCCTTCCTGCTGTCGCAGTTCGACGATCTGGAATCAACGTTCAAATCGATGTCGATGCCGCTGACATTGGCAATGACGAACGGCGTTACCGACATGCTCAAGGCACCGTACGTCGGAGCGCTGAGGAACCGCTATTTCGAAGCAAAAACGATGGAGTTACTCTGCCTGTTTGTGGATGCCATGCAGCGGCGCGATGCGGATAAGGAGAAAACGCTGCAGCCGTCAATTCAAGCAGTGGCCAGAGCACAGCTTGCCCGCCGTGTCCTTGAAAAGCACATTGCTGCACCGCCAACTGTCGAGCAACTTGCCCGTCGAATCGGCGTGAACCGAACGCAATTAAGGCGCGACTTCAAGAACTTTCACGGGGTAACGATCTCGGAGTTTATCCAGTCACAGCGCATGGAACTCGCAAAACAGCTACTGAGGTCCGGTTCTGTCAGTGTGAGCGTCGTTGCGGAAACGGTAGGTTATCGTCATGCAACCAACTTTGGCGCTGCTTTCCGGCGCCACCTCGGCGTGTCGCCAAAGAAGTTTATGCAGCTCAATGGCAAGCTGCCGCATTAGAAAATGCGGTCCAAATCATAACTAATGTCGCTCTCATTACTCTTCGCAGGGCTTGTCCCCTAGTTTCTATCAGGTTTCTGCCCGCACAAAGTGCGGCGGGCGAGATCGATGATGACGAGTTTCACTGTTCTGATGGGGAGCAACAAAAATGGCAATTGCTAAACTAGTGCGCATCGCTTTAATCGTTACCTTGGCCACCATGGTTACGCCGTGTTATGCCCAGTCCGAGGAAACGGAGGAAATTGTCGTCACCGGTACGCGCATCAGTTCGCCGAACCAGGAGTCACCGAATCCGATAACGTCTCTCAGCAGCGAGTCGATCGGGTACACGGGTAAGACCAGCCTGCAGGAAATAATTCTGGAGGTTGGTGCGCTGGTGGGTTCCGAGGGTGAAAGCGAGGTCAGCAACGGCGAGAATTTCCTCATACTGCGAAACCTCGGCGCGAACAGAACGCTGGTGCTGGTGGATGGGCAGCGTTTCGTCAGCGGCTCGAGTGGCACATCGGCCGTGGATGTAAACTCGATTCCGCTGGCGATGATCGAACGCGTTGACGTGTTCACAGGCGGCGCATCTGCGATCTACGGAGCAGATGCGGTGACCGGTGTCGTCAACTTTATCCTCAAGGATGATTTCGAGGGCCTGGCGTTCAGCGCCCAGTTTGGCAATGCTGAACGGGGAGATTTTGAAGACCAGCAATATTCGGTAACGGCCGGCCGTAATTTCCGCAACGGCAGCGGCAACGTTACCGCAAGTTATACCTATGGCAACCGGCCCATCGTAGCCGCGACCGAGCGTGCGGATTCCAGCACCAATGTGCATGAGCGAATCAATAACCTGAACGGGACGGTGCCGGAGTTCGTACTCGCGGCCGGAACCAATGAAGCGTTTTTTACGAACGGTGGCGCCAGGGTTGACCCGTTCGAGATATTCAGCAGTGGCTTTAACGGCGACGGCACCCCGTTCGAGCACGGCGTGAACATCGGCAGCTTCGCCGGCACAGGCGAAGTCGGTGGTGACGGTATTCCCAACTGGTTGTTGTTCGCCCAGGCGATTCGCCCGGAGAATGAACGCCACGTGCTGTCCTTCAAAGCTCACTACGACGTGTCGGAGAAATTTTCGCCATACGTCAGCGTGAACTATTCTGACGTGACCAATGCCCAGTTCGAGCAGCATTCTCTGACCGTTGGCACAAACGTGGAGCGCGATAATGCCTTCCTGCCGGCACCCGTTCTTGCCGCAGCCGGTGCCGCCGGGCCGCCGATATACTACAACCGCTGGGACCTCGATGGCGGAGTGCTCGACTACGAAACCGAGAAAAAGACCAGCCGCATTATTCTTGGCGCGAAAGGCGATCTCACGGATTGGCTGCGCTACGACGTTACGCTGAATCGCGGCAAGATGGAGCGTAAGGAAACGCTCCGCAACAACCGACTGTACGATCGCTATCTCGCGGCTGTCGATGCGGTGGACGATGGCAGCGGAAACATCGTGTGCCGAAGCGAACTGGATCCTGCGAGCTTCGACAGCCTGACGATCGATTTCATCTCGACGTCGTTTGACCCGACGCTCGGGCCGGCCACGTTTACCGCCGGTGCCGGGCAATGCATCCCCTTTAATCCATTCACCACCGATAACAGCGCGAATCAGGCGGCGATTGACTGGATCTGGCAGCCGACGACCAGCGACCTTGAAAATACCCAGACGGTTATTACCGGCTATCTGGCCGGAGACAGCTCGCAGGTTTTCGAGCTTCCCGGCGGTCCGCTCGAGTTCGTCGTCGGTGCCGAGCACAGAAAAGAGGAATCGGCGGTCGTATTTGACGATATCTACGGCTCGTCCCGGACAGTGGCGTGGGTTGCCGGAACGGACATCAGCGGCGACTTCGATGTTACGGAAGCCTTCGTGGAATTCTCAGCACCACTGTTCAGTGACATTGGCCCGTTCCTGGAAAGTCTGAGCCTGAACGCCGCGTACCGGTTTTCGGACTACTCGACCATTGGCAATACCAGCACGTGGAAGGCCGGCGCGCTCTGGGAGACGGCGGGCGGTTTTGCTGCGCGCGGAACTGTGTCGACCGCGGTTCGCGCGCCGAACGTCGGCGAGTTGTTCGAACCGAGAACGAATATTTCGATCAGCCTGGGAACCGATCCCTGCGATATCGACAACGTCAATCTCGGTTCCTCGACCCGGGCGGCAAACTGTGCGACGGCGCTGAATGCCATCGGCGTCGATCCCACGACCTTCGACCCGTTGCTGGGCACCTTTTTTCCAGCAATCCAGGGCGGCAATCCGGACCTGAAAGAAGAGACCGCCGATACGCTGACACTGGGTTTTGTGTGGCAGCCGGTCTTCGTCGAGGGTCTGACGCTGAGCGTGGATTATTTCGATATCGAGATCACGGACGCGGTCATCCGGCCCAATCAGACGGCGATCTTCAACGCCTGTTACGACTCCGCGACCCTCGACAACATATTCTGTACTCTACTTGGCCGCGACGCGACTACCGGCGAGGCGAACTTCGCCGAACTGGAGTCTGTCAATGTCGCCGAGATTCAGACATCCGGCTACGAATTGAACGCGACCTACCAGCTGCCCGTCGATACGTTCGGTTCCTTCACGCTGGCCCTCAACTCGACGTACCTGGAAGATCTCAAGATTCAGAAAAGCCCGCTGCCGATCCTGACGGACGACAAGGGCCTGTTCAATACCGATACCGGCGGCTCGTCTCCGGAGTGGGTCAGTAACGTCGACCTGAACTGGGCCTACGGTGACTGGGATGCCAACTACGGCTTTAACTACAACAGCAAAACGCTGCGACCGCCGTTGATTAACGCGCAGCGAGCCACTGCGGCGGAGATTATCGACGATCCGTTTGTCGACGCATTCGTGAACCACGACCTTCAGCTTGGATACTCGTTTGATCGTGGTATTCGTGTCTACGGCGGCATACGGAATCTGACGGACGAGTCTCCGGACAGGGTTCAGGGTTCCCTCAACGGTCCGTCGGGCCGGCAGGGATTCGCGGGGCGTACCTGGTATATGGGTCTGAACGGCAGCTTCGCTGACGTCTGGAACTAGGCTTGAAAGACCTCAAAAACCTGCTGCTTGCAAGCGTCGCGGTCTGCCTGGGGTTTGGCCAGGCTGCCGAGGCCGAGACACTCGCAATCGTTGGCGGAACCATCATCGATGCGACCGGGAACGACCCGATCAGGAACGGAGTATTACTCGCTGAAGATGGGCGCATTACTGCCGTAGGACGCGATGTGGTCGTGCCGGGCGACGCACGCCTCATCGATGCGCGTGGCAAGTACCTGATCCCCGGTCTGATCGATGCGAATCTTCACCTGTTTCTCAACATCGATTCGGAAACCCTGGTCAAGTACGAAGACCGCTACCACGAGATCATCGTCGAGGCTGCCCAGCTGACGCTGAAGAGTGGACAGACCACGGTGTTTGATACCTGGGGACCTTATGCAGCACTGGTACGAGCGCGCGACTCTATCAACTCAGGTGAGTCGATCGGGAGTCGCATATACCTGGCCGGCAATATCATCGGTTTTGACGGGCCGCTGTCAGACGATTTTCGTGCGGCCGCGGCACCCTATTTCAGCAAGTCTTTCGTTCGTCGCACGAATGATGCCTGGGAGCAGGATGTAGGGCGTGAGCTGATGTGGCTCGGGCCCGACGAGGTCCACTCCAGGGTGCACGAGTATGCTCGCAGCGACGTTGACTTTCTGAAGTATGGCGCCAGCGGGCATTCTGAGATGTTCTTCATTTCATTTTCCCAGCGCGTTCAGGCTGCGATTGTCGCCGCGGGTCATGCAGAGGGAAAAACGGTGCAGGCTCACACGACCTCCATTGAGAGTCTGGACATGGCTATCGAAGCCGGCGTCGACATCATTACGCACTGCGATATCACCGGTCACGTCAGGGCAATTCCAGCGGAGACTATTCAGAAAATGGTCGATCGTTCCACGGCATGCTCGGTTCTGCCGGTCACCCAGGCGCGGCTCGACGGCCTGCTCGAAAAAAACCCGGAGGAGGGTGTGGGGGCGGAACTAAAAATGTCGCGGGAGAACATCGCGAATCTTGCGGCGGCAGGTGCGACATTGTTGTTATCGACCGATGCGGGTATCGAGCATCCGCTACTTGTGTCTGAACGAGACGATCCGGTGAGCGTCGATCCGAGGACGAAACTGGGTGAAGGTCACTTCAATGCGTTAATGGGTTTGCAGGAGATCGGCGTAGCGCCGATGGAAATTCTGAAAATGGCAACCAGCAATCCGGCGAGGGCCTACAGGCTCGACGCTGATATAGGAACGTTAACGACAGGGCGAATCGCGGACATCGTGATCCTGAATAAGAACCCGCTGAAAGATGCCGGCAACTACCGGGCGATTCACACGGTTATCAAGGCCGGTGAGATTGTTGATATCGAAGCATTGCCTTTGGCACCGATAATCAGTTCCATCAAGGTACCGGAGGACGATAAATAGGCCCGTTACCGTGAGTCAGGCCCGCAACTCGTCGCCGGACGTATCGGGACCGGCCCTAAAGTCTGTTTTTCTGCCCCGCCGGTTCGTCCGCCAAGTCCGCAACGCCGGGCGGATTTTTCGACGCCTCCGCCCGGCGTTGCGTAGCCTGCCTCTTCGAGGCTCGGTTAGGGTTCGCGCGCAAGCGATCCAGCTGCTTGTTGGCGTGATCGATATCGCAGTACTGCTTGTCTTTTTTCATCGAAAACTCTCTGCTCGGAGCTCTATTCGTGCTGTCCTTACAGAGATAAGCGAAATCGATGCGCGAATCCCGTCACGCGAACCAGTTTTTACCGTTAGTGTTCCGCTGCGACCATTTCGACCGCTTCGGCCGCGGGTTTCTCGATAGTAATGTTGCTTGCCTGACTATCGCCGCTACCGCCGCTGCCCATGAGCAGTGCGGCCGCGGCTGCGCCGAGAAGTGCGCCACCGAAACCGCCGGCTGCGGCGGCAAGAAGGGTAGAGGATGGTGGTGGTTGGCTTGCTTGGTCCATAGTGTTATTCCTTATCGATTGCGTTATGTCACCCGCCCAGTCTAATTGCCCGGCTCCCGGCTCGCCACTGTCAGCCCGTCATTGCGGTTGGTTGGTCGATTTGCTATCAAGACATGACAATTCATCATATTTGACTGACTGCATGACGCCTGCACCAACAGTCACAACGCTGCTACGGCAGTGGCGCTCCGGAGACGCGGAGGCGCTCGATCAACTCACGCCTATGATTTACGGTGATCTGCGCCGGATTGCGGCTCGGCATCTCAGATCCGAGCGGCCGGAACATACCTTGCAGGCTACAGCTCTCGTCAATGAAGCGTTCGTTCAGCTGGTGGATGCCGAAATGCAGATCGAGGATCGTGCGCATTTCCTCGCAGTAGCGGCGAGAATGATGCGCCACATTCTGACCGATTATGGTCGTGCTCGACGCAGCCTCAAACGCGGTAGCGGTGTGGCGCCGGTGACGCTCGAAGAGGACCGTGTTCCGAATTTCCCATCGACGGACGTCGTGGATATCGATGAGGCGCTGCAGGCACTCTCAAGCGTTGATGAGCGAAAGGCCGACATCCTCGTTCTGCACTACTTTGGCGGAATGACCTACGATGAGATAGCCGAAGCCCTGAACATATCGGCCGCAACCGTCGATCGTAATCTTCGTCTGGCGAAAGCGTGGCTGGCAAATGAACTCAAAGACGATTGAGATGAATCCAGAGCGTTGGTCGCGGGTCGAAGATCTGTTCGACGAAGCGATGCAGCTGCAAACCGGGGAGCGTGAAGAATACCTGGAGAAGGCGTGTCGCGGTGATGGCGAGCTGCGCGCTTATGTCCTCGACTTACTGGCGGCAAGTAGCTCACTTGATGCGACTGTGGCGCACGCTATTTCTGCGACAGCGAGCGCCGCGTTTGCCAACGAAGAACCCGCGGACAATGAGATGCGCGGAGAGATGATTGGTCCGTATAGGGTTGAGCGCCTGATCGGGTCCGGCGGAATGGGGATGGTCTACCTCGCGGAACGTGCGGATCAGCAGTTTGAACAGCAAGTAGCAATCAAACTTGGTCGGCACCGGCTGGTTGATCCAGACACTGTACTTCGCCTGCGCAATGAACGGCAGATTCTGGCTAATCTCGACCATCCCAATATTGCACGGCTGTTCGACGGCGGTACCACGGATAAAGGCGTTCCATATCTAGTCATGGAATACATTGACGGTATCCGCATCGATACCTATTGTGACCTGCATCGACTATCCACCGTAGAAAGGCTGGGGATATTTCAGACGATCTGCTCTGCGGTTCACTACGCGCACCAGAATCTCGTCATTCATCGCGATATCAAGGCATCCAATATTCTTGTGACGGCGGATGGAGTTCCAAAGCTCCTCGATTTCGGCATTGCGAAGTTGATCGACTCTGCCGGTGAGCAGACGGATGGTTTGACGCGCGACGGTGCCGTCATAATGACGCCGGCGAACGCAACACCGGAACAGGTATTGGGCGAACCGGTAACGACTGCAACCGATACCTATGCGCTGGGCCTACTGCTATACGCCCTGCTGAGCGGCTATCGTGCTTTCGAGACCGATGGAATGTCGCCCAGCCAGTTTGCACGCGTGGTTTGCCAGCAAGACGCCGTGAAACCGAGTCTACGACTGCAACTGGAACACCGATACGCGTCTCACGGTAGCGACGATAGCGCGTTACAGACGGTCGATGCGGCGGTCAGCGATCGTGGCACAAACGTCACTCGCCTGCAGCGACAGTTACGCGGTGATCTCGACACAATCATACTTAATGCGCTTCGCAAGGAACCGGAGCGCCGCTATCGTTCTGTAAGTGCGCTGGCCGATGATATCAGTCTGCATCTGAGATCAATGCCCATCGTTGCCCGATCCGATTCCTGGCGATATCGGGCGGGCAAGTTTACACGCAGGCATTACGCGGCCGTTGCTACCGCGGTTTCGATTGTCGCGATGCTGGCTACCTTCACGGTCGCGTTGTCGGTGCAGAATCGGAACATCGCCAAGGAGCGCGACACGGCACGCGAGGTTTCGCAGTTTCTCGAAGATATCTTCATGGCCCAGGATCCTGCGCAGGCGAAGGGGGCGAAGATTACCGCCGAGGAGATTCTTGCTGCCGGTGCCAGCAGGATCAAAAGCGATCTGGGTGAACGTCCGGAGATCCAGTCAACCCTGATGGGTACGATAGGCCGCGTGTACTACAGTCTGGGAGAGTTTCAACCGTCTGCCGAACTGCTGCAGCAAGCTTTGCAACTACAATTGCAAACCTATGGTGAAAACCATCCGGTCGTCGCGGCGGCGAAAAACGATCTCGCGGCGACCCTGATTAGACGTGCGGAGTATTCACAAGCACAGGAATTGTTGGAGACCGCCTTGGAGACCTATCGTCAGCAGGGTGGCCCGGCAACCGCGGAAATCGCCAAGAACCTGAATAATCTCGCGAACGTGTTGCATATCGGCGGCGGCGACCTCGATCGTGCACAGACCTCTATAGCGGAGAGTATCGAGATTTACACGCGGCTCGGAGAGCGCTACGCCATGAGGCGGGCAGTGGCGAAGGCCACGTTGGCGCGCATCTTACAAACACAGGGCGATCTTAGAGCGACAGAAGAACTGCTTCTTGAAGCGATTGATATTGTTGTTAAATCGGAAGGTGAGAACCATCCGTCGATGGCCTACTACCTGCAAAATCTCGGCGTACTGCAGCGCACCAAGGGCGATTTACGGTCCGCAAAAGAAACGCTCGACAAAGCAGTTGTCGCAACGCGACGTATTCTGGGCGAAAAACACGATCTTCTGGCTGCGACGCTCGTCGATCAGGGTGTCGTTTTTCATCTGACGGGAGATTTCGATAACGCGGAGCGTGTCATGCGTGAGGCGCAAGCGCTGTACACGGAGACACGCGGCGGCGACCACCCTGCTGTCGGCTATACGATGATAGTCCTTGGAATGTTGCAACACGACATGGCGACCCTTGGTGCCGCAGAGCAGACACTTCGGGACGCACTGTCGATTTTTGAAGCGGCATTTGACCATGACCATCAATACACCGCGTCAGCACTAACTGAACTCGGCGCAGTCCTGAACTCGGCTGGCCGCGCCGAAGAAGCGCAGGTGCTGCTGCAAAGAGCACTCGAGATTCGCGAGAAAGACTATCCCGAGGATCATGAACTTGTCGCAGCGACGCGTACGGAGCTTGCTGATGCCTTATCGCGTCAGGGTTTTTTTGACGCTGCCGAACCCATGCTGGCCAGGAGTTTCGATACGCTGCGGGAAAAACCGGGTCGCCGGCAAAGACGGGCAAACAGGGCGCTCGCGCGATTTTATGAGTTATCGGGGCAGTCTGATGCCAACGAATAAACGGCAAGACTCCGCGCCTACGACACGTGCCGTATAGCGGGTCAAGCTACCAGGGCTCCGGTTGCGGCCGCGCTAGCGGTCGTTCATCTGCATCGTTGCCTCGTCGATGATGTTACGCGCCGTGGCAGTGGCGTGGCTGGCTTCATGCTCATACCGCAAGACCGTTTCGGCCATAGCGATAGCCTGCTCAAACTGACGGAACATCATATAGGCGGTTGCCAGCAGCAGCCGGCTGCTCTGATCAATCGGCGATTCCCGGACGGCAGCTTCCAGAAACTCAATAGCCTCGTCGATATCCTTGCCTTGCATAAGATAGGAATATCCCATCAGAGAGTTGAGTTCCGGCGTAGCGTCTGAAATCGTCAGCGCATTGCGCAGGGATTCTTCGAGGCGTTTTGCAAAAAACTTCCGCTTTTCGTAGTCGCGGGTCTCGGATGCACGGCGTGCCCAAAACTGCGCATAGTCCATCCAGATGTTGAAGTCGTAGGAAACCAGGTAGATAGCGGCCTCGAATCGTTTTTCGGCAGCGTCGATATCGCCGCGAAAACCCTCGACCGTTCCGAGGCCGGCTTCTGCGTGGGGGCGGGTCACGTCATCAGACAGCGCGGCCCGGAACCAGCGTTCAGCATCCGCGTCGTTCTGAAACCGCATAGCCATCCTGCCCAGCGCTATTTGCGCTTCTGCCGCGGTCAGCGATGTAACGCGGGGCGAAAATCCGGGCAGAGCGGTGTTGATAGCCACGGACTTCGATTCGAACTCGTTCTCCATGAGATAAGTCTGCAGCAGCTCCTGCAGTTCATCGACTTTCAGGTCGAAGCCGCGCTCAAAAGCCGCAATCTTGTCGAGGCCGTTGCTCAGGTGGTTGTTGTAGCGGGCCACCATCTCCATGACCTCTGCACTGCCCGCGGCGCGACTGTAGAGGTAGTGCACAAGAAGCCACGACTGTCCGTAGAAAAGGTCGCCCTGCAGTTCGTCTAAGCCATCTATCTCAGAGCGCGTGATGATTTCGACGGCGGGCAGCCACGCAGCGAAATTCAAACTGGGTAATCGACTTTCCGCGCGCAGGCCATATTCGAAATTGTCCGAATAGATCCGCGATTGAGACAGATACTCCGCACGTCCTTCCTCAAACCACTTTGGTAATGCTGCGCGCCCATTCTTATGATGCAGGTAATGCACATACTCGTGCAGAATGACCCGAACGCCGCTCGAACGTTCGGTGTCCTGAATGAAGATAACGTTCTCACGTGTATCCGCATTGAAGATACCGATGGTTTCCCTGGGAGCACCTACCCGCCAGTAGTCGTCGCCATCATCCAGTGCAACGATTACTGTTGGTACGCTCGACTGGTAAGTCGGCGCGGCGGACGGGTCGTCCAGCGCGGCTCGCATGACTTCAAGATGGCGTAACAACTCGACTGTGCGATCCACAGGCAGTACGGTGTGTACGCGAAAATTCGCAGAGGTGAGCAGTTTCCACTCACGTTCGACGAGTTCGTCGGCACTGACGAACTGACCGCAGGCCAGGCCGGCAATGAGCAGGAACGCCAGCCAGGCGGTTTGCCGATTCTTTACATTGATGCACATCTGTACGCTGAGCATGATGTCTGAACCTATTGGGTGTCAATCGTCGGTCTGTTAGCCAGGGTCCTGGCACCATTGCCTGAGAAACCTCGGGGTTCACCCTTTAATGGCTGTATCGCAACTGGACAATAATCAACGGTATCTTCAGCCAGCCTTCAGCTTGCCTGAGGCTTAATAGGTCGCCTTCGGGTCGCTGCTTGCGGGCCGTAAATTAAGGAGACCATCATGCACTACACTTCACGCAGCTTTGCCGGTATGGCACTCGCTACTGTTCTTGCGCCGGCTGTCGTATCTGCCGACACCGGGCTTTTTATCGGCGGCACGATCGGCAATTCGCATCTGGAAGAAGACTTCAGCGGCCTCGACTTCGACGCAAATGCGAACGCTTATAGACTGTTCGGCGGCTTTCAGCTCGGCGATACGCTCGGCATCGAAGCGGGCTATCAGAATTTCGGTGACTTTTCGGAATCAGTCGACGTCTTCGGGACGCCTGTGTTGTCGCGGGTCAGCGGCGATGGCTGGACGCTCGGTGGAACGCTGGGAATACCTCTGGCACCCCGAATATCGTTGTTCGGTCGGGCGGGTGTGTTTTTCTGGGATGCTGATGTTACCGTCGACGGTTTTTCGGTCGACGTCGCGGAGGATGAGAATCCTTACTTCGGCGGCGGTGCGAAGGTCGATATGACCTCGAATCTCTCGCTCACCGGCGACTGGACTCGCTATCGCCTGGACGATATTGATGCGGACGTTTACTCGATCGGTTTTCTGTATAGCTTCGGTAACTGACGAGTAATAGTCGCAGCAAGCAGTAGCAGCAAGCCCAGCACGCCTAACGTGCCCCCGCCGCCGGAAGTGCTGTCGGCTGGTGGTATCGGTGGGGCAGGAGGCGGTGTTGGCGGCGGAGGTGTTGACGCGTCCGGGTTCGCGGTAGCCGTATTGGAGAAGCCGGAGCGGCTATTGTCCTTCTGGGTGCGAACGCGATAGCGGTACTGCGTTGCCGGTAAGGTCGTAGCATCGGCGTAAGCCGCCGAGTCCGCAGAGAGTGTTGTTAGCAAGGAATAAGTATCGCCACCGTCATCGGAGCGAAAAATTTCATAGCCGGACTCGCCCGCTGCACGATCGGACCAGCTCAAGCTCACGGCGCCGCTGTTACCGTCCACAATCAAAGCGAGGTGGGTGGGCGTAACGAAACTGCAGTCGCCGATATCAAACAGGAAGTCCAAGCCGCAATCGGCGGTGAAGATAGACGAGGTATGACCGATTTCCGGGCTGATCGCCTTGATATGTGTGTCATATACGCCGTCGCCGAAAAAGTCTCGAAGGTAGTTGTAGTAGACGGTGCCACGTTCCAGCCTCTGCCGCCCCTGAAGGTTTGCCGCGCAGCTTCCATCCAGCGAAGACGAACCGGGATCGTTATCGTCTTCACCCAGTAGATAACGAACGTCCCGTAACGGATACTGAGCCTGAACCTGGTCGGTTCCACCTATTCCGACTACGAAACTGTTCAGATTGCCGCTGAGGCCGTATTTATAATCATCGTAGTCGGGACAGCCGGTACTATCGGGTATCGCGAACTGGTCTACGCTGGTGCCGATTCTGCGGCTGTTGTCAACATAGACCATCGACGACGGATTAGCAGGAACATAGCGCACTCGAATCGTGCCGGTGATTGCGCTCAGGTCCTGTTCCAACAGGCTGGTCGCGGCGAAACGTTGCGCGTATTGGCCGCCGGCTGAATGTCCTGCTATCACGACGTCAGTAACAGCAGGGTTATTGGTGACAAGTTCGCTGACAACCTGGCCAACCAGTTCGAAGGAACTGATCCTCCCGCGGCCATTGTCGGTGGACAGGTGCCCCTGCCGCCAGCCGTTGGGCCAAAACAGGACTTCCGGTCCGAGCGCATTCGCAGCTATATCGTCGTCGATCAGGAACTGGGGCGCGAAGATGAAGGTTTCGTTTCCGACGCCAATGGTGGCGGCTGCGTCGACAAGTCTTTCATACGTGATGTTGGTCCGCCCTGCACCGTGTACGACGACAATCACGCGCTCGATGGTGTCACCGGCGATACCGATGTTCTGGTTGCTCTCGTAATAGAGTGTGCGTGAATTGCCGTCGACCAGCCGCGTTACCTGCTTGGAAAACAGGTCCTGTGCGGACACTGGTGAGACGGCGAAGCCGGACAGTAAAACCGACAGGAGCATTCGTGCGGGCATATCGACCTCCGTACCGCACCGCCAGTGACGATTGCCGGGGCGCTTCCTGTGTTGTTTAATCGTTGGGATGTTTTCAGATTTGTCGACAATAGTGGTTGAAAAGAAAAAGTATTTCCAACCTGATTCGGAATATAGCTATGCGTGGCTTTCATGAATCTAAACCGTGTTTGTGCTGCACTGTCAGCAGGTCCCGAAGGTGAGTTTTGATGCTGGCATCAATGAGTATCCGGGAGGCCTGCCGCGGTGAGTGCGGGTTCTTATCCGCGCTTGCGTTGCGCTCGAAAGCGCACTGGGGATACTCGCGTGAGTTCCTCGATTCCTGCCGGGATGAACTAGGCGTCGAGGCGTCTCGACTGTGCGAAGACGACTACCAGTGTTTCGTCGCCGACAGCGGCGCAGAGACAATAGGTTTCTACGCTCTGCAGACCCTCTCCGTTGGCACCTATGAACTGGAGGCGCTTTTTGTCGAGCCGAAGCATATCGGGTGTGGTGTCGGACGTTCACTGCTGCGGCACGCGACGGAAGGGCTGTCCCGCCTTGGTGCCTCCCGCCTGATTATTCAAGGCGATCCGAATGCGAGCCGATTCTATCGGGCCGCCGGGGCCGTGCAGGTGGGTGAGCGCGAGTCAGGCAGTATTCCAGGCAGGTTCCTGCCGCTATTTGAAATCGAGTTCGCGACAGCGTGAGCGAGCGCTGCCGGTCCGGCGGAGATGCTGAGCAGGTTACTTTTTGCTAAAGACTCATGCCTATCAGGCGAGTCCGACACGGAAAAGAAACGTTAGCGCCACCCCGATAACGTTGGTTCGTTTCTTGATTACATAAACAAATCAATTAGTTATCATATTACATGTAAATATTTTGCGTTATTACATGTAACGCTGTACAGTATGCAACATGGTTTTAAAAACATCAGCACATTACCAGCGTGAATATCGTCGCAGACTGCGCGAACAAGGCCTGATCAAGAAGGAGATCTGGATTCGTCCTGAAAACTCCGACAAGGCAAGAGCCCTGGAAAAAGAGCTAAGAACCGGCGAGCGTGGATTTTCGGTGCAGGCCGACAGCATGAAGCGACCCCGCTGGCTTACCGAAGCGCTCTATGCCGATATCCACAAAACACCTCTGGTTCACACGCAGCGCGCGTCCGTTGAGCTGATCGACGGTGTGGACCCGACCATTCACGTAGTTATGCATGACTACGGGGATCTGCCGGTGTTCGTCACGGTTGCCGGGGATCAGGTCATTGTCGAGGCCGTGCTCTGGCCGACCTCCGATGTTCTGGATGCCGCTGAGTTCAATGAAACCGTACTGCGCACCCACAAGTATTTCCCATTGTCGACAATCAGCTTGGGACAACGGGCGTACGACGATTATTACCTGATGTTCGGATCTCTGAGTTCCAGCTCGGATATATCGGATATCGTTCACGAAATCGAGGTTCTGGCCAGCAACGTTATTCACGCCACGGAAGCGTACGCGGACCTGCTTCGGTCAGCACCTGACAAGAGAGGAGAAAGACCATGAACGTCTGGGCAAAAATGATTACGGCACTACGCGGCGGTGTAAATGAGGCCGGAGAGGCAGTTGTAGATAGTCAGGCGCTGCGCATACTCGACCAGGAGCTTCGGGATGCATCCGATGAACTCCGGCAGTGCAAAGACAGCCTTGCGGCGATTATTGCCCGTGAAAAACTGTCTGCCGAAAAAGCGACGCGCATCAAAGAGAATGTCGAAGAGAACGAGGGCTACGTGATGAAGGCGCTGGAAAAAGGTGACGATGAGCTCGCCCACGAGGTTGCGGCAAAAATCGCAAACCTCGAAGCGCAGCTGAAAACCGAGCAGGAAACCGGTGCCGGCTATGCTTCGAGTGCGAGCGACCTTCGAGCTGCTATTCAGGCAGCAGAGCGTGACATCGTACGCATGAAGCAGCAGGTTGACACGGTCAAAGCAACTGACAGCGTGCAACGTGCCCAGGCAGCAGTATCTGAACGCCACAGCGGTTCGAATTCGAAGCTACGGACGGCGATGGATTCACTGGAGCGCATCAAGGAGCGGCAGGACCTGCGTTCGGCGCAGATGAGCGCGGCGCGCGAGCTCGCTGACGATCTGGGCGACGACTCCCTTGAGAACCGACTCGAAAAAGCAGGAATAAAACCGCATACCAAGAGTGCCGAAGAGGTTCTCGAACGCCTAAAAAAACGGACCGAAGGCTAGAGCGGAAGTAATGACGACGAATCCGACAGAGAGGACAACCCATGTTCGCGATCTTATTAAGTGACAAAATGGACCCCTTTTACCAAAACATAAGTTCGTTCCCGACGCTGATTTATACAGTTCTGCTCGTCGTATGCGTGTTCTATTGGGCGGGTGCAGTCCTCGGATTCGTCGATCTGGATGTAATTGATCTCGACCTTGAAAGCTTTGATCTGGAAGGCGCCGACGTGAATCCGAATACGCCACACTCGACGCCCGACGTACTTGCCGGGTTAATGTTACGTTTCGGTTTAGTTGGCGTTCCGGTCACAGTATCGCTCTCTATTCTGGTGCTGATTGGATGGATGCTCTGCTATTACGTGGTTCACTTTCTCTTCGGTATCGTTCCAGGGAGTATTCTGAAGTTCATCGTGGGAATCCCGGTGTTCCTGGTGACGCTGTATATTTCCGCCCGAATAACCGGCGTGTTGATCCGTCCACTACGCCCGCTATTTCAGAAGGCTACGCAGGAAACGATCAAACAGGTACTTGGGCAAACCGCCCTCGTGCGAACGTCTCGTGTTGATACTGAATTCGGTGAGGCAACGTTGGACGACGGCGGTGCGGGGCTGATCCTGAAAGTCAGAACTACGGGCGACGATCGTTTCTCGAAGGGCGACAGAGTGGTCATCTACGAGAAACTAAGTGAACAAAACATCTATAGAGTGATTTCAGAAAAAGAATTTCTTGGGCGTTAGCCCAGGGAGAGGAATAAACAAAGGGAGTAAGAATTATGGCTGATCTATCCGTACTTATGCCAGTTGTTACCGGCGCAGGGATATTTCTTCTCGTGCTGCTCGGGCTTGCAGGCCTGTTCAAGGCGTTCTACTACAAAGTGGAACAAGGCACGGCACTCATCGTAAACGATATGAGTGCGCAGCCGAAGGTTCACTTCACTGGCGCTTTGGTGTACCCGATCATCTATAAGAAAGAGTTGATGAGGATCTCGCTCATCACTCTCGAGGTCGATCGACGTGGCGCCGATGGGTTGATCTGTAAAGACAATATGCGCGCCGATATCTCCGTAGCATTCTACTTGCGAGTGAACGAGACAGCAGAAGACGTGCTCAAGGTTGCGAAATCAATCGGCGCAAGCCGTGCGTCCGACCGGGTAGCCGTCGATCAGCTTTTTTCGGCAAAATTCTCTGAGGCGTTGAAGACCGTTGGTAAGCAGGTTGAGTTTGTCTCCCTGTTCGAAAACAGGCAGGAATTCCGCGAGAAAATAATCGAGGTTATCGGCGACGACCTCAATGGCTACGTGCTGGAAGACGTGGCGATCGACTACGTCGAACAAACTCCAAAATCGTCACTGGACCCCACCAATATACTCGATGCCGAAGGTATCAAGAAGATTACAGAGCTTACGGCGACACAGAACGTGCGCACGAACGAGCTCGAGCGCGACGAGGAATTGGCCATAAAGAAGAAGAACGTAACCACTATCGAGGCAATGCTCGAACTTGAGCGTCAGCAGGCCGATGCGGAAGCTCGGCAGCAGCGGGAGATCCTTTCTATTCAGGCACGCGAAGAGGCGGAAACGAGGAAAGTTCAGGAAGAGGAGCGTCGTAAGGCCGAGTCGACCTTTATTCAGGTCGAGCAAGACCTGCAGGTTCAAACCGAGAACCAGAAGCGGGAGGTTGAGGTTGCAGATCAGAATCGGCAGCGTGCTGTCGCGATAGAGGAAGAGAAGGTTGTACGCGCAAGAGACCTTGAGGTCGTAAGCCGCGAGCGCGAGGTTTCTGTGGAGCGCGTGCTGGCGGAAAAGGCCGTCGAAGTTGAGAAGAAAGAGATCGCCAATGTGATCCGCGAACGCGTTGCGGTTGATAAGACCGTTGCGGTAGAAGAAGAACGTATCAAGGAAGTCCGCGAAGTGTCTGAGGCTGATCGACTCAAGCAGGTTCAGATTCTGACAGCCGAAGCGCAGGCTGAGGAAGATAAGGTCAAAGAAACGACTGCCGCTAAAGCTCAGGAGATTGCCGCAAACCACAAAGCCACCGAGATCACGACACTTGCCGAGGCGCGCCTCGCAGCGGCAGGTAAAGACTCTGATGCCAAGAAAGTGCTGGCCGAGGGCGTGCAGGCTGAAGATGCGGCCACCGGGCTTGCCGAGGCGGACGTTATACGTGCCAAAGGCACGGCCGAGGCATCTGCAAAATCTGAAGTTGGTACGGCTACCGCTAACGTTACCAAAGCTCAGTTCCAGGCCGAAGCCGAGGGCCTCACGGACAAGTTTGCCGCAATGGCCGGAATGAGCGGTGAGACCCGGGAGCATGAAGAATTTCGTATGTCGTTGGAAATCGCCTTCAAGGAAGCGCTCGCCTCCATCGACGCCGGTAAGGAAATTGCTAAGGAGAACGCAGAGATTCTGTCAATCGCACTTGAGAAAGCGCACATCGATATCGTCGGTGGAGAGGAGCACTTCTTCGACAACTTTGCCAAATCACTGTCCATCGGCAAGGCGGTTGACGGGCTCGCACAAAAGAGCGAAGTCGTGCAGACGCTACTGGCCAAGTTCGCGCCCGACAGCGGTAGCGCCGGGAAAAACACCGGTGATGCCGCGGGAGCCTGATCAGTCTTTTGAGCTGGAAGCCGTAGTCGAATAGCAAAAAAGCTAAAGGGAACGTATCGATGGCAGACGAAAGACAGGGAAGCACCATCGTAGACACCGCGGTCGCGGAGGGTGGTGCCTACGAAATCATCAGGAGGCGCCTTGTGGAGCAGGGCGAACAGCTCCAGGAGAGAACGGCAGCCCTGAACGTGGCGCGGGCCGAGGAGTTTGGTTCAACGGACATGGAAGTCCTGGCGCGAACCCGTGTACGTACCGAGAACAACTGCCGTGGCCGTGCCATTGTACAGGTGGGCGAGCTGTTGTTGTTCGGCTACAACGTCTTCATCGGCCTAAAGAAAACGACTCGGATCGAAGACGTCTTTGCTCTGTACCGCCTCTCGACCACTGATGATACCTATTCGATGGAACCGCAATCGCTGGACGAGAGCTTTCTGTCGGACGCGAGGTTTCAACAGGATTTTGATGAGCTATACAGGTACTACAAAGACACTCGCCTGATCCAGCTCGTCAAACGCGATGGGCGATTGCTGGCCGGCTTTCAGATCGGTGAGCGCCTGGACGATATTCGTGTTTTCCGTTGGTCCGTATCAGAGGGTGGTGCGGAAGTTGCCTACATTGATAATCGTGGCGAGCGCGATATCGAGCTGCCGCAGCCCTACGATTTCGAGTGGCAGGCTGTAGAAAGGGAAGACGTCGTGCACGGGCGATTTCCCCACATCAGTCTGGACGATGAAGTGTTCATTGAGACAATCAATGGCGATCTGACAATAAAGATCGAGAACAACACGGAGGACGGGGAGGGTGTGTATTCCGAATCTGTAGAGGACGCGACTCAGTCTCTCGACGACGCGGAGGTCGAATATGCCCGTGTTGGCGATCTCATTCTCATCAAGGTTTTACCGTACAAAGAAAAGCACTGGCGACATCTGGTCTATAACCGACGCACTCAGGACGTCGTGCGAATTGACGAAATCGGCAGCTCCTGCGTGCAGTTGCCTGAGGATCACGGCATCATATTTCCGGGCGGCTACTACCTGGAATCAGGTGACTACAAGACATTCCCGAACGACGTCGCCGGCTTCAAGTTTAAGCGCAAAATTCGGTCGCCCATTGGTGAGGACGTGCTGTTCGTCTTTTACGAGCCGGTAGACGGTCGTTTTGTACTGCTCTCGTACAATATTATCGAGAAATCACTGCAGAATCCGATAATGACCAACGGTTACGCGCTTGCGGATGACGGTCGAATAGTTGTATTCAACGCCGAGCCTGAACCGACTCGCGTGCATCCCATGCAGATATGGAAAACACCCTACGTGCATGAAGAGTACGCGGCGGCGACACCTGCCAAGCAGTCGTTTTACTCGAATATCGGCAACTCAGCGCTGGTCCGCGGGGTTTCCGACTTGTATAGCCTGTGTCGAAGCATTCGTGACGAAACTGTGTCGGTAAGAAGCTACGAGAAGCTGCGAAAGGCTGCAGATCGACTGTTCGATGATCATTTCTGGATTTCGGATGATGCGACCGGCAGCATCGGGACTGCCGTACGCAGCATTAACGAGACGGTCGAACTGATCATCGACGAGTTCGAGAAAGTCGAGAGTATTCGTCGCCAGTCCGCCGAGGCAATCAAGGAAGCCAGAGCAGAGCATCAACAGATAGTTTTGACGTCGGATGCGGCCGGTTGGCGCAGCGTAGAGGACTTCGTCGGTGCTCTGGACCGTATTCGAAAACAGCGTGGGCACCTCGCAACGATTCGGCAGTACCGATACATAGAAGTTGACGATATCGATGCAATGGATGAAGAACTGGTCGCGCTCAATGCGCGGGTGGGTGACGCCACGGCAGGGTTTCTGGTGGGTGACGAGGCGCTGGCTTCGTACGCCGATGATATAGAGCGGACTCGTGCGGAAGTAACCACGCTTGAAACGGTTGCGGCAATAGAACCGCAGTTGGAAAAACTGGAAGGTATCGCGGAAGGCCTCGATTTGCTTTCAGAACTGATAGCCACGCTGAAAATCGATGATGCGACGGTGCAGACGAGGATCGTTAGTTCCATCTCTGACGTTTACTCCAAAATGAACCAGGCGCGTGCGGTGTGCAAGCAGCACAGGGACGAACTGGGCTCCACGGAGTCGGTCGAGCAGTTCGCGGCCCAGCTCAAGTTGTTCTCTCAGAGCATTATTAACTCCCTCGGTCTGGCATCAACACCGGAACGATGCGATGAGCAGCTGTCCAGACTCCTGATTCAGCTGGAAGAAATGGAGAGTCAGTTCGGTAGCCACGAGCAGTTTCTTGCCGACATCATGTTGAAGCGGGACGAGGTGCACGACACGCTTGAAACACACAAGCAGCAGCTGCTCGATGCCAGAAATACCCGGGCGCAGGCGCTCACCGATGCCGTGGATAGGATGTTGCGGAATGTCGAGAAGCGGGCGCAGCGATTTGCGACCGAGGACGAACTGAATACTTACCTTGCGTCGGACGCGTTGGCACTGAAGATACGTGACCTGGTCGGTCAGCTGAGGGAGCTGGGCAGCGCCGTGAAGGCGGATGACGCTGAGGCCCGCCTGAAGATGATCCGTGACCAGGCCCTTCGGTCGTTACGGGACAAGGTTGATCTGTACGACGATGGCGGTAACATAATAAGACTGGGCCCAAGACACCGGTTCAGTGTCAGCAAAGAAGAACTCGACCTGACAATTGTTCCAAAAGACGACGGCTTGGCCCTCCACTTAGTGGGCACCCAGTTTTTCGAGACGATCGAAGACCCGACGCTCGAGGAACTCCGGCCGTACTGGCAGCTCAGCGGTGAATCTGAGTCGCCGCATGTCTATCGTGGCGAGTATCTTGCATTCCGTGTTGTTGAGGCAGCGCAGCAGGGCACGGATAATCTGAGCTGGACAGCCCTGAAGTCGGCAGCGGGCAAAGCCGCCACTTTGCAGAAGCTGGTGCGCGAGTTCGCAGCGCCGCGATACCGCGATGGATACGAACGGGGAATACACGATGCAGACGCCTGCACACTGTTGCGTGTGATCGTACCGGCCATCGATAAAGGAGGTCTCCTGCGCTTTGACCCAGAGAGCCGCGGCCTCGCACAAATGATCTGGCTGAACTGCCAGGGTGTCGTCGGCGCTCCGGAACAGCTGGACAGCCTGGTGGAGCGGGCGCAGTCTGCGTGGCGGATGCGCGAAGTCTTCGACAACCGTCGTGGAATCGAGTTACTTGAGCAAGAGGTCGGTGTCTACGCCGGCGCGTTCCTCGATCGTGAGGGTTTCGCGGTGGATTCCATCGTACAGAAGCGTGCGGCCAGCTATCTCGTAGCAGAGCTCGGCCGAAAAACGCTGGCGTTTATCGGTTCCAGACAGGCTGCAGACCTGTTGACGATGCTGAAGAGGTCGCTACAACCAGCGATGCTGAAGGAGTTGCACAAGGCGCTTCAGGAACTGTCGGGCGCAGCGGACGAGCAATGGAAGCTCGCGAACGCTTGGTTGACCGCGATGCTGGAGTCGTCTGAGGAGCCGGGTCTTGTGCACTATGTTCCGGAAGCGGCCGCGCAACTGATCGCGGGCAAGCAGCTGTCGCGCAGAAAGTCGAGTTTCGATACTGAGCTTGCCGTAGAAGGATTGTTCGGTGAGCACGAGAATATCGTGAACGGTGAGATGAAGCTATCGCTCGATCAGTTTCTCAGTCGCTTGCAGGATCACACAGATCGAGTCGTTCCAAACTACCGCCATTATCGGCAGCTCAGGCGTGCCGTAGCGACTGCAGCCCGCGAGTCACTTCAGCTCGACGAATTCAAGCCGAAACCGCTGAGTTCCTTCGTGCGAAACCAGCTAATCAATGACGCCTATCTGCCACTGATCGGTGACAATCTGGCCAAGCAGATTGGTACTGCGGGAGAAACGAAACGCTCCGATCTTAGTGGCCTTTTGATGATGATTTCTCCACCAGGCTACGGCAAGACGACTCTTATGGAATACGTCGCCAGTCGCGTTGGTCTGACCTTCGTGAAAGTGAATTGCCCAGCGCTGGGACATGACGTCGCTTCACTGGATCCCGATATGGCTCCAAACGCGACCGCGAAACGGGAGCTCGAGAAGGTAAATCTCGCCCTTGAAATGGGTGACAATGTCATGCTGTATCTTGATGACATTCAGCATTCGGGCCCGGAGTTTCTGCAGCGATTTATCTCTCTTTGTGACTCAACAAGACGTATCGAAGGTGTGTGGAAGGGCAGGACACGAACCTACGACCTGCGTGGTCGGAAATTCTGCGTTGTTATGGCAGGCAATCCATACACCGAGTCGGGTGAGACTTTTAAAGTACCCGACATGCTCGCCAATCGCGCGGATATATACAATCTCGGTGATGTTCTGGCAGGTAAGGAGCGTCAGTTTGAGATGAGCTATATAGAGAACTGCCTGACGTCGAATGCGGTGCTGGCGCCGCTGGCGACACGGAGTATGGCTGATGTTTACAAGTTCATCGACGGTGCCAAGGGCCAGGACGTCGTATCGACCGAACTCTCGCATACATACAGTAGTGCGGAAGTCGGCGAAATTACCCGGCTGCTGGAGCGCTTGCTCGTGGTCCAGGACACCGTGCTAAAGGTAAATCAGCAGTACATTGCCTCCGCGGCGCAAGAAGACAAGTACCGAACAGAACCGCGATTTCTGCTGCAGGGCAGCTATCGGAATATGAACAAGCTGGCTGAGAAGGTCTCGGCGGTGATGAGCGATGATGAACTACGTGATGTGATCGACGACCACTATCGCGGCGAGGCGCAGCTGCTGACTCAGGGTGCAGAGGCTAATTTGCTCAAACTCGCTGAGCTTCGTGGCAGTCTCGACAAAGACGGTGCGGCCCGTTGGACACAGATCAAGAAGGGTTTCCAGCGCAACAAGGCCTTCGGTGGAGACGAGGCAGATACCGGGCAGCGCATCGTTGCGCAACTTGCTGATCTCGTCGAGGGGATCAGTGGCCTAAGTTCGGATTTGCGACCTAAAGGTTCCGCCGAGCTTGATCGCGAAGCTCGAGCCACATCGGCCGAGATGATCAGCGGGTCGCTCGAAAAGCTGGGTGAGGTTATTGCCGGGCAGAAAATGAGTGTGTCTGTTACGAACAAGCCGTCGAAGGAGTTCGCGCAAATCTTGTCCGCGCTGAATGAGACGATCGAAAATACGCTGTTTCCGTTGGTACGCAGCATGGACAAACGGATTGCTCTGGATATTGCGGCGCGTGACAAGCTGCGCAAACTCTCACAAGACGTGGAAGCACTGAGGCGAGCTTCCCCATAGAGTTCAGCGTTTCAACAGCTCGTTCCTGGTCTCCGTCGGCCTCTGTAGAAAGGGAGGCCAGCGGCCTATTCATCCGGGTGAGGAAACGTGTCCGAATCGTCCTCACAGGAACGGTGTCCTCCGGGGGCGAGGCAGTTGAAGTCTTTTTCCACCAGCAGGGCTAGCGTGCCGGTCGTGCCTAAGGATTCTTCGGCGTACATGGAAACCTGGTCCGTTTCTGCCCATTGAGCGATGTCCGGCTTCGGTACCCGGACAGCCAGCTTACCTTCGTCGAAGGAGGCCGAAAAATCGCTACTATCGCTTACGCCCAGCGTGTATGTCAGAGTCCCGTTAGGTAATCGTGTCTGCTCGATGACACTGGTGCCTGCCGCCAGGCAGTCGACCTCACTGCGCTTGAGCCGAAGGCGAATCGAATCCCCGCGTATTCGTAGTTTCATCGCAAAACCCCTGGGCGAAAACCCACAATCCGACGCCTATGTTCACTCTACGGGCCGTGCGAAGCGATAGGGGTTTACCACAGTGAACCCCGGCGACTCCTTACTATAAAGTTGCTGCTGAACATTCCTCGCCGAGCGGAGATTTCTGCATGAGCCCCGGTAGTACTGACGACGACCATGTGCTGACTAAACGCGGTGAGCGTCGTGTCTTTGTTTTCATCGCCGTGTTCCTGTTTCCGATCTTGTCGGTCGTTCTTGTCGGCGGCTTTGGATTGCTGGTTTGGCTGTTTCAGCTGTTTTTTGGCCCGCCGGGCAGCGGTTGATAATGGACCAGCAAGTGAATTTATCGAGAAGAAACCTGCTGCGGGGCCAGCCGGTCTCGATGGAACGGCCGCTGCGGCCGCCCGGCGCGATTGCAGAAGCGTTGTTTACAAGTCAGTGCACGGCGTGTGGCGAATGCGTAACTGCATGTCCACAGGGCATTATCTTCCGTGGCTCCGGTGCCTACCCGGAAGTAAACCTCAGGAAGGCGGAATGTACGTTTTGTGCCGCCTGTATCGACAGTTGTCCGGAGGAAGTACTGCAAATTGCTGTGCAACCGCCCTGGCGCTTGCGGCTTCAGCTTGAGGACCGTTGTCTTGCACGACGACAGGTCGTCTGCCAGACCTGCGGCGATGCCTGCGATGCAGATGCCATTCGTTTCCGGCCGCTACTACGATCGGTCGCCAGACCGCAGATTGATCCGGACGCCTGCACAGGTTGTGGTGCCTGTGTCGCGGCGTGTCCGGAGAATGCCCTGACGGTGATCGCCCATGGTTAATCGTGAATATCATGTGGCGAGTTTTGTGGTCAGCGCGCAACCGCAGCATGTAGCCGAGATCGCGGCCCGCATCGAAGCGACCAACGGCCTCGAGGTGCATGCAGAAGAGCACGGCAAGCTGATCGTAACGGCCGAGGCCGACAATGTTCGCGAGCTGGCGGAGATGGCTGCAGGTCTCGAAGAAATGCAGTACACACTGGCGGTCGCGTCCGCCTATCACGAATACGCGGCCGACGAAGAGTCAACGCTAGCGGTTTCTCGCGAGAGCGAATAAGCACTGGGAATGAGAGTCCAATGACGATTAACAGACGAGAGTTCATGAAGGCGAATGCCGTCGCGGCTGCAGCCGGCGTCGCCGGCATATCGGTACCCGCCGCAGCGAGTAATGTAATCACCGGAGAGAACCTTACGCGCCTGACATGGAACAAGGCGCCGTGCCGTTTTTGCGGCACCGGCTGTTCGATCAACGTCGCGACGCTCGATGGCAAAGTGGTCGCCACGCACGGCGACATCAAATCGCCTGTCAACAGGGGTATCAGCTGCATTAAGGGGTATTTCCTGTCAAAAATCATGTACGGAAGGGATCGACTGCAGACGCCGCTGCTACGGAAACGAAACGGTGAATACCACAAGGAGGGCGAGTTTACGCCGGTGAGTTGGGATGAGGCGTTCGACGTCATGGCCGACAAATACAAGGCAGCCCTGAAGGCGAAAGGGCCGACTTCGATCGGTATGTTCGGTTCCGGTCAGTGGACCACCCTGGAAGGCTATGCCGCCGTCAAGATGATGAAGGCAGGGTTTCGCTCGAACAACATTGAACCTAATGCGCGACATTGCATGGCATCCGCGGTTGGTGGCTTCATGCGTACCTTCGGTATCGATGAGCCCATGGGTTGCTACGACGATATCGAAGCGACCGACGCCTTCGTTCTGTGGGGTGCGAACATGGCCGAGATGCACCCGATTCTATGGACCCGGGTTACCGACAGGCGTCTCAGCGCATCGCATGTGAAGGTTGCAGTCCTGTCTACGTTCAAACACCGCTGTTACGACCTGGCGGACACAGACATCATATTCACTCCGCAGACCGATCTGGCGATTCTCAACTACATCGCCAACTACATCATAAAGTCCGGCCGCGTGAATCACGACTTCGTCAACAAACATACGCAGTTTCGCCGTGGCGACACGGATATCGGCTACGGTCTTCGCGACGAACACCCGTTACAACAGGCTGCGAGCAATCCGAACAGCGGCGGGTCGAAACCGATGACCTTCGACGAGTTCGCCGCATTTGTTGCCGATTACGACGAGGAGTCGGTATCGGAGCTCAGCAGCGTCCCCGTCGACAAGTTACGTGAGCTGGCAGAGCTGTACGCCGATCCGGATCGCAAGGTGGTTTCCTTCTGGACGATGGGCGTGAATCAACATACGCGCGGCGTATGGTGTAACAACCTGATCTACAACATCCATCTCCTGATGGGCAAGATATCGACGCCCGGCAACAGTCCATTCAGCCTGACCGGTCAGCCGTCTGCCTGCGGCACGGCGAGGGAAGTCGGTACCTTCGCGCACCGCTTGCCGGCGGATATGGTTGTAGCCAACGCCGAACATCGTGAATACGCTGAGAAAATCTGGCAGTTGCCCGCGGGAACAATTGTCGCCAAGCCGGGCTTTCATGCTGTACTGCAAAACCGCAAGCTCAAGGACGGCGATCTCAACGTCTACTGGGTGCAGTGCACCAATAACATGCAGGCTGCGGCGAATATCAACGAAGAGGGTCTGCCGGGCTACCGCAATCCGGATAACTTTATTATCGTGTCGGATCCGTATCCGACGGTAACCGCGGAAGCCGCAGACCTCGTTCTTCCCACGGCGATGTGGGTGGAAAAAGAAGGTGTCTACGGCAACGCAGAGCGCCGCACGCAGAGCTGGTACCAGATGATCGAGCCACCGGGAGAATCGCGCTCCGACCTTTGGCAGGTCATGGAGTTTTCAAAGCGCTTTACGACCGACGAAGTCTGGCCGCAGGAACTACTGGATGCGTCGCCTGAACATCGCGGTAAGACACTGTACGAAATCTTGTTTGCCAATGGTTCGGCTAACCGCTATCCACTGTCGGAGATTAGCCCCGACCACAGTAACAACGAGTCCGAATACTTCGGCTTCTATGTGCAGAAAAGCCTGTTCGAGGAATACGCCGAGTTCGGCAGAGGTAAGGCGCACGATCTCGCATCCTACGATGTTCTGCATCAGACGCGTGGCCTGCGCTGGCCGGTAGTCGACGGTAAGGAGACTCTGTGGCGCTTTAAGGAAGGTTCGGATCCGTATGTTAAGCCTGGTACCGGCTGGGAATTCTACGGCAAGCCGGATGGCCGGGCGATCATCTTTGCGCTCCCCTACGAGCCGGCGGCCGAAAGTCCGGATGACGAATACGACCTGTGGCTGAGTACCGGCAGAGTGCTGGAGCACTGGCACTCGGGATCGATGACAGCTCGTGTGCCGGAATTGCAGCGTGCGATGCCGGATGCTCTGCTTTACATGCATCCTGATGATGCGCTGGACCGGGGTCTGCGTCGTGGCGACGCCGCGAAGATCGTATCAAGACGTGGCGAGGTCAAGACTCGAGTGGAAACCCGCGGCCGTAACCGGCCGCCTCGGGGTCTCGTGTATATGCCGTGGTTTGATGCATCGAGGCTGGTCAACAAGGTCACACTGGACGCCACCGACCCGTTGTCCAAGCAAACAGACTACAAGAAATGCGCGGTCGCGGTGGTCAAGGCTTAGGGAGGCAGATCATGAAACAGAAAACAGGCTTAATTACGATACCGGCTCTGGCCCTGGTGCTGATCCTTGGCGCGGTAGCTGCTGACGAAATAGCAACGCTGCGCGGCGGCACCCCGATCGCCGAGCAGGCAGAACTGAGTGCTATTCCACAGGTCGTCGATACCGACATCCGCAGCAAACGCAACTACCCTATGCAGCCACCCCTCATTCCGCATGATACCCGTGGCTACGACGTTAACCTGAAGGTTAACAAGTGCATGTCATGCCATGCGCGCCAGCGTATCGAAGAAAGCCTGGCGCCAATGGTCAGCGTGACGCATTTCATGGACAGGGACGGAAATTTTCTTGCTGAAATTTCGCCCCGGCGTTACTTCTGCAATCAGTGCCACGTGACCCAGACGACGACTCGCGACGTCACCGAGAACGAGTTCAAGGATATGGACGAGCTACTTGAGGAACGAGCCGTTAGCGAGCAGGACGACTAGCATGCAGTACTTTCGGAAGATATGGCGCGATATCGGCCGCCCCAGCATCCATTACAGCATCGGTGCATTGACCCTGGGAGGGTTTATCGCCGGAATCTTCTTCTGGGGTGGTTTTAACACGGTGCTCGAAGCGACCAATACGGAAGAGTTCTGTATCAGCTGCCATGAAATGAAAGACAACGTCTATCAGGAGCTCAGAGAGACCATTCACTTCTCGAATCGATCCGGCGTCAGAGCAACGTGCCCGGACTGCCATGTGCCACACGAATGGACGCAAAAGATTGGCAGAAAGGCCGCCGCGACCAAGGAAGTATGGGGCAAGATTTTTCAAACGATCAACACGCGCGAGAAATTTAACGCCAAGCGGCGAGAACTGGCGGAACATGAGTGGGCAAGATTGAAAGCGAACGATTCGCTGGAGTGCCGCAATTGCCATAACTTCGACTACATGGATTTCACGGCCCAGAGTCCGAGGGCATCCCGGCAGCACTCCACATCACTGGCTGACGGCGAGAAAACCTGTATCGACTGTCATAAGGGTATAGCTCATGACCTGCCGGACATGAGCGGCGTGGAAGGTTACTAGGTCGACGAGCTCGAGTCTTCCTTAGTGGGGCCGCCGTCATCACTGCTTTAGTGAGACTCGTTGATCGGCGGTCGCGGGTGCGAAGACCGGGCCCAACGCAGCCCATCCGGTTCCATTCCGACATCGATGCGGCGCAGCTCCTGGCCTGACTCCAGGTCAATTTCGGCAATAGCGTTTTGCCGTGGGTACGAGACATACGCCAGCCTGCGGGTTGGGTGTGTAACAAGATTGAGCGGCTGCTGGTCGAGACTGAAGCGGCGCTGTACGGCGAAGTCTTCAGGGTCAATAGCAACAAGTTCAGCGGAGGCAAAGCAGGCTATCCAGACCTGTTCCTGCACATCCATGCTAAAGGCAATCGGAAACGCGCAGACAGATTCGATGTGTCCGATCACTGTGTCCGTCAGCGGGTCGACTACCGATACGGACCCGTCAATCGCATTGCCAACCCAGATGTGTCCGGCAATCGCCAGCGCGCCTTCGCTCCCGGCCGCCAGTTCTATGATCCTGGTTTCTCTACTGTCGATATCAGCCAGCGTAACTGAGCCCGAGTTGGTATTGGATATTGCCAGCGTCCGGGAACCGGGCTCGAAACTGAGTACATGTGAACCGCGTTGCCGGGTATCGATCTGACCGACAGGGCGACCGTTCTCTGGATCAAGAATGCGGACGCGAGCTTCTTCTTCGCAACTTACATAGGCGTGTTGTTCCACGATCCAGCTGGCGTGTGGCTTTAGACAGTCGTCGATTACGGTATCCAGCAATACCGATTGACCAGGCACGTCGATTACGGTCAGTCGTGAATTAATGCTCGTGACGAACGGTGGCCGGCTTGAAACGGGGTCGTTATGCGGTTTCGGGAATTCACCATAGCCCGTCGCGAGCACGATACCGTTGGCGACGTTCGATAACAGGTGTGGTCCCTTACCGGTCTGCAGGCGGCTCGTTATTGCAGCCCGCGACAGGTCGACAAAGGTCACTTCATGAGATGAGCGGTTCGCGACCATCAGTAACGGCGCATAAGCAGAACGCAATCGCGTCCGCAATTCGCGCCAGTCTGTAGTCACTATGCGGGCGTGTCCGCCCATCTCCGCGGTCGCGTAATAGAGGAGTTCTCCGTCCGGGTGCAGGCGCGGCATCAGGTCGCTGCCTGTTGTGTTGAGGTCGCTGACGGGAATCGCAGCTGTCCAGCCGGCAGGCGTGTGCCAACTGTAGTAAAGATCGCCGGGTACGGAGATGTTTGTCGGCCGGGACGACGCCTCGAAGATAATTTCGTCTTCATTGGCGGAAACCCAGATATTCCATTCGCCAGTGTGCGTATTGAACGCCGGGCCCAGCAGTTCCGGTTCCGAAAAACCTTCTGCAACTGGCAGTGCTCGATAAAGATCGCCTTGCGTCTGCTCGCCGTTTCGCTCAGAAGCGAAGTAAAGTGTGCCAGCGCCTGTAACGACCGGGGAGTATTCTGCAGATGCGGAGTTGATCGAGAGCGCCTCCGGTCGATTCTGTTGACGCAGTCCATAGCGCCAGATATTGGTGTCGCGGCTCTCATCGCCGGTACCCATGGGACGGTCCGAGGCGAAGTACAACCACTCTCCGTCCGGGGATACAAACGGGTCGTCGTCAGAGTAGACACCTGAAAACACGGCTGTAGCCGGCCTGCTCCAGGTGCCGTCCTGCAGGCTCGACGTATAGATCGTGCGTCGCGCATGAGTACTGCTGCCCCAGCTGCCGTTCCACGCGCCCCAGAACGCCGTCTTTCCGTCCGGCGAAAACGTCAGCCCGAGCTGGTTGTCCGGCCCGTTATCGAATGGCGGTGTTTTTCCGGCGGCGGCAGCCTGCAACGGCGCGGCCAGGACCAGCGTGAAAACAGCGGGCACAAACAGCCAGCGTATTGTCATAATCATCGTGATACCGTCCACCGGTGCTGGCAGCAATTCTACATCCACGTCCTCGTTCTCCAAACAACTATCAGGAATACCGTTGAATCGACAATCAATGCCCCTGGTGTGGCAAGCCGTCGGGCTGGTTCTGCTGTTCCGAGCATCCTTCGCCGCCGCAGATGTTCTCCCCGATCACGATAACGGCCCCTTGACGGGGGTTTTCGGCTTCCCGGAAAGTACCGAGGGCGGAGAGCTGGTCAGTCGTGGTCGCCACGACTGGGATGCGTCCCTGATCATTGCGAGCCACAATATCGACGAAACCAGCGCTGCGGAAAGCCTGCGTCTTGACGGGGAGACCACGCGACTGGCTCTAAGCTATCATTACGGTATCGCTGACAAGCTGGACCTCAGCATCCAGGTGCCGCTTGTCTGGCATCGGTCCGGCTTTCTCGATTCGGCAATCGATGGCTGGCACGATTTCTTCTCCCTGCCCGATGGACCGCGCGACCAGCGCGCGCAGGATCAGCTCGAATTTTTCTACTCAGATACCGACGTAACAGTGCTGAACACTACGCGCAACGCGAATGGTGTGGGAGACGTTCGCCTGCTGCTGGGGTGGCGATTGCCCGGCAGCGAGAACCGCAGTACGGCACTTCGTTTCGGGATGAAGTTGCCGACAGGCGATAGTGATGAATTATTGGGCAGTGGCGGCGCTGACCTGAGCATTGGATTAGCGAGCGATGTCAGTGCCCTCTGGGGACAAACGAATCTCAGTGGCTTCTATCGAGCTAACGTTAGTTACCTGGGAGAGCCGGATTTCCTGGCAAACCGATACAAGGATGTTGTTGGCCAGTTCTCGTTTGGAATTGCTTATCGATTGCATCGAAGGGTGGACGTGTCGGTGCAAAGCCGAATACGCAGCGCTGTCTACGCATCCGCTATCGAGAATCTCGGGAAAACGTCGACATCGCTGACGTTTGGGGCTGGTATCAAGATGTCCGATAGCTATCGGCTCGTGTTATCGGTGGGTGAAGATGTGAACCCGGATTCCGCGCCGGACGTTTCGTTTCAGATCGCGCTGCGGTATCGCGGCCACGATTGAGCGTCGGTGTAGTTCTTAATCCGGTGTTGCTCCGGGCGGGCCGATGCCGTCTTCACGAGCCACAGGCGAGGTCATTGGCGTAGCCACCGCATCCAGACAGTCGGCATGTATTTCCGTTACCGGTCGCCGTGCTGAACAGGTGTTGATCCGGGAGGGCCGATGCCGTCGCCAGTGGCTCGTGAAGACGGCATCGGCCC
>JAJFKU010000025.1 GCA_021773035.1 Woeseiaceae bacterium
TACGCCCGCTTCGTGGGCTTGCAGTATCTTGATGATCTGTTCTTCCGTAAATCTCTTGCGCTTCATCTCGGACCTCCCAAGGGCCAATAATATCGGGAAATCCTAGTGAGTTCTTGGAGCGGTTTACGGGGGTAACGTCACTGTCAATACCGAGATTGAATAGAGCAAGGTCTCGCGTTCGTCTCATTAGTTTCAAGTATTGTCGAGTCTCCCAAACATGGCCTGAGCTGAACGGACGTTTTGGGCCAACTCGCTTTCCCTCCCTCGGATTCTGTCGCCGGCCAAAACGCTCTTCGGCGGCGCTGGTGCTCGTGGATATGGATCGTGAAATGTTTCTAGGCGTGCCGTTCTGATTCTCCATTTGATTTACCGTATTCTGCCGTCGGCATATACGTATGCCGCATTGCGGCTCCGATTTTAAAAATGGATTGTGGAATTCGCAGGAAATCTGAAGAAATTGCCGCCCGACCTGTAGGTACGAGCAATCTTCCGGTGGTCAGGGACGGCCAGAACTTGCCGCTCACGCTACGTGGTCGCTGCCCAAGATTCCCCCCAAATGTTCCGTCTATCTGGGATGAGCAGTACACCCTGTTACGGATCGGTTTCATCGCACATCGCCCGTAACCACCCGATCAAACCATTCTTCAAATACTTCCAGATTGCTGACTCTCGTGCCAACGCTCTGGCAGGGCCCACCATTCAGAATCATAAAATGGTTGGCATTGGGTTGAAGCACGATCTCCCAGTCCTTCGTGCCGGCCGTTCTTGTTTCTTCTAACACTGCGATGCTTTGACGCACAGGAATTGACGTGTCCAGCCCACCGTAGAACCAAATTCCCGGTTGATTTATTCTGACCAAATCCGCTCTCGGATCGTACCCTGCTGGTGTGATCGCCGCCATAATTTGGTCGATCTCCTCATTGGAGCGCTCGCTGGCTACACAAACGTTATCACCGGTTAGACGGCTATATTCCTCTTCCTCAAATGTGCTGACCGCTGGGCCACCAGTGATAATAAGGAACGCAACACTCGCTGACCGCGCCGCGGCGTTGATCGCGACCCAACCTCCCTGGCTGACTCCGTCTATTCCAATTTGGGTCACATCGACTTGGGGGTGTAGAGAAACTGCATCAAGACCAGCCAGTGCATCCCCCGCGAGCTGTCTGATGTCGCCCTGACAACAAATCCCACCCGATTGACCAACGCCCCTTTTATCGTAGGACCAAGCCGCAACGCCAAGCGAATTATAATAGGCAGCGCCGCTATCCGGATAATCCGATGTCGTTGTGCGCTGCCACGGTTGGCTGCCTGGTTGAAGAACGATGACTGGAAATATGCCCTGCCCGAGTGGCAGAAACAATGTACCGCCCAAAGTCGTATCTGACGTGGGTAGTCGTATATCGGTTTCAATGTGGTCCTGGAATGTTCTGGTCTCACCGAATTCCACTACTTGAACTTCGGGCACGACATTCAGCCTGGGGCCGCTGTTGCCGCCGCAGCCCGCGAGAATTGTAGCGAGCATAATGAGAAAAACACGAGCCTCAATCACTGGCATTTACCTTGTGTACATCGAATAAATTGACTAACTGCTGCGACAACGAGTTATAGCCTAACCATCGTCCAGCCTCGAAAAGCTTGATTACCTGGTTGCCCCCCCAAGTAAACACTTCGGCGAGCCTTCCCTTCCCGACTAATCTTGGAACGTCCATGCAGCGGATCCCTTTGTAGAACTTAGCAACCGATGTGGATGCGCTCCACGGTATAAACTCAGTGTTCAATTCGCAGCCTATAGCGCCCCAGCTCTTTTGCTAGTCGCTTACCAGCTGAACTGAAATCTGTTCGTTGAACGAAATATGTGTAGTTGTACTCTTGATTTAAAAGGCCCTGAAACTCTTCGGAAGTAAATTTTTCTAGCGCTCGATCAATGCCGAAATATTTCTTGGTGCGATCGCGTCGAGTATTTTTAACTTTCTAACCCAAAGGTCGTGGATTGTATTGTCGACATAATCGATATCGGCATGAACATCCTCAGTAATTCTATCGAGATACTGCAATTCGAGATCGCGCTCTTGTCGATCTGTCCAATAGTCATCCAGGCTCAATGCAATCAAAACGCCGAGCACAACGACAAGCGTTTCACCGAATAGCCACTGCAATCGGGAACCTGATCCGGACACACTGGCTACTCGCACGACGATTCGCCCTCAGGCTCAAACACCAAAAAATATATCAGCGACTACTCCGTTCTTCCTGATAGATCCATACCATTCTATCCAGGAACCAGCTCTTGCCGATGAGCGTCAGAATGATGCCGTAGGTTACATGGTAGCTGTCGAAGACGACGAGGCCGTAAACACAAAGGATCGCGCCAGCAGCGGCGACTGAATTCGATACGCCGATAATAGCCCGGTGACGTATGACGATCGGCGCCTGGTCTTGATTCAACCACAGCCTCTCCCCCAACACAGATTTGGATGCCCAATTGTCGATTGAACTTGGTTTAGGGAAAACACGTGGGTTCAGCCAAATCCACAACAGAGTCAGAACGACAGGTATCCATGCCCAACCACCTATCCAGACCCTGCTCCAAATCGAGAGAGCTAAAACCGGTAAGCAAGGGTACCGGGTCCAGACGCTCAAGGGGTTAGCGTGCCGCTCCCAAACCTCATCGCTCATTTGAAACCATCGTGACATTGCTTTTTCGATTTTCACGTCAATGCTCCTTGCTTCTTGAACATTCGATCAGAACTGCACGCCGAGCGTGAGTGCTAAGTCTTTAACCTTGCCGGACTGTGCCTCGATACCAAGCTTGAATTGATCGCCGAGGTGATACGAAATACTGGCGCCACCGTAGCCGGATGATCGTACATCGATATCCGACACACCCAGCTCAAAGCCTGCGTGCGGATCGTAACCGGCCAGCAATTCAAACTCCCAGCTTCCGCTACGTTTTCGCAACGCAACTTCGGCGGCCACACCGTTGTCCTTTTCTACCTTATCCAACCCGAAACTGAATTGGCCGCTTTCAATAAAGAAATCGCCGATGCCCTGTTCCGTATGTTGGTATCGAATTGTCGTGTCCAGCCAAACGCTCTCGGTAAGCGACCACTGCTTCTGGATGCCGATCGATGCACGCTGAGACACATAGAAGATCGGCGCTTGTACGCTGGATAGTGCTGTCAGGATGATGCCAACGGCATTGTCGGTGTCGTGTCTGCTGTAGCCGGCTATCAACGTCCAGTCGGGTGCAAACGACCAGCCACCCTCCAATTTCCAACCGCTGCGATACTGCTCGTCGATGTGATAGCGCGTGCCATCCTGGCTGATATCGAGGTCATAGCTGTGTTCGCGCATTACGGACGAAATCTCCAGGTAGCCGGCGCTCTCGGCTTCCGCCGTTAGGCTGGCCGCAAGCGTGAAAATTAGTGCGAGGTATATTGTTGTCTTAAGGTTTATGGTCGTGTTGTTCATTGCTCATCTCTGCTTATTTACGATGGAGCGACAATACGACTGGAACAGGGCAAGCAGTTGAGATCCCTTGCGAATGGGACTCGGGATTTGTGAACTGTCGAGAACGGCTTAGATAAGGCGGTTTTTGATATCGGCTATGCGACTACGACTTATCGGCACACGCTCGCCGGAATGCATCTCGAGCTCGGCGTTGTTTCCAAACTGCCGGATAGCTGCCACGCGGGAAACGTTGGCAATGTAAGACTTATGGACTCTCTCGAAGTGCGCCGGAAGGATCTGCTCAAGGCGTGATAGAGGTTTGTCGTGCAGCAAGACAACCCCGTCATCCAGGCTGACCTCTGAGTAAACGTTAGCGCCCCGAAAAAAGTGCACCCGATCCAGGTCGACCGGCTCAATGATCCCGCGTCGCTTGACCGCGATGTAACGTGTGCGCTGCTGCCGGAACGACGAATCGTAGCGCTCGAGCGCCTTCTGCAACCGTGCCCGCGTAAAAGGTTTACTGACGAAATCCAGAACGCCAAATTCGAAAGCCTCAATCGCGCGATCTGCATAGGCGCTGACGACTATCGTATGGAAGGAGCGTGCCACGACACTTCTGAGTAGTTCGAATCCATCCCGGCCGGCGAGGTTCAGGTCGAGAAACATTAAGTCCACGGCTTCCGTTGCGATGTAGTCGTTGGCATCGTCCAGTGCGTGAAATATCCGCAACGACGTAAGCTTGTCGCCAAGAATACTTGTTGCCAGACGTTCAAGACGTTGCGCTACGGTGTTCTCGTCTTCGACGATGACCATTCTCATGCGCGTTGATCCTGCGTCTCTTTCTGGTGACTTAAGTGGGCGTAGTCGACATCAACTACGGTGATCCAATGCGTATCGGTGGGTTCATCCCGTAGCCGCCAGTGATTATCAAAGCCCTGCTTCAGTCGTGCCTTTATGTACTTGATGCCGGTGCCCTTTCCGAGTTTTCCGAACGATGATGTTTGGTGATCCCCCCTCGGGGCCAACAGCCGGTAACGCACCCATAGACCTTCAAGCGGCTCCTTGGTGATCTCGAATATCACCCGGTCCACACTGTAGGTGTTGTGACTAAAGGCGTTCTCTATCAGCGTATGGAAGATGGCGGGCGGAATCGGCTCATCTCCGGCTATGTTGTTCCGCCGCAAACGGCACTCTTTACGTAGTCGCAAGGACATGATGGCCAAATGGTGATCGCACATCTCAAGTTCAGTGCCGAGATCTACGACCGTCTGGCCCGATAAGTGCGACATAAGGCGAAACTCCTCAGCAAGCTCAGCGATGAACTCGCTGCCGCGCTCTGCATCAGTCTCTACCCACTCCATCAAGGACGTCAGCGTATTCAACAAGAAATGAGGCTGAATGTGTTTACGTACAAGTTCGCCGCGTAATTGCGTTTCAAGGTTGGCCGCTCGCTCCAGGGCGGTTTTTCGCTGCTGCATTGCGATCGCGTGCGTAAGAAGTACCACAGAAAACAGTGCCGGAAGAACTAAAAAGGTGTTCTCAAGGTCTTGCGTGAGAATCCCCAAAATGCACAACAGCAACCCGAGGGACTCCCACCAATAGAAGGTCCTATTTTTTCGGCCGTAGTAGATGCTGACGATCAGCGCAGACACGAAGCTCGCAGACCAGGCGAGGTTAGGGAGGTCTGGGCTGATCCACGTACCGAAAACTATTGCCGTGGCAATCGTTACCACCATCCAGCGCCATGGATAGGGTGCATTGTGTTTGAACAAAAAGTACAGCGGCAAGGCAAGGAGCACGAGTATCGCGGCGACACTTTCGGTCCTCACATTCAGCCATTCCCAGTTGTAGGTATAGCCGACGAGATGGCCCCACTGTATTGCGAATCCGTACACCGTCAGGCTCTCGAGCAGAATAAAAAACGCTAGATATTCGCGCTTGCGATCGTCTGTGAAGTACAGCATCAGGAAATACAGCCCAACGACGATCCCTATGCTAACGAACATTGTCGGAATCAGGCTCCAAAGCGATACGTATCGCCAATTGCTGCTGAATGGGCGCATGAAACCCTCGCGCAGCAATTTCATTCCCGTACGCCGCTCGTGGGCGGAAGCACGGATCGTAATAGTGTGCTTTCCCGGCGTTAGGCGCTCGTTGGGAATTAGATAAGTATGCCAAACGTTGCCGGGAATTTCGTCGGCTGCGTCCTGAGCCGGCTTACCGCTCATGCCGAGCGAAACGTCGTCCCAAAACGCTTCATGCGAGGCGATCATATGAACGTTGTACTCCCAGTCAAACTTCGGCGCTGCGTCACCTCCGAGGTAGACATCCGTCCTGATCCAGAATATGCCCTTGTAAGTATCCTCCCTGGTGAGTTGATTGAACTCCTGCCAATCATCTGAGGCATACAGCGGGTTCGACAAGTCAGAATCGGCGCCGGTGAAATACTGAAAGTTATCGGCGCGCTCGACCTGGATTTCCGCATTGCCTTGAATGGGGAAAAATGCGGCGAGCAACAAACAAGCGATTGCTGCAACTCGTATCTTCGGCACGCGATCTGGAGTCATAGTTTGATTCTAGCTGAAACCACACGGTGCTATGTACCAATGACATATCAGTCGTCCCGTTAACAAGTCTGAACCGCCCCGGGTTTCTCGGAGGCTCAATTCTTTGAGAGGATTGGGTCATGACTACAAGAAAACGATATTCCCCGGAGTTTCGGGAGAGAGCAGTACGACTGGTTGAAGAGCAGCAGAAGGAAGGATCGTCGGAGTGGAAGGCGATTCATTCTTTATCGGAGAAGCTGGGTTGCGTCCCGGAGACTTTGCGTCGCTGGGTTCGTCAATCGCAACGTGACGAGGGTAAGCGGCCGGGCCAGACCACCGACGAACAGGAAGAGTTGAAGCAGCTCAGGCGTGAGAACCGCGAGCTGAAGCGCTCCAATGAGATACTGAGAAAGGCCTCAGCCTATTTTGCCCAGGCGGAGCTCGACCGCCGACCGAAGTGATGACGTCGTTCATCGACGAGCACCGCGAGGTGTACGGGGTCGAGCCGATCTGTGCCGAGATACCGATTGCCCCGTCGACTTATTACGCCCACAAGGACTGTGAGGCGGATCCTGACAAGCGCTCGGATCGAGCCAGGCAGGATGCCGGGCTTGAGGTCGAGGTGCTGCGAGTGTGGAACGAGAACTTCCGTGTGTACGGCGCACGCAAGATCTGGCGGCAACTCAAACGAGAAGGCTTCAAGGTTGCACGCTGCACCGTGGAGCGCCTAATGCGCAAGCTCGGCATCCGCGACGTGGTGCGCGGTAAGGGCTACAAGACGACGGTGCCGGACTTCGCGGCCGAGCGGCCGGCCGACTTGGTTGAGCGCGCGTTCACGGCATCAGCACCCAATCAGCTGTGGGTTGCTGACATCACCTTTGTATCGACCTGGCGCGGCCCGGTATACACGGCGTTCGTCATTGACGTGTACTCGCGCATGATCGTCGGCTGGCGCGTGTGGAACTCGCTGAGAACCGATCTCGTTCCCGATGCGCTCGAGCAGGCGCTGTACGCACGAACCGGCACACAAGGCCTAGTGCATCACAGTGATCGTGGTAGTCAGTATCTCTCGATCCGCTACACCGAGCGCCTGGCCGAGGCACAAATCGAGTCCTCAGTCGGCAGCGTTGGCGACAGTTACGACAACGCTATGGCCGAGAGCATCATCGGTCTCTACAAGACAGAAATGATCTGGCCGCGAGGCCCGTGGAAGAACCTCGACGAGGTCGAGTACGCGACACTGGAATGGGTGAACTGGTATAACAACCATCGGCTGTTAGAACCGATCGGCAACATCCGGCCTGAATAGCCCGAACATAAGGCGGTTGATGAACGGAATGCCGTTCAGGAGCTCCCAGTCCCACGAGTTGATGGATGATGCGTGGATACGGGTCAGCACTTCATCGTCCTTCGGCGTTGGCGTCGGGACGTCTTTGAACTCAAGACCATCTGGTGGTCCATATTGTGTAAATACGATCGCCTTCATCTTGTAGCCTATCTGCCTCGCGTCGCGGGAACATCCTCAAACCAATGACCTGTGCGATTGACCATCGCAACAAGCGATAACATCACAGGAACCTCAACAAGGACGCCTACTACGGTGGCCAATGCGGCTCCTGAATTCAAACCGAAGAGCGAGATGGCGACAGCGACGGCCAGCTCAAAAAAGTTCGAAGTACCGATTAAGCATGCTGGTGCCGCGATACTGTGCGGCAACTTCATGACCTTTGCTGCACCATACGCAACCGCAAAAATGCCGTAGGTTTGGATCAGCAACGGTATCGCGATCAGTACGATGACCACAGGTTCATTGATGATCTTTTCCGCTTGAAACCCGAATAGCAGCACAACGGTTGCAAGCAACCCGATCACCGACCACGGTTTCAAAGTACCGACAAACGCCTCGACCTGACCGTTGCTCCCATTCTTTTCGAGCCGGCGGCGAGTTAGTGCACCCGCAATCAGTGGTAGCAGCACATACAAAACCACTGAAAGCAGAAGCGTCTCCCAGGGCACGGCAATGTCCGTTACGCCTAGAAGGAGGGCTGCGAGCGGAGCAAAAGCGAACACCATAATGATGTCGTTGACTGAAACCTGCACCAGTGTGTAGTTCGGATCGCCGTCGGTTAGCTGACTCCACACGAACACCATGGCCGTGCAAGGTGCGACACCGAGCAATATCATCCCTGCGATGTACTCCGTCGCTGATTGAGGGTCTACCCAGCCCGCAAAGAGCACTCTGAAAAAGAGCCAGCCTAACGCCGCCATGGTGAATGGCTTAATCAGCCAATTCACAACAAGTGTCAGGAAAAGCCCCTTCGGCTTTTTGCCAACGTCTTTGATGGCCGAAAAATCAATCTGCACCATCATTGGGTAAATCATCACCCAAATGAGCACAGCGACGATCAAGTTGACATGGGCGTATTCAATCTGTGCGATACCCTGAAATATGCCAGGCAGTATGTTGCCCAACAAAACCCCCGCCATGATGCACAACCCTACCCAGACAGACAGGTAGCGTTCAAACAATCCCATGATCTTCCTCTCCAAAGCAGGTATTCGGATCAGAATAGTCGTTGTAGTACCGCGATCAATACGGATTACTGCTTAGAATTGAAGTGACCGCATTTGGGAAAAATCCAGCCGTATTTCCGAAGTAGTAGCGCCACGTAACTTGCTGACATTGACGTACTATGCCCCCCCGCCAACTTTTGCCGAATTCTTAACGGCCTCCCAGCTAACTAACCTGAACAAACGGAACGTCGGGTCTTGGTCTCCCCGCCCCTCTGCCAACGATCGAAGCGTTATTGGCGTAATTGACGCGCAATGTTTCATGTGGCCCTTGAAAATTACGTACGACGCTATAGATATTTCACTGTGGCAATTGGGGGGCCAATATGATGAATTTTCAAAGTTGATTGAGGCGTTTGCTCGACGATAGTTGTGTGTTCCCCCTAGCCGAGAGCCGTTCGCCGAGCACTTGAGCTATAATTTCTGCTTATGACCCAATCCTGCCGGTCGCGGAATCGTCGATGCTGAGCACTCCGAACCGACGCAAGAGCTTCAACCTGAGACGAGTGGCTGTCATTCTTGTTTTCGCTGTAGTCTGCAGCGCTCTGTTCCTATGGAATTGGCCGCCGTTTGGCGGAACTGTTTCAGGAGAGCGTCTGAAAACGGCGGAAGCATCTTCCAATTACCGTGACGGTGAGTTCGTAAACACTCTGCCTCATCCTCCATTGGAATCAGGGGATGCCTGGGGCTACTTCAAAGAACAATTCTCTGGCGATCAGATGAGGGTCCCTCCGTCAGCTATTCCGATATCAGTCATTCCGCCTGCATCTCTACAAACGCAAATTGCTCCGGGACTGAGAGCGATTTGGCTCGGCCATTCAAGTGTCTACATAGAGTTGGACGGTCTTCGTTTTTTGGTTGACCCGGTGTTTTCAGACTACGCCTCACCAATTATCGGAATCGGCCCAAAGCGTTCTCATCCGCCACCCATCGCCCTCACGGATCTTCCAGATATCGATGCAGTGTTGATTTCGCATGACCACTATGATCACTTGGATATGCAGACTGTCCGATATCTGTCTTCCATGGGAACACGCTTTATTGTTCCTCTCGGGGTCGGGTCCCATCTTGATGAATGGGATGTACCGAAAGACCAGATCATTGAATTGGACTGGTGGGAATCAACTCAAATACGAGACATAACAGTAACCTGCACTCCGGCCCAACACTATTCGAGTCGAGGAATATTCGACTATAAGGAAACGCTCTGGTCCTCCTGGTCGGTCGTCGGGCCCGAGCACCGAATCTTTTACAGTGGAGACTCAGGTTTCTCCAGTCATTTTCAGTCGATTGGCGAACAATTCGGGCCTTTTGATCTAAGCATCATTAAGATTGGGCAATATGGTCCTGGTGCTTCGTGGACCCACAGCCACATGGGTCCTGAGCAAGCGATTGAGGCACACGTTGCTGTTGGCGCGCGCCGCATGCTTCCCGTCAGTTGGGCGACGTTCAACATTGCATTTCACGATTGGGATGAGCCGATTCGACGAGCCGTTAAAGCGGCGAATGAAAAGCAAGTGGAGTTGGTCACCCCCCGAGTGGGTGACATCGTAATAACCGACAAGCCTTACAATTCATATAAATGGTGGGAGAAGGTTGAATAGCCCGATCAATAACCACGCCATGGAACCTGAGTCTTGAACATCCGTTCCTAGCTCGATTCTTCGATTTGATCTGGCGCGGAGGGGACGATGCCTGTTTCCTGACTCGCTATTTCTCGAAGCAGAAAGTCGAACAACTCTCGCCAGATGACTTCAATTTCCTTCGACGGACGGAGCAAGCCTGTATGGCCTATTCGCTTGAGGCCCAGTTGCTCTGGGCTGATACTCCTGCGATTGGGCACGGTCGCGTAAAATCGTTCTAGGAGGGCTGAAACCGCTCGCGGAGGTGCAATCAGATCGTCGGTCATACCGTAAGCGAGAATCGGTGCACTGAAGCGCGCGAGCAGGTCCACTGACTCAGGGTTGTGGGACACATACCAGTTGCTGCTTCGGCCCCAACGAGCCCATTCTTGGGCGACGCCTTGCGGTAAGGGTCCAGCCGGTCCCGACCAGCGCGGAAGCACTTGATAAAAGGCGGACACCAAGGGCAAAAAGATGTGCCAATACATCGCGAGCCGCCATTTTTCTGCGCCGTCCCAATGTCTCGCCTGGCCAAACTGCGATCCGATAAAAACGGCGGCTCGGACATCGCTCAAGGCCTCTGTTAAGCCAACAGACTGGCCACCGAAGCTATGACCGATCAACACCACGGGCTCTGGGCCAGCGTTCTTACAAAAGGCCATCGCAGCGGCAGCATCTTCCCGCGCCCACTTCAATAGTGACGCGGTCTCGATTCCCTCAGGTGTTGCCGACTGTCCTATGCCACGATAGTCGACAGTTACGCACCGAGCACCGCGCAGCGCAAGCCAGTTGGCCAGGTGTCGAAACGCGCGTTGCGGTACCCCGATTCCCGGGAGCATAAGTATTGTCAGCTTTACTGGATTGGCACCGCTGTAGAGCTTCGCCGCCAGCGGCACACCGTCAGCAGCTTTCAACTCCAAGCCAGTAACTGAGACCGATTCGCATGAATGGATTGGAAGCGGTGCGCTGAATGCGGATGGGTGTTGTTCTGCATGGGTAGTCATCATTGCTATCTCCTGAAAGCTGGCTAAGATAGTATTCATCGTGCCGGCCTGCTTGAGAAAGGCATTAGAAACAGATGAGAATTTGATTAGATCGAAACAAGCGGAGCAGGACATGCAGCGATGAGGCCCGCCGTTCGCTACCTTCAAGATGCTACCGGCAACAGCATCGCCTACACTGTGCACGGGCAAGGACCGAATCTCGTGCTGCCTGCATGGTGGATCAGCCATGTAGAAAAGGATTGGGATCACCCTTCCTATCGTTCATTTCTTGAGGCATTGGGTAGCCACTTTCGGGTGGTTCGCTATGACCGACCTGGCGTGGGTTTAAGCGACCGCGAGGTTGCATCACAGACTATGGATTCTGAAGTTCGCCTGCTTGCCGATGTCATCGAAACGACGGTTGGGAAAGCAAAGACATCGTTGTTTGCGTTCTCCTGCGGATGCCCCGTCGCATTGGCCTATGCTGCTGGTCATTCGAACCGAGTCGAAAAAATTTGTGTTTACGGCGGATATCTGGATGGTGCCGATATTGCAGCCCCGGATATTCGCGCGGCGATGGTCGGGTTGGTACGCGCCCACTGGGGAGCGGGATCTCGGGCATTAGCCGACGTATTTCTGCCAGATCAATCCAGAGAGGAAATCGACGCTGCCAGCCGGCAACAAAGAGACTCGGCGACGGCGGAGACTGCGGCGGCACTCTTGGAACTCACCTATGAAATGGATGCATCGGCTGTGACGTCCAGTGTTACGAGCGATCTTCTTATCATCCATCGTACCGGCGATCGGGCTATCCCGCTTAATGCTGGTCGCAAATTGGCATCGATATTTTCCGGCGTAGCGTTTGTGGTGCTCGATGGACGCGCCCATCCTCCCTGGGTTGGCGATAGCGACAGCATCCTGAAACCAGCAGTTGAGTTTCTTACGGGTCAATCGTATCCAGGCTTACAATCAACCAAGAACAGTGATGTCAGTTTTTTCGACGTCGACACGCGGACACTTGTTCTGCCGGACGGCAAAGTGTCGCTGACCGCGCTGGAGTTTGGTGCCATTCAATATTTCGTGGAAAACCCCGGGAGAGTGGTCACTCGCACTGAATTGCTCGAACATGTTTGGAAAACGCCGTTCGCAGGGTCCAACAAAGTGGACGTACTTATCAGGGCGCTACGCAAGAAGCTAGGAACTCATGCGACCCGACTCGAAACAGTGTCTGGACACGGATATATGTTCAGAGGTGACTCCTAGTAGCCGAAGGCGAAGCTTGAGCGACAAGTCCTGGCCTATTCTGTTGAAAAACTCCTGCTGATAATACAACGATGCGATAATGCTTGCGTGTTGATTGCCGGAGCGATGTCCGATGATGGGCAGCAGCGACAAGCCGCAAGACGAGTTGTTTTACGCATTTAGTCTTGAGGATGTTGTGCCGCAGGATCACCTGCTTCGCGATATTGATCGACTTCTCGATTTCACAGAGCTTCGCGAGCATCTCGCGCCTTACTACAGTCACACTGGGCGACCGTCAGTGAATCCTGAGCTGATGATCCGCATGCTGTTGATCGGCCATTGTTGCGGGATTTGCTCTGAGCGACAGCTCTGTTACGAAGTGACGATGAACCTGGCTTACCGTTGGTTCTGCAAGCTGAGTATTACGGACAAAGTGCCGGACCACTCGACCTTCTCGAAGAACCGGCACGGCCGGTTCCGCGAAGCGGAAGCGTTCCGCTTCGTGTTCGAGCAAGCCCTGCGGCGCTGCATGGACGAAGGTCTGATCGGTGGTGAAGGCCGATGCCAGCAGGCAAAAGCATCATGAGGACGATGACGACGACTGGGGCGACGGTAGCTATGTCTTCGACCTGTCCGTCATTGTCCCACGTACGACCCTCCCATCGCCCCACATCGAACACATAGACGAACTTGGCGCCAATACCCGTTAGCAGTGCCTCGAAATCGGGCACGATGATCTGGGCGCGCTCTAAGTTGGTTCTGATTGGTACGATTAAATAAGGCAAACCCGTGGAAACGACTTGCAACGGCATATCCGCAGCCAGATCGGAGATTGACAAGCTGAAGGCCTGGGCTAGCCCGTCAATCAGTACATGCGGCACTGAAGTTACCGTGGTCGCTACGCCCTGATCCATCTCGGCGAAATAGATGGAATTTTTACGGCGGCTGATCACAGGGATTTCTCGTTCCGATGTGATGAATTCGAAATGGGATACCTCGTCAGCCGGAAATAGCTCTGCGTGCATAAGCGCCGCGGCACCGATGATCGGGTGCCCAGCAAAAAGAAGCTCCTCCTCCATTGTGAAAATACGAACATTGAACCTGGACGTTTCTCCCACTCGGCGGAGGAATATCGTTTCAAACTGGCGCATCTCCTGCGTGATGCGCTGCATCGCATTGAAGGTCAGATCATCATCTAGCAAGAAAACACTGAGACTATTTCCCGCCAGTGGCTCACGAGCGAAGACATCGACTAGCCAAAAAGGAAGCGTTCTCAGATTCATACCGAGCTAAGGCCGCTTGGACTGTCAGATTGAAGAGCAGCAGGACATTTGGCCGCAAATGACAGAACCTAGTGTTTCTATGATAACGTGCCTAAGCATTCAAGATACGCTATTCGAACATCTATGATGACACGATTTTTCAGGAGGAAATCATGAAGGTTCTGGGTATTGTGAGCATACTAGCGCTGATTTTGGCCGCTTGTTCCGACGGTGCTGAGTCCACATCAGCCTCAACGAATTTGGCAGAAGAGAGTCAGGTGGCTGGCGCCAATCTGGCGGACGTCGTCGCCGACGAACGTCGAGACGAAAACCGGGCCCGTGATGAATGGCGTCATCCGCTGGACACGCTGTCTTTCTTCGGAATTGAACCGGACATGACAATCGTTGAGGTTCTTCCCGGCAATGGCGGCTGGTACTCCCAGATACTGACCCCTTTCACCGCCGAGTAGGGCCGTATGATCGGTGTGACCTATCCGGAAAGCCTCTGGGTTCAGATGTTCAGCACCTGGAATGAAGACAATCACGAAAGATTCGGTGCTGATATTTCGCAGATGGGCCGGTATATGAGCATTGAAGGAATCGAGTCCGCTCAACCGATTGTTGGCTACCCGATTGACGATGTTCCTGATGAAGAGAACGGTCAAGCTGACGCGATCGTGTTCTTCCGGGCAATGCACCACCTGTTTCGCTTTGAAGAACCGCTTGTCGATTCAGCTCTGTCCGAAATGTTCGATCTGCTTGCACCCGGCGGTGTAGTTGGTGTGGTTCAGCACCGCGCCCCGGAAGATGCTGACGCCGAGTTCGCCAACGGCAATAACGGATACCTGAAACAGAGTGATGTTGTCGCCGCGTTCGAACGGGCTGGGTTCGTTCTAGAGGAAGCCAGTGAGATTAACGCCAATCCGAACGACCCTGTCGACGGTTTTGTTTGGCGTTTGCCGCCATCAACAACCGACAACCCAGACACCCGGGCCATTGGCGAATCAGATCGCATGACATTGCGATTCCGTAAGCCAACATAGCGAACGGTGGAAGTTGCAAGGTACAAGATGCCGAAGACCCTGATTTGGCCAATACATAGTATACCTTGCAGATACTGTCGACTATGCGCACGGTCACCCTTACGCGGACCAAGGAGTTGCAGTGAAACTGCATTGAGGCCTCGCCAGAATCAGCGAACCTAGAATAGTCTCGTGGGTTCGTTCTCCCCAACTATTGCGGAAATGTTGGGCGGTGCTACTACTCGTGTTTTAATAACGAGACTGTAGCTTCTCACTTTCTATCCCAACAAAGGGGAAATCTGTGCCTACGATTAACATAGCGACCTGCCCTCTTATCCACGGTAGCAGATACCCATCGCCGTATGACGAGCCTTGCCGAAACAAACAATCGCAGGCACTGACCCAAGCACCAGATTTAACCCAATTCGGCGTGAATCTTGTGCGAATCGAGCCCGGCGCCTGGTCCTCCCAAAGACATTGGCATGTACATGAGGATGAATTCGTCTGGGTGCTTGAGGGTGAAATTATTCTTGTTTCCGACGCAGGTCGCGAAACGCTCCATGCCGGCGACTGCGCAGGATTTAAGGCGGGTGTGAAGGACGGCCACCACTTTATTAATGAGAGCGCGGTTGACGCATTGTTGCTTGTGGTCGGTTCGCGCGATGATCGAGATCATGGTGAGTATTCCGATATCGACATGCGCTTTCTAGCCAATCGCTATTCCAGCCCTGGCGGCTACTATGAGACCAAAGATGGAAAGAAGCTTGGCTAGCAATCTGTCTTAGTACGATAGTGGTCAACAGCTTGCATCCGGTTGTGTTCCGGGCCATGTGAGATTATCAATTAGACAGGTATTCGAGCCATAGTGATAATGTCTTAAGTTCATTGATATGGAGCCATCATGACCACATTTCCATTGCCCGAGCCGATCGTTTCACTCGTGATAGCGCAACAGACACTACGCGAACACTACGCAAGCTCAGGATTGACGTTCACGTTTGATGGAGTGCTCCCCGCGAGTTTCATCGGTCTCCAGCAAGAGTACCGCGCGTACGTCATCGCGTAGTTCATCGGTCGCCGTGTCCAGCGCAAGGTATCGTAAAATCGTTGCCAGCGACTCCGCCGTTAGCAGGTTGTCATTGTTTTGTTGCCGATCGGCGAGCATATAACGCGCTATTTGCAGACCATCAGCTCGCGGAAAACGACGATGCAGGCGTTCCGTGAGGGCAGCCGGCCCGCCGAGATATTCGATGATGACATTGGCCGCCGCGTTGTACGCAGCATTTGTCTCAATGTGCTCCTTGTGGATCATCGCTTCAGCCAGTTGTCGCGCCGTTAGGTCGCGTAGCTCGTCGCGTGCGGCGGCCTGTTGTTCGGTGTCGAAATGACGGACCGCGGCACTCTCCGGGCTGTTGATGATATCTGCAAGCGCATCAAATGATTGGTCAAGCGACTCTATTTGTTCGCTGAAAAACTCAATCAGGATAGCCGTCTTGATGGCGCTCGCCGCCGGCCTGACAACATCCGTATTATGGCGATACCAAACGTCCCCGTCCGGTGGACCCAGCCAGACACTGTATTCAACACTGTCCGCACTGCCGCTCTCCGTTTCTGCGACCGCCTGTTCGATTGTCCGGATTTCGGACTCAATAATATCCTGCAGAGTCTCCTGAGCCGGTTGGCAAGACGATAGCGCCGCAACGAATGCGGTGAGGAGAATTGCTCGTACATGGCTTGTGGCAATGTCATAAACTGGTTTTGTGGTTGTGTGATTCACCGGCTTTTCTCACTATCGAATCGTTTCTCTGGTCTGGCTAACATTCTCATGTACGAACGGCGCGCAATCCAGCGCATCCGAATTCGCGTATCAAATGTGAGTATTGAAAACCTTGCTCCGGGCGTTCGAACCTTTACCGTATCTGTCTTGTGCATGGGTACTTCGACTTCACCTATTGCTGCAGCCAGCACGAGGTATTCTACCCCGCCGACCACGGTGTACCTGGTAAGCGCGCGGCCAGTAAGCGCCGAACCATCTTTTTTCAGCACGTCGAAGTCCTATCCGAACAGACAGGCAATCTCAATGTGGTCATGCAATGCGCAGGAAATCGGCCGAATATCGCTCAAGCATCTTGCTTCACATCAACGTCGTCCGGCCCGGGAATTACGCAGTCACCATCATCACACTGGTCTTCGTTGGTTTGCACAGCGCGCGAGTCCGATATCTGCCCCTCGCAAACGAGTGCCATAATTTCGGCGCCGATCACGATCTTCTGCAAAATAGTTGGGCCTCGACTATTGCCGAGAATATAGCGCCCTCCTCTCTGATGTTAGAGTTTAGATGTTGCATCGACCGGTTGAATCCGCAGCCATTACTTGCCACTAACAACGCGAGATATCATCGAAAACTCGGAATTCTCTATCATTACTTCCGGTAATTTCTTGATCCACAGCGTCCCGATGGTAAGGTTTGGCGTCGTACGCGGTTCGTTTCAGGACCGATTTTCGTGAACAGATCGTTGACATTGGTGCAATGAAAATGCCAGGTGATGGTGAAGTTGGAATGCTCGGACGGGCAGGACGCGCGATCGGCGCAGCATTGTGGTTAGTTCTCGGCGCTTGGTTGATTGGACTCGTTCCGGTATTTGTCTTCGGCTTGCTAAATTTGATGGTGTCGTTCTTATTCGATGTCCGGTATCTACCAAAGGAGCTGATGGGCTCGGAATCTGAGGTTGCCGTATTGGTAATTGTGATTCCGTTGACAATCGGGAGCGCCCTCATGATCGGTTGGGCGTGGTTCACAAGCTCTTCGATCGAGCCTGACGATACCGACGGGCTAGCTCAGGGTGAGACGCGAAATCCGGTTCAAGACCTCGATGCGTTTGGTGTTTCCTGCTTTCGCACGCAACTAGTCCAAGAGTTCGATCCACGCACGAGCAGGGATTTCGAAAGGATTGCCGCAATAGACGATGCGGTGAAACGCGGCGATGATGTAAGGGCATTCGAGTTGGCGTGTGCGGCGAGCTCAGATCACGCAGACTCTTTCCTGTTTCCGTGTCGGGCGGCGGACATCAAGGTTCGCAACGGAGAATTTGATGTTGCCGAGCAAGTGCTGCGTGCCGCCCTCGAAACCAGCCTCAGTAAGGCTGACATCTGCGAGCGTCTTGGAACCATAGCGCACAATAGAGGCAAGGCTATCGAGGCGATTCGATGGTGGATCATTGCGAGCCACCTTCAACTGTCGTCGGGTCGTCTCGTACAATACCAACCGTTCCTCAAGCTATCCTACGTGGCTGGTGGATTGGACTGGACGCCAGAGCAAAAATTTCTCAAGTACAAGTCTGATCAAACAAGCCCTCTTAATTCCATTGACCTTAATGATCAAGCCGCAATGGAGTTACGCCGGATCGCCGATGAATTATCGCCGGATGACAGAAATTCGGTGTGCAAAGCGCTGACGTTTCTTGTTGGCGGTAGAAGTGCTCCTGATCAATATAAGTCCGAAATCTCGAGCGATCCGATTTCCGGCTACGCATACGACGCCGAGCAGCACGGCCTTAGCTGCCCACTTTGCAATCAATTGATGATAGTCGAACCAAATCATGTGCATTGCGAGAGCGGGCATTCCAAGGTCGTCGTCAATCCACAAGGTGGGTCTTTCCTAGCGCGATCAGAAGATGTTGCCGAAGCCTTAAAGGCGCAGGGCTTTCGGGTTGAGAATGGCGGTGGAGACCGACCCATGTACACAATCTTTCCCCGTTAGCCCTCGATCAGACGGGTTTTCGGCAGTGGCTTCCAGTGGGAAGAGCGGGTCACAATACGCCCAGGAGGATGCCCGCATGACAAAAGCAACAAGAACTGATCTGGGACACCTGGACGCGGCATGGAAAGGCTTTGTGATCCGCTATGGCCTAATGTGGGCGGCGGATTGAACACGATTGGCCTGGCTCTAAGAACTCGAGCGTTGCGCATCAACTTCTTGGAACGCTCGATCAATCAAATGCCATTTTACGTACACCAGCATCTGACCGAGACGAAACAGCTCCTCTGCTCGCTCTGCTCCGAACTGATCGTCGAGCGTTGAGGTGTCTCGAAAGGCATCAAGCAAATACCTAATCTCCGTTCGTACGGAGTACTTTAGCAGCAAGGCGTCGCAAATCCCCGGCAATGACTGCAGCGTCTGTGCCGAAGCGCCCGACTTGCGGCGCTCTGGGCAACTGTCAACCTCCTCCTTGTTGCGGTAAGCCATGTGCGTGGACCAAAGCCTCGGATCGACAGCGGCATTGCCGGACCTGACTGCCTTATACCGTTGCCAGGCAGCCCCAACGTCCGGATGGCGTTCAGGTGGCAACAGCGCGAACAGCCGATCAAGCACGTCGTTGGGGTAATCTTGGCCCGGTCGAAATTGCACCGTCTTGTTCATGTTCTCGTTACCGGGCCGTCGGTCGTTCGGATCCTTGTAGGCGCGAAATTGCATACCCGGGTCCAAGAAGCTGAGCTGGGCTGAGAGAGCCACGGTTGGTACAGACCGCAGTCGGTCCAGGCGTTTTCCCGTACGGGCACCACCGATATCCACGGCGCGCGACAGTTGTGCGGGCGTGTTCAGTTCGGATTCGACGCCAAATATTGCACCGCCATCCGAGATCAGCATTAGGTCACTGCGCCAGCTTGCCGGTAGGGTGTGCCCGTGGATACAGTTCGTGCCTTCGCATGCAAATCGGTGCGCGCCGATGAGCGAGTGGATACCAGAGTTGTCAGCGATTCCGCCATCGGCCAACCACAGCTGGCGAGTCCCGTGACCGGAACCAGTCTGCGGATAAACCTTGACGTTAAACTCCCCTGGTGGAAATGCAATAGGAAATGCCCCCGACAGCGCCACTCGCTCTGATAGCGTAAACATCTGTTCCGGCCGATAGGCGTCGCCACGGTACACATGCACGTCGAGGTTTGGTGCTTGAATCACCAGGCCATCAGGGAGAAATCCGACCAGTTGCCCGTAGGTGAGGTCTGTCGTGTTGATGACCAAGGATGGCGCGAGCGGAGTGCTCGCTTCTTCGTGTTCTTTGTTGTCAAACATCAGGCGATCCAGCATGCTGGCTTGCACATCGCGCCGTGAGAAGTGGCATGCAGGCAGCAATTCCACATCAATGATTGGCACGCGCATCGGACATATGAGGCGCACAGTATTGTGCATCAACAGCAGTTCGCGTTTAAGGTTGAATCGGCCGTTCGCTACGGCATCCTTAAACTCAATGGGATCGCCGCCGTTGGCGTAATAGGCACCAATAATTGAGCCACCGGATACGGTGCTGAGGTTATCGACAGTTATGCCAAGGGACTCTAGCGCGTGCAGGGTACCGGTGTGAAACACGGCCGCCCGATAACCGCCACCGGAAAGCGCCAGGCCGACGCGCGCTTCTTTCCAGTAGGGCATTTCGGGCGCGCTGATCGATGCGAATCGCTCGACCTTAGGCGACTCAAGCGCAGGCCGCCACGCTGTGGCAACGGAGATGCCAATCCAGCAGGCAAGCACCATCATCAGCCATCGTTGTCCGGGCGAAAATCTATTCATTCTAAATTCCCGGCCGGTGCCCATTCGAAAGAGAATCCCCTGCATTTCGACGCCCAAGTACAGCAACAAACCGACACCAACGCCGAGCAGGTCCCAGAGAAACTGCGACGAGGTTCGCACGCTCCCAGTCGAGTAGAGTGCAAACGCGCCCCAGACGGTAAGCACGAACGCAATGATCATCAGCGGGTATTTTGTGAATGACTCCCGAAGTACAGCCACAATTCCCAGAACGAAAAAAACCGCGATGCTGTACTTCGAGAGCTCGCCAAGTTTTGACCAACCGCCTTGCCATATCGACACAATGAGCAGCCAAAGAAACAGCCAAACGGCAGCTACCAGCAAGTTAAAGATCACGCGCTCGCCGGGTGTGTTTCGCGGCGGTAGGTATCGATCCACCAAGTCCTCGTTGCCTTCATCTGATCGCGGTTTGTCAGTCATTTGCATTTCCCGTTGCGGCCTAATCGGTCTGTGAGGCAGTAGGAGTCAATTCAAGTTCGCTAAATCGTACCATCTTAGCGCCCTCCTACAAGTGGCCAGCGGCAAGTACCGGCAATTCTTACCGCCTGTGTAGAGCGAGAAGTGCAGCGCAGCAAAGATATTGAGTCATGAGCACCGCGACAGCAACGCAGCGCCCCTATACTATGTAGATAGTGAGCAGGCTAAGCGGCTTTCTCAGAAGCACAAATACAATGAAGTTCAACAACACATAGGTGTACGTCTATGAGAATAATCGTTTTCACAGCCTTTTACGTATCTCTGCTGTATCCTCTTTCCGGTTGTACAAAAGGTGTCGACGAAATTGGGGAAATGAAAGTAGTGTTAATACCAGACTGGTCTTCTCCAACTCTTGCGTACGAAGTGTTCTTCAAGACGGATCGAGGGATGTTCCATCTTGAATTTTCCGAAACCTGTACGCTCAAGGGCGACGCGGAAGTGAATATGGACGGCGATGGTTTTCCTCTAGGTGTCTGCCAAAAATCGTTCACTACTCATTCTTCGGGAAGTTATAGAATCACTGGAAAAGAACAAACTAATGGGAGCAAGCTGAGTACCTGCCCTACCACTTCTTTACTTGTTAATGAGCTGGAAATTCTTAAGCGTGGGGAAGGTGCCAGCCATGTGTCTATAGGTTGGGTTGAGACGCCTGGTGCCAGCAGGCTCGTAACAGATCCCCAAACGGGCAATGTTGGTCGAGAAAAAGTCACTCGGGATGGGGTCTATGCGTCCGTCGCGTCAACTCCAACCAGTGTGTTGAATGGGAAATTAAGCGTGGACGGGCCGGTGGATTTTCATCCTTCATCTCCACCGGCGAGCTGGGCTAATTGTGAACTAGACGGGGACACACAGGAGCCAGCAGCAAAAATGGCTGAAAGTCTGGTACTTGTTGTCTCGCCAGAATTCCTTGATGAATTAGGCATTGACCCTGGATCACTGGACAGCAACATCGACGCAGCCAGAGATATTCTCCTGGGCTCCAAACACCTCCTGGGCTCCCAGCAAAGGGCGCGGGACAAAATTATCCAGGAGGTCTATGATCTCGAGGTCTTATTGTCCAACGGCGGTGCCGTGCCCTTGGGTGCTATTTCGAAATTTGAATATCGCACCATTGAAGCTTCCTTCGCCGGCGATGAATCGACCTTTATACTACTGCGGGCCGATTAATTCGTCGGCGCGCGGTACCGGTTCGTTGTGAGATAGATCTGAGCGGCGAGTAAGGGCCTATTCTGTTGAAAAACTCGTTGTTGTAAAGCGTAGATGAGATAATTGCTTTGTGTTGATTGACGGAGTGTTCTCCGATGATGGGCAGCAGCGATAAGCCGCAAGACGAGTTGTTTTACGCATTTAATCTTGATGACA
>JAJFKU010000026.1 GCA_021773035.1 Woeseiaceae bacterium
ACCCACCCCAAGAGACATAAGAGACGTATTTCCGGTCGGGTCAATCATGTTTGCTGGCGATACATTTGCATAGAGATACTTGTGCAATGTAAATGTTGCGTTTTGCCGACCTTGGAACGTATCCATAGTCTGAAACCGCCCAATCCCCGCGTTGTAATACCGCGCCCTTAAGTAGTAAAACCCAAGATTCGGATCAAACTGCTCACCCGTATACAGATAATCATTCACCGTAACCCCGGTACTGCCCGCCAGCTCCCCAAACGCCGTGAACGCATAACTGTCCGTCACCAGACTGTCCGTATCCGTCAAACGACGCGTCGACCCAATCCCATCGAAGTGATACGTACTGCTGGTAGTCGTCAGCGCATCCACCCGCCGGTGCTGCGCGAGCAGATCATCCCCGTAGGTATAGCGCACCTCGGCAAAGCTGTTGAGATCAAAACTCTCCTCAACCACCTGCGCATAATCCCGGTTCGGATCCACCAGATAGTTGGTCGTCAACCCACTACTCGTCTCGCTCATCCGAATACCGCTGGCATCGTACAAATACGTCGTCTGCCCGGCGTTCAGGTCGCTCAGGCGATTGCGGCTGTCGTAGGCGTAGCTGGTGGTCCCCGAGCCGTCGATCCGCGCCAACGTATTGCCGTTGTCGTCGTAGCTGTAGGTCAGCGTGTCCGGGTTGAGCCCTGTGACCGTCTCCGTCAGTAAACGATCGTTAGCATCGTAGCTATACGTCGTGGTGTCGGTACCGGCGGTCGTGGTCTCGACCTCGCTCAGGCGGTTGCCCACCGCATCGTAGGTCCAGGTGGCCGTGCGATCGCCCAGTGTGGCATCCGTGACCGTCTCCGACGTCAGGCGGTACAGGTCATCATAGACGTAATCCTCGGCGCGGCTGAGGGGCCCGATTCCCGAATGCCGCAGGCGGTTGCCGTTCGGACCCAGCGTGTAGTTGTGCTGATCGAGCTGTTGACTCGCCCGGTTGAAATGATCGATACGCAGCAGGCGGTTCAGCGGATCGTAGACGTATTGCGTCCAGGCAGCGTTGGCGTACACCACCCGGGAGCGACTGCCCACGGCGTTGTAGGTGTACGTCGTCGTGCCCGCCTCGTCCGTGACCGTCGACAGACGGTTGAGCACATCGAAGCCGTAAGTCAGCGACTGGTTGGCCGTCGTCAGGCTGTCACGATTGCCGGCGCCGTCGTAGCCGTAGCCGATCATTCGTCCGCCCGGGTAGCTAATACCCGTCAGGCGGTCGCGTTCGTCGTAGCTGAATACCGTCGTACCGCGATCGTCGGTCGAAAACCTACTACCCGTTCACGCCAGAAACGACTCGAAATACTTTCGTCCTACAGGCGATTTCTCACATCGTCCAGCCATGCTGACAAATCACCGTGAATCCCCTTGTCTAACCATTTCGAAACAAAACTCTTCATCTCCGCAAAAGGCAAGTCGAGCACGTCTCGTTCTCCACTCGAATTTCGTGAATATTCACTGAGAAATAGCGCCGCCGATTCAGCAACTTCGCCAAGTTGAGTATTGTGAGTGTGCAGTATAACAACGAGCAGCACTAACGCCTCCTCACCTCGAAGGAAACCACTTCTTCCGAAGCGCTGAAACCATGATTTTTTGTTGTCGTTTAATCCGTGCGAAAATTCGATCACGTCACACTCATGCTCAGTCAAAAGGACATCAAGGTAATCGATATCTTTTTGTGAAAACGATCGCAAATCATCTCCACTGTCAGTAGTAGCAAATAACCAATACTCAACAACCGGGTATCCTCGCCTGAACTCAGTGGTCGTCCAACGTATGCCTTCTTTTTCATATGCACTTTCAGGATCAACGACCCAGCACTTTAGAGAATCCTCAATCTTAACTCGTCGACTCGCAAGGTCCGCGTCAGGTCGGTCAAACAAATATAGAATTGCTGTTGGTGATATTGCCACTGTCCATCCTAAATCTTAAGCCTTGAAATCGCGACTGCTTTTGCAGACGCCCAAATTGTCCAAGTCGTGCAATTTGGACCTTTGATTACGTTATAGTCAATAGCGCACGACGACTCGTGTGTACCCACAACTGTTTGATGCCATAACAGTTGCTGCGCAAATGTAAACTTAGCTAATGGTACACTTACTCCCCGCAACGACCCTCGTGACGCTGGTCGAGCAGTCACGATCCCTCCAAGCGTTCTAAACGGATTGGCAAAAATTGCGTCCCATCCGCCACGAACGCCGACGTCATACCGCAAACCAGACCCAGATCCTATCTTCTCCACATACATGTATGAGTGCCAGGGCCAAACAATCTGGTACGTCCTCACATTCCATATTTTTACCCTTTTGGCTATTGCTATTGCGCGGGTGGACACAGAAGGCGTTGAGCGTTGAATGCCTCTGATATTCAAAGTAGTGCTAAGTTCACTCAGGTTAGTGAGACCGCTCGGATCAGTTTCGCTAATTGGATCATTCATCGCGTATGCGTATTTGTGCATTGAGAGGGGGAATTGGTCCAATCCAGCAAACGTATCCATATTCTGAAACCGCCCCACAGCTTGGTTGTAATACCGCGCCCGGAGATAGTAGAACCCAAGATTCGGATCAAACTGCTCACCCGTGTACAGATAGTCATTCACTGTAAACCCGGTACTGCCCGCCAACTCCCCAAACGCCGTATACGCATGACTGTCTGTCACCAGGCTGTTCGTGTCGGTCAAACGACGCGTCGACCCAATCCCATCGTAATGATAGGTACTGGAGTTCGTCGTCAGCGGATCCACCCGCCGATGCTGCGCAATCAAATCGTCCCCATAGGTATAGCGCACCTCGGCAAAGCTGTTGAGATCAAAGATCTCCTCCACCACCTGCGCATAGCCACGGTTCGGATCAACGAGATAGTTGGTCGTCAGCCCGCTGCTCGTCTCACTCATCCGAATACCGCTGGCATCGTACCGATACGTCGTCTGGCCCGCATTCAGGTCACTCAGGCGATTGCGGCTGTCGTAGGCATAACTGGTCGTACCCGAGCCGTCGATCCGCGTCAGCGTATTGCCGTTGTTATCGTAGCTGTAGGTCAACGTGTCCGGGTTGAGCCCCGTAACCGTTTCCGTCAACAAGCGATCGTTAGCATCGTAGCTGTACGTCGTGGTGTCGGTACCGGCGGCCGTGGTCTCAACCTCGCTCAGGCGGTTACCCACCGCATCGTAGCTCCAGCTCGCGCTGCGGTTGCCCAGCGTCGCATCCGACACTGTCTCCGACGTCAGGCGATACAGATCGTCATAGACGTAGTCCACCGCGCGGGCACCATTCCCGAACTCCCAATGGCGCAGACGGTTGCCGTTCGGACCCAGCATGTAGTTGTGCTGATCGAGCTGTTGACTCGCCCGGTTGAAATGATCGATACGAAGCAGCCGGTTCAGCGGGTCATAGACGTACTGCGACTAGGCATTGTTGGCGTACACCACCCGGGACCGGCTGCCGATAGCGTTGTAGGTGTACGTCGTCGTGCCCGCCTCGTCCATGACCGTGGACAGGCGATTGAGCACATCGAAGCCGTAAGTCAGCGACTGGTTGGCCGTTGTCAGGCTAGTCCGGTTGCCGGCCGCGTCGTAGCCGTAGCCGATAGTTCGGCCGCCCGGGTAGGTAATGCCCGTCAGGCGGTCGCGTTCGGTGAAACAACGAACACGCACGAAAAACCGTGGCGAAGGTGTACGCTGCTCAAGCTCGGGGCTAACGGCCTAATTAGCTGTTAGCGCCTAGAACGCAGACTTGACCACAGGATATTTTTCCAGATGATTTTCGACTTTCTTCAGTATCCGTTCACGGTCATCAGGATTCCAGAAATCGCCAATTTCTGACTTCATTCGCTCCAAATCGATCAGAGTCAAGAATTTGAGCGCAAGATTCGCTCGCAAACACAATATGGCTCTAACTCGCTCGGCATCCCCGTATGTCGACAACTCATCAATCAGCGCTACGTTCGGGCCACCGCTTCGCCCAATTACATGCAAAACGGCTTGATCCGTCTCTTCGAGGAAGGCTTCCCGGGATAACGCCGCTTCGGCAACAGCACGCTCAGCCTCCGAAAATCTGCCCACGTACTTTGTAAGGTAGATATATTCCAATTTAGCTGCATACTGAGACACGTCAACCAGAACTACATCATCCGACACTTCAATATAGCAATCTTCACCGATCTGCTGTTCCTGCTGCGAAAAGTATTCCAGATAAGACGCCGACTCTCCGGCGGGGCACGCGCATGCGAAATGCCGTTGTGCAAACCACCAATACGGAAGCGCTGATTCTTTCGAAGAATAGGGATAATACTCTGGCCCTTTCCGTCTACAGAAAGGAGCCAGAAACTCGTACGTATTGACTCACTTGCGGTCCGTGCAGAGCGTATTGATCGCCTCGCCTACAATTCCTAGAGCCTTACGTTGCACACCTTCCAAGAACAAATTCATTCTTTGCTCCTGTGCGCCAAATAGACCAAACGACCAGAAAGCCATCCCTTGAGGCGCTAAAACATTAATGACCTCTAAATTCGCGCCATCAATGCCAGTGACAAATACGGCAACCGCACGTTCGAGTCTTTCTTCAGCGAACTCAGATGGATTGACGTTACCCCCGGATTAGCTCCGGTCGTTCACTAGGTTTTTCCATCTTACGCTACCTTCCTGGCGAAGACAGCGGGTGGTTGATAGTTCAAAGAACTGTGTGGTCGTTCTTCGTTGTAGTGATGCCTCCATTGCTTG
>JAJFKU010000027.1 GCA_021773035.1 Woeseiaceae bacterium
TACGCCCGCTTCGTGGGCTTGCAGTATCTTGATGATCTGTTCTTCCGTAAATCTCTTGCGCTTCATCTCGGACCTCCCAAGGGCCAATAATATCGGGAAATCCTAGTGAGTTCTTGGAGCGGTTTACGGGGGTAACGTCACCCCTTACAAATAGTATCTATGAGCGTATTCTAATCCGTTGAGTATCAAGTCAAAAAGACGGCGTCACGACTATCACCTCAGCAGCAGCAACTCTGAACTGACTTACTACAACCGTGCGGCTTTCGTACATTTGCTCAGTTGGACGCTCTCGCCACGCGCAACCCTTAACTCATTAGTGCGTGTTGATCGTCCTCGTAAATATTTGTCTCAGGAGCCTAGCTCTCTTCACTCCCGCTTCAACGCCCTGGATCGATAAACAGACTTTTTAGAACTCTAGAAGCTACGTCTACCCCAGACTTTCGCGAGTACGTTGATCGCAACAAACTGCACAACGATCATCCACAGTATTACGATCGGCGATTCGTAGAAGCCTGCGATAACAAACGCAATCGCTGTCAAGATACCGACGAACAGTGCGTAAACCATCTGTGTGTTTACGTGTTCAATGTGTCCACATTCAGCCCCCATCGAAGCCAAGACCGTCGTATCCGAAATAGGGGAAGTGTGATCTCCGAATAACCCGCCACTTAGGATGGCCGCAATGGTTAGCGGCAACGATGCTTCCGCAATGTGAGCCACCGGAAGAATAACTGCCATCAGTACAGCAAACGTTCCATAAGAGGAACCGGTTGCAAAAGACATAACTGCGCCAACAACAAAGACGAGCACAGGGAACAAATTTGGCGATATGTTATCGCCAAGTAGTGACGCCAAATATTCGCCCGTTTGGAGTTGCTGACAGATCGAGCTCAACGACCAAGCCAAGACCAAAATGATGCAGATAAAAACAAGGTTTCCCATTCCGCCGATAAAGTAGTCCAGAGATTTTCCGTAGCTAGTATTTTTCTTGCGCCGCATCACGTACGCGCAGGCAATTGAGGCAAGAATGTAAGAAATGCAGATGCCCGATCGAACATGAATGCCTTGTACACCCTCGGTGTACGCGAAATAGGCAAAATATGCTGTCATCGAGAACAACAGAGTTAGTAACGACGCTACAAATATCGTTGGACTGGGCCTATCTTCAACTGTTTGCTCCTGAGCGGAGACTTCAGATTCCTGAATTTGATTTCCGTTGGTCTTCGCAACATGTTTTGCTTGCGCAGCTGCCATGGGTCCAAGCTCTCGGCCTGTAATCAAAATCATCGGAATCGATAACAAAACAAGGATCGCGTAAAACTGAAAAGGCCAAACAGTCAAGAGCATTTGGAAAGGATCATCGGAAACGCCGATTGTTTGGAATGAGTTTTCGATTAGGCTAACTACATACACGCCCCAGCCGGTAATTGGGACCAGCAAACTAACTGGCGATGCTGTCGTGTCGATGATGTAGGCAAGTTTTTCTTTGCATATTTTTAACCGCCTAAATATCGGTCCAAACAGTGGACCAACAATCAGGGCGTTTCCCGAATCAGTAAAAAAAATACCCAGGCCTGCGCTCCACGCGGCGAACTGCCCTTGTTTAGGACTGGAAATATACTTGCCAATAGTCGTCGCAAAGGCCTTGGCCCCGTCCGATGCATCCAAAAGCTTGACAAAGCCCCCGATCACCAACATGACAACAAGCACCTGAGCATTTGAGCCACTCGACAGTTGCGCAAAGATATGCTCTTCGACCAAGTTTGTCGCGGCGAAAAACGGATTCATGTTTGCGATGATTAATGAACCGGAGAATGCGCCAATAGTGAGAGACACAATGACGTTTCGAGTATAGATAGCCAAGACAATACTCAGCGCTGGGGGGACTAACGATAAGAAACCGTATTCGATCATATCCGACCCTCTGCCCTGGCTGGAGTGAGTATTGGAACGTTCCTTTCGCGAATATTCTCCCGGCGTAGTACTTGGCTTCGAGGTGCGGATCTTACAGTGCGATTTGGCTTCACGATCACGTCTCACGCCTAGCCCGAAGTCGGTCCGCGACAAGCTTCGATCTTATGCCCAGGTTTAGAAAAGGTTGCGGTGGTAACCATGCCGCTCGTGTCCTTTGATAGATCTGACTAACAATCGGTTGAGACATACCCAATGCAAGTAGCGCGATCTGTTGGCCGTATAACGTCGCAAGGCCTATTCCGCCACCGTTGTAGCAACCTGTTACCCAAAAATTATCATCGAGTTGCTCGAATACATTTGCACTATTAGCGCTGATGCACGTTGTTCCCGACCAACTGTGCTCAACTATGTTGTCAGGCAAGAAAGGAAACCGCTTCAGCAAACCGCGTAAATGATCTTTTTGTCGTTTGGCCAGTTGGGCCGAACTAAGCTGCAATGATGCAGACACTTCGACAGTATTGCGTATCATCAAACGCTTGTCCGATGTGTATCTGACGGTTGCCCCCATGTCATTGACCGACAGCACACCCCATTCATCTACATTGCCCATTTGCCCTTGCTCTCTGGTGGTCAGCGAGCGCGTCAAACCAGCTGTCAGCAGCAGCGGAAATACACGGTTCTTTTTGATGCCCAGGCTCGGCATGAAACCGTTTACGGCAACAATTATTTTGTCCGCAATGATCTCCGAATCGTGCCCCGCACATCTGTGAGGGGTTCCATTGGCAATACGGACAATGGGCGTGTTTTCGTATAGTGAAACGTTGTTAGGCAATGCTCGGACCATACCCAAAGCTAGGGCCGCTGGCTGCAGCATGACTCCGCCTTGCGTCTTTACTGCTGCCCTATAAAAAGTCGTGCCCAAATTCTCGGCCAACTCACCAGCATCCAACAACGAATTTGCGATTTCAAGCTTGTCTAGCAACTCGTGAAAACTTTGGAGTTTGCTGATCCCTCTCGATTCTGACGTAGCATGATACTTGCCACACTCATTCCAGTCACAATCAATACGATTTTTTCTTACTATTGCCCGGACCAAGCCAACCGCCTCACTATTTAGGGCGTATTTGCTCTCATAATCCGTTATATCACTATCGGACAAATGCCCGTCGTTTAGAGTGGAGTCGACCAGAAAACCGGAGTTTCGTGAACTTGCCCCCTCTCCTGCTTTGTTTGCGTCAACCAAGACAATTTCTTCATCCGGACAATATTCAGCTAGGGTGGTCGCCGTACTCAGCCCAGAATACCCCGCACCGATCACCAACCACTTCGCACGCTTCTGGCCAATCATACTTGGCGTCGCTTTGCGCCCTGTCAGCGTCTCCGTCCAACCACAATTCGGCTCGTTTTTGGGCAATACTGTGACCACTCGATCTCTTTTCATATGGGTATCCAAAAGTGTCCCGGTAGCTACCTGTTCGTTTGCGTTTGCGTTTGCTATTGCTTTTTTCCGACCAGCCAGGTCGAATCCTTCCTGCGGACGCCCTTGCTAGACACAGCTAGAAAGTCTGACCCCTCTACAATGGGAATTTCATTGCGACTGAACCGCTTTAGCGAGAGGTCGCCGACTCACGAAATTCCATTCTGCTGTTGAATTCTAGTAATGTGCGAGCCATAATCCCAGTGAATGTTTCGAACACATCTATAACAATTGGTTATTCTATGGATATAAGAAAACTTCGCATGTTTCACGAGGTCTATGTGACCGGCAGTGTCACGAAAGCTGCGGAGCGCGTATGTGTCAGTCAGGCGGCGGCCAGCAAGACACTATCTGGCTTTGAGCAGGAAATTGGGTACAAGCTTTTTTCGCGAAAGGGAGGTCGGCTGAGCCCAACCGACGAGGCATACTACTTATACGAAGAAGTTGTTGAATTGTTGCAAAGTATTAATCGGCTAGAAACCAGTATCAAAGAGGCGAAGTCATACCGGCCTGGTCGGTTGAGAATTGGCAGTACAATAGGACCCTCCTATAGTTTCCTCCCAAAAATCATCGCGGAATTCATGACGAAGAATCCTGATGTTAAGGCCAGCCTGCACCAGCTCGGTTGTACTGCCATCAGGGAGGGGGTTGGTACAGGCCATTACCAAATCGGTTTGGTTGACAGAGCAGGCCCGTCGCCGCGCTATGATTCATCGAGTGTGGACCTTCCTTGTTACTGCGCAGTACCGTCCACCTATCCGGCCGCCAAACTTAGTCTTCTGAGTCCAAGCGATCTCGATGGCGTTCCTTGGGCAACTTTGAGCACGGAAAACGAAACCTATAAGTCGCTTAAGAAGGCATACGCAAAACGAAAATCGCGATTTAATCCCGTGGTCGAAGTGCACTCAACTCCCAACGCTTTGCAGTTCGTTGCTCTGGGAACAGGTGTAGCGCTCATAGACTCTCTGAGCAAATCATTCTTTCTCGACATATCGCTGTTTCAAAACATAAAAATAATTCCGTTCGAACCTAAGATATTCGAGCCCATCGAGATTATTACGTCGAATTTAAAGCCAATCTCCGGCATCGCCGAACAGTTTCATACGGCCCTAGTCACACAACTCGAAACGCTTGCCCGGTAGTTTTCAGCCGCCGATTTCCTTGAGCAGTACGTACCAGTGCACCAGGTTGCCATAGAACGTTTCGACCAGTATTCGTTCGTTTAGTCCGTGTGCAAAATTGTCGCTCACTTTTCCATACATACCGTTTACGCCGTAGCTAGGGATTCCTACTGATCGAAAGTGTTTGCCGTCTGTCCCAAAAGAAGACATAGACGGAATTATTGGAAGATCTGGATACTTAGTGTCGACGGCTTTTCGAAGAGCGTTGAGTACGTCCTCTCGCAGTGGCGACGCCTCGGATTCCGTGGGGGAGTGCAACAACTCGAACTGAACACGGTCGTCGGACACGACTTCTCTAAGCTTTGCTTCGATCGCAGCCACGCTTTCCCCAGGAAAAATACGACAGTTCACCGTCACCGACGCCGTCTGCGGCAACGCATTCTCCGCGTGCCCACCGCGCAACATTGTCGGCACACAAGTTGTGCCAATTGTGCCCGCGTGGCTCGAGTTTGATCGCAGAACCTTCGCCGCCCATTTGTCCCGCGGGTCTTCAGCAAAGCGCAGCATCGCGGTGCCAAGATCCCCCCCCGTATTCGAACCGGTACTTCTGAAATAGCTTAGCGTTATCTCGTTATGGTTGACCGCGAACTCATGCCCTTCAATTGTGGTAAGGGCCCTAGCGAGATCGTAAATGGCATTGTCTTTTCGTGGCCGGCTGCTATGGCCCCCCGGATTGGTAACCGTGAGCTCCCAGGTAGCATAGGTTTTTTCCGCCGCCTGAATCGAAAAGCTCGCTGGGCGCCCGCCGTCTTCCGGTAAGATCGCGCCGCCGGCGTCTGCATTGAGTACAAACTCGCTGTCAATTAAGTCTCGGTACTCACTGACAAGCGCACGTGTCGATCGCATGCTCGTCTCTTCATCACCCGAGAGAACGACAATCAGGTCCCGCTTGGGGACCCACCCTTCTGACTTCAGTCGCAGGAATCCCGACACAACGGCGGTCAATCCCAATTTGTTGTCATCAACTCCCCGACCATAGAAATAACCCGACTCTTCGACGAGAGTAAACGGGTCCCGTTCCCATTCGTCTCGCCGAGCGTCGACGACGTCCATATGCGCCGAAATACTGACGGGTTTCTTGCCAGACGTGGCGTCACCCCGGTAGCGCACCACAAGGGCGGCGGTACCATCCATTCTCAATACGTGAATGTCTTCTGAAAGAAACCCAGCCTTTTCGAATTCCGAGGCCAAGTACTGAGCTAATTTTGTGACCAGGCCACGACCCTCTACGGTGCGCATCTCGACAGACGTTCGGTAAATTTCCAGCGCCTTGGCACGGAATGGAGCGTCCGTATCTGAATCACTGGTTGATTTGTCCGCCGTTGCATCAGAACCGCAGAGCAGCATTACTATTAGACAGCCTCCAATCAAATTCATAGTCGTTGATCTGGCCCGCAATATGTTCGCGATTCGATCGGCAGCCAAATCCACCTACTTAACTCGCTTAATCCGAGTCATTGGTCCACTGCCATCCACACGCAATTGGTAGTCACCCATAACTCCTCGTGAAATCTTTACGTCGAAACCAGTATTTTGGTCTCTTGGAAAAAAGAAGTAACCAGGTGTTGCCTGCCGCCATACCTGTCCATTGCTCAAGTGAAAATAGAGTACACCGTTGAAGCCGGATTCGCGTCGAACGTCGGTCACAGTAGCGACTACGGATTTGGGTTCTCGGTCAGTTTGGTCTAGGTGTTCGTCGCCAAAGTCATCAACACTCGACGACGTTGTCCCGGGATCAGCAATATCAGAAGACGGGTTGGGTTCGTCCGGTTTGATCGCTGCAATGGATTCGTAGCATGATAGTTTCAAATGCGGCGTCGCGAGGCTGGCGCAAAGCTTCAGCTCAGCACGACTAACTACGGTGTCAGCCATTGCTCCGATTGTCAAAGACAGCAGCACTATAGTAACAGCAATGGAAAGAGGGATTGTAAGCCCCTCTTTCCGCCGCATAAAACTATTGGAATTAGAAGGACTGTTTAAATCCGGCATAAAATACTCGGCCACGTATGTCTACTCCTGACCGATTATCATAGCCGTCCCGTCGCATGAACGCACGATCGTAGTTACCGGCAGCGTCGAATCTAGTCCTAAGAGTACCGTCGGCATTATTTCGGCGCAGTGCCGGCGGATCTTCATCCAAGAGATTACTAATACCTAGGCTTATACTGGTATCGCCGTCACCTAACAACTGCGGAAGAACGATCGAATATTGTGCGTCCAGGCTTACCCAGGAGTCGACCTCCGCGTCAAAATCCTGATCGTTCGTATAACCGTCAACGTAGCGCGCAGTCAGATTGGCAGCGTGCTCACCCAGTCGATAGGTGCCGCCAAATCGTCCACGCCATTCCGGCATTGTCGAAAATCCATTGGTTTGGTTGCGACTACCGACACCATCGAAAACCGGGCTTCCATTTTGTCTATCAACTTCAAATTCGTTGGCATAAGTTGCGAAGAAGTCTAGAGTCAATGAACCCCTCCCGACGTCCATGTTGTAGGCCGCGCTGATATCGACCCCGTCCGTCTTCACCGATCCAACATTGTTGAAGGTCGAGGCAACTCGAACGATGCCACCCGTTCCGTCCCTACTGATATCCTCACTCGGAAGGGGTGCTTGACCATCGGGAACTCCCGCACAAATCGAGTCGACGACGGCTTGTGCGGTTAGGCCTGGATTAATCAGATCTGTGTAGTCGAAATTCCAGTAGTCGATGCTGGCGCTGAATCTACCTGTCTGGAAGATGAAACCGACGGTATAATTATCTGACGACTGCGGCTTTAAATTCGCTGAACCCTCTATCACTTGCGTAACGCTTCGACTGTCGCCACCCGGCCCACAAATCAGGTTGCCGCTCCCATCGTCCACTGCCGAATCGGTAACGCCGATTAAGGAGCTGACCGAGGCCGTCTGATTGACGCTGGGCGCCTGAAACGACGTTCCCCAGGACCCACGAAATGATAGCGATTCAGTTGCGCCGATCTGGGCGGAAATCTTGGGATCCGTTGTATCGAGATCGCCGAAGTCCTCGTAACGAACCGCTACCTGAAGCTCTGCAATATCACCAAACAATGCGAGAACCTCTCCGTAAGCGGCAACCACGTCTTGGCCCCCACTCAAGGCGCTTCCAGCACCTCCTCGGGTTACGCCTAGTCCGGCGGCTTGTAGTGCGTCGGGTACGACTACGACATCCTCTTCCCTATATTGAGCACCGACTGCGCCGGCAAGCGTGACAGAACCTGTCTCGAACAAATCGCCGCTAGCAATCAGATCGACAACCTTTAGCTCTGTTCGTTGATTATGGCCGTTTGGCTGATCAAAAGCAGCGTATGCGCCATCACTGTTTGCTGCAATGCTTGTGCCGTCTTTTGGGGAAATCATTGTTGGATCGGACACGCGGGTGCCAAACGGATTCCAATCACCGCTTCTAACCACGGCCTCGAAGCTCGTCGCGGGATAAAGATGTGGCGATAATCGCGAAAATGTCGATTTTGCCCACATGTACGAGGCATCCAAGTACCAACTACCCGGCAACTCAAGTTCAATTCCGTTTAGCGCGCGTACGTAGTCAATTTCAACATGGCTGAGCTCATCTCCGTCCCCAAGCTGGGCGCCGAGCGGTCGACCTCTAGCAAGCAAAGTAGCCCCCGTGTGGATGGAATTGTCCCAATTCTCAGGTCCAATATAAATCAGTCCGGTTGGATTGGCGGGATCGGCGTCCTCAATGAAAAAGTTGAATGGGTGATCCCCGTCGATCGTAAATCCACCGGCGGCCGAATAGTTTGAAACAAACTGGCCAACTATCGAGCGCTCAATGACGTTGTTGGAAAAACTAGCTTCGCCGTAATACTTGAGTTTGTCAGAAAACCGCCAATCCCACTCAGCAAAGATTTGGTGTCGCTCTTCTTTCGGGATCGTCGACACTTGATCACCAAAGTCAAATCGGCATCGGTCCAGATTCGCCGCGCTATCACCTTCCGGAAATACACCCCCTGCCGCTTCGCAATCTGGGTCAGGAAATTCGCTAAGACCCGGCACGACCACGGCAAGATTATTTGCGTCGAGCGTGGCTCGTGTATACACGCCGGGTGTGCCCGTGGTAGATAGGAACTGAGATCGGCTGGGGTCACCTTGGCCCTGAAGCCGGTCGACAATGAAATCAAAGTCGGAACGTTCAGCGTTGTCTTGATTGTAATAAGTGGCGTAGACATTGAATCCGCCCTGATCAAACTGCGAACCCATGGCAATGTTCAGATTATAGGCGTCGAACTCCGACGTAGTGTATCCGCCGCTGAGCTCAAATCCTTCGAAGCCTTTTCGAGTGATGATATTGGCTACTCCGCCCACTGCTTGAGAACCATAGGTTGCTGAGGCGCCGTTGGTAAGAACCTCTACACGCTCAACCATTGCCAACGGAAACTGATTAATATCAACAAAATATGCGCCTGCGCCATTGTCCAACGGCGCGTTGCCGACGCGCTTTCCGTTCAGCAACGTTAGAGTTGATCCGGCCCCCAGACCGCGAACGTTGAACTGGGTCATGCCTTGCCGATTATCTCCCTCGAAATATTTTTGTGAGCCAATATTTGACGAAATATCGTCTAACACGTCGACCAAGCGATCGGCTCCCGAGTCGTCGATCTGTGACCTATCTAGCGTCTGGCCTGAGGCTAGTCCCTCGTACTCGGTTCTACGGATATGCGAACCCGTAACAACAATCTCGTCCAAAGTCGACGGCTCACTAGATTCTTCTTGGCCTGCTGCAAGATTGGTAAAGGACATACCGACCACAGCCAATCCTGCCAATGTAAACGTTCTTCCAGCTTTGCACCTGGACAACCCTATTATCTGAGTATTCACAGCCTCTCCCCTCTACACATGTCAACTTGAATTTTGGTATTCACCGCCGCAACCCGTGAAGGCCTTAGCGGGGCATTATGATTTCGCCTATTAACTTGAAGTCTAGTTCTCTTGTTGCCATAATCCCAATGAATATTAGGAACGCCTCTATAACCAATAGTTAATCGGGGGTTGGCACTAATTTGGCGCCCAATTGCCCGCCTCGCGGATGTAAGGAACGGCGGAGCACAATGCCCCGAGCAGGCATATCGGCGCGATCACTCGCCGAAAAGATTGCGGGCTGGGACGATCGGCATCGAAGGATAAATAGCCTTAATGTAACCGAAGGCCGCTGCCCATCAATCGTCAGAGTGAATAAGAATTCGTCGGATATTCGTCGGGTTCACGTCAAAGAATAGCTCTATCGAACCATCCTCATTTCGTATAGCACTTCCTATTCGGGCACATCGTGGTTTCTTTTCCCGGGATGAAAAATCAACGTAAGCGTAAATCGCCAAACCGCCTTTGCCGGCTCGTCGCTCAACTCTCTCGATTGCTGAGGTTCCGCCCATTCAACTACAACCCCTATTTTTCGTTGCTGAAAACACAATGCTCTTGAAGTTACCACTCGATGGTAACGGTACGGAAAGCAACAACATTTAAACTAGGCACAATACCCTTCATTCAGCATGCCAATTGGCCACGGCCGTATCATCTTGAGTGCTTAAACACATCAAGGCAGACCTCTGAAAAACGATCGATCGTCGTTTGTGTCATCGGTGTTGAGAGCATTCCTGTCCCCGTGTTGATCAACGAGTATCCTCGCCGTAATAGCTGATCCATCAGAAGAAAAAGTTGACTAGACTCGGCAGGTGATGAGAACGCCTCCCGATAGTTGCGAGGCACCAATGGCTTAGTGTGAATTCGAAACATCGATGCAAATCCCGTTATTGAGTACTGCACACCAGCGATGCCAATAGCTTCACGCAAATTTCGCCGGAGTTGCTCACCGAGTACATTCAATCGCTCCACTTCTGACTTGTCGAACAATTCCATAGCTACTCGGCCCGCGGTCATTGAGATGGGATTGGCCGAAAAAGTTCCCGCTTGAGGGACCAACAGCGGCTTATTGTGTGGATTCATTACATCCATAACCTGGTACCGGCCAGCAATTGCGCCGATAGGAAAGCCACCACCAATAGCTTTACCAAGCGCCGTCAAATCCGGTTTGATGCCTAGGGTTTCTTGTGCACCGCCGTAATTCGAGCGAAACGTAACAACTTCGTCAAAAACGAGCAATGCTCTATTTATGTTCGTCCATTGACGAAGTTCTGTAAGGTATTCCCCCGAAGCTGGCATTAGGCCGACACGATGAGGAACCGGATCAACGAGGACACACGCGATTTGTTCCGCGTACCTGTCCAAAAGTCGAACGGACCGCTCGGGATCGTTGAATGGCAAAACCACAACATCAGACAAAGCTGACTTTGGTGTTCCGCACGCCACAGGGATTCTCTCGGGCTCACCAACTCGACCCCAGTTGTCCGGGTTAGACGTCTGACTGACCTCCGCATAGTCGTAGGCACCGTGATACGCGCCTTCTACTTTCGCGATCATTGGCCGACCAGTATACGCGCGCGCGACTTTGATACAGTTCATCACGGCCTCGGTGCCAGAATTCATGAACCGAATCTGACCAAATCCCTGGTTTCGATCACACATGTGTTCTGCGAACTCGAGCTCGGCCTCTGTCGCCATCATGAACGCCGTGCCATTCTTGAGTTGTTTGCCTACCGCCTCTACAATTTTTGGGTTGGCATGGCCATGAATAAGGGACGCCATGTTGTTCGCGAAATCAACATACTCCTTGCCCTCTATATCTTTAACCGTACAGCCCTTGCCATTGGCGACGTAAATCGGATGGGGAGATCTCAATATCGTATTTCGGCTGCATCCCCCAGGCATCACCTTTTTGGCGCGCTCATAAAGGCCCACACTCTTCGCATTCGCAGCGTTTATTCTGGCTGCCATGGAGATGTCCTATCGCTTACACTTTGAGCACGAATTTGTCCTTCATCATCCGCGCATCGATTCAGTAATCGCGCACCCGTTAGCTCCTGCACCCGCTCAAGACTGGTGTTCGGGGCGAGCTCCTTCAGCTCAAATCCGGATTTGGTCACCTCGATTGTCGCGAGATCTGTATAAATCCTCTCAACTATACCAAGACCGGTAACCGGCAATGTACAGTCGCTAAGAAGTTTTGGTTCGCCACGCTTGGTGCGATGTCGAGTAACGATCCAGATGCTCTTCGCACCCGCCACGAGATCCATCGCACCGCCTACGGCCGGCATGGGATCGTCCGGTCCGGTCGACCAATTGGCGAGATCACCGTTCTCGGCCACCTGCATAGCACCGAGGACGCATACATCGATATGCCCGCCGCGAATCATCGCAAAGCTATCGGCGTGGTGAAAATAAGCGGCACCATCGACGGCGGATGTCCGCTTCTTGCCTGCGTTGATCAACTCTGGATCCGATAAATGCGGCGCCGGAGATGGACCCATGCCCAATAGACCATTTTCAGTATGAAAAATAACTTCTCTATCATCTGGAATATGGTCGGCGATCAGTTCTGGAATACCAATTCCGAGGTTGACGTACGCACCGCTGGGAATATCCAACGCTGCATTTCTTGCCATCTCGTCACGACTCCAACCAAGTTTTTCGCTGTCAACGCCGGTCATGGGTAAGTCGCTCCTGCCGATACGAGGTCTGATTCAACCAACGGGTCGAAAACTTCGACAACGCGCTCGACGAATATTCCCGGCGTAACAATGGCTTCGGGATCGAGGCACTTCACTTTGCTGAATTGAGCCGCCTGAGCAATAGTCTTATTCGCCGCGGTTGCCATGATCGGGCCGAAATTGCGGGCTGTCTTGTTGTATTGGAGATTGCCGTAGCGATCAGCGATTCGTGCTTTTATAAGCGTGAAGTCTGCTTTGATTGCAGTTTCCAGGAGATAGGTACGACCACCGAATTCTCGTGTTTCTTTGCCCTCGGCCAGTATCGTACCAACACCAGCGGGCGAATATATGGCAGGGATACCTGCCCCGCCCGCTCGAATCCGCTCAGCCAATGTGCCTTGCGGCACCAATTCCAATTCGATCTTTCCTTCTGAATACTTCCTCGGAAACACCGTTGAATTCGCAGTTCGTGGAAATGAACAAATCATCTTACTGACTTGGCCGTTAGCTATGAGCGCTGCAAGCCCCACGTTTCCGCTGCCCGTATTGTTGCTGACGACGGTTAGGTTCTTCGCCCCCTGATCTATGAGCGCGTGTATTAGCTCTATTGGACTACCCGCCTCGCCGAATCCACCGACCATCAACGTCGCACCGTCGAATACGTCTGCGACGGCATCATTCAATGAAGAACAATACTTATTAATCATAAAATTATTGTCCGTTCACTGGTTGATCAACAGCCTACGCCGCGCCCCGATCGAGTAAATCCCGTTTGGCTGAAACACCATCCCAATCATCCGCGTCCGGCAGAGGATCTTTCCTATTTCTCAAGTTAGGCCATACTTCTGCGAGCTCGGCGTTTAGATCGATGAAGTTGAGTTGGTCCTCCGGCAAGTCGTCTTCTTCAAAAATCGCACTGACCGGACACGCCTCAACGCACAGATCACAATCGATACATTCGTCCGGGTGAATCACCAAGAAATTGGGACCCTCATAAAAACAGTTCGCCGGGCACACATCGACGCAATCGGTATGTTTGCACTTGATGCAATTCTCGCCAACAACGTAAGTCATTTTGATCGTCCCTAGAAAACCGCTAGCTACGGAGTACTAACAGCGGCAACGGGCTCGGTTACACCCGAGGATACGTGCGAGAACAAACCTGCTTCATCGTAGATAACGCGATCATCGTAGCCACTAAACCATATCGCCTCCGGGTTTCGGCCGACGATGCAGAGTTTTCCACGGTCGGGAGCATCCGCCGCACCGCGTAACAGTTTGAGCACAACGAATCCGTTTTCTGTGCCAGGCACGCCAGGCAAGGGATGGTTCGCGACCGCGGCAACTTCAGTCTTTCCCTTGTAGTGGGTAATTGAAAGGCGTGCATGCGCCTCTATGCCAGAAAGGCCTTTTTGCGAATCATTCAGAATGTTCCAAACCTTCTCGATCGGCACATTAAATGCCTTGTGTCCGATGATGTCCCGGCCGCAGAAAAAGTAGTGATTCTCGACGCGATTCCGCCGTAGTTCACGCTGCATGATTCTCAGCGCATCCGAGTCATCGTTGATGCCGGCTATGATCGGCGCCTGGTTATCGATGGTTATCCATTCTCGACGACCAAGCTCTCGAATCGCATCTTTCGTTGCATCAACCCAAACCAACCCGCCATTTGGGTCATCAATGTATTTACCGTCGTCGTCTTTCTTCAGAAACTCGTCCGGATGATTGAAGTGCACCATAAACCGCAACTTTGTTTCGGGATACGCCGCATGAAACTCATCAACCATGTCAAAAAATGTTTGGTCAAACCGCGCCGGATAAAACGCGAGCTCTTTGGTGCCGATTCTGATTTGCTCAATACCTACGTCCGCAAGTCCGGACCACCATTCCGCGAGGTTCAGATTGGCGAGGACCATTGGATCACCACCGGACATCAAGATTTCGCGAAGTTTTTCCCGGCCCGTCTTTGGATGCCGACCGCCGTTACGAGCGACAATATCGTTGTGGGCTTGAATGTATTCGACCAACTCACCGACTTGCGCCAGTCCCTTGGGTGCAACCGTCCCATCAGGACGCTCAACGTCCTTCCCGGCAATCAGTTCTTCGCGATAGCAGAATCGGCAATGCGCCGAACACGTTGAAGCAACGTAAATCAGCCCAAGTTCGTATTTATGGATCAAACCTTCGACGGGGCTGTAGTCCATCTGTTTGCCAGGATCTTCCGCGCCGTCCAAGTCGAATGTTTCCTTTGGGCTAGCCTTAACCAGTGTTTGGATTGGCAAGCTGTTCTTTGCTAGATCGAAATAGTGCCGCGTAATCTTTACTGGCATACGCGACTCAATATCCCGATCGGTGCCGCGAATTGAGATTAAGTTGGCTATTTCTTCCTTGCTGTAGAATGTCCCCATCTCTTCATCGACACGATTGTCGATAAACTTTCGCAAACCGTTAACAATCTGGCGCTTGTAGCGTCCGTTTACAACTTTGCTAAGAAATTCGGCCGCTCTAGCACTCGGAGTGTATTCAGTCGCCATGATTTATTGTCCTCAAGAATCTCACAATAGCTTTCAGTATTTGGTGTTGGCGGTCATGTACTTAGTCGTTTGACTCAACAGAGAACTCGACGCCTTGCGCAAGCGGCAGTGCGCTAGAGTAGTTAACAGTGGTAGTCATACGACGCATGTAGCTCTTCCAAGCGTCGGAGCCTGATTCGCGACCGCCACCGGTTTCTTTTTCGCCGCCAAACGCCCCGCCAATTTCGGCACCGCTCGGCCCGGTATTGACATTGGCAATACCGCAATCACTTCCGACGGCAGACAAGAACCATTCCGTTTCACGAATATCATTCGAGAAAACGGCTGACGAGAGGCCCTGAGGAACGTTGTTCTGTATCGCGACAGCCTCCTCGAAGGTGCTGTAACTCATCACATATAAAAGCGGTGCGAACAGTTCTTTTTGAGCGCCTCCATAGTTGGAGTCAATACGTGCGATAGCGGGCCTAACGTAGTAACCGCCCTCCGCCTCAGGAACGTTAACGCGCTCACCACCGTGCACAGTCAGGCCGGCTTCTTTGAGGGCGAAGACCGCGGCTTGCATGTTTTCGAATGCATCCTTGTCTATAAGGGGGCCGACCAACGAGTGCTCGTGGAACGGGTCGCCAATACGAATCCCTTTGTAGCCCTCGACAACCTTTTCGAACAGATCATCAACGATGGATTCGTGTGCAATCACGCGACGCAGTGTTGTGCAACGCTGCCCAGCCGTTCCGACCGCTGCGAAGACGATCGCTTCAACAGCCATGTCAAAGTCAGCGGACGACGACACAATCATTGCGTTGTTCCCGCCTAGCTCTAATATGCATCGGCCGAATCGTTCCGCTACAACCGGGCCGACCTTACGACCCATAGCCGTGCTCCCGGTTGCGCTGATAACCGGGACCCGTGGATCTGCAACGAGGTCTTTTCCGGCCTGTGCGTCTCCAATAATAAGCTGGTGAATATCTTTGGGTGTATCGCCAAAATCCTCTATCGTTCTTTGCAGAAGCTCAGAACTGGCAATTGCGGTTAGCGGTGTTTTCTCGGAAGGCTTCCACACAACGGTGTCCCCACAAACCAATGCGAGCGCGGTATTCCAGGACCAAACTGCTGTTGGAAAATTGAATGCGCTAATGACCCCGACAACACCAATCGGATGCCAATACTCCGCAAGTTTGTGCCCAGGGCGCTCAGACCCCATTGTCAAACCATATAACTGGCGCGAAAGACCAACAGCAAAGTCGCAGATATCGATCATTTCCTGTACTTCACCCAGAGCTTCCGTCCATATTTTGCCGGACTCGATGGCAATCAAAGCGGCAAGCGGCCCTTTTTTTTGACGTAGGACATTGCCGAATTGGCGGACAAGTTCGCCGCGATGCGGTGCCGGTGTTTCTCGCCACTCGGCGAAAGCGGCATGCGCTGAGGCGAGTTTCGTTTCACGATCTTCCGAAGTGTCGAACGCAATTGATGCAATCCTTTCGCCATCAATCGGAGAGTAGATTGCGTTGCTACCACTCTCGAGCACACTGGGGTTGATCTCAAGGGACTCAAAGATTGCCTTGGTACGCGCATCTGATCGAATTCCAGCGCCGACAATTGAGTTTGTGGTGTACGTAATATTTTCTAATTCAGACGACATTTCAGGCTACGCTCGCAAGTTGCTCGACTTCGGTACGATCGGTCGTAAACACTCGGCCGAATCGGTTGCCGAGAAATTGGTCAAGGCCAATATCTTCCTGCCGAACGAAACCACGTTTACTGATGTGGCCCTCTGCGAGTAGGTCGAGTACCGCGCAAGCGCTTGACGCCGTGCTAAGTTGAATCGCCGTGAAGTCCCGGCCGGCAATACTCTTGCCATAGATCTTGTTCGTGTAAGTGGTCTGCTCCAATCTGCCGGAACGCATTCCCGTGACTGTAATAAAAATGATGACGACGTCCTGACTAGTAGCCGGCAGCGAGTGTGCAAAAATGTCTAACAGCAACTCGCGCCGATTTGAAAGGCCAAGGTCTCTTAACAGTGTACGCATGATCGCCGCATGCCCTGGATAGCGGATAGATTGGTAGCTCAGGTTCCGCACTTTTCCTTCCAACGAATCCGCAAGGCTGCCAAGACCGCCGGATGTGTTGAATGATTCATATGCCACTCCATCAATTAGCAATTCTTCGCGTTGCTCTAATGGCGGGGCATCAAGTCGGTGACCGTCGAAAATAACGTTACACGGATTGCAATATTCATTTACAACACCTTCCGGACTCCACGTGAGGTTGTACGAGAGCGAATTAGAAGGGTAACGGGGGAGTGCGCCAACTTTGAGTTTGACGGTATCCAGCTCATCAAATTGGCTGGCCAGGTCATTCGCGAGGATCGACACAATTCCGGGTGCGAGGCCGCATTGTGGTATGAACGATCCTTTCGCGGAGCTTGCGAGCTTCATTACCGCGGCCGTACTTGCGACGTCCTCCGTCAAATCGATGTAGTGAGCATCTGCAGCGGCCGCTGCCGTGGCTACCTTTTCCGTAAGGTGATAGGGGCACGCGCTAACGACAATTTGGTGGCCGCATATCGCATCACGCAGCGCAACCTCATCCGAAACGTCGAGTGCGGACTTCCGAAGCCGCGGGTTTTCTTTGATCTTCGCAAGACCCGTCTCGTTGGCATCGAAAAGTGAGATTGAGTAGTCTTTCGACTCAACTAGGAGTGTGACAATCAAGTCCCCAATTTGTCCGGCTCCTACTACGGCAACGTTCTGCATGTCCCTGCTCCCTTACCCGATTTCATGTATAGGGAGTTTGACTGGGACTTCTGTCGAATTTAACGTTCAGTTATGACAAAATCGTCTTTCTTTCCGTTAAATTGGATAGGTAAACCGTTAAAATGGACAAAATTGACACGAAACTGCTTTCCTTGCTCAGCGAGGACTCTAGAATTTCCACATCGGAGCTGTCACGGAAATTGAACGTTTCCCGGTCTACTGTGCAGGGGCGAATAGATCGACTTCGCCGCAATAAGATCATCTCTCGCTTTACGATAGACGTTGGTACCGAATACGAGCAGTCGTTGATCAGAGCGCACGTCCTTATTCAAGTCGAACAGGCCCTCACCGGTCGCGCACTAACAAATTTGCAAAAACTGCCGGAAGTCACCGCAATCTTCTCTGTTAGCGGCGAGTACGACATGATCGCTGTAGTCGCCGCACGATCAACCAGTGAGCTCAATCACCTTCTTGACAACATCGCTGCACTGCACGGTGTCGTACGAACAAATTCCTCCGTCATCTTAGAAACGAAACTGCGTCGATAGTCTTGTTCAAATCTGCTTTTCCTAACATTGACGCATAGCACGAAATTTCGTGATTCTCTTCCGCAGTTTTCGATAAACACGCTTATCAAGGATTTGACGTCACGTGTGATCAACGGACAAAGAAGGTCTTATTCCATCATGAACTGGCACGGATGATTGGCTGTTACGTCTCCAAAAGACCTAGTTTTTCAAGAACGCCGTCGAGTATGTCGAGGTTGTGATACTTAATCGTTAAGCTTGCGGCATCCGAGTCTAGGCGGACTTCGCAACCTATCCTTTCGGCGATTCTTTTCTGTAGGCGCAACACGTCCGGACTCGCGGCGTTTACTGTCTTACCTAGCTCATTCTTGGGTACGGTTGCAGTTTCTTTGCGCGCTTCCCTAACCAAGGCGCGAGTCTCACGTACGGACATTCTTTGATTGACGATTTGTTTGGCGATGGCCAGTTTCGAGCCCTGAAGTTCCACTCCTACCAACGCCTCGGCGTGACCAACAGTCAGCTGTCCAGATCGAACCATTTTCTGAATGGCTATGGGTAGCTTTAACAGCCTAATAGCGTGCGAAATATGGGTACGAGTATGGCCGGTCAGGTGGGCGAGTTTTGCAACCGCGCGATACCGGCTGCCGCCCTCTTCGATTTGCTCTAGTTGGTCCTGGGGTTCTTGGCCCCAACCGCCGGAAATCTGCACTATGCCATTGACAAAGGCCGGTGCAGAATTGTGGCGTTACTAAACAGGGACTTACGGCCAAGCCAACGTCTGAAAATGCGAAAGTTACGTGAGCAAATCACGCAGAA
>JAJFKU010000028.1 GCA_021773035.1 Woeseiaceae bacterium
TACGCCCGCTTCGTGGGCTTGCAGTATCTTGATGATCTGTTCTTCCGTAAATCTCTTGCGCTTCATCTCGGACCTCCCAAGGGCCAATAATATCGGGAAATCCTAGTGAGTTCTTGGAGCGGTTTACGGGGGTAACGTCAACTCCGTTGAAGTCCGTATGACGGGTCCGGTTGCCGTTGTCGTCGTAGACAAAGCTCTCGCTCTGGCCTGCTGGCAGGCTGCGTGACACCACGCGCCCAAGGTCATCGTAGGCCCACCAGGACGTGGTGGGCAGTTCCGCACCCGCCTGCGTGACCTAGTTCGACTGGAAAGCCCTGTTCGAACCCTAGTCTCCCTAGTTCTTCTTTAGCATCGTAGCTGTACGTCGTGGTCTCGATTTCGCTCAGGCGGTTGCCGTTCGGGCCCAGCACGTAGTTGTGCTGGTCGATCTGCCGAGACGCCCAATTGAAGCGATCGATACGGATTCGGTTAAGAATTTACTACTTGTTCAGGTTAAGTAAACTCGGGACCCGTTTCCAGATGAGTTCTGTGTATCGATTGATGCATACCAGCCAGTATTCTACCGTCAGTACTTCCACTCATTTGTCTTGATCCATTTCGAAAACGATCGGCGATACTTCGGACGCTCTGTCTCCAAAAACCCTGTCACGAACCGCATACACGAACTTCAGCGCATCCCCGATGTCGATTTCCCCATCATGGAGGGTCATCCCGATTTCGCCCTTCGGTCGATAATAAAAACCCCATTCGCACCCCAGCGCGCGAATTTGGCCCTCCCCTTGCCCAAAATTCAGCTGTCTCCATTTGTAACCAGGCGGAACGAAGCACTCCAGTTCGCTCCCTCTAGTTCCATATTCAACTTGTGGACGAATTGGGACTGTTTCACGAAATGTAATTCTCACAAGACTTAACCTCAGACTTCACAATGGACCTACCAATTCTACGGTTTTCCCAAGACTTTGCAGCAAGGCCCGTACGCTAGCAAGAGCCTGGTTTGACTGGCGGATGAAGTTCCCGCTTTCGTTATTTAGCAATACCCTACCATTGACCACTTGGAGTTCACCGGCCGCTTTTGCAGCACCTCCTCCTACAAGCTGTGGATGCTTCGTTCCTCGTGCAGCCGACCCTCTTATCGCCAGCAATAAATTGTCTGATTCATCTACGACGTAAAGATACGTCTCGTTCTTAACGAGTGAATCGATGTTGTTGTGCGATAGAATGCTGACACCGCCAGATGGCCTGGCCGTTAAGGTGCCATCCCGAGGTCTCACAGCAGGCAGGTTACCGAACAGCCCTCTTCTAAACCTGTCAAACTTCTTAGCTTTCGAGAGTGCGAAGAATTTCTTGGCAACTAGCCGGGTAATAGCGACGCCTGCAGTCGTCAACGACGCTATAGCTATCAGCTTGTGGACTTGGCGAGTTGTCAATTGAGCATCTGTAGCCCCAAATGAACCTAGCCCACCATCGAACAAGTTGAAACTACCGTCTATTTTGAAGCTATTCAGAATACTTGAAACCGCATTCGCGACGGATGCCTCTGCGATCCCGAATTGGCCCGATGGATCGACAAAGTTGATGGGGCCCCCATTCGCATACAAGTACTTATGCAGCGTTATGGGCTCAAACATCCGCCCGGCAAACGTATCCATATTCTGGAACCTGCCAATCCCCGCGTTGTAATACCGCGCCCTCAAATAGTAAAACCCAAGATTCGGATCAAACTGCTCACCCGTATACAGATAGTCATTCACCGTAACCCCGGTACTGCCCGCCAGTTCCCCAAACGCCGTGAACGCATAACTGTCCGTCACCAGGCTGTTCGTGTCGGTCAAACGACGCGTCGACCCAATCCCATCGTAATGATAGGTACTGGAGTTCGTCGTCAGTGCATCCACCCGCCGGTGCTGCGCGAGCAGATCATCCCCGTAGGTATAGCGCACCTCGGCAAAGCTGTTGAGATCAAAACTCTCCTCCACCACCTGCGCATAATCCCGGTTCGGATCGACGAGATAGTTGGTTGTCAGCCCACTGCTCGTCTCGCTCATCCGAATACCGCTGGCATCGTACAAATACGTCGTCTGTCCGGCGTTCAGGTCGCTCAGGCGATTGCGGCTGTCGTAGGCGTAGCTGGTGGTCCCCGAGCCGTCGATCCGCGTCAGCGTATTGCCGTTGTTGTCGTAGCTGTAGCTCACCGTGGCCGGATTCAGGCCCGTGACCGTCTCCGTCAGCAGGCGGTCGTTGTCGTCGTAGCTGTACGTCGTGGTGTCGGTACCCGCGGCCGTGGTCTCCACCTCGCTCAGGCGGTTGCCCACCGCAAAGTGCGCGATACGACTCGTCCAAGGTCGTCGTAGGCTCAGGACGTCGTGCGTAACTCCGCGTCCGCTAGTTCAGTTCTCGGTTTTCTCTTGACTTCCTATATTTGAAATACTCTCGAAGCGCATTATATTGCCCCAATATAGTTAGACTTGCGGGACCGAGAATTCCAAGTAACATCATGTTTCGGTATGAACCGTAATTACTATCAACTGGTAGCTCAAATTTGTAGTGAAACGAAAGAAACCATGCAACGAGGACGATCCCTACTAGTAGCGCAATCGGCGACACTACAAGAATGATCTCTGAAAAACTCGCCTCGTCCTCAACATCAGTCAATGCACAAGCCTTCCTCCATCGCTCGCTACACCTCACGGCGTAATGATACTGCGCAACAAGCGCCAACAAATATATGAGATAGGAAAAGAAACTCATTGCAATAAGTCCAGTGCATTACCGAAATCGCTGACAATACTCCTAGCCGTCGCGGTAAAACGACTAAAGTCAGCCGTTATATCCCTCGGCTCAGTAGAATAGCCGGCTGTAGCTCCGAAAGAGTTCGATCGAGCTGCCAATCTCAAGGATACAGGCCCACCAGAAGACACGCCAACTTGAGCGCTGAAATTTCGAAATGTCTTGTTCATGAATCGTGGGCTCCTCGATCTTATCGCGAGTGAAGTCAGAGCGTTATACATCTGCTGACTGTTAAACGCTGCCGCCGGTAGTTTTGTAAGAATCGCAACTGGCCAATTGGCTGTCACTGATGGACCGGACCAGTCGTTTGGACTCGACAAATTCCAAATAAGCCCTGCTGATGCCGACAACCCTATCCGATGATTCCTGAAGAACGAAAGAGGCGAGACGCCTACTCCTCCGAAGCCATACCCGTACCAACGACCAGATCTACGGTCGTATATTGCGTCTCCTCCTGCCTCAACCAACGCGCCTCCGGTTCCCGCAAACCCACTGATTCCCATTATGAAGGCGTCAGGGATATTGTCAGCGTCTTCACTTGCGAGCGAACCACCCAGGAAAGTGATCCCTATATTTGACGCAAGCGTTAAGGTTCCAACAACAGACACACCCACCCCAAGAGACATAAGAGACGTATTTCCGGTCGGGTCAATCATGTTTGCTGGCGATACATTTGCATAGAGATACTTGTGCAATGTAAATGTTGCGTTTTGCCGACCTTGGAACGTATCCATAGTCTGAAACCGCCC
>JAJFKU010000029.1 GCA_021773035.1 Woeseiaceae bacterium
AGTGACTCGCCTTTCTCCCAGCGATCCCAGACCTCTGACATCTCTGTCTGAGTGAAATATCTTCGCGGTCTTTGTTTCATTGATGACACCTCCTGCTCTATAGTTAGAGCTTAGGTGTTGCATTGACCGGTTGAAACCACAACCCAAAGCAGACGTTAGCCAAATAGGCCGAATCGATATCGACAAACGGATTGGACCGAATGGACGCCGAGTATCTTACAGGCTTTGCAGGTGATGCCGACAAGCTTAGGGGCTGGTTACTGACCTACTTTGTTTGTGCGCTCGTTCCAGCAATTATTTATCCGGGAATATTCTTCGCAGAACTTATTACCGGAGAGGACTATGGCAATCTCGGTGAAGGCGGGGCAGGCGACTACGCCTTCCTGGCAATAACGGTGTTCCTCCCCGCCTCGTTGCTATTTCGCGGTCACATCTGGGTGCCGTTTGTCCATTCGACCTTGAATTGCATTCTTTTTGTTTCGCTTATTCTTACTGTACCTCCGGTCGCGTTGTGGTGCCTCGCATGGGGCGTGTACTGGATTCGTTCCAAGCGTGTGAGCCTGACCTATTCAAATGAGAATCATGTCTGGGGGAATGCGGCCAAGTTTTTTCGCCGCGACGATTAGTGTCTGCTTCTGGCCGTAAGGAGGCGTCCTGATGTTAGACTATTGAGAGGCGACTACCGATTAACCTTGGCGGTCGTTAAAAATCTTGCGAGGTATCGATGCGAAGACCGTTCGGCATACTGTTCTTTTTTTCTATTTTGGAACCTGGTCACGCGGCTGAGATGCCCGATTTTGAGAGCTGGCCAGACGTCTCAGGTCCTTACCTGGGACAAGAGCTGCCAGGAAAGGCAGCCGAACTATTCGGAGCCAATCTCATCTCGACCGAGCACAGCGAGGTGGGCTCGGTATTCTCCATGGATCACACCGAGTTCTATTTCACTACCTGGACGAAAGAACTCGGCACGAAGATAATGGTCACCCGGCAGATTGACGGTATCTGGGTCGCGCCAACAATCGCTTCGTTCTCCAATCATCCGTCCGACGTTGACGTCGCTATCAGCCATGACAACTCGAGGGTCTTCTTCGGCACACGACGACCGCGTCCCGGCGACACCGAGGACAGGCAGGATGGATTCGATATATGGTACGCACATCGCATCGGAACAGGCTGGAGCGAAGAAAAGTATCTTGGCCCGGTAGTTAACTCCGGCAAGAGCCAGGTCTATCCGACGGTCACCGCCGATGGCACGCTCTATTTTCAGGCCGTGCGGGATGAAGGGTACGGAAAAGCGGACATATACAGATCCCGCCTGGTCGAAGGTAGCTATCAGGAGCCAGAGAATCTCGGCGCGGCCGTCAACTCTGAGCATTATGAAGGTGATGTCTATATCTCTCCCGATGAAAGCTACATGATCGTTTCCATTTACGGCCGGGACGACGACCTCGGCGGCGGTGACCTGTATGTCAGTTTTCAAATATCAGATAACGAGTGGTCACCCCCGAAGAACCTCGGTCCGGATATCAACTCTAACAAGCGCGACTTTTGCCCCATGGTTACGCCGGATGGAAAGTACTTACTCTTCTCCAGCAAGCGTCTTGGCAGTGGGGATGTATTCTGGGCCGACGCGAGCGTGATTGAAGAAATCAGGGCCAACTAAATGGCATGCGAGTGTTTCGCGCATCGGATTACTATTCCCGCTCCCAAAACTTCACGGTGTCGTAGGTACGCCCGCGGGGCGGGTTATTTCCATCCGCCGCCGGGGTCGTGTACCGACTCGCAAGCACCCCGCTCCACAGATCCTCAAACTCACCGACAAATGCCTTAAAGGCATTCTTCTCAGCCCTCAGGCGCGCGGTCTCTATCGCCTGCTGCGTCGACCAGATCGTCGCCCGTTGTTGCTGCAGATCGCTTGCTTCGGTCGTTCCGTAGATATGTCCGGTGCGAACATCGATGAGCACTCCGGCAACGGTCGAGGTCACGTGCGCTTTCTTGTTGGGGATCAGTCCCAGCGAGACTGTCGACAGCGGTCCCAGCGACTTACCATCGACCGTAAACGCCGTGTCTACCGAGTAAATCAGAACCATGTCAGCATGTAGTTTGGCCGCCGGTACGCGCAGGTCCTTGATGGTGTTCGCGTTAACAGGTACCAGCATTCGACCGATCGGCGCAACGTCGGCGACAAGCGGCAGCTTTGCCAGCTTCTCGTAGGACTCATCCGTTTCGATGTCGCGGGTGGTGACTACCGAGAATCGTCCCTGCCCGTAACCGTGAAGAGAGAGAGATCGATAACCCGAGTCCTGCACACGAACCACAGCAATACTTGTCGGAAACGGCGCCGTCGGCCGGGTCTCGTAGTAGGACTTTAAGTCATCGTCCGTTATCTCCAACAGCGCAACACCGCCACCGGGCGTCACGTAGTGCTGCCCGCAAGCGGTCAGCGCGAGAGCCAGGAGCAGAACCATGGTGGATCGAATCAATGTAGTCATAGCAGTATCCTAATTCTGTTCAACCGTTGTGTCGTAGCGGACACCATCCGGTACCGGTACCGCCTGATGCACTGTTGTTCCGTACGTCCCCTCTGTCCGCTCCGAGGTGTCTACGGCGACGAATGACGTGTAGGCGGACATCAACTGGTGCGCAAGCGCTGTGGAACCGATTTCGATGGCAAGTTCATTGTCGGGATCACCAAGCCTGGCCTTACGATCTTCCAGCTCGGCTATTCGCAGGCGTGCCCAGACTTTCGCCAGGGAAGGCCCAGCAGACGGTTCGCCGTCGCTGCGAACGACGATCCGCCGATCGACATCGCCGAGCTGTCCGTGCACGACAATGTCCGTCGCCACGCCCTGGTACTTCCCGGTAACGAGAATCGGCCGACCGACGAATACATCGGGCAATTCTGCCGGGTATAGGTCGCTGACGACCATGCCGTTCCAGTCAATCCTGACGTCGGTCAGCGCCGGGTGGCTGACTCTGTCGAAAAAGTCCTGCATGACGTCGTAGCCAGAGTCCTCCGGGCCGAGGTAAGCGACCGCACCGCGACCGACCTTCGCCATCCGATCCATCAGGTAGCGATTTACCGACGAGCCCACGCCGAAGCTGAAAATTCGACTGCTGCCGATGCGCATGCTGACCTCCCGCAGGATCTCGACCTCGTTGCCGATGTAGCCGTCGGTCAGGAAAGACACGAAGCGCAGACGTGACGGATCGTGGGGGAAATCCAGCGCTGCGCGAACGCCCTCCACCATCTGCGTACCGCCGCCGCCATTCAGCCGTCGCAGGTAGCGGCGGGCGCTGGCGATATTCGCCTTCGTCGCGGGTACCGGCACACGTCCGAACTGACTGGCGTTGTCCGAAAAGCGAATGATCTGGAAGGTATCACCCGCCTGCAGGTGATCGAGAGCAGCCGTCACCGCATTCCTGGCCTGCTCCATAGGTCGTCCCTTCATCGACCCCGACGCATCGATAACGAAGACCATCTCCATGTTGCGGCGCGGTAACACCTCTGTCGTCGCCGGTGGATGCAACATCAGGGTGAAGTAACCCTGTTGCAAATCGTTATCGAAATAGGTCAGCAAATCGGACTTCAGCGTACCGCCGGCAACCTTGAAGTCGAGCACAAAGTCCCGGTTTGGAATCGTCGATTGATGTGCGAGCTGTACCGACGCCGACTGTGCATCAGGCTGGCTGGCCACGATCTTGTGTCCGGAACGCAGCTCTTCGATGTTCACGCCCGCGTCGATCTGCACGTCAATACTGATGTCATGCGCGGACCGTTCTTCGGGTCGCAGGTAACGAACGGCTGTTGATCCGGAGTCGGCCTGCGTGCGTGGAATTGCCGCTATTGGATCGCCGGATGCCGGCGGGTTGTAGCGAGGTCCAATCACGGTCGGAAGCACGAAAGAATACCAGCCATCGTTGTACGGCAGCGTGTGGAAGTATTTTATGTCGACCTCAATCGAGGTTCCCGGCTCGATGTTTGCGACCTTCTGCTCGAAGATATTGGGCCGATGCTGCACCAGCAGACTCGCCCGGTAGCCTTGCGAGCGTGCCTTCTCGTAGATCGCCCTGGCCTCTTCTTTTTCACGCAGAATACCGCGAATTCTGCGCTCACCGATGATCATCAGAAACTCGGAAATCGCGGCCTTCTCCGGGAGCGGAAACAGGTACACCGCCTCGATCTTGCTGGCGAACGGATTTTCGAACTGCTGCCTGACGTTTACGCTGCCGATATACCCGTTGATTACTGCTTTGACATCGGTGTGTTGCAACGGCAGCGGTACCTTTCTCGAATCGAGCATCGTGAGCATCGCTCCCGACCCCGGTTCATCGCCGGATGCTGCGAGAACCTCGTTGTCAGCTTTCTGAATCACCCAGATTTCCTCGTCGCCCGCGAACGCGACATCTTCGATACAGCCGCCAAGCGTTATGCATGCCGGAGCCTCAGCAGACCGCGCTTCGCGCGACCTCATCGTTCGGTTTGAGCCGGCCCTCGAGCCGGTAACTACCACCTCTTCGAGTGTCCCATCCGCGCTCGGGGTTGGGTTTCCCGCCGGTTCGACAAATACATAGTCACCTGCACAACCGGCGACGATTCCTGCAACCAGGGCCAACAGGATGAACGGCCGACACCGATTCAGAGATCCGTTAGTCATTTCTCACTCCCTGCGGAAAATTCGATACTGATATCCGCCTCTATTTCGTTTCCATCGTAGCCAGCAGCGACAATCAGCCGCGACTGGAAATCTGCCACCGCGTCCGCCGAGAGCATCAGGTGCAGCGTTGTAACTCTGATGCGTCCGGATGGCAGCACCGCGCCATCGGCCAGCGAATAATCGGCAACGACAATCCGGTCGACGCGGCCAAGGTTCGTCGCTTCCCGATCGTAATAAGGCGCCGTACTGAACGCGCCGCTCTGACCATTCTCCACGCCGACAACCTGCATCAGCGTTGCACCGGCCGTGAACTCAAACTGCCAGGCGGCCAACGCCTGCTCGCTGTCGATGAAGACATCGATACTGACGAACTGCTCGTCGGCCATGGACGGAACCGCCCAGGCTGCCGTCAGCAGCAATATGAACACGGAGAGGCGACTCACGACGCGTCCCCAAGCGAGACGATTTGTTGTGCAAATGCGTCGAGTTCCTGCTGTGTGACTTTGCCGTCGTCGCGACGTGCCAGGCTAAGCACGTCGGCAATGTTGACCTGACCGGAGTTATTGATATCGCCATACACAGGGTTTTCCGGCAGCTCGCGCTGGCTTTGCACAACAAACAGTGCCAGCAGTACCGAGGCGGCGACGGCCAGCCAGCCGGGCGCTGCCCGTGATCGACGCCGCGGCCGGTTTGCGAACTGTGCCTGAACCATGCCGTCCAGCGAACGATCGACCGAGGCTGTGATCAGCGAGCGCCGCTCTTCGGCCGCTTTTAGCTGCTGAACAAGCGCCTCGGGCAACTCGCCGCTAATTTCGTCTTCGCCTTTCATTCCGCGCTCCATACCTGTTAATCGCAACACTGCCGCGAAAGGTTCATTTATCGAAAAATTCTTTTACCGACGGGGAGTTGCGCATCGCTGAGATCGCCGTATGCAGGCGGGACTTAACCGTCCCCAGCGGCAGTTCGAGAATGCCGGCAATGTCCTGCAGAGAATGATCGTCGACGAAACGCAGCGTAATGATTTCACGCTGTCGGGGAGACAGGCCGCGCAGTAATCCGCCCAGATCGAAAGCATCGTCGTATTCAGCAGCCGGAAGTTCGTCGGGGTCTACGCGGCTGCCGGCTTCCCTGAGGATCATTTTCCGCCGGATGGAGATCGACGAGTTTTTCGCGATTACATACAGCAGCGTCGAAAACTTCGCGCTTAGCTTTATCCCCGGCCCGCCCGGCGGGAATTTTCGCAGTACGTCGCTGAAAGTCTCCTGCAACACGTCGAGGGCCTGGTCGGCATCTCGAACATAGCGAAAGGCGACGCGCTGCACATAGTCCTTATGGCGTGAGTAGAGCGATCCAAAAGCCCGGGCCGCAGTTTCACGATCGGCCGAATTGCACAGGTCGATGAGTTCGCTGTCAGTTCGCTCGTCTGGTCTTGACATGGTCTGTAAGAACGAGTGTATTCCCGACCAGGACCAGCGCAAAGCCCAGGACGATCGAGAACTCCAGCCTCAGCCCTTCAAAAAGCATGGACAGCAGCAGTGCCACGACCGGGAACATTACTGTGGCATACCCGGCTCTGTGCGCGCCGATACGTCCCAGCAAGGTCAGGTAGGCCCAGAAGGCAATCACGGAACCGAACACCGTCAGGTAGATCAGCGATATGACGTAGCCTGCGGACGTGTCGAAGTTAAACGCATGGCCCTGCGTCACGGCCAGCACGCAGGTGAACAAGCCACCGTAAAACATGCTCCAGGCATTCGATGGCATAACCGGCAGCCGAATCTTCTGGGCAGCCTGTGACGCCATGTTACCGAAGGACGCCATCAGGGCGCCGCCGACGGCCAGCAGTGAGCCGAACAAAACGCCGTCAGACAACGATACCTCAGCGACCTGCGGACCAAACAAAACGACGATCCCGACTATGCCAAGCGTTGCTCCCAGGTAGATTCGCCGGCTGACGGCGACCCCAAAGAAAAGCCGCGAATTCAGGATATTCATCCATAACATGGCCGAAAAGGCGATGGCAGACAGGGCGGACGTGATGTAGATCTGAGCGCGATAAGCCAGAATGTAATTCAGGCAGAACATCAACAGCCCCATGAGGGCGAACCATAGATGCGATTTTAGATTAAATACAAGTGATAAATCCTTGATTTTACACCATATGAACAGTATAGCCGCCGCCATGATATAGCGATAGCAAATAGAGACTTCCGGCTCCACGACGCCGAGCTGAAACTCGATGGCGAACCAGGTCGACCCCCAGATCAGGACCGCAATCAGGTACAGGAGACGATTACTCAAGCGGCATACTCGTGGCGCAGCGGTGTCGCAACGGGGGACATCCCTGGGAGCTCGCGGAATATCATGGTCTGGGGGCTATCCCTTTTTGTGAGCGATACGCAGGAAAGCAGGTCAGCATAGCCGGATAATATCGGGATGCAACACACGCTGTTAATTCTGCCGGTTGTCCTCCCCGTCGTTTTCTGGGCTGCCTATCATTATCACAAGGACCGGCACCTGCCGGAGCCGCCGCTCAATCTGCTGCTGTGTTTTGGTCTGGGCTTACTGGCGGCAGGCCTGGCGAAGCTGATGTATCTCGGCCTGGAGCCACTGGGTCTGCGCTATGACGCAGTGGCGCTCGGTGACAAGGACCCCGGCGGTCTTTTGCTCTATGCGCTGCTGGCCATCGGACCGATCGAGGAACTGGCAAAACTCCTGCCGTTCGTTGCGGTCGTCCTTCGACTGCGGGCGTTCGACGAACCGCTGGACGGCATTATCTACGCATCGTTCATAGGGCTGGGCTATGCCGCCGTTGAAAACATACAGTACGTCGATTATTTAACGCCGCTCGAGGGCATCGCCCGTGGCTTCGCAAGTCCGGTAGTGCATATCTTGTTTGCGTCCATCTGGGCACATTGGATTACCGTAGCGCGGCTGGCGGGCAAACCTATTGCAGGAGCGTTGGCGAAGGGGTTTCTTTTGTCAGCTCTGGCGCACGGCGTTTACGATTTCCTGGTGCTGCTAAAGCCCGTTTCGGCGTTACCGCTTGCTGCCGTGCTCATCGTCGCGATCTGGATATGGCGCCTGATTCTTATGCGCCGCCTGCACGAAGCAGCGCTCAAAGACGTCCCACGCAGCTAACCGCGGTTGTAGGGATTGCCGTTATCGGGAGCACTCGCGGGCTCCTCGAGCGATAAGGCGCTGAGCTCATTGGGATCTTCGATTAATTGCGAGCAACGCTTTTGAATTTCGGCAAGCCCAAGCGAAACGCTGGACTCCGATAGCGGTGCATCATCGAACTTCTTATTCATCGCTTCTTCCGTCGTGCATTTGTCTCCGTTTGGAGACAGGTCATATGTCGCAGTATAGAGACAGGGATACATCGAAAATGTGAACCCGGTCACACAATTTTTTCCAATTATGCGGTTTCTGCTGCGCTTATGTAAAAAGGCCGCTCCGGAGGAGCAGCCTTTTACTAAACCCGACACTCAGGGTTTGAGTTTTTCGAATATCGCCACCAGAATAATGACGATTGCACCCGCCGCATAAAGGCTGGCGAGTTTACTCATGACGCTGGTGATGTGCTCTCCGACGCCCGGAACAGCACTCAGACCGCCGCCAATTACCGACAGTGCGATCGCAGCTATGAGTACACGCTGGCGGTCTTCCGCGGCGACGAACCACCCGGCCACCGCCCCGAGAACCGCGATAATCAGCGACGCTTCCGGAAAGCCACTCCAGAGCCCGGCGACAACGGCAACCAGAACAGCAACGATTTGTACGATCTTTCCTACACCCATGATTTTCCCCTTATTCTTCTTGTTTTTTTATTTTGGATCGCCGTTAGAACGGCTGGGCACAGTCTAGCAGTATTTATCTATTTTCGAATTATTTAAGAAAACCAATAGTTTGAGAAGTAGTTCTAATAATCTACATAACTAAAAACAAGCGAAAGACGCTAGTATTTAAGCATCGTCGAACCCCAGGTGAACCCGGCGCCAAAGGCTGCAAACATCAAGGTATCGCCGCGCTTGATACGACCGTCGCGGACCGCCTGATCGAGAGCCAGCGGAATGGAGGCACCCGAGGTATTGGCATGTTCATCAACAGTCGCGATGACGCGCTCCATCGGCATGCCGAGTCGCTTCGCCGCTGCCTTGATGATCCTCATGTTTGCCTGGTGCGGCACAAACCAGTCGATATCGCCAATCTCACCGTCGAGGTCGCGAATCGTCTCGCGTGCAATATTATCGAAGGTGGCGACAGCACGTTTGAAGACCGCATTGCCATTCATCTCGATAAAGGCCCGACCGGCACGAGTCTCTTCGTATCCCAGCGAAACCCCGGCGGGTACGTGCAGCAGTTCCTCATACTCGCCGTCAGCGTGGATATGCGTCGCCAGGATGCCCGGCTCGTCGCTCGCCTGCAGCACAACGCAACCGGCACCATCGCCGAACAGGACGGCCGTGCCACGATCCTCCCAATTGGTTATGCGCGATAAGGTTTCGGCACCGATGACCAGCGCCGTTTTAGCACCGCCGGTCTGGATGTATCGATTCGCCAGATCCAGCCCGTAAACGAAGCCGCTGCAGGCCGCGTGTACGTCGAAGGCCGGTGCTCCCCGCACGCCCAGGCGGCGCTGAATCATGCAGGCAACCGACGGAAACACCTTATCTGGCGTCGCCGTCCCCACTACGATCAGATCGATGTCGTCGGGCTCCACGCCCGCGGCATCCATCGCCCGTCTTGCAGCCTCAAGCCCGAGCGACGACGTTGTCTCGTCATCGGCAGCCACGTGGCGCCGCTTGATACCTGTGCGTTCCCGGATCCACTCGTCCGAGGTATCCATCATCTTCTCAAGGTCTTTGTTCGTCACGACCTTTTCCGGAAGATAGCTGCCGATACCGGCAACACGTGCGTAGATCATAGTTTTTCCTTCAGGAAAGCGGCGATTTCTCTAAGTGTCGGATAGTCGAACAGGTCGCTGATATCGAGGGTTCCGGGATATCGCTCGTCAATAGCCAGGACGATTTCGGTCAGCGTCAGCGAACTTACGCCCACCTCGAACAGATTATCATCAGGCCCGATCGTTCGGTCTTTGGCGAACTCCCGGCAGATCACCTCGAGCTCAGCAACCAGCGGATCCTCGTCTGTCCCGGCGGGCGCCGCATCGTGCGGCTGCAGTTCGCCGAGAACGGCGTCAAACTCGCCATCGAAATAGCTCTGCAGCAGCTTTGCGCGCTGCACTTTGCCGCTGGTCGTCTTCGGGATCCTCGAGACTGGAATGACCTTATCGACTTCCAGCCCGGTTTGCTCACCGATGAGATCGCGGACCTGGGTAACCAGCGGCAAGAACCCGTCGACGGACTGGCGGTGGAGAATAAAGGCGATCAACTCTTCCGTTTGCCCGCCCTTCGGCGTCGCCCCGGCAACGACGACCTTGTTCAGATCCAGGCCATCCAGGCGCGCGACGATCTCTTCGATATCGTGCGGGTAGTAGTTTTGGCCGTTGACGATGATGATGTCTTTCTGGCGGCCGGTAATAACCAGCTGCTCTTCGCTATAAGCGCCACAATCGCCGGTACGCAGCCAACCGTCGGCGGTAAACAGTTCCGCGCTCGCAGCCTCGTCAGCGTAAATACGTTCGGTCACGCTGCCACCGGACAGCTGAATATTGCCGACTTTACCTGCTGCCAACGGTTGATCGTCGTCGTCGGCAATGCGAATGCTCACATCGCGAATAGCGTTACCGACGCGCACAAAACTGACCGCATCCGCATCTTCCGGGGCGGCCATCGAAAACGGTTCACCAACCCGAATGCTGTGCCGGTCGACCGTAATTCTGGAGTACTCGCTGCCCGGCGCCGGTATCGATACCCCGACCGTGGCCTCAGCCAGGCCGTATACGGGGAACATCGCGGTGCGCGCGAGGCCATGCGGTGCGAGCGCCTCGAGAAATTCCTCGCATAACTCCCAGGAGATCGGTTCCGCACCGTTCAGAATCAGCTTCACGCAACTCAGGTCAAGGTCCTGAAGGCCCTTACGCTGAAAGAGTTTCAGAAAGTGTTTGTAACCGAAATTGGGCGAGCACAGCTGTGTCGCTCGAAGTTCGTTCGCTTTACTCATCCAAAGCAGTGGTCGTCTAACGAATACGCTGGTATCCATCACCGCGTGGTTCATGCCGACACCCAGAACGCTGAGGTGATAACCGATCAACCCCATGTCGTGGGTCAGGGGCATCCAGCTGAGACTCGTATCGTTCTCTGTCCAACCGCAGGCTTCGACAATGGCGCGAATATTGGTGCACAGATTGCGATGCGATAAAACAACGCCTTTCGGATCACTGGTTGACCCGGAAGAATACTGAATGAATGCGATATCGTCAGGTGAGGATGCGTAGACTTCACCGCTGAGGTCCGGATCGACATCAGCGGTCAGCGTCGTCTTCGACTCCAGCAGCGTGGTAATATCGCCAAGCTCGCGCTGTTTCGCGAAGTCCAGCAGGCGCTCCAGCAGGTCCGCTTCCGTAAGCAACGTGGCGCGTTCAAGTTGTGACAGAATTCTGAACAGTTTCAAGCGGTGCTCGTCGCTGATGCCCACGGCAACCGGTACCGGGACGATACCGCCGAGCACAGCCGCCCAGAACGCGGTTACGAAGCTCTCGTTGGATTTGCTGAAGATGATGAGTTCGTCGCCAGGTTTCATACCACGAGCCTGCAGCGACCCGAGTAGTGCGGTCGCACGATCCCAAAGCGCAGCAAACGATACGGCACTCTCTTCCTTTTCGCCGTCGATAAAGCGAATCTCCCGATCCTTGTGTCGGGCATCCGCCAGCAAATCTGCCAGTGTGTTGTATAACTCCATTTGTCTGTCCGTTAACGTTCCGTTGCTTGCATGAGTATGTCCTTGGCGGCCCGCAGGTTGATGCCAAGTTCGAGTTCAGGCTGCGCTGCATCGATGAGCTGCAGCCTGAACCTCGGCAGCAGCAGACCCAGATGTATTTTCATCTCGAGAAAAGAAAAATACTCGCCGACACAGCGTCGCGGACCTAGCGAAAAAGGAAAAAACGGCCGGTCACCCTTCGGCTTTTCCGTCAGCAGGAAACGCTCCGGGTCGAACTGTTCTGCGTTCGGCCAGTAGCGTTCCGTGCGATGCAGTATGAACGGCGACAGGTAAATATCCGTTTCCGGCGGCACATCGAAATGCTCCAGTTCGTCGTCTTCGTGCGATCGGCGCGTGTACAGCCAGACCGGCGGGTAGAGCCGCAGGGCCTCTTCCAGTACCTGCTGCGTGTAACGCATCGCCATCAAAGCATCGCTGTTCAGGGCGTCGACACCGGGAAGGTGCTCGCGAGCTTCAGCAATAAGCTTCGCCTCGACCTCGGGGTGTTTCGCGATCAGGTACCAGACCCAGTTGAGCGTATTTGCCGACGTTTCGAAACCGGCGACGATCAGGGTCATCAGCTCATCGAGCAGTTCCTTTTCCGTAAACGGCTGGCCATTCTTGTCAACGGCCTGCATATACATCGTCAGAAAGTCGAATTGACCGCCGCTATCGTTGGCGCGCCGCTCTTCGATGATACCGGTGAGCAATTCCCGCAGCTGCCGCACCTTCATTACCACGCTCAGGTCGCGCGTTGAATCGCGACTCAGGAACGCAAAGGGGTTTTCGCCCCCGATCATAATCCGGGTCTCGTAGTCGCCGCTGAAAATACTGATCAGTATCAGCTCAAGTGCAAAGTCGGATGTTTCGGCGGTGATATTGCACGGCTCCTTACTCGCCGCAAGCTCGGCCCAGCGCACCGCACGCCGGTCGGTGCAGGCGACCATGACGCGCATGAGCCGGTGAATGTTCTGCCGGCTAAAGGCCGGCTGAATCATCCTGCGTGAGCGCCGCCAGGTGTCGCCATCGCTGACGATCAGCCCGTTGCCGAGCAGCATTTTGACGCGCTCGAAACCAGGACCCTTGCGATACCTGGAATGGCGGCGGGTAAGAATCCGACGCACTTCACTGGCGTCGTTAATAAAGTAAGCGAGCCGGCCGTTGGGCTTGGTCATGCTCACCATATCGCCATATTCTGCCTGCAGTGCCTGCAGCGTTGCCAGCGACTCCGCGTCAATGCCCAAAGCCACCGGCCGGGAAGGCCCTGGCGGTTGTCTGTAGTTTCGCTGGACGGACGTCATGGAGCGGTGGACTCAGCCGTATCGTATTGAAAAAGCAGGCGCAATATTACATTGACCGACAGAGATTCGATACTGCAAACTCAGCCTCGGGCTGCACAACGCAGCAATTCAGACAGGCCGACCGTTGAACAAAACACCCCGCAAAGACTTCGACTCGATTGAATCACGGCGCAGTACGTCCTCCCAGCGCCGCATGAGCGCCAGCCGGCGTGCCTACTATTTTCTCGGGCTGCCGCTGCTGCGCGGGCTGATTCGCTTGCTCACGGCAACGTATCGCTTCGAAACCGTGCTCGGCAAGGAGTACATCGAGCCCTACCTCGACGGTAAGGCGGTCTGCGCACCGTGCTACTGGCATCAGCACCATGTCATTGGCTCAACGCTGGTGCGCTCCTGGGTGCAGCGCGGCTTCAAGGCCTGCTTCCTGGTATCCGGATCGGTTGACGGAGAGGTGCCGGAACGTATCGCCCGCGCCTGGGGCGCTGAAGTCATCCGCGGCTCGGCGAACCAAAGCGGTGCACTGGCGCTGCGCGACATGCAGAAAATGATGAAAAACGGCTTCTCGATCGTCACCACGGCTGACGGTCCACGCGGCCCGAAGTACGAATTCAAGATGGGCGCCATATTGATGGCCAGGATCGCGGGCGTACCGGTTATCCCCGTCGGCTGCGCCGCCGATAAGGCCTGGTACCTGAAACGCTGGGACAATTTCATGATACCCAAGCCGTTTACCCGCATCGCTGTGGCTATCGGTACGCCCTACCCGATCCCGCGCGATACGGCGCTGGACGCCCTGGAACCGCACCGGATTCGCGTTCAGGAAGCAGTCATGTCCCTTATGGCAGACTCCGAGAAAGCCTTACAAGGCTCCCAGCAGGCGGATGTATGAAATACAGTTTCATCGCGGCGCTTATCGCAGCACTACTGGCAGGTGCTCCGGTCGCCGGTGCAGAGCTCGTACCGCACAAAGCGGAGTACAAGGTGCGTATTTCTCTCGCGTCGGGACGACTCAATACCGAGCTCAGGAAAACGGCCGACGGTTACGTCGCCAATCACGTTATCCGCACGACCGGATTGTCGAGAATGCTCTCGCGCGGCACGATGGACGTCAGTTCCGAGTTTTCACCGGCGGCGGACGGTATCAGGCCGGTACGCTTCCAGGCGGTTGACACAATCCGGGACGACCCCGAGATTGACCTGCGCTTTGACTGGAGCACCAATCAGGCTAGCGGCACGGTAGGCAACGAAGGCGTTTTGCTGCAACTGGACGGCTTGTCTTACGACAACGTATCTATCCAGTACGAACTGATGCACGACCTGCTGGGTAACGAACTCAGCGAACAGTACACACTCTTTGACGTCGATAAAATGCGCATCGCCAACATCACCGATGCCGGCACTAAAAAGGTGAAAACGAAGGCCGGTACCTACACCGCCGTAGGAATCCGGCACCAGAAAGAAGGTTCTTCGAGAGTGACGACGATGTGGTGCGTGGAAGAACTCGGTTACCTGCCGGTAATCATCGAACAGCATCGCAAGGGCAAGCTCAATTTCCGGGCTACGCTGTTGAAGTACACGCCGACAACCGGCTAGATCGCTGCTACCCGAGAAGAATTGACAGCTGCAGCATAAGTAACATCGATGCGGTTACCAGCCCTGCGCCAAGCAGACTTGCACCCCAGCGGACAAGCGTTGTTCTGTGCGCGATACCTGCGAACACCGGCAATGCCGGCAACACCGCGATACAGGCGAGCGGATAAACGACAACCGCAAGCTGCGGATGGCGGAACGCCCAGGTTTTTAATTCCCGGCGCGACGTCATATCCACGACAAAGTCATCCATGGAACCCAGCTGACGGGCTGCCAGGCGGCGCGCCGACTTACTGTCTGCTCCGCCATCGACAGCCGCATCGACGAGATCGTCATAGTGATCCCGTAATTCGTTAACCGTGCGGTGGGCATGTCTGGGCGTAATACCCTGCTTCAGGAGCTGTGCTGCGAGTTCGCTAAAATTCGGTTCACGCATTTGCGGCTGACCCCAGTGCTGTCGCAATGCCGCCCTGAATGCGGCTCCACTCACCACGCAACTTTTCCAGGCGGTCACGGCCCTTCTTGGTCAGCGAATAATAGACGCGGGTGCGGCCACTAACGGCTTTGCGCTTCGACCGCAGTGCGCCATTGCGCTCAAGACTGTGTAGCACCGGATAAATGACGCCCTCGCCCAGGGAAATCGCGTCATCGGTTGCCTGTTTGATCGAGCGCACCAGTTCGTAGCCGTACATCTCCTGCTCGTCGAGCAGTCGCAGCAGCAGCAATTCGGGTACGCCACTCATGAATGGGGGGTTACTTTGTGCCATCGGTCGACCATACCTTGAACTAAAAGGTATTTCAAGGGTTACTTTGTGGTTCTAGGCATGTATCATACCTCGTAGTTCAAGGCATTAAGTAAGCGGGACATGCTGAGGAGACCGAGATGATTGCCAGATATGCCTCCGCCGTTTCAAGCGGCACCTTTGTGACCTTCGCCCTGCTGTACGTAATGCAGCTTCTGATCAGCCTGCAACCCGGTGCTGAGACCGACCGCCCCCACCGCATGCCGGTCCGCTTCACGGATATGATAATCAAGGACACGCCGGTACAACCCAGGGAAACGATAATTCCCAAAGAGGTATTGGTCGACGTAAGAGTCACTCCGCAACGCCCTAAATACGCAGCAGCGCAGGAGACTATTGGCGTTTCCCCGGGACCGCCGACGCCACCGACATCTGGAGTCATTACTTTCAACCCGATCAGCGATGGCCCGCTGGTAAACCTAGTACGCGTTTCACCCCAGTATCCATCCACGGCCATAGCGCGGGAACTGGAGGGCTGGGTGATCGTGCAATTCGACGTTACCGCTGAAGGCAGAGTCATCAACGCAGCTGCCGTGCAATCGAGCAACAGTGTGTTCGAGCGGTCAGCAGTAAAAGCGGCCGAATCCTTCAGGTTCAAAGCACGCGTCGTAAACGGCGTTGCACTCGCTAGCGAAGGTATTCAAAACCTGTTCAGTTACGAATTGGACAAGAAGTAACAACCCAGGGCGGCGGCTCCGAAGAAGGCCTTTCCTTCCCGCCGGGCTGTCCAACGAGTCGCCGCCCTTTTTTACTGCCGGTCGAACTTTTGCTGCAGGTTGAAGCTGTCTTTTTCTTCCCGGCTGATGCGGATGTCTCTGACCAGCAGCCGGCCGCTGTCTTCGAGATACCAGGATTCAAACAGCGTTGTCCCACTGTCGTCGAGGGTTTCGACGACAAACGCCGAATCCTCCCAGCCCGAGACTCGCTGCGCCTCGATAGGGCCGATTTCGACGAGCCGGTTTTCGCCAAATGTAAACTCTTCCACAACTGAACGGTCGTAGCTGATAAAGACGCTGTAATGCGTTTGCGTAATCTTGAGGGATTTCCCGTATTCGAGAAAAACCCGGACAGCGGCTCCGTTGTTACCGCGACGCCGCGCGGCGCGAGTAGAGCGGCGGGTCGGCAGCAGTCGCTCTCCGCTCGCGGATCGGTCCATCGCGCCGGCCGCTCCCGGCGTCTCTCTGAGCTGCCAGAAACCGGAGAGATCGACGCCGGTCGGCGTCCGGGCGTTTTTCGATACCAGGACCGGCCGCGACCCGCATCCGGCGAGAGTCAGACAGCCTATGACGATGAGGTAGGTCAAATTTCGCGAAAAAAGTACGTGCATAAGTCAACCGATGGCAGTGGGGTACGTTCTCATAGTATCGCGGTATCAATGGAGAAATTACAAATGCTTACGATACGAAAGATCCTGCTGCTGTCTGCAGTGGCACTGCTACCCTGCACCGCTTTCGCGCAGACCATAACGGAGCTCAAGGAGTTGAGCCACGAAGACCGGCGGGCCTACATGCAAAGCCTCTCGGACGACGAACGTAGCGCCATGCGAGACAAGTGGCGCGCCGAGTACCAAAACCTGCCGGACGACGAGAAGCAGGCAATCAGGCAACAGCGCTCGGAAGCACGCAGCAAGAACCGCGATGCTATGAGGGAACGCCGGGCCTCCATGTCTGACGAAGAACGCGCAGCGTTCAGAGACGAACACCGCCAGCGCTGGGACTCGATGAGCGACGAAGAACGCGCCGCCGCGCGCGAGAAACGGGGCCAGCGAGAGGAGCGCCGCGATAAGCAGCGACGAGGAAAGCGCGGCAACAACGCAGCGGCAGATGAGTCGCCCGAAACTCAGGAATAGGTTACAGCGATTTGGCCAGCGCCTTTTCAAAGGCGTTGGCCTTTCGCGTTCTTACCCGCTCGAGCTTCAGCCACGCTGCCAGCGCATGCAGCTCTGTAGCGAGCGCACGGGCCGTCGTCCCCGCGGTGGCGCCAGGCTCAAGATGGGCAGTCTGTACCAGCAATTCGGATGCTTTTCGATCCGCTTTGAGATCGACCCGGGCGCTAATCGTGTCACCCAGCCTAAACGGTAAGACGTAGTAGCCCCAGCGCCGTTTTTCGGCCGGAACGTAGATTTCGATTCGATAATCGAAGTCATACAGGCGTAGCGCCCGTGGTCGATACCAGACCAGCGGATCGAACGGCGACAGCAACGACGCGCCGGGGATTTTTCGCGGTGACGGCGCATTCGCGGCGAGATAAGCGGTATCGGACCAGCCATCGACGCTGACCGGTGACACGGCACCCTCTTCCACCAGTTCCTCAAGTCGAGGCACGACGTCGCGGCGAGACATGCGATAGTAGTCGGCAAGATCGCTGATGCTGGCAACACCCAGCGACTCAGCCGCCTTTCCGATCAGACACCGCTGTGCTTCTGCCCTGTCGACCGAAACCCTGCGATGATGTTCGTCGACAATACGCTCAGGCAGATCGTAAACGCGCTGGAAGTTCTTCAATCGCCGCCGTACAGCAAGGTCGCCGCGACCGAAATGTTGCTCAAGCGCCCAACGCGGCATTGAGCGATGCCAGTCACCGGGTTTACGTTTCGGACCTTCGACCGTCGGCAAATCGTTGGCGGTCGTCTCGCCGTTACCGCGAACAACTGCCAGGATTTCCTGCAGATAGCTCTGCGCATCCGGCAGATGTTTCAGCGGGCTGTTTTTCCAGGGTCTGAACGTCTGGCGGCGATGAGCCAGTAGCGGCCAGTCGCTGCTGGCGACAATTGAGGCTTCATGAGCCCACTGCTCGGTGTGTTCGCCGGAGTCGTAGAGATAGTGCTCAAAACGGCTTCGGTCGTAAGGCCCCAGCCGCGACCAGATCATCAGGAAGTGGGCCGGCAACAGCACGTTGACGAAATCGAGCTGTAAGACCGCGATAGCGCTCATTACACGGCGAAAGTGCCTGATGTCCGTCGGCTTCGCGGGGCGCTCCCGGTCGAAGCCCTGTGCGGCCATAGCTATCCTGCGCGCCTCCGATGCGCTGATACGAACCCGCTGACTCATTCCCTGTCAGTGTCCCTCAACGATGGCGTCGGCTTCGATCTCAACCAGCATGCCGGCACCGATAAGACGCGATACCTCAACCATCGATGTGGCCGGAGTGATCCCGGCGAAAGCTTCCTGATGAGCCCTGGCTACCTCCTCCCAGCGATCGATATCGGTGACGAACATGCGGGTTCGCACAACGTGCTCCAGACCGGCCCCGGCCTCTTCCAGCGCCGCGGCAACAATTTCAATGCAGCGTTTTGTCTGCAGGTACATGTCGTCGGCCCCGAACAACTCGCCGTCTGGGCCCACCGGCGCACTGCCCGAAACTGCAATATGAGCACCGACGCGAACTGCCCGACAATAGCCGACCAGCGGTTCCCACTTCGCCCCTGTTCTTACCAATTTCTTCTCAACCATAACGCGTTACCATTACCCCTGCCAAAGCTATACTCCGATGCGCATGTTAACCCGATCGCGGACTCGAGATGATCAATAAAAACGAACTACAGCACTTGCAGAAGGCCCTGAACATACTCGAAGAGGGCTTCGCCGACCTGCCCGAATTCACACCTGAGTTTGAGGAAGACGCCGTAGCAACGGTGCTGTCAGAAGTCGCAACGCGCATGCAGGATAACTATCCCTATTACCATCCGCTATACGCCGGCCAGATGCTGAAACCGCCGCACCCTGTAGCACGCATGGCTTATGCGTTGTCCTTGTGGATCAACCCGAACAACCATGCGCTGGACGGTGGCCGTGCCAGCTCGGCGATGGAAAAGGAATGCATCGTCGAGATCGGCCGTATGTTCGGTTGGCACAAACCACTCGGCCATCTCACCGGAGGTGGCACGATGGCAAACCTCGAAGCCCTGTGGGTTGCCGGCAAAATGCAGCCCGGAAAGCGCGTCATTGCATCCGAACAGGCGCATTACACGCACAGCCGAATAACCGACGTACTTGGCATTCCGTTTACCGCGGTACCCGTCGACGAATACGGCCGTATGGATACCGGCGCTCTGGAGTCACTGTTGCGGGAGGGCGACGTCGGTACCGTCGTCGTCACTATGGGCAATACGGGCCTTGGCAGCGTCGACCCGCTGCCCGAGGTGCTGAAGCTCCGTCAGGAATACGATTTCCGAATTCACGCCGATGCAGCCTACGGTGGCTACTTCGGACTTGCGGGCAATCTCGACGCTGTGACCACCGAATCCTACGCAGACCTCACGAACGTCGACTCAATCGTCATCGACCCACACAAGCACGGTCTGCAACCCTACGGCTGCGGTTGCGTACTATTCAAAGACGCGGCAGTCGGCAGCCTCTACAAGCACGGCTCTCCCTACACGTATTTCAGCTCGGCGGAATTGCACCTGGGCGAAATCAGCCTCGAGTGCTCCCGCCCCGGTGCGTCAGCAGTTGCTTTATGGGCCACGCAGCGCTTGTTACCCCTTGAGGAAAACGGCGAATTCGCGGCGGCTCTCGGTCGTTCGATCGCAGCAGCACGGCTCTTCCACGATAAGCTGTCTGCGAGCGAGCACTTTGTGCCGCTCATGCCGCCCGAACTCGACATCGTTGTGTACGCGGTCAAGGCCGGCGACACTCACGCGGCCAGTATCAAAGCAAGAGAACTGTTCACGAATGCTGCGGAAAAAGGACTGCACCTCGCACTCATGGAACTGCCAACATCACTCGCGGCCAACTGGCTTCATGATATCGAGGCCACAACGGAAACAGTAAGCTGCCTGCGATCGGTACTGATGAAACCGGAGCACGAAGACTGGTGCGACCGTATCGTTACCCTGCTGGAAGAATGCGTAAACTGATCAGCTACTTTGCAACTGCATCAGTGCCCGCGCGCAAACGACCGCAATATAGAAACAGGCAAAGCCGCCGACCAGCGTTCCGACCAGGTAAGTGAACGAATAAAATACTTCGTTCTTCTGCAGCATCGTATTGATTTCCAACACCATCGACGACAGCGTCGTGAAGCTGCCACAGAATCCGACGGCGAATAACAGGCGATACTGATCCGGGACGATGCCCGCTGCGTTAAACCACGCCGTACCGGCAATCAGTTGAGCGATAACACCCATCGCGAAGCAACCAAGAAGATTAGCGGTCAACGTGCCCCACGGAAACTCGACATCTCTTTGCAAAAATACGTTGAGGGCGAATCTTGCCATCGCGCCTATAGCGCCACCGGCTGCGACGAACAAATACGAATACAGCATGCTTCGCATCGCTACCCGGCCAGTTCTGCCAATGCCTCGTTGTATTCACGCTCTATGTTCAGAATGATGTCACGCGCCGGCAGTATGTTGTCTATATTGCCAACGCCCTGCCCGGCTCCCCAGATGTCCTTCCACGCCTTCGCATCCGATTTGCTCGCCTTTGCGAAATCCATATCCGCTTTCGAGCCCTCCGGGAGGTTCTCCGGGTCCATTCCGGCGTTAGCGATACTGCCCTTGAGATAGCTGCCGTGAATGCCCGTAAACAGCGACGAGTAAACGATGTCTGCGGCGTTACTGTCGACGATCATCTCTTTGTATTCGGCAACGGCATTGGCCTCGTCGCTGGCAATAAAACGGGTTCCGCTGTAGGCCAGGTCGGCACCCATAGCTCTCGCTGCGAGCACGTCTCTGCCGCTGGTTATGCTGCCAGACAGAATGATTGCGCCGTCAAATTCGCTGCGAATTTCCTTAACCAGTGCAAACGGGCTCAGCGGCCCGGCATGGCCACCCGCACCGGCGCAGACCGCGATGACACCGTCGACACCCTGCTCTATGGCTTTGCGCGCGTGACGCAGACTGATCACGTCATGAAAAACGAGGCCTCCGTAGGCGTGCACAGCCGCTACGACTTCCGCCGGCGGCCGCAAACTGGTGATTACAATGGGTACTTCGTGCTCGACGCAGGTTTCCATGTCCTCACGCAAACGCGTATTGCTCGCGTGCACGATCTGATTAACGGCATACGGCGCTACCGGTGCATCGGGGTGCGTCTCGGCGTACTCGGCCAACGAGTCCTTAATCTGCTTCAGCCAGTCACCCAGCATCGACTGCGGTCTGGCGTTGAGCGCCGGGAACGAGCCGATAATACCGGCCTGGCACTGGGCAATGACCAACTCCGGCCCCGACACGATAAACATCGGTGCGCCAATCAGTGGCACTCTCAATTGGTCTCGCAGAGACTTCGGTAGCGTCATCAAAATTTCCTAATCAAGTTTTCTAAAGCAGGCTTCATTGCCACCGTTGTTACGGTGTTTTCTGATCAATGATGAGATTGACCGCCGGTGGATTCGCGGAAGAGCCAGGCTCCGGTCCGGACCAGATTACAGACCCGGACCAATCGCCGGATTGCTCGGCCGGCTGACCCGACAGCGACACTCGCGCGACGACTTCAAAAGCCTGAAACCCCGATAGCGGTCGGCCCGGAATCATCGCATCACGATCACTGAGTTCCACCGTTGCCGGCAGCTCAGAAAGACGTCGCCGTACAACAGCAATCGGTGGCGAAGGTTGAGCCGCATCGCGTGCAATAACAAAGACGGTCGCATCGCCTGCGAGGGCCTCAGCCGCTTCGCCGGCGAGTTCGATGTTTACCGCAACGATACTACCTGGCAGCTCAAGCGGCGCAGGCTCAACACCTCGCCACTCATCGATTCTCGCCTGCAACAAACCACGGATTTCATCCGGCGCATCCAGGCTAAGCAGGAGTTCCCAACGCTCTGCAGCCAGAGTCGTATTGCCGCGACGGGCTGCAGCACCACCCGAATAGAAGAGCGCAGTGGCGTTGTTGGGCTCCAGTGCCAGTGCATTTTCGAACAGGCTAACGGCGCGATCCGATACCTCACCGTCCCGCTGACCCATCAGAGCGATCGCCAGAGCGACCATGGTCTGCGCGTTCTGACCCTGCTCGAGCTCGAGTGCTTTCTCGAAGGCGCGTATCGCGGCATCGAACTGCTGCAGGTTCTGATAAGAACGGCCCAGCATGATCCAACCCCGGACATCGTCGGGATTGTCTTCCAGCCGTGCGGCGAGCGCGGTCACCATTTCGTCGGCGTCCAACGCGGTCCCGGCACCGGACGGCACGTCGGGACTGCCGAGGTAACTATACAATCCGGCCGACAGCCCGACGGTAAACAAAATCACGCCTGCCACCAGCGGTGTCAGGCTTTTCGCACCGCGGAACAGCGGCCAGGCAGCGAACGCCAGTCCCGCAAGCGACAGGCCAATCAGGGCAATCCAGAAAATCATTGCTCGTCCAGCGGCAGCGCCATACGGTGTCGCACCACGCCGACTATCGCAAACCCGCCGACCAATAACAGTAAGAACGGCGCTATCCACAGGATCAGCGTTTTGCCGGTCGCTCGTGGTCGATACAGGACGAAATCGCCGTAACGCGTCACCAGAAAGTCGGCGATCTCCGTGTCGCTCTTGCCCTCCATCATCAAGCGTCGAATCTCGCGCCTGAGATCGGCCGCAATGAAGGCGTTCGAGTCTTTAATATTCTGGTTTTGACAGGTCACGCAACGAACCTCCGCAATGATCCTCTCATAGCGCTCCTGCTGGGCCGGGTCCTCAAAGGCCTTTCCGGTGTCAATCGCCATGACGGTCGGGGCCAGACAAGCTGCTGTAAGACAAATAACGATACGCCGAATCATTTTCCAAGCTCCGCAATGCGCGGCACGAACTCGCGCTCCCAATGGGAAGCACTGAGCGGCCCGGTAAACCGGTAGACAACCTCCCCTTCCTGGCTCAGCAGAAAGGTCTCCGGCGCACCGTACACTCCCCAATCGATCCCGACCCGGCCGTCTTCGTCGAAGCCTGAAGCGACGTACGGATCGCCATACTGCGCCAGCCACTGAATGGCATCGGGACGATTGTCACGCCAGTTAATGCCGTAGATAGGTATGTCCCCCTGCTGTGCGAGCTGCATGAGGAAACCGTGCTCGGCACGACAACCAACACACCAGGTCGCCCAGACGTTTACCAGCGAAACCTGTCCGGTCAGATCGGCAGATGCCAGATTTCGCGTATTGTCCCTGAGCGTCGGCAGGTCGAATTCCGGAGCCGCTTTGCCAATATACTGCGATGGCAGCTTCGACGGATCGCTGCGCAGTCCCAGCACCAGGAACGGCAGGAAGACAATCACTGCGACCAGCGGCAAAAGATAGCGATTCATGCAGCGCTCTCCTGGGCCGCTCCACGCCGGTACCGACGGTCGCTAACCGCGACAATACCGCCGAGCGCCATGACGAACGCGGCGACCCAGAGAAAACTGATCATCGGCTTGTATTGAATGCGGACACTCCAGGCGCCATCACCAAGCTGGTCGCCGAGCGCAACGAACAGATCCTTGTTCCAGGTCGGGTGGATACCGGCTTCCGTCATCCAGCTTTTTTGCACCAGATACTGTCGTTTCTGTGGCCGCACAGTGCCAACGTAGGTTCCGTCGCGGCGGATTTCAACCACGCCCTCTATCGCGGTGTAGTTAGGACCCTGCACCTCCCGCAATTCTCGCAGCTCGAATTGAAAGCCGCTGACGTCAACTGACTCGCCAACCCGCATGGAACGATCGGATTCGACACCAAAAGCGGATACCACGGTGGCGCCGAGAACGAAAAGCCCCATACCCAGGTGCGCGATGCACATTCCCAGTGCCGCTCTTGTGATCGCTGCCGCACCTTCCTTGCGCCGCCACGACCGTATCGGCTGTATCAGCGACGAAATCACGATCCACACCGCCGCTATGCTACCGACTGCCAGCATCAGACTGACGCGACCGTAAAACAACAGCGGCAGAACGACCCCAATGATGACCGCAGCGATCGCCGGCAGCCGTAGGAGCCTTAACCAGGGTTGTTTGTTTTGCTGTCTCCACGCCGTATGCATGCCGAGACCCAGCAGAAATATTAACGGAATCATCGGCACCAGGAACGCTATCTCAAACCAGGGCGCCCCAACCGATATCTTGCCACCGTTCAGCATTTCCACGATCAGCGGCGCCAGAGTACCCAGCAGTACCAGCGTGGTAGCGATTACCAACAGCACATTGTTTAGCAGCAAGAACATTTCACGAGACAGCAGCCTGAACCCGGCGCTGGAGTCCAACGCCGGTGCACGCCAGGCATACAAAACCAGCGCACCGACAACGACAACCGTGAGAAACGACAGAATAAAAAAGCCGCGCGTCGGGTCGGTCGCGAACGCATGCACTGATACGATAATGCCCGAGCGCACCAGGAACGTGCCTAACAGGCTGAGTGAAAACGCGGAGATGGCGAGTAGCAGGGTCCAGCTTTTGAACAAGCCACGTCGCTCGGTTACCGCGAGGGAATGGATTAACGCGGTACCGATTAACCACGGCATAAACGAGGCGTTTTCGACAGGGTCCCAGAACCACCAGCCACCCCAGCCAAGCTCGTAGTAAGCCCACCAGCTACCAAGCGCGATACCGACGGTCAGAAACGCCCAGGCAGTAACGGTCCACGGCCGAGCCCAGCGCGCCCAATTCTGATCCAGATCACCGCCGATCATCGCTGCAATCGCGAATGCAAATGCGACTGAGAATCCGACGTAACCGATATAAAGAAGCGGCGGATGAATGGCAAGACCGGGGTCCTGCAGTAGCGGATTCAGATCCGCCCCGTCGACGGCTGCCGGTATCAAACGTTCGAACGGATTCGATGTCAGCAATGCGAACAACAGAAAGCCGATCGAAAGAACCCCCAGTACACCGATGACCCGCGCGACGAGTTTTTCCGGCATGTCCGAACTGAACCTGGCGACCGCCATGGTCCAGGCGGCGAGGATCAGAATCCACATCAGCAGCGAACCCTCATGGGCGCTCCACACAGCCGACACTTTATAACCTGTGGGCAATGCGAGCTGCGAGTGGTTCGCAACATAAAGAACCGAGAAATCGTCCTGTAGAAACGCCCAGGTCAGGCAGAAAAACGAGACCGCGACAAAAAAGAACTGGCCAACGGCCGCCGATCGCGCGACAGACATCATCGCTGCGTCATTACGATGCGCGCCGAGCAACGGCAGCACGGCCTGACAAGCAGCCAGCGCCAGCGCAAGAATCAGCGCAAAGTGCCCAATCTCAGGAACCATCAGGCCTCACACTCTGCGACAGTTCCCTGCGCCGTTGCGATCTTGTCTTCGACGTGCTTGTTGATCGATTCGGCTACTTCCGGCGCCATGTATTCCTCATCGTGCTTGGCAAGAATCTTACTCGCCACAAACACCTTGTCATCGCCCATACGACCGTGCGCGACTACGCCCTGCCCCTCACGGAACAGGTCCGGCAGAACACCGCTGTATACGACACCAAGTTCACAGCGCGTATCGGTTACGCGAAAGCGCATATCGAGTGAACCTTCTTCGCGCTGCACACTATCCGCGACCACGAGTCCACCGATTCTGAAATTTCTTTCGGTCGGATAGTCACCAGCGACCACACTGGATATCTCAACGAAAAACATCATGTTCTCTTCGAATGCTCGTAAGCTAAGTCCTGCTGCTACAGCGACACCGAGTGCAGCTAAACCAACGGCGAGCATTCTTTGTTGTCTGGGCTTCATTCCCGTTCTCCAAGCGCCTTGATGCGCACTTCGATATCACGATACACACGTCGATGGCGGGCTCGCGCACGCCAGTCGCTAAGTACCATGACGATAAGTGTCAGTCCGAAACAACTCCATACGTAGGCGCCGTAATCGCCCATCGCCAGACTTTCCATTAGCGGCCTCCTATCGGCGCAAGAACAAGCTCTCGAACCCAACGCGAGCGCCGCTCCCGAAACAGCACCTCGGTCCTGACGCGGCGCGCCAACAGGGCGCCGAACAGCAACGTGAAGCCGAGGATCATCGCGAGCAGCGGATACAACATCGCAGGATCCATTGCTGGACCGCCTTTCTTCAATAGTGTCTGCCCCTGATGCAGCGAACTCCACCACTCAACCGAGTAGTGCACAATGACGACGTTCACAACGCCGACCAGCGCGAGCACCGCGCTTGCCTTGTCCGCTTTCGCCGTATCGTCGATGGCCGAGCGCAGCGCCATGTAACCGAAGTACAGAAACAACAGGATCAACTGTGATGTCAATCGGGGATCACCCCACTCCCACCAGGTGCCCCACATTGGACGCCCCCAGATGGAACCGGTTAAAAGCGCGAGAAATGTAAACGCGGCACCCAGGGGCGCAACGGCAGCACCGACGGCGTGTGCCAGTTTCATCCGCCAGATCAAACCGATGCCACCGCCGACGGCCATGAACATGTAGGCCATCATCGACAGATAGGCCGTGGGTACGTGCACGTAAATAATCCGAAAAGCATCCCCTTGCTGATAGTCCTCGGGCGCCACGAACAAACCGTTATAGGTGCCGTAGGCGATCAAGAGCAATCCCGGAATTGCGAGCCACGGAATCAGTATTGCCGCAAGCCTGTAAAAGTGCGGTGGAGATGCCAGCTTATGAAAAAACGTCCACATAGTTATAATTCTACTCGTTACTGATCCGTAATGCGGCAGCCGTTGCATACGGTGCCAATGACAGCGCCGCAACGGCATAGGCGCCCAGCGCCCAGATGCCGGTTGCATAAGGGTCGTTGTCGGCTGCAAGCGACACCGTGTTTGCTCCAAGCAGCAACACCGGCATCGCCAGCGGAAGTATCAACAGACTCAGCAACGCGGTACCGCGATGCAAACCGACAGTCAGGGCAGCGCCGATTGAGCCTAGCAAACTCAGACAGATCGTTCCGAGAAACAGCGTCAACATCAGGACTTCGACGACGGTAGCACTCAGGTGATAAGTCATCGCCAGCAGCGGCGAAATGATTACCAAAGGCAGGCCGCTTATCAACCAGTGCGCGAGTGTTTTACCCAATGCGAGAACCGGTAGCGGCTGAGCGCTGAGCAACAGCTGCTCGAGACTGCCATCTTCATGATCGGAAAGAAACAGCGTGTTCAATGACAACAAGGTCGCGAGCAGTGCCGCAACCCAGAGCACTCCGGGCCCGAAGAAAATCAGTTGCTCCGGGCTTGGGCCGACAGCCAGCGGAAACAGCGTGCAGACCATGGCAAAAAAGAACAGCGGATTGAGGATATCGCCGGGGCGCTTCCACGCCAGCAACAGATCGCGCCTGGTTGTTGCGTAAAGGCCGCGAAAAATGCCGGGTTGCGAAGGCTTGTCCGAGATCATTGCAGAACGATCCTCTTCACAGGGGCCGCAATATCGACGTCCTGATGCGCCGCCATCACGCAAAGCCCACCGTTCTCAAGGTGCTCGGCGGTGAGCTCCATGACCAACTTGCGGCCGTCGCGGTCAAGATTTGTGAACGGTTCGTCCATCATCCACAGCGGCACATCGGCGAGCAACAATCTTGCCAGGGCGACGCGTCGCTGTTGTCCGGCCGATAAGGAGCGCAACGGCAACGACTTCAGGCGTGAGATTCCGAGTCGCTCGTAGACGCTCACCGTATCGACATCTGCTTGCGGGCGAAGCGAGGTTTCGAAGTTCAGATTCTCAAGTAACGTCAGGTCACCCTTCAGGCCGGTTTTGTGGGCAAGCCAGACCAGCGCACCGCGAAACTCCTGGCGCTGCTGCTGCACGGGTACCCCGTTCCAAAGTACTTCGCCGGACTCTGGACTCAGCAGACCACCGATGGCGCGCAGCAGACTGGTCTTGCCGCTACCGTTTCCACCTTCGAGTAACAGCAACTCACCGGGGCTTAGCGCAAACTCGAGATCTTCAAATAAACACCGTTCCCCACGGATCAGTGTCAGGCCCTTGGCCGATAGCTTTGCAGTCAATACCTTACACTCTGTCGCGGTTCGCAGACGGTCGAGGAGTCACCCGAGAACTTCCATGTTTATCAGACATTTATAAAGCAATTCCATATTCGAGTCGAATACCCCCTCGTGTGCCACTGACAACTAAGGAGTTACAGATTCTCTGTTTACAAGAACCGGGGCCCAATCGTAGACTGATCAATCCGGTCGACGCTACTAACAATAAGCGACCGAAATCTGACAACAACACTATAACCCGACTTCAGTGTCGGCGGGTTTATCACCTTATGGATTTAGGCGCGGTCGGCCTTTCAGAACAACCGTTTCCCACCCACGGGAAGCCGCTCGCAATCATATCGTATGCATCGAGAGATGCGGCGATTGAAGTGCTGAAAGACACCTGCAAACAAAGCAACGGGATATCGTTGCTGCAGGGCCCCCAGCTTGCCGGAAAATCCACGGCAATTCGAAGTTTTGCCGAATCCCTGCCGGAAGATTGCTCGATCGCGATTATCGACGGCAGGGGTCTCAATACGACCCAGCTTCTCATCTCCATGCTGCGGCAGTTCGGTTACGATCTCGAACTGAGCTCGGCAAATGAGTTACTGGGCCTGGTGCGTATTTTCGCGCAGCAACAGGCTGCCTCTCACGAGGCACCCATTCTGCTCATCGAAAATGCACAGGAACTCAATCCCAGCGCGCTGCGCACGCTATGCGAACTCGCAGAATTACGCATCAGTACCGGTAGCGCCCTGAAAATGGTTCTCGTGAGCGACCACTCCCTGCGACAAATGATGACGGCTCCGGCGATGGCCCCGATTGCCAGCCGTGTCATACACAACTTTCATTTACGCCCGATGAATCGCGTTGAAACCAAGACCTACCTGCACCAAAAATTACACGCAGCGGGCAGTGACTTCCCGGCCTATGTATTCACCGACGCCATATGTACCGATATCTGGCAGGCGTCGGGTGGCTGGCCGGGCGTTGCCGATCGCATTGCGCTGCTGGCGATTGCCAAAAGCGAAACTCTGCCGGTTCGACTAACGGATATCGAACACCCTGCTCTGCCGATCGGCACCTGGGATGAAGTCTCCGCCATCGAGGTCGACGCGGATAAACTTCTGCCCCCTGAGCCACCGAGGCTCATCGTGACAAACAACGGCAGCGTCATGAACGACCTGACGATGCAGAAATCAAGACTACTGGTTGGGCGCTCAGAGCATAACGATATCTCGATTAACAGCCGCTTCGTCAGTCGACACCATTCGTTGCTGGTACGTCATGGCGCGACGACCTTTCTGATGGATCTGAACAGCACCAACGGGACTTTCGTCAACTCGAAGCGTGTCTCGAACCACGTCCTCATCCATGATGACGTCATTACGCTTGGACACCATCGAATCAAGTTCTACGACCCACACGCGACGGTTCGCCACGACCTGGAAGGCGCAGAGTTTGCAGATACGTCGATCATGAAAACGCTCGAAGATATGCGTAACCTGCTGGCCAGGGAAAATACAGAGTTACTGCCGGCAGCATCGGAAGATTTACCGACTATCCAGACCTGACAAGCTTTGTCAGCTACAAAACTCTTCTTTAAAGTGCTTGCGGCAGGTTGAAATGTAGCGATCGTTGCCGCCGATTTCCACCTGGGAACCTTCCGTAACGGCCCTGCCGTTGCCGTCCAGTCGCAGCACCATCGTGGCCTTGCTGCCGCAGTGGCAGATGGCCTTGAGCTCCTTGAGATTATCGGACCAAGCCAACAGGTACTTACTGCCCTCAAACGGCTCGCCCTGAAAATCCGTCCTGAGCCCGTAAGCCAGTACCGGTATGTTCAGCTTGTCCGTCACTTCTCCGAGCTGAAAGACCTGCTCGCGTGTCAGAAATTGCGCCTCATCGATCAGCACGCAATGTAATGGATCGTCGTCGTGCTGCAGGCTGACGACCCGGTAAAGATCATCGACATCCCGGAACACCGTCGCGTCAGTCTCGATCCCGATTCGCGAGGTCACTTTCCCTGCGCCGTACCGGTCGTCCAGCAGCGGCGCCAGCACCAGCGTATTCATGCCGCGTTCTTTGTAGTTGTAACTGGATTGCAGGAGCGCGGTGGACTTGCCCGCGTTCATTGACGAGTAGTAGAAATAGAGTTTGGCCATCGGCGTATTGTGGCATCGCAGGGGACACGATGCACCACCGAAACCGGGCTAGCGCGCGAGCGTGAGCAGCGTTCCCGGTGTGTGGCGGTAACCGTTCCGGCTTACGGATTCGTGCCGGCAGTCGGGGCATTCGTTGGTCAGCGAATGACGATCGGAAATCACCTGCGGAACCGGAGTGATCTTTCCGCTTCGCAGGCAACAGCTGCATATCACCATATTGCTCAGGCGGTTCAGCAAACGGTAGTCAACATTGTCTTTGGCGCTCGAAACCATAGCAGCTCTCCGGTGAACAACTATCTTTTTGGCACTCCGCAGGCCTGAAGACCAGCTTTTGGGCCGGGAATGAACGAAAGTGTTAACCAGTCGTGGTTTTATCTGTGAACTGTGTCATCCCGGGTCGCCTGGCCAAGCGTCTTCTTCAGGTCGGCATAGGCAACGAACAGGTTGTGATGACTTCTGTCATGCCTGTCGATCTGGGCATAGGCTTTGCCAAGCTTTTTCTCGACGATCCGCAGGACGGTATCGACCTGCATGGCGCGGCTATCGTAGTCATCGCTCATCGATGCTCGTAATACCTCGGACAGGAGCCGCGCTTCGCCGATATGACTCCAGGCTTTACGAAGCCCCCGGCCGCGCTTGTCCGCGGCTGATAACAGCTCAGCCCCGACGGCATCGTCGGACAACATATCCGGTACGTAGAATTCGCCCTCTTCCGCGAGCGGCAGCACCGTCGCAGTCCTGTCGGGGCGGAGCTTCAGGCGGCCTGTGACATACGCCGGCCGGCGAGTGTTGCAACGCAGAGGCTGCGATTCGTGGAGAGCTTTTCGAACGGTGTTTGCGGCGGCCATGACGTCGTCCCTGAGGTATGGAGTTGCGATCTGTCCTAAAAAAAGACATTGTTGTTTATACAGACAAAAGCATAGGGTATTCGGACTGGACGGTCAACAGGAAAACTGGAGCGTCCGAAATATGGACAATCGCCCCCGCGTAGGTAGAATACCCGCCGGGCCACCTGAGGAAGCTATGCATATCGACGCCAAACTGCTGTACGAAACTATCCGGCAGCAAATCAAAGCCGTACGCACCGCAGAAACGGACAGCAAACTCTCGCAGGCCGAACTGGGAGAGGTACTCGGAGTGAAACGATCGACGGTTGCGAACCTGGAATCGGGCGCGCAGCGCACGTCTCTGCACAACATCTACGAGATCTGCGCGCACTACAACCTGGAGCTTTCCGATCTCCTGCCCAGTATCGCCGAACTGCGGCGACGCTCGACGGAACTCAGGTACGAGGGCCTGGATCCGGGGCTGTCGCCGGTCATTGAAAAACTCAAGCGAAACGGATGAGCGCCAAGGTGTCAGAACGATTCGAACAACGCGCGATCAAGCTGCTTCGGGAATACCGTATTACGACTCCACCTGTCGACGTGTCAGCCGTTGCCAGAGCACTCAAAATCTCGGTGAGCTACGAGCGGCTCGATAATGACGTGTCCGGTGTCCTGCTCCTGGAAAACGCGACGGCGAAGGTCGCCATTAACGAGTCGCACCATCGCAACCGGCAGCGGTTTACCCTCGCTCACGAAATCGGGCATGTACTACTGCACGCTGAGGGCGATCGAGTGTTCGTGGACCGGCGCTTCTTTCGCAACGAGTGGTCGAGCAGCGGCGAACTTCGCGAAGAAATCGAGGCGAATGCCTTTGCGGCATCGTTGTTGATGCCCAGGACATTCCTGGAGCAATGTGTCGAGGCCGAAGGTGGCATCACGGACATCGATGTTTTCCGGCTTGCAACACGATTTGAAGTGAGCGAGCAAGCCATGACGCTGCGCCTCGTCAAACTCAATTACATTCAGCCTGACTAGCCGCCGGATAAACGCTTTCTGGCCTTTGCACGTGCCCGCAGGATGAGCTTGTTCAAATCTGGCCTGTTAACTTCGTCCGAGTCGTCACGCAGGAAATCCAGGGCGCTCAAGATTGCTGCAGCGGCCTGCTCCGGGGTTTCTTCGACAACCGCTCGCCTTGGTTTCAATTTGAGAATCTTCACGCTACCACACCGTATGAGTAGATCGTTTCCCGGTTCAGGTACGCAACATTTACACGCGCACCTCGGGTCTTGTCAGCACGCGGTAAATAAACCACGACTAATCGGCGGGTACACCTATCAAATCAGGTAGGGAATAGACTACAGGTTGATGAGTCCGTAGCGAATCGCTTTAACAACCGCCAGAGTGCGGGTGTTTGCATCGAGTTTGTTGAGTGCATTCTTGACGTGGAAGTTAACCGTGTTTTCACTAATGTTCAGAATCATGCCAATGTCCCACGACGACTTGCCGAACGCGATCCACTGTAAACATTCGCGTTCTCTGATGGAAAGCACAGCGCCCTTTTGCCCTGTCTTTTCCGCGGAACCGTCGACAGCGCTGTAGGCCGAGTGAAACTGAGCGGCAAGCACGTCCAGCTTCGGTAGCTCGGCAGCCGGGTCGGGATGACCGTCGCCGGCCGCAAAACTCACCAGACGCAACTTGCCCCGCGGGCCGTGCAAAGGAACCCCGACACCATCCTTAAGCCCAAACTCACGGGCCTGTCGCATGAGTTTGATTTGCGCTCCATCCAGATCGTAAGAATCGTTCAGCGCATCCCAGAGAAACGGCCCCTCGATTTCCGGCGCCAGCAGCACAACCGGATCGATAGTCCGGTAATTGTGTTTGACGTAGTAGTCGATCCACTCGGAGGGAAAGTTATGCGCTACCGCGAGCTGGCTGCCCCCGTTGTTGCGATCGTATTGGTTCAGCACGCTGTACGCGAACTTATCGAATCCCAGATCGTTAGCTGCACATTCCATCAAACTGAGAATAGGTTCCTCGGAATCTGCCTGACTGGATTGCTCGATGAAATCCGATATTCGCATGGAAACTCTACCCTTCCTACCCAATCTGGTAGTACCGAACATCATGCCCGTTCTCTAGGATAATTCCAGCGCCAATAGTCTGTGGAGGAATGCAGTGCAGCACACGAATTCGACCATTGCAGGAGATGCCGATCGCGTCTATCACGCAATCAAAGCACGTGCCGTAGCCTGTCGGTTCAGCCCCGGAAAACCGATACGCGTCACACCGCTGGCAACCCTCTTGGGCGTTAGCTCGACACCGATTCGAGCGGCCCTCAACATGCTTGTTGCCGAAGGGCTTGTGCATCGGGAGCCGCAGAAGGGATTCATAGCAATGAGCATGTCAACGCGGCGCTTCCGGGATCTCTACAGCCTCAACCAGTTCCTGCTCAACGCGGCGTTAACGGCGAAGGAGCCGACAAAGCAATCTCTGGCAGCTGCGGTAACCGTCGCTACCGACATACGCGACCGGCTCGACGACGGCCAGCAATGCACACCGAATGTGATCGCGGCCTGCACGGGGGAGCTATTTCTGAGCATTGCCGAGTTATCCGGCAACCCCCAGGTCACTGACACGGTGGCGCGTATCAACGATGGGCTGAACTACCTTCGTGCCCTCGAATGTCGCGAGGCCGCTGGCGTGCGGGCGGAGTTGATGGCCATCTGCGAGTTGTTACTGACCGAACAAACGAGCGCGGTCGCCAAGGTAATCGCCGAGTATCACGACACCCGTCTCGTTGCCGTGCCTGAGCTTCTCAGCGCCGCCCGGGCGTAGCACAAACTCTTGCCGCCGCCGGTCGTCTGACCTACACGTTCTGGTAGGCGTATCGCCTTATTTGGTCATATAGACTCAGATTCACCACCAACGGGCCGCACCGGAATGATACCGGCGATAAGGATCAAACTTGCAACTGGGAACACTATTGAGCAGCGAAGCCGCCAACGGCGACCGCGTTTACCTCGCTATAAAAGCCTGCGTCATTGCCTTCGACTTTCCACCGGGCCAGCGGATTTACCTGGAACCGCTCGCCGAGGATCTCGGTGTCAGCACGACACCGGTCCGCGAGGCCCTGAACCGGCTGGCGGCGGAAGATCTGGTCATCAAGGCGCCACGTAAAGGTTTTATTGCAATGCGTCTGTGCCCCGATACCCTGCGAAGTTACCACGAACTGACGAAGCTGCTGCTGATCCATGAACTTGAGCAGCTCGGGCCCAAAAAACGCGCCAAACTCGCAGAATTCGAGCCTATTGCGACAGTCCTCTACAAACTCAACCGCAGCACCATCGCGAGCGCCGAAACGCTGGCCGGCTACACCGGGGAAATCTTCTGCCATATCGCCTCCCTCGGTAACAACGCTCATGTCACGCGCTCGATCGACCGTGCCAGCGACCACCTGCATTACATACGCACACTCGAGTGTCGCCATTGGCAAAACACGCAGAGTGAACTGATACGGATATGCGAGTTGCTGCTGGGTCGGCACTGCGACGAACTCCTGCAGGTACTTATGGATTACCACGACACACGCATCGAATTACTGCCCAAATTGCTCGATCTGGCGCGGCTTCGGTAAGAATAGATATTTTTGACGGGCTTCGCGACACTACTCTAGTTTGTCAAGCCCCATGGAAACAGCACAGGAGAAAGTCATGATCAAACTGGGTAAGGTTTCGGAAGAAACCAAAGGCTGCGGGAACTCTGGTCTGGAGTTCTGGGTAATCCCCAGCCGCCGCGACTGTATGTAGTCAGCAGACGATCTGATCGTCACCAAACGCTGCGCAGCCGGCAGGCTGCGCAGCACTCCGGAGGTTGCAGCTCATGGCAGTGCGAAACTCTTCTTTCTACCTATCGAAACACACTTTCTTCTGTCTCGCGGACGAGCACTACGTGTTTCTCGATCTTCACAACGACGAATACCTGTGTCTCGGTCGCGAGCAAACCAAAGTGTTCAAAGAGCTGCTGAGCGGTCATAGCCTGACGGACGATGGCTCGACGGTTATTCAGACCTTAATGGATAAAGAGCTGTTCGTCGCTGACGAAACCGAGGGTAAACAACCGCTACCGCTGAATACGGACGTGGCCGAGACCAGCCTGATAACAGGCACCGACGACCCCCGGCCGGCGATCGGACCGACCCACATCTACAAATTTTTTGCCGCGGCGACCGTGGCCTCGTGGAATCTCCGCTGGCATTCGATCGAGCACACGGTGCGCCAGGTGGAACGCCGCAAACGCAGGCGGGGCAACACCTTGCTGCCGGTCGACAGTGCGACAATCACCGATCTGTTCCGGATATTCCAGACATTGCGTCCCTACTACCCCCGGCCTTATCTGTGCCTGTTCGACTCGCTGGCACTACTGCATTTTCTGGCACGTTTCGACGTTTTCCCGCAGTGGGTATACGGCGTCAAACTGGAGCCCTGGGGAGCACACTGCTGGGTGCAATCAGGAGACCTGGTTGTCAATGATATCGTTGACAACGTCAACAGCTACACACCGATCATGAGCATATGATTTAAGGAACTGCGGCATGTATCGGTTCGTCGCCCTGAGCTGGAATAGCAAGGATCCAGCGAAAACCGCCGAAGCGCGCCGACTCACCCGGTGCCTGCGATCATCCGCGCGAGAATGGCAGCAGGTTCTCACCCTTCCAGGGCTGCGTGTTTTTCATGTACGGGAAACCGGCGGCGCACGTCGCGCCTACATCCTGAAACGAGACGCCGGTGTGATTCTGGGCAAGCTCTTTAGCGATGACGACACTTCAACCGCCCCCACCTTCGACGAAACAGAATCGAAACTGATCGTTGATTCGAGGGGCCGCCGCGTGACCGAGCGTTACTGGGGCCACTACGTGGCGTTTCTGCAGATGCCACACAACGGCCAGCGTCTGGTGCTTCGCGACCCGACCGGCGGCCTGCCCTGCTTCATGGCGAAGGCCGCGGGTGTCGACCTCGTCTTTTCCAACATAGAGGACGGCGTACAACTCGGCAGGAAAACGTTCTCGGTCGACTGGGATCACCTGACGGCGTTCTTTCGATACAGCGAACTGAATACACGCACAACCGGTAGCAGCGATGTAACGCAGTTGTACGCCGGAGAATGCGCCACGATCACGCAAAGCGGTGCGCTAAGCCGATCGTTCTACTGGACACCAGCTGAAATATGCAAGGCAGACCCGATCGAAAACCCTGACGAGGCTCGGGCGGCTCTCAGGGAGGTCATACAGCGCTGCGTTCGCGCCTGGGCCAGCAGCTACGGCAGCATCGTCCAGGAGCTGTCAGGCGGTCTCGACTCATCTATTGTCACGGCCTGCGTCAACAATGCAAAAAGCGACGCGGATGTCCTGTGTTTTCATTTCTACACGGAGACGATACAAGGAGACGAACGTGCCTACGCGCGAGCCGCTGCGCGCGCTGCGGGTTATAAGCTTATCGAGAGTTTGAGCCCGGTATCGGAGTGTTCCCTCGAGAGCCTGCTGGACCTGTCACGGGTTGCGAGCCCCGCTGTTCTGGGTTTTCTACCACCGTCGGAACTGCTGCGACAGCGCCTTGTCAGCGAACGACCGGCCGGTGCAGTGTTTACCGGCCAGGGGGGCGATCACCTTTTTCAACAGGAGAGCAGCCCACTGATTGCCGCTGACTATGCGTTCCGGCACGGGCTGCGGCCGGGGCTGCTTCGAGCCGCCGCAGATACCAGCCTTATGACGAAATCATCGATCTGGTCGGTACTTTCGACTGCCGCGATTTACGGGCTGCTGAGGCGCTCCTCGGACCCCTACTCCGACTACGACAAGGCGCCGTCCATCCTCAGTGCTGACCTGCGCAACGAGGTGAATCGGGACAGCTACTCGCATCCGTGGGTAGAGGCCGCCGACGATCTTGCTCCGGGTAAGAAGCTGCAGATATTCAATGTCGTCGGCTGTCAGACCTATTATCTGCGCCCCTGCTCTTATGCTGAGTTGATACATCCGCTTATCTCGCAGCCGATTATCGAGTGCTGCCTCAGTATCCCGAGCTACGTACTGACCTGTGGCGGCAGGTCCCGCGGGCTGGTTCGCGATGCCTTCGCACAGGATGTGCCGGCAGAAATAATTCGTCGCTACTCCAAAGGCAGCACCAGCAGCTACTTCAATCGTATCCTGGCCAGGAACGCCGCGTTCCTGCGGTCGTTCCTGCTCAACGGCGCGCTGGTGAAAAACGGTGTCCTCGATAAGCATGAGCTGGAGAGGCAGCTGTCGGATCAAGAGCTGCTTCGTGGCGACAACGTGAGTTCGGTGCTGGATGCCGTCAGAGCTGAGGCCTGGCTAAGCGCCTGGTCTGGCGCCAGGAAACGCGTGGCGGCGTAAGACTGCACAAAAACCACCGAGCTACCATTCCTTGATGATTTGCGCTGCCAGGAAGCGTCCGTGCGGATCGGCGTTGTAACTATCGTAGGCCAGGCCCGCGGGCGTGTTGACGAATGGTGGCCGGGCGTCGAACAGATTGTGCGCCGTTAGCATGAGCCGCGTGTTCTGCAGAAAGTCCGCGCTATCGCCGACGGTGTAGACGACACTAATATCCGCAACTGTCCACGAATCGACGCGTCGTGCCGGCAGACTGATGCTGTCCGTATAACTATCCGTGTAGTTGACGATGCCCGACACCGACCAGGCGTTACGGCTCCAGTTCACGCTGCCGCGCGCCCGGAAGTCGACCGGTCTGCCGTAGGTATCGACCTCGTCGAGCAGCGCGTCCGTGTCGAAAAACGCCCGCTCAAAATCGATCATGTAACTACCGGTGAAACCGACACCGAATGATCCAAGGGCCGTCTCGCGCCCGTACGTAAACAGGAGTTCGAGACCTGTAACGACGGAACGGGAAATATTGCTCAGGCGACTGTCAACGATGGCAACCGGCACCGCGCCGGACAGAATATCTGCCTCGGACGCGCCACTGGCGTTAAGCCACCTGGGATCGTTAACCAGCGCTGCGATTTGTTGCAGCGACGGCGTATAGTTTACGAGTGATGCGAATCTCGGATCATCGGCCGTCTCGAGCGATGTAATCGGCAATTCGATGCGATCTTCAAGGTCGATATTGAAGTAGTTAAGGTCTAATGACAGACCTTCGACCCGTTCCGGCCTCCACTGCAGCCCCACCGTCCACGTACTCGCCTGCTCCGGCTGCAGCTCGGCGTTGTTACCGACACGGGCGATCATCGGAAACGGCACCAAGCCTTCATCTACCAGCGACTGCGAGAAGTAAACGGAGAGATTGGTGGACCGCCTGTCGACATCCAGATTTAATAAACTCGGCGCTCTGAATGACGTCCCGTAGGTAGCGCGAAATGTCAGCGACTGCAGCGGTGACCAGAGTAACCCCACCTTGGGGTCTACGTCGTCACCAACGTCGCTGTAGTCCTCATAACGACCTGCGAGCGAAAGCGCCAGCCGCCGCCGGCTCAACAACGGGAAAAAGGCCTCGGCATAGAGCGACGTGATGTTTCGATCCGAACTCGACGTGATGTCACCCGTGCCGTCGAAATTACTCGTCGTCAACAGAGACTCTTCCCGAAATTCGCTTCCAAACGCGAACTGAATAGCACCACCCGGCAACTCAAAACCGGTGCCGTTGATGTCCAGGTTGAGCGATCGTATTTCGTTGTCCGTATCGGTGAGCCGGACAGGCGCCCCGCTTGTCAGGGCCGCAACAACGTCGGGATGCGAGTTCACGCCGTCGCCGAAAGGATTGAAGGCCTGGTTCGGCCCCGGATTGGGACCGGCAGGATTCGCAGCCGCGTTGAGTACATCGACGTTAATCCCCAGGTTGCTTATGGTTTTCTGCCCCTCCTTTGCCCAGTTTACGGAAAACTCTGCATCCCAGCTTTCGCCCAAGTCGAAGCGCAAGCCGAAGACAGCACCCGGAGAGTCGATCTTACCGGTGTTGATTTGCGGACCAAGTTCATTGTCCAGCGAGTAATTGGTCACCGTCACCGCGGTCAATCCTGTACCGGTTGGATCCACGAAGAACGGGTTGGCATCCGTCACTTCGATATCGACCAGGCTCAGGTTTCTGCGCCAGCGGGTTTCCTGGGTCGAGAAGCGGGCGTCCAGAAACCACTCGGCGGCGTTGACGCGCTGTTTGAGATGCAGGACCGCACTCTGCCGCTCCACCGCTGGCAGCACGTCCCCCAGCGAACGGTCGTTGAATCGATTGGGGGACGCCGTCGGGGCTCCACTGGCGTCCGTCGGAAAATCTGCCGGAGTTAACGATCGGCCGTCCTGTCCGCCAGGGATGGCCCAGAGTCGGCCGCCGGCGCTTATGTTCGCAGGATTGCCACCAAGCTCCCGAAGATCGCTGCCACCGAAGCGCCGCAGATCGTTGCTGGAGGTAAAATCGCGGTCGCTGTTGGCGAGCGAATCGCTCTCGTAGTACTCGTAGGTGAACAGGATGTTGCCATCGTTCCAGGAGCGCCCGAATAATTGCCCAAATAACGCACTCGACATATCGCCAGGCCCGTCGGAACCATAGCGCAGGCGGGTTTCTGCTCCCTCATATTCATCGCGCAGAATGAAGTTCACGACACCGCCGATGGCATCTGAGCCATAAATCGCCGATGCGCCGTCCGCCATGACTTCCACGCGCTCGATCGCCGTAATCGGGATCGACGAGACATTGGTGAATGCCGCACTGAATCCGCTGGGGCTCAGTCGGCGCCCGTTCAGCAAAATCAGCGTCGAATTGGTACCCAGGCCCCGCAAATTTATTGAGGTGCCGCCCGCTTCATTGCCGACGTTTCCGCCCACGACGTGGGTGTCGTTACCGGTATCGGTCAACGTGTCCAGACTGGCCCCACCCCCGAAATTCTGGGGCAGCCTGCCGATGACTTCCTCGACCGTTGCGAATCCGCCGTTCTCTATGTCTTGACGTGTAATCGCAACGACCGGCGACATGCTCGCTACGCCGCGAATACGCGAACCGGTGATCAGGACCTCCTCGATGACGGGGCCAGCATCCGGCGCGGTCTCGGTGGCATCCGCCAGCTGACCTGAAACCGGCGCCATAACCCGCCGTATCCGGATGATCGCGTCTGCCGAGTAAATACCGGACAGCCCCGTTCCCGTTAGCAGCAGGTTCAGCGCTTCCTGGATGGGGTAACTCCCCACCACCGCGTTCGCCTCGACGTCCTCGAAACCCTCGGTATTGAACAGGAACTGCGCCCGGGCCTGTCGGGCGAATTCGCTGAGCGCCCCGGGGACCGCCTGCGCCGTGATATCGAACTCGACGAGTTCGGCCTCGGACAGTGCCGCCTGCGCGCCCGCCCGGTCGGCGATTAAGATAACCGTGATGCTACATAACAGCGCGAATAGCAGTTGTTTTGAGTGAAAAATAGCACTCATACAGGACCCACCACGTTGTGATGGGAACCATCCTACTACTGATTCGGTGCCATAGCCGCTGTGATTTGTATGTGGCCCGACCCCACACGACTGGCGGTAACGCTTTCGTTCGCCTCGATCACCTTAAGCAGGGCGTCGAGGTCACCTGCCTTCACGATGCCACGCATCATGACGTTTTCGACTTTCGGGTCTACGGTAATCCTGGTAGCCAGATACCGACTGGCCTCTTCAATAATCTCGGCGAGGGACAGGTCTTCGAGATCCAACATGCCGTCCTGCCAGGCCAGCTTTTGCGCAATTTCCCGCTGATCCACCTCTGCAATGGGCCCGGCCGTTTCACGATATTCGAGCTGCTGGCCTTCGACCATTATTGTGGGTTCATTGCCGGCGTTCATAAGCGCCCCTGGTAAAACTTCAACTGTGCCCTCGGTTACAGTGACCTCCACCGCGTCACTCATGAGATAGACGTTGAACGCTGTACCGACTGCCCGCACACTTCCAGCCCCGGCTGCAACGCTGAATGGGCGTTCCGGAGCTGGCGTGACGTCGAAATGCGCTTCACCCCTGGCGAGGTCCACGCGCCGTTCTCCATCGCTGTAGGAGACCGTGAGTTCCGAGTTGGTGTTTAGGCTGATACGAGAGCCATCCGGCAGCTGTATTTCTTCGTGCTGGCCGATGGCCGTTTGAAAGTGCTCTTCATAGGCTTGTTCGGGCGATAGCAGGAACGTGACCGCTATTGCCGCTAGGGCGGCTGCGGCTGCGAGTGGCAGGTGACGCGACCAGCGCCGCCTGACGACTGCTGCCGGGGCCTGCCGGACACTCCCCAGGCGCGTCACATTGTCGTGGGCGGTCTCAGACGACAGCGTCGCACGGTGAGCCCTCGATTTCGCCGACGCCTCCTGAATAAGATCGCTGACGTCGCTCAGACCGGCTGCAGCGGCCTCATCACGAAGGAAGTCCAACGCGTCCGATATCGTCTCGGCGGCGCGCTCGGGCGTTTCTTCGATGATATCCGGCCGACGTTCCATGCAATGATTCTCGCTGTATCTATAGTGCTGGCGACTCGCTGTCGCCTATTACCGACACATATACTCCGCAGTACAAGCTCTGACAACAACGATTTCTGGTAGGTATGCGGAAAATGACCAGATATGACTATCGTCTGTTCTGACAATAGTCTCCATCCCCTACCGTTGCAACGTGAAAAGACACTCTGCAGCCCAACTTTTCGGCGATATCGTTCGCCGACGCCGACTGGCGGCCAAGATGTCGCAGGAGACGCTTGCGGGCGAGGCTTCCTGCCACCCGACCTATATCAGCCTGCTTGAGCGCGGCCTGCGCAACCCAAGTCTCGACACTATGTTAAGACTAGCCGAAGCGCTGGATTGCCCGGCGTGGAAACTGGTGCGGGAAACGGAAGTTAAGCTGGGGTCCTGAGGCGGCAGGAGCTGCGACCTGATCTGCCCTGCAGATTCTCAATATTGCCTGATACCTGCACTATCACCTGCTGACAAATCTAATGGTGCCCGGGGCGGGACTTGAACCCACACACCCTTTCGGATAGCGGATTTTAAGTCGTCCCTGACACGTTTCTCACGTGCTCTAACTGTCCCTCATTCGTTATCTAACCAATTGACTCTGCTGGAATTTCTCGAATCACCTTGTTCTGAATGTTTGCCACTTTTTGCTACGTTTTTTGATTGGGCGTGGTCCTAGAGTGGTCCATTTTCTAAATTCTGCCACTCACTCAGGTTTGACATAGTCTGCTCGAAAATCGCAGCATAGACGGACCGAAGAGGTGTAACAGCACCTCGACGGCCCTAACCGTCACTGTGATCGAGCACAATGAAAGCTGACGCTATTCTAGCAAATGCCTGTCACGCCCTGAGAGCCCTCAGAGTCGTTTTTTCGTGCCTGCTTATCGGTGATATTCGACAACCGGCAGACGGACCGAGGGGGTGCTACCAACACCCCCAAGGCCCTAACTGCCGCCAATTGGAGAGACCAATGGCAACAGCTACCGACAATTCTACCGAAACAACGTACAAAATCCCGGACATGATCCGGGGCCGCGAGCGATTCGAAGCTGAAGACTTTGACGAGTACGAGGCGGCGTACAGCGCTGGTGGTCGTAACGCTAAGGACTGCGAAGAAGCACACCACCATCTAATGATCGCCCAGGACATGGCTTTCATCCTTGAGGGATACCTGAACGCACAAGATGACAGCGCCGAGTGCATGCAAGCTGCGAGCTTGGCCGGAGAAATCAAAAAGCGGATATCGAAGGGCTACGGCAAAGTGGACGCCGCACACACCGCACACATCAATCTGTTTCTGGCCTACTTCCTCGACGAGGGACGCGGTAAAGCCGGGGGTGACTCATGAGCAATTTTGATACGACTACAGATAGCAAGCAAAGCCGGATTGAGATGAACGCAAGCAACGTCATCTGGGCCAAGCACCGCCTGAGCTGCATCATTGCTGTTTCAGACGCCCTCACCGTCGTAGACCGAAACGGATACACAGACGAGCTTTACAAGCATTCGGTATTGCATCTGATGGAAACCGTTGAAGTGCTCGCCAGCGAAGCGAAGAAGTTTCTGAAGTACTGAGCTAATAGGGCCAGGGACGGCCTCTCTCACCTACCAGAATTGGTAGGCCCGTCAGTGACCGTGCCCATGTCAGGCAGCAGCCGATGGTTCAGAATCTGTTACTCAAAATCAGAGTCCGTCAAGCCAATTAATTGTCGGCGTCAATATGATTCAATGTCGTCGAGAAAACGACTTACCCCATCGTCGCGCTTCGAGAAACACTTCGCCAATCTAATATTGGCTCGGTGTTTTGAGAAGCGTGTTTTCATTTTTTGTACCCGTTGTTCCCATTTTCCGTCGAGCAAGACATAGTCACAATAACTGATCGGCACGATCGAGTGCACCCAATCTACGACGTCGTTAATCGCGATAGGATTATTGGCGTCGAGAATCCACTCACGCATCAATTCGCCCATCACGACCTGAGTTTTCGGGCGGTTCATATCTGGTATTGACCTGCGTGCTTTTTCAACGAAAACAGGGTCGGCTTTCTGCGTTTTAAGCGCAACTTGTAGCTCACGATTGACATTGTCGAAGACTGGCAATACATCGTCCCGAGTGGAATAGGCCAGCGATACGATACCTCTCAGCGAAAGGGCGATCCCAGCCAGAATGCTTTGTTCCATTACAAACTTGAGGGTCCATGAATCGGGCGACGGAATCATGCTGTCGCCTTCATCCTGTGCGTGGGATCTTGTCTCCATCGCTTTATCAGTGTTGTTAGTCAAGTAGACATTTGGCATCAGCCGATCGAGGAATGCTTCCGCTGCTTCGGCATTTCTACGATCACTTGGCCTTGCGAGTTCACCGAAATTCGTATTGGACAGAACGAATGTCCCTTGTTTCGTCTTAATCGCATTTACGATACGATTTTGCAGTTCCGAATCATCTGAGAAACAACGGATGGCCCAATGATCGAAATATACTGTCGGCGAATCGAAACTCTGCCGCACGGACAACTCACCATTATCTTTAAATAACTCCATCGGCATGACTAATTACTACGGGTCGCTTGAGAAACACATTGGCCCAGTATATCGACCATGCCACTAATTCTGAATAAAGACGCCTGTCCGCTCCGGACAAGGACCTATTTGTGCGGCGCCACCAGTTTGGGGAGCCCAATGGCAAATTGCTTGAGGCAGTCAATTACTACTTCCTGCTGATGCTGACAAAGCACTTCTCGAACTGCTTCGTTTATGGCGGCCATTGTTTCGTCACCTACTTCCTCAAAAACCGGGAAACTGATCTTGATGTCCCTGGCCTTTACAAGTCCCATGACTATCTCGTATGAAATCCGGGCTTTCTTGGCCGCCCATTCTTCAGATAGCTCATGTTGCATCGCCATGATTTGGAACGTCCGTTGAAACTCACTCTGACAGATTTCCTCGAGCGATTCTGTCGTCTCGCTCAAACGGCGCGCGGCAAGTTTGCCGGAAAGATCAACAACATTTTCAGATGAACTAGCTACGACGAATCTCCGCGGCCTGCCGACTATTGGACTCAATGAACACCTGGTCCGAGTCAACTATCTCTTTGAGAATACCAACCAGCTGATCTTGAGCCATTAGCGCATTACCGTTGATCGTAATATTGATCACGCGCCCGGGTGGTTGGCCGAATTGATAATCACTGGAATCGTCCGAGAAAACTGGATTATCGGTTGACTGAATCACAGGGACTCCGCTGAGTCCAGAACCAGCCGAGCCGGAACCCAAGTCGGACAACGCCAAGGCGCCTTGTACCGCCGTAGCGGCCGCCAGCGCCGCACCCCAGGCTTTTATCTGTGCGGCAGCTACTGCGCCTTTAATTGGCCCAAGTTCAGCGAGCGCTCTCGCAGCTGCAACGTTCGAATGGATGATTATCTTTCTTACCGCGGCGGCTTGCTCAATCAGAATCGACGCCCTGGCGGCAGCCTTGCTCTGTGCTCCGATATTTCGCAATAGGCCGATAGCTGATTGCATTGAACGCGCTCGTAGCGCGTTGACGACTTCCAGATGCCTCTGTTCTAAGCTCTGCTGTTGCTTGAGTCGACGTTGCTCAATCGCAGCGAGCTTGTCGGCTTTATCTTGAGCCCGTTGTAGTTCCTGATTGTCGTGATGTGCCTTCAGCTCTTGCAATACCAGGGTTTGTTCTTCCTGGTTAATCAGGCCGCGTTCAAATGCCTCTTGCACGATCAACGCGCGTTCCTCATGCGCCAACCGAAGAGCCTCAGTTTCCGTCAACAACGAACGTTGAATGGCCTCAAGTCGTTGTGCGAGCTGATCACGCTCTTTATCGCCGAATATTTCGAAGGGCGTCTGGTCGTCCTCACCGGCGCTGGCGGCGGCGGCGGTCTGAGGTTCGATATCCTTCCTGGCTCTCGCAACGGCAGCAGCTTGGGCAGATCTGAACTCATCGAGAGCTTGATCACCAGACCGGAACTTACCGATAAGCGCATCGATTGCTGCGCCTGTCTCATCGAGTTCGCGAAGAATTTCGCTGCTACGATCTTTGCTAGAGGAACCATCTACCGTTCCGGTCGTCCTGAATACCATCAGACGGTGCGCTTTTGCCAGCGTACTGCCTATGAACGATTCTTCCTCTTCTGCTTCCAGCCTCAACTGCTGTGTGGCGAGCTTGGTCCCGAGGAACGCCAGCTCAATACCCCGGATTGCGTTCATCGCAAAGTTTGCGCCGACGACCAACGCCTCCATCGTCGCCTGGATCTCGCTCTTGAACCCCTGGGCTTCTGCAGCACTGTCTGCGAATGCGTTAGCGACGTCTTCTCGCAAGGGAGCGAGCGCAAGCGCTAAATTCGTACCGATACCCTGTGTTGCCGTTCGCGCACGCTCCATTGCATCGTTCGCGTTCTCAATCTGTTTGGCATCGACTCTCGATATCGCGACACCCCACGCCTTGGTATCTTCTTCGATCTGGTTGAGTGATTTTCCTGTCAAGAGAAGTGTGTTCAGCAGCGCCGTGTTCTTGCCACCAAACAAGTCATAGGCTATTGCGACGCGGTCTGTTTGGTTCTCGACATTGGAGAACGCTTTGGCCAACGCATTGAATTGTTCATCCGGGGCGAGTTCTTTGAGCTTCGCCGGGTCAAGCCGCAGTGATTCGAACGCGCGCGTATACGTCGTGAGCCCATTCTCCGCGTCAACTATCGCCTTCTGAACCTTTCGAAGCCCCTTCTCAAAGCCCTCATTGGATGACCCTGATAGTCTGGCCGCCAGCTGATACGCGGCCATTTTTTGTGTTGATATTCCAAGGATATCCGACTGCTTGGCCAGAATATCTACTGACTTCGCTGCTTCTGCAGCCAAACTCCTTACCGCAACGGCTGCTGCAGCAAAGCCGGCGCCACCGGCAATAGCACTGGTCTTCAGCGCCGATGCCACACTCCCGGCGAACGAATTCGTATCGCGCAGCGCAGCTTTCAGCTTGCGTTTGTAATCACTGCCATCTGCCGTGATTCGGAATTTCGCGCGTGGTTCTAGTGCCATGCCAGCCTACTGTGTCGTCCATACAGCGAGAAAATCACGCCCAGCAAGCCAGAGCTCGCCGGGCGCGGGTGTGCGATCGTCAAGGAGACCCCAGTGAGCGCCAGGGCAGCGGCTCGATCGCACTCTCTAACCGCCATTAGTTGAGGTCGGCATTGCCCGGCGTCAGCTTGGCAAGACACGTTGTCTGGCCGTCCTGGCCGGCCTGCATAGCGATCGCAGCTCCCAGCAGGTCACCAGGCGCCGCTACTGCTGAGCTGTCATCGAAAGCAGTCGCCGAATCGTCGTATAGGAGCTTCTCTCCAATCGAAAAAACAGCGGTCGATACTTTGGGTAGCTCGTAGACACCCTCCACGGCTACCGCGCCAAGGGCGCCGCTTGCGATGTCAGTGAGAGCGATACCGAGCGTATGGCCCATCACAACAACCTCTCCAGATACCGTATCTGCGCTAGGCACAAAGTCCAGAACCGCGCCATGTTGTTTGAAATTCGTAGTCAAATCCTCATCCTCTGCAGTGTCGTGAACCGATCTTACCTAGTCGTTTCGGACACGCTGTAGAGTGTGTCCGAAATTTTTTTAGTATTCGCCGAATATGGCGCTCTGACACGAGCCCGCGCATCTCGTCGGCGATGCGTCGGGCTCGACCCCGGTCTGGAAATCCAAGCGATTCATCCGTACTTGCAATACGCAGCACGATCGAATGTAGACGTGCTGCACGGGCTTTTGCTTCCGCGTTCGCTATCTGTCGCCCTTTTGCCAGACCGGCCAGCACCCGACGACCGGTTTTTTCCTGAGACGTGGCCATGCACTATTGGGCTTTGCCCGCGTAGCGAGCCGTTAATACAGGATCCGAAGAATATTCTGAGGGATCAATAGCGAACTTCTGCGGTGCTCTATACTCTCGTACCAAGTCACCGCGAAGTTCGAAAATCAGTGGCCATGTTTTCGGAAAGCGCTTCGCTTCACTGCTATACGGATCGGGGTCTAATCCATAGACCATATTCAGGTGTATCGGCGCCCATAGGTCGTTTCGAAGTTTGAACATTCTTGAAAACTCTTCGTCGGTGAAAGGAATCTCCTGATTTGGACGGCGAAAAGTATCTTCCGCTATCACGTTCGTCGATTCATTGATCGCTTCTACCGCTCGATTTAATTCGTTCAATGCCTTTTCAGCAGTTTTGAAAAGCCCAGGAAGTTTTTTGAGTTCACGAGGCGCGGCCGCTTTTGCCTCAGAGTCTTTGGCTGTCTCGGTCGCGTGGTTAATAGCGAAACCGAGTTCTTCCAAATGATCTAGCTCGGCTAGAATTTTCTCGCGTTCCTGTGAAACAGCCTGTGGTCCTTTCGCGAATAGTTCTCGGTAGGACTTTGACTGATCTTGTAACGTCTTAGCCGGCCGTTTAGCTATCTCCTTGAGGCGTGCGGAACGCTCATTTTTGAGGACAGTGCATGCAGTGGCTAGCTCGAGGCACCTAGCGGAACCTGGTTTCCCCTGTATCTCTTCGACCAAGGATGAAATTGTGGGCTTCATAGTGTTCTCCAAATTAGTAAATTTCGTCGCAAATTTCTGTTGCGAATCCGAGTTCCAACGCCCGACTGGCATTCAGGTGCGCCTCGGACTCCATCAGCCCAAATACTTCTGAATGATCCAGTCCGGTTCGCTCAGCGATCGTGTTGGACATCAAACTGCTGATTCCTTCCAAGTCGCTTGCGCGTCGGCGTAGGTCAGTAGGCGTAAAACAGTCACTTCGTTTAGTGATGACGTTGTGAATCATGACTGTCCCGTTCTTCGCGATTCTTCGGTCATCGGCGGCCAAAAGAATCCAGGCGCCGGCGCTGAGCGCACGGACTGCCGTAATCGATAGACCTTGCCGATCTCGCACCTCTACCATGCGATGGTAAATAGCGTTGGCGACTGCGAACTCTCCGCCATCGCTTCGCAGCGTTACCCGAATTGGGCGGTGACCGACTTTGCGTAAGAGCTTGTCGAAGGCGATTTCTGTTATGTCAGTGCCAACCTCTCCGACAAGCAATATGTCGACCGTATCTTTCATTAGCTACACTCCTGTTGCATTCGATTTCCTACTCGTCATTTTGAATCTCCAAATAGAGCTGCTCTCTACAGTCGTCGAAGTGTTTCTCCAACCTGGCGGCCTGCGCAGCGGATAGACCTACGTCTCTTTCGAGCGTGTCGATTGACGTCTCAAATGCGTGAGTCACACGCATAAAAAGAGCGCCATACATGCGTTCAACATCGCCTGCATCAAGCAGTTCACCGCGACTCTGCTTGATCTCATCCTCAACTTTGATAGCTCTAACTGCTGCCAACTTTGAATGTGGACTCATGTTCTCCGGCGGATTAGATGCCGTGACGGCCTGGTACACGTCTCGCACCCGGTAAACCGGATTCCCTGAACGCTGGCCGGCTGGCGCTACACCGGCTTCAGAAAGAATTCTGCGTAATACGTCGCGTGATATTCCGAACTCCGTTGCAAATACGCCGATTGTGAAGTTGACCGCGCTGTTTGATTCCACGGGGCCAAACATTTCATGTGTGTGCATAGACATCCCAAAAAGTGTCAAAAACCGACGTGCGTGGCCCCGTGGTGTCTTTGAAGCCCAGGAAGGACCCGTTGCAATATCTCCATCTCCTACTATCCATGGCTTGCCTCCCGCCGATTGAGCAGGACACCCGCGCCCATCTGCATCTGCTTGTGCGTCATACGTTGAATCACATGACGCCGGGCGAAAGTAATAACGTCGCCGACGGTGACCATGGTGAGAGCCGTTGGGCGACTCTCAACCATTCCGTTGAATCGAATTACGTCAACATCACTCACACTGAGCCAGATATGCTCGGTTGGTTTCATGTTGCGGCCGACCGCAACCCTGACGTAATCACCAACGTTGATCGGGCCGTCGTAATTTCTGGTAGATACCAAGTTGCTGTTCATTGCTTGCCCTCTTGACTTTGTACCAACATGGTAGATCTAGATAGGTACACTAAATACGGGTTACCAAATCTGTGAAAAACGCTGCGACTAACACTAAATGCGGGTTACCATAGGTCCGATTCTGGCTACTTTGAGCCGATGTTACCCGCCACGCGGGTAACAGAAGGCCCGAATTAGGGTTACCGATTCCAATTTTGTTTCCATGTTCCTGGGGCTGTAGCGGTCCCTGAAACGTCGAGTTTTCCGTCGCATTCGTCGAGCGCGTAGAAAGTGATCGCAAACAGATTGCATAGGTGCCGGCCACCTTGCCGCGTCCGCAGAATGAATCCCTTCTTCTCCAATTCTGATTGCGCTTTGAATACTTGGTCGCGGGATGTCCATCCCTGCTTGCTGACGACTGACCAAGCCGTCGTCTGGTCGCCATTGTTCGAAACCGCACCTTTCTTTCTGGCCTCTTTCGACGGCCAGCTGATTTGTGCACAGAGGTCAACAAGTAACTTGACGGCTCTCGGCGACAGCGAGTGATAATTCGGATGCCGGAGGACGTCGTGTGGCAGTGCGACAAATGTCCCGCCATCTCGCCTACCCTTGGCATTCGCATATCCATTACGCGGTGGCATGCGCGACTCATGCGACCTCGGTATCAGCTTGGTTTTTTAGCCACGCGATAAACGCTCTCTCGTCAACCAATACACGCCCGCCGACTTTCTTGATGCACTTCAGAAACTCTGGGTCAGCGCCTCGCCGAGCCGCGTGTATGCGATTGCGAATCGCGCGCGGGGTCGGCCATGGGTGATATTCATTGAACTTCGCCACAGGAATGTAGCGAGTGGTTCGCTGGTTCTGCTGCTCTGATTTGTCTGCCATGTTCCCTCCGATTTCGGAGTATGTTGCAACATGGCGAGCGAAGCGTCAGAAGTTATGGGGTACAAGTTAGTCGCTAAATACATATTCACTGGCGGATACGTATTCAGCGAAAATAGGTATCTAGTCGCTGGGATTTGACCGGCGCATCATTTCTATCGTCAGTTCGACTTCCTCTCGAACTTCAGTGGGAAGTCCCACAGTGGCATCGTATTGTAGCAATACACCCAAGAGATCGATAAGCAGGCTCTGACTCTTAGCAGTTGTGTAATTTTCGCGGTGGATTCTCTTAAGCCCAGGCAAGCTTAATTGTGGTAGACCGCGATCAGTCAACCATTCGTTTGCGAGTCTCATAACGACCTCCCACTTTTCGCCATTGTCGTACTTGTGCTCTTGAATAAACAACGCAAGGTAAAAGTTGTGCGGTTTCTTTTGAGGTCCGCTGGGTCGCTCGATTTCGAGGGCAGTATCTGGATGCGAGCCGGCCAAAATTGCTTCGAATGAATCGCATATCTGGCTAAGCACTGACAATGCCGAGCCATCTTTGTCGCAGCCCACTTTGTACTGCTCGGCGTAATAGAGAAATTGCGCCAGCAACCGCGAATCAACGCGCTTAGTCATCGTTCACACCATCCGCTTCGACAAACCGCTTCGCAGCCATCTTGCGTACAAGCTCCGCCGTGTGGGGCTCGCTGACGTGGCTGTACCGCTTCACCATCGCAAGGGTCTTTTGGCCGAGTACAGCGGCCAGCTCCGAAGGGCTCGCGCCGTTCATCGCCAGATAGCTGGCACAGGTATGTCGCAAGTCATGGAACGTGAAATTTTCGACGACGGCAGCCTCAAGTGCGTTTTGCCAGCCCTTCTGAATATTCTTGGGCAGATCCGGCCTCGTCCAGGCGAACAGCAGTTCGGTATCCTGGCGGCGGTTCTCGTACAGGGTGGTCACCGCCGTTAGCGCCGGTTCGACGAGTGGTACTGTCCGGCTTTCTTTGTTCTTGGTATCTCGAAAAGTGACCGTTTCTCGCTCGATTGACACGTTTGCCCAGGTCAAGCCCATGATCTCGGCGTAACGGCCGCCTGTGGTTAGCGCCAGTTTGACGACGATATCCAGATACGGGTCTTTGCTGACTGCGGTCGCTTCCAGCAGCGCGGCCAGCTCGGTTTCATTCAGGTATCGATCGCGGCCGGCGGGCTCCTCGTCCTTTTCAACGAGCTTCATCGGATTCGAATTTGCCCAGCCCCACCGCATTGCACAGGTGAACAGCTTCGATAACGACGCGTGATAACGATTGATCGTCGACGCCGACCGAATCTCGCCTCGAGTAGTCTTGCTGCGTTTGAGCTTTTGCTTGACCTCCCGTATGGGCTCAGCGTCGTTGCAGAGGTGCGCGAGCGTAATCTTGCCCAGATGCTTTTTCCAAAACGCCAGGTGCCGGGTCCGATTTCGTTGCTCGCTGGCCGACAGCTTCAGGAGGTTGTGCTCGGAATACCGCTCTATCGCTTCTGAGAGCGTGCGCCGCTTCGCCTTCTGGTCCGAGAAATGCCGGCCTTCGATGATCGCGGCTTCTGTGACCTTGGCCCAATCCTTCGCGGCCTTCATGCCTTTGAACGTCGCCGACTGGTCCGGATAGCCGCGCATTCGTATGCGAACACGGACCACCTGCTTACCATCTCTGGAGGTACGCCGGTCAAAGGTTGCCATTGATTGTGACTCTTTCTAGGGGCTTGTCACCGATTGTCCCATTTGTGGACCATTTCGTAAACCGGGAATTAGAGTCAGCGTTTTGCGCAAATAAGTCTTTGTTTTTGTTGGTGCCCGGGGCGGGACTTGAACCCACACACCCTTTCGGATAGCGGATTTTAAGTCCGCTGCGTCTACCAATTCCGCCACCCGGGCATGGCGAGTGCCCGTAATGGGCTGGCGCAGTTTACCAGATCGGGCTTGGTGGTCCAGAGCTTGTCTGGAGATTGCCGGTGAACGGTTTCGGGTTGCGGTAGCGGCGCTCGGAGACGAACTGCCATCGGCAAAAAGCTGTGCTCCCGATATCCTGACTATTGTCTGTACAGACAATAGTCGTAACGTCGTAGGCTCTACGTGTGGCCACCCATATTTCAACACCGTTGTTTGCAAGCGTCCTACGTCGACTCAGGCGAAAGTCGGGGTTGACGCAAGGTCAGCTGGCTGAAAAAGCCTCCTGTGACGACAGCTACATCAGCTATCTGGAATGCGAAAAACGCGGGCCGAGCCTTGAAATGGTGCTAAAAATTAGCTACGCACTCGACTATCCGGCGTGGAAGCTGGTTCGGGAAGTCGAGCGTAAACTGCCAGAAAGCTAGAGAGCGCACCCGGGGCTCGTAACCATCCAACCGCGACATATCACGCAGCCGTCGGCTGCTCTATCCCTGCCCAGTTGCCGGCCCATTTTTCGGCCGCAAGGCTACACAGGATAGAACGCTGTCCGTTACCAAGTACCAGCTCACCTTCCGATAATAGTCTTTCCAATTCACGTCGATCGAGCATGCCTTCCTCGACCAGTGCGCCATCGAGCAGAAACTCCCGCAGGAATTTCGCGTTCTCCACCAGTATCCGGGTAAAGTAACTTGTAGTGCCGCCCTTCGACCGCCGTTGACTTATCTGCACCGGCAAATCCGATTCGAAACTTTCACGGACTAAGCCCCGCGCCCTGCCCCCATGCGTCAACAGGTAAGTCGGGATCCGCAGGCATAGCTCAATAATTGGCTGCGAAATGAGCGGGTGGACCTGTTCAGCATGCGGGCAAGGTTCCTGGTAGAACGGCTGGCAATCTACAACATTGAGTATCTGCTCCATCTTCGCGGGCGGTAACTCGCACGCGTTTTCTACCCAAGGATGGGTATACGCTTGCGGATCCAGCAAGGCGCGGGCATTTTCTCCGAGAACGGACGGCACACTGCGATAGACCGAGTATGGATCGAACGAGCGTCTTAGCAGGCCGTGGTGAACCACGGTACCCCACACCGACCAGAATGATTGATGCGACAAACGGCTGTTTTCCCTGATAATACGAAGAAGCTGTGGTCGTATCCCGTGACGATGAGCGTACTCGGCGGCGATCGTTTTACTTCTTGTCTCCAAAAAAACCTGATCGCCTCCATGCCCGGAGAAGACGGCCCCGGCATGTCGCTCAGTTACCAGGCGTCGCTTTAGAATCTCGGAGTCCGGCAGGAAACCAATCATCGCCGGAGATACAACCTTAGCCGGATTCAATAGACTCTCAAGCGGTCGTTCCGATACACGAACTTCACTCTCAATGAGTTCAAACCCGGTACTGCGGGCAACTACCTGAGCGTAGAACCGCTCGTCTCCCTCAGACATCTCCGTAAAATAATGAAAACAAAGAACGTCTGGGTGATTGCTCGCTCCGGCCAGGCAATCCGCAATGATGGAGGAGTCGAGCCCACCCGACAGCTCATGCACGATGCTGTCATAGCAAGAGGCCCAGCCGTTTACACAGTGACGTACGATGTCCCGTAAAGCCGTGCGAGCTTCGTCAACGTTTTCGATCATGTCCGCTTCACAGATACTGGCCGGACTCCAGTAGAACGATTTGTTCTTTCCTGTCATCCCGGCATGATCCTGGATCGCAACACACTCACCAGCGAGCAGTTGTGTCACTTCCTTGAACCCTGTTGACCGGGTAACCAATCGAGTATGCTGAAAGAATGCCGTAACGTGACCCCAGTCTACTGACAGGCGGGAGAAATTAAGTCTTACGCAATCTTCAATATCGGAAAGGATGACATCAATTCCTGCAGTCATCATCAAGTAACAAGGCAGCCCTCCGGTTGGGTCTCTGAGTACATATCGCATCTCGCCACCCGGCGTTCGTAGAAACGCAATATAGTGCCCCCAACAACGATCAACCAATCGGCGCCCCTGCGACTTGATTAGTTGTTCTGACTCTTTGTCGTCGAAGCTTGGGTCGGTCGGAACGCAGTCCATGTCAGTTTGACGATCGAATAGTTTACCGACGACAACACCAGCACCCTGCTTTAGGACGTAGGCATCGCAAGCACCTCCGGCCTGACGCATATGGAGCACACGCAAACCTGGAACATCGAGTACGCCTTGCCAGTTGTTTGATGTCGACAGCAAAAGATGGGCGAGTCGCTGAACTTCGCTGGTTTTTGCCTGGTCCTTACAGTTCCAGCTGAACGCCATGTATCGATACACAGTCAGATTCCCCTGGATAATTAGTTCGGTTTTGTCTTAGGCGTCAAAAGTCCTAAAAGGCTACGCAACCGAGCGTCACGCAGCCTGTTAGCTACCGATTTAGACGATAACTGGCAGCGTCAAACTTAGAGACAGGAATACGGCCAGGTATACGAGTACCTGAAGGAGCCATTCGTAGTCTCCTGACAATACTCGTTACTACCACCCTTTGTTTTTTCCGAAACTGTACCGACAACCATCAAGATTTCTTCGTTCATGATTTTCTCCTTTACCTTTTTTGGTAACCAAACCACCGCAATAGATGGTTGAGATAATCCTGAATAGCTGACAAGAACTTGTCAAAAATATCCCTAATTGAGCATGGGGAAGAAAACCGGGTTACACGGTCGACCGTAGCGAATCGAATGATCTCAAGTTTCTCAGTGGCGGGATATCTCACTCCTGGTTACCCCCAATCTCCGAGAACGCGGCGCGAATCTCAAAATGATGATCAAGCTCTGCTAAGCGCTGGACCACCCGCGTGAAGGTGCTTCAGGAAGTCGAGTGTGAGCTGCCTGCTGTTCCCGCTCGAGACGCCCCTGCCTATTCTGGTAGCTGACCAGAAATATCTGATTGTCCATACTTGGTCGTTTTCCACGTTTAGTAGAGGGGCAATAGCAACCCTCTCACATAGCGAGTGTTAAATCAGGCAAGCGGAGACCCTTAACATGTACCTAAAAAAAATGGCCGTACTAGCCGCGTTACTTATTGCATTGATCGCGAACGCAGCCCATGCGGGCGTGACCGTCTGGGCCATTGCCGATAATCAGACGTCGTCGTCTGTTTCCTTGGTCGACTCGGAGACTTTAGGGAGTTTCGGCGGCAGCGGGCCGGTCAGCTCAATAGCGGCGAGTTCGGCTGGGGGAGGCGTAAGCTACACACCGGGCTTATATGAAAGCGGGCTAATAGAGTACGGATCGTGCACGATGTACTGGACCGTTTACGTCGACTATTACTATGTTGACGCCTACACCAGCGCGTCGGGTACAAACTGCACAGCAACCGTGGTGGGACAGAGTGTGTTTGGTTACAACGCAAATGTCTGGATCCGACTCGATATCACATAGCGAATAACGGGCGCCCGGCTCCACCGCGTTCCTACCCAATCAGGTAGGTTACCGACTCGTGTTGCGCTCTCTAGACTCGGCCCTTTTTAGTGTTGACTGCGGATCAGAAATGCCTGCAACATCAGCGACAGAAACGGCCGAAGACGCTGTGTATCTCGCAATTAGAGCACGCGTCATTGCCTATGAGTTTGCACAGGGAAAACGCATTATCATGGCGCGCCTGGCGGATGAATTGGGCGTCAGCACCTGGCCCATTCGCGACGCAATGAAGCGGCTGGCCGCCGAGGGGCTCGTTATCAAAGCACCGCATAAGGGCTTTATTGCCATGAGCCTGACAGGCGACCGCGTGCTTGAGCAATACGAGCTGACAAGATTGTACTTATCGCAAAGCGCAAAACGGATCGATACAGTAGCGCACCCTCGACTATCGGAGTACGAACCGCTTGCCACCGTGCTGAATGGGCTTAAGCGGCGGACCCTGTCAGATGCGAAGGCGCTGGCGATTTACACCAGTGAGGTTTTTTGCCAACTTGCCCTGCTCACGGGAAGCTCCGAGCTTGCCCGCGCCATCGAACGCACGAATGACCATTTGTACTACATTCGCACGCTTGAGTGCAGGCACCTGAACAGCGTTCAGACGGAACTGATATGTTTCTGCCAGCTGGTACTCGCCCGTCAATGTGAAGAATTGGTATCGCTCATCAATGACTATCACGATCAGCGGATTGCCTTACTGCCGATGCTGCTTCGCTAACTGCGCCCATCGTTTCGCCCCTGAACACCGGATACCCGAACGAAACCCAGCCGCGGATACCTTCCCAGAGTACGGCTGTGTTGGTGAAGCCCTGTTCACGGATTTTGGCGTTGACGAACTCGGCGGCGGCTGTCGGACATTCGCAGTAAGTCACTATCATTGTGCCATCGTCAGGCAAATCTTTCGCCAGCGCTTCGAAGCTGTTGTAATTGGTGTAATAAGGAAGCGGCACAGAGCCCTCTATGTTCACCATCAGCCACTGTGACATGGCCCGCGTATCGAGTAGCACAATGCGTTTCTTTTCCTGCAACGCCTCAAGTAAGTCCTCGGATGTAACGTAGAGATCTTCTTTCAACTCAAACTCGGCTGTCGGGGAACCGGGATTGAGGACATAGTTTTCGGCCGTCGGTGGCGTTCGGAGCACCGGTTGCTCGACTGTCCATCCGGTTGCCCGGCTACGCAAGAACGCTGTAACACCGTCCATCTCGGCCGTGGATAAGGTATCGGAAAATGCCTGCATCTCGGTATCATCACGTCCATTTTCGATAGCGAACTTAAGAAACGTGTCCGAGGTCAGCGACAGCATGGCTGGATTACCCAGGGCTGTACCGGTGCCGCCTTCTCCTTCTTCACCATGACACAAGGCACATTCTTCTTCGTAAACAGCCTTACCGATCTCTGTATCGCCGGCAATGGCGTCGAAGGTGAAGGCGTAAGGTTCGACTACTACCTGACTTTGTAACCAGCGTAAAAGAGTTTGAATCTCTGCACGTGTCATGGGCCCGCCAACGTCATCGAGATAGGCAGCCATCGGAGTACCGAGTCTTCCGTAAGCGGTGGCGTAGTACATTTCACGTGCACCGGAGGTCATCAACGACTTTGAGCGAAGAGACGGCGCATGATCGTTAACGTGACCCTGGCGTTCTTCGCCGTGGCATAAGGCGCAGTATTGTTGGTAGTTGGATGCCGCAGCAATCGATTGCTCCTCGCTGAGTTGCGGTGGCTCTGCAGCGTAGACCGTACTTGACAAAAAGACGAGGTTTACAGCAACAAGGTTCAGAAGTTCTCGGGTCATGGCATGCTCGTGTAGATGAATGTGTCTGCACCGATGCTAGCACTCATGACGACATTGCTCGTGAAAAAATATGGACATTTTGTGTGGATTTTTCAGCCTTGCGCAGTCCGGCGTACGTTTGAGAATTCTTTCTTTGCGCAATGAGCTATTCGTTCTTGCATCATTACAACTCGCGTCGCCATCACGCGACAGTGTGCCAACAAGAAATTCATACAGCAAACGTAGGCGAAGATAACTCTTCCTTTACAAGAAGTTGAATCTAGCCCGTCGTTTAACGATATGCGTTTGCATAGGCTTACTTACTAATCAACGACCACCTCACAACAACAGAACAGTAACGTTCGCGCTCGAAGAATGGATAGTTTTGACATCAATTATTCGCCGTCGCTATGGTTGACTGAATGGGTCGAAATTCAGCTTCTTTCTTTCTATTGGATACTTTTGACGAAACCTCAATAACTGCCCTAACGTTCTCCTCGCCACATGTTGTGGTGATTCAATTCCCCAAAACAGCAATGGAGAAAATCATGAATGAAGAAATCCTGATTGAACTGGGTGAAGTATCCGAGAAAACTATGGGTCTTCCCGCTGGCTGCATCTTTGAGGGTCCTACCCTCCCGAACAGGCAGAAGCAAGTAGGCGAAGATTGCCCGTCGTAGTACTAGCGGGGACCGAAGCCTGATCCGAGGTTACAACTTGGACAACTCGGTCAGAAGGTGCGCGGCATCGTTGCCGCGCACCTTTTGTATAGTAAGGAAACTGGTATTCATATGAAAAAGCCACCCTACCATCTGGCAGAAGATGTCTTTTTGTGCCTGTCCGATGACCGTTTTGTCTTTCTGGATTTACGTAGCGACCAATACTTCTGCCTGGACCGAAAAAACACACGGACGGCGAACTATTTACTTTCAGAAAGAGACAAACACAGTACGGCCGCCAGAAATTTCCCTACCGAGAACGGAGACAGTCAACTTGTTCTGGACGCACTCGCTCGAAAAGGTCTCCTAGTAACTAGCGACAAAAGAGGTAAAGAAATCACGGCTGTTGCAATTCAGCCCGCCGCTAACCCTTTTCTGAACGCGGCAGACAACCACGAATCCAGCGTTGATCTAGGTCATTGGGCTGCGTTTTTTCACGCATCATTCAAAGCGTCATGGAAATTGCGTTGCTATTCGATGCAACGAACCGTCCGAAGCGTCAGGAACCGGAAACGACGATACTCCGGGGAGGTATCTGATCGCGGTAATCTGCGTAAAGTCGTAGCGGCGTACCAACACCTTCGCCCATTCTATCCTAGAAAATACCGATGTCTTTACGACTCTCTCGCTCTCGTGGAATTTCTCGCACAATATCACCTCTTCCCACAGTGGGTGTTCGGCGTCAATACCGAACCATTCGGTGCCCATTGTTGGGTCCAGGAAGAAGATTTCGTCCTGAACGACTCGCCGGAATTTATCAGTAATTTTACGCCGATTATGAGCATCTAGATCAAGGGGTCTACTATGCACCGCTATATTGCATTTGCATGGAATCACCAAAGCGCGGAAAAAACATCCCTCGCGAAGACACTGCTTCGGCGCTTACATTCTACTCTACCGGAATGGCAGTGTGCGTTGGATACTGAGGGACTCCATGTGTACCACTCAGGTGATAGCGCTCGCTCCTCCAGGACATATGTACTCAAGCAAAGCGCCGGAGTTATATTAGGAAGACTTTTTGAGCGCCGCGAGAAACTCGATGGAACCGACTCTGACTGCAGTGTGAAGGATGTCACATTCGACAGACAAGAAACAACGAAAATTCGGGACACTAAAGGTCGACGCCTCATCGACAATTACTGGGGACGTTATGTCGCGATATTAACAAAGAGCGGTGGTAGCGGTGCGAGAGTACTGCGTGATCCAACGGGCGCCATGCCATGCCTGTTAACCAAATTTGAAGGCATCGACATTGTTTGCTCTAACATAGAAGACTGCGCGACAATCGGCTTGGTCAACAACACCATTAACTGGGATCATATTGTTGCGTACCTATGGTTTCACCGACTTGTTACCAAAGACACCGGTTTGGACGGTGTATCGCAAGTGCAAGCCGGTGAATGCGTTACTGTCGGTACTGACCGCACCGAATCAACATACTACTGGCGTCCGGACAGAATACACGATGTGCGCATTTTAGAAGACCGTCAACAGGCAATACTGGAATTGCGAAATACAGTGCAACATTGCATAGGAACTTGGGGGGCTTGCTACGACAATATTCTACACGAACTATCGGGAGGCCTCGATTCTGCTGTGGTGTTAGCCTCTTTATCCGGTGCGCCTAACCGAACGAATATCGTTTGCGAAAATTTCTTTACACAAAGCAGAGAAGGCGACGAACGAGTATTCGCACAACAGGCAGCAGATCAAGCCGGGGTCGAATTGATTACAACACCTATGCAAGCTCCTGAACAGGTACTTGAGGGTATTCTCGACTATACGAAAGTCGCCTCGCCGACACGAACACATCTGGTGTTGGGGAATATGAACATGATAACTAGAGAGAGGCTGGCCAAAGCGCGTGGTATCGATGCGATGTTCTCTGGCCAAGGGGGGGACCATTTTTTTCAACAAGAAAGCACCGCACTCATAGCGGCAGAGTACGCATGGCGCCACGGCATACGGCCGGGGATACTAAGTGCCATTGCGGACACATCCCGATTTACCCGGCAGTCAGTCTGGTCAGTGATGACAACGACGCTGACTGCAGGCCTGCTTCGGCGGCGCGAAGAAGCCTATGACAAGAGCTCAATGGCGACACTACTATTTAGTGAAGCGACGCGCGATGTGCTTGACCTCGACAACATACGGCACCCCTGGATTGAGTCTGCAAAACACCTTCCCGGCGCCAAAGTTCGTCAGATTCTGAACACTGTCGATAGTCAAAATTTCTACAATTTCCCCTGTCAGTATGCAGACGTTGTGCACCCGCTGATTTCACAGCCGATAATTGAACTGTGCTTACAGATTCCCAGCTACGTACTGACCTATGGCGGTATAGACCGGGCACTAGTACGCGACGCCTTCAGCGAGTTGGTGCCGCCAGAGATCGCTAGGCGTACTGTCAAGGGTGCTACTACGAATTTCGTCAACAGGATGCTGACGCAGAATCTTCCGTTCCTTCGAGAGTTTCTCCTAGAAGGGAATCTGTTAAGGGAAGGCGTATTAGACCGAGAAAAGACAGAAACCGCGTTAACTGAGTCCGGTCTCGTCCGTAATCCACACTTACTATTTCCAATAATAAACGCAATTCGGGCGGAAACTTGGTTGAGAGCGTGGAGCGACGGCAGGCGGCGAGCCGCAGCGTGACTTTACGTGCATTTTTCGGCAGACGATTCACATCACCCACCGTTTTCCGATCGACACTCGAGTTATTGTGGTCAGAAGCAGATAGCCTAGCTAAGCGACTTGCACTCGCTACTCTCCTCCTGGTGCTTGGCTCTTCTATAGTGGCCGGGCTTGCGCCTCTTGTTCTAAAAATTGTAGTCGATGAGCTAGCACCAAACACCTCTGCCACGATCTATCTTACACCTCTCTACCTGATCGCCGTCTATGCATTCGCCCATTGGTTTTCGAGATTGCTAGCTGAACTACGTAGCATTTATTATGGACGAGCTGACCAGCGGGTTCAAAGACAACTTAGCAGCGCACTTTTTAAGCACGTTATGTCGCTGCCACTTCGCTTCCACCTCGACAGAAAGACAGGGGCACTTGGCCAGACTCTGACTAATGGATTGATGGGCTATCGTATTATCTTACAGCACATTATTCTGACCGTGCTACCGGTCGTCGTCGAACTCGGCACGATCACGGTAGTTCTTATAGCTCTTGAGCACTCCATTTTCCTCGCAATCATCGGCATCTCCGTACTCTTCTATACACTCACTTTCTGGGTTGGAGCTATGCGTATCAAAACTCCAGCAAAGGCGGTATCCGATGCCCACATCGACGCTTACGCCGTGCTCACGGACTCGATCCTCAATTACGAGACCGTCAAGTATTTTGGTGCAGAATCAAGGGTGCATGGACGCTTCGTAAAAGCGCTAGTCGAGACTGAAGATCATTGGACTGAGTTCTTCAAGCGAAAAATGCAGAACGGCCTCGTAGTCGCCTGCGTCTTTGCGTTATCCCTAGGTACATCGATGTATGTTGCGGCACGCGAAGTACAAGAAGGAACAATGAGCATTGGCGCGTTCGTGCTAATCAACATGTACATACTGCGGATCATTCAACCAGTAGAAACGATCGGTTTCGCCTTTCGCGATATCGCTCAAGGCATGGCCTTTATCGAAAAAATGGCGGAGCTATTTGGTCAGAAACGAGAAATGGACCTAGTTTCACACAGCGCCTCCTTGCCTACGGGCGCTCCAAACCTGGCCTTTCAACAAGTATCCTATTCTTATCATTCTGATCGCCCCGTTCTGCAGGACATAAACTTCGTTATCCCCTCTGGCAAAACTATAGCCATAGTAGGAGCTAGTGGTTCTGGTAAATCATCGCTCATCCGGCTGTTAATGCGAATGATCGAACCAACCACTGGACTTATCTGCCTTAACGGAGTACCGCTACACAGTATCCCGATGTCTTCGCTGCGCAATAGTATTGCCGTGGTGCCGCAGGACATTGCACTTTTCAATGACTCAATTGCTTACAATATCGGCTTCGGCAAACAGGACAGCACGGAAGCGGATATCATTGAGGCGGCGAAGGTCGCTCATATACATGAACTCATTACCGAATTGCCAGATGGCTACGACACTATGGTCGGTGAACGGGGCCTCAAACTGTCAGGCGGTGAGAAACAACGGATAGCGATAGCCCGGGCCGCAATCAAACGCCCGGCAATTTTCATCTTTGACGAAGCCACGTCGTCTCTGGATTCAAGAACGGAGCAAGCTATCCTGCATGACCTAATCAGCGTATCGAAGTCAACGACGACGCTGATTGTTGCGCATCGATTATCTACGATCGTCCACGCGGACGAGATTGTCGTGCTCGACAAAGGACGTATTGTTGAGTGCGGCGATCACAATGAGCTGCTACAGCGAGACGGCGTATATACGGCAATGTGGCGAGCGCAGCATACCGAGAGATCACAATTTGAAGAAACATCCTCCACAACAGCCTAGAGACAAAACAAGTACATATTCGTGGTTCGCGTTCGCCGATGGTTTGAAATGAAGAATCGGCGAGCTAGTTTTTTTGAACTAAGAAAGCGCAGAAAACGACGGTGTTCGTTCCGGCGGGCATCCTCACAGAGATGTTCTATTGTTCTAGGCGACCGTTACCGCAAACGCCTTGCCCGCAACAGCAGGCAAGGACGACAAAAGGAGAGCTAACAGGTTTCGTTGTTAACTCCCTCAATAGGATATAACAATGCTTCGCGACGCCCCCACCCTTTGCCCCATCGCCAGAAACGGGCCGCGCGCACCGCTATCGAGCGGTCATCGAAATCCGCGGAGTTGGTAGCGAGTATGTCTTACCCTCGGCCTGAAGGTTGGCAACATATTCGTCTCTGAGCTTACGCCAGCGTTTGTATTGACTATTTTTCTTAGTGCTGGAGTCTTCGAGCCCACACAGCCAAAAGTTAAACCAATCAATACTCCGCTCATAGACCGATAGCTTGTGTTTCGGACGCGACTTAACGTGATATTCGTCAGGGTATACGTACGTTTCAATCGGCTTTTTTGCATCCATCAACGAACCGATACTTGGCGCTGACTCTACCAACTCTGAGTCCGCCACCTGGACGAGAATCGGCACATCAATAGCTTCCGCATGAAACTGCGGTGAAATTCTTCTCCAGCGGTCATCCCCGCCTGTACCTGGTGGAAGTAATTCTGCCGCACGCTTATAATATCCCTCTCGAACAGCTTGACTTACTAAATAGTAGACGCTAGGCGACCAGCCACCGCTGCTCACCGCTGCGACCGCGAAATGCTTTGAGTGCATCATCGCGTACCAGACAGTTTCAGCACCGTCACTCAAGCCCGTTATTCCTACTCGATCCGGATCTATGAGGCCACGTTCATCAAGGCGATCAACGATGACCTCCAGCGCGGATAACGTCGCCGACCGTTCCCAAAGACCATCTCCCCATTCCGCCCTCTCCCGATCATAGTTATCACCACGACTTATCGGCGAAGGGTTCACGGGCCGTTCGAAACTCAACACAAAAAAACTATTGGCCGCCAACGGATGAATAGGATATTCGTTGCCCACCCCCCCCCGCAGAAACCCTCGCGACGTGTATTGAACGATAACCATCGGGTAGCGCTTTCCTTCCTCGTAACCGATTGGGTAAACAAGGTGACCACCTGCTGTCGCACTAGAATAGGGCTCCTCCCACTCAAGGGTTTCAACCTGTGTAAATTCGTAATTTTTGAACTCAGGATTCGGGTCGATTACCGTACTCATCGAGCCGTCCGATGGATCAATAGCGATAATTTTTCTCGGGGTGGTCGCGCTTTCGTGCAAACAAACTAAACTGTCCGCCGCCGTATCACATTCTGTAATCCAATCATCTGTGGTCAAGATCATCCGTACTTCGTGACTGCCAAGATTCCAAGCATACAGGGTTGCGCTAAAATACTTCGCCCCCTCACGTCGAACAAAGTAGATTTCTTCTTCGCTATCGCTCCACATCAATTGCTCAAGCAAACCAGTACATTCCGGCGCGCCGCAGCGAATCTCATTACCTTCCTCGGTGACCATGTGCAAAACATAGGCTAAACTGGCGTCAGAATTTATTGGGGTCACTTTGTCGAGCCAGGCGACGGCACCTGATCGGTCAGACGGGGTAGTCTGCCGCACAGCACGGTCCCCTTCTAAGGGTGGCAACGTCGAGGGAGCAGTTAACACCTGATAGGTCGCTTTTTCATCGTCGGTAGCAGGCCTCTCTTTTGCCGTTCGAATATCGTACGTCCAGATACCCGAAACATGGCCCTGACCGAACGCATCGTCATAAAAGGCGTCGGAAAATGTGGGCGCTGAACTATGCGCCACCAGAAACCGGTCATCGAATAGATAACCACTCTCTCCCTCTCGTTGTAACGCTAACTGCTTGTCACTCCGGGACCATCCAACCTCGAAGAAGAGCTTGTTGCCTTCTTCTGACCATCTGAAATCGGACACATTGGCAGGGTTATGCGTGAGTTGCTCCTGAATACCACCATCTCGGGAGCTCCGCCACAGCTGAATCTCGGCGCCTTTTTTGACCCGATAGGTGATCCACTGGGAATCGGGCGACCACAAAGCCTTCATTTCGGCATTGCCACCAGTAATACGACCTGATTCTTCACCGATCAACAATGCCTCACCACCGTCGCCAAGCGCTGTCACAGCTTCTGAGTCAGCATTTGTCGATACAGCAAACCACCCTGTCACATATTCATTCGTCGCAACATCACCCTGTTGAAGCTGAAATGCCACTGATTCACCATCCGGCGAAACGTTGATGCTCCCGCTATAACCACCGATATCACGCAATGCTACCAAGTCATCAGATGTCACCGGTCGTACTACCTTCTCCGTTGCATGTGGGACTGTCAGGCTATTCATGACGGGCGAAGCTTCACCCACAGTCGGCGTGCTCACCCCCAACGCAACCGCACTGGAAACAACTAAGCGTACGGACCGAATCGCTGCAAGTAACAGACGTGCTGGCTGATGATAGTTGATTGACCGTAACACCACTACTACGTGACCCAGTAACGTCGAAGCTACCAACGCTTTGATATCCGAAAGTTAACAATCCGGCCAAACGGGTTAGCATTGGCAGGGTCGAAACCAATGGGAAACATAATCGATCTACCAAATACCTGGCTTACTGGTAGGAACGGTGGGTCTTCGTCCAGAATGTTCTGTATGGACAGGCTGAAGCGCGCGCCATGCCACAGACCGCTCCCCTCCGTTGGCACCACGTAAGAGAGCATCAGGTCCGCGGTAGCCCAAGAGTCGATCGTTGGATTAGCAACGTCAAAGGGATTACCGTAGTCATCTACATAGTTCACGCTCAGGCGTGTATGCCAACGCTCTCTTTGCAAGCCGACGTATGTTCGGGCTTTGAAATCAGCCGGAAAGAACACCGTATCGAGCACCGATATCGGTTCGTCACCCGGAAATGCCTGTTGCTCGTACGCGAACGTCTTAGATGCGTGAACGCCGAAACTCAAATCTCCGCCCAGCGCTTCCGTCGTGTAGTTGATAGTCAGATCGAGACCGTCCGTCTCAGAAACCGCCAGGTTCTGAAAACGATTGTCGAAAGCGACTGTCGTTATCGCCAATATGTCGGCTGGATCGACGGTAGTCGGGTCAGATAGGCAGAAGCATCCAATGAAATCGCCATAGTCTTCAACTTCAGTCAGTAACGCCGCAATCTGTTCTACGGTCGGGCTGACGTCGAAAAATGACGGGAAGTTCTGTGGATTGCTCAACGCGACTGCGAAGCCTCCCGATGGATCAGGCTGAGCGATTCGACCCGTATAGTCTATATTAAAGTAGGTCGCACTAACGCTTAGCCCCGACAAGTCAAAGTCAAAACCAAACGTATACGTTCGTGCCTCTTCCGGCCCGATCGATGGGCTGCCTCCCGACGAAAACAGGACGATCGATGAACCGTCGGAGCTCCAAATATCAGGCAACCCGAACGTTGCAGGCTGAAATGTCAAGACGGAGCTTCCTGTCGCGAGTAATCGCAGTAACGGTGGCGCCCTGAAAGACTCACTGAACGTGCCACGAACTTTCAGCGCCTCCACCGGAGACCAGAGAACACCTATCTTTGGATCGGTACTCTCGCCGAAGTCAGAATAGTCCGTATAGCGAGCGGCCAAGTTAACTTCGAGACGCCGTATCCCGGGGATGTTCTTCTCCGGTGAGATCAATGGCACGTATAGTTCGGCGAAAGCGTACTTGGTATCGCGAGATCGCCCTACGCTCCCAGCGATCTGACCGGGCACACGCAACGAATCATCATCAAATAGGTCGATATCTTCGTCACTATATCCGGCACCCAGTGAGAACCGCACAGCGCCACTTCTTAATCGCGTCAGCTCTCCGTCGAGCTTCGCAGTTACGTCCAAAAAACTTGTATCTTCTTCAGCGAAACCTGGGCCAGGCAAAGTTCCCGGCCCGATCGAGTAAGACAACATATCCAGTGCGTACTCCGCGCGCGTAATAAGTAGTTCCGCGTGCAGCGTCTCTCCGAGAGGGCGTTCGATCGCGATATTAAGAACCGTCTGGGTTTTATCAATGTCTCTTTCGGCGAACTGCCCGGGAGTTAAGGTCAGCCCCGAAGTAGCGATCGCCCTGGTAGAGTGCAGTAAATCGCCACTAATACTGATGTCTCCGCCTAAGTGCTGCGCGATAGTGCCGAGCACGTTTGTTCGTCTCTCTTCGCCGGTCAAAATTCGTGGTGCGGCGGCTTTCGAATATGAGCGATCAGATGCGCTGAGACTGTTCTGGTCCATATAACCTAATGTGAGGAACGCGTTGCCGTCTGCCCAATTGAACCCAAAGCTCTGATCGACATTGAGTGTCTCTCGTCCGCCATCGACAGCACCGACACCAATGCTAGTTTCAGCACCCTCTTGTTGGTCTTTAAGCACGAAGTTAATCACGCCACCAACAGCGTCGGCGCCATAAACCGCAGAGGCACCGTCCGTCAGCACTTCAACTCGTTCCACCGCCCCCAACGGTATGAAAGACAGGTCCGCTGTCCGTCCGCCCGCCGACGGCGCCATTCGACGCCCGTTCAGTAGTACCAGAGTCGTACCGACCCCCAAACCGCGAAGATCGGCAGCGTTGTCCTGCCGTACGTTTTTCTCATCGTCAGAAGCACCCGCACCGCCAACTACCGTGAGCGTGTTGCTGTTTTGAGTCAACGTGCTTATGAACTCCTCTGCCGTCCCTGCTCCGGTGTTTCGAATCGCATTGATATCATAGATCTCTAGCGGGCTGGATTCAGGAACAACACCTCGAATACTTGTACCCGTTATTACTATCTCATCGAAGGCTGCGTCACTCTGCCCTTGCGTAGCCTCATCTCCTGAGTGCCTTGTAGCACCAACATTAAGTGCGAGGCCATCAGAACCCTCCGAAGTGTCGACAGCAGCCTGCGCCAACAACATCGTACCGGAATCAAAAGCTCCAACCGCCAAACCAGTTGTCACCTCCGGCGTCTCTGAAGCATCCGCCCGCTGCACGATGACACTGTCGCCAGACCCAAAACCCACGCGCAATCCTGTGCCCGCAAGCAGAAGCTCCAAAGCACGCTCTCTTTGAAATGCCCCAACCACCGCTCTCGTTCGCACACCGTCGAAACCACGTTCAGCAAACACGAGTTCAACCTTGGCCTGCCGCGCAAATTCATTAAGTGCCTGCGGGAGATCGAGCGAAGGAATATTAAAGTCGACAGTACCTTTTTTGGCTTGACTGAAAGCCGCAGTTGAGAACAGCAAGCTAATGATTGTCGTCAGAACTAAGAACTGGAAACCGCAAACGCGCCACACCGGCGAAACACCTTTACACTCCCTCAAGGCATCAAGTCCTCGCATCGTATTCCCCTAAATAATAGATATTTTTATAAAACCCTGTCTAGAACGCGGTACGAAAAAAAATCTCATTTAATAGGGTGTAATATCTGTATATGGGCGATTATTGCGCTCGAGCACCTGAAATAAGAACCCTGTTATCAGAGGCGTAAGTCACGTCGAAGACGCTGGTGCTGGCATTGAGGTTACGTAGCAGGCCATCGATGTTGTTCGTTTTAGCCGTGATCGTCACCGGATATGTTTCGAGTTCCGGGTCCGCAATTATCAAAGTCCTGGCTGTGTATCGGCCAACCTCATCGATAACCTCACTCAGCGGCGCGTTTACAAATTCCAACATACCGTGTTGCCACGACAATTTACGCTCGATGATTTCCGCATCGACAGCTGCAACCGCTTCGATCGTGTGCGAGATTCTGGCGTTGTGCCCCTTAGTGAGTCTCTGATTTTGAATCGGAGCAGCACGACTCTTCGTCAACTCAGTTAGCGGCACAGATGCAACCAGGTCCTCCGGTGTCTGCGCAATCTCAACCACGCCGTCTGTAACAGTAACCTCTGTCTGTCCCTCATCCACGTAAACGGTAAATGCCGTACCAACGGCGCGAACAACGCCGGTGCCGGTAACAACGACGAAAGGTCGCGACGGATCGTGTGCGACTTCGAAGTGCGCTTCACCACTTTCCAGAAACACATTACGTTCTTCGTCACTGAAATGAAGTTTCAGGCGTGTACTGGTATTTAGCAGGATAACCGACCCATCCGGAGCCGCGACGTCCAACTGACCTCCGACGTCCGTGTAGTATTCGGTCTGGTAGTCGGATGGGGCCAGCAGCGACCAGCCGAGAACGACCGCCATCGCTGCAACCGCCGCCGCAGCGGCTAATGGCCGGGCGTATCGGCGACTACGCTTTCTTCGTGCACGTTTGCGAGCAACCCAGGGGTCGCCATGACTTACCGGGTCATTCTGCAGCTGCTTCAAGAACTCCAGCGCCAACCATTCCCTCTTCGCCGCCGCGAATTCCGCGCGATGCTCATCGCTTTCTTCCAACCAGCGCTCGAACCGCTTACGCTCCATTGGTGTCAAATCATTGGATTTGATCATCCAGCGCCTGGCTTCGGCAGTTACCAATTTGTTTTCAAAGCTCGTGTATTCAGTCATCTTAAAAAGGCCGGATTACTGGACGGGCAATATAGTCCCATCTATTCCTGATCGGAGAAATCGTTGATTACGATTTCGTGTTTCTCACAATATTCAAGCAACAGCTTCCATCCAAGCGCCGCGTAGTTCGATACGGCGGCCTCCGACAAGTGCATTGCAACAGCGATCTCACCACAGCTCTCTCCCCACACGCGCCGTCGCACAAATGCCTCCTGGTAACGCTTCGGAAGTGTGGCGATAGCGACGCAAAAGGCGTCGAGCTTTTGTTGCAACATCGCCTTGTGTTCCGCAGAACACGCGTTCACGTTCGACGTATACTCATCCATGTTAGGCATGGAGTCGGTCTCGGTAGCCCGCCGGCCGCGGTAAAACATCGACGTGATCAGATTGCGTGCCGTAGTGAATAGAAACCCTTTTGGCGAGTCTACCGTTTTGCCCTTATTGAGGTGTTTGATCGTGCGGATGAACGTTTCCTGAACAACATCTTCCGCATGCGCGACCTCATACCCGGGCACCAGCCGCACGACGTAGCCCCTGAGTGACTTTTCGTGCTCTCTGTAGAGTGATGCAGCGACGTCTGCACCTTCGGTTGACATGATTACGTCGCCCCCCTCCGTGCATTCTTGTTGCTGTCTATGCAAATCCGTTCCCGCGCACCAACCCAACCTGATCGGGCGAGTTTATACAAAGCGATTCAGTGGGTTCTGTGAGGTGAAGACAGGTTTGTAACACCATGGCACAAAAATAGCATTCGTTGCGACGAGGTCTAACCCGCCCTTATGCGTGCGTGCGTAAATCGACGAATGCGCTACCGCGTAATGATTTCAGGGGTACGTTACAGATCTGGGGGTATTTCCCCATAACCATGGCTGGCAGCTCTTTTACAGGGTTTCGAACACACTCTCGCTATTGACGGTTTTAGTGCACCCGAAGCCTTCAAGAATATCGGTATCGAGACCGTCTCTCCGCAGGATTTATCGTGAGATTACCCGGTTTATAGCGTTATCACTATAGTAACCGGGGAGCACGAAACAAATGAAGAAGGCGACAGCACGAAACAACCGACTTTTGTCGCAAACGGCCGATGCGAGCGACAAGGTTACTAATCTGCACGACCCAACCGCCAGGCCCGGCCCTCGGGAAAACAATCCTTCGGACGAGCACCTGATATCCGAATACGGGTACTACGTCGAGCTATCGTCTGCCAGGGATATCGGTGAATTCAAGCGAAAAATTGACAATGCCGTTAAGCGCCTGGGTTTTTCGGAATACGCTTTTGTTCGATTGGAGAACACAGAGGACCCCGGAGAACTCATTTCAGTTACCAGTGATTTGACCGCTGCGTACTATAAAGCCGGACTCCACGAGTTCGACCTGGCACTTAAGCACGCGTACGAGCACGCCCAGCCAGTTTTTCGCTCCACTATTAATGAGTACATCTTTCAGGCCCCCTTCAATTGCGAGTACACGCGTTGCATGCACGAGGCGGACAAGCTGAACCGATCCTTTGGTTACTACGACTTCTACAATATACCCTCGAAAGCTATGAACGGTAGCGGCCACGTACTGCTTTCGGTTACGCACAGGGGACTGCCCCCTACCGCTTTGAAGCGCAAAGTACGAGACTGCTACTCCGACCTGCAGTTGTTGTGCGATGCCATCGATTTCGTATCGACGCGCAAGTTCCCCGACGAACTGCTGTGCGAGAAGAAAGAGGACGCGCACGTCATTGCCATCAACCCCAGACCACTGCTTGTATTGGATATGCTGGCGAACAGCGATCTCAACATTACTCAGGTGGCAGCGAAGCTGGGCATCAACGTCGTTACCGCCAACCGCCATCTGCAAGCGGCACGAAAAGCCTTCGGTGTGAAAACGAACCATGCCGCCATAAGGCAAGGCATCCTGCATAAACTCATCGAATACAAATAGCGGTATTCGAAGTCGTATGGCCAGCGATAAACGCAATACCCGTCCCGGTATTCATCTGCAGTCGCCCGACGTTCAGGCAGACCCCTACCCCACGTATACCAGGATGCGAAACGAGCACCCGGTCTGCCAGGTCGAGCCTGCCGGGACATGGGCAGTCAGTCGTTTCGAAGACGTGCGATATGTGCTGGCAAACCCGAAGATTTTCTCGGCGTCGGTCGCTGACGACCTCTACAATCTCGATTCCCCGGCGGGCAAGCGCAAACCTCCCCGCTTGATCATTTCGCAAGACCCACCTGAGCACGGCAAATATCAACGCCTGGTAAACAAAGCCTTTCTCGACAAAGCGACCAAACCGCTGATCCCACTGATGCGCGACACGGCGCAGTCATTGCTGGGCAACTTCGATACAGCAGCACCAGTCGATTTCGTCGAGCATTTCGCCTACCCCTACATCGGTACGATCATCCAACAAATCGTTGGCCTGGAGAACAAGCAGAGCCTGTCGGAGTTGCGGCACTGGTTGGAGCTGGAGGAAAGGGTTGCCATTCCACCGCAAGACGAAGCCTTCACCAAGGCATTCAAAGCGGCCGTTGCAAAGCAAAACCGCTACTTCCTGGAAGTCATGAACGAAAGGCGAAACGAGCCACGAAACGATGTAGTGACCCAGCTCGTCAATGCAGAAGTCGATGGCAAGAAGCTTACCGACGAAGAAATTCTTGGCTTGCTGTGCCTGTTGGTATCGGCTGGTTTTGTGACCACCACCCATATGCTCAGCCATGCAATCATCCTGCTCGGGCAAAAGCCCGATACACTGGCCGAGCTGCGTGAATCACCGCAGCTGCTTCCAGCATTTATTGAAGAGTTATTTCGCTTCAGTCCCTCAGTACTCGCGACCGTTCGAAAAACAACTCAAGCGGTTACGATCTCGGACGTAGAGATACCCGCCGGCAAAACCGTCATGCCGCTGTTGGCCGCCGCTAACCGCGACTCGGCGGCGTTCCCGAATCCAGATACCTTCGACTTGCACCGACCAAGGGTCGGGCGACATCTCACGTTCGGTCATGACGCACACACTTGTCTCGGTGCCGCATTGGCACGACTCGAACTAAAAATTGCGCTGCAAACGCTGTTAGGCCGGTATGCACAAATCGCCTGCCCTGCTGACGAAGACCTGGCTCGGATCGATACCTCGTTCGTACGCGGCGTGTCGGAATTGCTCGTACGCTTTCACTGATTCTCAAACTCTTCCTGGGGGAAAATGATGCACGGATGGAAATTCGCGAAGGACGCTACTCTTACTACACCGGTGATTCTCTTTGCGTTACTTGCGTGTGACCGGGCGACAGCTGAGGAAGAGATTAACGTTCTGAGCGAAGTGACGGTGACAGCACAGAAGCGGGAGCAGTCACTACAGGATGCCCCAATCGCCATTTCCGTGATGAGCGACGAGCAACTGGAATCGCAGCGCATTGGCGACATGAAGGCCCTGGAGGCTGGCGCTATTCCGTATCTGCGCGTAGTACCGGTTGGCAATACGACGTCAAACCTAATTGTGGCCATACGTGGCAATGCCCCCGGAGACCCCAGCGAAGTGACGCGCGATACGGCGGTCGCCATGTATCTCGACGGTGTCTACCTGTCACGTTCCCACGGGCTGGGTATGGACTTGATTGATCTCGAGCGTATAGAAGTATTGCGAGGCCCCCAGGGCAGCTTATTCGGTCGCAATGCCATTGGTGGCGCCGTCAGTCTCGTATCGAAAAAACCGACGGGTGAATTCGGTTTCAAACAGGCCGTGGATTTCGGCCGCTTCGACGAGTTGCGAAGTGTCACACGTATCGACCTGCCGAAGATCGGTGGCATCAGCGCCAAGCTGGATTACGTGCACTCCGAGCGGGACGGCTGGGTAAATAATACCGCCGCCATCGGGGCGGACTACACTGAGTACCGCAAGGACGGCGGACGACTGGCACTCAGCTGGCAGGCGAGCGACGCGTTTGCTGTCGACTACAGCTTCGATATCTCAAACGCTGCGACTGCGCAGAACTACTTCCAGTTCTATGTGGACCGGCTCGGCGTATTCGGCGAAGAACGCGACCGGCGCAGCGAAACCCGGCTCCCTGCCCTGGATCTGCAGCCAACCAGAAGCGATCACCAGGGACACAGACTAACCCTGAACTGGGAGCGGTCGGAGCAGCTGACAATCAGATCCATCAGTGCTTACCGGGAACTGGAGGAAAACAGCAACAATAACTACCTCGGCGTTTTGTACTTCAACGGCCTTAACGATGCGTCGCTAATGGACCAGGAACAGTTCTCCCAGGAATTTCAACTCATCGGCACGCACGAACGGGTGGAATGGGCTGCCGGGCTCTACTATCTAAACGAGGACCTGTCCAAGGCCTTACAAGACAGCTTCACACTGGATATCTTCGGCATCTTCGGCGACCCGCTCGACCCGATCACCCCGCCAACGACCTTCGATGCACTGGCATCGGGCGACTTCCTGCCGCCGCGAATCGTCGACTCCGAGGCCCGCTCAACGGCCGTTTACGGCCAGGTCACCTGGACGCCGCCCGTCCTCAACGACGCACTGCATCTGACCCTGGGACTGCGTTATACCGAAGACGAACGCTCCTCAACGCGTTTCGAATCCGCACTTAGCGTTGCGGATCAGGACTCGGAGCATCTCGATACAACCCTGGCTGCTAAATACGAATGGAACGACTCGCTTTCCGCCTACGCCAAATGGAGTACCGGCTATAAGGCAGGCGGTGTCAACACCCGCTCAGCCAGCTTCACGCCCTTCGACGAGGAAACCGCGGAGACCGTTGAACTAGGACTCAAGTCCGAATTCTGGGAGCAACGAGCCAGACTTAACGCCGCCGTGTTTATGACAGACTACGACGATTTGCAGCTGGACTTTCTCGACCCCGTCAATCCGACGATCCTCGAAACGATCAATGCCGCCAGAAAAGTTGAGGTGGACGGTATCGAAATCGACCTGACGCTTGCTCCAGCAGAAGGACTCCTCATCAGCGCCAGTTATTCCTATCTCAATACCGACATGCCGCTGCAGCCCAATCCGATTGCCGGCGGCCTGTTACAACAGTTCTACGTGCCGCTGGCACCGCAGCATGCGGGCGCCCTGACGGTGGACTACCGTTTTGAGCCCTGGAGCTTTGGAGCACTGAGCGCACAACTTGGCATGACGTCGACGGATCATTACTTCTACGGGCCGCTGGTTGGCGAACAACGAACTGACTCTTACACTTTGTTTAACGCACGCCTGACGCTGGCGGATGTTACCGTTGGCCGGGATGGCAGCACGTTGAAAGTATCCGTCTGGGCGGAAAACTTGAGTGACGAAGAGTACATCGTCTATGCGTTTCCGGTTGCCGATCCAGCCGTATCGATCGCGCAGGCCTTCGGAGATCCCCGCACAGTCGGTGTTAATCTCACCTACGAGTTCTGACAAAGCGCGGTTATCGCGCGATTTAGTTCCAACTACGCCTGATCGGAAAAGTCGTTGAGCACAATCTCGTGTTCTTCGCAGTACTCGACCAACGACTTCCAACCGAGTGCTGCGTAGTTCGATACGGAAGCCTCCGACAGCTGCATTGCAGCGGCTATCTCACTACAGCTTTCCCCCCACACGCGCCGCCGTACGAACGCCTCCTGATAGCGCCTTGGAAGCGCAGCGATAGCGGCGCTGAAGGCATCAAGCTTTTGTTGCAACATCACCCTGTGCTCCGGCGAGCACACATTCGCGCTCGACGTATACTCATCCATGTCGGGCGTAGAGTCTGTCAGGATGGCCTGTCGACCGCGGTAAAACATCGACGTAATCAGATTGCGTGCCGTGGTAAATAGAAATCCCTTCGGCGAATCTACGGCTTTGCCCTTGTTGAGATGCCTGATCGTGCGAATGAATGTTTCCTGGACAACATCTTCCGCGTGTGCGATCTCAAACCCCGGCACCAGCCGCACAACATAGCCTCTAAGCGACTTCTCGTGCTCCCTGTAAAGTGACTCAGCGACTTCCTTGGCATTGGCGGACATTCTCTGCCATTTCCCAAATAATGACTATTGTCTGTGCTCGAAGAATACATAGACATAGCGGCCATGGCCAGCGGCTTCGGTCAGATCGCACTCACTGCGCAGCAACTATCCCGCACAAATCCGGAACCAGCCTGCGCCGCCGGTCGTGATACCGAACAATCGTCTCCTGCAAATCTTCCTGCCGACCTTCCAGAACGAGCGTGCAGAACTTCACAAGCTCGCTTGCCGTGTCACCGAAATGCCGACATTCCAATATACGAAGATTGTAGAGCCGCTCATTCGCGCAACGAATCAGTTCCAAAACGTTGTCATTCCCGGCATGCGCGGTGATCGCGAAAAACAGAGCGCCGGTGGTACTCGCCAGGGAGGCATTGGTCAGTTCCCAGCGGATCAGCTTGTCATGGAACTGCTGAATCACGGCCAGCTCCCCGCGGTCACCGGGATTGCTAATATCCGTGTAGTCGAGAGCTGACGTCAACAACGCACGATTGCAGTCATACAGACCCGCGACGGTACTTTCGTCCGGACACCAGGCGTAGTAGGTACCATTACCGCCGCGAATCGCCCATCCTTCGAGCACGAGCCTGTCGCAGGCATCACGTACCGTGACAACGTCCAGTCTCAGGCTTTCTGCAATAACCCGCACCGGAACCGGTGTGCCCGGCGGCAATTCGTCGTCGCTCAAAGCATCTCTGATCGCCTGGTACGCGCACTCACTGCCGTCCCGAATCCTTACCGGTATGCTGCTCAACTAATCGCTCCCCAATTTGGTCCGGTACCATAGTCGAATCAGGGGGTTACCGCGCCTACCAGAACAAGTAGGCGACAGCCCGATGAGTTTTGACGTAGCTAGCGAGCGTAGTCTTTTCGGACCACATAGCTCGCAACCAGGCCCAATATCAGGTAGATCATGACCCAACTGGCGGCCGCGTACACTTCCCCGGTGAACCAGTCCAGCGAGCCATCCGGCAACAGTGTGCCGGTTGCGGTCTGATACGGCCGGACGTAGAAGCGAATGAGCAGGTAGGGCATCACAAGGCCGTTCACCACCAGCAGCGCTATCGGCGCCAAGAGCGTCACCCGGGTACGCTGCCTGCTCACCTCTTCGACCGGAGTCTCATGCAGTTGCCTGAGAAAAGCCGACTCCTGTGCAGTCACGCTCGTACTCCGCGATACCAACAAAGTGACCGCCAGGCTCGCAATCGCTCCCAGCAGCGCCGGATTCAGGTAAGAAGGCAGAACAAACAAGCCAATGAACTCGAGAGCCTTGGGAACCACGTTGAACAGGACACCGGCCAGCATGCCCCAGAACGCGGCCGCCTCGGTAATTCGCTTGCTCCAGACGCTCATGATCGCGACCGGCGTAGTTGCCGATGGCGATGTAAACGACCAGGCTGATAGCGATCGTTACCGTATAAATATCCAATCCAAGTCCTGCGATCACTGCGGCCTCTCAGCCTGAATCCGGCGTTCGCTGCAACCAGCCCGGCGTCTGGTAAAGCTCGATCATCACTGTATCGCCGCTATTGATGACGCCGGCTACGTCGACAATCCCGACGATACCTCGCGTCAGTTTGGCGGCTTTCGAAAATGTTGTAGGCAACAGCGGATCGCCGGAGTGCGTGCGGTACTTCCGGGCGAGATTCTCACCCATGTCGAGGCACGGGGGGTTGTACTCGACCACTATCAACTCGGCGCCCGAAGGAAACTTCAACACGCTCCCCTTCGGCAGCCGTGAGAGCTCGCTCACACCGCTGAGACAGAGATTTGCCCCCACGTCGGCGGCCGTGAGTGGTTCGGAAATATCCATGGCGCGACTAATCTCCGCGAGCTCCTCTGTCGACACGGCCGACCATTGCCGCTCGTTACGCCGCACGGTACCCTCCGCCTGTTTGTCGCCGGCCCAGGCCGTTCTCGAAAAGGACCGGTGGGCATCGCCGACGATGCCGTCGAGTTGCAGCTCGATAGTCACCCGTTCTGCTTTACTTAAATCCTCTGCGGAGCCGGCATGTACCGAGATAACCCGCGCTTCAAGCTGCTGCATAGCGTTTCTTGTTCCCGAATTATGGAATCTTGTATCCCCGGCGCGGTCGTTATACTTTAGAGCGCAGGAGGTTGACATGCACCCTAACAGATTCGTCAAGAGCTACTTCGATGCGTGGAATCACCACGATCCCGTCGCCGTTGCGAACCACCTCGCAGCCGAAGGCACCTACTGCGACGTGCCGGAGAACCGCCACCGCACGCATCCGCAACTGGTCAGAAGCCTGCGCAACTTCTTCTCCGAATACCGGCATCGTTACGAGCCTATAGGCGAGGTAGTCACCGGGCAAAACACCATAGCCTTCCAATATCGTATGTCCCCCAAGGCCAGAAACGGCGGTAACGGCACGCTCCTGCCGGTGCACGGCGCGGAGTTCATCACGCTGCGTGGCGATACCGCGATTACTATTACCGACTATTATGAGTGGCCGGCCGATTCCGTGCTTACGAGCGTATCGGGTGGGAAAGATGAGCTTGCCGGCGAGAAGTACGCAAAATCGGGCCTGAGCGAGCAGCAGATGCGTGTTTACAAACAACGTTTGGAGGACGCTATGCTCGCGCAGCAGGCCTACTTGCGTTCCGACCTGACGCTGCCCAAACTCGCGAAATCGATAGATTGCTCCGTCAACCATCTCTCACAGGTCATTAATGCGGGCTTCGGCATGAGTTTTTTTGACTATCTCAATCATTTTCGTATCGAACATGCCAAACGCCTGTTGTCGGAGATGGACAGCCGTGGCGGCGCGGTGCTGAACATCGCCTTCACGGTCGGTTACAACTCCAACTCGGCATTTTATGCGGCGTTTAAGAAATACGTCGGCGAGACGCCGGCGCAGTTTCGCAAACAGCAACAACATCTCGTCAAGGCCAGCTAGGCCACCGCGCAGGCGGCGTCTCCGCCTGTAGGCGTGGATTCCAGCCGGCGCCGCCTGTCAGTATGATTCGGCAATGAACTCCCTGGCGACATCCACGCGCGGCCTTGATCTGCACAAGATTCAGCAGATCGTCAAGTGGACTGTCTACAGTCTGCTGGTGCTCAATTTCACGTTCTATATCTATGAGGATGTCGACCGGGTCATACATACCCTGACCGGGGATTCACCGCTCATTAAGTGGGCCAGCGAATTCGCGACCACCATCGACACACTGGCCTGGTTCATTCTGTTGTTCATGTTCGAACTCGAAACCTACCTGGTCGAAGACGAGGACTGGAATAAGTGGACAACGCGATTCGTTCACACCGCACGCGTGGTCTGTTACCTGATGATCGCTCACACCGTGTTCGCATTCTGGAACGGCGTCGCTGACTACAGCAAGACAATTCCCGTCGAGGGCGTAACAGAGCTTTGCCAACTCGTCGACCGCGATATGTCCTACGTTTACAACCTTGAATACACCGAGATCAACGAGCAGACCTGCGGACAGCTATCGGATGCGAAGCAGTTTTACCAACTCGGCAACAATCCGCTGGTCACTTCGTACGCCGGTCTTAAGCTCGAAAGACACCTGGTCTGGTCCGACCTGGTCGAGGTGCTTGTCTGGCTGATCATAATCTTTGCCATGGAGGTCGTCGTGCGGCTGCAAAACCTCGGTATCACCGGCGGCACCCTGAGACGGGCTGCAAGCAGCGCCAAGCTGGCAGGCTATACGATACTGTTTGGCCTGGCACTCTATTGGGCTTCGCTATCGCACTGGCTTTACACCTGGGATACATTCCTCTGGATCGGCGGATTCGCGGCGATCGAAATGAACGTCAGTAACTGGCGCGACGAACTGCGGGACGAGGAAGCCTCGCCCGGCAACCAGCCTGCAACGATATTGAACACTAGCTCACGGTAGACGCACCTTGACTGCAACACACATAAACCAGGAACACACCAGTTCCTACTATGCGGCTTCGGCCAATACAGCGAAACCCTATCCATCACTTGAGGACAACACCTCGGTTGACGTGTGCGTGGTCGGTGCCGGTTTCACCGGCGTGGCAACAGCGCTCACTCTCGCGGAGCGCGGCTACTCGGTCGCGCTGCTTGAGGCCAACCGTATCGGATGGGGTGCGTCGGGCCGTAACGGCGGCCAGTTAATCAACGGCATCGGCGGACTGGGCGATATCCAGAAGAAACACGGTGACGGTATTGCAGACCTGCTCTGGGACATGCGCTGGCGTGGTAACGAGATCATTCGGGAGCGGATCGCAAAGTATGCGATCGACTGCGACCTTAGAGACGGTTACGTCGAAGTCGCGAGAAAGCCGCGGCAGATTGCGGATATCGAGGAAACGGCCGAGGAACGAGAACGACGCGGTTTCCCCTACCGTTACGAAGTCTGGGATCGCGCCAAAACCAGCGAGATGCTCGGTACCGACGCCTTCCACGGTGGCTTCGCCTGCTATCGCGACGGGCATGTGCATCCGCTCAACCTCTGCGCCGGCCAGGCGCGTGCGGCGCACAGCCTCGGCGCGCAAATTTACGAACAGTCGCCGGTTATCGACATTGAGCACGGCAGCCGGCCAAAGGTCTGGACAGCCGGCGGCAGCATCGAAGCCGACGCCGTGGTCCTTGCCGGAAACGCCTACAACCGGCTTGAACCCAAACACCTGTCCAACCTGGTGTTCCCGGCCGGCAGCTATATTATCGCGACCGAGCCCTTACCGGACGAGGTCGCCAACGAAATCAATCCGGCCGACGTGGCGGTGTGTGACCTCAACAACGTCGTTGACTACTACCGGCTGTCGTCGGACCAGCGCCTGCTGTACGGCGGTGCATGCAACTACTCCGGTCGCGATCCTGCCAGTATCGAAGCGTTCATCAGGCCGCGCATGCTCAAAGTTTACCCACAGCTGAAAGACTTCAAGATCGAGTATGAATGGGGTGGCAGCATCGGTATCGTGCTCAACCGAATACCGGCGGTCGGCCGCATAAACGGCAACGTCTACTATTGCCAGGGCTACTCTGGCCATGGTGTTACCGGCACTCACCTGATGGGCGAAATCGTCGCGGACGCCGTAGGCGGAACGCTCGAGCGCTTCGATCTGTTTGCCGACATGAAACACTTTCGGCTGCCGGGGTCGCATTGGATGGGCAACCAGATTATTGCTCTCGGCATGATGTACTACAAACTGCGGGACATGCTGTAGGACTGCGTTAGTCGAACTCCACCCACGTAGTTTTCAGTTCCGTGTAGTCGTTGAGTGCATGCAGCGACTTGTCGCGACCATTGCCGCTTTGTTTAAAGCCGCCGAATGGCACCGTGATGTCTCCACCGAAATAGTTGTTGATACCCATCGTTCCGACACGCACCGCTGACGGCACATCGACTCCGGTGGTATCGCTGATCGGCTTACCGACATCCAGACACTCAAGCAACGCGATCTCGTCAGCGTGCTCTTCGATCAGTTCGGCCCAGCGAACCAGAACCCCTTTACGGTCCGCCGGCGCCATCGCCGAACTTACGCCAATCCTGTTCGGTTTTATCAAGCATGGCTTATCCTTATGAATACACGGCGATCAGCCGAGTTCAGAGACTGCCCGATAAGCCTGCTCCACCGCAACATTCAGAGTGGCATCTGCACCGGCGTCGGCGTTGGCGATCGTGATTCGCCCGAAAGGCTGACGCCCCTGGACATGGGGATAGCGCGCATCGTCCCAGTCGTCGTAATAAGCCTCGTTGAGAAAATCGTAAGCATAGGTGTAACCGTGTGCCCACCGATTCACCGTGATGGCCTCGATGTCCTTCGCAGGATCGAAACCACCTTCCGACAGGCTGGCGGTCAGCTGCTCGCGTACACTCCGCTCTATCGTCTCAAACGATGTCGACAGCAGTTCGTGCCGGCCGAGTCGATGTTGTTCGCGATTGCTCAAGCCCTGATTGGGTCGATGTAAAAATCGCTCCATGTGCACGATCACCGGTTCATCCGGGCTCTCCGTAAAACGGTAGTCGCCGAGGCTGACCGGAAAGTCGAGCAACGCGTTGATGTGATAACTCCCCGGCGCCATGAATGCCCCGACGCCAAGCCGGTGCCACGCCTGCCAGTTGCGAAGGGCTACATTGGTATACAGGATAGGGGCCTTGACCTGACCGGCCAGCGCCTTGCGCTGGGCTTCGGGCAGTTCCGGACACAGGGCGGGAATCATCGCGTTGTAACAGGCCATGACGCAGTTTTTTGCCTGCACCTGATACGCCTTGCCCTGCTGCACATAGCTCAGCTGCACACGTTTCGCCTTATCCGGGTGACCGTCGTGCCGGGCTTTGATCACCGTACTGTTAAGGCGTAATCGCACGTTCGACGCCGGGTCGTCGAGTTTGCCGTAGTCGAACTGCGCCGTGACGATATCCTCCATCGACGTACCCGGCGCGACCGCGGGAATCATGTTGCGAACCAGCAGCCGTGCAATCGACGCATTGCCATCCGGAAAATGATGGATGTACGGATCCTCATCGTCATCTTTCTCAAGGCCGGCCGCTCGACCGCCGGGAAGACCCGAGTAGATGATCGCATCACCGGCCATCGTGGCATCCAGTCCCAGGCAGGAGTCCGTCGTCAGGCCCTCCAGCGCCTTGAACACGTCCGGCTCGGTGATGCCAACGTGCCGCTCGAGGAAATCCCGGTAGCTCATCGAATAGAGGTAGTCCTCTTTCAGCCTCTCCGGCACGTCCGGAATCTGGTCTTCGTCCAATGTCAGCAAACGCAGCATTTCGCCACGGGCAGCATCGGACAACGGCATCGCCTGTACGGCCTCTTCCGCACTTAACGATGACGGCGCTAGCGGCAGGTAGCCGCCCAGGCCGGCCATATCGAAACGGACCAGTTTGTCTGCGCCCCAGTTTTCGCGATTGAAGAACACGCCGCCGGCCAGATTGTTGCGCCGCAAAAACTCCTGGTCGTAAGCCGTATCGAATCGATTCAGATCGACCCCGAGTTCACGCAACAGTTTCTTCACAACCCTGGAGTATCCGGATGGCGATTCCAGCGTCTGGCTGCCGCCGTAGCCGAGGACGGTGCGCCCGCCCGACTCGAATTCGTTGCGTTTGGCGTGACCACCGAAGTCGTCGTGATTGTCCAGGATCAGAATGCGGGCATCGGGCTGTTGCCGACGATAAAAATGCGCGGCGGACAGTCCACTGATACCGGCACCGACCACCACGAGGTCGTAGACGGTTGAGTCCGTGCGACGCTCCGGGCCCCAATCGCTTCTGCCCTCACGAGCCAGCGCATGCGCCACCTCGAAAGAACCGGTATGACTCCCGCGCAAACCCGTCAACGCGGGTGGATACAAAAAGGGGTCAGAGCCCTTCTTCTCCAGTGCCAGAATCTCGTTTGCGAGCGTTGTACCAGGCACCAGCGGCGCCGTTGATGCGGCACCGAGCCCGTACAGAAAGTCACGCCGGGTGATATCCCGGCCCATGCCAAGTTCGCGGTCGCGTTGTTTCATGTTAGCTCGCTGGCGTATGAACCTATGTGATGATCATATAGACCTTACGGACCGTTTCCAAAACCTCGGCGGTACCCTGCCAGCCTTTAGGAAACATCCAGCTGTCACCGGCCTTGATCCCGGTCACCTTGCCGGAGGCAGACGTCAGCACCCAGTGCCCTTTCAGCAGGTGGCAGAATTCGGTAATGTCGAGGTCTAACTGCAGTTTTCCGGGAGCGCACTCCCAGGTACCGGCGATCATGTTTCCCTGCTCGAAAAAGCCAGCATCCGTTTGCAGCGGAAGTTCGCCGACAGGCTCGCCGAATGACTCGGTTTGAACAAGGTCGGTAAGTTCTGCACATTGATGTTGCACACTGATTTCGGGCATTTGCTGTTTCCTCTGCGACAGTCTGGAACAGAGTCTCAGCCGCACAACCGGCCGGGGCAACCTCGCCTATACGCATAGGTTCTAGTCGCGGCTTCGCTCCCCAAACGCTGCCTGCATCTGGAAGTAGGTAAACGACGCGGACCAGGTAATGAGTGAAAGGCCAACTAACGCCTCTGTTGCAGTTATCAGCCTGAACCCGCCACTGGGCACCATGTCACCGAATCCGACGGTGGTATAGACCATCGCGGAGTAATACACAGAATCAAACGGCGAAGTGCCACCCATAAGCTCCAGGTGGATCTGCCCGAACTCCGGGTAGCTACCCAACAACGCGTAGGCGCCTGCGTAAAACCAGATTTCGATTATGTGGGCCAACAACAGGCCAATCATGGTTGCCAGCAATCGCCGACGGTGAGAACCGAAAGACTCAACCACCCGATCGAGGAAGCAAAGACATTCATAGTGAAACAGAACCGATGCGCCGGCCAGCACTACGGTAATGGCAATTATCATCGTCAAAAAGAACATTCAAGCCCCTTCTCTTTTACTCTGGCCAGGAGCGGAGCGATGAACCCGGTGAAATCATCCGGGTGGAAGTTCTCCCCCGCGTTGGCTTCGAGCCAGGCAAGGAATTCACAATCTTTTTTATCGCCGAAAGCGATGATCGCCTTCAGATACCGCTTCGCGACAATCAGGTCGAAGTCGCCGGACTCGACGCTCTTCCAACCCCGCATGATATCTAGCGATCCGGAATTGCCGGCCTCGCGCATCGCATGCGCAATGGTCAACTTGAGCGTGGGGTCGGTGCTTTTGAGGACAGTACTGACAACGAAGTCAGAAGCGGCGGGATCGTTTATTGCGCTTAGCGATTTGAGAACCCATACCGAATAGCCCTCCGACGTACTCCGGTGATACTCGCTTATTAGCCAGTCCACCTGTGTTGTGCCGGCGGGTTTTTCCGGAAGCGCCAACTGTTCCGAATTCGCTGTCGTTTCAGACGCAGGAATCGGCAGCAACAAAACCAGTATTAGTAAACTCTGCGGCTTCACCCCATCTCCGCTCCCGATAATACGAACTCCATACCGATACAGATCAGCAGGAATCCCATCAGTTTTGTCGTCGCATCGATTCCATTCTTGCCCAGAAAACGAACGACAGCTCCGGAACTCCACAGCACCAGCCAGCAAATAAACGAAGAAAGCAGAATGCCGACAGCAACCACGGAATATCCCGCCAATTTGTGAGCAAGCAACTCCTGTTCCGACACCTTTGCAGCCATCCCGAGGACGACGGAAATCGAACCCGGTCCGGCGAGCATCGGCAGTGCGAGCGGGGTAAACGCCAGGCTTCGCGGGTCCCGGTTACTGCTCGTTGTCGGCGCACTGGCATGGACTTCAGGCGGAAACAGCATACGAAAACCCATGTAGGCAATAACCAGGCCGCCGGCGATTCTGAGCGACTGCAGGCTGATCCCGAAAAACTGCATGATCATCGTACCGAGCAGCAGGAACACCAGCAGCAGTCCCGACATGTAAGCACAGGCGAGCGTGGCCGTCTGACGCCGCTCATCGCCCGTCACGTGCGAGGTCATCGCAATGAAGGCCGGTGCCGTACTGAATGGATTGACGATCGGGACGATGCCGACAACGACCATAGTCACATACCCAAGGAGGTTCCCGACAAGCTCCATTTAAGCCCCACGAAAGACAGATGTTTGCGGTGTCCGGTTTTGCCCACCGGTCGAATTCTTGCCACCAGCATAGCAGCTGTCTCTTGTTGGACAGAGCTTAAAAGCTTCGAAACGAATTTCCCGGGTACGGCATTTCGTCCAGACCGTTGCTGCACCGTTGCCGATACCAATACTTTGCAAAATATGATTGCAATTATTACTTGTTTTTCAAAAATTTATGGAATTTTTCTAGATTTAACAAGAACTTTTGAGCTTCAATGTAGAACCGGATATGCGATGCAGGCCACAATAAAGTACGGCATACTCCTATCAGAGCTGTCAATGGTCGGAATGTCAGCCGCAACCCAATAAGAATAAACAAGGAATGACCATGCCAAAATTGCCTGACGAGATGTTCGACGAGCAAGGCCGGTTCAAGTTCCTGGGTGAGGCAATAATTTCGCTGGGCTCAGCGGCATTCGGCGCAATCGTCGGCGCAATACTGATTGTTGTGGTCGGCGAGGGAATCGCAGCATTTGAGAGGAGCGTAATTTCGCTGCTGTCCGCTATCCTGCTCTTCCTGATATTGTTCATGTTCAAGATAAAGCGGGATCTCACGTGGAAGGTTGATAAGATCTCCGGCGAAGTCCTGCGCGTCCTGGGGCCACAGAGTTGGACTCAATTTCAGACGCGTGCCACGCATTTCGCGATAGAAAAACAGATTCTTTGTGACAGGCTGGTGTTCAAGCACTTGCCGGATGTCATCAAAAGTTGCTACCTGGATTTCAAGGCCAGAGAAGGGACTGCGCCGAGCGGGGTCGATATCATCATCGACTCGGGCACCACCCTGACACCCTGCTTCTCCGGACTGAAGCGTCACGGCATATCACTTGAGTACCGACAGGAGCTGCTTCTGGCGCAGGAAAAGATCCAGAAATGTCCACGAACAGACCCGGATTTCGTAGACCCTGTGATCGTTCACACCAATAGCATGTCAGGGGTCGCTGAATTCAATCTCGGGGCACCGACCAGCCTGATGAAGGAGACAAGCCTGGTGCTGATCGGGGGCAATCCGTTGGGTCGCTATCGCGCGACGACGGGTGGCGTATCATTGAAGTACTTATCGGCTGTCAAGAAGACCGCCGAGTTAGAAGGCCGGTTGGTTGTATCCGTCCTGACTGCGAACTGGATACTGATCGGGGGCGGTTACGATGAAATGCACCTGTGTGCCCGTGGGCGGGGTCACCTGGGATTCAAGAAAAAGGCCGCAGAGAGTTCCAACGCGATCATCCTGGTCTCACCGCTCGGCAAATTACTGAAAACAAGCTCGGTCAACACTCTCAATGACGTGCCAGTGATAAAGGACAACCCCTACAAAGTGCTTCGTCTGCAACCCGAGCAGGAACGAGACGTTTACCTGCTGACGAGCTTTCGAACCAGCCAGTCAGAGTTTCTGCGTTATCACTCGAAGTACATCCTGCAGCAAAATGTGGAAAAACAAGACAAGGACTATGAGCTTCTTGGCGTGAAGGGCGCCGCCATCGAGGATGAGGAATTACAATATTCGCCTGGTGGTGATCTGACCGTAAACCGGAAAGTCGAGGTCCCCCATCCCTGGCTCGATGAGTATTTGTATTTACTCTCCAAGTAGAAAGTTCGGGGTCCGTACTTACCAGTTCCAACTTTCGAATTTTGCGTCGAACTCGTAGCCGATTTCACACATGCGCAACACCCATTCGGCCAGAGAATCTTCATCGACCTTTATCGACGGACTGCTTCCCTCGACTGAATGGAGAAGAATTTCATCGTCGAATATTGCGCCGTATCCTACAAGGTATCCTTGTTTTGCCAATTCCAAGGTCAGTTCTCGTGCGGCTAACTCACTTTCCGTATAGAAGTACACTTCGAACGACGACTTTTCGTCTGCCGTAATTCCGAGCGAGCGGAGCTTGGCAACTTGCTGGGGTATCCGCGCGAGCTTGACCCGAATATTTGTTTCATGCGTAGAACCGCTAACGAAGACGGCTTCTTCTTGCAGACAGTCATTGATTCTTGAACATGAAGCCAGGCAGAGGAGCGAAGTGAGGAACAGAAATAGAAGGCACCTCATCTGGCAGGGTTATCATTCACCGGCAAGTATGGAATTTCCGTCCTTTCACCCGATACGATATCTTCGGAGAACCTTTTTCCAGGCATGTCATCATCGTATGCGGTAATCGCACGTCCGGCATCAGCGAGATACCGGACATACGGATGCTTGTCCACCTCCGCCGCATCGACAATCTCATCGCAGTTATGGGGTGAAGCGTACTTTTTCTCTAACTGCTCTCGACTATACGCGTAGTGAAACCAGGCACATCCGGCAGAGCCATAGTCGTGAATAATGAGAAATCGTTTCTTTTCTCTAGTCAAATACGAAGTCCTCCTCGAAATCCGGCAACATCGGAATAAACCTCAGTGGTCTCGCATCCACCGGCGACTCCGCAATAAACTCGGTTCCTCCTCCCTGCGGGTTGCTGCCATCGTCGCACAGTTTGGGATCGACCATCTTTACAGTATGTGGAGCAACATTCAACACGTTGACAGCGTACATCCCCACTTTCAATGGCCCGCACAACGCGAGCTTCTCTCGAGCGAGCTTGTCGGTTGGATAGACAAGCCCTGCAAAGAAAACGTCACCGCCCACGGGCTCTGCAGGTTTGATGATCTCTCCCGAACTAAGAATGGCTGCGGCACCAGCCGCGTCAGTCACATGATAAAGTAACTTGTTTCGTCGAATTCGTGCGTTTAGGCGATCAGCCGCATCAATCGCCGCAAGACCGATAGCGAATCGCCCGAAAAGCCAAAATTTCTTGCGTTTCTTACGACCCGGTTCTGCATCGGGATCATTGGCAGGGTCGACATCCGGTCCGGGGAAAGTTTCAGGGTCGGTTGGAATCTCAACCGGAACATTTTGTGCACGTGAGAGTATTTGTCCGATCGCAAGCCAATCGCCCAGCGAAATCGTTGTCTCGCCGCCAATAAACAAATCACCCATATGTTGCGACATTTCATGTGCGTCCGCACTATAGTTGACATCGTCAAACCCGCCGCCCGGCATGGTTATCGGTGTCCATGTATCAACCCACGAAACAAATGTGTAGGAATCGAAACCCGGTAAGAAGATGTAGCCGCAGAAAACGACACACCGCAGTATTTGTGGATCGGTAAGCGCTCCCAGATAGGGTTCGAGTTTGTTGGACGCGATCTCGGCTTGCGTGGAATTTCCATGCATGCTGGAAATCCCGTATTGAGCGAGTTCGTCCGCTACCATGTTATGTATGTCCGAAGAAATGTAAGCACCAACCGCTTCTGCACTTACTCCGGCAGGAGATATGGCGCTGGATCCTGAAGGATAGGCTTTGCTGGATCCGCTTGAGCTACCTGTCGGCGCTCCAAGGTAATTATCCAATCCCAAGTCATCCAGGCTTATATCAACATCCAGAACCTTTATTGACTCTGAGAAACAAAGTGGAAATCCCCATCCGAAATAGCAAGTCTCGATCAGGTAATCAAGGCGGATGTTGTATCCGGGCGTGGGCGGCCTTATCGCATTGGCAAAGTAGTCCGCATCGCCGATCCACCCCATCATATCGGCGTAGAAAAGTTGAAGCTCATCGTCAAGAGGTGTGATGTGAGCAGGATTCCTTGCAAAATACTCACCGCGAGATATTAGTATTTGCGCGTTTGTGCCCACGGCGACACCGGACACCACGACATCGGCTACTTCGTCCAGGTTGAAATCGCCGAGTGAGATGGTGACATCCGCCACCGGCCAGGATTTTGCTGTTGCCAACTGTGCCACGCTCGGGAAGAAGTTCGAATAGTTCCCGTCGGACAGCTGTCTTAGTAACGACTCTGAAACAATGCCGTTGTCGAGGTCTCCCGACGTCCTTTCTACGAAGTAATCTACGAGTCCGTCAAAATTGATGTCTCCAGACCTGACTACGTAGCTATATGCCAGCTGGTCTTCTATGTCGTCGAGCGGCGGAATAACGAAATCGCTGGCTACCGCAACGGGAGTTGTGCTGCTAATCTCTTCCCACTCCTCTTCCTCCGGTTCGCAATCTTCTTCATCGTCACACTCGAACTCTTCCCGGTAGCAGCTCGCGAAGGATCGGTAATGATAAAGTCCGCCACTCTTACCCTCAAAATCGACGGAGCCGTTGAAATCGCTGTCATCGACCCAGAACCATTGTGCCGAATAGGGAGGCTTCTCCTGCAATTCGGTCTCACATTCATCCCCGCTATAGTCGATCGGATAAGTGATCGTGTAGTTTCCTGTCGGGCTTGTAGCCGGACCGGTGGGCGCACCGACCGCAAAAGAAACGGCAGGAACAAGCATAAGCAGCAAAACGGGTGTGTAGCTAACAATGCTGTTCCTGGCAGTCAATGACTTGCCGAAGAGTGATTTCATTTTGATCATCCGAATAAGTTTGTGTGACATGTCGATCTCTTTAATAGATATTTTTGAGTATCAGCAGCGACACTTGACCAACAAAACGAGGTTCCTGACTCGGGTATCGCTATACCCCAAACCGTCCACAAACTTATAGTTGCACCGACAACGCAATGTCAAAACTGGCGCAATTCGAACTGTTCTTTTAGTGCCATTTTTTTCCGTGACACAATTCGCGCTGGCGAGAACACGAACACCCGACTGTAGGTGTTCAAGTTACTGATCGTTATTGTGAAGAAACGAAGGAATCGAATTACGTTGCCACGGTAGTGACACCACGCTATGGTTTCTGGCTGTTCGGGCTATTTTGCATGTCGAAATTAGCTGTTTTCTTCGACATGTTGTGCCTCCAGAGTTGGCACTCTGGGATCAATAACGGCTAAAAAAATAGCGAAAGTTTTTTCTTGACCATGCGTGTAATCCAACCCTCCTGCGCAAAGCCGACCGTAATCAAGGAAGCTGCCAGTGTAATCAGGACATGGAATGACACCATTTCCTGGAAAGAAAATTTACAACGCAACGACCGTTTTGACTACTACAACTATTACCAAAGATGGAATATCGCAGTACCGGCGAAAGTGCCAAGCGCATAGCCGAGAACGCCAACCAGAACGCCCGGCGTGACCAGGTCGTGCCAGCCTTTGGCCGCGGCCAGGGCCGGCGCGGTTGTCGCACCAAGTACGGCAGCATTGGAGGCGGTGATCAGTTCCGGCAGAGTCAGGCGGAACAGCCTGCCAACGCCCAGCAGAATGGTGAGGTGCACGCCAAGCAGGATCGTCACGAGCACGACCAACTGCGGTGCGATCTGCACCATCGCGAGAATATCGGCGCCGGCGGCAATAGCAGCGAAGAACACGAACGCCAGGCCGACGCCCAGTTCGAAGCCGCCGTGCAATCGCGCCATCAGGCGCGGAAACGCCGTGGCCGCGGTCACGACCAGCGCCGTGATGATCGCGTAGCGCAGGCCGCTCACGCCAATCGCGGCCGTAATGAAATCACCGATCGCAACAAAGCTGATGGCACAGGCCATTGCGAGGGTCAGGCTCGCCGCGGTGATGCGTTCAGGCGATGTCGGTACCGACTGTTTCTCACCGTGATCGTGGCTGGTGAAACGGCGCGCAAGCCAGTTCCAGCCAGGCAATAGCGCGATCGTTCCGAGAAACACGGCGCTGAACAGATTGTCGGTCGCGGTGGCTGCCGAGAAGAAGGAGGCGTCGCCGCGCAGGCCTGTGATTTCGCCGAGTGCGGCGTAGTTCACCGAACCACCGATATAGGTCGATGCGAACAGCCCGGCGATCGCTGCCTCGCGTTGTTCCGGCTCCAGTCCGGCCGCGGGTGCCAGCGATCCGAGGTCCAGCAGGCTGACCGCTACGATAACGCCGACGATGGTGCCGAGGGCGGCGATCAGGAAGGCCATTGTCATGCGGGTCGTCTCGAACAACATGTGCCTGAGATCGGCCTTGAACAGGAACAGCGGTATCAGTATTGGCACGAAGTACGAGAACACGAAGTCGAAGGCCGGTGCCGAGTGCGGGATGAGGCCGAGATTCGCGACCGCGATCGAAGTCAGGATGGCAATCACGGCACCGGTGAGCTGAGCTCCGATGCGGGTCTTTTCGGCAAGGAAAGCGCCGCCCGCGATCAGGAACAGGATCGCCATCAGGGCGAAATCGTTGTCAGGGCTTATCAGGCTCATGTCATCGGTATTCCCGTGATCCACTCCGGAGCGGTGAGGTCCCTGGTTTAGTTGCCGTCGATGCTCCGTAGACCGGGCGAAGAGAAGATTCGGCGAAGCCGTCTTTTCCCTATACTTCAAACACTTACCAGAAGTTCTCGGACATCAAATGGAGGCTAGGGTCGGAATCCAATTAGCCTCCAAGCGACTGTATTCAAACAGGGTTTTCGCCAATAATCTTACAGTATCCCTAATCGTATCCCTCGCCTTCCTTCTTCGACGATGGACGCGTCTATCTCATTATGTATGATCAACGAACTGGCCGAGGTGTTGGACCACCTCAACCAGCTCTAACCATCACTGTGGAGTTAGCACAATGAAGGCTGAACATAGTCTATCAAATATCAGGCGTAGCCCGTTCGGGCCGGCGCCTTTTTTGTGTCTGTCTTTCGGTGATTCTGTCAAACCGCTGGCGGGCCTTGGGGAGTCATTACCTCCCCGCGGCCCTAACCAAGCCAGCTCCGTGGGAGACCAGCAATGGCTAAGACGAATGATACAGAAACCGGCGCCAATGTAAGAGCGCAGCAGAAGCCCGTTTGTCCGGGACTAAACGTTTTGAAGTACTGCGGTACGGCAGATGAACTCATATCGGCCGGGACCGTGACCGCGAAGATGTTGCACATGGAAGAGTGGGACAACGGTTTCGGGATAACCACGGACGAGTTCGGCAATCACGTCACTGTCTGGGCGGATCACGGCGGGCCCGGCATCTATTTAATCACTCGGTATGTTGAGAACGCTGAGCGAGCCACCGACGAGAAGGACTTTTGTGGCCGGTCGATAGACGACGTCGACGTCATGCCGATGATTGATGGCCTTCGCGGAGGTGCATCATGACTGGTGACATAGAAACCAATACCGAATCATTCATCGAAAGAATGGAGGACGCCTACAAACAGGCGCTTACGGTGGGTTCGTTTCTGGAGGTACTACGCTGCACTAACCTTACGGAGATTGACGAGGGGCATCTGAGCTACGCGATCGATGCCATCGCGAAGCAGTCCGGTCAGGCCAGTACGATGATTGACGAACTGACCGCAGTAGCCAGGCGCATCTTGAACACGGCCTTGGCATCACCGCAAACTATGGCGATCCACAAGGATGAGCTCGATACCCATTGTGAGCACGTTCAGAAGGCTTACGAACTGGTGGAAATGGCGGTTCAGCAGCGAGAGGCTGGTGAGGAAGGACGCCGCGAAACGCTCATTGAAGAAGCGTACAAGCACATGATATCTGCCGGCCAGAGTATGTCCGATATGCGAATCGAGGGTGCCTCATGAGCAATCTCGATACTACCAGCGACAACAATCAGAGCCCAGTCGAGTTAAACGAAAGCAACATCATCTGGGCCAGACATCGCATGGACTGTGTAATTGCCGTGTCAGATGCTCTCACTGTGATCGACCGCAATGGCTACACGGATGAGCTTTACAAGCATTCGATTCTGCGTCTGATGGAAACCGTCGAAGTGCTTTCTGACCAGGCGAAGGAATTCCTTAAGTACTAATTGCGTTCGGGCCAGGGACGGCCCCGTTCACCTACCAGAGTTGGTAGGTCCGTCTGTGGCAACCCCAAACAGGGCCTGTCCCCATGCCAATCGGTTGCCCATGAACGGCCGGACAAATGATAAAGTTCCCAACGACGGCTATTGACTCCGAACGCCGACATAGGCCGGCAACGGTTCGGTTAGTCGAGAATTCTGTATGGTTGGATTAGCCTAGAATATTCACAGTGGATGACGGTAAGTTATCGGACAATCGCCAGTTTCTCTGGTATCCAGTTGGAGAGTTCATCCTGCACATGAAAAAACCGGAATGGAACCGTGAGTGTATAGGCGAGTTAATGCGTAGACTCGAGAGGTTGCGCGGTATAGATCCGTTTGGATTATCGGAGGAAACACTTCGCGAAGACATCAAGTGCATCTTGCACGGCACTGTGGCAGTTTCGTTAAACCTACCAAAGGACGCGACTTGGTATCGCGTTCGTAAATTGGATGAGGGCGTAGAACGTTACAACGAATATCATGAGATTATCCATCGCTCCGTAGATGACACAATGCGGGGTCGCGCGAATTTGCCAAATCAGCCGATGCTGTACGCATCACGGAATATGTTAGTAGCTCTTAATGAAATGAGCGTTGCGCCCGATGAGCATGTGCAGGTACTAGCGTTTCGTGTAAGAAAGAACGCTGATGCACTAAAAGCGTTTGCTATTGGAGACGTAGAGGCCATTCATAATTCTGGGAGATCGAACCATCTTGGTCGGAGTGGTGTAGATAAGTATGAGCGAGAGATGCGCAAGGACCTGTGGCGGTCATTGTCCTCATTGCTTGTGGATTCGGCTTTTAGAGAGCTTTTCGAGAAGAAACAGAACGAATCTATGGACTACATAGTAACGAGCAACATAGCTGACCTGATGTTGCTGGGCTCTGGGCACGACTCTTTTCTGTATCCTTCGGTGAGAAGAAACCTGGGAACAAACATTGCGATACAAGCGAGTGCTTTTGCTGACAAGTGCGAGATGGTTTATTCAGCGATTGAACGCGCTGACTACGTTGGGCTCGGGTATTACGCAAAAACGGAGTTTCTGGAGTTCAGTCGTGAAGTCGACGAGTCTGGGAAATTCGTATGGCTTAAACCACCATTCGATAAATACATGAGAGATTTCAAATTTACACTGTCGTCCGGATTAACGGTTGAATAACGGGGCCAACGTCGAGAGCGTACACTCGACAATGAAAAATGCCTCCACTCCAAGAAATTCGGAAGTTCGAGCTAGGCGCGCCAAGCGATAAGAAACCAGGCAACTCCCGCCATAGCTCCTGAACTTCATCAACGAGTCTCTCATCAACCAGTAGGGCTTCTATATAGAGTCGGCACAGCATGGCAGTACTGTTGCAGGTTTACCTGATCATCCGCTAGTAAAGAATGTTCACGATTTATGTAGAAATGGTCTAATACAGCAATTGGCGAACTGAATTGGTATTCACAATGGCCAACACCACTTGCTGGACGAGATACCAAAGTGAAAACTGATATCTATATTTTCTTCATGATTCATGGACTGCTTGCACTGACCTTTCTGAACAGCCTAGTGAAAGATATTTGGACGGCCTGGGCACCAAGCAAAGTGAAGAATATAGGAGAGGTTCGCCGAGGAGAGTCGTCGCGCGCTTGGTTCTTGACATCACATGCAGCGGTTGCTGCCCTATTACTCCACGCCATCGATGTCGCTGACGTCGCGACGGGTCACAAGCTTCTGGTCTCCGTGGTAGATACCGCCATTCTCTTGTATCTGGTTTTTCTGAGCAATCATTGGCAAAACAAGTTAATCCAGCTACACAACTGGTGGGTCCACCGGGTTGGCCCGAAATAGTCTCTGGTTGCTCCGTGCACTAGGTTAGTTTCTGCTGCCCATGTCAGGCAGGCGCAACCGGTTCAAGGGCATAACATTCGCCAAGAAGGGTCTGAAATGACAGTAGACTCGGCGATCGTTTAGTATTCTAGGACGTGCGGCACATGTTGAGAATTACCTGCCATGGAAAAGAAGCTTCAAGTATTTGTATCGTCAACGTATCTGGACTTGAAAAAGGAGCGACAGGGGGCAGTGCAAGCTATCCTCAAGTCTGGTCACATTCCAGCAGGAATGGAGTTGTTTACTGCTGGTAGTGAATCGCAACTTGAGACTATTAAGAGATGGATCGACGAAGCAGACATTTACATGCTTATTCTCGGTGGGCGGTACGGTTCGTTGGAGCCGGTTACATCATTGAGTTACACAGAAATTGAATATGACTACGCCGTAACAACAGGAACGCCTTTCTTCTCTGTAGTTATTGATGAAAAAGAACTTCAAAAACGAGGGGACGCCTCAACAGAACAGAATTCCACCAGTGCAGAAAAACTAGCGATATTCCGTGAGAAGGTCTTGAGAAGAACATCCAGCTTTTTCACCGATGAAAAGGACGTCAAGCCGGCAGTAATGGAAACCGTTGCGGACTTTGAGTCGCGGTACGACCTGGAAGGATGGGTAAAGGGTAATCATCATGATAATACCAAGCTGCTTATCGAACTGAACGATTTGCGGAAGAAGGTTGACGATTATAGGGGGCGGCTTGATGTTCTTAGCGCCGCGTCGCACCCAGAACTTGCGTCTGGTACAGATCAATTTGAACTCAAGGGAACCTACAAAATTTCGACCTTTACGACTAAATGGTCTGCAACACTGACGTGGGACGAGATATTCTCATTCATCGGGCCGGAACTTTTTCAGCACGTAAATCAGGCCGCGGTCAATACTTCTCTTGCGCGAAGTGTCCTGACCCACACGCAGCCGAAAGTCACTGACAAATATCCCAGCGTGGACAAGGAAACATTTGAGACTGTCGGTATTCACCTGCATGGCCTTGGTCTTATTGAGATCAATGATTTAACAACCACTATTAAAACGGTTGCCTTATTTTGGCGCTTGACGGACAAGGGGAGAAAATACCTTACGGAAATCAGAGCCGTGAAGCGGATATCAAATCGGCCAAAATCGTAAACAGCAATAGTCCGCAATCTACCTCAGGCCCTCTGTCCGCTCCGATCACAAGCGTCCTCGGCAGTGCTGCTCGCCTACCAGAATCGGTGAATCGTTGATGGTGCGATTCGTGGGCCGTTTCAAACGCTGTGATATAGGGATCTAGAACGGCATCGAATGTGTTGGTACGCGTCTAATGTCAAAACACACCAGCTCCGTAGCTGACGGAGGTGGTAAAGTATCGAGTTCAGACATCACCAGCGCAGGAGGCGTGTGTGGGAGACATAATCGACTTTCCAGAATTCGCGAAAGCTCCAAAGGATAGGATCGAGGCGGCGGTAAGATTATATCTATCGCAATACGATGCAGCTGACAGCGCCCCATGGGTTGCCGAAACGATTCACAAAATGCTAGTCAAGCCAGAACTCAAATACTCGTTTAATGTTCAAGTAAGCCTGCCGGCGGATGAAACAGAAATACGAAGGATCTCCGATGAGCATAGGCAACACTTCGAACGACAATGCAGCAGCCTATTGGAAAGTTGCGCCAAAATATTCTTACATAGCTACTTTGACCGAGTGATGCATCGTTCAGAGTCTTAGAGCTTCTGCTCATCCCTTAGTTTCGGTGTCAACGACAGTCCGATAAATACCCCACTGAAATGTTCCCGCCGAATCGCTATCAGGCGACCGAAGGCAGCTAATGAACAGGTTCTGCTCGTGCAGGCAGCCATTCAATTTGCGAGCAACGCTTAGTAGGCTGTCGATATCGCAACTGGCAGAGACTTCATCAGTCGAGGCATTCGGATGCGTCGCCAGATAGCGGAGCATTGCATGACCCAGCACAAAATCATCGGGCAACAGGGCCTCAGCGGATTCGATCTCTGTTGATGAGAGTGAAACGGGGGTCATAGTTGTGGTCAAACGCGAGTCCCAAACCTCTGCAGGAATGCCCCTATTATGCGCCCACACTTGCGCCCGCGCTAATTCGTTGTAGCGTGGTTGGGTATCAGCAGAGCTGGGAGAGAACTACTCGGGCAGCGAGGGTGCCATTACTCGTAGTACGCCCTGGTGATGCCATGGACGGCCTGTTGAAGTCATGTAGCCGGCTTCGTTCAGGTTGGCCGCAATGGCCCTGCTAGAGAGCTTACCGCCGGCCTCAGATTGCAGTTCGTCGATTATTTCTCGAACCTCGGCATTTCGAGCAGTCGCCTTCGCGCTTCTAGCGGCTGTTGCCCTGCTTGTGTCGTGATTCCGGACCTTGTCCAGTTGCGGATTGCCAAGCTTGATGCCACGAGCTTTCGCTGCTGCCAGTGCGGCTTTAGTACGTTCACTGATCAGTTGGCGCTCATAGTCTGCCAGACACGCCAAGAGGCCCACTGTCAGGTTATTGGCTGATGGCATGTCGCAGCATACGAAATTGATACTGCTGTCAGCCAGATCCATCAGAAAGCGCCTGTTGCGGCTCAGGCGGTCCAGTTTTGCTATCAGCAGTGTGGCACCGGTTAAGCGACACTTACGCAGCGCCTTGTGAAGTTCCGGACGATCGTTCTTTGCACCTGATTCGATTTCACGGTACGCATTGATTAGCTCCGAATCTTTACCAGCCAGAAAGCTTTCTACGGCCTGTTCCTGCGCTTCCATGCCGTAGCCGCCAATACCCTGTTTTACCGTTGAAACTCGGTAATACGCGACATATTTCATACTGACACACTCCGCTATAGGAACCTTTAGCGTAGTGTGCCAATATCTATGATGACTGTCAATTTGGCTAATCGAATCAAGTGTTCTCGGGCTCTCGGGTCAATTGACCACGAGAAGGTAGGCGTTCAAGACATCACGTTGCCCGGTGTATCCACCAGCTATTGAGCTCACAGCGGCCACAGGCTGGGTTTGACAGTGACGTTCGCTCTCGAAAGTAGCGGCCCACATGCCAGTATTGACCATATTGGAAAGAGCTGCTACTGACCCGTTCCGGACGTTGATAATTTGTACGATTGACGTACGTTATGCTGCAATATTGCAAGATAACTGATAGTTAGGAGCCATGGAGGCTACGTCACAAGCAGAACGCTCGATCGCCATCGACGCGGTGGATACACTCAACGATCTGGTTGGGGATTTCGTGGTGGGAACGAGGGTGCTTGCTGATTATCAGCAAGACTCCCGCAGCCAACAAATCGGTGAGGAACAAATGAGCGCTCTGCAAAAAATGTGCGTGTCCCATATTGTCATCGCATTTGCGAAACTCCTCGAGTTTTGGGAAAAGTATCATCAGATAGTTCCGGCGGAACATCGAGACGATCTCAAATCACTGAATTCTCAGCTAAGGAGTAGAGGCACAGAGGACTTTCGAAATACTGTAGCGGGCCACATTTGGGAACGCACACAGCAGAGACCGCTACGCAATTCCGAGATTATGCAGATGCTTGAGGTACTAACCGGCGGCAAGCTCCGCGAATTTCTCCGATGGGTGAACGATCCGAACGGAAATACGTACCCGGAAACGGTGGTCAGCGTCATCGAGGCTGTTCGCGACTCAATTGTCGCGAAGCATCAAATTCGAGTGGAAGACGTGATATCGCGGTGATGGCTAACGAATCGCTGCACTGGCCGCCCGCAATGTCCGATCGCAGCCGATTGCCGCCATTCGATGCGTTGCTTTAGAGCCTGCTGCACATCCGCTTTCTGTGTTAACGGTTAACAGGGTGAGTGAGGTGAGTGACGGACGCTGCCCGGAGCGGACACGCCTCTATATGGGGGCTGTGTATCTCCTGGCAGTGGCAGCGCCTATCGGCAGTCCGCGCTGGATCGACCATGCTCTTGTAGGCGAGCGTAAATATCCTTTTCGATCGCAAAATACAGGGGACTGATGTCCTTCTGTAGTGCCCGCCAAGTATCACTTTGAAATTTATAATCTTCGATATGGGTTGCAAGTTCTTTGGCAGATATTGCTTGCCACAGATGCTCAGCCACATCTGTCAGTTTTGCCTTCAATTCTGGCGGGAAAAATATGCTGTGGTGAACTGCATAATTGTGAAAATCGTTGCAATTCTTCTTTACTGAATGCAACTGATGCCAGAATATTGCTTCCCTATACGCGTTTACCCTCTCATCCGAATTCCGGATACCCGTCTTCTGAGTATCAAGGAGTTCGGTTTTCTCGAGAAACTCTTCCAATTCTGCAGGAGTCATTCTGTCTAACGCTGGATATTTTTGCGACGGCGATACCAATGCGGAGACGCTGCTATACGCTATATCCAGCTTCACCCAGGCGATTGGAAGGTATTCGAACTCCTTTTGCTGAAGTTTTAACGCGCCGCTGAGCAACGCGTCAATTTCCACTCTAAGGCGTTGTAGCTCTAGAGCTTGCTGATGTCTGAAGAGTTCAAGGTTTTGTGAAAATTTGCTCTCGATCCAAGATTTTCCCAAGAATCTGAAGAATAGATAAGCGACCATCGCCGCACCACCTCCATATGCCAGCACCTCGCCCAGTAACATTATGAGTTGTTCACGCAAATCCTACTCCCCCCTAGAATTAGGACAGGTAGTTCACTATACGCTTTCCGTGAGCGATACTAGACACTGTCTGACATGGACCAGCGAATGGAATCTTAACTATCATAACCACCCAGATTCGCGCGGTCGAGATGATTGGCACTGAGTGCCAAAAGATCATAGCGCGTATTGACGAGCTTTTGTTCAAGATAATGGCACTCACCGTCACCATATGGTCTGTTGCGGCGGGCTGGGTAATCACGAGAGGCACTAATGATCTCTTAATCATGTGTCTTGTATCTGTGCGTGGTCTTTGGATTGTGGCTGGAAGCTTTCGCGGGGCGCAGAAACGATACATTGAGAGATCCGTTGCAATTCTCGCATTCCTAACTGACCAAAAGGCGGTCGATACTGCAATTGAAACTGGTAATTTACCTAACAACGTGCCTGTAGCTCTATCCGGCACATATCCGTTTCGAGGCCGAGTCACGCAGTTGTTGATAGGAATGACCACACCGTCCGTCGTCGTTTTTTACGGCTTGCTATCCACAATGACAGTTGTACTTTATCTGCTGTTGCCTAAATCTAGCTAGTAGTTCTGGCCATATGCGACTGGTCCAAACACGGACACTGACTTCCGCGTCACCGTCCGATCCACCAATTCTGCTAAGCAGATGGTCTGCTGGCAGAAGTGACCAGTTTATGTCTGAAACGGTCTGCGATCGACCGTTGAGTGGTACCAGCAGCGCTAGCATGCACGAACAATGTTGAGCCCAATCTCCGCTCGCCGGATTTCAAGTACCTTCTTGTCGTGACCGGTGATCTTGGCTTTGCCCATAGTCGATCGAACCATAGCGCCAGGGTCGCGCCTCTCGATCGCCAATTTTCGCGCCTCATCGAGTTCTGCAAGCAATGAATCGATAGTGATCTCGTGCCGCTCCGCATGAATCTCTCGAAGGCGACTCATCTCTTCTACCACCAACGGATTTAACTCCAGCTTCTGCGCCATACGCACAATGGTCCTGTCCGAGCAGGCACCTACACCGTACCCAGCGATTTTGTAGCTCGAAAGGGCGTTGTTTCCCTCAACCCGGGCTTCCGCGAACGCTCGTTGCTTGGCTGTAATGGTTCTTGGCACTACATCGTCCTTACGCGGTGTTTTACGTGGTGTTTTACGTGGTGTTTTTGTCCGGTCGATTGAGTCAAATAATGAGCAAGGCCATCGGCTGGAGTACTTGCCTATCCCTGTTTAAGAGCGATAGACATAGGTCCCCGCTCTTGGCCATCTCGAATAATCTCGTCTTTCATTATTTCCATTATCTCTTCTGCTGCTTCCCGCAATCTCGGGATTACGGATTCGTCAGCGTTCGAGAAATCGAAAGTCACGTTATTGTTGACAACCGTGGTATGTGTCGGCGGTCCTGATTGCCTGATCTTGTCTGCCGTGGCCGCTCGACTTTGCACAACGGCCGGGCCGGAAATGAGTTCAGGACCAAACTCTCCAGCTATACCGACGCTTCCGGCCGGGATCATTCCACCCTGATCAAATGCACCTGCGAGCTGCAAGTTGGTTCCCTGAATAGTGGATACGATGCCAGCGGTCTGAGAGGCTACGATTCCCATCTGTACAAGGTTCCTCGGAAACTCTGCTTTCCCTGCTAGTGCGATCGCCTGTTGAATAGCAATAATCGAATCAGCGATAGCGAACGCCTTGCTCGCGGCGAACAGCCCCTTGAATATCCCGGATTGTTCACCGGCAAACTCCCGTGCGATGTCCGAGAGACTGCCAAAGAGATCTTCTCTTGCGTGGATCGCGACGACCCTGTCAGCCGCTTCGCGAGCCCGGTTGTCTCGGGCGATCTTCTCATCCAGTGCCTTTTCAAGCGCTGCCTTTTCTTCCAAAGTTATCTCTGTGCTGCTCAGAATGATGTCACGACGACGCTCGTAGGATTCCTTGAGCGCGTCTTCTTCAGTCTGCAGAAAATCGATAGCACTGTGAAGTTCAGCTAGCCGTGATTCCTTGAGTTCTTCCTCTGCACGTTTACGGAGGTCCTTGTTTTTTTCTAGTAACTCTGCTCGAAGTTCAGAATCTTTCTTTGTATTGGACTGAATGATCGCCTGACGTCGCTCAAAGGATGCCGTAATCGATTCCTCTTCACTCCGAAGTGATGCTTCTACGGACTCGAACTCTCGTTTTCTCTGTTCTTTAAGTACATCGGCTGCTCGTTTGGCAGCTGCTTTATTCTTCTCTTCCGCTTTAGACCGGAGCTTATCTTCTTCCGCTTGTTCTTCCGCTCGTTCTTTCTGCCGAGCCTCGAATGCTCGAGTGTTCGCGGTGACGCGAGCCAACTCAACCTCTATCATCGAGTCAATCGTTACGTCTCTCAAATTCTCGACTTCCGCGATCCGTTTGTTGAGCAACTGAACTCCACCGCTTTGCTCACCGAACTTGCCTTGAAACTCGTCTCTTTCCGCTTGGAGTTTTTCGAGTTCTTCGTTAAATCGTTTTTCAGAGGCCAGCAAGTTCTCACGCCCACCGGCAACGAGCTGGGCTCGGGCCAACTCGCCTTCAAGTTCATCGATTTCGGACTGCAGCGACTCCTTTCCAGACCCAAAGAACCCGCCCTTGTCCTCGATGAGCTTCTCTCGGAGCCTGTCGATTTCTTCGGAGATTTCGTCGACAGCCCTTGGCGCACCGGATAGCAAATTCAGGAAGTCAGCCAGCTTGTTGGTTGCAAACACCGTCGCACTGGCCAGTCCCGATTCGCTCGCCAGCTTCCGGGTAAACCGGTCAGTTGCATCACCAAGATTGCCGAACGCGGTGCTCAGGTTGTCTGACTTACGCTCCAACGCTCCGGCGAAGGTTGTGTTGCCAAGATCAAGCAGATAGCCCTGAATCGCCGTAGAGGACTTCCTGACCGTTGTCTCAACACCCTGGAAAGTGAACGTGACGTTCTCACCCTCAGACTTTGACTTGATACCGAATTCTTTCAGACGCTCGAACTCGCCGGTTGCGGCATCCGCGACCGCTTCAATCAACTGGTCAAGCTGCTTACCCATCGCGGCAGCAACGTTTCCGTAGCTGATGATCGCCTCGCGCGAGGGATCGAGGCCGAGGTTCTTCAGCTTAACGAAGGATTGCGTTACCTCATCGAACGTTGGCGATATTTCCCGGGATATCTGATCGAGGCGTTCCAGCTCCACAGTAGCGAGCGATGCAGAGCCCGTCGCGGTAACGAGCTGGTCCTCAAGATCCTGCAGCCGTGAAGTGGCCTCAAGCCCTCGCGACAGCGTTCCGACTGCGCCGGCAACCAAGGCAATCGGTGCTGCCAGGCGCGCGAATGCCTTCCCGAACTTATCCGTCGCGCGCTCGGTCTTCGCCCCCTGCTTTTCCAGCCGGTCAAGGTCTTTGTCCGCCTGCTTGACGTCGGAGCTATCGACCTTGATTCGAAGATTTGCAGTATCAGTCATTCAATCCGTCCTAGTTTGCTGTATCTAGCACCACGACAGGCTCGATTCCATCGCCAAGAACGGCACACCGGCCATCACTCGACTCGATCAGGATTATGTGCGGTCGGTCTTCAATCGGTTGTGAGAGCTCGACGGAAAAGTCGTCGAAACTTACCGCTTGCGTCGCCATGGTTTTCTCGCTGAATTCTTCATGGATGAAAGTGTCTCACGCCAAATAGCAAAGTGACTGAAGCGGGACGCTAAGGGACGCTAAGGTCAATGTGTCTTGATCCTCTATAAGGAACCAACGCAACGAGACATTGTTGCCAGCGTTAATAGTTGTTCTCTAGTACGCCCGAAATCGGTCATTGTAAACCGCCAAGAAGGACAGACTTCTCCGGCTATGAATCGGTCGATTTTGAGCACTTTGACCCTGCAAATATACCTCCTGTGCAATGCTTGCACTCCCTCTGACGAGTCCAGTACATCCTCTTTCCAGGCGGACCTTCCGTTCACTATCCAGTTCGTCTAACTCGGAATCCCTGAACGAGAATTGCTGGACAAATTCGGGGAACCGGTTTTTCGGTTACAAAAGCCATCACAGTTCGGCGATCAGGAAATCGCCTATGACTATGATGGTCTGTACGTTTACGTGACGGATGGGACGGTATTTGGATTTTGGCGATCCAACGATTACCTAGTCAGTAAGCTGACGGGCACTCTAGCAATTCGCTTTTCGGACGCCATCGTCACGACTTCGTGCGACATTCAAAGGATGGGCAGCAATTGCGCATTTATCGTGTTTGGCGTCGGCCTTCTATATTAATGCGAGTATCCAATCCGTTTGTTTCATACGCGTAAATACCTACAAATAAGCGCCCAGTTCTTTCGCCTCTTCACTACCGCACGTCTAGAAGTTAACCAGTAACCATAAAACCACCGTTTGTGAAACAGCAAATATGTCTATTCCAGTGCGCCGATTGACTTGAAAATCGCAAACGTAGCTTTCACGCCAAAAAAAGCAATTCAAGTAAATTGGGGAGAAATGCGCAAAACTGCTTCCGTTTCCTTCGGGCCACCTCAAAAGCCCCAAAAAATCCCATACTTGACAATATCGCATTGGTTGGAGAGTCTCGCCGCAATTCCTCACACACCTGATGGAGCGGCCAAATGCATTCCCCATTTCGTAGTTTTGCCGGCTTTACTCTACTTTTAGTCACGGCATTTCTGATCTCTCTTGCACCTCATGCGTTTGCCACTAACGAATCTGCGAAACAGCAGTTTGAAAATTGCGTGAACACAGAAATCGTCAATGAGCGGGGCAAGAGCTTGCCGAGCGTTTCGAGAGTATTAACGGCCTGCGGCGCAGAATTCTCAGCACTCAATCAGGCGATGCCGCCCGGAACATCCGACCAATTAAAACATCTGGCGGAGCACTACATCGAGACTCAACTGGAAAAGTGAGCAGTATTCGATCTGATATCCGGTTGAAAGAGTCCTAACAAACGCACGGTTACTGAGGTAAACGTCATGACACGCTTCGAAAGACGCACCACAAGATTGGTTAGCTACCTTTTAGCTCTGGCCCTTCCCTGGCTCACACAAATAGCGTCGGCAGATCACGGCGGCCCGTCGCACATGGACTTGAGCCTGTCAGCTCCCGCAACGAGTACTGGTAGTCATACCGTTACCTGGACTAACGTGAACTCTTCGGTATTCGAGTTGCAGGAGAAATTTAACGGTGGGGCATACTCCGTTGCTTACTCGGGAACGGCAACGTCTAAGTCGTTCTCCTCCCTGCCCAGTGGCACGTACACCTACAGAATTCACTACGAGTTCCTATTCTTTGGCAACACCGTGCACTGGTACACAGATACGGTCTCGACGGTAGTCACGAGTGCACCGCAGCCGCCGGCGGTTCCGAGCGCCATTACCGGTCCTTCGACGAATGTCGGTGGTCTTTACGACCTGGACTGGGGCGCAAGCTCCGGGGCTACGTATTATGAGCTGCAACGTCAGCAGGACGGCGGATCTTGGGTTGTTATTCAAAGCACATCGGCGACCACCCGCAATGAGTGGGCAATTCCCGACGGACTGTTTAACTACAGAGTAAGAGCCTGCCATGCGACGCTATGTAGTGGTTGGACCGCCAACAAGTTAGTAACAAGTACGATATCGTCAACCTACGATTCTTTGACTACCCCACCTACCGAAAACACCAGCAATCTCGTTGTTGGGAGCACACCTTATGCCTTGGATGTCGGCACAAACGGCGATGCGGTGCTTTCAGTGCCACTGGATCTTATTCCGGGCGTGGCAGGATTCGAACCGAGTCTAAGCCTGGTCTACGAAAGTGGCCGCGGCGTTAGCCGCTTAGAACGCAGCTTGCCGGAGGATACCATCGGTTACGGCTGGCGCCTGATGGGCCTATCGGAAATCCGCCGATGCGTGGTGGATCAGTCCTCAGGTAACTCGATCGATCTGACGAACGACGACAGCTTGTGCCTGGACGGTATGCCGTTGGTGTTGGCCAGTGGCACGCATTTTGCCGTTGGTGCGGTTTATCGCACCCAAATAGAAAGTTATACAAAAGTCGAGATCAAGGGCGCGACCGGTGCGCTCTGGTTTGAGCTTACGTCACCGGACGGAACGGTCGCTGAATACGGCTCAAGCATTTACGGCGCGCGAGTAGACGTGAACAGTGGAACCGACTATCTCTGGTCGATAGACAAAGAAACCAGCGTTGACGGCAACATAATCGACTACAAGTACTATTTCGACGCGACCCGCGGTGTCAATTATATCCTCAACATCAACTACACCGATGTCGACATCGATTTTGAATACCTGTCGCGCAGCGATGCGGCGGCCGTGTCAATCGGCGGTGCGCCGCAAACGCAGTCGGTCTTCCTGCATACCGTCCGGGTTAGCTACAACGATTCGACGGCTCGCGAGTATCGGCTGCTGAATGAGGTAGTGGACGGTCGCCGCCGACTCAATAAAATTCAGCAGTGCGGCTATACCAATTTTGGCGTGTTTGAAAGCTGCCTCGCACCGCTGGACTTCGACTGGCTGACGCCCGGTTCAACCATGGCCGGCGTGCCCATTCTGGTCGATGGCATGGTCGACGGCCTGAGCGCCGTTCACCAGATCGAGTACGGCACGGTGACCGGCAGCTCGCATCCATTTCTGTTTACAGAGCGACCTTTCGGTAACGGCACTCTGCCCTCAAATACTCAGCTGCTGTCCGGCGGCGGGGCACTACGCCAAGTGGCGACGAAGCTGCGGCGCGATAACGGTCTCGGCGGTTTCCACGATACGACCTACGCCTATCAGAACAAGGGTGTCGAAAGCACCAAACACTGGGGTTTCCTGGGTTTCTACGTGCAGCGCATCAAGGACGAACAGTCCGGTATTGTCACCTATGTGCAGTACCGGATGGACTACCCGTACTTTGGTGAGGCCGCCCGATTGTACCAGTACGACGACGTCTATCCGTCACACACGCAGACGCTGACACGATCGCAGCGTCAATTCGCCCAGCAATCCATTGCCCACAGCGCAGGTACGTCTGTCTTCCCCTATACCAGTACTACTGTCGACTTCATCTACGAAGGTGCGACACATCTCGGAGCATCGAAAACCGCAAATACGCTGACATTTGCGAGTGGCTTTGTCAGTCAGATTTCAACGACGCGGAAAACCGGCACAGGCGGCACTACGGGATCATCCGGTTCCACCTGGGGCGATGTACCGAACTACACGCTGAATGGCGTAAAGAATACGACCGAGTCAACTCTTGCCTTCACCAATCGCACCACATCCGGCAAGTGGCTGATCAATTTCCCCAATTCCATGACCACCGAGAGCTGGCCGGGCGCGGCAAGCGGCAACGGCATAGTGCAGGATGCAACGCTAAGCCCTCAGTCAACCTCCTTACGTCCGGCTACGGTCACACGGTTTCCAACCGATGCCAATCTCACGTTGGCCGTTGATACGGCATACGATACCAGCGGGCGTGCCAATAGTGTGACGGTCAGCGGCGACGGTGTAAGCAGTCGCTCGACCACCATAACCAACTTCCTGATGAATCGTTTCCCCGGCCAGGTTAAGAATGCCAAGCTTCAGCCCGTAAACCACGGTGCCTACGACGTCCGGTTTGGTACGGTAAGACTTAGAGGCAGCTTGAATGCACGAAACACTTCAATTCTGAGAGATGCTTTTGGTCGGGTAACGACGGTTACCAATGCTGACGATGTCGTTAGCACCACGACCTACACGGATTGCCCAACGGGTTGCGGCACCACGGTGTATGGCGTGGCTCCGAGCTACTACGTACAGACCGACTCGGTGGTTACGCCGATTAGAAAAACCTACTTCGATTCTCTGGGTCGTCCCATTCGCTCAGAGGTTGAGCCGTTTTCCGGGTCTACATACAGCAAGCAGGATATCAAGTACGACTCCTTGGGGCGCGTTGAGAAAGTGAGCTTGCCGTATTTCAGCGGTACGCCAAAAGACGTCGTATCGACCTACGATATTCGCAATCGTGTCACGAATGTTTCCCGACCCGATGGCAGCAGCACCGGCACAGCGTTCACTGTCAGCGGTAGCCAGGTAATCGTGACAATGACCGATAACGTCAAGAACGCCAACGGCACCAGCGCTGGTGCGCAGGTCAAACGCAACGAATACAATATTCTCGGTCAACTCACGAAGACTACCGACGGCTACGGCACCAGCACTAACCCGAGTACTACCTACACGTATGACGCCAACGGCAACGTATTGACCTCAGTTGTTAGTGGCGGTACAGCGGGTACTACGACGACGACGCTCGAGTATGATGCTGCCGGTAACCAGACGAAGATCATCGGGCCGGATATTGGTACCGTGACGACAACCTATACCGGGCTCGGCCAGGTTCGGACGCAAACTGACAATAGGGGTCAGTTATCCACCTACACTTATGACGTATTGTCGCGCTTAACAAGCCTGGTGAACACCGATGGTACGAGTACGTGGGTGTGGGACACCGCTACCAACGGTGTAGGAAAATTGAAATCTCGCAGTAGAACAGGCTTCTCCGAGTTGTATGCTTACAACAGCGACAGCCGGCTTAGCAGCGCCGTCACCGGTATCGTGCCGATTGGTGGTTCGACCGCTACGAACTACACGACCAGCCATACGTACGATACTCACGGACGTCCCCTGAACACGACTTACCCGGGCGGATTTGTAATGACCCGGGCGTACAACACGCGCGGTTACTTGTCGCAACTGAAAGACGGTGTTACCGCCGTTCACACGATCAACGGTCTGGATGCCTACGGCAACAGCATTGACGAAAGTTACGGCAACGGCGTAGACACGCTGCGCACGTTCGATCCGGAAACCGGCCGTCTGACCGACGTCAACACAACGAATGGCGGCACGGTGTTTCAGAACAACGACTACGCTTGGCGCAGTAACGGCACGCTGGAGAGCAGCATCGCTAACCCGGCTTACGGGCTTAGCGCGACTCGCAAAGAGACTTACGCTTATGACGTGCTCAACCGGGTGACCCTGGCTGAGACCTACATAAACAGCAGCAATACCCGCGATCTGACCTACGTGTACAACCAACTCGGTAACATCACGAGCAAGACCAGTACGCTGGCGGGCGATACCGATGTGACCGGCTATGCTTACGGTGCGGGAGCCGCGGGAGCGCATGCGGTCACCAGTGCCAGTATCGACGGTGTGGCGCATACGCTGACCTATGATCTCAATGGTGCCGTCACGAAGTACGATATCGCCGGCACCACTGACGACAAGTACATAGCCTATAACGCCTACAACCAGCCGATCAAGATTGTTATTGGCAGCAGCCTGACCGATACCACGCCCGTGGCCAGGGACCAGTTTGCCTACGACCCAAATGGCCAGCGTTATGCCCGAAAGAGCGTCTGGCAAGACGGTGGCAGCACGGTCACGGAGCAGGTCGCCTACGTCGGTTCTGTCGAAGTCATCACCGACAATGGTGTTAGCGGTATACAGACGATTACCAAGACCCGGCTTAGCCCCAACGTCATGCATGTGAAGATCGTGGGAACGACCACGGAGACTTTTTTCGAGTACGCACACCGCGATCACCTGGGCTCCATCGAGGCCGTGACCGACGAGAACGGCAACAAGCTCGACAACCTGGCGTTTGAACCCTTCGGCATGAGAAAGAAGAAGGACTGGACGGCGAATATTTCCGTAACGGAGCTCGATGTTCTGCTAGATCTGGACTGGGACCATCCTCGAAAGGCGAGAGGATTTACCGGGCACGAACATCTGGACCGAACCGGTTTCATTCACATGAACGGGCGTGTATATGATCCGGTGCTGGGGCGGTTTTTGAGTCCGGACCCGATTGTGCAGTACCCGGCGTTTAGCCAGAGTTGGAATCGATACAGTTACGTAAATAATACGCCGACGTCGTTTACCGATCCGAGTGGCTTCACGGAAGAGCCGATGGACGAAATCGTTGTTACGGCAAGACGATGGCCGAACCATTTTGGTGTGATGCCCCATGTTCTCTTTCTACCTCAGATAATCATGCCTCCTGGTGGTTTTCGTATTGAGAGCGGTGAGCGGCCATATGGCAGAAAAATGGAAGAGCCGATTGAAGGCGACTTGGTAACCGAGAAAGATGTGATTGACGCGGGAAAGAAAAATTCTGCTGCAGAATTTCGTTCTGGCGCATTCGCTAATATCACCTTTAATCAAAAACTGTTAGGTATTGAGCTTGATCTTGACGCAGGGTCGTTTCGAAAAGACGCGGTTTCGGGTGAGAAAAGCGTAACTACTGGTGCGAGCTTCAGCATGCATATACTCGGTTTCGGGCTTGAATTGGTTGCCTGGGAGCGCGATATCAAATTTAGTGACTTCCCGCCTGGGTGCTTGTATTGTCAACCTTCTGTAACTGACGCATTTAAGATAGTCCCAACGGCATCCGCGGGCAGTGGTGTGAGATTGGCCGGAACAAAAGGTAAAATTGGCGGCGGGTTAGGTGTCGGAGGTACAATCGGTATAGATCCGTCGGGCGTGGCAATAGACCTCGGCGCGTTGGCATTGACACGTGCGATATTCAATTACGTAAATGAACAATTTCGAAATGGAGCTATAAGATGTGCAAACGGAGGGTGCTAGTCTGATGCCTGTTGACAAGCGCGATAATCTAATCGATCGACTTGCCCGCGAGCGATCCGAACGACTTGTTGACGAAAATGCGCTAGCGCAGCTTGCATTTCAATCAAGCCCGCTTGGTGCGTGGCTCTTACTTATCGGTGCGCTAGTTGTAGCCATGTTCTTGGGTAATATACTTCTGTCGAATGACCCCATCCGAGGCCAACAGATAGGCGGCGCCGTAGTCTACCTAGGTTGGTTCGCTTTCTTTTTTTACACGCATGAGCCATATGCTCCTGGACGTTCTCGAATGCGCCACCTGATTGTGGCAGGGTACGTCATTTCCGTTGTTGTGCACATATCGTTCTCTATGTTGTTCCCGATAGGTAGTGAAAGTGAATCGTCGCCCGTAATCTTGACGACAGCACTATGGCTGGTCGGTTTCGCCGTTCCAGTGTCCATAATCATCACATCTGCAAGACTATTGGTTAGTATGGAGAACGCTGGACAGACGGAACTTGGACGGGTAATCGGTACGTCTCTGGCAATGTTCTTCCTGCCAATCGGTATATTGCTTTTACAGCGTCGCATCTTGGAGTTGAGGACGAGGGGCATTTGACAGGTCATGATTCGAGAGATGCGTGAGTACCCTATTTGTCCATTTTGTCAATCGACTGTTCTCGGCGATGAAATCCCCAAGCAACCGAACCTCACCCGCCTGATGACTACCCCAGCGCCATGCCACACCGATATTGCGATAGCTCTTATAACTCAGGGCTTTCAGGCGCACACGCGTATTGCGCAGCAGCGGGCTGCCGCGCGCCATTTGCAGGAGAAACGTAATGCCAAGATCGGCATCGACCCACTTCGCTCAGCGTTTTCTCACCGTGTTCGATCTGACGCACTACTTCCAGCTTCTGATGGCGGCTAAACTTCTTTCTCTGACAGGTCATTGGACTCGTCCTGTTTGTACAATAGTACTTAATGGGTGTGTCCGCTAAACTCTGAACACCTCAAGGTCTATTTTTGCGACATGGCTGCCCTTGGGTGTGTGCCGATACATGGTGGTCGGTGCGATGCTCTGAATCATTCCTAAAACGCGCAGTGTCTGTAACTTGGTTTCTTTGGACGGCACCCATGGATAAGTGCGAGCTCCTGTTTGTCGGGCCCTTTGACCGGAAATCTATTTCGGGCGTCGGCGAAATGCAGCTTTTCGGCAGGCTGGCGAACAGTACTTTGCCGTGCGCCGTTGCGCGGTAAACGGTCCTCCGCACAATGTGCAGGTGTTACTCGGTTCGTACCAGTCCGCGAGCCGCCGCAAGAATCTGGCAGCATCACTCCGACGCCAACCCCATTGACTCAGAATATTGATGAACCGCTGAGCACGAGGGTCCGTTATCGGTTTACGATTGTCAGTCATCTGGACAAACCAGCTGTTCGACCTGTCTCTCACGACAGCTCAACAGGTTCGCAATATCGCGAACAGTCAAGCCATGTTCAGTTTGCAGGCGCTCAATCTCTTGTCGGGTTGGTTGGGTCATTCATACATTGCCTATGGTAGATATATAGAGGTACCCAATAGTTGGGACTATGGAGGCCGCATAGTTACGTGCTTGGTCCCAATAGTTGGGACTATGGAGGTCAGCTTGAGGGCCTTGTTCCCAATGGTTGCGCCTCTTGTTCCCAATGGTTGGGGGTCTAGAACTGTTTTTCAGTGTCATCTCACGGCCCTCAGCATCGCCCTGCTCCGTCTTTTTTTCCGAGGTGGAGCACTGAACGATTTATATGCATGTGACGGCAACCGAGTCGTTCTCGAATACTCTGTGTCGTCGATCGGCAGCCAGCACAGAGCGTACTTAGTCGGTCTTGGCGGCACTCGACTAGCGGCGTAAGTTCGTTCAATCACACCACGACGTTCGAGTTCAGCGACGGCCGAGTAAAAGGTATTCTTCGATATACCTTTGTCGGCGACTTGGCTTGCTGTCAGGCCCAGATTCCCGTTGTTCTTGCCGTTGTAGTTGGCTGCCAAGCACACCATGACTCGAAACGGAGCGTGCCCCAGCGTGCTTACGGCCTCTGAGTCGAGCAACACCATCGGCAGTTGTACAAAACGAGCCGCCTTGGTATTCCGGCGTGGGTGCTTCTGGTTCATTCCACCGCCAAGAGGCGCGCTTCTGGGTTGGCGTCGATCACGGCACACGCATCGGCGTACAGTTTCTCGATTTCTGCCCATACCTGGTGAGCGCCTTCAGTGGCTTCGGCAAGGGTATCGGTAGGCTGCGTCCTGATCTTGCGTCTACCAGTCTCCTGCAGGGCTGAGCGGAGCGTCTGGTAGTATTTCTCGGCGCGCCAACGTCGTTGGTCTTTGACGAACGACAGCGTCTCGTATTGCCAGCAAGCCTCTGTTCCGGCTATACGCTCGGATTCGCCTAGTTGTATAATGATCTCCGTATCCTCTTGGTCGTCGATACATGTAACAGCGCGTTGTCCCTCACACGGACAGCGCGTTTTGCGTTTGGGGATTTACGTTCAGAGAACATCAGCCAGAGGTTTCGTTTCCATCGCGCTCACGTAATTCGTCAAGGCTCCTGGGCAACTGGTCGCGCCACACAAGTACTTCTGCCTCGTCCCAACGGACACATCTATCGCTCAGGTAGTATCGGCGCGGAAACGTGCCACGCTCCTCATGCGCCTTAAGCGTGTTCGGCGATTTGATTCCCGTGATACGAGACACTTCCTTGAACGTAAGGAACTGCACGGAGGCAGCACTGCTCTGAGTTTCGGTCACATAGACTCCAAAAGTGACCGACGTGTCGGTCACCTAAACGAAAGGCTATTTATCATCGATAAGCCTGTTTAACGTTTAATGAAGTATGGGACCTGGTACTTAAAAAGCCAGTCAAGACTTTTAGGGGTTTTTGTTCCGGAAATATATCGCGCTCGTCACTTGCCGGAAGGAATCTACCTTGGTTTTATTCCGTTCTTCTTGCGGGCCGTTCGTTCTGCCAAGATGCGAAGAGTACTCAAGATAGGTTTACCCCTGCTGCTCCACGGTACAGCCAGCAAAAAATGTTCGGAACCAACTTAAGAATCAGCTTGGCCCTCGACACAATTTCTAGCGGATCAGCAAGAAGGTTTTCGGTTGTGAAGTGTGTGTCATCGTCCGAGCCCCTTGTTATGTACCTTGCGAGAAGAACTGCATACCACTCGTTGAAATCAAGTTTGGAACACCTATCGTATCGAGATACATCGAAGTGCTTACTCAGATACTCTTGAAACTCCTTGCTAGTTCGTTGTGTCATTTCAGTTCCTCCCTTTGCGAATCACACTCACGGTCGGTGACTTATCCGCTTTCAATTTGTCGAGGTAGTCAGACCAGTGCTGCATCATCTTGCGGCGCGCTGGCAGGTGCTTCCGTGCATCAGATCGGTTGTAAGTTGCTCGAACGCGGTTACGATCGACATGTGCCAGTTGGGTCTCGATCACGGCAGAGTCGAACAATGGCTCATCGCCTTTACGCATCTCATGCAATCGCGTACTGGCCATGCTGCGAAAACCATGTGCCGTCATCTCTTCTTTGGAGTAGTCGAGACGGCGAAGCGCCGCGTTGAGCGTATTGTCACTAATCGGTCTGTCGCGTGAACGGACGCCGGGAAACACCAACTCACCACTGCCGGTATATCGGTGAATATTCTTCAGAATAGCGATGGACTGCTTGCTCAGCGGAACGACATGCTCGCGATTGCTCTTCATGCGATCGGCGGGAATCACCCACTCGCGATTTTCCCAGCTGATCTCTCCCCACCTCGCCGCTCGCAACTCACCCGGGCGAACGAATACATGGGGTGCAAGCCGAAGCGCTGCGGCAACAACGGCCTGCCCCTCATAGTCGTCGAGGGCGCGTATCAACGAGCCAATCCGCTCGGGTTGAGTGATGGCGGCAAAGGATCGGGTATTTCGCGCGGGAATTGTGCCCTGCAGTGACACAGCGGGATTTTGGTCTGTGATCTCATGGACCACGCCCAAGCGAAATATCCGGGCCGCCAAGGCACGAACACGGTGGGCAGTTTCAAGGTTATCGGCCAGCACGATCCGGTCAAGAATGACGCGCAAATCGGCAACGGTGATGGCAGCAATGTGAGTGTCGCCCAGGTCAGGTTTTAGGTAGTCGTCGTAGCGCTGGCGCAGCTGAGCGATGGTCGTTGGTTTAAGCTTCCGATTTGAGCCGTAAGGACAGCCGCGATTAAAGAAGTCCTGCGCAACGTCATCGAATGAAGTACCCGACTGCTCTCGGGCCTGCTCCTTGCGAACCGATGATGGGTTAACGCCCCGAGAATCTTGCGCTCAGCCATGACACGCTCACGTGCCTCGCTCAAACTGACATCCGGGTATCGGCCGAGACCTAGCAACTTGTCCTTTCCATCGAATTTGTAGCGAAACCGCCAGAGTTTGGCGCCGTTCGGGTTTCTGGGGCTCTTGGGCTTAACGAGAAGCGACAGGCCGTCACGGTCAGTCAACTTGTAGGGTTTGGCTTTGGGATTCGCAGCGCGGCAGGCAGCGTCACTGAGGGGCTTTGGCATAGGGATACCGGTTCATCGAATCGACGACAATCTGTCTGGTATCCCTAACCGTATCCCTGTTTTATGCTGAGTGCAATTGATACTTGCTGATGTCTATCGATACACGTAGCGGCGGAAAATCGCCTATTTCTGCGGGATTTGTCAATATTCGGCCCGAAATTTGATGCCTATTGACGCCTACTGATAGAGGTAATGGAGGCTAGGGTCGGAATCGAACCGGCGTACACGGAGTTGCAGTCCGCTGCATAACCACTCTGCCACCTAGCCATTATTGTCGTCCACTCAGCAGGCGTCGCAGTATACAGCGACTGCCTCAGCAATCCACCTCAAATGTTTGCATAATAGGGCATGCGCCCTGTCCGCTATTTTATCTTTTTCGCAACGTTGCTGGCCGTCACCGCCTGCAGCGAACAGTCGCTGCCCGAATTCGGCAATTCGGTGCCAATGTCTGTCCCCGCGAGGCAACCCGCGATCGGCCCGCGCCTCGCACAAGGCGATGGTGACACGACCATATTAAGCTGGATGGAAAAGAGCGACGAAACCCGGATGCTGCGTTTTTCACGCTACGACGACGGTTCGTGGTCAGCTCCGGTGAACGCTGTCGCCGACGAACAGATGTTCGTCAACTGGGCAGACCTGCCGGCCGTTACACCGATCGGCCCGGACACGCTGCTGGCGCACTGGCTCAGCTACACCGCCGATGCGCCCTACGCTTATCAGGTGCTGACGGCCCGCAGTGCGGATAGCGGTGTCTCCTGGGGCGAGCCCGTCAGCCCCCATACTGACGGCACGCCGACGGAGCACGGCTTTGTCTCGCTCTACCCGGACCCGCGCGGGACGGGTTTGATCTGGCTCGACGGCCGCAACACGCCTGACGCGGGCATGACACTGAGGGCTGCGCTTCTCAGCGGCGACAGCGGCTTTACCGACAAGTCTGAGCTCGATGACAGAGTCTGCGATTGCTGCCAGACAGGCGTTGCCGTCACGAGCAAGGGACCGGTTGCCGTCTATCGCAATCGAACGGATGAAGAGGTTCGGGACATCTACGTCTCGCGGTATCTCGACGGAAAGTGGCAGCCAGGAACCCCGATCGCGGATGACGGCTGGATTATTTCCGGTTGCCCGGTAAACGGTCCCGCGATAGCGGCTGCAGGCGACCTGCTCGCCGTGGCCTGGTTTACCGCGGCGAACGGCAAACCCATCGTCAAGGCGGCCGTCTCGACTAATGCCGGAAAGTCCTTCTCCGCGCCTGTCGAAATCTCCTCCAACAGCCCGCTCGGACATGTCGGGCTGGCCATTATCGATGAGCGTTCCTACGCCGTCAGCTGGCTTGAACCGGACCGTAGCGGCACCAACGCCATACTCCTTCGCAGCCTGACGGCTGATGGCCAGATAGGCGGCATCAACACCGTCGGGCGCACCGCCCTGAGCCGGGCCGTGCCGCAGATGCTCCGCGTTGGGGATAAACTCGTGTTTGCCTGGACTGACGAAATGAATGACCTCAGCAAAGTTGCCTCGGTGAAGGTGCCGATCATCGGCTTTTACGACTAGACCCGCTCAGAGCGTCCAGGCGTAACCGATCTTCATAAACAGACGTCGATCCGCCGCGGTCAGCCCATCAAGGGTGTCGTCATCTTCATATTGATCCGAGTAGCCGAGAAAGAAGACCGTCTGCGGATTGAGTTTGTAGGAATACAGCAACTGCCGCCCGACATCTTTTGAGCGCGCATCGACTTCGTCAACGTAGACATCGGGATTTCGCTTGATATCACTACTCTGCACGACCATGCGCAGGAACGCCCGGCGGCTGAACTGCCAGGTCAGCCGGGCGTCGAGAACGCCGGCATCGAAAATCTGCTCGCCCTGTTTCGTTTCCAGGCTCGAAAAGGCGCCTGACAGGCGCAGCAACAGATTGCGGCCGATATTCCAGTTTACGGACGGCTCGTAAAGCCGCTGCTTCGCCGCGCGCGTGTTCGCATAGTCGATTCTGTCGGCAACATGCGCATAGATTTGCATCGACAAGCCGCCACGAGGCTGGGCCTCGGTAAAGAAACCAATGCGCTTTCTGTTGAACAGCACGCCGTCGGCCAGCTCCGCGCCCTTGCTAAGGACGATCTGCGTCCAGGACTGCATCGGGCCGCCGACACCCAGCCGTACGGAGGTCTCGCGTTTCGCGAAGGTCCCGTCTTCGAGGTGATCCGTCTTGTACTGGCTGTGAAGGCGGACGCGTGTCCACCAGCGATCGTCGTCGCTGTACCAGGCTCGTGAAAGATCGACCTGCGCCTTGTTGATGCCGACCTGGCTCTCGAAACCCGAATCTGCCCGAAAACCGTCGCTGTATTCGGTGTAGCGAAGCCGCCCGAACCAGTCGCGTGGGTCCCACTCGTATTCGGCCATGGTGGCGGTTCCGTCGAAAGCACCCAGTGGCTGCTCAAACTCGGCAGCGACATCGGCCGGGTACTCGGTGTCTGACCGCAGATGCTGAAAACTAACCGCGTGCTGACCGCTGATGTTCCAGCGTGCATCGACGCCGCCCAGGCGATTGTGGTAACCGTCACCATCGCGGACCGTCAGCAACGCACCGGCCGACGACGCATTACCGAAGCCGCGACTGTAGCGCCCGACGAAGGCCGTATTGGTTTGCTCGAGCGTTGTCGAGTCGTCCTCGAATGCACCGGGAAACAGCAGATTGGTCACCTCGTCTTCCGCCGCAAACAGGCCGAAGGTATTGCGGCCGCGTTTACCCGTTAACTTGGCGCCAACGTCCGGGCTCGCGATGGTGCGCGTAAACACCGCCTGCAGCGGAGTGCTGAAATAGTCCGCACCTTCGAGGAAAAACGGCCGCTTTTCCGGAAAGAACAGCGCGAACTGGTTGTTCACATCGAGTTGGGCGGCATCGGACTCGACCTGCGAGAAATCGGGATTCACAGCCAGGTTCGCCGTCAGGTCGGGGGTGATGCCCCAGCGCAGGCTGACACCGAGGTCAGTGGAGTCCGCCGCTACCAGCGGGTCGACGCCCGGCTCTTCGGTGGTTTTCGCCTGAGAACTCGTCAGCGTCGGCACGACCTCCAGGTCTCTGCCCGGCTTCGCGTTCTTGAGACCGGTCAGCGTACCCAACTGGCAGAGATAACAGTTGATATCGCGATCCAGCACGTTGTTTGCGAAGCGGTAGCGTTTGCCGCGTGGATAAGTTCGCTGCAGGTCGAACGCCCAGGTTTGCTTGCCATCGGCGACCGGAAAACGCAGCTGGTTCAGCGGAATCCTCATCTCGATGACGTAACCGGTCTCGTTGATCCGGCCGGCCGAATCCCAGATGGCATCCCAGGAGTCGTCCTCGTTTTCGTTCAGGTCGTCATTCGTCAGGTCCATCTGCACGCCCAGCGGGTTTGCGAAGAACTCGAAGGCGCGGTGACCGTCGTTGTAGGTGTCAATGATGATGCCCGCGAAGTCGTCGTCGTAGGCGGAATCGCGATCCCTGAGATAGGCCCTGATGGCGGATGGATCCGGATCGTACGCCTGAATACCTACGTAGAGATTCTCGCCGTCCTCTATCAGGTAGGCCGTCGTGCGGACCCTGGCGGGGATATTCTCACCCGGGTCCGTTTCCACGTTCAGTGCGATCTGCCGGCCGTCGGCCCAGGCTACTTCGTCGAGAACCCCGTCTATGACGAAGCTGCCCTGCGTCCGTGGCAACTCGATGTTGGCCACTGCAGAAGCATGACAACAGACAGTCAACGCCAGAACTGACAAAAGTCGGAAAACCGGGTCGGGCAAGTTCAGCTCCTGAATGGCGTTATGTGGCGCTAGTCCGAGGCCGCCTATCATAGATGATTCCGGGGCTATCTGGAGCGCCAACCTACGACAAATACCTATTGCTCAGGATGCAGGCTGGCAACGACGATGGTCCGTATGCCGCATACAAGCGATCTTCCCGCTGAGCTTATGCGCACGCACAGGTGTCTGTGCTTCGCGCGTGCATTCCCGCGAACCCGTTCGGAGCGCGCTAACGCCCATCGCGAGCTTGCCGGCTTTGAAGACAGGATTAACGCGTTGACAAAATCCGGGCGCGAAGAACTCGCGGACAGCGGAATCGTCGCCACGAAGCTGCACTACCGGTTTTCTTTTGACGTCGCGCGATGGTTGTCAAAATCATCACCCGGGGCGGTTTCCATCGACTGGCCGGAAGTCACCGGCGGCGATTCGCTCGACGACCTGCTCCGCGCAGTGCTGCAACCCTCGGAAGATGAGTACTTCGACAGCGGTTACGCCAGTAGTAAGGACTGGATTACGCTCGCCTCGGCCGGCTTTGACGGTACCGATTTCGACTGGCTAATGGCACAGCTCGACGAAACCGGGTACGAGAGTATGTGGCGACAGCTTTACGATGCGGCAAACCTGCCGCTGGTCTGGAACCTGTCGGGCTGTCGCTACTCCAAGTCCGGCAACATCCTCGCCCGGGTGCCTGTCGAGACCCGACATGAAGGCATGCACGGTCGCCCCCGCAACGTGAAACAGGCGATTCAACGGCCCGTCGAATCGATCGCAAGGGTTTCGAAGCGCCGCGGTGCAGCGCTTATCGATATGGCGATGGCGTCGCTTGCCGTCCGGCATCGCGAGACCTATCACTTCAATTTTGCTAATCCGGATGAAGTCTATCTGGCAAACGTCGGCGACGGCGTTTCCGTCGCCGTGTTCGGGCTGTTGCACAAGCACCGCTTTCCCCTCGAATGCACGATGGGCTATCTCGTCCTCGTCAACGGCGTGCCTGTAGGCTACGGCGGAGCCAGCCTGTTGTTCCGGCAGGTAAACACCGGCATCAACATCTTTGATGAGTACCGGAAAAGCGAGGCTGCGTATTTATGGGTGCAGGTCATGCGGGTTTATCACTCGCTGGTTGGCTGCACCCGCTTCATCGCGAATGCGTATCAGATCGGTGACGGCAATGACGAGGCTCTTAAAAGCGGCGCCTTCTGGTTTTACTATCGCCTGGGGTATCGACCCATCGAGGCGGAGGCACGACGGTTAGCGATTAAGGAACAAGCTAAACGACGTCGCAATCGGGCTTATCGGTGCAGCCTCAAAACTCTGCGGCAGCTGGCGAGTTGCGATATGCATTTGACACTACCGGGTGCCCGCAAGCGTGAGTATTTTGACGAGGAGTGGCTGGCGACAAGTTCCATGCTTGCTACCAGGGAACTGGCGAAAGTCGATGCTTGCACGCGACAACAGGCCGCAGAAAAACTGACGAATACCATCGCCCGCGAACTTCGTATCAACTCGCTTCGGGGTTGGAGCAAAGAAGAAAAACGGGCACTGAGTGCTATCGCGCCCTTCGTAGCGGCAGCCGATTCCGTTTCATGGGCGACCGCTGTCAAACACAGGATGCGCCAGACACTCAAAGCGAAGGGTGGCAAGCACGAGCTCCTGTATGCGCAACGGCTTCGTGAAAATGAGGCGTTTCTCGAATCCCTGCAGTCGGTCTGTAGGCAGGCAGATGACTCGTGCTAGGGCCTTTGGCTAACCGCTGCCTGACACGGGCAGGGGCAGCTCATTCCAATAGCGGTCATTCAGATCACACTAAATCCCGGAATTCGAAAGGCGGCTTACGGCTGCGGTTTCAACCGGTGGACGCAACACATTCATTAAACTTCTCGGCCGGTGAGTAGAATTGTAACGTTTCTCGCGGTCGTTCGTTAAGTTGTCTTGCGACAGCATTCAGTCGATTCTGATGAACGTCTGACAAGTCCATACCCTTTGGAAAATACTGTCGCAAAAGTCCATTCGTGTTTTCGTTTGAGCCACGCTGCCACGGTTGCTGTGGATCGCAGAAGTACACATCGATGTCGGTCGCCAGGCTGAAGCGTTTGTGGTCGGCCATCTCCTTACCGCGATCCCAGGTTAGTGACTTGTAGAGTTCTCTGGGCAGCTTGTGAGCCTGCTTGATCAACGCGTTGATGACCGTCTTCGTGTCTTTGCTCGGCACTCTGACCAACATCACGTAACGGGTGTGTCGCTCGACCAAGGTCGCGATCTGACTGTTGTTGCTGCCGCAGATGAGATCACCTTCCCAGTGGCCCGGAACGGCACGATCTTCCACTTCCGGCGGCCTCTCACTGATCGACACAGTGCCGGTAATGCGTCCATGGTTGCTCGTCTTCTGCGTATGATGGCGCGAGCGGCGCATCGCACGGCTGCGTCTCAAGTACTTGATCAGCTCTTTCTTCAAGGCCCCGCGGGCCTGGATATACAGTGTTAAGTAGATGGTCTCGTGTGACACCTGGAAACTCTCATTATCCGGATAGCTGCGCTTCAGCCAACCTGCGATCTGACGTGGCGACCAGAGACCCATCAACTTCTCAGCCACAATGCGCGCCAGCGCAGGGTTGTGGGCCAGTTTACAGGTCTTTGGTCGCGGTGCTCGTTGCCAGGCCGCTTCGTCAGCCTTGTTGGCGCGATACCATCGCCGACCGCCGTTGCGATTAACCTCGCGACTGACTGTCGAGGCTGCCCGGCCAAGTTGTGATGCGATCGTTCGGATCGAGTGGCCGGCAACCAAACCTCGAGAAATCTCTTCGCGTTCGGCCGTTGTCAGTGCAAGACGCGAGCGACGCTTGGGTGCGGGACGAATGCCGCCAGTTCTCGACAGCATGCCTTGTACCGCTGAATGACTTCGTTCCAGGCTTCTGGCTATCGAGTTAAGGGACTCGCCAAGCTTCCAGCGATCAAAAACCTCTGTCATCTCGGTCTGCGTGAAATATCTTCTTGGTCTTTGCTTCATTATTAACACCTCCCGCTCTATAGTTAGAGCTTAGGTGTTGCATTGACCGGTTGAAACCGCAGTCAAGACTTGCCACTTGCCCTCCTCTACGCAACATCGTCTTAGCTTTTGCGGAAGAGTTGGGCGTTGCAGCCTAGCCCTTTGGGCACGGAGGTTATTAGCGAGAAGCAATATTATCGATAGTTGAGCGTATTCTGGAGGGTAGTGACAACTTAACGACACCTGAGCCACAATAGGTGAATGAAAAGATCCGCATCGATGTACAAACGGCACCGTTTTCCACCGGAGATCATTCAACACGTTGTACCCCAAGGGCAGGCTTCGCGCTTTGGCTTTATCACCGTTTCAACGTCAGCTCTCGCGATATCGAGGATCTTATGGCCGAGCGTGGTATCGCGGTCAGCTACGAGTCGATTCGACTGTGGTGTGTCAAATTCGTCCCTAAATACGCCAGGCGACTTAGGCGCCGGCATCAGGGTTATGGCGATACCTTTCACCTTGATGAGGTTTTCGTGAAGATCCAAGGAGTACGGCACTATCTTTGGCGGGCTGTCGACCAGGACGGCGAAGTGGTTGATGTGTTTCTACATCGCAGACGAGATGGCAAGGCCGCTAAGTGCTTCTTCAAGCGCCTGCTGCGAGCGAGTGGTAATGAACCGAGACGTATCGTCACCGACAAACTTCGAAGCTATGGTGTCGCTCACCGTGAACTAATCCCGGATGCAATTCATGACACGTCACAGTATGCCAACAATCGAGCAGAACTATCTCATCAACCAACGCGGGTCAGAGAGCGAGGCATGAGGCGGTTTAAGTCCATTCGTCAGGCGCACCGGTTTCCGGACACTCACACTGCTGTCTACAACCTATTCAATCTGGGACGGCACTTGATGTCCGCCGAACACTACCGATTATTCAGGCAGCGTGCCTTTGTGTCTTGGAAATGTGCCACGGCGACATAATCGATGACTTCATGGAGTATCGCACGAGCTAGCAAGTTAATTTGTCAGTACCTAGCGCAGCTATATTCTTGAACGCCTTGGTTGCGATGCAACAATCACAACACATGGGCAACGTGCGCTTAAGTATGGCGAATTCGCTCAACCAACGTAGAAATTCTCAGAGCCAACGGAGACTTGACGATGAGAGATACTGATACAAGATTATTGTACGCGCTGCGCTCGATTTTTCGACCGCTTGCTAACATTCTCTTGAAAAATCGAATCGGTATCGCACCGATTATCGAACAATTGAAACTGGCATTTGTCGAAGCCGCGCGGGCTAATCACGGAAAGTCAGGGAAACCCGCGACCATCAATAGAATCGCCCAGCTCACCGGAATGAGCCGGCAGCATGTATCTCAAATTCTTGAGCAAGCTAAAAGGAGTCCAATGGTCGAATCGATGCCACTTCCACTCGAGGCTGGGGTGTTGGGTACCTGGTTCGGCAATGACAAATACCTCGATGATGTTGGGCTACCCAAAGCGCTTCCTCTCGGTCCAGGTCCAGGGACATTTCGGTCGCTCGTAGAGGAGTGCGCCGACGCCGAAGAAGCGCAAAATACAGTTGATAGCTTGCTTAAGTCTTCGGCAGTCGAGGTTCGTCCAGACGGCAAAATTATGATGACCAATCGAGCTTTTCCAATATGTGATGATTTGCCTCGGATTCTCGCGGTTTGGCTGTCGCCTCTGTGCAGCACGATCAATAAAAACTGGGGTCATCGTGTAGATGAAGGACTAACATTACGCGTCGCTCATACAAGGCGGCTTGATTCGCGGAAAATTGCTGTGGTTCGACGTATCTCAAGAGAACGGATATCGCACTTCGTGGAAGAAATCGACGACGTGTTGTGTAGCTATGAGGTCGATAACCAAGAGCCAATCCTCGATACTGACGGCAACGAGTTATCTCGAGTTGGCGTTGGAGTCTACTACTTTGAGATGGAGAAATAGCGCGCCCACAAGGTACTGACAAGTTAACTCGCAGGCTTGGACAGGTGCTATCCAGTGGCACGCATGTCGCCTCTTATGTCGCCGACAGCGCCCACTCCGACACTGCTTTGAGTTTGTCCGCTGCACTAAATACCCACTTATCGGTGCGAAGAAAGTTAACTTGTCAGTACGCCGGCTGCTGATCGAGCCCAATCGAACGACTCACCCCCCTATTCTTGCGCGACTGGTTAAAGAGCGATTTTGGCCGATCAAATGCATTGAGCCCTTGGTGCAAAAAACACTGCAATCAAGATTGCAGCTTTTTCGTATTAAGGTTCAGATCGGTGGTTTGCTTGTGAGGCAGTTTATGACACGACATTGGTCGTCATAGGCGGATCAAACTACCGAACAGACACATAGCCCGTTGAATAGAGAAGATTTCTGGGTTTTCGAGCCCTCGATGCCGGACAAGGTCGTTGGAGGAAATAGCAGCGTGAATGATTGTAACTCTGGTTGCAGCCTTCAACAGAGGGTGGATTGACACCTGACGATCTTTGATTTGATGATAGTCATTCAAGTCTATTTGAGAGTCTCAGAACAATGCAGTTAACCTTACGACTAACCGCTTTTTCTAGGCGGAGTAGGCTGCAGCCTATGATCTGTTCTATCAGGACCGATATTTGATATTGGTCAAACACTATCGATCTATACGACAACGCACTTTTGCGTCTTGGGAATGCATGGCTGCCGCATAAGTCGTACAAATGCGGAAAATTGTATAAGACGAAAGATCAACTCGTCGGTACCGACCGAAAGTATGCGAGACCGTGACCATATTAGGCGGGATGCTTATAACGACTTTGAAGTTGGGAACCCATTAACACAAGAGATGGAGCGTACCTATGCGGATTTTCGGTCTAGTACAGACAGCTTTCTTTTCAAAAAGCACCTTGATCTTTCTATGCTTGTGCAGCACGGGCATCTCAAACGCCGCCGAGCAATGGGGATGGACTGTTGAAATCCGGCGTGGCAACACACTCATCGCTTCAGACGGAATTGTTTACCCGAATCAATCCCAGGCAGTGGCAGCGATGCGAAATCTAAATCCGCCTCAGTCACAGTTGTTTACCGAAGCAAGTCCCGGTCACGGTAATCCAGGCAACGGCTCCATCGAAATCGAATATCGTGCACCGATCGTTCCGCTAATAATTGGAGAGCCGACGTACACACACGGTGTGCATCCGCTCTTATTCGGTCCACCGCCGCAAATATTCAATCCACTAGATGTAACCGACGAAGCGGATCTTGCCGAAGCTATCAACTCTTGGCATAAGACCAATAATGCACCAATTTGTGAATCACAAGACCGAAACGTGGTCATCGAAGATGCGTCCTGGGGCGGAGCTCCTACTGTTTCCAACAAGTCCTATTCCTATACAGCCTGGAGTTCGGATGTTTCGTCGACGATATGCTTTCCTGGCGATGAAACATTTCCATTTGACGATGGACTAACATTCAGCAACGTCTATCGGATTCGGGAGCAAACGTGTCCTGATGGTTACTTCTTTGCCTCGCAGGAGGCCGACGGTACCGGTACCTGCGAAATTCTTGAGCGAGGAGTGGTTCGCGGTACACCGCATCAGTGTGAAGTAACGCCTATTTCGACATCGGTCGGAAACCCGTGCGATACGGTCACGGGTGCAAAAACGGAAACGGATATCGATTATTCATCGGATACTGTGAGCATTGTTCGCTCATACAACTCCCACGCGCAATTGCAAGATAGTTTTGGTCCTGGGTGGTTACACAACTATGACCGAAGAATGTCAGTATCTCGGCCACTGTTTGGTGGTGCGCCGGTACCCAGCATGCTTATACGCTCATCAGGGGTCACAAACCTATTACGAGCGATCAGTTCAAACGGCGAGACTATGTGGCAATCCACTAGCGGTAACGGTTTGTTGACCAAGGCCGAAGGTGCAAATTATCGCGTAAATCTTAGATCAGGGGGCAGCGAACTTTATGATGCTGACGGCTTGCTAATTGAGCTTGTTGATGTTGCTGGCAGAATCACGCAAATCGATCGAGACACAAATGGGGCGGTTTCACTGGTAACTGGGCCGTTTGGCAAGACGCTGACCTTCCATTACGACTCGGAGGATCGTCTGGTATCAATCGATGATCCTGCTGGAAATCCGATTGTTTATGGCTACGGCCCTGGCGGAGAGCTTGCTTCAGTTACTTACCAAGATAGCACTGTCAAGCAGTACCACTACGAAGACCCAACGTTGCCATTTCACCTCACTGGAATAACCGATGAGAACGGTGAGCGATTTGCGACGTATTCCTATGACTCAATCGGCCGGACAGTCTTTTCGGAACATGCCGGCGGTGTAGAAAGATTCCAATTCGAATATCTTCCGACTCAGACCGTCGTCACAGATGCCAGCGGAACGCTATCCACTTATCAATTTACGACAGATACATCGAGACTGAGGAAACTAACCGCACTGCTTGAAGAAGATGCAACGACAGTGATCAATTCGCCTAATTACAATTCCGAATTCCAACGGCGACCGACTTCGATAGTTGATCCGAACGGAGTTATGACTGAGTTCGCTTACGACCAATATCACAGGACGCAGATGATCGAGGCGAAAGGCCTTCCTGAGGAGCGAATAACTCAGTACGAATACCTGTCAGACAATAGCAATCTGGTCACGCGAGAAACTTCGCCAAGTGTATTCCCCGGACAGACTAAAGAGATCGTGGTGGACTACGGAAGCGACAGTCTTCCCGACTCAATGACGATTTCTGGGTTTACGGTCGATGGCGATCCTGTCCAACGTGTTATAACGACGACTTACAATGCGTTCGGTCAGCCGCTAGTGATTGATGGACCGCGCACCGACGTCTCCGATGTGATGACCTTTGCCTACCATGAATGCGTGACTGGGAATGAGTGCGGTCAGCCGCAGTGGAATCGAAACGCTCTAGGTCATACAACAACTTTTGACTCGTACGACGCCCACGGTCGAGTGGCTACGTCGACAGATCCGAACGGCGTGCAGACAACGATTAGTTACGACGTACGTGGCCGTGTAGTGAATGTCCTCGAAAGTTCAGGCAGTTTCTCTCGAGGCATGGCTTACACGTACGAGCCCAATGGAAACGTTGCCACAATCGACTTTCCAAGCGGTTTCCACTTGGTGTATGAATATAGCGCGGCACAACAGCTCACGGCAGTCACCGACAACGAAGGGAATCGTATTGAGTATACGTATGATTCACGCGGCAACCGCACCATCGACGAAACAAAGGATACGACGGGCATCGTACGCAGACAAATTGATAGAGCGTACGACTTTAAAAACCGGTTGACTCGCATAACATCCGCTGGTGTCAATACGGACATGACTTACAACGGCCGTAGCGAACTTTCAAACGTCGATGATTTTGAGTTTGACTACAATAGTGTAGGTAATTTGACAAATTATAGAGGTCTTGATTCGGATACTGGACAGACATTCGCAGACTTCAATTTTACGCACAATGCAAGCGATGAGCTTCTGTCGGCTGAAACACTAAACGGTTCTGCGACCTCGTTTAATACGGACGATCTGGGCAATGTCCTTCAGGAGAACAGTCCTGATCGCGGCAGTCTGACTCTCGGATACGATGAAGCGGGAAACGTTGTTTCTAGCATAGATGCGCGCGGTGTCGTTGGTACCCGAAGTTACGATGCTCTTAATCGGCCAATAGCTGCGACGTTCCCAGACAGCAGCTTTAATATGCAGTGGATCTATGATGTCGGTGCTAATGGTGTTGGGCAACTAACGCAGACTATCGATCGTGCAGCGACAACAGATTTTTCGTATACGCCGTTCGGTCAAATTAGCGCGGTAGCGCGGAGCGTAACTAGCGACAGTCTGGCCACACCGGAACCCTACACAACGCTATTTGCTTACAATGCGGCGGGGCAGATAGAAAAGATCACTTATCCGTCCGGACGCGAGGTTTCCTACAGCTATGACGGTCAGGGTCGGACTATAAGCGTTGCAAGCCTCTACCGCGGTATAACCCAGGATGTTATTACTGCTGCGTCTTATCTACCGTTTGGTCACGCGCAATCGATTACCTACGGAAACGGGCTGGCGGACTCTTGGCAATTTGATCTGAACTACAGACCAGCGTCTCGGACAATTAGTGGACTTTACTCAATTGGCTATGCGTATGACGACCGTAGAAACATAACTCAGATAGCCGATAACTTGGACGCCGGTCGTACTCAGTCATTTATTTACGGTCTATTTGATGAGCTTCTTTCAGAAACAGGGGATTATGGAACCAAAAACTATACGTATGACGGAAATTTAAATAGGCTGTCGCGTGATTTTGATGACGGTATGACAATCAGGACACAAACCCTTGCCTATCTATCAAACAGCAATAGAATCGCTACGAGAAATGGGAATGGCGTGACATACGATGCATCTGGCAACATTTCGTTTGACGGAGCGGGTTCGAATATCTATAGCTATGATGATACGAATAGAATGTCGTCCGTGACCAAAAACGGCGTTGTTACAGAACGCTATCGATATGCCAGTGGCGGTGAACGCCTGGTGAGAGAGTCAATAAATGACGCGGGAGATGCAACAAATCGCTTGTTTGAGTATCTCACTCCGGGACAGCTTCTCACCGAAATCAAACTCGCGCCCAACGGCGCTCGAATTGAAAGAGATATCGTGTGGCTAAACGGAGCACCAGTGGCTCAATTCCGCAATCGATACAGGAGCGACGGGTCATATAGAGACGAACAGCTTGTTTTCTTACATACGGATCACCTAGGCAGCCCCCGGATTGGCACAAATCTCGCGGGCGCGATTACATGGCGGTGGGACAGCGATGCATTCGGGAAGGGTAGTGCTGATTCGGATCCCGATGGCGATGGTGAAAAAGTATTTGTGAAGTTAAGGCTGCCTGGACAATTGGCAGATAGCTCAAGTGGTAAGCGATATAACTATTTTAGAGACTACGATCAAGGCCTAGGCCGTTACCTGGAGAGCGATCCAATTGGGCTGAGTGGCGGTCTGAATACTTACGGCTACGTAGGAGGGAATCCGTTGTCTGCTATCGATCCTCTAGGCCTCGAAATTAAAGGAAAGATTTTCGGTGTCGTGTTCAACAACGTAAACATTGACTATCTTGGAATCGAAGGTCAGGATCCTATGTATTGGGATGACACCGGTCTGTTTGCGGTTCAGGGTTGGCACAAATGGTCGATTGATGCACTATTTAGTTGGAAGATTGTGTGTACAGAGACGTTTGATGACGAATGCAGCGACCAGCCCGATCGTACGTGGTACACAGCGGCAAAGAACCGTATTGCATTGAGTCCAATAAGGACAGCAATTAAGGATAGTTGGCTTCCGTTTGTACCTGCGCTCACTGTAAAGATTGATGGCGCCTTAAAGGCGCGCGCCGCACTTAATGAAGCATTTCGCGAGAAATTAGAATTAGCCAACCCGCTGTTAGATGCATTTGCAACGTCGGTTTGCAAGGGAACGCCCTTGCCAGATCCGTTCAGATAGCGAGCACTAGGAGAGTCCAGTGACCGGTTCGGGCATCAGTAGACGGAACTATGCAATATCGATAATGGTGATTCTACTATTCGAATGGACGGCATTTAGTCTGGCGCCCGCTATCTTAGATGGAGCCGCATTAGATCATTTTCTTGCCGTTCGGCTAATTGCCATCGCGATCGGTTACATAGCTATATTCTGGGCTACGCGCTCGAGGTTGGCTCAACTGAATATGCCAGTATCAATCGCTTTCGTGTGCTTAGTTGCGTTCTTTTTTACTCCACAGTTCCTCCTGTTCGTAGACACCCAGATTTCGGTACCCGCGGGTGTTCAAAAGGCGCATTTTTGGTTCAGTGTTCCGATCGCGGTAGGCGCATTGTTTGTTGTGATAGGTCTGCTATTTAGGCGCTCAAAAGAACCGGTATAGTTTGCATCGGTAGCGTGCAGTACGGAGTTGTTTCATATTTACCTACAACTGGTATTGACAAGTTAAGTCTCGGTAACGCGTAATTGTTGGATGATAAGATCAACAACGATGTACAAGCGCCACCGGTTCCCGCCAGAAATCACTCAATATGCTGTATGGCTTTATCATCGTTTCAGTCTGAGTCATCGAGATATCGAAGATTTACTGGCTGAGCGTGGAATCACCGTTAGCCACGGTACTGACAAGTCAACTGCCGCTGGTCGATGATTCGGTGATGAATACCTACAAGCGTCACCGATTCCCTCCCGAGATCATCAGTTACGCGGTCTGGCTCTATCATCGATTCAAATTAAGCAATCGTGATATCGAAGACCTGCTCGCGGAACGAGGCATCATTGTTAGCTACGAGTCGATTAGACTTTGGTGTTTCGAGTTCGGTGCTAAATACTCTCGTAGACTCAAGCAACGACACCTTGGTTACGGCGATACCTTCTACCTCGATGAGGTCTTCGTGAAGATCAATGGTAAACAGCAATACCTGTGGCGCGCTGTGGATCAGGATGGAGAAGTGGTCGATGTCTATCTGCAAGCCCGCCGAGACGGCGCTGCCGCAAAGCGCTTTTTCAAACGGCTTATGCGGAGTTGTGGTGGCGAGCCCAGGAGCATCGTGACAGACAAATTGAGAAGCTACAGTGTGGCTCATCGAGAACTGATGCCTGATGTAATCCACCATACAGGGCGATACGCGAACAATCGGGCAGAACAGTCGCATGAATCAACCAGGGTACGAGAACGCGGGATGCGCAGATCTAAGTCACCGAAACAGGCACAGCGATTCCTGAGTGCACATGCTGCCGTTTACAATCTATTCAATCTTGGAAGGCATCTCATTAGGGCTGAGCACTATCGAAACCTTAGGATCTGTGCGTTGAGGGAATGGAGAATAGTAGCGGCCTGATCAAAATACGCCATGTTCTGTTTATCCGAGGAAGTTAACTTGTCAGTACCCTGCATTCCGAACGTCCGGTCGTGGCTCAGTCACGTGTGGCACTTGGAGCCGGGTCTTAGTTGTGCCGGGATATTTCGTCGTCGATGACCTCTGCGATTTTATCGAACGGAACGGCGCCCGCAAGCAGCCTGCCGTTAATGAATATCGATGGCGTGCCCGTGACACCGGCGATCTCGCCAGCTTCGAGATCTCCTTGTACCTGTGCTTTGTACCGGCCTTCTGCCATACAAGATCCAAACGCGTTGTAGTCGAGACCAAGTTCGGAAGCCAGCTGCCGAATTGTCTGTGGCGTTAGTTCGTGTTGTGCGGAAAACATCTTGTCGTGCAGCTCCCAGAACTCGCCTTGCTCATTGGCGCACAACGAAGCTTCGGCCGCGACTCTGGCATCTGGGTGCATCGAGTCGAGCGGAAATTGACGGAACACTATGCGGACCTGATGGGGGTACTCCTGTGCGACCCTATAAATCGTTGGGTTCACATGGGCGCAATACGGACATTGAAAGTCTGAGAATTCCACCAGTGTTATCGGCGCATCTGCAGGCCCCAAAGTCGGCGCTGTCTCGGTGTCGTCCGCAACACTGGAAATCCGGAACGGTTCGAGCTCAATGTCGACAGTAGCGCCGGCCATAATCGCGTCATCTATCTGGCGTTCAGCAAAGTGAGCGCGAATCTCATCATCCATCTGCTCGAGGGTTTTACCCTCGGCGCGCCTGCTGACCTGTACATACATTTGTCCGACTTGCTCATTGCTCACCTCCGCTTTGAGTCGGTCGAACTCGGACTGCCGATATTCATCGCTAGTGACACCCGCAACCGCAGCTTTCTCAGCTAGGACTCGCCGCATGGCGATGTCATTAATCGACGCCTGAATGGCTTGGTGTCTGTTTCGCCTGATCGTAACTTTTTGTTGTAGAACCTGGCGATCAACTGCAGCGAGATCGTCAACGGCCGCTTCCATGACTTCTTGTCGATAAATTGGCTGTTCATTGACTATTGCCAGTACCTGGTCTCCAGACGCATCTGCGAAAATGCCAATACTCGTGTCCGCAATGAGTGCCGTACTCGCGCCGATTGCCATGAAGGCAACTGCGCCTACTATCGATTTGATGTTCATTTCTGAGCGTCCCATTAATAAAATGCTGGTTGGTCCGTTACTACGTGGCGCAGGTTAGTACCACGAAACTCGCCATTTCTGTGAGGTAGACCCGTTGCAGTCATAGAGCTGTATGTTCGAGCCGTTAGCGGTGTTGCCGCCCCAAAGATCGATGCATTTGCCAGAATTTTGAGCGGCCTTAAATTCTCCGAATCCCAGGTTCGTCGTATAGTCCCAGGTCTTGTTCTCGGCAGAACCGTCGTCGCATTTCCACATATGAATGTTGTTGCCGTTGGCCCAACCGCCGTCTTGTTTGTGCATGCAGTAGCTTGGGTCCTGCAGATTGCGGATGTATTTCGTGGATGATTCGTAGAACCATTCTCGGTTTTCGGTCGGTGAACCGCTGTCGCAACTGTCCCAGAGGTGAATATCATCGCCATTGCTAAGCGGGTTTGATGCAGCTTGCATACACTTTCGGCTTTCGTGGTAGATATAGCCTTCGATTCGTGCCGGTGGAGTATCCTGTACGCGCTTAACAGCCCAATCGAAAGGGCTGTCGGTACTGTTGGAGGCGGTGTCTCCAGATGACGTTAGGTACGTCTGGTGGTCTTCCTGCTCGTAGTGCACTTGCACGCAACACGGTCCGAGGGCGTAGTTTGCAGGGATCTTATACATAGTGTGACGGCCTGCTTTACACAATATCTCGTTCCAGATGTCGGGGCACTCAACGGGCTCACGGGTCACTATCGTAGTGGTGCCTTTTTTCATGATCTGCCACCGGTCAGTATCGATATACAGAAGCTCGACCAACGGCATGACATTTGAACCCGCGAGCCCCTTCGCGTCAGGCCACACCTGCAGGTACCTGTCGTCGGCGCATCCGCTGGACGCATCCTGGTAGATCAGGTGCGTGTATGGGGTCGATGCGTCCCAATGCACATCTGTCGCCCTGATGAATTTCCACCTGGCGCATGCAGTAAAGTCACTTTCCAGCCTCAGTGGATCGTCATCACCGGTACTTGTCAGATACTTTCCGTTTGTCATGATGACGAAGTCGGACTTCGTTGCGCACCTGTGGTAGTCATAACTACCATCGGTCAGGCAACTGCCTGACGCATCATTCCATATGTCCTCGAGGGTCGCCGACACGGCATAGTTTTCTGCAGAGGCCGAGTGTATGAATAATAGCGAGCTGAATACGAGCCCGGCTGCAAAGAGGAATTTTCCACTTTCTGATTGTTTCATCATTTTCTCCATTGAATACGAGTTTGGGCCTGGTTCAGATTAGTGCGGCTCTAGTTACCTAGTTCGCCCCGTCGAAATTCGCACCTGTCGTATCCGCTCCAACCATGAAAACGCTCGAAAGATTCGCATCCGTAAAGTTTACGTTTCTAAAGTCGGAGTCAGCTAGGATGGCGCCCGTCAAGTTTGCGTGGCTAAAGTTGGCGCCGGTTGCGGTCGCGTTGGTGAAGTTCGCTCCGGTGAAATCGATGTAGCTGAAATCGCCACCAGTAAGATTCTTGCCCGTGAAGTTGACATTCGACTGGTCGATAGCATCAAAAGTTACCGTAGCTGCGAAGTTGGTTGCGCCTTGTGGTACCTGAAACTCGCATATCCCAGGACCGCTGCTATTGGGAACTAGTGGAGCGGCGGAGCAGTGACCCTGCGTCGGCTGCTGCGTAATTTGATCTACGTAGTCGAAAGTCAGGGTTATGGGGCCATTCAGGCTGCCATTCAGTTGCCCAATGTCAACTAGCTGATAAATATCATTGCCTGGCTGCAGGAAGTCCACGGAGCAGGAATCTGGCGCTGGTGTGCGACAGACGGTTAGCACGTCAAACTCAGCGGACGACGTGCCTTCTGAGTATTGTCTAAGCTGTATTGTGCCAGCGCCTTCGCCCTCGAACGTGACGAAGCCCTGGGCGACGGCGGCGTTCGAAGCCATTGCCAATGCACTGCCCAGAATGATTGGTGCTATTAGTTTCGATGTAGTTGATTTCATTTCCGTCTCCAACAAATTGTGTTCATAACCGTGTTCTTACTGTCAATGGCGCAGGCGAATACGGAAATGCAACATCAATTCAGGAATTTTCTCGACCGAAGCCCATCCATTCCGCACTATCGATACGTTCGAGTGTTGGAATACGTTTACGTGTGACCGATGGTCAAAAAGCGAGTACAAGCAGGCGTTCGCAATCAAACGCTCGGGTCGTCCGGGCAATCTATTCTCAATCACATCCGGAGCGAAGCCGGTATTGGAGTGAAATGTTGCATTTTCCAGTTCGTCTGCGCCATTGAGGGAAAGACCACATAACCAGGGAGGTCAAAATGGAAATTTTCCGCAAAATAGCGCTAGTCGCAGCCACGCTGCTTACCCTGGCCGCGGCGTCCGGCGCGTCGGCGACGAACCTTTACGTTACTCTCGAGCAAAAATCGACCGGCAAGTACTTGACCTCTCTGGATAAGCCACTCGGCTGTTGCATGACAGGCCAGTCCGTAAGCCTTGAAAGTGTCGCTGCGCCAGGCCTGCCACAGCTTTTTCGCGTTGAAGGGGCTACCTGCACCAAGAGTTCTGAAATGCGACTCAAGAGCATGTACAGCGGTTGGGCCAACGGCATGAACGTTCACCTGTGGAAATGCGACGAAGCGAATGCTGAGGACGTTGCTTGGGGTTTCAATTCCTACGATGATGAATTCGGATCGTTTCGGCTCAGTCAGCACCCCAACACATGCCTTAACCTAGCGGGTGGCAACACGTCCAACGGCACCAATATTGAGCTCTATGACTGCAACGATTCAGCCGGTCAGCAATGGCGTGTTTCCTGGAACTAGTCTGAGCTGCCTCAATAAGGGATTCAATAGTTAGTCGCACAAATCGGCGATCCATGCTCAGCCAAACGATCAACTCTGGTCGTTTGGCCTTTTTTCTCCGTGTTGCAATTCACGAATTGTTCTGCCCATGGATGTATACACTCAGGAAACGAATGGCCTAACCGCTCACGTATTTTCGATACTGAATAGACCGGCCGCTGTAAGCCACAAGCGCTCGGCTAAATGTTAGTATTTAGAAAATTGGAAGAGGCGGCCACTGGCTGTGGTTTCAACCGGTCAATGCAACACCTAAGCTCTAACTATAGAGCAGGAGGTGTCATCAATGAAACAAAGACCGCGAAGATATTTCACTCAGACAGAGATGTCAGAGGTCTGGGATCGCTGGGAGAAAGGCGAGTCACT
>JAJFKU010000030.1 GCA_021773035.1 Woeseiaceae bacterium
TACGCCCGCTTCGTGGGCTTGCAGTATCTTGATGATCTGTTCTTCCGTAAATCTCTTGCGCTTCATCTCGGACCTCCCAAGGGCCAATAATATCGGGAAATCCTAGTGAGTTCTTGGAGCGGTTTACGGGGGTAACGTCAAAGTCAGTGACGCTTGGATGAGTAACAGAAGGGACAGTCACAAATTGCCGCTCGTTAAGGGGGAGCGCACCAAGTACTTGGCAAAAGCTAGGAAAGCGCGATTGCAGAGGTCTTGCGGGAGTTCGCACCGACGAGGTAGCGAGGACAGGCCGAAGGCCCATCCTTCCAGATGAAAAACGACGTCGTTAGTAAAATATTTGTTGCTGCCGAAAGACCATCGTACAGACCAGCATTTTCAACATCGTATTCCTGAGTAGGGTCTCTAGCTAGAGAGGTTGCGCTGTTCGGGGATGTCACTGAGGTATTCGACGAATTCCACTTCGAAACCAGCTGGATCAATGAAATAGGCATTCTTGCGGTAGGGCTCATCGGCGCCGTCCTTGTCGACCGCAAAACCGGCCGCAGCCAGTCGCTTGATGACCGCGGCGATATTGCCGGTGACGAAGGCAAAATGGGCCAGGCCGGGTTGATGGCCAGCGAGGTCCCGATTGTCTCCGTCGCCATTGTCATTGAAGGTCAGATATTGATAGTCATCGCCAAAGTGCAGCCACTTGCGGTGCTTGCCGTGCCACTCGCTTTCACCATGATCGCGCACCCGCCAGTGAGGAAAGGCCGCCTGATAGAATGTCAGGGCCGAAGGGATGTCATTTACCACCAGATTAAGATGTTCGAGATAGAGCATGATGTTCTCCTGTCGATTGATTTTCTTGAACTGGTGGTTATCCTAATACCTCAACTATACTTGAGGTAAAGCGTTTTTTTCACTAAAATGAAGAAGTGCCGATTCATGGGTGACCTGCTATGCAAAGTGCCAACTGGACCGTGGGTAAGGTGGCGCAGCGCTGCGGCGTGAAAGTCAGCACGCTGCACTTCTACGAACAAAAGGGATTGATCTACAGCCTGCGCAACGCCGGCAATCAGCGCCGCTACAAGGCCGACGTGTTGCGGCGAGTGTCGGTGATCAAGGCGGCACAAAAAATGGGTATCAGTCTGGCGGCGATCAAGGAGGCGTTTGCCAATCTGCCGGACCGGCGCACGCCAACTATGAAAGACTGGGAAAAACTGTCCTCGGCTTGGCAGGCTGAGCTCAATGGTCGTATCGCCTACCTGGAGCGCTTGCGAGACTCCCTCACTGGTTGTATCGGCTGTGGCTGTTTGTCGATGAAAAACTGTCCGATATACAACCAGGGTGACAAGTTGGCGGCAAAGGGTAGTGGGCCGGTAATCCTTGAGGGTGCTGGCCGGCCGCCCCTCCAGGCCGAATAAGGGTACTGAGAACTTAACGACGCCTGAGCCACAATAGATAGATGAATAGATCCGCATCGATGCACAAAGGGCAGCGTTTTCCGCCGGCGATTATTCAGCACGTTGTCTGGCTGTGTCATCGCTTCAGCGTCAGCTTTCGCGATATCGAGGATCTTATGGCCGAGCGTGGTATCGCGGTCAGCTACGAGTCGATTCGACTGTGGTGTATCAAATTCGGTAATAAATACGCTAGGCGACTTAGGCGCCGGCATCAGGGTTATGGCGATACTTTTCACCTTGATGAGGTTTTTCGTAATGAACCAAGATGTATCGTCACCGATAAACGTCGAAGCTACGGTGTCGCTCACCGTGAACTGGTCCCGGATACAATTCATGTCATCAGGCACAACGGTTCCTTGGCACTCACGCTGCTGTCTACAATCTATTCAATCTGGGGCGGCATTTGATTTCCGCCGAACACTACCGTTTATTCAGACAGCGCGCCTTTGTGTCTTGGAAATGTGCCACGGCCACATAATCAATGTCTTCATGGCGTATCGCACGAGCTGGCAAGTTAATTTGTCAGTACCGCAACATGAGATGAATCGCACTACCGATAACCGGCCAAGGCCAGCGGTGGTCGCTTCTCAGAAGGCTCTATAAGACCTCATCGAACTCTGGCGTACCAGACCATAGAAGTACTGACTGTACCTGTAGACGAACCCACATTGGTTCCGCCAAATATGGAGACCCTGACAATCGCGCTGCGCCGCAGAGTATCCCACCACTGATACGCAATGTATGGACTAGGGCGCAGTGTTAGTGGATTCAAGCCACTGAGAATCGACGCAGGAGTATTATTGAGGCTACAACCGACCTGCTCAACAAGGTTGGCATCCTGAAATATGTCGATCAAATCGCATGGCCTGAATGCGGTGGCAGGATCACCCAATCCGACTTTGATATCTCCTCCGCTGCGAGCGGCGGCGACAAGTCTGTTTAGGCTGCCTCTTACAACAGCACCAGTGGCGTCTGTTTCGTAGGCCACAACCCAACCTGAAATTTTCTCAGGATTTCCTGCGATATCTGCTTGGGCTGCGCTGCAAACCAAAAACAAAAGTACTATCATCCCTCGCATTACTTCGTTCATTGCTACTACTCCAAATGAGGGCAGAGCCGTTGAATACTGGTTCTGCCATTAGGGAAACATGTCCTAATAAAGAGTAGTTCATTCGTCAAAGGTCCGCTGATTCCGCTTGAGTCTGATTATGGCGGGATTGGAATACTTCATATCTTCGCTTCGAAATAGATCTAATAAACCGGACACTTTGTCGAATGAAGATGTGCGAGAACCGGGCAAGAGCACACTGACGATGCAGTCCAGGTTCATCGAACTGGAGGCAACTCTATTGCAGCCTGTCGATGTCGAACGACGACTGGCAATTCTGTAGAGCAGGGAAAAAACCTCTTGCGCCAATTGTGGAGAAGTACAAGACTCCTCATAGACTCACTTGGTGCCCCGGCCTCTATGTCCCGCTGCGGCAAGACCAGGATCGCGGTTCAACTTAATATCCCTGCCTACCAGACTAGGTAGGTGTATCTCGCTATCCATGGTGGTCTAGTAACTCGATGTTCATAAATCGTCGCAGCCGACGACTGGCAAGACAACCAACATGACTACTCTTCAATTGAGGAGCGTCGATGTCAGGCCTCCGGCACAGCCCAGGACTCAATTTATGGGGACTGAGTTCGTGCACTACACGGCAAAGAGGGGATCCGAATGTATCGACTGACACTCGTGCCGGAGTTGCGATATTGGCAGCTGCTAATTGCTTTCATATTTTGCATGTTAAGCGCGACCAGCGAGTCAGCCGAGACGCAATATTTCTACGATGACCTGGGCCGGCTGGAATTTGTCGAGTATCCGGACGGGTCAGTCATCGGCTACGAATATGATGCGAACGGAAACAGGATCGCGGTCTACCATGGGGTCGCCGGCGAGGTCGGAATCCAGTCTTTCACTCCGTCGTCCGGGCTGCCCGGTACGCAGGTGACAATCATCGGCTCAGGGTTCGACCCGATATCGGCTCAAAATGACGTCCGGTTCGGTGGAGTGTCTGCAAGCGTCAGTTCGGCTTCTACGACATCCCTGCAGGTGACTGTGCCCCTCAATGCGCAATCCGGTCCGATTACGGTGACGGCCGGTGGCACCAGCGCAGTCAGCGCGCAAAGCTTCATTGTACCGGTACCTGCAATTACTGACTTTTCGCCAAAGTTCGCTAATCCCGCCGACATCGTGACGGTATTAGGCAGCAACCTGAATTTGGTCACCGGCGCAACGTCATTCTCCGTTCAAGGTGCCGGCGCGACCCTTATCTCCCTGACCAACGAGGCAGCGGAGATCCAAGCGCCCGAATCGTCCGGTCCGATTCTGGTCAATACGCCCTACGGTCAAGCGACGAGCATCGAGTCGCTCGTCGTACTTCCGACATCCATCGATCCAAGCGCGGTCGTGGCGTTGTCAACGCTGGAACTGGGCACAGGCCAGAGCATTTCTATCGGTGCAGCAGGCAAGAGCGCCGTTTTTGAATTCGATGCAGTCGAAGGCAAGCGTCTGGCCTTTCGCATTCTCTCAATTACCACGGTACCAACCGGTTCGAACGTAAGCTATCGACTTATCTCGCCGACAAGCAACGTTGTTCTATCAGGAAATGTCTCGTCCTCGACTCGATCGACGATAGATATTCCTCAGCTTAGTCCGCTGGGACGTTACTACATGGTTTTCGAGTCAGGTACGAGCACGTCGGTCGACATCACTGCCAGGATTGAGTTCTATCCCGAATTGGCGACGGACGGATCCCCGTACAGCTATGTCGGGACGATTCCCAATATGACTGAAATATTCACCTTCAATGCCACGGCAGGCGAAGACCTGGGTCTGGGGGTCACGGGCTTAACGGTGTCGGCCGGGAACCGGGTGTACGTTTACGTGCACAGGCCGAGCGGCGGGCAATGGAAGTTCCAGAAGTGCTATACGTCGAATAATCCGGGCTGCTCGTTCGATCTTCGCGACGCACCG
>JAJFKU010000004.1 GCA_021773035.1 Woeseiaceae bacterium
GATACGAAAGCTCTATGAATGGGGTGGGGAAGGTAGGCCAACATACATCGTTGCCGTGGTCGATTCCGCTGGTCCCGACGGTCGGTCCCTTTCCCATCACGTGGTCTTCCCGCCGGACATGACCGTTGCAACGTTGAACGACAGGTATTCCCCTCGGAAGGACTTTGTTTTCGTTCTGCTGCGGTGGCTCGCCGATGACGGGAATGTCTATTATTGGTGGCTTGGCGGGACGCACGAAAGGATGAACGGATGAGTTGGAATGCAACCTGTGCAAAAATTGCACAAGTTGACTTTAGGGAAAGGTTTACACTATATTCCGTTATGGTGATTTGGGTCACCATTTCAGTTAGATTGAAAGGTTAGATAGATGGCTAGAAATGAACAAGAGATTGAACAGGAAATTCAGGATAAGGGGTTGAACGCGCCCCGCCTGACCCCGAGTATGATCAACGCCACCATTGTGTCTGAACAATATCACATTTTCCCGAACACCACGATGACGGTTTGCGCGCTGACGCTCCAGAATGGCTTCATTGTCATTGGTGAGAGCGCCGCTGCGAGCCCAGAGAATTTCAACGCCGAGATTGGCCGCAAGATTGCACGAGACAACGCCCGCAATAAGATCTGGGCGCTTGAGGGCTACGCGCTTCGCAACAAGCTCGCAGCCGTTTGATTATCACCCTCCTGCCCCTAGTGTGCAGGACGGCCGCCGTAAGCGTTAGGACCCTCTGTCGCCGGTCTCTTGGGCAGAGAAAAGGTTTCAACGCGGAAGTGCACGGCAGCACTTGATTGGGTTCGCTCCAGTCCGGCTTTATGCGAAACTACTCTGGCAACCATAGCCAGATCGGGATGCTCCTTAATCTTGTGCCTCTTGGGCCAGGTTGGGGTTATGATCAAGGCCCGAACCTTGATCGGTGTCTGGGGAGGCTTCGGCCTCCCCTCTACGTAACCCGGCTGTGGGGCGCTTCAAATAAGGATCTATCATGAACGACACCCCATCAAAAGAAGAAGCCTGCACCGAGACAGCGGTGGCCTTTGCCGAGGCGGAGATTGCATGGCGCCGGTATCACCGCAAACTCTGCAATCTGGCAGAGAGCGCGTTACGTGCGCAGAAAGTGTGCGGCGACGATCCAAATCCGGTTCATGCTACCAAGTTTGCGGCGATGCACAGGTCTATTTCAGACGCAATTATCAGGTCCGCCGATTCAAATAGTAGCCTCTCCAATGCACATGAAGAGGGCGACAAGATTTGTAAGGATTGCAAGCCCCCAATAATCGTGACTGGGGGCGGCGGCAAGTGACGGCCGTCGTCACCTTCGTCTTTTTCTTCCTCATAGCGGCTCACTACGCTACCATCGGGCCGTTTCTTGCCGAGGGATGGACGATCTACGAAACCGCCTTCAAGGTCGTGACATCTGTGGCGGCGACGTTCTGCATACTCAGTGGCCTTAAGAATGTTGACTGGCGCAAAATTGCAGCGGCGTGCTGCATAATTCTATACGCCATTCTCGCGCCAAAAGTGTATAACTACGAACAGGCTATCATTTTGAGCATGTTGCTTGATCTTCTGGTTGCTTCGTACTTCATCGTTTTGGGACGCCGAAGGTGGGAATTAGCAGCGGGTTTGGTCTTCACGGTAGCTGTGGGTGTTTCCGCATTCACGGCCATAGGCTGGATACCCTCTCATCTCGACCGCCCATGGCCTCAGTTCCTCGCATGGAGCCAAGGCGATATCACGGCAATTCTCGGATACTGCGCATTGATCATCATTGGCCTTGGGGCGGGTGATGGTGGTATGCGGATATACCATTGGTTGGCTGGAATCCCTGTTGCCTTTGTCCGTCGCGATAGACTTGTATCTCGTCTGGCTGGGCTGGGGAAAGCTCAAAAGGCTGCTTAAGAAGCGCAGCAAATGACCAGAGACGACAACCATCTTCACGAAACGCTAGGGGGCCTGAAAGCACGTGTGGCCGTTCTCGAAAAGGCAACTGAAAAGAACACGACAAACTTCAGTTGGGCGTTGAAGGGCGTTGCGGTCGGTGCGATAGCCCTTATAATCAATCTGCTGATCTGGGTCTTCGACAAGGCCGTGCCATGACGACGACGAAGATTGTGTTTGGACTGTTCGCCACCGCCGCCGTATTGAATGCGGTGAAAGAGCTTGCCGATCGCTTGTTTTGAACAACGAAATACCTTATAATTGTTGGTGGCAGGAGACGCCGGAATCACTCGGGGCCACGACAGCTATATGCGAAGTGGCAGGTGTAAGGATGGTTGCTCGTTGGATGGCAACCTAACCACCTTACACTGGTAACCAAGCCGGGGCCTGCCAGTTTTTCTTATGCGGCCGGAGCGCCCCAATGAATGGTACGACAGGTTATAGAAAAGCTTGGGGACTGGAAGCAACTGGCGTCCGTTGCCGGCATCATTGTCCTGATCGTTACAGCAGCCGGGGTTTTTCAAAGCATGCGTGCCGAGCTATCATCAGCCCAGGCACAGATTGCGGATTTGAGAATCTCAGTAGCCAGAATTGATAATGTCCGGGACCGGTTGGCAAGGGTGGAGACAAAGTTAGAGGGGCATGTGGTTGGTGGCCCGCACAGACAGGCTCTAGAACGACTGAGGATGCTGGAAACCGCACTGGCCAAGGTGAGCACCAAGCAGGAAGAAATCGCGACCGATGTACACCAGATCCTTAAAGAGATGACGAGAGGAAATTGATCCGTGGTCACGCTCAACATAGAATCGAACATCAAGCAATTCTCACGAAGCCTTACACAGATAGAACGCAAGCAATTGCCCTTTGCCACATCCAAGGCACTAAACGATACAGCCTTCGACGTTCGCAAGCAGATCGTGAACCACACCTACCCAAGAGCCTTCACAGCACGCAACACACGCTTCATCTCAGCCGCCTTACGGGTATCCAAGTCCACAAAGGCAAAGCTGATCGCCAGCGTGTTCGACAGACTAGGCCGTGACTATCTGCAACGCCACACCACCGGCGGCATCAAGAAGCCACGAGGGCGTAACCTCGCCATACCTGCACAGGTCAAGCGCAGAGCACAGGGCGGGGTCACAAAGGCCAACCGGCCACGCCAGCTCCTGAACAAGAAGAAGGTGTTTATTACCAAGACAAGGTCAGGCCAGAAGGTCATTATGCGCCGGCGGACAAAGAAGCGCACACCAGTCGAGGTGTTATATGTGCTTGAACCATCGGCCCGCGTACGCAAGACGTTCCGGTTCTATGAAGATGGACAGAGAGTTGTGGCGACCAAGTTTGGCCCCAACTTCGTCAAGGCATGGCGCCGCGCGCTGGCTACAGCTAAGAGGTAAGATCAATGTCGACGTTCATAGTTGTCACCCCAACCGACGGGGCACCGGAAACATGGATCCCCGCAACAAACATCGTATCGTTTACAGAGAACCACGGTGGAGGGCTACGACTTAAGTTGATTGATGGAACGCACATGATGATAACAGACGAGCTGGGAGACTTCCTTGATCGGTTCCCCAGACAGAGAGCACCAACGCCAAGGCTGAGGCTGTGTGACAGTGGGGACGGTTCTCCAGAGATCAGGATACGATAATATGTCTACGGGTCCTTCCTGGAACTTTAATTCACGGGTAACGCGCGACCGCATTATATTTCTAGTTACCGGCAATATGGAGCATTTTCGCTATCACTGACAATGTGATTGAGGGTTCAGTTCAGGATATTGCCCGTTGTTGCAATTGCGACATTCGTCGTATACAGCAGTTAACGAAGGAAGGCGTGCTGCCTAAAATTCGTCATGGGAAGTATGATCTGGTCGCCACCTGCAACGCTTTCGTGCGCTATATCACCCGTGACACCAAGTCGGAATCGAAAAGCGAAACGCAAGAACGGTTAAGGCTGCTTTCCGCCCAGGCTGACCGTGCAGAATTGGAGGCGGCGGAAAAGAAGGGCGAATTGGTCACTGCGGATGGGGTTGCGGAAGCATGGTTAAGGGTCGGCGCGGATTTGCGGCAGAAAATATTATCGGTTCCCACGCGAAGCGCTCCTGTATGTGAGGGCAAAAATGTTGCGGAAATTCAGGTAATAATTAGTGACAATATCAACGACGCTCTTGGAGAGTTTTCAAAGCAGGCAGGATGAAACTCTGCTTGAACTGGAAAATCTGTTCCGGGCCACGATAAGGCCACTACCTAAGCTCACCGTTTCCGAGTGGGCCGACGACCATCGATATTTGAGCAGGGAAGACAGCGCGGAGCCCGGCAAGTGGCGCACGAGCCGTGCGGAATATCTGCGCGATATTATGAATGCAGACAATGACCCGGCGGTTTTTGAGGTCGTTGTCATGAAGGGTTCTCAAATCGGCTGGACGACAGCACTTGGGAATGTGATTGGCTTTCACGTCCATCATGACCCGGCTCCTATGTTGATGCTGTTGCCGACAATAGCGGATGGCAAGGACTGGTCGCGCGACAGGTTCGCACCGATGATCAGGGACACACCCGTTTTGCGCGGATCAATTAAGGATGCAAAGTCCCGCGATTCCGGGAACACGGTTCAGCACAAAACGTTTGCCGGTGGTTACATTGTCATAATCGGTTCGAATGCTCCCAGTCCCATCCGAAGCCGCCCCATCCGAATTGTCTTTGGTGATGAAATCGATGCTTACGCGGTGTCGGCCGGCACTGAAGGCAACCCGCTTAAGCTGGCCGAAAAGCGCCAAACCAACTGGTGGAACCGAAAACTGTGGAAGGGTTCAACTCCTTTGCTGAAAGGAACTAGCCAGATTGAGAAGGATTACGAACGCTCAGACAAGCGCGAATTCCGGGTGCCCTGCCCGCACTGTGGTGGGCGTCAGAAACTAAAATGGGCCAATGTCAAATGGGACAAGGTTGACGGGGAACACAGCGCGGCCAGCGCGCATTATATGTGCGAACATTGTGGAACACTCTGGACCGATGCCGAGCGGTGGAGCGCTGTTGACAGGGGCGAATGGGTTGCGACGGCGCCGTTTAATGGCGTCGCCGGGTTTCACCTTTCACAAATCTATTCTCCATGGGTGAAACTGTCTTCGATGGTTCAGGAATTTCTGGATGCGAGGGGAAGCCCCAATGACTTACAGGTCTTTGTCAACACAGTGCTTGGCGAGACGTGGGAGGAACAAGGAGAAACGGTCGATGAGACTGGACTTCGTACCAATGTCGAAAACTACGACATGGCGGAACTTCCCGACGGTGTTCATTACGCATCGGCGGGGGTTGATGTGCAAGACGATCGACTTGAGGTCGAAATCGTCGGTTGGGGCGAAGCCGATGAAAGCTGGGGCATCCGATACGAAATCATTTACGGCGATCCGGCGCAGAAGAAAGTCTGGGAAGAACTAGACGAGATGCTTTTCGACAGATACTGGACCGAAGAGGGGCGGCTCGTTCGTGTGCGTGCGACCTGCATTGATACCGGTGGGCACCATGGCGCGGCGGTGTTCTCCTACTGTGCATCAAGGTTCAAGCGAAATGTCTATCCGATAAAGGGTGCGTCCGGGCCACGTCCTATCTGGCCCAAGCGCGCGAGCAAGAGCAAGCTTAAAGACAAGTTGTGGATTGTTGGCGTTGATACTGCTAAGGATTCCGTGTATGGGCGTTTCAAGATTGCAGATCCCGGTCCTGGCTATTGTCATCTGCCGAACACCTACGACGATGAATGGTTTGTTCAGGTTACGGCTGAAACTGTGGTAACTAGGTACCGTGAAGGCCGGCCATATCGGGTTTGGGTTCTCCCCGGGGGGAAAAGGAATGAAGCTCTTGATTGTCGTGTGTATGCATTGGCGGCGCGTATGAGTCTTTCGAAGAGGCAAACGCGCCCGTCAACTATCACAACGGAGAAGGTGGACGCTCCGGTGCCCGACAAGACAGAAGACAAACCGAAGCGCGGCTTTGTCAAGAAGGCTATTGGATCTCGTGGCGGGTTCGTGGGCGGGTGGAAGTAGGCAATGGTCGATATACCGGAAACTGAACCGCTTGAACTTGTTGTAGGGGATCGATGGCAGTGGAGGCGAACCGACCTGTCTACAGATTATCCGGCAACGTCATGGACACTGACATATTATTTTGTTCAGTTGGTGAGTGCGACGCCCGGGGCTTTTAACATTGTCGCCGATGCAGATGGTGATGACTTCTCAATTGACGTTGCGCCGGTAACGACCGCAGCCAATACCGCTGGGGAATACAGGTGGGCAGCCTATGTTTCCAAGGTCGGTGACCGTGTAGAGATCGGCAAGGCATCGATAGTCCTGAAACCGGATCTTGCCGTTGTAGTTACAGACCCCCGGACAGATGCGGAAACAATTCTGGATGCAATCAATGCGGTGATCGCCGGCAGGGCAACGGTTGATCAGGAATCGTATTCCATAAACAACCGCTCTCTGTCGCGGACGCCAATCGATGATCTTCTTACCCTTCGTGATGATTATCAACAGAGA
>JAJFKU010000031.1 GCA_021773035.1 Woeseiaceae bacterium
CTGGGGGGGGCGGGGTGCCGGTTGGTGGGTCCGTCCCCCCCCCCCCCCCCCCCGCCCGGATCAACACCGGATTAAGAACTACACCGGCAACCATAATGTTACGTCGGCTGCCCGAAGCTGCTGGCCAAAACGGTCACCCGATCTCGCTATTGTCCGGCAGTGACTGTCCAATCGAGTAGCGACTATCCCAGCTACTGGTAGCCGCGCGCCTGGAGATTGAAGAGGTGCGCGTACTGCCCGTCTTTTGCCAGCAAGCTCTCATGGTTGCCGCGCTCGAGAATTCGGCCCTGATGAATGACGATGATCTGAGCGGCGGCGCGAACGGTCGAAAACCGGTGCGAGATCAGTATCGTCATTTTATTGCTGCTCGCGGTGCGGAAATGTTCGAAAACTTCCGCTTCCGATGACGCATCCATCGCCGCGGTCGGCTCATCCAGCACCAGGATATCCGCGTCGCTGCGCATGAACGCCCGTGATAAGGCGATTTTCTGCCATTGTCCACCGGACAGTTCCCGTCCACCTTTGAACCATCGGCCGAGCTGCGTTTCGTAACTCTCGGGCATCTCCTCAATAAACGGCGCGGCAAGGCCGGTCGTTGCGGCATCTTTCCAGCGCTCTTTATCATCAATGTGGCGCACGTCGCCGGCGCCAATATTCTCGCCGACCGAGAACTGGTAACGACCGAAGTCCTGAAAGATCACGCCGACACGTTGTCGTAGTGCTTCCACGTCCCATTCCTGCAGGTCCAGGCCATCGAGCAGAATGCGACCCTCGGTAGGTTCATAAAGTCGCGTGAGGAGTTTTATCAGAGTGGTTTTCCCGGATCCGTTTTCGCCAACCAGTGCGAGGCTCTCCCCGGGCTTTATCTGCAAACTGATATTGTCGAGCGCCTTTTCTTCAGCACCGGCATAAGTGAACGATACGCCATCGAACTCCAGTCCACGTTCCGGCTCCGGTCCACGGGTTGCGTTACCTGGCCGAACCGGCACCGGTTGTTCCAGGTATTCGTATAAATTCGACAGGTACAGATTGTCCTCGTACATGCCGCTGACAGACGTCAGGATAGCCGATACGGCAGACTGGCCCTGCCGGAACAACGCCAGGTACATCGTCATGGCGCCCAGCGTGATCGTACCGGCGATCGTCGTTATGACGATCCATCCGTAAGCGGAATAAAGTGCGGCGGTAGACAACAGGCCGAGAATGAAACCCCAACCGTCTCGTCGTAACGTGAGCCTGCGGTCCTCAATGAACAGTTTCCGGAAAATATCCCGATAGCGCTGTAACAGGCGAGGACCGAGTTGAAACAACTTCACCTCTTTCACGCCATCCTCTCGCGCGATAACGGTCTCGAGATACATCTGCATACGGGTATCGGGAGAACGCCAGCGGAACAGCCGGAAAGCATCGCCGGAGAATTTCGCTTCTGCAAAAAATGACGGCAGGCCCGCCACGACGAGGATCAATACCGCCCACGGTGAAAAAGCGAACAACAGCACTGAATAGCTGGTCAGCGAGATGGCATTTTGCACCAGACCAAAAGTTCGGTTGACCAGGCTTAGCGGCCGACTCGAGGCCTCGCGACGGGCCTGCGTCAGTTTGTCGTAAAACTCAGAATCCTCGAAATGCGCCAGTTCCAGTGTCATCGCCTTTTCGAGAATCATGACATTGACGCGCTGGCCGAGGAGGGCACGCAGCAAGGACTGGCTGGCCGAAATACCTCGCTGCGCCCCGGCAACGGCAATGACGACCAGCGCTTCCAGGCCGACGAGCTCTAACACGCCCCGGATGTCGGGATCGGTAGCCTGGGTGGCCGCGACCACACCGTCGACTATGAGTTGACCGATATACGCGATCACGGCCGGCAGTACGCCACCGATCAAGGTCAGCAGCGCGAGTACAACCGTGAGCGGGCGGCTTGTGGTCCACACGAGATTCAGTGCACGGCGACTGTAGCCGAATATGCCGAGCGCCCGTCTCAGGAATCCGGCTGATGAGTTGTTGTTATCGGCCATTGCCGCCTAGAATACTCGAAAATAAAGGAGTGGATATGAAGATCATGATCCGACTTACAAGCCTTGCAGCTCTTACGATTCTCGGTTGCGGGCAGGTGTTCGCGTCTGACGTGGATGACCTGACCGAGGGCTTACACAGCTTTCTTGCCGGAACCTATACCGAAGCTGCCCATGCCGCCTTCTGGGCGGATGACCTCGTATACACGTCCTCCGCCGGATTGCGCTTTGCTAAGGCCGACATCATGGCGAGCTTCGAAGGAGTGGAGGAGTCCGCGGATACGCCGGATACCGTCTATTCGGCCACCGAGATCGATGTTCGTGTTTACGGCGATACTGCGATCGTCGCATTCAAACTCGTCGGCACGCCGAACTCAGAGGGAAAGGCAGCGGAGTATTATTACAACACCGGCACATTCCTGAAGCGCAATGAGGTCTGGCGGGTAGTCGCCTGGCAGGCAACGAAGATTCCGGCATCGGAATAAAAAAAGGCGAGGCCCGCGGGCCTCGCCTTTCGATACAGCTTCGTATCGCTACAGGTGAAAACCTAGAGCGGTACGATGTTCTCTGCCTGAGGGCCTTTCTGGCCGTCAGTTACAGTGAACTCGACCTTCTGGCCTTCGGCCAGTGTCTTGAATCCGCTGCCAGTGATGTTGCTGAAGTGAGCAAATACGTCAGGACCTGACTCTTGCTCGATGAAGCCAAAGCCTTTGGCTTCGTTAAACCATTTTACGGTTCCGGTTACTGTAGACATTTTTCTAATCCTAAATAGTCAAAAGTTATTGCCGTCAAACGACAGCGTTACGCAAGAGATGCTGCTTGAAACTTATGAAGATCAGGACGAGGTACTTATAGGAACTTCGAAATGGTGTACATAAATTCAGCCGATCATTCTAGCTGCGGGCAGTATAGCCCGCGAGTGTCGATAGTCAATGAAAGCATAAAGATATTTATGCGACTTTAGTCGCGTATTTGTGGCGAATCAGCGCAAAAAAGCTGCCTATACGCTCAGTTTCTAATGTTACCATCCCGCCAGTCCTCACTGTGGAAGCTGCCAATGTTCAAGCAAGCCCTTGTTACCGTAGCCTTTGTTTCCTTGACTGCCTGCAGCTCCAAGGGGTCGGTCGAAGATTCTTACCTGTGGCTGGAGGACGTCGAAGGTGAGCAGGCCCTGGCCTGGGTCGAGCAGCAGAATACCGAATCCCTGGGCTATCTTGAGGCTCTGCCCGAGTTTGCGCCGTTCTACGACCGAAATCTCGAGATTTACAATTCCGATGAGCGCTTCGCGTCCCCGGCTCTTTTGGGTGATTACGTTTACAACTACTGGAAGGACGCCACGAATACCCGTGGTCTGTGGCGTCGCACGACCCTGGACGATTACGTCAGCGGTGATGCGAACTGGGACGTGGTTCTGAACCTCGATGCGCTGGCGATGGCGGAGAATGAGGACTGGGTGTGGAAAGGGTCGGACTGTCTGCGCCCGGACTACCAGCGTTGTTTGCTGAGTTTATCACGCGGCGGGGCCGATGCGGTTGTTATCCGCGAATTCGATACCGAGACGCGCAGTTTCGTGGACGATGGTTTCATTGTTGCAGAAGCCAAAAGCAGGCTGAGCTGGGTAGACGAGGACACGCTATTCGTCGGCAGCGACTTCGGGGACGGGAGCCTGACGGACTCGGGTTATCCGCGAACGTCCAGGGTCTGGAAACGCGGTGATCCCATCGCAGAGGCGAAGGAGGTTTTCGCCGGCGAAAAAGAGGACGTTGCTGCGACGGTTTATCGCGGTTGGGACGGTGACAGATACTACGATGTCGTACATCGCACGCCGACGTTCTTTACGGCGATGCGCTATGTCTACGCTGAAGATGGCGCTCACCGGAAGATAGACATCCCTGACGATTCTCAGTTCCACGGACTGATGAATGGCCGGATGATCTTGGAACTGAAGACCGACTGGCAGCCCGCCGATACGAATTATGCGCAGGGTTCGCTGATGTCGATCGATTTCGACGATTTCATGGCCGGTAGTCGTGACTTCGATCTTATCTACGTGCCGACGATGCACAGTGCGATTCCCCGGCGTGGCGTGGAGTGGACGCGGGACTACCTGATATTGAACGAACTGGATGACGTGACGAGCAAGCTGTCGCGCTTCGAATTCGTTGATGGCGCGTGGCTGCGGACCGATATCCAGACGGAGACCCTCGGCAGCATCACGCTTGTCAGCGCTGCCGATGATTCGAATGTGTTCTTTTTCAGCTACGAGGGTTTTCTCCGTCCCGATACGCTGTTCGTCGCCAACGACGGCGGAAAATCAATCGAGCCGCTGTCCTCGCTGCCGTCATTCTTCGACGCAGAGGGCATGACGGTCGAACAGCATTTTGCGAGCAGCAAGGACGGTACTCAGGTCCCGTACTTCCTCGTCCTGCCGAGGAACTTTGAACCCGGTGGCGATACGCCGACGCTGATCTACGGATACGGTGGATTCCAGATCAGCCTCACGCCGGGCTACAGTGCTACCGTCGGTCATGCGTGGCTGGAGCGTGGCGGTGCGTACGTTGTTGCCAATATACGGGGGGGCGGTGAGTATGGTCCGCGCTGGCATCATGCGGCGCTGAAAGAAAACCGTCAGCGCGCCTATGATGACATGGCTGCGGTTGCCGAGGACCTGTTTTCGCGCGAGGTGACCAGTCCTGAACATCTGGGTGTGCGCGGTGGTTCGAACGGCGGGCTGCTGACGGGTGTGATGCTCACACAGCGACCGGACCTCTGGGGCGCGGTCGTTGTGCAAGTGCCTCTGCTCGATATGAAACGATTCAGTCACCTCCTGGCCGGCGCGTCCTGGATGGGCGAGTATGGCGACCCGGACACCTCGGACTGGGAGTACATCAAGGAGTATTCGCCCTATGACAATATCGAGAAAGATGCGGATTATCCCAAGGCGTTCTTCACGACATCGACTCGTGACGACCGGGTACACCCGGCCCATGCGCGAAAGATGGTTGCTCGCATGAAGGAGCTCGGCCACGACCTCTACTACTATGAAAATACGGTTGGCGGCCATGCGGGTGCTTCGGACAATACACAGGCCGCCCGCTTACAGGCGCTGATTTACAGTTACCTGTGGGACCAACTCGGCGACTAGGCGGCCTGCTGGTACATCGGCAGTTCGAATTCGAATCGTGTGCCGTGCTCGAGTTTGCTCTCGACAGTGATAGAGCTGTCGTGCAGGTCCAGAATTCGCTTCACAATGGCGAGGCCCAGTCCTGACGAGTCGGACTTCGCCTCCTCGCCGGAAACAGCGCGGTAGAAACGATCGAAAATCCTGGGGATATCCTTGTCGGGTATTCCGCTGCCAGTATCGGAAACGGCCACGGCAATGTTCTGCTTGCGGTCGCGAATAGACAGCGTGACGGTGCCGCCATCAGGCGTGAATCGAATAGCATTGCGCATGAGGTTCTCCAGAACCCGTTGAATCAGACCGATATCACCCATCGTAAATGCCGATTCGGAGATCGCATCGATCACGACCGAGACGCCTTTGTTCTCGGCGTCCAGCTGAAATTCATGAGCGACGTCCTGCACCAGTTCCGGTAGCGAAAATGCTTCGAGATTTGGCGTCACACTGGCCGAATCGAGCTTGGAGAGTTCGAACAGGTCGCCGATGAGTACACCCAGTCGAGTGACGTGTTTGCGCGCGATATTCAGGTAACGGCTACGTTCCTGATCTGACAGTGTGTCACCACGGATGATCAGGGTTTCGAGATAACCCTGCATGGCAGACAGCGGTGTACGCAGATCGTGGGAAATATTGGAGACCAGTTCCCGGCGCAGGCGATCGTTTTCTTTGAGTTGCTCTATCTGCGACTGTATCTGGCCCGACATCGTGACGAACGATCGAGTTAGCTGATCTATTTCATCGCCACCGGATCGCGACGCTTCGAGGTTCGGGTCGGTGTCGAAGCCGGACGCACCAACACGCTGAATTTCGACATTCAGTTTCTGCAGGCGTTTGGTTAGCAGGCCAAACACAAGTAGTCCGACGACAGCCGTCAGCACAACGATCGCTATCGCCACGTAGAAACTTGCGGTACCCGTATAGGAATTGCCGATATCACTGGCAAGTTCGTCGTATTTCTGGCCGCCGAGTACGACGTATAAATAGCCTTCCAGCTCGTTTTCGGTGCGAACTTCAAAAGCCGAGAACACCTTCTGTGCTGAGCCGCGTGGGTCATCGCCGCGGATTGGCATGGCGGCGTTGCCGCTCAGCAGTTGGTGAACCGGAACGAGGTCAACGCGATCGTGCACGACCGACTCTGGCGGCAGTCCGTGCCCGAGGATATTGCCGAGCTTGTCGAGCAGGTAGATCTCGGCCGTGGGGTTGATAACCATCGCGTGACTGGCGAGGTCGGCAAGACTGGCCAGGTCCGGTGTTCCAGCGGTAATGAGATCACGCTGCCCGGTTACGTACATTGCAATCGGGGCGTTTAGTTTTTGTGTCAGTTCCTCGTAGTAGATGCGGGTATTGATGCGGTCAACCACAAAGAAAGCCGCACCCATCAGTACGACGATCGTTATCAGCGCGATCGAGAGTTTTGCGAATAAGGTCTGCATATGTTCAGGCCGCGAATTTGTAGCCGACACCCCATACCGTAACAATCATCTCGGGTTCCGAGGGATTACCCTCTATTTTGGCGCGCAGGCGGTTGATATGTGAGTTAACGGTATGCTCATAACCCTCGTGGCCGTAACCCCAGACCTTGTCGAGCAGGTCGGCGCGACGAAATACCCGACCCGGATTCCTCGCGAAGTGATTCAGCAGATCGAATTCGCGGGCCGTCAGTTCTATGGCCTGCCCGTCGAGTATGACTTCACGGCTTTCTGCGTCGATGCTTAGTCCGCCGGCTGTGACGATGCCGTCGTTTGCTGCTTTGGGTGTCTGTTGAAAATTCTCGATACGCCTGAAGAGCGCTCGTACGCGTGCTACCAGTTCCAGCACGCTGAAGGGTTTTGTCAGGTAGTCGTCAGCACCGGTTTCCAGGCCGAGTACACGGTCGAGTTCGGACGACTTGGAGGTCAGCATCAAGATGGGTTGATAGGCACGTTCGCGCCTAACGGCGCGGCAGATTTCCAGCCCATCCGGTCCGGGCAGTCTGAGGTCCAGGATTATTACCGCCCACTGTTCGGAGGTTGCGAGCCTGAGTCCCTCGTGACCGTCGCGGGCAATCACCGTTTCGTCGCACAGGGTGCCGAGGTGTAGTGATACCAGATCGGCGATGTCTTGCTCGTCCTCAACGATCAGAATTCGACGCTTGTTCAATGGTTTTCTCCCGTTAGTGGGATAGTAGACCGGAAACTTCACGTAATTATCACAAGGCAGGTTGGCGCCGGCACATCCCTGTGCCGGGCCGCGGGGATCTACTGCGTCCGCTCGATGCGAACGCGCATTACGGGGTTGTCGAAGCGGTGTTGTTCTGTCAAATCGGATGTTGCGAAACCATCGTCCTGGCTGACAACTCCTGCGTGCATGGTGACACGATCGGCGGCGTCGTCGCGGGCTGCATTGAAGCCTTCGCCACCTCCGGCAGGTCCCGGAATGTGGGCGGCGGCTTCGCTGTCGGCCTCGGTTCCGGCGTCGTAGGCGATGCTGTTTAGCGTCATTGAATCGCCAACAGCCATGCCGGACACGTCGAAACCGTTCAACGCGGCAAACGCATCATTGGTGTTGACCAGCATCGTTGCAACGCTGATCTGAAGCGTCGGAAGATCGCTCGCCAGCAGGGTCACCGTCACAGTTTCGCTGCCGGCCGGTCCGACAGGCGCAGCACCACTTCCTGTCACGACGACATTGGCGGCGTTGGCTTCAGCGATCAGGGCGGTGTTATCGCCGCCCTCGGCCATATCTTCGAGGCTTGCGCTTGCAGCATCGCCAACGGTGAAAACCGTATAGGCGTCGGTATGACCTATGACCGCGATCGGAGACAGCGGTTGCGCATTCGTCAGGTTAACGGCCGTCACGTCGAAGCTGGCCATCGCGGGCGGCGGTGGCGGCGGTGCGGGTGGTGTGACGACGTTGTTGTCGTTGTCGCAGGCCTGCAGCGCGAGCGCTGCGCCGGTAACCGCGAGTAGTCGGTAGAAGTTTTTCACGTCGATCTCCTTAACGTACGGTTACAACAACGCGGACGACGGGGTTCAGCCAGCGGTGTACGCGGCTGTCCAGATCGCTGATGCCGGCGGCATTGTCCGTGTCGCCCAGGGTGTTGCGGTGAATGTGTACGTTTGGGTTAGCGTCCGCGGTTGCCGCGCCGCTGCCGCCGCTGCCACCTAGACCGCCCGGGTCCGCAGGAATACCCGCCGCGCCGGGAGCCCCACCGCCGGTTATGAGTTCATCGTTGGCCTCAGTACCGGCATCGTAGGCCGGGACGTTGTAGGTGTAGGTGCCGGGTGTTGTCGGGATAGTCACGGCGTTCAGTCCGGCGAACGCGTCGTTGGTCGGCAGCAACATCGCGACGACTGACAAGCGCACATTGCTGGTGCCGTCGGTATTCAGGTCGACATTCGTACTGCTGGCAGGTGCCAGCAGGCCACTGGCAGGATTGCTGCTGATTGTCGCACCAAGGGCCTGCATATCTGCGACTAAGCCAGAGATATCGCCGCCCTCGGCCATTGCCTGCAGGTTTGCAGAAGCGGGTTGTCCGGTGGTGAACAGGCTGTCTCCGTCCGGGTGTACTGCAACCAGGAATGGCGTGAAATGAATGCCGTTGGTCAGATTGACAATGCGTACATTGATGTCAGCAGCGCTGGCGGCCGTTGCGCCCAGCAGGCAGATGGCCGCGAGCGTAACTTTGATGATGGGTTTCATGAAGTATTCCTCTGTCGAGTGGTTGATTTTTGACGAGGAAAGTATTGCAGCGAGTTATCACGCTCTGCTCACGGCGAGATCACCTTACAGTGACGAGTTGATGTCAAAAGCTAACGCCGCGTAGCTCGCGTAACTGTTGTAATAGTCGGTACCTGGTCGAACAGTCACTGTCAGGCGATTTCGAGATCGTATGGCCGTATTGGCCAGCGGCTTCGGGCAGCCGGCGTGACATTATAGTTGCCGGTGGCGTTCTTAATCCGGTGTTGATCCGGGAGGGCCGATGCCGTCTTCACGACCCACAGGCGAC
>JAJFKU010000032.1 GCA_021773035.1 Woeseiaceae bacterium
CCCAGCGGGATGAGTGGGCTGACTCTTGCTCGTGCACCATGCGCACAGCACGTTCTTGAACTTCTGTGGAATATCGGTTTGCTCTTGTCATCGGAGTATCCTCTCAACATAAAAGGGCTCCGGCAATCCCGGGGCGGTTCAGTACTTAGCACAACGATGCATTACCGAGTCCCACGATTTTCCCACAGTGTAGATATGGAGACCATCGCTTCGCTCGCTGAGCGAGCATCTCTCAACTCTCATTTTCCTCCACACACTGGGCTATAGTGAGGTGACATGAACTCTGATCTGGAAGCCATACTCCCACACCTCTTACCGAGTGCCATCCAGTGGGCTGAGGAAAAATCGCAGGAGATAATGCGCACCGGCGCGCCACTTTCAGAACTCGGACTTTGTCTCGCTCGATCGGTTGGTGTCGTGAATCCTGAAAAGATTCGAATCAGTACGGTATCGAGCCTGCCCCTTCCAGATGATCCAGAACTTCGGACAGTTGCACTTAGCGCAGGTCTACTAGGGCCTGGGATGGTCGGCCTGACACTTGGTTATGGCATATACATTTGCGATGGACACTTCTCGAATCGGCTGATTTCTCATGAGTGTCGTCACGTGTATCAGTATGAGACGGCGGGCTCTATTCAAGATTTCTTGCCGTTATACCTGCAGCAGATCGCAGAATTCGGCTATGAGAGAGCGCCTTATGAAGTAGATGCGCGAAGTCATGAAGTTGATGTCGCGTAACGAATCGCTGCATAAGCTGCCGAGATCATGTGGAAGGCTTACCCTCTGCAAAGGGATAAGGGGCATGGTAAAAATCCTGCAAGGGAGTTGAGCCCGGAGGAAAGGCCTTTCTTCTCATGAAAGTTCAGGTCACAAGCCCAAACTGCGCGAGCGCCTCATCGGTGTTCGCCCACGGCGCGCCGGGTATCTGTGCAATGAGGCCATTGAACACGTCCATAAAAGCTGCATTGATGGCCTCACCGGTCAGCGCATCGGCATCGTCGGCAGACAGAAGCGGCCTGATATCGGCAAGGAAACCTGCATGGGCAAGCTTTGCCAACATGCGCTGCTCGGCCTGCGCACGCGATAGTGTCTTGCCCTGGTCATTCAGATATTGGACGAAGAGCGTCGCTACGCGGCCCGTATCAAGGCCATCAAACACACCGATTGCATGGGCAAGATCAAAGAGATCGCGTCCTTTGTCGCGCTCTAGTAAAGCGCGCAGCTTTGTCGCCAACATTTCTTCGTTGGTGAAGGTCGTAATGTCGGCCTGCCCGGTAAACCAAGGGTTTTCGACAGCGTGGGGCATCGCTACCGACCCGTCATGAGCCTCGCGCTCGCGGGTATTAATTTCGACTTTAAGGCGTAGCTGCGGTCCGCCATCTTCAGCATCGGCACGAAAGATCAGACTTGGCGCAACTGGGCTTACGTCATAATTGGCTTGGCCAAGCCAATCCAGCACCTCCCGCAACCGGTCAAGCACGGGGCCGATGGGCCCTTCACTTGTGCGCACAAGATCAATGTCCTCCGAGTAACGCAGCGGCTCCGGAAAGTGCAACTTGTTCAGCGCCGTGCCGCCACGAAAGCGCAACTCTTCACGTAAGTAATCATCATTAAAGATATCAATTACGGCGCGGCTGATGATTAGGTCCTGTTCAACTTGCCACAGCGCCGCCCACGGCGCGACATTGCTCCAGGCGATAATGTTCATGTGTGGAATCATCAATCCACCTCCGGCATGCTGCGGCCAACCACATGCCAGCGCGCGCTGCGCTCAACGACAATAGGCGCAAGATCTGGTTTGGCAGCCAGTGACGGTTCCAGTTCGACCCACGGGAGCGGCAAGCCTTCGGCGAGGCGCGCGTGCAACGCGTCCGCCTTCTCGCTATGGCCGGAAATACCCAATAGGAATCCGAGCCGCTGCCCTACCGAGCGCTCAAACGCACCGGAAAGCACGGCAAGTTTTTCTGCCTCAATCCGCGTACCGAGATCGGAAAGCACCGTCGCAATGTGATGAAGCCCGCCCGCAGCGTGCGGGTAGCGCACCAGATCGAGCGCTGTTAGTTCGGCCCCGGAGATTTTCATCGTGCCCGTTTTCGTCTTGTGCTTTTCCAGCCCTTCTTCCACCGCGCTCAAGTCCTTGCGGTAATAAAAGACGATGGAAGAACGCCCGGCCCTGATCTTTGGCATCTGCTTGTCGGTCACGACCTGAAACTCCATAACGGCCTGGTGGGTTGCACCGTGCAGTTCCGCCGCCTTGAGCAGCCCAACATAGTAGGGCCGCTCCTCATACGCCATCAGCGCATCGATATACCACGGAGGTTCCAGCGCCCCCATTGCGCGGTACTCCGGCGGTACAATGACATAGAAGCTGCGCCGCGGGCTGATCAGATTGCCCCGCTTCTGCTGCTTCTCCGCCGCCTTGAGCAAGGCGCCCTTGCTGAGGCCAAGCGCGTCCTGCGCTTGCGCAGCCGAAAAATACACCTGCCCTTTCGAGAGGAGCTGCGTAAGGTAGGAACCGAAGTGGGTACGATCATCAAGCATCATATCTGAATATCGCCTAAATCAGTCGATATTTCAATATGATTCTTTAGAAATCAGAGAGTCATACTCGAATATCGACCACGACAGGCGATATTCAGATATGAAGCTAGAGGCCCAAATTACCGTAAATAGGCCAGACTTGGGCTCTGACGCGGCAGCACTAGGCGTCCCGTCACCATCGTGGCGATAACCGAACGCCAGGGTATGCCTCTACAAATTCATCCTCAGCAACCAGACGGGTCGATTCTTGATGCAAATAACCACCGGAATTGGATCAGATCTCAGTGCAAACCAACATAATGAGTAATGGGGCTGGTTTTTACACGGCCTGAGGCAATTAGTTGGAGAACAGTATTCGAGTAAAAGACCTAGTTACTAACTATGCGATCTGGCTGGTGCCCACGAGGCCAACTGCCATCGCGTGCGTTTAATCAGCGTACATGCGCTCGCCGAATGCCAATGCGACAGAGTCTCGTTGTTCGCTGTTCGGTATTTCATGAAATCGATTTCCCTCATTTATCGAACGCAACGAAGAATGAGGTCAGCTACCAATGAATAACCGACAGCGGGCTCCAGAAAATACCGCAACAATCCGGACGCGATAAAGATCCGCGAGGAACCCTAGACGACATATGAATTACTCATACAAGAGCTAGATTTCCCTTACGCATCCTCAGACTCGCGAGCCAATAGCGTCAAACGGGACTCGATGCGGTCTGCATTTTCTTCGCGACTTGAATGCTCCGCCCATCGCGCGAGTACACGATCATCGAAAATGGATCCCAATTGAGTGTAAACGAACGGGTCCGTTCGATCTATTGTATATGTTGCACCTGTTTGACTCACAAAAAAATAGGTTGAGTGTCGTACTTCGAATGGGGAAATCTCAAGCTGAAACGGTAGATCGGTAGACTGTAAGCAAGCGACACTCTCCAAGAATCTGTCAGTAGATAACGTATATTTTTGGTGATTCTTCTTTGCGACCTCGCCTATAGGCCAAAATTGATACAGAGACCAAATTTTGATGTCGAATTCTGACAACGTACGTGCAATGTGATGAAGCTTATCTGCGTTGACGTTGCTAACAACTGTATTGATCTTTATATTAATCGGTAAGCTTCCATTTGCTAGGTCCTGCAATAGCGTGGTAACTCGTTCAAAATGAGTTTTGTGATTTCTCATATCTTGGTTCGTGGAGGCGTCCCCGCCATCAAGTGGAAGACCTAGCAAATCAACGAAATTGGCGATTACTTCATAATGCCTTTTCTTGTACGATAAACCGTTCGTATCCAGTTGAATAAAAAGACCACGCCCTTTCGCGTATTCCAAAAGGCTCGCTATGTCCTTGTACATCAACGGATCGCCGCCGCCTATCGTGATCGCCGATACTGACCACTCGGATAGCCTATCAATTATCTTCCTCCAGATGACTTCGCTATCGTCTCCGCCAATGAAGTCCAGATAGCAAAAGGGGCATTCCATATTGCACTTTGACAGGAAGTTTAGTGACACCCGGCTTGGTGTTTGCATCAAGACTCTTGGAATTGTCGAAGTAGAAACGTCAGTATCACGCGGCATTTTCTGGATGTTCTGTTCCCTGATCGATAAGTTCTCGATATGCACGACGCCAAAGCTGGTAAGACGGCGTTTCACTGCCGCTTAATTCAAATCCAAAACTTTGATGTCTCGGAGTTTGAAAGACCTTAAAATCAACTTGTATTCGCCCACCAATAACATCGTCGTCCAGCATAATCACTGAGGCAGTTGCCAACGTGTCGTAAGTAAGTATCCGAAATCGCCTCAACTTATTCCGCGGCAATGACATTTTCGCTCGATGTAGGTCAGTAAGAGTTCCATTAATGCGATTCACTGCGTCATTCTCGCTAATGCCAAAAAAATCGGACACCTGCTTTATGGACGAAGAGTCTGGATCTACAACAGCTATTTCAACCGTTCGTCCTTCCTTAACGAATTTAGCGAGTGAATCCGCAATGCCTTCCATCTCTATTCCCTGAGACAGCCAGTGTGCGGCAATTCTGATTGTAGTTTTCGACGTGCCCAGGTAGTCGGCCAATGTAGCAGCACCACGATATTCCAGATAATCAGCGCGGCTCAAGTACAGGTTGGATATTCCCGACGCCTTAACCCGTTGCTGTAGCGAATCGATTTGTACTTTCTTGAGTTCCTCAACCAATTCTTCTCGCAAGCGCTTGGAGAAAATGCGCTTCTCTAGAATCGCGACAACGACGAAGATCGACAAAAGGCCTAGAGTTATACTGCTGATGTTCTCGTGGAACCAGGGCACCTGTGTGATGTTGGTGGCCGTGACAACACTAAGTACAAGAACAGCCGCGGCGGTAACGCCCGCGACTATGTCTGCCAAGGTGTCCGGCGCAGCCCAAGACCGCTTCGATTTTTTCATTAGATTGGTTCCTTCAAATTTTCGGCTTCGGTTAACAATCCTAACGCTTTTTACAACTCTCGGTCCGCAATCACAGCGAGAACGCGAAAATCGTCGGCCGGGGAAAAAATAGCCGAGCTATTCTCGCCTATTCCGTGCATTTCGTGCTTTGGCTACAACTTAAAAAAATAAGCTGAAGTCTACGCACAATATGAAAGAGTTGAATTGCATCGTTGTCGGCTGAGTGAAATCCCGTTCTTTCTCGTAAGTTCTCAAGCCCAAAAACACTGGTCAAACTATCAAGCGACGGGCCTCGCTTTGAGCATGGAATTCCATTTGCAACGGCCCATGGCGTAGCGCCCTTCTGAGTGCAAAATACGCCGCGCACGTCTGGCAATGAAAGCGCAGATGTTTTCCCAACCTCATTGAGAATGCGCCAATCGAAGGATGCGTTGTGAATTACTACTAAGCGCCCGTCAAGTGCGCTACATAGATCTGGCCATATATCCCTCAAGCGAGGAAATTGCTTCGCTTCCCTATCGCCGATTCCATGTATTTTTTTCGACCTTGCAGTTATGGCCTGAAAGGGCCGCACGAAAAGCTGACGATCACCGATTAATTTTCCTCCATCAACAAATGCCACTCCGATTGACACCAGATGAGGGAAGTTGTTTCCGTCAATCAAACCCGTTGTCTCTGTGTCAAGCACGACATATCTCGACGGCAACTGCCCAAAAGACCAAAGGAGCTCAGGGTTTACCAAACTCATCTTGTGGATACCACATTCTTCCTCGATCGAAAATAGGCGACTCTTAAACAAGAATACTAGCAAGATGGGCGACGTACCATGATGGAATGAAACGGTCAGAGGATGCTGCTACAAAGGAAAACTCGAATCTTGCTAGATCGTCCGAACAGAAATCAGCAATTCGAATCAACCATTACTCTGCCGTTTGTAGTTGTCCATCCGGGGATTTTACCAACTTCGAGCGGTTAACTTGTCATTACCAAAGCAAACCAGTAGCGGTATAAGAAAGGTGTAAGCTCAGTTTGTTGGCGAACCCACTTCCGAATGAAAATAGATCTGACACCTTTTCCCTCACAGCTTTGGCTGTGCACAGGGAACAGTACAATACTGTGTCAACTACCAAACATCTGTCGTATCAACAAGAAAACGACTCCAGCTGTCACTAGATACCCTACATATAACTTCAGCAACTGTCGGGCCGCCCACCAAGTGCCTTTTGTTGGACTGAGTTTTATCTCACTTGCAAGGGCTTGAATGTCGTCCATGTTTTGATCATATATCTTATCGGTGATCCGCATCGCGCCGAAAACAATGACCAATAGCGCAATCAAAATAGGTGTTTGCACCATCTCTAGCCCTACTTTAGGAGTTAGAAGAAGCACCATAACCACAGTTGCTAGGAACAAAGGAAAGACGATGGTGATACCTCCACCAATCTGCACCGTGAGTTCAATATTGTCCCTGCTTAAGTTCTTTGTTCTCAACACCGCCAAGTGATACGAGAATATTTTTCGTGCCCATGATTCTAAGTTTCTCATCGTTATCCAATGTCTAAGCTATTTACTACGGTCCGAAGAGCCGATTGTATGTCGCCGGGTCAAAACCTCCAAGAAGATCAACCAGCCCGTACGTTAGACCTACCCCGAGAGCGACTGGAGCGCTGAAAGCGGCGCCTGCTGCAAGCCCGATAAGGACTCCTCCCCCTGATACTGCAAGAGGTAGCCAATCACCGGTAGTTGCTAGAGCAGCTGCGGAAGCAAGTTCAAATCCTGCTCCGAAAATGCCGACTTTGAAGGCCAACTTCTTGAGCGGACGAAGCAGTTGCGCCAAATTCTCTACCTGATTCGCTCGAAACGCGACGCCAGAGAGACTTGCGCTGAAAGCGCCAACATGGCTATCCACACCAAGTTCAACTGCACCGCCTATCGTCGCTAGTATTCCGCCGACCTGAGCTATCGCTCGGTTGATCCACGAGGCCGCGCCTGAAACGGAGCGGGTGGAAAGCCGCTTTGCCGTCATCGTGACGTTCGAGAACTCATTATCGCCAGTACCGGTGATACTAACAAAGCATACAGTCATGCTAACACAGGCGTTAATGCCGCCAGGATCTGGTCTACCCTCGCCCCCATGCGCGAAAACACTTTCATTTGCGATCGGGTCAAAATGCGCATCAAAGACTGGGTCCCTCCTTTGGGTTGTAATTCGGGTGCCCGTAACGACGATTTCTTCCATGAACCCACTAGGATCGGTAAATGACGTCGGTGTGTTGTTCACATAGCTGTATCGGTTCCAGCTTTGGCTGAACGTCGAGTACTGCACAATCGGGTCTGGACTCAAAAACCGCCCCAGCACCGGGTCATATACACGCCCGTTCATGTGAATGAAACCGGTGCGGTCCAGATGCTCGTGCCCGGTGAATCCCCTCGCCTTTCGTGTATGGTCCCAGTCCAGATCGAGCAGCGCGTCGAGTTCCGTCGTGGAAATATTCGCCGTCCAGTCCTTCTTCTTTCTCATGCCAAAGGGTTCAAACGCAAGATTGTCGAGCTTGTTGCCGTTCTCATCCGTCACAACCTCGATGGAGCCCAGATGATCGCGATGGGCGTACTCGAAAAACGTCTCCGTGGTCGTTCCCACGATCTTCACATGCATGACGTTGGGACTGAGCCGGGTCTTGGTGATCGTCTGAATACCGCTAACCCCGTTGTCGGTGATGACTTCGACAGAACCGACGTAGGCGACCTGCTCCGTGACCGTACTGCCACCGTCTTGCCAGACACTCTTTCGGGCATAACGCTGACCGTTCGGGTCGTAGGCAAACTCGTCCCTGGCCACCGGCGTGGTATCGGTGAGGCTGCTACCAACAACAATCTTGGTCGGTTGATTGTAGGCGTTATAGGCGATGTACTTGTCGTCACTGGTGCCAGCGATATCGTACTTGGTGACCGCGCCGTTGAGGTCATAGGTCAACGTATGCGATACGCCATCAATACTGGCACTGGTAACCGCATGCGGTCCTGCCGCACCGGCACCGTAGGCATAGCCGGTCACATCGGTATCGCCCGCCAGCGTACTGGTTTTGCTCGTGATGTTACCGAGTTGGTTGTACACGTAGGTCAGATCGCGGGTATTGCTGCTGTTGATGTAGGTCTCAGCCAGGGTCACCCGGTTGAGCACGTCATAAGCGTACGTCTCTTTGCGCGTCGCGCTAAGCCCGTAAGCCGGATTGGCGATGCTACTCTCCAGCGTGCCATTACTGCGCCAGGCGTAGTCGTTGTTCTGAAACACCGTGCCACCGTTCGTCGTGTTGACGTCGGTCAGGCGACCCGTCTCCGGATCAAACGTCCGGAGTGTGTCCACACCGTTCCCGTAACTTTCGTTCACGCTGTTGCCGAATGCGTCCAGACCGTTGATCGTATGAACGGCGGTCACACCGTCTTTCAATTGCGACAAATAACCGCGCGTGTTGTACACCCGGGTCATTACGAACCCACCCGGGTAGGCCGTATTCAGCGGGCGGCCGTGAGTATCGTAGGTATGGCTGGTCGTGTAGTTCGTAGCGGTCGAACCACCAATCGGTACGATACCGTTGACGGCGCTGCTCAGGCGACTGTCGCTGTTGTAGGCATACAACTCGGAGAAGCCTGTTCTACTGCGAGATTTCAATTTTCCTATACCGTTGGTAGCAGTGTCCCACACCCACGTACTCGTACCATCGGTGTTCACCAGGCTTGTTAAGCGCGACAATACGTCATAAGTGTAGGTGGATAACTGACCCTTATTGTCAGTTTGCGTCCGAACCTGGCCGAGCCCGGTATAGGTTGTCGCCACGGTACCAATATCCGGCCCGATGATCTTCGTTTGGTTGCCCGCAGCATCGTACTCGAAGGTTGTCGTTGTAGTGCCCGCGGTGCCGCCACTAACGACTGCGGTCAATACGTTGCCGTTGGCGTCATACGTGTAGGTCGTACTCGGGTTGGTGCTGGTGCCGTAGCCGTCGGTGGTTTTCGTGAGCTGACCGAGAATGTTGAACTCGTTGCGTTTCACTTGTGTTCCGGCGCTGGTGCCATTCGCATTTTTGACATTGTCGGTAGTTGTTACGATTACCTGGCTGCCACTGATAGCGTACGCCGTGCCGATACTGCTGCCGTCAGGTCGGGAAACGTTCGTGATGCGATTGCGAATATCGTAGGTCGACACGACGTCTTTTGACGTACCGTTAAAATACGGCAGGCTCACTTTCTCAACGCGCCCCAGGGAGTCATACTTGATATCTTGCTTGCTGTAGGTCGACCCGGAAAACGGCTCAACCTCTGAGCGAATGGGACGACCCAGAGAATCGAAGTAGGTTTTTCTAATCGGCGTAACCACCGAGTCGGTCTGTACGTAGTAGCTCGGAGCCACGCCATACACCGTGGTGCTGCAGCCCGTTGGGCAGTCGGTGTAGGTCGTGGTGGTGACGACACTGTCAGCATTGGTAACCGTCGTTACCCGACCAAAAGCATCTCTCAGAGTTGAGGTGTTTCGTGCGTTCAAGCTGCCTTTAAGTCTTACCGTACCAAACCGTACATCGTACGCACCGTGGTTAACGGGCTGAAGCTTGGCATTCTTAACCTGGCCGGGAAAGCGATTCATCAGGAAGTTGGTTATGGTGGTCGAGCGACTGCTTACATTGTCGCCGCTGACCGTCACACTATTGGCACGCCCGCTGGTATCGTAGGCCGTATCAACGGTCAACGTGAGATTGGCATCAGTTGGGAACCGTGTGACCGTAGCCGGACGTAAGGAAGTTGACTGAGGGCTTAGTGTTGCGTCCTGCACTATACTGCTGCCGATCGCCGCCCCCGGCCAGCTCTCGGTCGTCATGGAATTCGGGAAATTGATCAGCCATTTCCCGGATGTGGTGCGATTGGTGAACGCTACTGTCGATTCCGTCGTGTTGGTCAAACTACTCAAGGTGTAGGTTGGAATATCGCCCCATAGGCTGCCGGAAGATCCGGTGCTGATGCCCGTGCCGGCTTGCGATGTGCTCACAACCTGGCTGACGAATCCGCTGGTGAACGTGAGCACGTTGCTCGTCTTCGATGCACCGAGTTGCGTGCTGCCTTCGTAAATGAAATTGGTGCGGGCACTGGTGTAGGGATAGACGGACGTTCCAATACTGTGGCTGATGGATTGGTGAGCAAAATCGCTCTCTGACCGGGTCAGTGTCTGAGTATGCGAACCGTAGGTGTTGTCGAACTGCTGCAGTCGCGCGACCTGACCGAAATACGGGTAGTCCATCCGGTACTGCGCATAGGTGACAATACCGGACTGTTCGTCCTTGATGCGCTGCGCATAAAAACCCAGGAAACCCCAGTGTTTGGTGCTTTCGACCCCCTTGTTCTGATAGGCGTAGGTCGTATCGTGAAAACCACCGAGACCGTTATCGCGCCGCAGCTTCGTCGCCACATGGCGTAGTGCCCCGCCGCCTGATAGCAGCTGAGTATTAGAGGGCAGAGTGCCGTTACCGAAAGGTCGCTCTGTAAACAGAAATGGATGCGAGCTACCGGTAACCGTGCCGTACTCGATCTGGTGGACGGCATTCAGACCGTCGACCATGCCATCAACCAGAATGGGCACGCCGGCCATGGTTGAGCCGGGCGTCAGCCAGTCGAAGTCCAGCGGTGCGAGGCAACTTTCAAATACACCAAAATTGGTATAGCCGCACTGCTGAATTTTATTGAGTCGGCGGCGACCGTCCACCACCTCATTCAGCAGCCGATACTCGCGAGCCGTCGAGTCGTTGTAGCTAACCCGGACGGTATGCAGGAATACCGATTGCGTTTGCGGCGCACCGCCGATTGACACGGCCGCCGCATCGCTACGCGACAGGTACTCGAAATCAATGTCGACATCGGTGTAGTTGATGTTGAGGATGTAGTTGACACCGCGGGTCGCGTCGAAATAGTACTTGTAGTCGATTATGTTCCCGTCAACGCTGGTTTCTTTGTCTATCGACCAGAGATAGTCGGTTCCACTGTTCACGTCTACTCGCGCGCCGTAAGTGCTTGAGCCGTATTCAACGATCGTTCCGTCTGGCGACGTAAGCTCAAACCAAAGCGCACCCGTCGCACCCTTGATTTCGATCTTTGCGTAACTTTCTATTTGCGTGCGATAAACCGCACCCACCGCAAAGTGCGTGCCACTAGCCAGTACCAGCGGTATACCGTCCAGGCACAAGCTGTCGTCGTTCGTCAGATCGATCGAGTTACCTGACGACTGATCCACCACGCATCGGCGGATTTCCGACAGGCCCATCAGGCGCCAGCCATAACCAATGGTATCCTCCGGCAAACTGCGCTCCAGGCGGCTAACGCCGCGGCCACTCTCATAGACCAGACTTAGACTCGGCTCGAATCCTGCCACGCCCGGAATAAGGTCCAGTGGCACCGCAAGCACCGCATCGCCGTTTGTACCAACATCCAGAGCGTAAGGCGTGCTTCCAACCACAAGGTTGCTGGTGTTTTCGGTAGGTGCGGTGGTCAAAGAATCATAGGTTGACGATATCGTAACCGTTACCAGCTTGTTGGCGGTCCAACCACTACATAGGGTTGCATGGCAGGCTCTTACCCTGTAGTTGAACGCTCCGTCGGGAATTGCCCATTCGTTGCGGGTGGTAGCCGATGTACTTTGAACGACAATCCAGGAGCCGCCGTCTTGTTGACGTTGTAACTCGTAATAAGTAGCTCCGGAGCTTGCACCCCAGCTCAGGTCGTAGAGGCCACCGATATTCGTCGAAGGACCGGTAATAGCGCTCGGAACCGCCGGCGGCTGTGGCGCACTCGTGACTACCGTCGAGACCGTATCCGTATACCAATGCACGGTGTTGCCGAAAAATACAAACTCGTAGTGAATTCTGTAGGTGTACGTGCCACTGGGCAGGGAGGAGAACGACTTTGACGTTGCCGTTCCCGAGTAAGCAACGGAGTATGTCCCACCGTTAAATTTCTCCTGCAACTCAAATACCGACGAGTTCACGTTAGTCCAGGTAACGGTATGGCTACCAGTACTCGTTGCGGGAGCTGACAGACTCAAGTCCATGTGCGACGGGCCGCCGTGGTCTGCCGACACTATTTGTGTGAGCCAGGGAAGGGCCAGAACTAAAAGGCAACTGACCAATCTTGTGGTGCGCTTTTCGGAGCATGTCATGACGTTTACCTCAGTAACCGTGCGTTTGTTAGGACTCTTTCAACCGGATATCCAATCGAATACTGCTCACTTTTCCAGTTGAGTCTCGATGTAGTGTTCCGCCAGGTGTTTCAGTTGGTCGGATGTTCCGGGCGGCATCGTCTGAATAAGCGCTGAGAATTCTGCATCGCAGGTCGTTAATACTCTCGAGACGCTGGGCAGGCTCTTGCCTCGCTCATTGGCGATTTCTGCGTTCACGCAATTTTCAAACCGCTGTTTTGCAGACTCACCAGTGGCAAACGCATGAGGTGCAAGACAGATCAGAAATGCCGTGATCGAAAGTAGAGTACAGCCGGCAAAACTACGAAGTGGGGAATGCATTTGGCCGCTCCATCAGGTGTGTGAGGAATTGCGGCGAGACTCTCCAACCAATGCGATATTGTCAAGTATGGGATTTTTTGGGGCTTTTGAGGTAGCCCGAAGGAAACGGAAGCAGTTTTGCGCATTTCTCCCCAATTTACTTGAATTGCTTTTTTTGGCGTGAAAGCTACGTTTGCGATTTTCAAGTCAATCGGCGCACTGGAATAGACATATTTGGTGTTTCGCAAACGGTAGTCTTACACTTATTGGTTAACTTCAAAACGTGCGGTCGTGAAGAGGCGAAATAACTGCGTGCTCATTTCTAGGTATTTACGCGTATGAAACAAACGGATTGGATACTCGAACTAATTGCGAAGGATCGAAATCAGACACGACAAACGCGCAATTGGGTACTGACAAGTTAACTTTATCGGATAAACGTAACTTGTCAGTACCAGGCACCGGCACAGATCAGTCGTCTCTCGGTCAAAGGTAGGCAAGCTAAACCCTATCCCTTGTCGTGGACTGAACAGGACGAACTGTTCCGTATCCTGCCAAGACATTTGGCTGATGCCGCATTGTTTGCGGTCAACACGGGCTGTCGGGAACAGGAAGTCTGCCAACTACGTTGGGACTGGGAAATGCAATTGCCTGACATGAGGACTTCGGTATTCATACTGGGCGAGTCCATCACCAAAACCAGTACCGAACGAGTAGTGGTACTCAATGCAGTGGCGCGTCGGGTAATCGAGTCCCGACGTGGCCTGCATGCCGAGCGTGTTTTCACATACAAAGGAAATCCGATAGGGAAGTTGCACAGCAGCGCATGGAAGCGGGCATGGAAAGCCGCAAAGCTACCGACAGAACCCGGCATCTTGAAAGGCGTTCACAATCTGCGACATACCTTTGGCAGGCGACTGAGAAGCGCTGGAATTCCTTTGGAAACCCGCAAGGCATTGCTCGGTCATGCCAACGGTGACATCACGACGCACTACTCCGCAGCGGAACTCAGTGAATTGATTTCCGCTGTCGAGACAATCGTGAGTCGCAGAAAGCGGGAGACGCCGAATCTGATGTTGATCGGTCAACGGGCCGAAAAATTTGTCGGAAAAGTGTCGGAAAATAAAAAAGGCTCAGTCGAGAAAGCTCGGCTAAACCCTTGATTTAATTGGCGCGCCCGGAGAGATTCGAACTCCCGACCACCTGGTTCGAAGCCAGGTACTCTATCCAGCTGAGCTACGGGCGCTGAGAGGCGAACAATAATGGGGTTCCGCTGCCAATACAACTCCGGGCGACGGAACCCGTTTCAATCGCGGCCTGCAAGCCGCCGTTCGACCAGATTCTCTATCAGGCGCCGGCCAATGCGCTCATCGCCGCGGCGAAGGTAGTAGTAACCGCAGAGTGCCGCCGTTAAAGCACCAAGCGCGTTGACCATCAGGTCGGTCATCGTATCGGTAAGGCCCGAGCGCTGCATGTTCAGACCAAAGCCCAGGTCCATGAGATACTCGAAAATCTCCCACAACGTACCAACAGTAACTGCGCAGCCGAATGAAATAACCGCAACATAAAGCGCTTCGATCCGGATTCGGTTCGTACTGTAGAACACATAAACAGCGAGGAACCCGATGAGCCCGATCACCACAGCCGACGAACCATGTAGCAGCAGATCCCACCACCACAACTGCTCGTAAAAGCCACCGATCTCGCCGAGGACGAAACTCGCGAACAGGAACACACAAACGAACAGCGTAACCTCAACCGGCAGGAGCACCCGTAGTCGATGCTCCAGGATTGCCGGAACGAAAGTCAGGAACAAAACTGCCACGGCCGAAAACCCCGTTAGCCACAGCTCGGTAAGGAAAGCTATTCCGGCGACAGCGAGAATCGAGACCTGAATGAGAACTGATATCCCCATCTCGAGAAACTCGATCCATTCTTCGGAACTTCGATCCCTGATCACGACGCAACACCTGGCAACTGATCGAGAACGACGGCCTCGCCCTCCTCCAGACTGAATTCGCGAAGCGCAAATACGAGCGCGGTACTCGAATTCAGGAACTCGCGATTGACGTTCAACAAGGAAGATATCTCGCTATCGACAAGCTGTCCGCGATGAATATCGGAGTAAATTTCGTGATGTATCTGGTCGTGCCAGCCGTGAATTCGTTTTAGCAGGTAGGCAAAGTCCTGAAACACCGGCTGTGAATCCACATCGGTTCGAAGCCGATAGATTTCACTGTAGAACTCCGTCATCACGCTGCGGAAGTGATCGAGGTAACTGCTCACATCGCTTTTCGGCGAATCTGCGAACTCCTCGAGATTGTGTCGCACGTCGCGCAAGGACTTGGCGGAGTCCACGGCGTGACGGATGGCAGCCAGCATCCTGTTCATTCGCTCCGACTGCTCCGGCTCCAGCGGTTGCGTCTGCACCCGGAGTGCGAATCTCAATATCTCCCCTTCGAGCACTTTGTTGCGCCTGTACAGCTCATCGTAGCTGCGGTCAGCCTCCTCGACACTCTGCGGCGGCACCTCTGTCGGCAGCTTCCCGGGCGGCGTCGGCAACGCCGGTGTGAAAACGCGCATGTTCTGGCGAATGACACGACCAATAATGTGAGCAGTTTCCGCGGTAATCGCCTCAATCGCGGCGTCGGAAACCGTCGCTGTCGTTTCGCTGACAAACAGGCTTTCATGTTGCACGGCTACTCTGAAGCGCCGCTCCAGGAAACGCGCGAACGGCCGCATGATCGGGAGGAAAATGACGATGCCTATGAAGTTAAACAACGAGTGAAACGCAACCAGGCTAAAGAGTGGGTCGTCGATTCCAATACTCCTGACCACACCGAGCAGCGGCGCCAGGAGAACGAACGCGATCAGCGCAGTTGTGACGTTGAAAACGACATGTGCGAGGGCAACCCGCTTCTTTCCCGCTCCTCCCTGCAAAGAACCGATCAACACGGTACTCGTAGTTCCGAGGTCTGCACCAATAGCAATAGCGGCGGCTGCCGGGAGTTCGATAACGCCGGTATGCAGACCGGTTAGCGTGAGCATCATTGTCGCGGAACTCGACTGCACAACCGCGGCAAAAGCAACGCCAAACAGCAGGTACTGCCAGCCACTCAGACCCGCCAGGCTGGCGATATCGAACACCTCGCCTGCCGCCGCAACGCTCTCTTTCATCAGGGAAATACCCATCAACAGGAAACCGAGTGCCGCGAGTATTCGTCCAAACTCGGAAACGCGCCCGCGCAGCCCAACCAGCGCCAGCGATCCAATCCCGATCAGCGGTAGAGAAACACTTTCCAGATCGAGTTTGAAACCGACGGTCGCGACTGCCCAACCGGTGAGAGTAGTGCCCAGATTGGCCCCGAATATCACACCGAGCGCATTCGTCAGTGACATGATACTTGCGCCGACAAAAGCCAGCACCATCAATCCCACCAGCGAGCTGCTTTGTACAATAGCCGTCGAAACGGTGCCGATCGCTATAGACTTGAAGGCATTGTCGGTATGCCTTCGCAAGAATGCCTTTAACGGCCGCCCCGCGAACTCTCGAAGCGCTGCTTCCAGTTGCGCCATAGCGAACAGAAACAGCCCGATGCCGCCAATAAACTGCCAGATATCAAGTTGAGAGATCACCGCTTGTTTCACCAGTCCTTATAAGCTGGGCGAGTAACCGTTAAACGGCGATGAGATGAACTGGCCGGAGTTCACTGCTCCGGCCAGCCGCTCTATCTTACCTCGATTTTTATCGGGCTAGGTTCACGTACTTTGGCTTTCGACCGCCCAGAATCATCGCTCCTCGTATCGCAATGAGGAATCCGTAGTTGTCGCAAGCCGGCTTCGGTTGTTGTCGCGCCTCAACTCAAGTCGTGGACACGCTGACCCAACCAGCGAATCGCGTTCTCGGTTTCTTCGCCCCACGGATGGCCGTAACTCAGGCGAATGAAATTCGTGTAACGCGCACACGGTGAGAAAATATGCCCCGGGGCAATGCTGATTCCTGCACCGATCGCGTCATCGAATAGCTTCTCGGCATCCACATTCTTTGGCAGTTCTAACCACAGTACCGATCCACCGACAGGTCTCGACGTACGCGTCTCGGCAGGAAAGTGTTCGGCGACCAGGGCACGCATTCGTTCGGCGTTACGTTGCAGCACCGGCCTCAGTGTCTTGAGGTGGCGACTGTAGTCACCCGACGCCAGAAAATCAGCCAGCGTCAGTTGCTGCAGGAAACCGGAAGAACAGGAGAACGCGCGCTTGAGCCTCGCGATCTCGTCGGCATAATCCTGCGTTGCAACCCAGCCGATCCGGTATCCCGACGCCGCTGTTTTCGAAAACGAGCCGCAGGTCAGCACGCGGGCCGCGCTGCCAAGTAACTGGGCCGGTGCCGGGCGGTAGCCGTCAAAACGCAGTTCTCCATAGACGTCGTCTTCGACCAACGCGACGTCATACCGCGCAAGCAACTGCAGCAGTTTCTTTCTGTCGTCCTGCGGCATGGTAACGCCAAGCGGATTGCCCAACGTTGTCGAAAACATGCACGCTGTCACCGCATGCTTTTGCAACGCAGCCTCCAGTGCAGAAAGCGTCACCCCCTCCTCGGGACAGGTCTCGACCTCAACTGCCAACATCCCGAGGCTGTCTATCAGTTCCAGCATGCCGTGGTATGTCGGCGTTTCAACCGCGATTACATCGCCCGGGTTCGCGACAGCCCGCAACGCCAGTAACAACGCCTCCTGCCCACCATTGGTGATGCAGATCTCATCGGGTTCAAACTGCGCTCCGACGGTGTCGAGATACCGATAGGCGATCTGTCGCCGCAACGACGGCTCGCCCTGGGTCGACGCGTAACCGAGACTGCGGTCTTCCGCTCTCGCCATGACGCGTTTCATGGTGCGATGCAGAGTCTTGGAGGCCGTTTTCGCCATCGATGGATTGGCAATTCCCAGCGGTACCAGCTCCGGTCGGTTGATACCGTCATAGACCCTTTCCATCAACGAACGACACCCGAGCGACGCCGGTTTGAGCGAGCCGGTTCGGGTCGCACGAACGATGTCGTTGGCGGCCCGATGCCGAACGTAAAACCCGGACTTGGGCCGCGATTCGACTTGCCGACAGCGCTCAAGCTCGACATAAGCCTGCTTCACCGTCGGAATGCTGACCCCGGCTTTCTCGCTCATCTTTCGCAGTGACGGCAGCCGATCGCCCGGTAAGAGCGCGCCGGAATCTATATTTTCCACTATTAAATCAATAACTTGACTATAAAGGTAGGTGCCGGACTGTTTATCTACTTTCAGCATATCTGTATAGGTCTTATTTTTGAAAATCTGTATCTGTTATATCAACAATATTTCCGTAGAGTCAAGTACAGATCAGAGAAGACCGGAGACGATAAACATGAATTCCAAGAATCTGCGTTGCAACTCATCACCGCATTTCGGGCAGCTAAAAGAAAGCCGTTCGGAGCGTTTCAATCTGGCCATTCAGCACCCGTCGAAATGGCGCTTCGTATTGGATCTATTCTTGTCGGCGCCGATGCGAGTGCATCGCTATCGCGTTATGAGCAATCGCATGCTCGAAGAGACGATACACAGGATTAACTGCCGGGGGCGAACATGAGCAACGCGGCATTGTATGTCCTGACCGTACTAATCTGGGGCTCAACGTGGTTCGCCATCGAATTCCAGTTGGGCAACGTCGCACCGGAGGTCTCACTGGTGTATCGCTACGCCGGCGCGTCCTTGTTGCTGTTCGCCTGGAGCGGCTTTCGCAGGCTGCGGCTGCGATTTGCTTTGCGTGATCACGCGTGGTTTCTTCTCCTCGGCCTGTTGTTATTCGGCATCAACTACATCTTTGCCTACCGCGCGCAGATCTACATTACGTCGGCACTCACCGCAATCGCATTCTCATCCATGGTCTGGATGAACATTGTTAACGCGCGCCTGTTCTTCGGCGTCAGGGCGGGGCGCGGTGTGTTGTTCGGTGCACTACTCGGCCTGATCGGTATGTTTTACCTGTTTGCGCCGCAGATCAGTGAAGTATCGCTCACAGATACTGTCTTCTATGGCTCTGTGCTCGCCATGCTGGGTGCGCTCGTCGCCTCCTTCGGCAATATGGTATCGCAGGCGACTCAGAAAGCTAAGCTGCCGGTCGTTCAGACGAACGCCTGGGCGATGCTCTATGGCGCGTCGTTCACCGCCGCCGTTGCCCTGGTGAATGGCCACGCCTTCATTTTTGACTGGTCCGTGGCATACATCAGCTCGCTCGCTTACCTGACAGTGTTCGGTTCGATCATCGCCTTTGGTGCCTACCTGACATTGCTGGGCCGAATTGGGGCGCACAAAGCCGGTTATGCGGTGGTGATGTTCCCGGTCGTCGCGCTTATTCTGTCTACGTTGTTCGAGGGACTCAAGATCGATGCAACAACTATCATCGGAACGCTGTTCGTGCTCGCGGGGAATGTATTTGTACTAAGGACGCGCCCCGCGGGCAAAACTAGCTTCCCGTCGGAATCAGCTTCCACAATGCGTACGCAACGAGCCCAACAATCGTAATGACGGTAACAAGCCCTTGTGGGTGGCGCCTTTGAATCAATAGCCATTGCATCTGCAACGCCGAGACTTTTTGCGCTGTCGACAACCTGGGGAAAAGCGCTTCCTTGAGCAGCTTGCGGTCGTAAACAGCGGCCATAGGCTGACCAAGAAATACGGCCATATCTTTTGTCGCGATCGCCATTTGATCGTAGCGAACGTCCCTCACAGGGCAACTCGACTCCCGGCCCGAGCGATCTCGCAGCGTCAGCCGTTCGCCGCTAACGGATATCGCCGTGCCGGTGTTCGCACGACTGACCCATGCCAGCAAAACGACAATGGCGATCAAAGCACCGATCGGCAGGATTAGCCGAAAAGCAATCTGAGCGTTTTCTTCGCTGGCAATAATGTAGCCGAGTAACACGACTACGGCGATGATCATCAGCGCAGCGAGTCGAACACCCATTGTTATCTTACGAATCACTTTTGGGTCCGGCTCCAGCAGAAGCGGAGCGTCGGGTGCACTGGTCATACTTGTCGACTCGGCAGCGTTGTTTACGGCCCCGCTCGACATGCTCGTGGCAAACGCCCGTACGATCAGTCCGCCCAGCAACAATGCGAACAATGCAACTCCCGAATAAGCAATCATGTCGAACTGACGCCGCGTCACGCGCGAGTCCGCCAACACCTGCTCAAGCCCGCTCGACTCGAAGTCGCCCAGCAGTTCGCCTGCCGTCGAAAGACGATATACCCGATCATTGTTCCAGTCGCTGACCAGTACTTCGCCGCGGAAGGCCAGCAGTGAGATTGGATCGGCATCCGCCGGCAAACTGGCCTTACGAAGGTAACGCCAGTCATCGCCGAAGATGTAGATGCCGCCTTCATTCATTCCCGTGCGCATGTTGTTGATCCACCATTCGTTACCGACGCGGGCAATGTGGCTTGGCCAGATCTGCCGGGCTGCAGTGGCGGCACCCGGAACGACATCTCTGCTGCTGATTTCTTCACCAAAAGACTCTGTCCGCGGGTCCACTATCTGAATGCGGTGATGATTCGTATCTGCGATTGCTAATTGACTGTTCGTCATTAGCAATTGATTAGGAAACTTGAACCCGGCAACGGGACCAGCCAATGCCGTGCCGTCGGCCGAGTACTTACGCAGCAGGTGTCGCGTCGTATCGGAGATATAGACATCGTCCGTCTGCCAGTCGACGAATATACCGTGCGCCGCCTTGAAGTCGATTCCGGTTTCCCCGAAAAGCACACAGGTCTGTGTGTCCAGATTGCAGCGGTGCAAGCCCGTATCCGGCGTCGACGGCTGCAGCGATTGCAGGTTGGTCTTTCGCTGGAAAGCCCGGAAGTTGTCGCCGAACGATCGGGAGTCCGGTCCACGACGCAACAAGATGTCACCATTCGAGAAAAAGGCGTAGCCACCCAGGAATGGATCCACACCCAAACGTCCGAGGTCGTGGGTCTTGACGTGCTGCCCGTTTGCATCGTGCTCAATGAGTTGATTCTGCATTTGCAGATAGAGATGCCCACTGGGATTCGTTCGCAATTCTGCAGGGCCGCCGATACTTGCTGCCTCGCCGGAGCCCCACATCCAGATAGCGATAGCAAGCCCGGTCAGCAGTATGACCAGCGTGGCAACAAGCGGGTGGACGTCGGAGTTCATGTACATCCCTTGTCGGGCATAGGCATTCGTATAGCTTAGGAAAATCACCAGACCAATGCCGTGAGGTAACTCTCAAAAGACAGGGCTGTATGCGATTCCTTCCAGCCGGCAACGGCGAGGCAGCAGAATTTACACTATCCGCACAACTTCGTGATCTTCTCGTGAGATTCGCTTGCTAGCTTGGCTGGGCTATTCAACTAAATCAGGGGATCCACCAATGCAATCCAGAAAACTAACAGTCAGTCTGCTCGCCGCCTTCGGCATGGCAACCGTGACACTCCTCCCGCAGGTCGCAATGGGCGACTACAACACACAACAGTACAAGGTCACGATCACGAACCTGACATCGGGACAACCGTTCACACCACCAGTGCTGGCAACACACACCAGCAAAGCCAGCATCTTCGGCCTCGGCGAGGACTCCAGCGATGAGATCCAGGCGATCGCAGAAAACGGTAACAACGCGCCGCTCGTCGCTGCACTCTCAAGCAGCTTTCAGGTACATCAGGTAGTGGAAGGCACTGCACCTCTTATCCCGGACGGTAATCCGGGCGCTGCACCGTTCGAAAGTTCTGCGACCTACTACATCAACGCACGCGGTCGAGCCAGGTTCCTGTCCGTTGCAGCCATGCTGATCTGCACCAACGATGGTTTCACCGGCGTCGACTCTATCCGCTTGCCAAGCAGAAAGCGCACTGTTTACGCTGTCGCCTACGATGCCCGTAGCGAACAAAATACGGAGGACTTCGCGGATATGGTACCGCCCTGCCAGGGCCTGATCGGAGTGTCTTCAGACGATGCCGGGGTCGGCGCAAGCAACCCGTTGCTGGCCGAGGACGGTTTCGTTATCCCGCATCCCGGCATTGGCGGTGGCGCTGATCTGCAGCCCAATGTGCATAATTGGAGCGACCCGGTTGCGAAAATTGTTATCGAACGAGTGCGCCGCCAACACGACTGACCCGCGATTTTCAACACGATCGAAAAAACCCGCTTCGGCGGGTTTTTTTTGCTGTTCTTTCGTTGTAACGACAGGAGTAGACTCCCTCCATGAGAAAAATCCGCTGGGGCATTTTGAGTACTGCACGTATCGCGCATCCGTTTGCGGAGGATTTCGCCCATGTGGAGAATGGTATCCTCACCGCCGTCGCTTCGCGCTCAAAGGACACCGCCGCTGAATTCGCAGCCCGTCATAGCGTTGCAACCGCCTATTCGAGCTATGAACAACTCTACGAAGACCCTGACATCGACGCCATCTACATAGCGACGCCGAACACGCTGCACCTCAGGAACGCGACGGATGCCTTACGGGCAGGCAAGGCCGTATTGTGCGAGAAGCCGTTGACGATGTCGCTGCAGGAGATCGACACGCTTACCGAAGTTGCGAGAAAAACCGGCAGCTACCTGATGGAAGCCCTATGGACCTGGTTCCTGCCGGCAATACGACAGGCTGTGGAATGGTTCGAGATGGGACAGATCGGTCGCCTAATGCATCTCGGGGCCGACTTCGGTCATCCATTGCCATAATCCGCAGACAACCGGGCCTACAACGTCGAACTGGGAGGTGGCGTCGTGCCGGACATGGGCATTTATCCGATTGCCGTCTTTTATCTGTTCACGCGAAGATATCCTGTCGGCGTCGACGTTGTCGCGCGCCACGCGCCGAATGGCGTCGAAGACGACGTGTCGGCTATCTTCGACTACGGGGACCTCACCGCGACCCTTTCTACGTCGTTTCGCTGCCACCTCGCCAACAGCGCGTACATCGTCGGTGACGAAGGCTATATCGAAATCCCGAACTTCTGGCGTGCAAAAGAGTGTCACCTGTATCGGGGCAACGAGAAAGTCGAGAGCTTTGGCGACAAACGCCCGTCCCACGGCTACAACTACGAAACTACAGCCGTTGGAGGCGATCAGGGTGCACTGCTGACAGTAGGCGCGCCCTACTCGTTTTCGCTGCGCGCACTTACGGCTATGTCTCCATCCGAGTCTACCGAAACGTCCAGCACGATAGGTCGACAGCAGACCTGGCAGTCTTCAACGTAACTTTGCTCAGGTATGGAGTCGTCGACCAATACCGAAATGGCCTCACCACAGTAAGGACAGCCGATTGTTGTTTCCGTTATTTCCGGCATGAAGAATCCATCGATAATGACGAATACTAGCCTATTCGGAATACTCAGCCCTGAAGAAAACGCGAAAAGCCGGCCATAAAAACACCGGGGTTCTCCAGAAACGGCGTGTGGCCGCATCCCTCGATCTCGAGTTCTTCTACGCTGCCACCGTTCTCGGTGTATTGTGCCAGCACCTGCCGCGTCTGCCCGATCATAGGCTGTGGCGGCAGATCGCTGTCGTCGCGATGCGCGAGGAAATCGAGCAGCGAGTTATCACTAACGATCGCGTCCTCATTTCCGCGAACCCAGAGTATCGGCGGTTTATGCGGCAGTTCAGCAATAGCAGTCAGATCGCAATACTTCGGACTAAGGCCGTTGATCAGGCCCCATTTTCCCGGCCCGATGTGCGGCCAGTGACTGGACTCCACGAAGTCACCAGGATAGTGCTTCTCGCCCAGTCGCGAGCGGTAGAGCGCCTCGACAAACGCATCCTCGCGAGCGAACCTGAACGGTGCTTTTGCGTACAGAGTTCTGAGCATCTGCCTGGCCGCAGCAGGTGAATCGGAACCCGGGTCCGCCAGCTGGAATTGCTCAACCACAACCGCGTTAACGGTGCCTCCGCCAGTGCCCGCGAAATCCTCAGTCGATCGCGTCCCATGTATATCGCAGGTACCGCCGAAACCGTAAGGACTCACCGGCGCGACAAGCGTGAGCGATTTTGCGCGTTCTTGATGATCGATCGCGAACTGCATTACAGCGCCGGCGCCAGCCGACCACCCCAGCAGATGTGCCGAGTCAATATGCAGGGCATTTAGCAGACTCAGTAAATCGTCAGACAGGTCACGAAGCCCGAGCGCAGCATTGATCGGCAGCGCCTCAGTCTCGCCGAAACCGCGCATATCCGGTGCAAGACAGCGATAGCCAGGCGCCATGTCGAGCATCAATTCCTCGAAGAAAGTGGCCGCCGACAGATTCCCGTGCACCAGGATGACAGGGACAGCGCCTGACTCACCGCTGGACAGGACATGCGTGCGCAACCGCTTTGTCGAGATAAACGATGAGTGTATGCCCTTCAGGTGCGCAGACATGTCAGAACTGGTAGGAAACAAATAGCCGATAGGTGCGCGGCGGATTGTAGTAACCCAGTTCGACGCCCGGGAATCCCGACAAGTCGAACGCATGCGTCCGATAGTGCTCGTCCGCAAGGTTCTTGCCGCCGAGAATCACGCGCCAGTGCTCATCCGAAGAGTTGAAGCTAACGGATGCGTCGTAAACCGAGTAGGCACCTTGCGCCAGGTTCTCACTGCTGTTGATTTCGAGGTAGGTCTTGCTGCGATGACTCCAGTTGGCTGCCAGGACAAGATCACCCACGGAACCCACCGGCAATGTGTAGGACAGACCGAGAAACGTATCCCACTCCGGAGAGTTTACTATCTTGCGCTGGTCGCTAACGTCGACGACGGCGCCGCTGACCGGGTCGGGCTGCGCGAAGAACTCGTCATACTCGCCATCCAGGTAGCCGACGTTGCCGACCAGCGTCAGGCGATCGCTCAGCAGTGCCGTTACTTCCAGCTCCGCTCCCTGAATCGTCGCGGCACCGGCATTGGTGAACACTGGAAGGAACGACAGGCCATCGGCACTCGCCTCAAAACTGCTGACCTGCATATCGTCGTAGTTGGTGTGGAAGATCGCAGCATTGAGGCGCAGGCGGTTTTCCAGCCACTGGGTCTTCGCACCGATTTCGTAACTCAGGAGTGTTTCTTCCTTATATGGATCGAGTTGGCCGTCGGCAGCGCGGCCATTGAAACCGCCACTCTTGAAGCCTTCGGAGATGGTGCCAAAAACCTGGGCATCGTCACTGATCCGGTATTTCAGTCCGCCCTTGAAGGACACATTATCGAAGCTGGCCGGGTCCGGGTTCGCTCCAGGCCGCGGAACGCCGACTCCGCCGTCGAGTAGCAGATCTCCGCTGTCCGGGTTCAAAAGTCCGGGGTTCGCGTAGCTCACCGCAAAGGTCACCGGGTCGACCATGATGCCGGCAAGCGCGGTCAGATCGAAGTCTTCCACACGACGTGAGTAGCTCTTTTCCTCGTCCGTATAGCGAACGCCGAAGATTCCGGTCAACCTGTCGCTGAAGTCGAAGTCGAGCTGTCCGAATGCCGCATAACTGTCGGTTTCGAACGTGCTATCCCCGGACAGGGCCACCAGCAGGTTACCGAATACGCCGCCGTCGTAAGTTGTGCCGTCCTCGTTGAAGTAATACAGGCCGCCGACTGCCGAGAGCCGGTCGCTCTGCCAGGCGAGTTGGAATTCCTGTGTCGTCTGCTCCTGATCGCTGAAATAGTAAATACCGAAAACATTGAGCGGCGTGCCATCGAGGTCGATTTCGGTACCGTACTCGAGCTCACGATAGGAGGTTATCGATTTGAACGACAGGGTGTCGCTCAGGTCCCAGTCCACTTTAAAGTCGACGCCTTTGGTCGTGGTTTCCTCTACGCTGTTGAAGTCGGCATTGACGCGGAACGGATCGCTATCTGGCGCAAAACTCGTAACAGACAGTCCGAAGGTGAGCGGGTCGACGATCAGTACATCGATCGGTGTCTCTTTCGCCGGCGTTCGGGATCGATCCGGATCCGAACTGGTGTAGTCCGCGCTCAGTTGCAGAGATACGGTATCGCTGGCCTGCAGATTGAGCACGCCTCGAGCAAACGTGGTTTCTCTGTCACCATCGTCGCGGCCATCGAAGACGTTGTCCGCATAACCATCGCGGCTCAGGTACGCCGCTGTCAGGCGTCCACCAAGCCTGTCGTCGATAAGCTGACCGCTCAGGGTCGCGCGATAGTCCAGCTGGTTGTAATCGCCGATCGTCGCGGAAAGTTTCGCGGATGGCTCGGCGGTTGGCAGCGCCGAGACGTACTTGACGGCACCGCCCACTGTATTGCGCCCGTACAGGCTGCCCTGCGGGCCGCGCAACACTTCTATCCGCTCTACGTCGAGAACGTCCAGAAACGCTCCCTGAGCACGACCCAGGTAAACGTCGTCCAGATAGATACCGACGCCGGGTTCGAAAAAGGCAATCGAGTCAATCTGCCCAACGCCACGGATGTAGACGACCGCGTTGTTGGCATCGCCAACGTGAAGACTCAGGTTCGGAACCAGTGACTGCAGATCGCCAAGCGTGTCGATCTGGTAGGTTTCCAGATCGGCTGCCGACAAAGAAGTCATTGAAATCGGAACGTCCTGGAGATTGGACTCGCGCCGTTCCGCGGTAACGACAATTTCGTCGACGACGGCCTGACCCGTGGATTGCGCCTGCGCGCCCACTGACAATAAGGCGACCGGAAACATCATTGCGCAATGAGCAAGCGCGCCGGTCAGAGTTCTCAGATCTTTAAACATAGCGAATGTCCCCGGGCTGCGGACGTGCAGCCGTGGAATCATCTTGAGTGCCGTGGTGCGTTGCGTCTAGCGACAAAGTATCCGCAAATTTTTCCGGTATTTTCGACTAACAGCGCGATCTTCAGGTCTGCTCTTTGCCATCCAATTCCTGAAGCCGATCCCTGATAATATTCAGCGTGCGACTGAAATGACCGATCATCATCCGTTCCAGTTCTTCACTGGGAACGACGATTGCCTCGCGGCGGTCGGACTCGCCCTGTTGCTTGATCAGAAAACCGTCGGCAACGGCGCGCCTGATGCGGTCCTCGCGGGTGCGATTGGAGCCGCTTTTCATCTGCTGGCAGGCCCCGCTCACAGTAAGCGGCGTGCCGTTCCACGCATGTGTCATGCACCTGACGAGCAGATACCAGAATTCCTGAGTGAAGTAGCTCGCTCGATGTTCGAACGTCTCGTCCCAGTCCACGGCATAGGCTTCCATGGCGTCAATCCACAGCAACAGGTCTTCTTTCGATCGGTTTTCCGCGTCAGGCATCGAGTTATCGGGGGCGAGTTCATTGAGAAGAGGTCACAGGATTATACCGGAGTTCGGCCATGTCAGAGCGACGGGCCGCAAGCGCTCGTATTTGTTCGTTCGTGCGCGTTTCGGCGATGAGGATATGCTCATGCCTCTTGATCTCCAGGTTGATGATTCCGATCCACTGATCCGCTACCGCCGCCGAACGCGGTGTTTCCGCAGCGGAACGGAATGCACGAATCGCAGCCTGATAGTCGCCGACGTTGTACAGGCACATTCCTATCGATATCCAGGCGTAATCGGGGTCCTTGAGATCGCCCTTCTCAATCCCGGTCCTGGCCGAGTTCACGCAGCTTTCGTACTCGCCCTGGTTCAGATAGACGTTCGCGAGTCTGATGTACAGATCACCGACGTCGTCTAATTCAGCGGCTGTCTTAAGGGGGACTATGGAAAGATGGTCCTCCTGGGCAAGAGACCACGCCTGGGACAGTAGTCGGTAGTTATTGACGTTCTTACCGATGCGGCCGCGCTGCATCTCTTTTTCCAGCAATCTGCCAGCCTTGTACGGAACGTCTCGCAGCAGATAAAGTTGCGCCAGTGTAATGAGTTCCGTTTCCTGGTCGAGAAAACCCTGCTGATAGGCCAGGGAATATGCCGCCGACAGCTCCGCATCGTTGCCCAGTTCCCTGTAAGCGTTGGCCAGGTACAGCCAGTAACGCTTCTTCGGCCACCGCGCTAGCAGCAACTTGTTGATATCGCGAATTTTCGCGTAGTTCTCCTCCTGAAAATACGCAAAACTCAGCAGCGCGTACCACTCCTCTTTCACCTTGAGGTTTCGCGCCCTAGCAACACTCAATGCCGTTTCGATAGGCGTTATCATTTCGCTGTGGCGGCCGAGCTGATACAAAATCTGTCCGTGCAGAATGTAGGCATCAGGACCGGGATTCGCCTCGAGATCGAACCAACGCTCTATGTAACCTAGCGCTGCGTCGTATTGCTCTTCGAGCATGTGCAGTTGCGACAGCGTGTACAAGGTCGTTTTTCTTAGCTGCTCCTCGACCGACGCGATCTTAATGACTTCGACGTAAGCCTGAATCGCTGCTCCTGTATCGCCCGCGCTGTGATAACAGAAGCCGATGTATCGGTATACATTGGCTGCTTCGTATTCAGTGAGCCGGCCTTTCTCAACGATAGCGACAAGCATCGCGATCGCCGCATCGTAGTCCTGGACATCGATCAGCAGCTGCGCTTGTTCGATGCTTTCGTAGACGGCCCGGCCGACCGCCTGCGCCTGCCGGGTTGCCTGTTGCTCTGAGTTCTGGTTAGCAGCTCGCTGCTGCGCGCCTGCGACGTCGGAGAAAAACGCCAATGAGAGAACGACAACCTGAACGATCGTCTGTTTGGCCTGTTCCATATCGATACATTCTCAGCTGCTTCCCGCACTTTCGAATGTGTCGTAAGAATACGATACCTGGAACTATATAATACCTTGTGGTTCTAGGCAAACTACTAGTACTTTGGACACCGTCTACAACAAGCCTTCCAAGCCATCCAGATCGTTGATCACACGCCACTGTCCGCCCGTCTTCTCAACCCTGCTCTGCCACTCCTTGAGCCGGTCCAGGTACTCTCGCGGGTCAATGTTGTCCGAGCGCAACTTGGTGACATTCAGCGCAACGACCTCGAAGCCCTGTAGTTCGATATCAATATCCCGGATATAACCCTCTTCCAGATCTTCCTTCAGGTCCGAGAAGATCAGAATCGTCTTGTTGCCGGTACCCTTCTCATTCAGGAACTCAACCGCCTGCAGCAAACCGCCCGTTATATCGGTATACGATGAAGGTTCCGCGTTCTCGACGAACTCGTCGACCTGCTGGGCGAACAAACGCTTCTGCCGATTCACGGCACTCGGCCGATCGTCGAACGATGCTTTTGCGACGATGTCCTTCTCGCTGAAACTCCCTGTGTCGATGCGGGCCACCGCAAAGGAATCCGTCGCATCCAGCCTGGAAAGGGTGAAACGAATAATCTGCTCCGCCTTGGTGAGCTCCTCGGCGTAGGTTCCGGATGTATCCAGCAACATGTAGACGCCGGTGTTTCCCGGTGCTGACTCCTCCTTGCTGCATGAAATCAATAGTGCACACAGGCTTGTAATGACAACGACTCTCATTGTATTGCCCTCCCTGACAAACCCACCTCGGCGGCTTTCTTCGCCAGGCGTTCCTCGAACCACAAGGGCACAAACAACGGCAGGTCGTAAATCTGCTTCAACAACACACCGAGATACAGGAACAGGTTGCCGAGCAGGCGCAAGACCAGCGACAACGCCCGCAGCAACGAAATTGCCAACAAACCGATCATTGTTCGCAGCGAATGTACGAACGTCTCCAGCGGAATCGCCACGAACGTCAACGCGAACGGCAGGATGAATCCCATACCCATCTGCGCGGCAGTCGTGATCCACATGTACTCGCCGGTAGCGGTTGCACCGATGTCGCCGCGCAACAATGCGCTGGTCGCGAGTTCGTCGTGCAGCAACACCTCGCGCATATAGGCGAGCCCCGCCTCGACCGTCGCCAGCAGAAACAGGATCGTGAACGTGATGTAAATCATGCGCACACGCATCTTGTCAGGCAACGCGCCGATGACCGGAAACAGACGTGTGATACGTAAGGACTCCATCAGGAACAGTCCCATCGATATCTCAACCATGATGATGACCAGCGCCGCGATATCCGCCGTACGGAAATCACCGATCAGATTCGTACCACCAACCATCTCAGCCATGGGCCTTGCGATTAGCGAGAAGTTGATCGTCGCACCGCCGATGGCGATCGCCAGCACAAACGCCGAAACGAAAAAGTTCACCAACGACGACGACGACAGCACCGACATCGCACGATCACGGCCACCGACAATATCTTCATACTCCTGCATATGCCGGTCTATCGTTACCGAACGACTCAGAAGGCTATCGACGTTCTTGCCGACCGCACCCAGAGTTTGCTGAATCTGCCGCCAGTCCGGGCGCATGTGGCGTAGTAACTTGTGACGCTTCGCGCTGGCCGTGTGATAGGCAGCCATCGCTTCCTTGTGCGCCTTGATCAGCGACTTGTGAATATCGCTCAGGATACTGCCGATATGCGCGCGACCGTCCTTGGCATCCATGTCCGCCACGGCCTCGACCGCCTTCACCCAGCCAGGCGGGTCCGGCGGTACATCGACAGCCTCCTGGTGGTCTTTCTCAATACGCCCGATGGACTCACTCAGCGAGCGATGCAGTGCCGAATAGTTCGCAAGATCCTTGCAAACGGTTTCGTTGATTCGATCGAACTCGCGCTCGATGATGCGTTCTTTCGCCTCGCGACCGGCCGCGAGTAAGACATCGCGATTGCGTACCGCGAGGTTCGCCTCAGAGCGCGACACAGCCTTCGATGCAGTACGAAAGCTGCGGTGTAAACCTTGCGCGGCAGCCTGAATAGCCTCGTGCGCCGTGCTGCGAATAAGGTACAGCGCGGCAACGATCAGAATGATCCAGAGTAATGCCGACGCAACTGGCCAGGGCGTAATGCCAAGCATAAAGCTCATGATGGTAACTCCGCTGTCTTAGTAGGAACCGTAGACCGGTGGTTTTGCGAAACGCCCTTTCGAGCGTCGTGCCTTTTTCATCTTCACGCGCAGGGTTTCACAGTGGCGGGTCGAATACCATGCGTATGCGACATAAGCGTCATATATCGGCCATAGCTGCGCAAAACAATGTCGACTTTTCCGCACTGACGCCAAACGGAGACAGGCTGAACTCGTGGGAAAATTCTATCGAAACAACAGCTTGTAATTTCTGTTGCGGCGGCACAACGGCCACCTTAAAAGTGATTGGACAGATCAGCAAAAGCGCCGCTAACATCGCCGCCAAATCGTCGCCGCAGCGAATTCTCCGGCGATATCAGCTATCAAAATTCGAGGTGTTCGATGAAATTTCTGCTCTTAGTTGCAAGCTTGCTCGTACAAGGTGTTGTTCTCGCTCAAGGCACCGGCCAACAACCGGCAAATCTCGATTACAGCTACCTGGAACTTCGATTTGTCGATGTCGACTCCAATGGCGGTGATGGATTGCGCTTCGCCGGTTCTTATGATCTCGGCAACAACTGGCTGATCGTCGGTGGCATAACGTCACTGGATTTCAACAACAACGTCGACAGCACAGCACTCGAAATCGGTGCCGGATATGTCTGGCACTACACAAAAGACTTCGACCTGGTTGGCACATTGCGTTTGGTTAGTGCCGAGGTCGACACGCCGGCGCAGGACATAGACGACACGGGTTTCGCGTTCTCCGCCGGTATTCGCGGTCTGTTAACGCCCGAATTCGAGATTCGCGGCTCAGTCAACCACGTCAACGTCAACGACAGCGATACCTACCTTGAACTGGCCGGGGATTACCACTTTACGCGCCAGTTCGCTGCCGGCCTGAGTCTGGAATTCGCCGGTGATAACGACGTCTTTACGATTGGCGGGCGCTGGTTTTTCTAGCGGCAGGAACGGCTTACTTCACGCGGACGAGAAGCTGGACGGCACCTGACCCGGATGCAACGGACTCCTGCGTCACTTCGAGGTAGTTTTGTTTGCGGGCCAGCTCGCCCAATTTCTGGCAGCCGTAGTTTCGAGGATCGAACGACGGACTGATTTTCTGCAAGGCGGAGCCGACAGTGCCCAGGTTAGCCCAACCGTCATCCCGCGCAACCGCATTAACAGCATCGAGGATCATCCGCTTCAAAGGCTCTGCTTTGGGCTTCGCTTTCGTGTCACTGGACGCTTCCGGCTTCAGAATGTCGGAGTAGATAAACTTGTCACAGGCAGCGACGAACGGCTTGGGTGTTTTTCGCTCCCCGAAGCCGTAAACCAGCAGGCCGCTTTCGCGAATGCGGGTGGCAAGGCGGGTGAAATCGCTGTCGGAGGACACCAGGCAAAATCCGTTCAGACCGCCCGCATGCAGCAGATCCATGGCATCGATGATGAGCGCCGAATCGGTCGAGTTCTTGCCACTGGTATAGCTGAACTGCTGAATCGGCTGGATCGCCATCTCGTGCAATTTGTCCTTCCACTTTTTTAGGCTCGGCGTCGTCCAATCGCCGTATGCGCGTTTCACGCTCGCGGTGCCGTAGCGCGATACTTCTGCAAGTAATTCATGAATGACCGACGCCTGCGCATTGTCCGCATCGATCAGAACTGCGAGGTTGTCGTTGTTTGTGGAAGCCATAGGTTTGATTCTCTTAAATCAGGCGAGGCTGAAGACAGTAAGTCTACGGCAAAACGCTCCGCCCGGTGACAACGATCGGCCTATACCATGACGATAGAATCGCCTATGCTCCATCCGCAGGCAGCCCGGCGAATCCTTAAATATGTCCCCCCAACAACAAAAACACGCTCACCGCGAGCATGTCGTTCTCGGCATGCTCGCCGGGATGGGTGCTTATTTTATGTTTTCGGTCATGGTCTTGTTTGCGAAGCTACTGAGCACCAGGCATTCCGTCATCGAAATTGCCTTCTACCGAAACCTGATAGGCACCCTGCCGTTTCTGTTTTTCATTTTCGCTCTCGGTCGTCGCGATGTTCTCGTGCTTCGAAGCCGGCCGGCTACTGTGGCTGTCAGGGCTGCGATCGGCAGCGTCAGTCTTGTTGTAACGTTCGCCGCCTACTCGCTGATGCCGTTGGCTGACACAACAGCTTTGCTATTCACTTCTTCGCTGTTTATTCCGATCCTTGCCGTAATCGTACTCAAAGAATCGGTCGGCCCCTACCGCTGGTCCGCTGTCGCTATCGGCTTCGCAGGCGTTATCATCATGGCGCGCCCGACGGGGGACATCTACGTATGGGGAGTTACCGTCGCACTGTGCGCGGCGCTCCTACATGCAATTCTACAGATCATTCTGCGTTACCTCGGCCGCTACGAGAGCCCCGAAACCATCAGCTTCTATTTTTTCGCGATTGGCACTGTTCTCACTGCACTGGCACTGCCGTTCGTCGCTGTAACGCCAACGATAGCCGAAATCCCGCTATTGCTCGGCGTCGGTCTATCCGGCGCAGCGGCGCAGTGGTTGCTGTCAATCGCGTACAGGAACGCTCCAGCGGCGGTCGTTACCGTGTTCAACTACACCAGTATCGTTTGGGCAACCCTGTTCGGCTGGATGATCTGGAACGAATGGCCGCTGCCGGCTGTCATCGTCGGCGCCGCCGTCGTCATTGCTTCGAACGGTCTGATCGTCTGGAGAGAGAGCCGCGGCAGAAACAGCAGGCAGGACTAGTTACTACTTGCTTTGCAGCGCCTTGATGGTCCGTCGGGCACGCGAACGACGCATGTCAACGAGAGTTTGCATCGTAACCGTGTCCGCGCCTTTGATGCGCTGCTCCATCTCTGCATCGATCGCGGGGACGTCCTCGATCTTGAGCCGATAGTGCCCCATTGAAATGACGTCGCCGTCTCTCAAAACGGTCTTCAATACGGTTCTGGAATTGACCGTCGTGCCGTTCGTGCTGTTCAGGTCGATCAATACAACGGCATTGGAATAGACCTGCAGCATCGCGTGCATCTTGCTGACGTAGCTATCCTCGACTACGATGTCGGCCAATTCGGTACGGCCGATCACATACTGCCGGTCGGCCAGTTCGATCGTGTCGACCGTCGCGCCATCGCGCGTAACGGTAATGCGCGGCAGCGGTCTGATGGCCTGCGACCCGGCCGTTCGATCCAGGAACTCAAGGGCCAGTTGGTTCAGCTTTCCGGGCCAGCCATTCGATGCGTCGTGCAGTTTCTCGCAGACCTCCACAGGAAAAACCTTCGCACTACCCTCAGCGCCGGCGGCGATCAGGCGCGTCCGCAGATAAATCACCGTCTCCCGGACCGTCAGCGGATTCAGACAGTATTGCGCCGGATGGCGACGAGCAAGACTGCGCATACCGTCACTGCGCAACAAGGTCGACAAGCGTTCCTTTCCGCTTAACACGATGCGCAGCGCATACCGCCCCCGAGCATCCAGCGCGGCCAGCCAGTTCAACAAACGCAGCGCACTCGGTGTCGCCCGATCCGCATTATCGACAATCAGTACCGGCACTCGCCCGTCGCGCGTTTGCTGAATGAGAAAATTGTTCAGAAACTGCAGCAGCTGTTCATCGCGCTGTGACGTGGCCTGAATATCGAACTGCGACAGAATGCCCGTTAACAAACGCCGCGGCGTCAGATCGGCACCGTCAAACAGTGCGACAGCAGCATCCCGCGATGCCCAGCCGACCTGCTCCGTGACCTCCGTGACGATCGTCGTTTTTCCGGAGCCGCTTGGCCCCTGCAGAACAGCGATGCCGTTCGGCCGGCTGAGTGCCGCGGACAAGAACTGCAATGCGTCCTGATGCGACCGGGAGGCGACAACGAGTTCGGTGGCGGCGCGCTCTCCGAACGCTTTATTACTCAGGGACGAATGGCTTGCCAGCATGGTTGAGTTCTTTTCTTCTTGGTATTCGCGACATTATTAGGTCTGTCCTCGGCACAGCGTAGCCAAGATTCCACAATGTCGCCAATCCAATCGTAATTTAATTGCCTATTGCGTGATCAATCACGTATCTGTTACGCTCTTTCGCATGGCAAGCAAAACGACATCCGAACAGCGACTGGCACTCACTTTTGCCGACACCTGGAGCCGGCTGGAGCGCCGTCTGGACCATAGTCTGAGTGCAATCCGCGGTATCAGCCTCGCCGAATACCGGCTGCTTCGTGCACTTGGGGATGCCCCCGGCTCGCAGGCCAGCCGCGTCGACCTCGCTCAGGCTGTTGGCCTCACACCCTCGGGTGTAACCAGAGCACTGCGCCCCATGGAGAAACTGAGTATCGTTTCCACGCTGAAGAGCAAGCGCGATGCGCGTCTGGCGATTGCTGCCCTGACACCCGCCGGGCGCGAGCTACTCGATGACGCGTCGGGCGTCGTCGATGACACGATGAAGAGCGTCCTCATACGCTCTCCGGGGCTCGCCGCGCGGCTTGGTGAATTCACCTCACTGCTGGACGATGTTGGCAGTTGAGCGCTGGGGACGGACGTATTACATCATTCGTCGTCTTGTGAGGATAAGGCCTCGTTGTGCTTCCAGAAAGTATAGGCTAACTAACGGAATCTGCGGGAAAATCACCATTCATTCGCAATCTCGGCAAAATCCTCCCGCTGCGTTCGAACAACGCAGAAACGATGCCCGGTCGGCGCCTCCATCACGCACCATGTCCTCACGTCGCCGATTCGTTTCGCGCCGAGACGCTCGAGCCGCTGAACCTCAGCCTCGATATCATCCGTTTCAATGTCGAGATGAACGCGACTTGGATGGTCGACGCGCTGTACCTCGATATGCAGTCCGTCCGGCCCCGTATCGAGACGCCGGTACTTTTCTTCCTCCGGATCACTGAGCGGCAGCGCTCCATAGCCCAGGGCCTTTCCCCAGAAAGCTGCCGCTTCGTCGAGATCGCCGCCTTCACAATCAACGATGAATCCCGCCAATCGACTCTTATGCATGATTTACCACCCCCTCTCCCATTAATACCCTACGAAACCCGCAAGCGCGGATGATCTGCATCGAATTCTCCTCGAAATGTGCGGTTCATCATATTCCATAATATCCCGGTCGGTGATAATTCCACGATGGACAGCTTCGTTTTCGGCTACTGGCTCTACTTGCTCGCCGCTGTGGTGGTGGGGGCCGCTATTGGCTGGCTGATTCGCAGCACCTTCGCGAACAACCGTATCGACGCCATTAATGACGACTGGCAGTCCCAGGTCGATGATCTGGTGCGGCAGCGAGACAGGCGGACTGCTGAGAGCAAGACGCTTAGAAATACGATTGAAGCGCAGGAAGGGCTTGTCTCCAGGCATCAGAATGAAGTCGCCGCAATACGCACCGAACTGAATTCAGCGCGTGAAAAAGAAAAGCTGCTGACCAGGAACATTTTTACGCTGAAAGCGGAGCGCGAGGATTTCAAAGCCAAAGTCGTCACCTTCCAAAATGCCATGGCTTCACTCAAAAGCCGGTCCGATGAGCTACAAAACGAATTCATCAAATCGGGTGACTTCTATAAAAGCGAACTCGCGAAGTCATTCGAAAAGCGCAAAGCCGTTGAGATAAAATTCGAGAACTCGAAGTCGGAGTACGAATCCTTCAGGAATCTCCTGCAGGCCTCACGCTCCGAACACGAGTCTGTCAACAAGATGTTATTGTCGGCACAGGCGCGGCTGGCCAACCTCGATACGCTGGAACAGAGCGTAATCGCACTTGAGGCAGAAAACGCGCAGCTTAAGCACGACAACCTGAGAACCCGGCAGGAAAACGAGGCACTGCAACGAGAGATGTCGGAGCAGGAGGATCTCAAACTGCAAAACCGGGAACTCGCGCAGGTTCTCAAGTCCGTCGAGAACAGCCGCAAACAGTACGAAGAAGACGCCAATCGCTACCGCGAACATGCCGGCCAGTCCGAGCAGCAGTCCGAAACCCTGCGAGTCCGCCTCGACGAGGTCGAAGAAAATTTCCGAGCCATGGAAAAACAGCAGAAGGAGGCGCTCAAAGACGCACGCCGGCAGGTCGAGACTCAAAAATCGAACGGCAAAGCGAAGCCGGAGGGCGATAACCTGCAAGAGATCATCGGTATTGGTAAAGTGTTCGAACATAGCTTACACAAGCTCGGCGTTTTCAGTTTCCGGCAGATCGCGAATTTCGACGTCACCGACATTGCGCGCGTTAACGCCGAACTAAAAGAATTCAAAGGACGAATGGAACAGGATGACTGGATTGGCCAGGCGAAAGAACTGCACTACAAGAAATACGGTAACGCCCACTAGCAACCGGCACCCGAGTCGGTGAGCAACTCTGCTCTTTCAAGTCGCAACTTTCTGATCTACCTTGGCGGCAGCACCCTGTCACTGCACGGACTGTGGATTTACCGCGTCGCCCTTGGCTGGTTCACGTGGCAAATCACGGGCTCCGAGTTCTGGGTTGGTATCGTCGCCTTCACTCAGTTCGCTCCCGCGGTTGTCTTCGGACCGGTCTTCGGCGTGCTGGCCGATCGATTCGACCGCCGCAAGGCGTCGATACTCATTAATGCGCTGAGCACTGTCAACATGCTGTCGCTGGGGGTTTTTGCCTGGCTCGGGTATGTCGATATCGTCCTGCTGGCCGCGCAATCGCTGATCCAGGGTGCCCTCGATGGCGCACATACGCCGATAAGAATGACCCTGGTACCGAATCTCATCGCAAGAAATCAGCTGCAGAGCGCGATTGCCAGCACGTCTATTGCCTTTAACGTATCGAGGTTCGTCGGACCAGCCATCGCCGGGCTGATCATAGCGACATTCGGTGTCAGCGCCGCGTTCATGGTCAATGGCATCTCCTACATTGCCTATATAGTCGCCGTCTGCGTTGTCGAGCTAAGACCTTCCGTCGCACGCTCCAGACCGCCCGCTAACGTCTGGACCGATATGCTCGATGGCGTCCGCTATACAATTTCTCACCGAACGATCCGCGGTTTGATGATTACGGTCGCAGTAGTGTCAGTCTTCGGTCGCGGCGCGCTGGAGATGATGCCAGCCTTTGCGGACGCGGTGTTCGAACGCGGTGCCTCAGGGCTCGCTGTTCTGACCGCATCCGTGGGTGTGGGAGCAATAGCATCCGGGCTGGTACTTTCGAGGAGCACCACCTGGTTGGACAGTGCAACGGTCAAGCTCTCGGTCATTATCGCCGGCCTGCTGATCGCGATCTTCGCAGCTGTCGATTCGTTCTGGCTTGCAGTGCCGATTGTCGTCGCGATGGGCGTTATTCTGTCACTATGCGGCGTCGGCTCCCAGATCTTGATTCAGACAATGGTCGAAGACGAGGTGCGCGGCCGTGTCAGCAGCTTCTGGGGAATGATCGCTTTCGGCGGTACTGCCCTTGGCAGTCTGATCGTCGGCTCGTCTGCGGCCGCCTTCGGATTGCAGCGCACTGTCATTGTCACCGGGCTCCTGTGTTCCGCCGTCGCGCTGGCCGCACCGGTCAGTACTGAAAAAAACAACGCTGAATGATGCTATAGACCATCTAATCCTTCCGCTGCAAGACGCCTATCGACTCCAGCGCCGCCAGATACTCGGCAACATACTCCAGTGGAACGTCTCCGAGCTCGGTCATCAGCCAGTCGCGAATGCCGCTCACGGTTCTCTTGCCGTCTACGAGATTCAGCGCTTCATAACTGAACATGCGGCCGTTGCCATATGCTGTGCTGTGATCGTCCAGTTTCAGCGTGTATGGCTTACCCGCTCCGAACTTATCGTCGATATATGAATAGCCAAACGCATGCATTGGCCCTTCGATCTCCGCGTTGCGCTCATAGACAGTATTGTTTCGAGCACTATCGGAAACGACTTCTGCTGTCGCAAACAATGCCTGTAGCCTGTCCAGGAATTCAACCGCGGCTTCGTGATCGCTATCGGACAAGTTTGCGAAGGCTTCAACGCTGTGAACCTTGCGGCGCTCTACGGCGAAGTGAACCTGTGTTGCCGCCGCCACATCTGCACTGCTCAGGCCCGCGCGTCGCTCTAACAACGAGGCGCTGCGTTTTAGTGCATTCCGTCGCAACAGGTTCATGACATCTGGTACATCCTCGTCTGACAGGTTAGCGAGATACCACGCGGTCACCGCACCGATAAACGCCGCCCGCTTCAGTTTGGTGGGATCGATGTTCGCGGCAAGATCGTAGTTAGTATGAATGTAGCGATCCGGCCAGTCGTGCAAGTACAGACCCGGGATACGCCACGTGCCTTCGAAGAAAACGTCGTGATCACTGCCCATATCAAGACCTTCCATCAGCGCCAGCTGCGGTTCCTTGCCACCCTCCGGAGCAACCAGCGGAAACATCACGGTCTCGCCGTCCGCAAAACGTCTTGTCTGGTCGTTGACGAAATACCCAACTTCATGACCCAGGTCGGCGATGAATGACGGGACACTGTACGGGCCGCCGGAAATTCGAAACACTGACTTGGTAACCGGACCGCCGCCGACCATATCCATATGAATATTAGCCTTAATGCGCGATGCGTCCTCATGCTCAGCCAGATACGCGATACTGCCTTCGATCTCGGCCGGCCAGAGGAATCGTATACTGCGCGCCGGTCGCGGAAGTATCTCGTTTTTGATAAGCGTATTCAGCGTGCGGGCAACTTCTAGGATCGACACACAGCCCGATGCATTGTCATTCGCACCGGGACGAGGGTGATCGAGGTGGCAGGTAAAATGAATATTCTCGCCAGCTTTATCAGTCCCGCTTATGGCGGCCGTAGCGAACCTGAAGCGGCCGCGTTTGTGACTCGCGTCGACCTTCGCGTGAAACATGATCGTCTCCCCGGCAGCGAGACGCTGTTGCAACGACCTTGCCTCTCGCAGAGAAATCATGAAGCCAAAGGAGCGCGTGTTCGGGAACGAGCCTATGTGCCCCCAACGCACTAAACGATCGTCTTGTTTCCACCAGGCCGACTTCTGGTTGGGGGCGTAGGAAATGATGCCCGCCGCGCCAAACTCACCGACAGCCTTCTCGACGATATCCCCGGGCTGGCTTGAGCTCAGCACCAGCCTACCTTTCAGTTCCTTGCCCACATAATCCGCATCCGAGGTGCCCGCAGCAACATCGACCAGGCTCGCCGTCACCTCACCGGAGAGACTGTCTTGCGCCAGCGTCAGCGGTACGGAATCCCAGTCAGCCAGTTTGCGAAGGCGTATGATTTCTCCACCTTCATCCTTCACGTCCCACAGCTGGGCGAAGCGAACATCCCAAACCGGGCGCGACTTCTGCGTACCGTACATCGTCTCACCATCGGCCGCATACTCAAGCGTATCGACCTCGTCTATCCCAAAGGATTTAAGCTGCGCGATGATATGGTTTGTCGCAATGTCAAACTGGCTGCCGGTTCGCATCCGGTGTTGCAAGGTGATCGTGTCCAGATTGCGTTTCGCTGCCTCACCGGAAGTTTCTTCGGCGATTTGCCTGAGCGTCTCCTCGGGAATGAGTTCGCGAATATCGCCATAAGCGGAAAAGGCGATGAATATCAGTAACGCGGTCGGTAGTCGATATAAATTCATAGCGGGTCTCGTTCCCTGGTGTTTTTTTCTTCGAGCGAGTCTATCAGACCGTACGTGGAAGCATTAAGATGGACGAAGGCGATTTACAGGACTACTCATGGCGGGCGGATTCGCAAAAGACGGGGCTGTACAGGAACAAATTGACGCGACAGTCGAAGATGCAGTCAAACATGCGCGCCGGCAATTGCCCACGGGTGAGAGCCTCAAAAATTGTGAGGAATGCGATGTGCTAATCCCGGAACCCAGGCGTGAGGCGGTTCCCGGCGTCCGCCTGTGCGTCACCTGTCAGACAGAGCGGGACAAGCAAAACGTGGCGACCAGCGGCTACAACCGTCGCGGCAGCAAAGACAGCCAGTTGAGGTGACGGCTACTTTTTCTTGTTAACGAACGGCACCAGGGTCGGGACTCTTCGCGCACGCCGTGCATCGGCAATGTTCTTCATCTTCGCCGTATCCGCCAGTTCTGGATCGTCGATAACGATACTTGTATGACCAGCCGCATAGGCCATTTTCATACGGTGATCGCCCAGCGAAATGATGTCGTTGTGCAACAGAACCTTGCTCTGAACACGACGAGAATTTACAAAGGTACCGTTACGGCTTTTCAGGTCCACAATTACAACGGCACTGCGATCTCTTATCAGCAGGGCGTGCTGATTGCTGACGAATTGATCGTCGATAACGATATCGCTCAGATCCGAACGACCAATCAACGCCCGTTTCTCCGTCAGCCGTATTTCCTGCAGGGTTTCTCGCTCCCGCGTTACGATCATCCTGGGCGTATCATCAACCACGGGAGTATCTGGATCCGAAACATCCTCGACGCATAGCGGCAACCGCCCGGCCCGATCCAGAACAGACAACGCCATTGCATCCAGACGACCCGGCCAGCCACCGGCCATCGCGTGCAGCTTCTCGCATACGTCGACCGGAAAAATATCATCTGGACGATCAACTCCACCTGAACGCAGCTTCGTGTACAGATACCGCGACGCCTCTGCCGGCGTCATCGGCCCGAGCTCGAAACTGCCGATCACGCGCTTTGCCAGCGACCGCATGCTTGGCGATTCGACGATACGAGTGACGTCGCGATTGCATACCAGCGCGATTCGCAATGCGTATCGTGGACCAACCTGCAGCGAGGCCAACTTGCAGAGCGCACCCAGAGTACTTGGGAACATCTCATTGATGTTGCTGAGAATCAGAACGGGCGGCTGGTGAGTTCGGGTTTGTTGAACGACGAAAACGTTCAACAAGCTAAGCATCTCGTCGATCGAGTCCAACACGACATCGTAGCCGAATTGCTCGAGGATTCTCGACAGCAGGTCAGAGGTTTTCAGGCGCGCACCGTCCACGAGAGCTATCGCTATGCCGGACTGCACTTCCTGGACAAACTGTCGGGCAACCACCGATTTCCCCGAAGACTCCGGCCCCTGCAGCATTACCACGCCGCGTTCGTCGGTTAGCATACTTCGAAGATACTTAAGTGCTTCCTGCTGTGACTGGTAACGAACGAATGTCCGGAATTCTCGCAGCCCTACCCCATCTACTTGCATCGCTGTCGCTCTGTATCAAATGGCCCCCGCCTCGATTACCGCACTACTTTCGCGTAAATAACGGACGGCGTCCAGATGTCTCCAAACAGCAACAGGTTCTCTCAATTGACAGCCTATTTAACGTAATAAGGCCTTGAGTTCGGCAACTTCGGCTTCCAGTTTCGAGACACGCTCGGCCAACTCGGTAACGCCTGCCCTGCCTGACGACCCGGCGGGCTTCGCCGCTAGCGCCCGGCTCGCGTGTGCCTCGATATCGATCGGGCCGGAGAATAAGTGCATGAATTCCGAGTCCTTTCGGCCCGGCATCTTCGGCAGCTTAATAACCAATGGTTCTGGATCACGATGAATCAGGCTGTCCAGTGCAACAATCACCTCGGCGTTGTCCGCAAAGCTATGCATTCGACCGCTGCGGGCTCTTAGCTCGCCCGGCGTCTGTGCGCCTCGCAGTAACAGCAGGCAGACGACAGCTGTTTGCGCCGCATCGAACTGATTATCGCTGTAGCGGGTGCCGCAGAACCGCTGCGAGTATTTATCCGTCCTGCTTTTGAAGTTCTCTTCCGTGCGCGCGAGGTGTTTCTCCTCCAGGGCACGAATCGTATGTTGTACTTCGCCCGGCGACAGCGACATGACGGGATCGCGTGAAGACTTTTGATTGCAGGCGTTAACCAGCGCATTCAAGGTCATGGGATATTGATCAGGAGTAACGATTGATTTTTCTATGAGGCAACCGATGACACGAGCCTCGACGACATTTAGCTCTGTTAGCACGAAAAAACCCTGTTTAGTTCCAGTGCAGGATGCACGGCCGCGAGTATATCCCGGTTCAGCAGGCGACTGAAATCCCTCATCGCTATGAGCGGTGTCAGTATTCCTCGTAACCGATGTCCGGATGGCCTCTTGGCACCGCAACCCGAAACCAGATGAATGGCAGCAGCGGATTGGGCAGCCAGTACATCCAGCCTATGTTGGGAATATCCGTACCGTCCGGCAGGCGCAAATCCAGCCAGACGTAGAGAAACTTGTAGATACACAGCCCGGGTATGTAATTCACTCGGAAACCATCGCTTCGCAGGTACTTGCTGCGGATGTAGAAGTTACCCTCAAACGGTGTAATGCCCCAACCCAGCGGTCCATCTGCAATGACCGTGTCGTTGCTGCGCAGCCTGATGCGAATATTCTTCATGGAGCGGAATCGTCCAGCACCGAATCGATGCTTTTTCGTATCGCAGCAGCCCAGTAAGGTGCAAGATATGCCGCCCTCGCCCTGTGGCTTTGTTTTTCGCCCGCTTCCGGCACCGTGAACGGCGGCAGATCGCGCAGATCGAAGCGGTACCTGCGGTCCTGATCGACAACGATAACCGCCGGCGTACCATGGATTTGATACTCCTCGGCAACGTCGTCACCGTTTAGCAGCGATGTGAAGTCATAGCCAGCATCGGCCATGAACTGCACCGGATCGCCCTTTTTGTCGTTGAAATTGATCGCCACTATCTCCACTGCATCGCCATGCTCGAGACGAATACTCTGTAAATGCGGCATCAATGCCTTGCAATAAGGGCACCAGGTTGCCCAGAAGAGCAGCACGACCGGCTGCCGCCTGACTTCATCGCTCAAACGTATCTGCTCGCCATTCGCCGCCGAGAGAGTCCAGTCCGGTGCCAGCTCTGCCGCGCGGGCGATGGGACTCGCAATGAGTGCGCCAAGAACGACGCCTAAGACAAGTAGCTTCTTCATGCCTCACCAAGACCGGCCATTGAGCGCGCATATTACAGATCACTCACCTATAATCTCGCGCGCTATGTTGAGTCTTACTAACGTCTCCCTGCGACGCGGATCCAAAGTCCTCATCGAGAACGCCAGCTTCCAGACTCACGCTGGCCAGCGCATGGGTGTGATCGGTGCCAACGGCTGCGGTAAATCGTCGCTGTTCGCCATGCTGCTCGGCAAGCTGGAACCCGACGATGGCGAACTCGCGGTCGACCCCAGGGACGAAATCGCCCACGTTGCCCAGGAAAGCCCGCAGGGTGCGGGTGCGGCCGTCGACTACGTTATGGACGGCGATCACGAACTGCGCGAGGTACAGGCGGCGATCGCCGCCGGTGAAGCTGACGCCAGCAAGCCTGACCTGCATATCGTCTACGAGCGGATGGAAGCCATCGACGGCTTTACGGCAGAATCGCGAGCATCCCGCTTGCTGCATGGCCTGGGCTTCGCTGCCGACGAGTACCAGAAACCTGTCCGGGAGTTCTCCGGCGGCTGGCGCATGCGACTCAACCTGGCGCGCGCCCTGATGTGTCGCTCCGACATACTGCTGCTCGACGAGCCGACGAATCACCTCGACCTGCCGGCCATTCTGTGGCTGGAGCGCTGGCTGAGGCGCTATGAGGGGATCCTGCTGATCGTTTCTCATGATCGCGATTTCCTCGACCAGGTCTGTACGCGCATAGCGCACATCGAACACCAGGGCATTCAGCTTTTCACCGGTAACTACAGCCAGTTCGAGTCGCAGCGCGCAGAACAACTCGCGCAACAGCAGGCTATGTACGCCCGTCAGCAAAAAGAGATCAAGCACATCCAGAGTTATGTGGATCGCTTTCGCTACAAGGCATCGAAGGCACGCCAGGCTCAAAGCCGCCTCAAAATGCTCGAACGTATGGAACAGATCGCGCCGGCGCACGTTGATTCACCGTTTCGGTTTCATTTCATCGAGCCAGAAAAACAGCCCCAACATTTACTCGGCCTGACGGATGCATCGCTTGGTTACGACGAAACGCTCATTCTCAACGACGTCAACCTGAACCTTTCCGCCGGGGACCGCATCGGACTGCTCGGCGTTAACGGTGCCGGCAAATCGACGCTGGTCAAGGGCCTGTCTACCGGCAGCACGATGCTCAACGGCGATCGCGTACTCAGCAAAGATACGAAGATTGGCTACTTCGCCCAGCATCAGCTGGAGTTACTGCGCCCGGACTCAAGCCCGATAGATCATCTTCGCGATTACGCTCCTGATGACCGGGAGCAGGATCATCGCAATTACCTGGGACGCTTTGGCTTCGGCGGCGAACGCATCTTCGAACCGGTGGCACCGTTCTCCGGAGGCGAGAAAGCCCGCCTCGTGTTGGCACTGATGATCCGGCAGGGGCCGAATTTGTTGCTGCTGGACGAACCGACCAACCATCTCGACCTGGAGATGCGCCAGGCCTTGAGCGTTGCGTTGATCGAGTACACGGGAGCACTGGTCGTCATTTCTCACGATCGTCACCTGCTGCGCAGCGTCTGCGACGAATTGCTTATCGTTCATGACAGTATCGTCGAACGCTTCACGCGAAGCCTGGACGACTACCCGGCATGGTTGAAGGAGCAGGAAGAAAACGCCGGGAAGATTGCCGAAAAGTGGCAGGAAAAACCGACCAGGGCGGTGAGCAAGAAGCAACAGCGCCAGGAGCAGGCACAACGTCGCCAACGCTTGAAACCCCTATTCGACAAGGTCAGGGACATCGAGAAGAAACTCGCTTCCAGGCGCAGCCGTTTAGCGGAACTCGAAGAATGTCTCACGGACGAGTCGATCTACACGAAGCCGGAGCGTAAAGACGAGCTGACGAAGCTTGTACAAGACCAGGCCGCCGCCAAATCCGAATTGGAAGCGCTCGAATGGGAGTGGCTTGAGGCCAGCGAATCACTGGAGAAAGCAAACTAGCCGGCGCAACCTCCAAAAGGGGTCAGAGCCCTTTTTCTAAAAGGGCTCTGACCCCTTTTGCTCCGGGCCGACAGTCGCGCCGATGACGTCCAGAAACGCGGGACCATAGCGCTCAAGCTTGGTTTGGCCCACGCCTGATATGGCGAGCAACGCGCTATCGGTTTGCGGCTTGTCCGCCGCCATCTGCCTTAGCGTCGCGTCGTGGAAAATGACATACGGCGGCACATCGTGTTCGTCCGCCAGTTGTTTCCTGCAGTCGCGCAATGCCTCGAAGAGATCACGATCTTCAGCGGCGACTTCTGCCCCTTTCCGCTTCGCCTTTTTCTCTTGCCGGGAAAGCAGCAGATCACGCCTGAGCGGCAGTTCGATCTCACCACGCAGCAGCGGGCGACTGGATTCGCTAAGCTGCAGCGCGCCGTAACCAGCCGTATCGACTGTTAGCAGACCGACGGCGATAAGTTGCCGAAGAATCGACCTCCATTGCTGCTGCTGAAGCTCGGCCCCGATGCCATAGACACTGAGCCTGTCGTGACCGTGTTGCCGGACCTTATCGGTATCCTTGCCCATCAGCACGTCGATGACATGCACGGCACCGAATCGCTGTCCGGTCCGATATACGGCTGACAGAATTTTCTGCGCGGCCTCGGTGCCATCGAACACGTCCGGCGGTGTCAGGCAGACATCGCAATTGCCGCAGTCCTCCTGTAAATCGTCGCCGAAGTATGCGAGCAGCGAGCGGCGGCGGCAGGAAGTAACTTCGCACCAGCCCAGCAGAGCGTCGAGTTTCGACCGATCGTTGCGTTTACGCGCTTCGCCCGACGGAGAAGCCTCCACCATCTGCCGCAGGCGCACTACGTCCTGCAGGCCGTACACCATCCATGCTGTCGACGGTTCTCCATCGCGCCCAGCGCGGCCGGTTTCCTGATAGTAAGACTCCATACTCTTCGGCAGGTCAAGGTGTGCGATGAAGCGCACGTCGGGTTTATCGATACCCATACCAAATGCAATCGTCGCAACGATAATCACGCCATCTTCGCTGACGAAACGATGCTGATGATCGGCTCGCGTGTTTTTGTCCAGGCCGGCATGATACGGAAGCGCCGAAAAACCCTCTTTTCGCAGCCATTCGGCCGTCGCATCGGTCTTCTTCCGGGACATGCAATAGACAATACCGGCTGCGCCCCGGTGATCCGCCAGAAAATTCAGCAGCTGTCGCTTTGCGTCGATCTTCGCCTGCACGTCGTAGCGGATATTTGGCCGGTCAAACGGAGCAACGAAGCAAGCGGGGTCGTTCAGCTGAAGCTGCTCGATAATCTCTGCGCGTACTTCCGCCGTCGCTGTCGCAGTGAGCGCCATGCGCGGCACATCCGGAAAATGCCCGGCGAGCTTACCCAATGACAGGTAGTCCTCACGAAAATCGTGGCCCCACTGCGATACACAGTGCGCTTCATCGATGGCGATCAGGCTGATAGGCGTCGACTGCAGTCGCTGGATCGTCGCTGCCTGTGCAAGGCGTTCCGGGGCGACATACAGCAAGCGAATGCTGCCACTCGCAAGCCGCCGATGAACCTCACTCTGCTGTTCACCAGTCAGCGTCGAGTTCAGAAAAGCAGCGTCTACCCCCAGAACTTCAAGCGCCGCTACCTGGTCCTGCATCAGCGCAATCAGCGGCGAAACTACCAGCGTGACCCCCTCGCTCAGCAGCGCCGGAATCTGGTAACAAATCGACTTTCCACCGCCCGTCGGCTGCAATACCAGCGAATCGCGGCCATCCAGTGCTGCGTTGATCGCCGCTTCCTGATCGCCCCGAAACTCGTGATAACCGTAGATGTCGTTGAGGATGCTCTGTGGAGTTGCGACCATACCGCGAGTATACCGATACCTGCACCCGATGCCGCCAGACAAATTCAGAGATTTTCCGGTAAAGTCGCGCTCATGAATTCAGCACACAATTACGGCAACGGCGACGCATCGTTTCAGGCCGCTGGCGGAGAAACCGGTATCTTCACGCTGGTGAACGCGTTTTTCGATCGCATGGGTAGCGATGAACGTTTTGCCACTATCTGGCATATGCATCCCGACGACAAGGCCGTGTCACGCGATAAGCTGGCCCGGTTCCTGTGCGGCTGGCTGGGTGGGCCGCGGCTCTACAACGAAAAATACGGTGCTATCGGTATCCCGAGAGTGCACGCCCATTTGCCGATCGCTACGGCAGAGCGGGATCAGTGGCTGACATGTATGAGCGAAACCGTCGATGAGCAGCCGTTCGCCCCGGAGTTCAAAACCTATCTGATGGAGCAGCTGTTCGTACCCGCCGAGGCAGTCAGGCGCCGTTGTAGTAGCTAGAGCGCTCGCCGAGAATAAGTTCTCGTTGCTGCTCGAGCGCCTCGAACAGGAACTCTCTGCAGACACGAACCCTCGCGGTACTACGCAGATCAACGTGGCTTAGTACCCAGACACCCCAGGTCGACGGCGTCAGGCGCACATCCAGGCGCTGCACACCCGGTTCGGAATCGCCCACGTAACAGGGCAATCTGGCCAGTCCCATATGATTCCTCACCGCCTTGACCATCGTACTGACGTCATCCATTTCCAGTGCCGTCACGGCCTTCGGGAAATGCTCCGCCACCCACTCCGGCTGTACATCTCCACCGCGAAACAGAATCACATTTGCCGGGCCTTCCGCCGACCTCAGGTATCGGGGCGATCCGTAGATACCGTGTCGCATTGGCAGCACTTTGCGGCCAACGAGGTATTCGGGAGGCTTGTTTGTCAAACGAACGGCGATATCCGCTTCGCGTGCTGCGAGGTCGATCAGACCCGTAGTCGTCAGCAGCTGTAAATCAATACACGGGTAGTCAGCCTGGAACTGCGGAAGCCTGGAGACGATCACTCGTTCCGCGAAGTCATGTGCCACCGTTAACTTCAGCAGGCCAGTCAGTTCAGCGTCCTGACCGAAAATTTCGCGATCGATCGCCTGCGCCTGCTCCTCCATCCGCAGGGCGTGTCCGTACATGTTTTCGGCGGCCTGAGTCATCGCGTAGCCGTTTGGCTGTCTATCGAACAAGCGCGTACCGATTTCCTTCTCAAGCGCCGAGATTCGTCGCGCCACCGTCGTATGGTTCACGCCGATCGATTTGCCGGCCCGGCTGGCCGAGCGTTCCCGGCACAGCGCAAGAAAGAATCGCAGATCATCCCAATTCATCACCTGTGCATTATTGCACATATTATCTGCATTTTTGTCTATTTATGTATTTATTAGCACAGCCTAGTATGCCGCCATCGACTGCAAGGAATACCGACATGAAACACCCTGAATACCAATTGATTAGCCACCATCTCTGCCCCTACGTACAACGCGCCGTCATTGTTTTGCAGGAACAGGAAATCCCGTTCAAGCGTCGAAACATAGACCTTGCGAACAAGCCCGAGTGGTTTTTAAAGCTGTCGCCCCTGGGCAAGGTTCCGCTGTTGCTGGTCGATGACGACACGGTACTTTTCGAGTCCGCCGTTATTGCCGAATACTTAAACGAGGTCAGCAACGGCAAAATGCTGGCGAAAGACGCGCTTTTGAAGGCACGGCAACGGGCCTGGGTCGAGTTCGCCTCCAGTAGCATCGTCAATATCGGCCAGATCTACAACGCACCGGACGACGAGACGTTCAATGCCGCGTATGAGTCACTTGGCGACAAATGGAAAACGCTCGAAGCCAACCTGGCGACTGGCAAATGGTTTGGCGGCAACGACTTTTCTCTGGTCGATGCCGCGTTCGCACCAGTATTTCGCTACTTCGATGTCATCGAACCGCTGACCGGAATCGATTTCTTTAAGGATGTACGCAAAGTACGTCGCTGGAGAGCGAATCTTGCCACACGGCCGTCGGTACGAAACGCCGTCGCTAACGACTACGAACAGCGGCTCATCGGGTTTCTGGCCAACAGAGACTCGACTGTCGGAAATCTCGCGCGGGCTGTCGCCGTCGCTGCATAAAACTCAATCAAAGGAAAAACCATGAAACTTCAGAACAAAACCGTACTCGTCACCGGCGCCAACCGTGGCATCGGTCTGGCAATCGTCAAAGCCCTGCTCAACAAAGGCGTCAAAAAAGTCTATGCGGGCGCACGCGACACCGCGACGTTGCCGGATATTGGCGACGATCGCGTCGTACCGCTAACACTCGACATTACCAACGCCGGTCAGATCGACAAGGCCGTCATAGCGACCGCGGATGTCGAGGTACTGATCAATAATGCAGGCGTAGCGGCTTTTTCCAGCATCTTGTCCGGCCCGCGGGACGACGTTGAGCGCGACATGCGCACCAACTACTTTGGAACTCTGGATATGGTGCGGGCGTTTGTACCCGTGCTCGAAGATAAGCACGATGCTGCGATCGTCAACGTCGCAAGCATCGCAGCGTTCGCCAACTTCCCGATGATCGGCGGATATAGTGCGTCCAAAGCTGCGTTGTTCTCCCTGTCGCAGGGTATCCGTATCGAACTCGCCGGGAAAGGTATTGCCGTACACACCGTCAATCCGGGTCCCGTCGATACGGAACTCGCGAAAGAGTTCCCAACCGACAAAGCTGGTACAGACGAAACCGCTGCCGATATCCTCGATAAGTTCGAAGCGGGTGAAAAGGACATTTTTCCCGACGAACAGGGCCGCCAGATGATGGACGTTTGGAAACGGGACTACAGAGACCTGGAACAGATGGTGCTTGAGATGTACAAAGCCGCGTAGTGTCAACTGCTCTATACTGCCCGCATGAAGATATGGGTAGATGCAGATGCCTGTCCGGTCGTGGTGAAGGAGATACTTTATCGAGCCGCCGATCGGACAGGCGTGCAGTTAACGCTGGTCGCCAATCAGGCACTCAGCACGCCTTCGTCACCGAACATCAATTCCGTGCAGGTGCCGAAAGGCTTTGATGTTGCGGACGACGAAATCGTCAAGCGAGTCGGCGCGGGAGACATCGTTATCACCAGCGACATCCCGCTGGCCGCCGAGGTTATCGAAAAGGGCGGACACGTCCTGAGCCCGCGCGGCGAAATGCACACGAAAGAAAATATCGGCGCACGCCTCAATATGCGCGACTTCCTCGACACCATGCGTTCCAGCGGCGTAGAGATGAGTGGCGGACCCGCCGCCTTCAGCCAGCGTGACAAGCAGACATTTGCCAATAATCTTGATCGTTTCCTGACGAAATACGCCGACAGCCGCTAACTCCTCTCTGCAGTCGTCGCAACGGCTGAGCGGTAAAGCAGGACCGCAACGCCGGTCAGCATCAACAGACCCAGCCAGCCACCGAAATGCCAGGCGTCATCCAGCCGCAACACATCGGCCGATCCTGCGACAACAATCGGTATGGCAATAAATATCCCCATTAGCGCCTCCCCGGTGATCAGGCCACTGCCGGGACGGTCCCCGGTTCGCAGGACTTCTGCAGCTGCTTTGCCTTCGGGAAACGCTAATTGCTGTTCGACGATCAGTGAACGTCGCAGCGGGACTGGGAAGAACACGCCCAGCAGGCCGCCGAGGCCGGCAATCGCCAACACCCAGGAAAATCTGAAGTCGTCCCAGTAACCAAGAATGATCAGCGCCGGCATCGTGAAAATAACGCCGGTTGCGATCGTCGTGCCGGCCGACGCTCCGGTCGCCACGATGTTGTTCTCGAGAATGTGCCCGCCGCCCAGCAGTTTCAGCACCGCCATCGACACGACCGCGGCGGGAATTGCCGACGCGATGGTCATGCCTGCGAACAATCCGAGGTAGGCGTTGGCCGCGGCAAGAATAATGCCGAGAATGATAGCTAGCAGAACTGCCCGGACCGTAAGCTGCAGCGGTGCCTGATGGCTCATCGGTTTTCCTTTGTTTTTAGATCGCCGGCCAGTGGTAATACCACAACGCGGTGATGCCGAAGTTCCTCCAGCAATTGTCACGCCGCAATGTCATGAAAGAGATAACAATGAAGAAGATCGCAGTTTTGATGACCGTCGTTATTGTTCCGCTGACTGCGTTTGCAGAGGCGGAGAAACACGACTCCAAACGCGAATTCGTGAAGTAATTTCGAGCCATGGGAAAACTGATTGACCAGGGCGAACTGGAAGAAGCCGGTGCGCTTTTCCGGCAGGTTTACGAGGAATCCGATCTGTCTTTGTACGAACTCGGCAAGTTATGGCAGCAGCGTGCCAGAACCGAAATAGCCCTCGGCTTGTACAGCGAAGCAAAGCACTCGTTCGCTGAACTGGTCGACGCGGTCGGCGACAGCTCCGACCGCGTCGTAGTTCTGTAAGGGGCCATGGACAAGTTGCGGGAGATGATCGACGGCGAAGTAGTGATGTTCCCCGATAACCCGGCCTAGCTGGCTTTCGCTCTCGGTCGGTTACGCCTCGCGCCGCGCGCGTTCTTGCCGGGTCGTCCTTTCGCACCTGTTGGTGACTTCTTACGCCCGCCCGGGCGGCCACCCGACGGACGCGGGCTACCTGAACGCGGCGGCTTGCCCTTGTGGATAGGCTCCGCCTTAATACGTTTGTCGACATCGTAGCCAGCGACGTATTCCTTCTTGATCTCAGACTTCAACAGCCTTTCGATATCTTTCAGAAGCTTCAGTTCATCGACACAGACCAGCGATATCGCCGTCCCCGCCTGCCCTGCACGCGCGGTTCGACCAATGCGATGCACGTAGTCTTCCGGTACATGCGGCAGCTCAAAATTCACGACGTGCGGCAGCTTGTCGATATCCAGACCTCTGGCCGCAATATCCGTCGCGACCAGCACGCGAATTTTACCTGCCTTGAAATCTCGCAGCGCCGAGGTGCGCGCACCCTGACTTTTATTACCATGAATCGCACTCGTCTCGATGCCGTCGCCATTCAGTTGTTTGGCCAGCCGGTTGGCACCGTGTTTGGTACGTGTGAATACCAGCACCTGCCGCCAGTTACCTTTGCCAATCTGTTCCGACAACAACTCGCGTTTGCGTGCTTTATCTACAGGCATAACCAGCTGCTGCACTTTTTCCGCCGTCGTGTTGCGCTGTGCGACCTGAACTTCGGTTGGACTGTTCAGCAAACCGTTCGCGAGGCTGCGAATTTCCGTCGAGAAAGTCGCCGAAAAAAGCAGGTTCTGACGTTTCGCTGGCAGTTCTTTGATGATCTGCTTGATGTCTCTGATGAAGCCCATATCGAGCATTCGATCCGCTTCATCGAGCACCAGCATTTCGACACCTGACAGGTTGATGTTGCCTTGCCGTATGTGATCGAGCAATCGCCCGGGTGTTGCGATGACAACATCGACACCGCGGCGAATCTTGCTTATCTGCGGCCGCGCGCTGACGCCGCCATAAATCTCCATACTGCGAATCGGGCGGTGCTTGCCATAGTTCTGCACACTCTCATTGACCTGTGCCGCGAGTTCGCGAGTCGGTGTAAGGATGAGTGCACGGATACGCCGTGGCCCGTCCGACTTCCGTTGCAGTCGCTGCAGCATCGGCAAGGTGAAGGCAGCCGTCTTTCCGGTGCCTGTTTGCGCGGCAGCGAGGACATCGTGACCGTCCAGTACCAGCGGTATGGCTTTGGACTGAATCGGGGTGGTTTCGCTGTAGCCCTGTTCTTCGACAGCACGCAGCAATTCGGCCGACAGGCCGAGTTGGTTAAATAACATTGATTTTTCTCCGGGTCGCCTGATCCGACGCGTTTGATAACGTGCGGTTCGGTCCAGGCTGGAATTTTTAAAGTGACTTCAGGTCTGCCTTATGCAGAGCTGGAGTGATTGGCGCAGACCGAGGTGCGCCATGACGGAGCGGACTGTAACAGATACCGGACCAAAAGAAAGGACTTAACCCGGAATTATCCTCAATTCATTGATATTTAAAATATTTGCTGGAAAGTACTGCGAGGATGGCTGTCGCTGCCAGCAACATTGCGAGCTGCGGCAGCGCCGACGCGGCGCCCGATTGAAAACTGATGAGCTTGTGCAGAGCGTCCATCGTCCACCCGGTCGGTGTCAGTTTTTGAACCGCTTGCATCCACTGCGGCGCCACCTCGATCGGCCACCAGCAACCACCGAGTGCCGCCAGCCCGTTGGCCGCCAATACGCCCAGCCCGGCCGCCTGACCTGAAGTATTCGCAATGCTGCCCAGCAACAGCCCTGCCGATGCACAGAATCCCGCCCAGACCGCCAGTACCACCAGCACCATGCCAAAATCAGGGCCCCAGACCATTTTGAACAGCAGCGTGCCCACAAGCAACGCAACGCAGACCTGCACTGCGGCAAGAAACATGCGACCGCCCCATTTTCCGGCAACCACTTCGTGGCGTGTAATTGGAACCGACGCCAGCCGCCTAAGCAGTCCCTGCTGGCGCTCGATAACGAGCATCGAACCACCGCTGGTCAGAACTACGAGAATGGTAAACATGACCAGTATGCCGGGCACCGCCTGCTCGAATCCCGATGGAATCTGGCGCCGCTTGCCAGCCGGTGAAACGTCAAGTTGCCAGTTGCGCGGCAAGCCGTTTAAGGCGATCAGGTCCGCTGCCGTCAACGCTTCTTCGGAACCCGTATCGGCAACCACTATGTCGGCAAGCGCGGTATACAGACTTCGCTGTACGCGCATTACCTCGTAGTCGCGTGACAGCGCCGAGGCTTTGGTCTCAAAGCTCGCAGTAACTGCGTTTGCCGATACGATCTGCGCCGACAATCCGGGATCAAATGTCAACGTACGTCGCGGTGCAGCCTCGCCCTCAGTGATCGACGACGTTTCTATCCAGACCGGCACGAAATCGTTGTCCCGCAGGCGCAGGTCTATCTGGTCTCGAAGAAAGCCGGGCTCTTCGGCAACAACGGTCAACGGCGTTGGTTCTCCAGCACTCACTCTCGACGAAAAACCGCCCGTTATCGTACCGATGAAATAGAAAAATATCGGCGGCATGACGAAGATCCACAACAGCGTCGAGCCCTGCCGAAGCTGGTGCTTCGCATCGTTCCAGGCAATGAAGAATATCTGCCGCATCACTTGCTCGCAAAACCCGTCTGCAGACGCCAGCTGCAAACTGCCAGGCCGCTCACCGCCATTGCAGCGACGGTACACCAGTTTCGCAAATCGAACGTCCAGGGCGATACCGAGGTCAGTTCGTCGGTCAGCTGACTCACAACATAGCCGTTGGGAGACCATCGACCGATCGCGGACAGCCAGTCCGGCAACACCTCGAGTGGAAAGAAACTACCGCCCATCATCAATAGCGGGAAAACCAGAATAGTTGTAAAAAGATCCGCAGCCCTCATGTTTGGCAGCAACATCTGCAATGCCGCAAACCACCCAAACAGGCCGACACCCGAAACGACTATCCAGACCATCGACGGCAGGAATTTGCTCCACACGATGTCGTGATATAGAAAGCCGACGAACAGGGTTGCGCCACCGATGATCGCCATCAGCAGCGCGGCAGCCAGCGCCTTGCCGAAAACAAAAAGGCCAGGCAGTCCGGGCGTGGAAACCAGTCGCCGCAGGGTGCCGGACTCTCGTTCTTTCCAGTAATCCGCCGAGAGCCCCTGTGCCGCAAACATCAGCGCCATCAGGACGATGCCTGGCAGGAATAATAGTGCGATATCCGGACGTGGTTCCGCAGGAGGCGGAGCCACGATCTCGACGCCCAGCAACGGTTGGGTAAGCTGCGGTCCAAGTTTCTGCATCTTGTCGTTAATCTGCACGGCAAGATCCGAGACGAATAAATCGGAGGGCCGATCGAGCGGGCCGCCGTCGCGGATTTTTGCGATTTCCGGGCCGAAGGTCACCTGCAGGTAAAAACCGGCGTCGAGAAGAACCTCGGCGATGTCCTCGATAATACCCGGCAGAATGGTTTGCGAGGGGTTGGTTTTCAGTGTCAGCGTCGCAGCGGTGTTGTTGAGAAACGCGTCCTGAAAACCCGCCGGAATAGTCAGAAACCCGCTGGCCTCACCCGCTTCGATAAGTTCACCACCCTTCTCGGCAGAAACCGGCTGCACGCCGATGAGTTCAGCCATTTCTTCCCGCCCGAACGCCGCAGTGACTGCACCACTCAGCAGCGTGTCGTCCAGATCGGCGATCAGCAGCACGCCCATCGGACCGTCATCGCCATCCCGATCCATCATCAGGGTTATGAGGCCACCAATCATGAACGGGATACCGATCCAGATCAGAATCGCAACAACGTCCTGCCGCCAGCGGGCAATGTCTTTCCTGAAAGTCGCGAACAGAAACGTCATAGCTACTCGCGCAACTCCTTGCCCGTGAGCAGCAAAAACAGGGTTTCGAGATTGGGGCTTCGCAGATTGGTCTCCCTGACAACACCTCCGGCCCCGCTGATCGACTCGAAGATAGCGGGAAGATACTGCGAAGCGGCTGTCATCGTTAGCGTCAACGAGTTGTCGTTCTCGGAGAGCACCTCCAGGTCACCGATACCGCGCGCGACCACTGCCGCGCCAAGGCCACTCGAAAACTCACCGTTAAGCTGCAAAACATCGCGCGCTCCCAGCTGTGCCTTGAGTTCGGCCACCGTTCCCTCGGCGATCAATTTGCCATGGTCGATGATCGCCAGAGAATCGCACAGGCGCTCAGCCTCTTCCATGTAGTGCGTTGTATAGAGAACGCAGGCACCGGCATCGCGCTCGGCCTCGACCATCTCAAACAGCCGTTGGCGCGACTGCGGATCAACGCCGACGGTGGGTTCGTCAAGCAACAGCACCTTGGGCTTATGAACGATGCCGCAGCCAAAATTCAGGCGGCGCTTCATGCCCCCGGAGAAGGTTTTGGGCAAGTCCCTGGCGCGATCCGCGAGGCCAATGTAGCCGAGGACATCGCGCACGCGAGATTCGAGATCAGCACCGCGAAGACCGTAGGCCTTGCCCCAGTAGTACAGGTTCTCGAGCGCCGGCAGATCCTCGTAGAGCGCGAGTTCCTGCGGCACAACGCCCAGCGAAGCTTTGGCTTTCCTGCCATTCCTGACAATGTCAAAGCCGGCGATGCTGATCGTTCCGGAAGTGGGTGGCAGCAGCCCGGAGATACAGTTGATCGTCGTTGATTTGCCTGCGCCGTTCGGACCCAACAAGCCGAAGATTTTTCCCTGACCTGCGGCGAACCCGATGTCATCGACAGCAGCAAGGTCACCGTATTGTTTCGTCAGATTCTCAACTGAGAGCAAGCCAGACTCCAATCACCGCCGGGCACTGAAGATTACACCAAGGACGCCCGGGATTCTCGCTACTTAAGACCGAACAATGGCCGCAGCAACTTCGTTCTGCGAATGACGAAATCATGTATTAACAAACAACCGCCGATGGTAGCAAGCACGACAAGACTCGATTCGACGACGGGTCCCAGGGAGAAGCGCGCGAGATTGTATCCTGCCACCACGATGATGGTCTGATGCAGGATGTACCAGGGGTAGACGGCCTCGGTGGCGTACGGCAACCATTTCATGGGTCTATTCAGTAACTGATGACCCCAGCCGAGAATCGTCAGTATCCACAGCCAGCGGTTGAAGTAAACGATCAGCATACCGGCTTGTTCAACGATGAAAGACGGCTCCTCCGGCATCAGTTCGACGCGTAGCAACAGTAGTGCAAAGCACGTTGCTGCCAACGCCAGCGTCAGCTTTCTGATCCTTGCAAGTTCTGCCCACAAACCGGCATCGCGCCCGATCAGGTAACCGATCAGAAAGAACGTGAAGTACATTGCATGGGCATACCAGTCGTCCAGCAGTGCATGACTGATATACGGAAACCTGGGGTAAACAAAATTGCCATAGATCATTAGCGGCACGACCGGAACCACGATGATGCTGACGCTGCGCAGGGACCGAACCCAGCGGCGAAAACCGCTCAACGGGCCGTCCAGCAGCTTCGCGACAGGTATCAGCAACAAAGTGTAAAACAGCAAATACGGCAAGTACCAAAGGTGATTCCAGGTCCAGTGGATCTGTTCCTCTCCAGCCCAGGCTTCGCCCGGAAAATCCTGAAACGTCAGGTACTGTCCCATGAACCTCAGGAACCCCGGTTCGATCAGTCCCTTACTCAGGGCCTCGTAATAACACTGCGGCGCGACAACGATCGCCATGCCGAACAGCAGCGGCAACAGCAATCGCCAGATTCGCCTTGCAGCAAAGCGACCGGCGCTGACCTTGCCCCAGACGAAACTGACGGCCAATCCGGAGATGATGAACAACAGGGACATGCGCCATTGGTTGACAAGCAGTCTCGGCACATCGAGCCACTCGGTCTGGTACGGGGACTTTACGTGCCAGCTCTCGCCTTGCGCATAAAGCATACTGACGTGGTAAAGGATCAGCAGGCTGAACGCCATAACCCGAAGCGCGTCTATGTCGTAGCGACGCCCGCGGTCTGCTGTTGATATTGCTGCTCCATTACTGGCTTCGCTCATGATCATTCCTCTGCACCGACTCGAGGACAGCAGAATCCTCGCCTGTGCCACGTCGTACCACCGGAAAGGGCCAAATCGTGGCGCTCTTGTGACGAACGGCGGGATCGGGGGACGAATAGTCGCTGAATTCGGGCCTTACAGGGTAGGATTGCGCCTATGACGCTCGAGCAATACCTTGCCAAACGCCGCTACTGGGAAATCGGCCACGTCCTGTTAATCGTTTTAATCAGCTTCGGTGCCAACCTGGGCGTTGAACTCATCGAGCGAGCGCGCATTGGCGGCAGCTTCGACAGCAAAGAACCGCTGATACTCGAGGCGACCAGCCATATCGCAATGGCGCTGGTGATCCCACTGCTACTGCTGTTCGACAGGCTGGTACCGATTCGCCTGGCGACGTGGTTCAGCAGCCTCGCAGCTCATGTTTTTTTCAGCGCCGTTTTCTCGCTTGCCCACGTCACCCTGATGTACTGGGCACGCGTTTTCATCTTCAGCATTGTCGGCGCCCCGGCCCGGTATCGCTGGAGCAACTGGTTGGGCGAATTTAGCTACGAGTATCTCAAGGATTTCCGCAGTTATTTTCTGGTCCTTGTACTGTCGTATTTATATCGCTTCACTATTCGGCGCCTGCAGGGCGAAGCCGGTTTCCTGTCCGAAGAGAAGGACGAGCAGACGGTCGCCGGTATGTCCGATCGTTTTCTGATCAAAAAACTTGGCCGGGAGTTCCTCGTCCGCATTGATGAAATCGACTGGGTGGAGTCCTGCGGCAACTACGTCAATCTGCATGTCGGCGACCGCGTCTATCCGCTACGCGAAACGATGACCCGCATAGACGAGAGGCTGCTACCGCTAGGTTTTCAGCGCGTCCATCGCAGCGCAATCGTCAACCTGGAGCAAGTATCTGAAATCGTCGCGTTCGACACCGGTGACGGCCAGGCGAAGTTGAAGTCTGACGTCATGGTGCCGGTAAGCAGGCGTTTTCGACAGGAACTCAGGGCGCGCCTTTCCTGAGCCATTCCGCCGCGAATTGTGTAGTATTTCCGGCCAAGCTGATGTGGAGAATCTCAATGTTTCGTAACACCCTGCTGGTGCTTTTTTCCGGCGTAGTTCTTGCCGCCTGCGAACCCGATTCTCCTGCCGTTGAGCTTACAGAGCAGACCTCCGAAGCGCCCCGCAGCGTAGAAGCCATCGCCGACGAAGCACTCGCGGCGATGCTTGAGCGCTACCCTTCCTGGGCAACGAACTATTCGATAGAGGGGGCACGCCACGACCGGCTATTCGACAACTCCCTCGAGGCACTGGCGACATGGCAAGCGCTTGAAGACGGATGGCTGGCTGAACTGGAAGCTATCGGTGAGCCAGCAGAAGTCGGCAGCCGCGATTGGGTGACGTGGGGAATTCTGTACGAAACTCTCGCGGCAGAAAAAGCCACACGCATCTGCCGTAAGGAACTCTGGGAGACCAGCACCACGACAGCGTGGTACACGGGCATGCCTTTCGTATTCGATATCCAGCCGCTGGAAACAGACGAACTCAGGGAACAGGCACTGGCGAGGCTGGGCGAAGTTGACGAATTCATAGACACCGAGATCGCCAACCTGAGAAAAGGCCTGGAACTGGGTTACAGCTCGCCGCGCCTGACCGTGGACGCTGTGCCCGAGGAAATCCGTGCGCTGCGCGACGAGAACTCCCCGTTCCTGTCGATCGGTGCTCGCGCCGAGGACGAAGTGTTCGAGGGTGCTGTGCAGTTGATTTTCGACGAGGAAATTGTGCCTGCCATCAACCGCTTTGCCAGTTTTGTCGAAGGAGAGTACCTCGAGCAGGCACGTGAAGATATCGCCCTGAGCCACAATCCGAACGGCGCCGAATGTTACCCGGCACTGGTGCGATCGTTCGCAACCATCCAACCGACAGCTGACGAAATCCATGCCCTGGGTCTCGCACAAATGTCGAAGATACGCGGTGAAATGGAAGCGATCCTCGCGGAGCATTACGAGGGCGAGTCGGTCGAAAAATTCGTACGACGCATCAACGTCGACCCGGGATTCACCTTCCGTTCAGAGGAGGAGGTGTTGCAGTACTCAGTCGATTCGCTCGACGCCGCAAAGCAAAAAATGGCCGACGTATTCGGGTTGCTGCCGAAGGCCGATGTCGTGATCAAACCCTACCCTGCCTTCGCCGCCAGTGGCGTCGGTGAGTACCACTCATCTTCAGAGGACGGTACCCGACCGGGAATTTTCTACATCGCCGTGCGCGACCCGGAAAACCGCTCACGCGCAACGCAGCAATCGACGCTTTATCACGAAACTTATCCCGGACATCACCTGCAGGGCGCGATCGCGCTCGAACTGGGCGATAAGGTACATACGGTCGCCCGTTACCTGTGGAACTCCGGCTACGGTGAAGGCTGGGCATTGTACTCGGAGCGGGTTGCGCAGGAACTGGAGCTCTACAGCGGCCCGCTCGACCTCATGGGCCTGCTTTCGGACCAGGCGGCACGTGCCGCACGACTCGTCATCGACACGGGAATCCACACCAGGGGCTGGTCACGCCAACAGGCCGTCGACTATATGATGAACAACACGGGCTGGGCGGCGGTCGATATCCAGAACGACATCAATCGCTATATTTCGTGGCCGGGTCAGGCGAACGCCTACATGCTCGGCATGCTCGAGATTCGGCGGCTGCGAGACCTGGCCGAAACCGAACTCGGCGAGCAGTTCGACCTACGCGATTTTCACGATCGCATTCTCGAAAACGGCAGCATGACCCTGCCGATGGTCGAGCAGGCGGTGCTGGCGTGGATAGAAGCAACCCGGGGGGAAATGGTGCCGGATAGGTGATTCGAACACCTGACCCCATCATTACGAATGATGTGCTCTACCGACTGAGCTAATCCGGCACGGGTAAGCGGCGCGCAGTATAGCCTCGCGGCCAACGCCCGAAAAGGGCTTTTGCCAATTATTATTCGGCGCTGCGCACCCGGATAATGAGTTCGACGCCGTCGCATTCGGTGCCCGCGGGCAAGGCCGGAAGCCCGAGAATCTCTATATCGTCCTCCGGAATGTCGGTTAGCTGACCGGTATCGACGTTGTAGAAGTGATGGTGCGGCATCGTCGAGGAGTCGAACAGGCGCCGCTCGGGGTCGATCATGCACTCCTTGATGAGGCCTTTTTTTGCAAACAAATTCAAACAGTTATAGACCGTTGCTTTAACCGCTTTACGCTTTCGGCCGCGCAGTCTTTTGACAACCTGCTCGGCCGACACGTGCTGCGGCTTTCTGAGCAGTATGGACGCGATCTCAAGCCGCTGCGGTGTCGGCGAGATACCCAGCTGTGCAAATCTGGCCAGAATCTTTACGCGAGTCATACTCGGATTTCCTGTCTTTTGGCGTATTCCGCCCCGATTCTAGCAGAGCAATCGCGTCCTGCCCGTGAGCAAAATACCAATGCACAGGGAGGTCCGGATGTTTATTCGAAATCAAGGGTTTACGCTTTACGAGCTGTTGCTGACCGTGGTCCTGATCGCGATCATCGGCAGCATCGCCATCCCGTCGTTTTCGGCCATTACCGCGCGTCAGCGCCAGCGCGTTGAGATCGATGCCCTGTTCCATGCGATTCACCTGGCCCGTAAGGAATCGATCATGCGCCGCAAAGTCGTATCGCTGTGCCCGAGCCGGGACGGGCAGAGCTGCTCGCCCGGCAAGGACTGGTCGGACGGCTGGCTGATGTTCGAAAATACCGACAGAGACTCCCCGCCACGGCTGGACAGCGCAGAGACATTGCTGCGACAGCACCGTGTCAGTTCGAATGTACGGATCTCCGCCAACCGCAGCGGATTCACGCTCAGGGCAACGTTTCTGCGGGCCACCAACGGTTCCTTCGTCTTCTGTGACTCGCAGGGCCGCATCGCTCCAAGGGCGTTGGTCGTTAGCTACACGGGCCGGCCGCGTGTCGCGAGTCTCAAGACAAACGGCGAGGCCTACACATGTGCGGATTAAGTAAAATACAAGTGACGGGTTTCGACCGCTTGTCGGGGCCGGAATGCCGTCTGTCGGCGGCCCGGACAGCGAGGGAACCGACCCTTTATAGTCAGCCGCATGAAAAACACAAAGCAAACAGGCTTCACACTCTACGAGCTGTTGACCACAATGCTCATCGTTGGCGTCGTTTTGGCGATTGGCATACCTAACATGCGGGACTTTCGTCAGAACGGTCGCATGACCAGTACGGCGAACGACCTTCATTCGAGCTTTCATCAGGCGAGAAGCGAGGCCGCGCGCGCTAAAACCAATATCACAATCTGCGCCAGCGCAGATTCAACGCTGGCAGTACCGGTCTGCGGTGGCCAGTTTGAAGCAGGCTGGGTCATGTTTGAGGACAATGACGCTAATATGACAGTCAATGGCGGCGACGTGGTGCTGAAACGCTACCCGCCCGTGGCCAACGGAGTAGTCATCACTACAGCCGGGCCGAATGACTACTTCATGTACTCCTCCACCGGACTCGGTCGTACGGAGACGGGCGGCCAGCTGCCTGTCGCCACGATGATACTTTGCGACGACCGGGGCAATGTCGTCGGCCCCGGCGGCCGCTCGGCGGCGCGCGTGGTGGTGGTGACGCCCCTTGGCAGGGCGACCGTACTGCGGGATATCGACCAGGTTGCTGCTCAGGGAGGATGTTAGGACGATGAAATGGGTTAATAAACGCGACAATCGACGTACCCGGAACGGGTTCTCACTGGTTGAAGTCCTGATTGCACTGGTTGTCATGTCAGTCGGTATGCTCGGTATTGCCGGCCTGTACGTACAAAGCATGCAGGCCGGACGCACATCGATGTTCCGGCATCACGCGGTAACTCTCGCTGGCGATGTGGCCGATCGTATTCGGGCCAATCCTACTGCCGCCGTCGCCTATACCGCCGTCAACGCCGGCGTGGCTCCCGCCAACGACTGTACTCCTCCCGGCACGGCCGACTGCACACCGGCGCAAATGGCCGCCGACGATATTGCACTCTGGACCGATCAGGCCAACGACACGCTGCCCGCCGGTCTCGTAAGGGTTGTTTTCAACGCGGCTGCCGTGCCGCCGACTTATCAGATAACCGTCAGTTGGACCGAACCCGGACCCAACCCGAATCAGACCTACGTCATCACCATACCGGTACTTGGAATATGAGGAACTTGACGATGCAAACAGCCCTATCGACATCGCGCCGGCCGCAGGCGGGACTGACGCTCGTCGAATTAATGGTGGCCCTGGCGATCGGTTCGTTCCTGATCATTGGAGCCGTACAGATATACACCCAGAGCCGCCAGGCGTTCGCTGTCAATGAATCGATCGCACGCGTTCAGGAAACGGCCCAATTTGCCATGGACACGATCGAGACCGATTTACGCATGGCCAGTAACTGGGGCCGCAACAGCCGCGGACTCGCGGTCGAGGGACGCTCGATTGCCGGCGACGCCAACCCAACGGGACTGCCAGCGACGACCAATACGGCCTGCGCTGCCGATTGGGTGCTGAACCTCGCGTTACCGATCGATGGCGTCAATAACGGCTACGGTCTGGCCTGCCCTTCGACGGGCGGTAATCAGGCGAACTCGGATGTCGTTACGGTGCGTCGAGCCAGCGTAACCCCGGTGCCGCTTCAAAACGGGCGCGTGCAGATACAAACAACGAGAATCCAGGGTGAGCTATTCGCCGATGGCGCAATTCCGGGGTCGTTCTCGCCCGCGGACTCCGCAACACATAATCTGCTGGTCAGCAGCTACTACGTTTCGCCGACTTCAACGCTCATTCCCGGCGTACCCACGTTACGCCGCCACCGGCTCACTCCTGGTGGCCCCGGGACAGGAGGAACTCTCGTCGACGAGGAAGTTGCACCGGGTGTCGAAAACCTGCAGCTGCAACTCGGCATCGACGTCGATCAGGACAACACCGTTGACCGCTATGTAAATCCCGGGGACCCGATATATAACCCCGCTGCCGTCGGCGCCGGCTACATACCTGGTGCTCGGGTTATGACGGTGCGAATCTGGATGATCGTCCGCGGCGTGAACTTCGAATCGGGCATGATAGATCGCAATGATTACAGGCCGGGGGACGTTGTCCTCGGCGTTCAGAACGACAATTTCAGACGCATGCAGGTATCGAAGACGATATTGCTGCGCAATGCACGGACATGAGTTTGAGAAATGTTATGAATACGAAATTTGAGAAAATGAAGAACCAAAAACGTCAGCAGGGTGCGGCACTGGTCGTCGGACTGATGTTACTCGTCGTCATTACGATACTCGCCGTGTCCGGCATGAATACCGCTACCACCGAACTGGCCATGGCGCGTAATAACCAGACCTATGAGAACGCCTTTCAGGCGGCCGAAACGGGCCTGGAAAATGCGTTATCGCAAGGCCGCTTCAATACAGCAATTGCCGTGATCGTTGCGCCGCCGGTAGGGCCACACGAAGTTGTGTCGGCCACTATCGACTTCGAAGACTCAACTCTTGTACCCGACCGAGCGTTCAGTCTCGGGGCCGGCAGTGGCATTGCTGCGTATCACTTCATTGCCACATCCACGGCCGAGTACCGGCAAAGTGGCGCCGTTACCGATCGCAATGCATCGGCCGTGCACACACAGGCGTTTTACGTCGTCGGCCCAGAGTCGTCGTCGCTTTAAAAATCTCGGAACGGAGTAGTCCGATGAAAACAATGAATACAATCTCGAAACTCTTGCTGCTGGTTATATTGGCCGGCACGTCTCTGGCCCACGCGCAATCCAGTGCGACCACCAGGACTTTCGAAGCCCTGGCAACGACGGTTCGGATGCCGGTATCGCCCAACGGGACGATAACGCTGCGTGAATCTGAGAACACCGATTTCGAGACTGTCCGGGTCACACCAAGGACCCGCTACCTGATCAATCACAAGAGCATGCGTCTCGATCAGTTCCGCAAAGCCATTCAGGGCTTGCTGCAGAAAGGCGAGTTCACCATAAATATCAGGCGCGATGAAGCTTCGCAAACCGCCGCTACCGTATTTGTATACGTCGACTAACGCTCGGAACGGATACTGAGGACAGAATTATGAAGTCTGCAAACTCTAAACTTTGCTCGATCGGCGCATCCGCCCTGCTGACGCTTGCGGTTGCATTGCCAAGCGTCGCCGACGATACGGAATTGTTAATCGTCGACCCCGCGAACAGCGCTGTAACACCGCCGAATATCATGTTCATTATCGACACGTCGGGCAGTATGGGTGACGCGGTTGACACCACCGCACCGTACGATAGTAACCGAACCTACACGGGCGACTGCGACACCGACGCAATTTACTGGACCAAGCTCGATGTCGTGCCGGCCTGCGACAGCGGGGGTGTTGCCAACACACAGTACGTCGAAAAGTTATCGTTTCTGTGTGCGGACGCAACGCTTCGCATGAGCGGTATCGGCGCCTATACCGGCATCATGGTCCAGTACCGTGCTGCCGGTGCCGGTGCAGCACAGTGGCAGGAACTCGACATCGGCGACACGACAAGCAGCGTCGAATGTCAGCGGGACTCCGGTGTTCACGGCAACGGCGCGGCAGCCAATTATTACGCGCAGGCAGCTGCGGGCGCGGGCGAATTCACGAACGATTCAAATGCAGAGATCTCCTGGGGTAGCGGCAATGCAGCTCAGGTTTACACCATGTACGACGGCAGCTACCTGAACTGGAAGGAAAATCCGGTCACCGTCAGTATGGCCAAGCTCGATATCGTCAAGGCCGTAAACAGGAATCTGATGAACGCTATCGAGGACGTCAACGTCGGCGTAATGCGATTCAGCGGCAATAACGGCGGCCGTATTCTGCATGCAATCAGCGACATCAACGTCAACCGTACGACTATTCTCGGTACGATCGCCGGACTCAACGACGGCGGCAACACACCTCTCTCCGAAACGCTCTACGAATCGACGCTTTATTGGCGTGGTTTGGCGGCGAACTACGGTAACCTCCAGTTGGACGGTGACGACAACCCAACCGGCGATATCGATCCGAATGCCTTCGTCGGTGGCGTGCCGGGTACCTACCAGGCACCTGCAATGCCGGTCTGCACACGCAACTTCAATGTCCTGCTGTCGGACGGCCTGCCAACCTCTGACGTCGAGACCGAGACGCTTCTTCCGAATCTGCCGAATTTCGGCGATCTCGGACGTACCGTCTGTGATGGCACGCTGGGCAACAACGGTGTCTGCCTCGACGACGTCTCCGAATACCTGTCGGAAGTCGACATCAGCACGACGACACCTGGCGATCAGGTCGTCACGACACACACGATCGGGTTCGCGCTGGATATACCTATCCTTCGGGAAGCCGCTGAACAGTCCGGCGGCTCCTATTACCGTGCAAACGACGTTGAGGAACTGACGACGGCATTGATGCGCATCGTCGAGCAGATCCTGGACAAGGGCTTGTCGTTTTCTGCCCCCGCCGTCGCGGTAAATACGTTCAACCGAACGCAGAACCTGAACGACCTGTATATTTCGACCTTCCTGCCCAGAGGCAGGGTCCACTGGCCCGGCAACCTGAAAAAATACGTCATTGAAGATGGTGTGATCAGGGACTCGGCAACCCCATCGATCGTCGCCGTAGACCCGGATACGGGCTTCTTCGACACGGATGCGAGGAGCTTCTGGACGACCGGGCAGGCGGATGGTGACGACGTCACCCTGGGTGGTGCAGCGAACGAACTGCCTGATCCCACTATGCGCACGATTTATACGAACTATGGCCTCGACAACAACCTGACGCTGGGCAGCAACGAGGTTTCGACTGCGAACACGACGCTGACACTGGCAGATTTCGGTCTTACCGGTGCTGCCGACGAGCCTACTCTCAACGAGGTCATCCGCTGGGCACTGGGTGAGGATGTGCTCGACGTCGACCCGTTGTCGACGGTCCGAAACTCAATGGGCGACCCGCTACATTCACAGCCTGCTGCCGTCGTCTACGGTGGCACCGCGGCAAACCCGGATGTCGTCGTATTTACGGCTACAAACGATGGTTATTTCCACGCCATCAACGGTACGACCGGTGTCGAATTATGGTCGTTTATTCCTAAGGATCTGCTTCCGGACCTGCCAGAGCTAATGCTCAATGGCTCGTCGACTTATAAACACTACGGTCTTGACGGCGATATCGTTCCGGTAGTTGCCGACTTCAACGGCGACGGCATCATCAACGGCAGCGACTTCGTTTACGTCCTCTTCGGCATGCGCCGCGGCGGCAACGATGTCTTCGCGCTGGATGTGACGGATAAAAACAGCCCGAAATTGCTGTGGCAGAAAAACCTGCCCGAGTTCGGTCAGTCGTGGAGTCGCCCTGTCGTTGCACGTGTCGACATGAACCATGCTTCGCTGAATCCGCTGCAGGCAGTCGTCATTCTCGGCGAAGGCTACGACACCGTGCATGACACGGCAGCGTTGCCTGCCAACCCTGACAATGTCGGCGCCGGCATTGTAATGCTCGATCTGGTGTCCGGCCAAAAACTCTGGCGTGCGGGCCGCACGAACTCAGACCTCGAAATCACGGATATGACCCGCGCGATACCCAGCCAGGTACGCGTCGTCGATTTCACCGGCGATGGCTTCATCGATCGCATGTATGCCGTCGACGTTGGCGGTCAGGTTTTCCGCTTTGACGTTTTCCGCAATCAGCGGCCGGCCGATACGGTTACCGGCGGAGTCATTGCACGCTTTGGCGGCGAGGGCATAGCGACCGCAGGTGCCACCGATACACGCCGCTTCTATTCGGCACCCGACGTTTCGATATTTATCGATCCGGTGCTGAACCAGCGCTTTATATCGGTAGGTATTGGTAGCGGTTATCGTGCTCATCCGCTCGATACCAGCGCCACCGACGCCTACTTCTCGCTGCGTGATCCTGATGTATTTGCGAAACTCGATAAGACCGCTTACGGAAACTACATTGTAGCCACTGAGGCAAACATGCAGGAGGTGAGCGGCCAGGTGCGATCCGTAATCGACGCTAACGAACGTGGCTGGATGTTCACGATGCCCGCCGGGCAGATGATTCTGTCCGGTTCCGCAACTTTCGATAACTCGGTCTTCTTCCTCGGCTTTGAGCCAAATCTTGGTGCGCAAACGACCTGCGAAGTCAAACCTGGAAGGAACTTCCTGTATCGCGTCGATGTAGCCAACGGCGACCCCGTTGTCGACAACATTAGTACGTTAACAGCCAGCGAGAGTAATGATGCACGCACCACCGCGCTGCAGCAGGGCGGCATCGCACCGACGCCGGCCTTCCTGTTCCCGGGTGGTGACGATGGTTGCTCGGGCGCGGATTGCTCACCGCCACCGATCGGTTGTGTCGGTGTCGAGTGTTTCGACCCGGGCTTCGCGAACAACCCGGTGCGCACGCTCTGGACGCAGGATGGAATTGAGTAATTGAGGAATGGTTCCGGGCACGGAATGCCCGGAACCCGGATAATACGGTGAGTGTCTGTCAGAACGACATGGAGTTATGAAATGACAGTTCGAAAACTAATGATAGCCGCAGCAGTTCTGCTTTCCACGCATGCCACAGCGCAGCTGGTAACGCTGATCGAGGCCGTCGAAACATCGCCTGCGAATATTATACTGCCGGCAACAACACAGGGGATGGTCACATTCCGACCGTGTGCCGAGCAATGTGAACTGCCTTATAAGAGAGTAAGCCTGAACGCCGCGACACGATTCACGGTAGACGGTAAAGCTGTCAGGTTTGCAGACTTCAGGAGGGAATTTGCCATCATAAAGCGTGCCGAGACGAGCTACGCGTTGGTGAGCTACGAAACAGAGACAAATACGGTAACTAGTATCCAGTTGGCCAGGTAGACAAACACTTGTTTGTGACTGACTGAGCGATAAGTCACGGAATGACACTTAAAGGAACGGACGCATGTTTATGTCCAGGACACGCACCGCTTGGGCCGGTGCCGGACTGCTACTGACAATGATGATCGCGTCGCCCGCGTGGGCTGACGACGTGGAGTTGTTGCTCTCGACACCGGCGGCAAGCAACGCTGCCAAACCGAATATACTCTTCATAATCGATTCGTCCGGCAGTATGACGACGGTCGAAACGAGTCAGGAACCTTTCGCCGCCGGGAAAGACTACAGCGGCGGCAATTGCAACGACGACTATTACTACTGGACGACCGGAACCAGCGTTCCGGAGTGCAAGAGTGACAGGCGAATCCGCAAGCCCTACTTCGCGTGCCAGCAAGGACTGACACAGATGGCGGCAGCCGGCTCGTATACAGACACGATGTCTATGTATCGTCCGAACAACAAAGGCAAATGGAAGTGGCGTACGCTACATCGCAACCGGGACAGTAACGTCGTGGAGTGTAAATCAGATTCCGGCGTTCACGGCAGCGGCTCAACGGCAAGCAGTCAGCCTTTCGCGCGCGCTGGCACCAACGTCTCGTCATATACCAGCGACGCTGCCCGGGAAGTCGATTGGGGCGTGCAACCGACACACCAGATCGTCACTATTTATGACAGCAACTATCTTAGCTGGTACCACAACCCTCCCGGTACCAGCATGAGCCGTACAGATATAGTCAAAGCGGTGACCAAGAACGTTCTCGGCTCAATGCAGGACGTCAACGTCGGCTTCATGCGCTTTCATAGAAGCCAGGGCGGCCCGGTAATCCATGGCATCAAGGATCTGGACACGAACCGAACGGCGGCGAACAACGTCGTCGATAGTATTCCGGCAGACGGCTGGACGCCGTTGTCGGAAACGCTATACGAAGCAGCGCTGTACTGGCGCGGCATGAACGGTCGCTACGGAGGGACTGGAGCAACAGACAGGGATGCCCTGGACAGCTGGGACACCGGCACAAACTCGATCGATTACAAAAGCCCCACTCAGTATGCCTGTTCGAAGAATTTCGTCGTCCTGCTGACCGACGGTGAGCCGACCCAGGACACGGATGCATTTACGCGAGTTCCAAACCTGCCGAGCTTCGGTCGCAGCAGTTGCAACAATCGGGCTGGCGTAAACGACAGCAACGTCAGCGGCGCCTGCCTTGACGATGTTGCCGATTACCTGCAACGCGTTGACATTAACCCTTCGTTACCGGGCAAACAGGACGTTACGACCTACACCATCGGTTTCAGTGTTGACCTTCCAATTCTTAAAGAAACCGCGATACGCGGTGACGGTGAGTATTTCCTCGCGTCGGACGTTAAGTCTCTGACCGCGGCGCTGACAGAAATCGTTACCAATATCTTCGACCGCGACGTGTCTTTCACAGCCCCGGCGGTAGCGACCAATGCCTTCAACCGTACGCAGCACCTGAACGATTTGTACGTGTCGGTGTTCCGCGCAACCGACGCAGTGCACTGGCCGGGCAACATAAAGAAATACAAGATTGAAGATACGCTGGTCATGGATGCCAAGGACGACCCTGCAGTCGATCCCGATACTGGTTACTTTGACGACAATGCCAGGAATTTCTGGGCTCCGGGAACAAAAAGCGACGGCGCGAACGTTTTCGAAGGTGGCGCGGCAAACCTGCTACCGCTGCCCGCCACGCGCAAACTCTATACGAATAACACCGCCGGTAATCTGACGGCGGCCTCCAACAGCCTGTCTACGGGCAACATCGCAGCATACGCGGCGGCCGATTTCGGTCTGACCGGTGCTGCCGGCGAGCCAACCGTATCTCAAATCATCGACTGGGCGCGCGGTGTCGACGTCAAGGACGAAGATAACGTTCCGGGGACAACGGTTCGCTACGCGATGGGCGACACACTGCACTCGCAGCCCGCGGCTGTAGTCTATGGACAGGCTGACAATACACAGGACATCGTCCTGTTCACCGGTACGAATGACGGTTACCTGCATGCGATAGACGCAAAAAGCGGTGTGGAGCTTTGGTCGTTCGTACCGAAAGAGCTGCTGTCGAACTTTGCAGATCTCTACGAAAATGACAATGTCGATTACAAGAACTACGGCATCGACGGTGACATCGTTCCGGTTGTCTACGACAAAAACAACGACGGCATTATCGACCCGACGGACGACTACGTCCGGTTGATTTTCGGGCTACGGCGTGGCGGTGATAACTATTACATGCTCGATGTCACGGTTCCGGCACGCCCGATATTCAAGTGGGTACGTACGTTCCCCGAACTGGGGCAATCATGGTCGTCGCCGGTCGTTGCCAAAGTCAAAGTTAATAGCAGCGCACAAACTAATGCGCAGAAAGCCGCCATCATTGTTGGCGGCGGCTACGATACGTCACACGATGCCCCGGCGCACCCTAACTCGCCGGACGTGGAAGGTGCCGGCGTTTTCATGATGGACCTGGACACCGGCAATCTGTTGTGGCGCGCCGGTCGGGATACGCTCGCGAATTTATCGCTACCGCGCATGACCAGAGCCATTCCCGGCAGGGTTCGGGTAATAGACCTCAATGGCGATGGGCTGGCCGACCGGATGTACGCTGCTGACCTCGGAGGCCAGATATGGCGCTTCGACATCACGAATGGAAACGCGCCGAACCGTCTCATTGCCGGCGGCGTAATCGCTCAGCTGGGTGCTGAAGGCCTCAGCAATCCGGGACCCGCCGATGTGCGCCGCTTTTACACGACGCCCGACGTTTCGATGTTTGTCGACGATACGCACAACCGACGCTATCTGTCCCTCAGTATTGGTAGTGGCTATCGAGCCCACCCGTTGGATAACAGTGCCAGCGACGTTTTCTACTCGATACGCGACGACAACGTTTTTAACAGCCTGACGTCCGCACAATATGCGTCGTTCTCGATTGTCCGCAACGCAGATCTGATTGACGTTGCCGGAAAGTACAACACGCAGATCCCTGCTAACGGCAAGGGCTGGAAGCTCACCCTTCCTCCCAATCAGAAGGTTCTGTCGGACTCGCAGACATTTGACGACTCTGTCTATTTTGTTACGTTCGAACCGACCAATGATTCGAATGACCCCTGCCGGGCCGGACTTAGTGTGAACCGGCTGTATCGTGTTGGTGTCAGCAACGGCGACCCGATTGTCGACAGTAGCCTGGGCATCGCAATCGACAGCCCCGAGGCTGCCGACGATGCTCGCGTAAAAACGCTCGAACAGGGTGGTATCGCAGTCCGGCCGGTGTTTTACTTCCCGAGCCCCAAGGTACAAAACTGCTCCGGCACTGAATGTGCGCCTGCACCGGTGGGCTGTGTGGGTGTAGAATGTTTCGATCCGGGCTTTCCGAACACGCCCGTACGGACGCTGTGGACCCAGGACGGAATTGACTAGTTAAGCCTCCTTCAGGAATTTGATTATGCGCTTACGAAAAAACATGTCCGGCATTACGCTGATTGAGCTGATGATCGTGGTTGTTATCGCCGCCATGCTTGCGATGGTAGCTTACCCCAACTACCGCGAGTTCGCGGCCCGCGCCAAGCGCAACGAGGCCAGGGCAGCGCTGTTACAGGCGGCAACCAATCAGGAACGCTTCTACCTGCAGAACCAGGCTTTTACAACGGATCTGACGCAGCTGGGGTTCGCCGTTGACAATCCGGCCGATCCGACTTCGGCTACAACGGACACGGGTTCGTATGTCATCAGCGTGGTGGCGCCCAACCCGGCAGCCAATTTCACCGTTACGGCAACCTACCAGTTCGGCGGTGGCGAAAGCACGAAATGCAACACGTTCACGATCAACGGAGCAGGTGTGAGAACATCCGGACCGGACGCAGACTGCTGGACACGAACTCGCTAGTCAGGACTCTTCCCTGCCGGAGAAAAATAAGGCGTCAATAATCAGCAGTGCGGCACCGACGGAAATACCGGCGTCGGCAACGTTGAACGATGGGAACGCCCAACTGCCGAACATCACCTGTATGAAATCGGTGACGTGGCCAAGGACGAACCTGTCGATCAGGTTGCCAACAGCCCCGCCGAGGACCAGTGCCAGTCCGGCGGACAAAACGGTCTGAGCTTCCTTTCGGATACGCCACAACCAAACGGCTATGACAATACTGACCCCGGTAGCCAGCACGACAAAAAACCAGCGCTGCCAGCCACCGGCGTCCGCCAGAAAACTGAACGCGGCACCCGGGTTTTTCTGATGCGTGATATTGATAAACGAGTTGATCGGCACAACGTCATATAGCGGCACCCACTCAATGATCGCCCACTTCGTCACCTGGTCTCCGATGACGACGACGATCGCTACGACCATCCAGGTCAGGAATCGCGCGCTGTTCTGACTGACTTCCGCGGTAGTGTTCAAATCTGAATTCCTCACTCAGCTTTCTTATCAAGGATCACACGGGCATTTTCCGCATCTACGCGAATCTGCGCAACCAGATTGTCGATTGAATCGTACTTTTCCTCGTCCCGAAGATGGGCAATAAAGTCGACGTGTATGTATTCGCCATAAATATCGCGATTGAAGTCAAATACATGCACTTCCAACAAAGGTCGCGTCAAACCAAAGGTTGGACGAGTCCCCACACTGGCGACACCGTTCAGCTCCCCTTCGACCAGGCCCCTTATTTTAACGGCGTATATCCCCATGACAGCGCTCTGGCGCCGCCTCAGGTCGACGTTAGCCGTCGCGTAACCAAGTGATCGCCCGACCTGCCGGCCCCTGACGATCTTGCCGGACATGCGATACGGTCGCCCCAGTTGGGCCGTTGCCAGTGCAACATCGCCGTCGTGCAGCGCCTGCCGTATCGACGTGCTGCTGACGCGTTCTCCAGCGACCAGAATGCTTGCTATCTGCTCGATACCGAACTGCAAGGCAGTGCGACATCGCTGCAGCGTTTCTATGCATCCCTCACGGCGCCTTGCGAACCGGAAGTCGTCACCGACAACGACATGCTTTGCATTGAGACCATGGACGAGGATTCTTCGAATGAACGCGTCGGCGGGAATATTCCGCATGGCAGGGCCGAATCGCGGGCAATAGAAAATGTCGATGCCGTATTCGGTCAGCGACTCGAACTTCTCGCGAAAGCGCATCAGCCGGGCCGGTGGCGCATCGCCGGAGAAGAACTCTCTGGGTGTGGGTTCGAAACTCATGACGACGGATGGCAAACCGGTTGCTCGCGCGCTGTCAGTAACAGCATCCAGCAGCTCTTTGTGGCCGAGGTGTAAGCCATCGAATGCGCCGATTGTGACAACACTTCCATTGCGAAGAATGTCATGCGGTAAGTCGCTTAAGTGCCGAACCAGGCGCATATCAGGATTGCTTCAGCTTCAGGTGTGAAAAACGCATGCCGAGTACGGCCAGAACTGCAAAATAGGCTGTAACACCAGCCATCAGGGTGATCATCATCCAGACAAGTCGGTCCGATGTTGCGGCCGAGAGCCACCAGTCCATGGGGCGATAGAGCAGCCACAAGATCGCGCACATTGACACGTTCGCCAACGACGCACGAAACAACAACAGCTGCCAGCCTGAGCTATGGTGGATAACGCCGGCCTTTCGAAGCCCCCGATAGAGCATTGCAGCATTAAGAATCGCGGCCACCGACGTAGCCGTCGCAAGACCAACATGCGGCGCCGAAAAGCCGCTGTGTGTCAGATACGACGCCAGCGATACGCCGAGCAGCAGATTGACCAGCAACGCCACGATGCCGATACGCACCGGCGTCTTCGTATCCTCCCTGGCGAAGAATGCCGGCGCCAACACCTTGACGAACGAAAAACCAATCAGTCCGGCAGCATAGGCCTGCAAGGCCATCGCGGTCATAGCGACCTTGTGACCGTCGAACGAATCGCCGTGGAACAGCGTAGTGATAAACGGCCCCGCAAGCAGTATCAGACCAATGGCGGCCGGCACGGCAATCAGGAGTGCAAGTTTCATCGACCAGTCGAGCGTCTGCCGAAACGTCTCTTTTTCCTCGTTTGCCCAGAGTCGTGACAAATAAGGCAGCGTAACGGTCGCCAGCGCAATACCGAACAGACCGAGGGGAAACTCCATCAGGCGATCGGAAAAATACAGGTAACTGATGCTGCCAACCGGCAGCAGTGAGGCAACAATGCCGCTGAGCAGAACATTAATCTGCGCCACTGACGACCCGAAAATTGCGGGCAGCATCAGCTTAAGCGCTCGTCGCACGCCGTCGTTCTTTGGCCGCCATTTCGGGCGCGGCAAAACCTTGATTCTCGCCAGCGCGGGCAGTTGGAACAACAGCTGCACGACGCCGGCAATGAAGATCGCGTATGCGAGAGCCATGATCGGCTGTTCCAGCAACGGCGCCAGCCAGATCGCCGCAGCGATCAAAACAACGTTCAATATCACGGGCGTAAAGGCTGGAACGCCGAAGCGGCCATAAGTATTAAGAACGCCGCCGGCGAACGCCGTCAGCGAAATAAAGAGCAGATACGGAAACGTAAACCGTAACATCAATGCCGCGAGATCGAAGTCCCCGCCATCGCCGATAAAACCGGGCGCCACGGCGATCACGAGTAACGGCGAGGCGACGACACCAATCAGCGTGACGACGAACAGGACGACGGCGAAGGTCCCTGCCATGGCGTCGACATACTCGCGCGCTTCTTCGTGGCTGTGATTTTCCCGATAGCGGGCCATGACGGGAACGAAACCTGCCGAAAACGCACCCTCTGCGAAGAAACGACGCAGCATGTTCGGAATGCGCTGGGCCACCAGAAAGGCATCGAGTAGGATACCGGGGCCGAAATACCGGGCAAACACGATATCCCGGGCGACACCCAGTATTCTCGACAACAGCGTCATACCGCTGACGATTGACGCTTTCAGCGCCAGGCCGCGCTCCGATGTGGTCTTCTTGTCTGTCATAGGAGGGCCGAGTTTAGCCCAAAATAGTCATAAAATCAGTCATTTAGAGAGCCCGGCATCGCCGTGAAAATTAGCCGTCCATAGTCATTGACAACAGCCCTCGGGGCACGAATAATACGCGGCTCTTTGAGAGCAGGACACGGAAAACACAGTGGCAAACATCAAATCAGCCAGGAAGCGCGCCCGTCAGGCGGAAAAGACCCGTATTCATAACATGGGCTTGCGCTCGATGATGCGCACCAAGATCAAGAACGTCGTCAAAGCGCTGGACGCGGGCAACGGTGAGGCTGCTGCGGCGGCCTACAAAGAAGCCGTGCCGGTTATCGACAGCATGATCAACAAGGGCATCGTCACCAAGAACAAGGCAGCGCGTCACAAGAGCCGCCTGAATACCCGGATTAAAGCCCTCTCTGCATAAGGCGGAGCGAGCCGCGCCAGCGCATACGAAAAAACCGGGCGCGCTGAGCGTGCCCGGTTTTTTTGTGTGCGCGTCACTTGCCATTAAGTCGCCGCCGGATCGTATTCCTCAGCGAGCTCGACGCTCTCCTTAATATCTTCCAGTTCCAGCATAATCGCCTGACCCAGCGCCTCGGTGCCTGCCGCCGTCGCCGCACTGACTTCGAATACCGGTCCATCCCACGCCAGTTCTTCGAGCAACATCTCCTTCGCAACGGCCAGGTCCTCCTCCGAAAGGAGGTCGGTCTTGTTAATGACCAGCCAGCGCTTCTTCGCCGCCAGCTCTTCCGAGAATTTCTGCAGCTCCCGAGCGAGGGCCTGCACCTCTTTCGCGGGCTCGACGTCTGGGTCGATCGGGGCGATGTCGACAACGTGCAATAACAAACCTGTCCGCTGCAAGTGCTTCAAGAACTGTATGCCGAGGCCGGCCCCTTCAGCTGCGCCCTCTATCAGCCCGGGAATATCCGCCATCACGAAACTCTGCAAGCGACCGACTCGCACAACGCCGAGATTTGGATGCAGGGTCGTAAACGGATAGTCGGCAATGCGGGGTTTAGCGTGAGACATCGCGGTAATCAATGTGGACTTGCCGGCATTCGGCATGCCCAGGAGCCCGACGTCGGCAAGGACTTTGAGTTCGAGCTGCAGATGTCGTCCTTCGCCCGGCGTACCATTGGTGATTTTTCGCGGCGCGCGATTGACACTGCTTTTGAAACGAGTGTTGCCAAGGCCGCCCTGGCCGCCCTGCGCCACTTTTTGCCGGTCGCCGGGTTTCGTCAGATCGCAGATCAGTTCACCGGTATCGACATCATGCACGGCGGTACCGCAGGGGATCATAACTTCGAGGTCTTCGCCGGAACGCCCGGTCTTGTTGCGGCCTGAGCCGCCCTGCCCACCTTCTGCCTTAAACTTCCTTGCAACGCGAAAATCGGCCAGCGTATTCAGAGATTCGTCAGCGACGAGGTAAACACTGCCGCCACGGCCACCGTCGCCGCCGTCCGGACCGCCGCGCTCGACGTATTTCTCACGACGAAAGCTCAAGGCTCCGTGTCCACCGTTGCCTGCCAGTACTCGAATGGTCGCTTCGTCGACGAATTTCATCGTATTCTCAGTGTCTGGGTTGCAAACGAAAAACCCCGCGATAGCGGGGTTTTTCAGAGTCTGCGGTCAAGAGCACCCACCGGGCCAGTGCCCCGGGTGTCGGTCGTTACGCGTCTACGACGCTGACGAACTGCCGATTTTTCGGCCCCTTGCGCTCAAACTTGACGTGCCCGTCCGCTTTCGCAAAAAGCGTGTGGTCGCGACCAAGGCCGACGTTTCTGCCTGCGTGAAAACGTGTGCCGCGCTGGCGAATGATAATATTGCCAGCAATGACTTTCTGGCCGCCGTAGATTTTAACGCCCAGGCGTTTACTTTCCGAATCGCGACCGTTCTTAGTACTACCGCCTGCTTTTTTATGTGCCACTGTACTGTACCTGTCTGTTTCATCACCCGGTCACAAAACCGGGTTTCGTTAATCTTAGTCGTCTTTCTTTGCTGCCGTTTTCTTGGCCGCTTTCTTCTTGGCTGCCGGTTTATCCCCGGCGGGGGATTTCTTCGTTGCAGCTTTCTTTGTAGCCGTCTTCTTGGCTGCTGCCTTCTTGGTCGCCGGTTTCTTGGCGGCGGCTTTATCCCCGGTTGGCGGTTTTTTCGGTGCGACTTCCTTCTCCGCAGCGGCTTCTTTCTTCGGCGCTGCTTTCTTCGCACCGCTGCCACTGATAGCGGTAATCTCTACCTCTGTGAAAAACTGCCGGTGTGAACCCTGCCGAAGATAGTTTTGACGGCGTTTGAACTTGACCACCGAAACCTTCTTGCTCTTGCCCTGACGCAGCACCTTACCACTGACCGAACTGCCGTTGAGCACCGGATTGCCGACTTTGATGTCAGCGCCTTCACCAACCAACAGGACGTCTTCAAAATTGACTGTAGCGCCCTCTTCGGCCTCGATTTTCTCGAGGCGCAGGACATCACCTTTTGCCGCACGGTACTGTTTGCCGCCGCTGCGAAAAACCGCATACATTATGTTTGCTCCAATGTGTCAGCTGCAATAATTGCAACTCACTGAGAAATAAGACATTTTTGTGGGACTATTGAAACACCGCGCAGCCGTTTCACTGGCGGGTGCCACAAAAGAGCGGGAATTCTATAGATTCCCGTGCCCCGGGTCAACGTTAGTGGCCGTTAGAATTTAACCTTATTTCAACAGCTTGCATTCCAGCACCGAACGACGAAAATTACGCCGGAATGTCGCCAATAGCAACGCATTCAGGCATTATCACGATTCTAATGCACGCCGCCGAAAAAACACCCGAGTCCGTCCATTTTGAAGCCATCGCGGCACTCGCCGAAAGGGATATGGCTGCTGTCGATGAACTTATATCGAGCAGTCTGGCGACCGACGTCTCGCTGGTCTCCCAGGTATCCCAATACATCGTCATGAGTGGCGGAAAGCGCCTAAGACCGCTTATAGTCCTGCTGGCCGCACGAGCGCTCGGTTATGAGGGCGAACAGCATGTTCGGGCGGCGGCCATCATAGAGTTCATTCACACGGCCACACTGCTTCACGACGACGTCGTGGACTCGTCGGAGCGCCGCCGAGGCCGGGATTCTGCAAATACGGTCTTTGGCAACCAGGCCAGCGTGCTGGTTGGCGACTTCCTGTACTCCCGGGCATTCCAGATGATGGTCGATATCCGGGACATGCGCATCATGCAGATTCTCGCCAATGCCACCAATACGATCGCGGCCGGCGAAGTGATGCAGCTGATGAACGTTCATGACCCGGAAACGACGGAGGACGACTATCGTCAGGTCATTTACCGCAAGACAGCGCGATTATTCGAGGCAGGCGCACAAATAGCGGCGGTGTTAAGCGGGCACGACAGAACGATGGAAACCTCGTTGCAGGATTACGGCCGTCATCTTGGCACGGCGTTTCAGCTTGTGGACGATGCGCTCGATTTCGACGCCTCGGCCGACGAACTCGGCAAGAACATTGGCGACGACCTCGCAGAAGGCAAGGCAACGCTGCCGTTGATCTACGCCATGCAAAAGGGCTCGGAAGAGGACAGGCAGATCATTCGCAATGCGATTCTCGAGGGCGGCCTGGATCAGCTTGACCGCATTACAACGATCATCGAGGCAACGGGCGCGTTACGGTACACGGCCGACAAGGCTCGGGAAGCTGCCAATCTGGCGATCGGATCGCTCGCCGGTATTCCGGACTCACCGTTCCGACAGGCGCTGATTAACATCGCTGAATTATCTATTCAGCGCCGTTCCTGACCGATGGATCAATTCAACACGCCGTGGCGGGTCACTGCTGCGGCAATCTACACGACACCGACCGACTCTCGCGTATACGGCACGCTCGATATCGACGTAACGGAGGCAAAACGCTTTCTCGACCTCAAGCGCAGCGAGGGCGTGAAAATAACGATGACACATCTCGCTACGTCGGTACTGGCAAGGGCTGTGGCATTCGACGTACCGGAAATGAACTGCTTCATACGCCGCGGCAGCATTGTCGGGCGCGAAACCCTCGACGTAACCGTGCCGGTGGCAATCGGCGGTGGCGAAGGTGTATCGGCGATCCTCTTGAAAGACGCGCATGCGCGCACCGTGACCTCAATCGCCGAAGAGATTCGGGCAGGCGCCGAGGACAACCGCGCCGGCAAGGAGTCGAAGACGGTAAAGAACAAATACCTGCTGAACAGGATTCCATGGCCGCTGCGACGGCCCGTGTTTCGTTTACTGAAGTGGATAACCGTCGATATGGGCGTTCGTATCCGATCGCTGGGGCTGTCGGCGGACAGCTTCGGCTCTTTCGTCGTCTCGGATATCGGCAGCTTTGGCTTGAATACCGGCATGACCTCGCTGATGCCGGTAGCGAAGGTCCCGGCCGTCATTGTTCTCGGCAAAATCGAGGAAAAACCGGTCGTGCGAAACGGCGAGATCGTCGTCCGCACGATGCTGCCGCTGACCGGAACCTTCGATCACCGCATCGTCGACGGTTTGCAGATCGGCAAGCTTGCGCGCGGCATCAAGCGCAACTTCAGGAAACCCCAGTGGCTGGATGAGATTCCTGCGAAAGAGCTCGAGTCGTGTCTGTTTTCGACTCGCGATTGAGCTTCCGTATACCGGCCTGACTGTGTAGAATTGCGCGCGTTCGGGGTGTAGCTCAGCCTGGTAGAGTACTGCCTTCGGGAGGCAGGGGCCGGAGGTTCGAATCCTCTCACCCCGACCAATCTTTCCCTTAAACGTCAACCACTTGCAAGTGACTCTTGCGGCCACTGTCTTTTTGCGTGCCCGATTGTGTGAGAATCGTGTGACCACTGACTCTTAGGACTGTGTTTGGCCGACGTTCACACACTTTCTCGGCGGCTTCGACGAGTCTTGCGATGTCGGGTGCCGAGTAATGCGTCGTGATTCGTTCGGACTTGTGTCCGAGTGAATCCTGCCGATCCTCGAAACCTACACCCGCCGCTCGCAACCTGTGGCCGAACGTGTGACGAAGGTCATGCACTCGAAAGCCCGGCAGTTCTGCCCGTTCTCTCGCCCTCTTCCACGCCGTAGTGAGAATGTTGAACAGATGTAGGTGAAGACGGTCCAGTGTCAGATCGCCGATGTGCGGCATGATGCGTTTGAAGGCACAGACATCGCGTTCAAGGCTTTTCTTATGCTGATAGTCGTTGAGATATTTGACGACGGCCTGCTCGAACGTCCGTGTCGGTCGAATGCCGTAGACTACCGCCTCTGCCTGACCTCGTTCAGACAACGCGCCAGGTAGCACTCTGCCTCTTCGAGATCATTCGTGCCACAGCTCTCCGTCAATCTTCCGTATCCCTTGATTTTCTTGTCGATCCACCATTCGTTAAGAACAGCTTAGCCGGTTACGTTTTGATCCTTATTGACCATTAGTGGCCAGCATAAGCGAGTTCTGGTATTTTAGTGGTATTATTTACACAATAGCGTCCCCGGCAGTGGCGCTGAAGTACTTCAAACATCCACGAATTTCTCACACGATTATCAACATCACTACACGTTAAAAAGCATGAAACTCATGCCCGTACTTAGACGAAAACTAGTAAGAGTTTGGAATCAATGAATTCACCTTATGGTTCAATTGTGTTTGTACAGACGCCTGCGGAAACAAATGCGTCAATCACACCAGCTGCGCTCCAGTACATTGCAGAACCTTGGTACGACGTTCGTCGTGTCGGGATCTTACCAAACGATACCGGGGCAAGAACGGCAAACTCGACGGCCCTCAAGACTCTGCTTGATCCCACCACAACCGGGCCAGTCGGAAGGTTTGTATTTCCCAATACTACCGGCACAGATATCTATTACTTTGACGACGTTATTCCTATCCGGGATGGCTGTCACCTTGACTTTATGGGATGTACGATTGATTTCGCCAAGAGTTATGTTGCGGCTGACAACGATTCAGGTTTCCTGTACTTCCAGCGCGATGTGTCAATACAAAACGGCACGATCAATGTCAACTATGACGGGTCTGCTGGAAGTAACGCCGGCGCGGCCATAAGGATCGGTAATCGTTCTGACACTGGTGCTCATTTTCCGGGAGATGACGAAGACTTCGCTTTTCCACAAGGTAATATTGTAGTTCGCGATTTGAGAATATTAAGTAACCACCCTACTGGCAATGGGATATTGCTGTTAGGCGGGCTTGATAATGTTGTTGTGGAGAACGTTTATGTTGATATGGGCGGCACAGGAAATTCCTGCATTACGTACGAATTTGGATTCGCACATATCGAAGAAGGCGGAGAAACAAAAGCAGATAGAGTTTCGTCGCATGCTCAAAACATGCATTTCAAGAACATACATGTTGTTAACTGTACTGGTGTTGGCCTTGAACTAACTGGAGCTTACAACTGCACTGTGGAGAATCTGATTGCAGATGCGACGACCAGCGCATTCGTCTTTAGACCCGGCGAGGCGCTTTTCTATAACGTCTGGGCTAAAAATATTGCGGGGCAAAAAAGAAATATCTCTTTAACCAATATTGTTGGGCAAAATCTGACAGGAAATTTCATCTCTTTGGGCGGTGCAGAAGACGAGTCTAGTGGTTACTTAAATGGGCAACCACTCACTGATAGTGACCGGGTCGACCAGATGCGATTCCAACTTGATGGTTTTTCCTGCGAAGGTGCAGCGGGCGTTGGTCTGTCTTTGTCTGCTCCCTGCGTTGTCCGTAATGGGTCACTGATTAATACAGCAAATGAAGGCATTAGGATACATGACGAATGTGTTGATTTTTCCATTTGCCGAGTTGAAATCAGGGACGGCGCGACATCTGGTATCAGGGCAAATTTTGGAGGCGCTACATTTTCGCCGGAACGACAGAAGGTCGGATCAATTACGAATTGCTTTATCGCTGGTAATGCGGATAACGCTATCAACATAGACCATACCGAAAGCGTGCATATCGCCTATAACAGAATTGGCTACTCTACTGCGCATGATGCTACCGCTGAACTTACGCAAGACATAGCTGTATTGGTTGGATTGGATGGCGGAGGTGTTGTTTGTGAGGGCAACTTGGTACATACGTCTGGCTCAGCGAATGCCTATCAAATAATCGGATCAAGCAGGAACAACGAGATCAGAAATCCGAAAGGGGATACGTCCAGATCTGGTCCTTGGGCCATTGATGGTATAGAAACGTTCAACGCAACGAATATTGCCGACAAGACCCATTCGGTTAACATGGCAGGCAAATACCTGCACAAAAAGATCTGGGATTCATCCAACAACAGACTGCTGGTTGCACTTGGAGCTACCGATGTTTCCGGATGGCGTATTGCTGATGGAAGCGCTACGGTTACGCCAGCCTGACATTGGCTAGAATTTGTACGGTCATCGTAGTGTTGGTTCTGCAATCAGGCACGACATCGTCGACCAAGGCCTGTTAACCCACAAGCATTTCGTGCGTTTGTAAGATCACGAATGAATGCCCGAAAATAACACCCGGCGCAATTCCATCAACGCTATGGAAACTAGCCGCGGCATTGGCAAACTCGGCGTCCGTTATTGGACAGCCTTGGCCTCTTCGCGAATAGCATCGATGTCGGCGCTTGAAATACCCTCGTTCTTGGACCACGAATAGATTTCATCCCACTCGATCTGATTACGTTTCGCGACCATGATCGCTTGTTCGCGCGCCTGAGAATCGTTCCCGTGCTTGAACCAGGCCAGTCGGTCCATAACACATTGTGTTGGCGTAATAATCCGGACAGACCCATACTTGGTTTTTAGTGTGGTGGTTTGCGATGAGTCAACGTAGCGATCGCCGAACGATAGCGGCCCGGGTGGAAACTCCAGAAAGAACTGCGACTCAGGGTGGTGAAAGTCCTTACCTACGGGACTGAATCCGAGTTCAGCTACGACAGGTGCTATTTCTTTGTTGCGAGCAACCGTTATGAAATCCAGGTCTGTGCTCATGTATTCGTTTTCGGAGTAATGAGTTACTGCTCCGCCACCGCCAAGCACAGCAGGGATTCCTGCGTTCTCCAACGCTGTGGAGACTATCGCCGCGATCTCCTGTAATGACGTATTGGCCGTTATCCGAGTCACTTTTGGGCTCTTTCAAGGGTCTTTCCGGTGCGGCGTGGACGTTGCCTCTCTCGGAAATATTCCTTGGTTATCTCGTTCGGGAGAGCCTTTAGTTCGGCTCTTAGGAATTCGCGCAGTCGTCTCGCGGTGGGGCTACGAGGATTGAATTCGAACACGCGTGTTCGACCAACCGTGCGGCTTACCAGCACACCGGCAGCCTCAAGTTTTCGTAGCTGGTCCTGTACGACGCTGACGGGTATGCCGTAGGTCTTGGCTATTGAGCTGGCGTACCCCGCTTCGTAGTTTTCGAGAAACAGGAGAACTACAGCGGCCGTTCGGTTTCCAAAAATGGCCTCAAGTGCCGGGATCATGGCTTGACTCCTAATTGCCGGTATTTCCGGTAATATTACCGGCATTTCCGTCAATATCAACCCCAATGCGACACCGACCACAATATGCTATAAATAGCGGACCGAAGAGGTGCGCTAACACCTCTCCGGCCCTAACCAACGCCAGCAAAGAAGGTGCTGAAGATGGCTGACAACAATGCTATCAGAGGAAAACACGATTGCCTGTCCGGGCATCGTGTTTTTTTGTGCCCGCGCTGGCCTCAACCCGAGGACCAGAACCATGAATACAGCAGAAATCACAGATATCTCGACTCGTACGCCATGCCCTCTTGACGTCACGGACACGTTCGCGGACCCGTCAGGTTTTGATACGCACAAGAACTGGCAAGTCAGAGAGGACAGGGGCTACTACATTCCAGACATCCTGTCCGGGAAAGACTACGGTGCCTTCTCAGAGGAGTACGCTGCCGCCGGGGATCACGCCGAGCATCTTCACAAAGCCGAACGCCTGGTTTGTCAGGCGGAGGATCTGGTGGGACTGATGCGCGCCGCGATCAGCTACGAAAGCGATGCCCGTGCCATGCAGGCTGATACTGCACTAACGATCCTTGAGAAGAAACTGAGCAAGGCACACAGTCGTATTGACGTTACCCCCGTAATCCGCTCCGAGAACTCACTGGGGCCTTCCGGTAATTTGGGCCGAAAGTCTTAATATTGAGTTGAATTCCCAGAAACACGACCACCCTTTCAGTTCTTCCTAAGCAATTCTCTCCAGTACCTTAGGATGACTTTGCGCTACACGCAGAAGCGTTTTCGCCGCGCCACGTGGCGAACGTCGCCCTTGTTCCCAGTCTTGTACCGAATCAATCGAAACGTTAAGCAGTTTCGCAAATTCCTTTTGCGTGAGATTAACCGATTGACGTGCAGAAATAGCGAGCAATTGCTCGGGCGTATAGGTCCGCCCCTTTTTTCGGGCTTTCATCTGTTTGACTGCTTTGAGCAGTTCATCGCCCTCGGCAGTCATCCTCTTTTTCCTAGTCACGGTCAATTACCTCTTTAATCAACTTAAGCTCGTGCGCCGGAATGGTGGAACGATCACTCTTGGCATACAGCGTTAAGAGCCAAATTTCGCCATCCTCCAAACGATTGTAATAGATGACCCGAGCGCCACCGCTTTTTCCACTCCCCTTCTGAGCCCATCGCACTTTTCGTACACCACCAGATCCTCGCACAACCGATCCAGCCTTGGGGTTTTGTGCAATAAACACCGCAAATGCTTCCCTCTCGTCATCGGTCAGAATCCTTTTGACCTTGCCTGTATAGACGGGAGTTTCGATGACGGTGTACACATACCGATGGTACGGCAATGCCGTACTCTAGTCAATCTACCATCGCATTGATTTATGAATCGGACTGGCAGCCAGTCGCAGTATGGATGGATACAGCCACCCCACCTGAAAACGTACCTGCTGCTGAAGTGTAGCTACCCTAGGGCTACCTAAATATTAGGTTATTTCACCTACTATTTAGGTAGGCATCTGCAGGGGCTATTCGCCCACTTTTTCGGCATTGTGTGAGAATCGTGTGATTCAGTCCTGCACAGTTGTGATGAGTACTGCAGTTGCAACGAGCGTCTTACGCCATAAAATTAATTAAATCAAAAACTTACAATCAATATCTCGTTTTCGGGAGGCAGGGGCCGGAGGCCCATCCTCTCACCCCGACCAATCTTTCCCTCTAGTATTCATACAGTTAGCGTCAGCTCACTAGAGCACTGCTGTTTACCGCATTGCTCACTGCCGGAATTTTGCCGGGATTTCTCCGATCCCCTCCGGCAAGCCTCAAAGCCGCCGCCCGTTTCTGCTCCGAAATCGAGTCAACCGCGTGCAACAGCCATGATAAATCCGGCGCGCTATTAGTGAGTCGTGATCCTCCCTGATCGGTGTCCCAGTAAATCCTGTCGGTCCTCGAAGCTGACGAGGACTGCTGCGTGACGGGCGGCTCCGTCAAGGATGCGGGTGTGAAACCGGCTTACTTAATGCCACTACAGCCGCTCCTCGCACGCGAGGAGAGAGAAATCTACGGAGCGATCTGGGAAGCGGCCAACCCGTTTGGGTAGTTGGCGATCATAGGGGCACGAATTGGGGTAAGATTCGCGCCCTTGAACGGTGCCGCCCAGACTGGGCAAGGCTTTCAGAGCCATACGCGGTTTCTGGCGGGCGAATAGGCTTTAATGGCGCGATGGTCGAGACTCGCTGTCCCGCGAAATCCCCGCATCGCATTAGTCAATGCACTCATCGACCTACTGGGCAATCTGGTGACGAGCTAGGCTGTTCCCGTTGGATGCGCTATACCGATGGGATACAAATACCCGCTGAATCCCTAAGAATAAATCATCCTGTGGTAGGCTCGCGGCAGGTAGCAGTTGGCTCAAAGTTGACCGTCAGACGTTGTTCTCGTGACACCAGCGCAGCGCACCGGCTTTCCAATTGTTTCTTATGAACCGGAGAAGCCGGATGGCAATAGACGATGTAGCTATCGAACGTCTGAGCGACGCGACTAAAGGGATGCGACAGGCCTTCTATTTCAGCCTTGTTTTCTCCCTTCTGACAATCTACCTGCTTTTCGATTTTCGCAATCCACTATCGAATGAGGCCGAGGCGGTCAAGAGCGATGTCGAAGTTCGACTGCGAACGCTGATTCCAATCCTTGAACTTCACCATCGGTTGCGTAGCGACGCTTCCATTTTACGGGGGTACTTCGTATTTCTGGAGCCTTACGTTGCGATTGACTCCGCCGCCGAGCAAGCGATAATCGGCGTGTCTTCGAACGATCCCAAATGGTTGGGCTTGAGTCCTACAGACCGTGATCTCGCTAGATCAACGCGCGACACCATTGGGTGGCTCGAAAATCAGATAGAGCTTTATGCGGACGGTGACCTGCGTGATCTCCACGTGCAGAACATTCGCGATTACCTCAACTGGTATGTACGGCCAGAGATCGAGTTTTCAAGCGAGAACGCAATTCGGCGTTTGAAAGCCAGTTACCGAGTTGCACGTTCGTTGGGACAAGAACTCCCCTCCGAGGTTAGTTGGCCGTCGACTTTCTACCTGCATGACTTCGTCAAGGAATACACTAAGAATAAAGTTAATGATGCATTCGATGCGGCTCGGGCTAGTCGCCCTGAAGAAGTCATTTCCGCTGTTGTCTACCTTGAGTCATTTTGTAGCGATAACAGTATCGACTACTGCTCGCCGTACCGGATTCAAGCGGAACTCGATCGCGGTGCATTTACAATCGTCAGTCCTGCGGACGCCGAGAAGATCGAGATTTCATTCTTCCCAGGAGGGATAGAAACGCATCTCATCATACTGGTGGCGCCTTTACTCTTGTTTGCGAGCGTGCTCCTCCAAACGTCGCAGTACTATCGGCGCGCGCTGCTGCTAAGCGACATATCGCACGATCCAGGCTGGAGCGCGCAGTGGGATATCCCGTGGCTGATGACCAACATTCGTGTTTTTGAGGGGCGACAGGGATTACTCTTCCCAATGTTTAGTCTCGTCGTCAAGGTCTTGTTCGTGGCCGGCTTGGTCATGCCGGCCATCGCGCAGATTCGCGTCCTGGTATTCTCGTGCACGCAATTTCTAAGCAACAGCCTTCATTGGGGATGGCCGGCTGTTCATTTCTGCGCCTCCTTCGTGACCGCTACGGCCGTTGGTTGTATCCTAAATGACGAACTTGTCGCAAAGGGAAATACGGCTTTCCAGAAAAAGCAACTAAGGCATGAGGAGGATATCCGACAGACTTGTAATAACGATAACGAGTGATGCAATGCAGTTCAGCCTGTGGAAGGCCCATCACCGCGCACGGGAGGTACGGTGTATTCGAAGACGCTGTACCTGCTATTGGTGAGGCCCTGAACTCAGACGAAACACTCCCCTTCAAATATGTGTATGTGAAGGCACTCGAACGAATCGGGGACAAACGAGGAGCGCAGTCTATTCTGGATTTCGTGGCTGCACAGTCGCCCTATTCCGATTCTGATAGCAGCACCTTGACCGCCCTGACCATACTCTCACTACGGGCGACCGGCGACTCCAGCATTGCGCCGCTCACAAAGATTCTTCAGGATGAGAGTGCCCACCCCCGCGTCAGGCTGGCTTGCGCGGCAACGATCGCAGCACTGGATGGAACGGAGCGGCGGCAGGAGGCAGTCGCGCACGTCTACGATGCGTACGAAAATAGGCGAGAACTTGGAGAAAACACGAACGAAGGGGTAGCCGAATCTGAGCTGTTCATTGCGCTGGGCGAGGTCAATACTCCTGACTCAATAGCGATTTTATTGAGTTTGTTCGAAACCGAAACATCGGCATACATTTTGATACCTGCGATTGATTCGCTGGTGCGCAATGGGGACGATTCCGTGGCTGCCGCTCTCGGAAAATTGGCGAGTGATTCCGACATGCATGAGCTACACATTCGCCTGCATGCCGCCGAAGCGCTAATGGGAATGCCCGGCGTCACGTCTGATCTCTTTTCCTCGGAACTCGCGCAGAAACTCCTTGACGAAGCACGGGCGGATCAATGGTCCCCGGATATCGTCAACAGGGCGGCGCAGTTGCTCGCACAGTCCGCGCCCCGTTAGCAAGAGGTGGACTTGCCGCGGTCCGCTTCTGATCTGAGGCTCTAGCGGTCGAATACCTGATATTTGGGTTATTTCACCTATTATTCAGGTGGCTGTCCCCAGGGGCAATTTGCCACGCATTCTCGGCACTGTGTGAAAAGTGTGGACTTTTTTCGATGTGAATCGCTGAATCTCAAGTCCCACTGGGTGATGGTTGTCATGGATCAATTCAGCCGACGAATTATTGGTTTTTCTGCCTATGGTGGAGCTCTTGATGGTCCAGCCGTCTGCCGAATATTCAATCGCATCGTCAGCGGGTCCCGGGCACCTCGTTACCTTAGCTCTGATAATGATCCGCTATTCCTATATCGCCAATGGAACGCCAATCTGCGGATACTCGATGTGACGCAAGTAAAGACTGTGCCATACGTTCCAATGTCTCATCCATTTGTGGAAAGACTGATTGCTACAGTTCGTCGGGAGTGTCTCGATCAGGTGCTTTTCTGGAGTGCTTTTGATCTGGAAAAAAAGTTGGCCTTATTTCAGGACTACTACAACAGGGACCGTGTTCACAGCGGACTCGACGGCGCTCCACCCATTGAACAATGTGAAATCACGAATCGAAAAAATGCTCGCCTGGGCGATTATCGTTGGACGAAACGCTGCCGCGGCTTGTATCAGCTCCCAGTAGCCGCTTGAATACTAATTCGCACCCGACACGCTACTTAGATTGCTACCATGGCCTCGCCAACCAAGGTCATCTCGCCATTAGCATTAGTAACCCGGATGTCACAACGGGCCAAAGTCTCCCCATTTTCGACGACCAACTCCACTACGCATCCGGAGCAAGTAACCACGTCGTGCAAATGAGTAATAGCGACAAATCTGGCGCCTAGGCGACGTAATCTTGATTGTGGTTGCCAATTGGTCAGCATCCGGCTCAGGTAGGCCATGGACAGCATGCCGTGGGCGAATACATCGGGCATCCCAGCATTCCTAGCATGATCAGAGTCGATGTGAATCGGATTTAAGTCGCCGGAAGCGCCAGCATAAAGGGCCAAAGTGTAACGGCTAATCGGCGGCAGTTCCAAAACCGGAATATCGGTACCCACTTGAACTTCATTCATAATAATCACTCCTGTGAGTTGCGATAAACAAGCGTTTGGCGAGCTTTGCCAATCAGAACGCCGATCTGGTTCGTGTAGCTGTTTTCACACACGACAAATTCCAGGGCGCCATTTTTCTTATCGAACATGTCCACAATCTTCGATGTCACGATAATGGTGTCACCGGCGCAAATATCACCGAAGTACTCATACTCCTGGGACCCATGCATGATCCGACTGAGATCCATGCCCAGCAGCTTTATTAAGGGTGGGAAATCTGTTCCTTCCATATCCAGAGCCATGAGAAACGTAGGAGGCGCCGGAATATCGCGATATCCGAGTTTCTGAGCAACTTTCTGTTCGGTGTAGATCGGGTCAGTTTCGCCGATTGCCTTGGCAAAAAAACGCAGGCGCCCGCGTTCGACCACAGCAGTAGTCGGATCAAACTCGTGGCCAATTTTTCTTCGATCCAGCATTACGAGCCTTTGTACATCGTTACTACCGCAGCACCGCCCAAACCGAGGTTATGCTGCAGACCAATCCGGGCGCCCTCGACCTGCCGTTGCTCGGCTTCACCGCGTAATTGTGTAACCAATTCAAAACACTGGGCCAGGCCAGTTGCGCCTATGGGGTGTCCTTTGGACATTAGACCACCCGAGGGATTTATCACATATTTGCCACCGTATGTATTATCACCGTCGGCCACGAAACTCGTGGCTTCACCTTCCGGACAAAGACCGAGGCCTTCATAGGAAATTACCTCGTTGATACTAAAGCAATCGTGCAATTCGACGACATCAATATCTTCAACGCCGAGTCCGGCCTTCTCGTAGGCGGCTCGGGCGGCTCGGGCGGTCATGTCAGCACCGACGAGGTTGATTGGGTCTTCCCAACTGACGGGGGTATCAGTTGCCATGGCTTGGCCAATGACCTCTATACCGCGTCTTATGCCATGACGCTTGGCGAATGATTCGCTGCAGATGATCGCGGCACCTGCACCACAGGTGGGCGGGCAGCACATAAGGCGAGTCAGGTAATCCATATACACTAGCGGTGATTCGGCCACCTCGTTTTCCGTCAGTGGCTTGTTAAACAAGGCGTATGGATTCATTGCAGCGTGGCTGCGGGTCTTTACCGCAACTTTGGCGAATAAATCGGCAGTCGCCCCGTATTTCGTCATATAGTGATGGCCGGCGGCCCCAAAACAGCGAAGGGCCAGCGGCGCTGTCGGATACCCCATGTCGTTCAGAACTTTCATGAAATTATCAAAGGGAGACTCTCTGTCATCCCACATCGAATCTAGTGCGCCCGGTTGCATCTCTTCGAAACCGAAAGCCAAAGCGCATTCCACCGCACCACACTCCACCGCTTGGCGAGCAAGGAAGATAGCGGTTGACCCAGATGAACAATTATTGTTCACGTTGATCACAGGTATGCCAGTCATATAGGCGTCGTATAGAGCAAACTGTGAACAGGTGGAATCGCCGAAAATGTAACTGCCATAGGCCTGTTCAATCAAGTTGTGACTGATGTCGGCATCTGCCACGGCGCCCCGGATGGCCGCGGATGCCATTACTCGGAACGGCTCATGTTTTCCCGGCTTGGAGAATTTGACTAAGTCCACGCCAGCGACTATGGGTTTAACCATAACGTTCTCCTCTATTGCGGCATCTCGATGCCGAGGTTACCGAATACCGCTTCAAATGTGTCTTGAATCCCCGTTGGATTATCCGCGTCGGTAAAGTCACACACCTCAGCCCAAGCATCGTCAATCATCTCCGCACTAATCTCGCTAATAGGGTCGAAAAATACCCCTTTGCTGCGCTCCCAACGCAATTTGGCCATCCAACCAGCACCAATTTCATACAGCCCGCCGGTTTCTTCCATCCGCTCAGAGCACAGTTTCATCACCAGTGGTGTGACACATTCGGGTTTAAGAGCGTCGACCACATCTTTCGCCAAAATCGATTCCAAAAGTCGCGAGCCGGCGACCGGCGCTATCGTGCTAACCTTGATCCCCTTACGCGCTCCTTCCAAACTCAGTGTTTGTGTGAGGCCGTGGATCCCCAGCTTGGCAAAAGCGTAGTTGGCTTGGCCAAAGTTTCCATAGATACCAGCAGCTGAAGCGGTGTTTACGATGCGACCGTACTCCTGCTTCAGCATATGGGGCCAGGCCGCCTTAGTAACCTTGTAAGCACCAAGTGCGTGCACGCGATAGACTAAGTCCCAATCGACATCGGTCATTTTTAGAAAAGTGGCGTCGCGCAGTATTCCTGCGTTGTTGACGACTACATCAATTCGGCCAAAATTATCAATTGCAGTCCGGATTATCCGATCTCCGTCCTCAACTGAGTCGTAGTTGGTTACAGCTTCACCGCCGAGGGAGTGAATTTCCGTTACTACGTCGTCCGCGGCTCCTCTGCTTTTGCCTTCACCATGAATACTGCCACCCAAGTCATTAACAACCACGCGCGCGCCGCGCCGTGCAAACTCCAGCGCGTATGAGCGGCCGAGACCGCCACCGGCACCGGTGACAACGACAACGCGTTCCTCAAATCCAATAGCTTTACTCATTTCCGAGGCCCTGTGAGCGTAAACTCGATTCCGTATTTGTTGTGAACACACGACGCGCATGGAATCGTCATCCCTTCAGGATCTACTATTTTCAATATATTTGTCATTACTCAAGTCCTTGCAAAATAATTTCAATTAATCTCAATCCTAGTGTCCGCAGGTCCGCCTCTTCCCAATTACTCGCTAATACAATACCAATCCCATCATCTGGCAACAGAATAACAATGCTGGTGAACCCCGTATCTGTACCTGCATGCCACGCAACCCGATGATCCAAAACATTACGCAAGAACCAACTTAGTCCAACCTGGAAGTCCCCGTCGACTGGAATAACATCAGTCGAACTTGTCCAGAGTTCTTCAAAATTATCCGTTTCGAGAATTCGGTTTCCATCGAACGTTCCCCTATTGAGATTGGCAAGCACCCAATTAACCATTTCATCAACACTTGAATTCAACGTAGAACTAGGCGCATGCCGTCTGTTGTATGGATACACATTACTAGCCACAGCTGGGACTCCCACGTGCCCTCGTGTGCGCAGCGCCTCATCTATATCAGGGTAAATATAGGAACTATTATTCATACCAAGCGGTTCGAAGATCTGGCTCTCCATGAAGCTCTCAAAAGACTCCCCAGAAACCTTTGCAATCAGGTCTCCCAGAACATCAAAAGCGATATTGCTGTACTGCCAGTCAGATCCTGGCTCCCACAAGAGTTTCGAATTATCGAGAGAGCGCACATACCTTTCCGCCGCCTGGTCATCAACTTGCGGCCTTTCCCACTCATAATCTTCTACATCCGGCATTCCGGAAGTATGATTCAGCATTTGTCGGATTGTGATGTTTTTGTATCGTTTGTCAGACAATCTGAAATAAGGAATATGATCGATCACTAAGTCATCAAGATTCAATAGTCCCCTCTCTTGTAACTGCATGATCGCTGTTGCAACAAATGGTTTCGAGACGGATGCGAAGTGAAATATGTGCTGCGGAGTAAGTTCTTCTTCCGTACTTAAGTCAACTGATCCAAATGCATCACAGAAAATTACTTGATCCTTAATGACCACAGCGGCAGCAAGACCAGGTGTCTCAGTGGATTGAAACTGCGCAGAAAGATAGCTGGCGATATCAGTGGCCAGGCGATCCGGCTTCGCGATTACCGAATTGGATATCAGTACTGCCAAAACTATTGCGACACGGCCGATAAGCCCGACTCGTCCGACTTCTTGTCGAATTTCTGAATTGCGCGAGCGCCTTGAACGTCCAGGGGACGAACACTTTTTCAGTTTTGATAGCTCAGTTCCACGCATCGAAATTCGCATTTCCATATTTCTCCAACAGTTTGTAATAGGAGCTCGGCATAGTCTTCCATGCCCGGAACGTCCAAGCCGATTAACCAAGCGACAGATATCAATGGGGACGATAAGTATCTTCCTCTAAGCTGATATCCAGTTTTAACTCGGACTCCAGTTCGTCCAAAAACGCCTGTAACTTCGAGACGAATTGACGGACGACTATTTTGATAAGCATCTCACCGGACTTACTAATTTGTGCGGAAACGCTGGGCCCCAATTTGGGAAACCGCTCCGCAAGCGCCTCCTGTACCACCAACTTGGCTGCACTCTCCCGTAGGATCGGTTTATAAATTTTGCCTACCGCAGTTAACGGAAGGGAATTGAGTATAAACACCTGCTTGGGGCATGCAGGGCGCTCATTAATATTCTCCATAGCAAAGACAATGAGCTCATCGGGTGTCGCCGCCCGACCCTCTTTTAACTGCACATAAGCAACGGGTAGCTCGCCCGCATAACTGTCGGGCTTGCCCACAGCCGCCGCGAGGATAACCGCCGGATGTTTTTCAAGGCAATCTTCAATTATCACAGGGTCGATGTTGTGACCGCTTCGAATAATCAAATCTTTGCGTCGGCCAGTGATAAATAGGCGCCCATTTTCGTCGAGATAACCCAGATCACCGGATGCCAGCCATCCATCGTCATCGATCGGGTTTTCCGGGTGATTCAGATACCCTTTGAAAACAGATTCACCGCGAATATATATTTCACCGGACTCACCGGCAGATTCACCGTCCTTACCAATTCTTAATTCAACTTCGGGCGGAACCCAACCCGCACAACGCTTGACCACATCGACGTGCGGCGCTGGTAAGGCGATTAGACCGGCCGTTTCTGTCATTCCATACATCTGAAGTAACGGCTGGCCAGTAATTTCCAGCACACCATCAACGATGACATCTGGCACCATCGAACCGCCACTGACGCTAATACGCAAACTACTAATATCAACGTCGCCAACTGGCACTTGCAAGATTGCGGCCATAGAAGTTGGCACGCACATATTGCTTGCAACGTTGTAGTGCTCAACGAGCCGCCAATAATTTTGGATCACCTCTGTGTTTCGAAATCCAGTACTGGTAGGTAAGATAATATTGATACCACCTGCGAGCATGGCCAGGCTGGCGATGGTTGATCCTGCTATGTGGAAAATCGGCAATCCATTGACAATAACTTCGCCAGATTCGAGGCCAGAATATTTTCCAAATGATAGCGCTGAAACAATATGATTACGGTGAGATAGCATGGCCAGCTTGGGGGAACCAGTTGTGCCTCCGGTATGATAATACGTGGCGATTTCATCCGTATCTGGAAGCCACTCGGACGGCAGAGGTTCGGCACTCTCATTTGGAATTTCCGCATCAAAATGAGGATTGATACCCGCTGTATCAGCATAAAGTACGCTGAAGATTTTTTTGACGGTTTTCGCTCGGTCAGCCAATGCCAGTGCTTTTTCCCATAGGCCTGGCTGATCCCGTGGACCAAGCGAAAATAGAATTTCGGCACCAGCTCTATCGAGCAAACCAACAAGCGTATCTTCGTCCAGCAGCAGATTTAGCGGCTGGACAATCGAAACTGCAGAGCCGCCCCATAAAATGGCCTGTCCTTGAGGCATGTTTGGCAAAAGTAATGCTACTACGCCCCGACGTCCATCGAGTTCACGATGAATTAGCCGCGCTGTTTGATTCATCAGCTTATGAAATTCATGAAAACGTATCTGAGTGTCCGCAAAATCAGCGGATACTGACTCGAAGTAAGTGATCGCCGTATTGTTCGGATGATGGTCACTAGCTAACGTCAATAACTCGTAAATACTGCCCGGATCTTTCTTGTCTGGCATCGCTTCAGTTCTCGCTAGTATTTGAATCGTTTGACTTTCATCAAACTCGCGTCATTCATAGACCGTAAAACGAAAAAGACTTATCGGCCTCCAAAAAACTGCGATTTGCTGAGTTTTAGCAATATCTTCAGTCGCAAACATCTATTGGATACGCACTAAATCAGAATGCAGTAAATCACCAAAAATTCTTTGACGCCTCGAACGTATGGTGTGAGTCGGCAGCATAGCCAGGCAATATGGCAGATTATGTTTGGTGAAAATCAATGTAAATTTGGCTGCAACTTGACTTGCGCGATCGGTACTTTCTTACCAACCACCTCTTGCAATATTTCCTTCCATTCTTTTGCCGTCAAACAAAAATCATTTTGCCGACTTCCCATAGTCCAAAAGCACATTGGACATGGCCTTCGTGCCGATGAGAATAGACTCTTCGTCTACGTCATAATCCGGCATGTGATTGACTCCTCGGATGCCTTTCTCCGCGTTAGCCACACCCAGATAGAAGAAGGCGCCCGGGATCTGCTGCAAGAAAAACGAGAAATCCTCTCCGAACCACGGAAATGCCCCATAGCCTGTGAGCACCGACTCTGTCCCAATAACGTCTGCTATCGGTGTTCGTGCATTCTCAACAAGTCGATGGTCCATATTCATGGCTGGCAAATGAAAATCCGAGAAACTCAATGTGAAACTGGCTCCATTTTTGTTCAACGCATCGACTGCCTGCCGTACTTCCGATTTGATTTCCTCCAGAATTGGCATTGTCGGCGCACCGATTCGACCCACAATTTTTCGATCTTGCGTACCCTCCTTCGCTTGAATTCTTGCACCCACATACTTGAATGATGTGAGCCACCCGCCGGGTACTTGAATGTCGTCCATCAGCCGACTTACTCCTGCATCGTGTGGAAAAACTTCCTCAGGGACTATTTCGACCGTTTCAATCTCATTTAAGATAGTCATGAGTTCGTCAACATTGGATGCTGGATCATCTTCAGATGGCAGGAATATTTCGAAGGGCTGGTGCCCCGACACGCCGGCTCCGAAATTAACCATTATCGTACCGACTGGAATTGGAAGTGTATGCATAGCAAATATGGCCTCGGGTACGGGGTTATCTAGTACTCCGTCCTTGAGCATTGCCCGCGCGCCGATGGCGCCCTCCTCTGCCGGCTGAAAAATAAAGACGACAGTGCCCTTAAGATCCTTGACCATGGCGGTTAAAATGGTCGCAATCCCAATCCCAACCGTGGTGTGAACGTCATGGCCACAAACATGGTTGACGCCTGGAATACGAGAACGGTATGGCTGGTCACCTACGATTTCAGATAGGACTGCATCCATGTCCGCGCGATAGCCGATCACCGGACCAGGATGCGCGCCCCGCAAAATGCCGACCACGCCATGCCCCCCAATAGCAGTACGGACCTCCAGTCCCAGAGCCTCAAGGCGATCGGCAATAATTGAGGCCGTACGCACTTCCCTCTCAGGAAGTTCCGGGTACATATGAAAGTTTCGTCGCAAAGCAATCAAATCTTCGCGATGATTCTCTGCTACCTCTATTATAGTGGCCAAGCGTGTCTCGCTTGCCTCAACACCTGATGTTGAGCCCTGGGCACCATAAGTGACGAATATCAGAAGCCCGATGGTAGGTATGGCGCGCAAAATAATCTGACGTTTTGTCATCTTAATTCACTCCAACTTGATTCCGAATGGAAAGTTCAAAAGGCGAGCAATCGAGGCATCCACGATGTGCACCTGCTCCTTCGCGAGAAGGCAAGCTCAATATCTCCGCCAACTCTTGATCGTCAAACGGCAAGGTCTCTGATGGATCTATATCTCTGTCTTCTGTAAACAAACTCCAGTTAAAACGATTTGTCACGATTTTCATTTCGTTCCCTTTGTCTGTCAGGGTGCTGGCTTGGACAGCAAATCTATGGCTGCGTCCAAAGCAGGATCACGGCCCGCTTCGATATCGGCGGAGCGAAATACCGGAATTTTCACATCGGGAGGGATGCCCGGACCGTCAAAGTATTTCCCATCTTCCGTCAAGAAAAGTTCATTGGGCAGCCAGAACCGCCACCCGTTGGGTAGGTGGCGCGGAAGCGTATCGGAAAAGACGCCCTGAGTATTCTCTCCCACACGTGTAATCGCAGGTTCACGTCCCATCAATGCTTGAGTTAGCGTTTCACCGGCACTGATAGTATACGGTCCGATCAGCTGGACCACAGGGCCGTAAAACCCCGAACCGGAACTGGGCAAAACATGGCGCGGCTGCGCAGGCGTGTGTTTGAGCGGATCGTTCGGATCGGCGCGCGCAACCTTGGCGTAGGCGAAATACGGTGATTGGGTCAGGCGTGATGCCAGCGCCAGTGACAAGATATCGTAGCCACCATAGTTTCTCCGAACGTCAATAATCAGGCCCTTTGCGTTGCCGATTGAGCCAAATATGGAATCCATGGCCTCTTCCATGGCTGCCAGTTGTGAGGCGAAATCCGGTTCATCGCTGTAATCTGATTCCTGATCGAGACGCAGATAGACTAAGCCATCGGGCAGCAGCCCGAAGCTTAGGTGCCCATTGCAAAACTCGAGCAGTTCTCCTTCGATGTAACGAGACTGGATGACATCCAGGGCGTCATCAAAAGTCTGCGCCATTGTCGCCTGCACCTCGGAACTCCAACCGACTCCATCCACTGTTGAATCGTCTCGCAGACCCAAAAACTCGCGCTCCAGCGCTTCGGCTGCTATCCCGGTGTGCACATCCTCCAATGGGGCAATCAGAGAAATCAAGATATCAAGAAGCTCTTCAGAAGTGGTATCGTCCGAAATTTGACCCCGCGCGTGCGCACCAAGCATATCCCAGTCAACACTCTTTAAATGAAAAATGGGATAGTGTTCCTTAAAACTTTTCCAGAATATTTCGAAGTTCATCAGTGGTGTGTCTGCGGTGACCTCTCTGCATACTCTAGGGCGCCCGCTCGTGCGATTTAGGGCGATGTCAGACACTGCACCTGTTTGGCTGATCCTCATGCTAGTTGTTGTGCCAGGAATCAGAAACGCCTCCGCGGACCCGCCAACGGCCGTGAGTCGCCACGACCCGTCGGGCTCCACAGATCGTTTACTGAGCTCAAACGCTCTTAGGTAGCAACTAATTGCCGTCACTTCATTCACGACAACTGCATCTTTGGTAACTTCAATAAAGTAACCGTACCCTTCCGAAAGCCACAACCCCTCTGGCCTAAATTCATCGGCACGAAGAGGCGTTTGTAGTAAAATTACCAGCACAAAACAAAACATTGCGAAATCACGGCTCTGTTGTTTGATCATAGAATCCTCCGCGTCTAACTATGTGGATCTCGTAGGGGACGGTGCATGCCGCCGATAACGTGCACTAACTCTGGCCTTTCCGATCGACATATCAACCGGACAGCAAAGCAAGTAAGTTATTCAGAAGTAAGTACGAAGATAGAAACCGATTGTTCTTGGACGACCATAGATGAGACGTCCATCGTTTATTTCTGTATCCAAGCTCATCACATATTTTTCGTTCAAAAGATTTTGCGCATAAAAAGCGCCGGACCATTGGTCATTCTGGAATCCAAACGATAGATTCACAAGATTATAGTCACCAACTTCCGATTCTTTTGTTTGTTCGAAAGTCGTATAGTGTGGTCCGACGTACAAGTAATCCACTCTTGCAAACCCTCTCCCGTCTCTCATTGGCTGGAAGTATTCTAAAGAAGATTGTAAATTTATTTCCGGCACACCAGGAATTGAATCGCCCTTTGATCCAGTTCTACCTGTCGCGCCAACAGGAGAGTCCTCTGCGAGTTCTGCCCTGTTGTACGAGCCCGCTAGATTAAGCGTAAACTGTTCGCCCAACAACGCAGAAAACTCCAACTCTACACCGTCACTTGTCGCTTTCCCCGCATTCATGTTCACTGTAAAACCACAGTTGGGCAGCAAGATAAGATTTTGTATGTCAGACCAGTCAATGTGGAATACTGCTCCCGTGAGGTTCATTGTCCCGCCGCCCAGCGTCATCTTGCCGCCGACTTCGTAGTTCCAAACCGTATCAGGATCTGACCCAGTTCCGGCGTCGGTCAACCCAAGATCGGCCAAATCTTGATCACATATCGGCGAAGGAACATCGCCGTTGATGACGCCTTGTCGAAAACCTTCGGCGACGGTTGCATAATAGAGTCGATCGTCACTTCTATCGTAAGTTAGAGTGACCTTTGGACTGACGTGATCTCCTGACGTCTCTGACACTAAAAGTGTGTCGCCACCGTTAAAAACTCCCGTGGCTGAGTCATATTGGAACAAGTTATATTCAAATGCGCGTAAGCCTGTGGACAAAGCCCATTGGTCATTCAGTTCGTACGTCACATCAACGAATACCGCTGTCTGATCATCCCGAAACTCCCGATTTGCATCAAACAAAACGACATCGGCTGGCAGGCCGATTAACCCCAGACCGGTATCATCGCCAAACCACGAAAGGTTTTGATCTTCCTCTCGGGTCAAATCAGAGTAAAACGCACCAACCAACCATTGAAGACGAGAGTCATAATTGGATGTTATGCGAACCTCCTGAATAAATTGATCAAGCGGGCTGGGATCTGAGAGACGTAAGGGTGCACCGAAAAATACACTTAGGTCCCGATCCTGGAGCACGGTTCTATCTATGAATGCGGTAGAAGAAACAATGTCAAATCTATTTGTGGAGTAATTTAGAACCAAATTTATGAGACCAAATTCATCTGATAGTTCTTCTTTGAAGCCCCGGGACTGAACATAGTCTCCTAGTAGTGGCTGTGATTCCGGTAGTCCGTCAGCGGTTGTCTCCTGATAGAAAGCCGTTAGTGAAGCATCAAATCTATCGCCACTGCTATACGCCAAAGCTATTCGAGCACCGCTGGTTCGCTCTTCATCTACATCTTTTGCGAATAGTTCTGAATCACCAAACACGCCTGATTCGGGATATTCATTATCAACCACGCCGCCAACTTTGTAATAGTAGCCTGTTGCCCGAAGTGCAAATTTGTCGTCCACAAGAGGAATATTTATGGTGCCACTGACATCGTAGCTTGCATCGCCTTCCTCCGTAAATCCAAGTGAAAACCGGGCACTGTTGCCAAATTCAGATAGGTTAGGACGGTTGGGAACTACTTTTACCGCTCCACCCATAGCGCCCGCCCCATAGAGCGTGCCTTGTGGCCCCCGAAGAACTTCAACACGCTCAATATCGACGAGCTTTGGATCAAACATTCCTAATACCGCAATGTCCGATGTCGGAACTTCGTCAATGTAAGTGCCTGTCGTCGGTGTCATGGAATTGGTAGCCAACCCACGAATAAATATTGAGTTTCTACCCGCCCCAGCGTCGTGATATATGACGCTCGGCATAGCCTCCAAGTAGTCACCCATTTCGACCAGCTGTTTTTTGTCGATCGTATTTGAATCAATTACGGACATGGATATAGCTACATCCATGATTGCCGACTCCCGCTTGGTCGCTGTGACAATTATTTCCTCGAGGGCCCTTGATTCTCGTTCGGTTTCCCCATCAGGCAGAGCTTGTCCCGACGCGTTGGCAGCACCAAATATGGACATAATCGCTACCGCAACTTTTTGTTGAATCCTTGATTTCTTACCTGACATTTCGGCATCCCCGTCTTGACCGTCTGTGAGTTCACTTGAAGAAATCGTAATGACTCCTCCACTAGTAAAACTGCCTGCAAGTCCAGTGTTCTGAAGAAGGACTTCCAGGGCGCCCGCAACCGTGTAAATCCCTTTCACAGGATTGGTCTCCACGAGCTTGACCTCTTCGTAGGGGAACAGCAGTAGCGCATCTACCTGCGTTGCGATCTCATTTATAGCAGCGGCGACATTCTGCCGAGGAATATCAAAATAATATTCCCTCGCTTCATCTGCTTCGACTGCGCCGGCGAGTAATACTCCAAGCACTACCGACGTACATCGCACGCGAAACGTAACTGACACGCCTATATTTAAGAATCCCCCACCGAAAAACACGTACCAGGCCATTCGTACCAGCCTCATAGTAAGAAGACTCCCGAGCGAGAAATACCCTCTATTGAAAATCCGAGAAATTTCGATTACCTCCTATATTGTTTGTTTGTTAAGGTGGGGACGATCGGCCACCTGTCAATCACAACGTGACATTAGTCTCGAAGACTTGATAATGCCACTACGGAAAAGAAGTGCCCTTGTGCCGAAATACAATTGTCGAAATTGATGTATCCGCTTTTGACTACTATGACTTCTTTAAAACAGTCAGTAAGTTCGCCAGTACAAATTCCTTAGTTTTTGCCGAAGCAATTTAGTTTGAGCACTCGAGTGATATGAATCCACAGTACCGACAATTGACTCTGCACCAAAGATACTATATTCAATCGTCAAGAGAACACAGAACCATTTCTCGTCAGTTGGCTCGACATACGTCCACTGTTAGAGTCGATTTCAGCTGTGCGTTCGATAGATGTGTTCACATAGCCAACCAGCGGCCGCCTCAGCGTTGAGTATGACATTCATGCTTACTATCGATAGCGGACAATCACTGTTTCGAGGCTTCCATGCTCTCAGAGGAATCGTTATGACCACGAACAAACGCGTCTCCGCACCAATTTTGGGTGTTCTAATCTGCTGCTTCCTAGGCGCGTGCACCTCGCCAAATTCATACGACGTGATCCTTCGCAACGGTACGATTTATGACGGCAGCGGCGAGAAACCTTATGTTGGTGATGTGGCATTCTACGGTGATAGGATTGGTGCCGTTGGAGACATCGGCGAGGCAACTGCTCTGATTGAGTTTGATGTCAAGGGCCTTGCGGTGGCGCCGGGCTTCGTGAATATGATGTCCTGGGCCAACGAATCACTAATTGAAGACGGTCGTTCTCAAAGTGACATACGCCAAGGCGTAACTCTGGAAGTCATGGGCGAAGGTCGTTCGATGGGGCCTCTCAACGATGCCATGAAGGCTGAAATGATCAGCCTGCAAACAGACATTCGCTTCGACATTGAGTGGACAACACTGGCTGAGTATTTGGAGTTTCTAGAAAGACGTGGGATCTCCCCGAATGTCGCCTCCTTCATAGGTGCCGCCACACCACGCACGTATGTAATCGGACACGAGAATAGGGACCCCACACCGGAAGAGCTCGATCTGATGCGTAGCCTCGTGCGAGAAGCTATGGAAGATGGTGCCTTGGGTGTGGCTTCATCCCTGATGTATCCGCCGGGATTATTTGCCAAAACCGAGGAACTGATTTCTTTGTCTGAAGTCGCCGCTGAATATGACGGCATGTACATTTCGCATATGCGAGACGAAGGTGCGAACATTATTGAAGCTATCACGGAGCTCATCACTATCGCACGTGAGGCTAACATCCGCGCAGAGATCTATCATCTGAAATCTTCTGGAAAATCTAACTGGTTGTTGTTTGACACTGCGGTATCAATGGTTGAGCAAGCTAGGGTCGAAGGGCTGCATATCACCGCCGATGTATACACCTATTCCGCAAGCAGCACTGGACTGAATGCCACCATTCCACCGTGGGTTCAGGAAGGCGGCTTCAAAGCCTCGCTTGAGCGCATGAAGGATCCGGCGCTTCGTGAAAGGATTGCACGTGAAATGAATGTGGAGTCCGATGAGTGGGACAACATGTACCTCGCTGCTGATTCACCGGACAACATCCTGCTCGTCGGTTTCAAATCCAACGAACTCAAACCACTAATAGGCAGGACGGTCGCCGAAGTAGCGGAAATGCGGGGCACTCTTCCCGAGGAAACGATTATGGACTTGATCGTAGAGGACGGCAGTCGGATCAGTACGGTTTACTTCACTCAATCCGAAGATATTGTTAGAAGAGCGATCTCCCTACCCTGGGTAAGCTTCAATTCGGATGCGGCATCGCTGGCCCCCGAAGGGGTGTTTTTGAAGAGCAACCCACATCCGCGCGCCTATGGCAGTTTTGCGCGCTTGCTGGGAAAATATGTACGCGACGAGAAACTTATCCCACTTGAGGAAGCCATTCGAAAATTGGCTACGCTGCCTGCTCAAAACATGAGAATTGATGATCGCGGAGAACTAAAGGTAGGCTTCTACGCTGACGTCGTTGTCTTCGATCAAGCGACGATTCAGGATCGCGCAACATTTGCTGAACCGCACCAATACGCAACTGGGATGTTGCACGTTTTTGTTAATGGTGAGCAGGTGCTGCGGGATGGCGAGCACACAGGTGCCACTCCGGGCCGAGTCGTACGTGGACCCGGCTGGACCGGCAAATAATACGAATCATCGTTGTCGCCTATGGATTTGGGTAATCTCTGAGCGATGACTCAATCGCACAGCTGTATGGAATAGAGAACCTTGTATGGGACGACTAATTGCGCGAACCCTACGTTCATATGCGAGATGCAGGCTAGTTCGCAGTATCTTTTGAAACAGCAGACAGGTGCACAAGATCCTCATCAATGTACTCGACGTGGACTCCGAAGCTTGACTCCAGCGCTTGTAGCATTTTCTCTGTTTCACCTACTCGAAAAAAGCCACCGATTCCAAGGTCCCGCAGTTCGGGATCCAGTATGACAATTGTTAAAGTTGTGTAGCGACTCACTTCTGAAACTACATCTTCAAGGGATTCGCCCGAAAACGTTACTAATCCCTCACGCCAAGATAGTCTGCGCGATATTTCGTCACTAGCGATTGTTTCAATCGACCGAACTGTTTCACCCGATTGGTCGAAGACGGCGGTTTGGCCAGTCCTGAGTATGGCCGGTTTTTCATCAGCCACTGACCCTCTCTCTGGAAGTTTGTTGACTGAGGAAAGCTCTACGATGCCCTCCGTAACGATCACTTCAAAATCGTTGTCTTTGAGATACACAGAAAAAGCGGTGCCCACGGCGCGAACCACTGCATTCCCCCCGTAGACCACAAAAGGTTTAGTCGGATCGGCGACAATAGTAAAATGGGCTTCTCCGCTAATGATACGAGCCCGCCGATAGTCGCTTTCGTAATCTATCTCAATCCCGCTGTCGGTATTAAGTAAAACAGTCGACCCGTCCGGTAACACCACTAGTTCCTGCTGACCGATTGTGGTGGAATAATCCACCGAAAAAACTTCAGGAAACTTTAAGTCAATACTCGGGTAAGGAAGTACCAGCGCAACCAGAAGTAAGACCGACAGCGCAAAGGCACCAGCGAGTGTCTTGCGGTTTGAGAACAGACTGAGGTGGCTCCATAGTGAGGATGCGGCTTTACTTTCGACTTTGGAGGGTACGGCCAACTCAGTTAAAACATTAAGGTCGCCCCAAAATTTCGCCAAGCGCTGCATTTCAGCTTTATGTTGTGGGCTCTGCGCCATCCACTCCCTAAATGCAATGAGTGTCTGCGGTGAAGGTTCGGCGCCGTGAAACCTCGCCACCCACTCACAGGCCTCCCGATTGATTTTGACGGCACTCGACTCCGTCATGGGTTACGTAGCTTGATAATGGGAGCGCTGCGCTCACGGTTTTGAACATCGGTAGAGTTTTGTTTACCCGTTGGCGACATCGGAACAATTTCTTCCTCCATTCGCGTGACGTATTCGCAGCTAATCACTAGTCCGCGAGCCACGTGTTTTTCCACGGTACTCACGGCGATCCCCAGCTGGGACGAAATTTCCTTGTAGGACAATCCATACACTTTTGCCATTAGAAATACGCGACGACACCGTGGCGGCATTTCCATAGCTGACTGACAAAATAGGCCTAGTTTTTGCCGCGCAGCTATCAGATCCTCCACAGGTCTTCCATTACATGAGATGTCTGGGTCGTCTAAATCCTCTATATAGCTCGTCAACAAATTCGATTTTTTTTTCAGCTCGTTAAGTGCTGCATTGCGAGCAACGCGAAATATGAAAGATTTTGGTGAGCGAATTTCTCTATCTTTCTCAGCCCGGAATACTTTGAGGTACGTATCCTGCACAACATCGTCGATATCTTGGGGACGAGAAAAGAAACGTGTCAGAAAGCGCTTGAGGAATGTTTCATTCTTTAGAAACACCTTTGACACTGGAGACATTGTTTGCGGAACATTTTCCGGTTTTCTATTGGTCATATCTTGTTACCGATTATCGGGTTTCTGTGGGAAAATAGCCATACCGGTTAGATCGAACTTGCCGAGTAGGAAGAACGTCGAAGCCCCTTTTTTGAGGCGTTGAATCGAAAAACTCAATTACTCACCTGGCCTCTGCGAGAATGCACGGGCTACCGGGGATCGCCAACCATCTCATTCAAAAACGCCTTCACCGTCGCATCGTATTCCTTTTTGAGTCTTGCGCAGAGTTCTGCGGTGGTCGGAGTATCGCAGACTGAACCCACGCCTTGGCCAGCTGAGAAAATATCCTTCCATGCTTTTTTTTCGTCCTGTTCGCAAGTAAGCATTTCGCCTATTTCGACCTTCGATTTAGTCTGAAGATTGTCCGGATCTAAGCCCGCGTCAATAATGCTTTTGCGCAGAAAATTGCCGGGAACACCAGAGACTTCCGCCGTGTAGACTACATCCAACGCGTTCGACTCGATTATCAATTTTTTCATGATTTCACTGGCACCACTCTCAGCCACATTAATGAAACGACTGCCGATGTAGGCGAGATCTGCACCCATTATCCGTGCCGAAGCCACGGATCGCCCGTCCGAAATACATCCCGCCAGCAAAATTGTCTTATCATAAAATTCACGTACTTCTGACAGGAACGCGAAAGGGCTGAGCGTGCCTGCATGGCCACCGGCACCAGCACACACAAGAATCAGACCATCGACTCCTGCGGCGGCCGCTTTTTTGGCATGCCGCGGATTCGTCACGTCGTGGAAAACAATGCCCCCATAGGCATGGACGGCTTCGACCACATTTTCGGCTGCACCTAAGGAAGTGATTACAATAGGCACCTTGTGCCGAATGATGGCTTGCAAGTCTTCTTGCAATCGCGAGTTTGTACGGTGAACGATCAAGTTGACACCAAATGGCGCTGCCAGCAGATCAGGATTGGTGATATTCCAGGTCTCGAGATCTTCGATGATTTCTCGAAGCCAGGCATCAAGGCCTTCACTATTGCGCTGATTCAGCGCCGCGAAACTACCGACTATCCCAGCCTTACAGGCTTCAGTGACCATTTTCGGATTGGATACGAGAAACATAGGGGCTTGAATTACCGGAATGGACATTCGACCGTCCAAAATCTTAGGTAGTGTCATAAGTCTTGTACCCCCCTACACTACCTAAGCCCGTGCTACTGTCGCGTTCGCAAGAGATGGTCGCCTACTATGCGGCCGTAATTGTCCGGGTCGGTGTCTCCTTCGGTCGAAATCAATAGAATCTTCGAATCCGGCCCCAGCGATATTGCTTCTGCCATCTGGCGATTGGCCTTGTTTTCCAGTAATTCTGTAAGCAAACCGGTAGTCACAGCACCCGACTCTCCCGAAATGACACGCTTGTCTGCACCCATTGGCGATGCAAGAATGCGCATGCCTATTTCCGTGACGTCATCTTTACATTTGATAAAGTAGGCGCTGTAGTATCGGATAATGGGCCATGCCAGAGAACTAGGTGTGCCGCATGCAAGGCCCGCCATGCTCGTATCTAGGTGACCTGCGATAGCACGCGACTCGCCGTCAGCTGCCAAGATGGATTCGAAATAGCAATCAGCCCCCTCGGGCTCGACAATAATTACTCTAGGAGCCTGCAATCCGTATTCCTGGATAAGAACGGCTTGGATCGAAGCAGCCATAGAGCCAACTCCGGCCTGGAGGAATACGTGGGTCGGTCTTTCTCCCTCTATTTGATTGAATACCTCAGTCAGCGCGGTCGAATAGCCTTGCATAATGCGAAGCGGCACCGACGTATAGTTATCCCACGCCGTATCTTGAACTACTGTCCAACCATTCGCATCCGCTTGACTTGCCGCATGTCGTACAGCGTCGTCGTAACTGCCGTCGAGCACTTCTACATGCCCACCGTGCGCTCGTATCGCCTCGACTCGTACTGGTTGCGACCCGCATGGCATGTAAACGACACTGTTCGCGCCGAGCAGTTGAGCAATCCAGGCGACAGCGCGACCGTGGTTGCCGTCAGTTGCCGTCACAAACGTTGGTTTTGGTTCCTGCCCACCTTTTACTTGTGCTTTCACGTTATCGAAAATCAGGTCGTCCGCTTGCCCTAGCAACATTGACGAAATTGCGTACGAGGCCCCAAGGGCCTTGAATGAATTCAGACCAAATCGGTACGATTCGTCTTTGACCCATAATTCGGCGACACCCAATCGCCCGGCGAGCCCGCGTAATCTCCGTAAGGGCGTAACTGTGTAGCCCGGCAAACTGCGATGAAATCGATGGACACGAGCACATTCTTTTCTGGAAAACTGGTAGGTTTCTGGCTCACTAATCCGAGCACGCATGGAGTTTTCAATACCGGATATTTGTGTGTCTTTTGTATTCATAGATTCCAAATTTGCCCTGACGTTTGCAATAAATATTGCGTGAGTTTTTTTCATTCCTGCAGGAAAATTCTTATAGTCAACATGATCGCCGCGTCAATTCACATCACGATTTTGGTCACCGGCATCCGGCGAAGCGGATGTCAGTATCTGCCCTACAACAATAGGCTGATTGATCTACCGCTTATTTCCGCGCGAGATTACCGTGGGAATCAGGTTGATATCCACGCCGTACAATCTTCATGAGAAAACGTATACGGAATCGACATTGACATTGACAGAAATGTAGGAGCCATGCCTTTTTGAGTTCACTGTTTAACGATCTCTCCACTTTTCATTACAAAACTAACCCGTTCGAGCAATGTAGGATCTAACAATGGGTCGCCTGGTACTGCGATAATGTCGGCAAATAGGCCCGGCGCTACTGCACCAATCCTGTCTTCCCAGCCGATCAGATCGGCCGCATTTTGCGTTGCGGTCAGTATTGCCTCCATCGGTGGCATGCCCCAGGCGATATAGTCACGAAATTGCTTAGCGTTCTCGCCATGAGGGATCATGCCGGCATCAGTTCCAAAAGCAATTCTCACTGAATGTTTTCTTGCCAGCTTAAACGCCGTTTCGTGCCCCGCAACAATCTTTCCGAGTTTGTCAATAATGGTGTGTGGGTAACCCCACTCCAACGCTCGTTCCATGAACCAGCGATCCTCATAAGAATCTTTCACCAGATATGTACCGTGCTCCACCATCAAGCGAGCACCCTCCTCATCGAGGAAAGTCCCGTGTTCAATTGATGCAACACCAGCGAGCACTGCGCGCTTTATGCCCTCCGAGCCATGTGCATGGGCGCCTACGCGACGTCCCCACATCCTTGCTTCGTCCACTACGGCATCGAGTTCCTCTTGCGTGTAAAGCGCCGCATCGACACTCTCCTCCTCGGACATTGCACCAGCCGTTGCCATCACCTTAATAACATCTGCACCGTATTTGATCTCGTACCGAACCAATTTGCGGATGTCTTCAACTCCGTCCGCCACACCCGATAGGCCGGCAACGCTTAGATAGGGCGAATATCCGTTGGTGACGTCGCTATGACCGCCCGTAGCACTGATACTCATTGTGGCGGCCACGATGCGCGGACCGGGAATATCACCTCGATCGATAGCGTTCCGCAAGCTGACGTCGACGAACGAATGCGCCCCCATGTTTCGGATGGTCGTGAATCCTGCCTCCAGGGTCGCGCGAGCATATGTCGGCGCCATGATGGCGGCATCGACAAAGGATCGACGGCCAATTTCAACAGCAACACCAGGGCTAACCGTAATATGTGTATGGCAGTCGATTAAGCCAGGGAGCACGGTTGCGTGTGACAAATCTATAACTTGAGCACCGTCAGGTATTGGCGTGTTTTTCCCGACGGCAATAATTCGCTCTCCCTCGATTACGATCACCGCATTGGAAATAGCCGGCCCGCCGCGACCATCGATCAATTGGCCAGCTTTGATCGCAATAGTCACTGGCAGTGTGTCCGAATCGTTCGTTTGTGCGCCGACCAATACGGACATTGTCATCATTGCGAAACACAAAATTAGCTGCAGGGTCGCACGCATTATTTTGTCCTCCAACCAAACGAGTCTCCCGCCGGGCTGTCCTTATTGCTCCGTACTTCAATCACGACAAGTGACCCGAAGCCCACGACTTCGGAATATTTGCAGATACATGTGTCGATCATAGGACTTGTTCCTTATTGATTACGTCTTCGTTACCAAATTATTCGCCGGCCATTAATCATTCCACCGCATTTTTTTCTGCGATTAGATTCGCGAGCGCGGGCACGAATTCCGAGCCGGCGTCGCGATTAAGCGCATACGAGTAGAGGCTCTCTACAGCAACGCCGATTTGTGTTTCGACACCAAAAGTCTTTGCCATACCATTCAGACAGCTGATGTCCTTGTGAGCATTTGCCAAAGTGAACTTGTGCGCCTCTTTGTCGCCAGCCATTACATATTGCATAAAGGTCTGATAGAAGCCGCAGTCCATTCGGCCACCTCGAATTACAGAGTCAAAGACTTTCACCGAGATCCCGGATTTACCTGCGATTGCCAACGCCTCAGCAAAAAGGGCGCCGTAGGTCAGCGAGAGAAAATTATTGAGCAGTTTCATTTTGTGGCCCGTTGACACAGGGCCCAACCACAACACCTGCATCGCCCATGCTTTACAAATTGGTTCTATTATCTCGAAGACATCAGAATCCGCACCGACCAGCGCTGCCAGCGTGCCATCGTTAGCCTGAGTTGGCGTACCTCCAAGAGGCGCATCCGCAAATCGGACTGCTCGTTGTTTGCATTGTTCATAAAGGGATAATGTGGACTCGGGGTCGGCGGTCGAAGAGTCAACAATAATCATTCCGGGTTTAGCCGTTTCGAGCAACCCATTCTGATCGGTAACAACTGCTTCAACTTCACGACTTGATGGAAGGCAGAGAAAGACAATGTCACAGCGAGCTGCAATTTCTGCCGGCGTGTGCGCTTCCTGTGCCCCATCAGCAAGAAGTGCATCAATAGCCCCCCTACGTTGGTGACTAACGACAGACAAAGAATAACCCTTCTTGATCAGATTATGCGCCATCCCGCTACCCATCAGGCCGACACCCACAAAACCAATTTTTGGGAGACTATCAGTACTCACCGAATGCGCTCCAGGTCCCGAACTGTGCGTTCGTTTTCGATGTTGCCAGTATTCAAAGTTGTTTTCGGTTCGAAAAGAACAACCTCGCAAGAAATTTCGGCAACTGGTCTGTGTTCGACACCAGATGGAACGACTATGAATTCGCCCGGCCCCAATTTAACGGGCTGCTGGTCGCGAAACTCCATCCTGAGTCGTCCGCGAATTATCAAAAAAAGTTCATCTTCATGGCTGTGGCTGTGCCATACGAATTCTCCTTCAAGTTTGGCCAGCTTGATTTGCATTTCATTGATGTCACCTGCGACGCGCGGCGACCAAGTTTCATCGAATGACGAGAATGCTTCAGCTAGGTTCGTCTTGTCGATCATTTTCCTTCCTTTGTGTATGAGTTGTTGTGACGAGTTGCCAATCATCAACGATTCGCTAATAGATACGACGAGGTGCGATTTTATGATTCTTGCTCACTACAGAAGCGCCAGCACACGACACGGACCGCCGGTGCTTCCCTTAAACGTCGGCGCTCCTACGACCATAGTAGTCCCCGTTTCCGGCAATGCCGCTAGATTGGCCAATCCCTCAATTCCGTAACGTCCAGACGGCAGCCAGAGATTGTGCACAGGAGAACTTTTTGAGGGCCCGAAGTCGAGCGATAGTGTATCGACACCAAGGCCGAACACTTGCCGTTCGTTTAGAAGAAAGTCAGCAGCCTCTAAGTGAATACCTGGAAAATGAAGAACGCCACTTTCATCGACACCACGAAAATCTCTAGAACCAATATATTGTTCCCAACCTGAAAGCATAGCCACGCAGGCGCCCTCAGGTATCTCGCCGTAGGTGTCTTCGAATTTCGCGATATCTCGAGGGCACAAACGATAATCCCGATCAGACGCTGCTTTCTCTCGAACATCGATTACGACGAGCGGGCAGACGAGTCGCTCAACTGGAATCTGATCTACAGTTTGCCCGTCGTCGCTAAAGTGGATCGGTGCGTCAATATGAGTACCGATGTGCTCGGCATACGATAGGCGGCGAATATTGACACCGTCTTTCGAGTAAGAAAGTATCTCCTCTACTTCGAAAGCGGGAGTACCAAAATAGGTCGGAAAATTCGGCGTCAATGTATGAGTTAGATCGACCACTCTATCGAATTTGGATAACGATTCTCCTGCACATCCCCAAGCCGGATCTACTGCGGGAGTTAAATCAGGCCGACCGCGCTGGCTCACGTTTTGCTTGATGCTATCAATTATATGGCTATGACACATAAGTCGAGTAATACTCCTACACGGTAAGAGGTCGGTGTGCGTCCGGTATGCTCGAATTGCAGTATTTGTCAGCAAGCTCAACTATTGCCTGAACCTGACCTGCCAGTCCTTCACTTCTTGCCTTAAACATACTTTGGAAGGCGGCTGTGCCTACCGTAAAACCTGCTGCGCCGGCGGCAGCGACCGCGGCTATTTGATCCTCGCAATCGATGCTGCCCGCGACGATAATAGGCTTCGATGAGGCTTTGGAGACCGCCTGCATGAGCGCTTCGACATTGCCGTCATGGCGATAGGCCAAAAGATCGAGACCATCCACACCGTCAAGCGAAGTCAAATAACGCGCATTTTCGGCGATATCGGCGCAGGACCCTCTAAGCGTGCTGGGATGGCCTGAAATCTCGCCTGGAAATGGATAGTACGACAAAGGTTCATCACGTATGAGCGGAACGACTTTTTCGGCTCTTGTCCCGCCAAGAAGGCAATCCACGCCCAATTCAATTGCTGCTCTGGCCGACCGTAGCTCACTTGCCGAATCTAGACTAACAACTTCTAAGTAACTGCGGGCGCCAGCGGTTCTTAGATCATGTGCCAACAACTTCAACGCCGTAAACGGCAATCCGATATCTTTGAATCCGATATGCCGCGCACCACCGGCCAAAGCCTCCCACAATTGCGCACGCGCGTCTGAGATAGTCTTGTCGTTGGTAGTTAACATGAAGATGAAATCAAATGACATTATGCCACCGGCCTTTTAGTGCTTGCTGACAGTCGTTCGGCGTAGGCGAGCGCTGTACGCAGGCTGCTAGGATCTGCAATACCTTTCCCTGCGATATCGAATGCCGTACCGTGATCTGGGCTGGTTCGAATGAAGGGCAGGCCTAATGTGATATTGACACCCTTATCAAGTCCGAAATACTTAACGGGTATGAGTCCCTGGTCGTGGTATTGCGCCACGACGACATCAAATTGGCCTCCGCGAGCTTGCATAAAGACAGTGTCGCCGGGCCACGGACCGCTCACGTCAATTCCATCGCGTCGGACCTCTTCGATTGCCGGGGAAATGATGTTGATCTCTTCTTCGCCAAACAGACCGCCTTCACCAGCATGGGGATTCAGACCGGCGACCGCGATGCGTGGCGCAGTAATGCCGAGGGAGCGACAACCATCGTAGGCATGTCGAATCGCAGAAATTTGTGCCGCACGGTCCGCTTTAGCAATCGCCTCTTGCATGGAGCAATGGACCGTAACGAGTACGGTTCGGATTTCATCATTCGCGAGCATCATTGCAACATGCTTCGCGCCCCCGAGGTCGGCTAGTATTTCCGTGTGACCAGGATAGTTAATGCCCGCAGCCGCTAGCGCCGCTTTGTTTATCGGTGCAGTCACGATGCCGGAAACCTTGCCCGCTCTGGCGTTGACGATGGCAGTGGTGATCGAATCATAGGCTGCACGACCACATTCTGCGCTTACGCCTCCCATGTTTGGCAATAGATCAAGCATCGAAGTCTGTAAAACTACCAAAGCTCCTTCCCGAAAGTGCGCGTCTTCGATGCGGTCAATGGCGTCGACCTGGTAATCGGCCTTTATAGTCGAAATAGTATTTCTCATAACGCCCGGGTCTCCGAATACAACGACCGGTCTGGACGGCTTATGATGAACCAAAACCTTCGCTACGATCTCCGGGCCTATTCCAGCTGGGTCACCCATCGTAATTGCAAGAGGAATTGAAGGATGTGTCATTAATTCCTCTCCACTTCCAGAATGGTGAGTCCCAGAAGTCGCATCACCGCGTTTCGCAGTGTATTCGATCCTCCGAAACCGCCAGCTTTCATGGCGACAAAGAGTGCCTTAAGACCACTCTTACAGATCGCCTTTCCAAGTGGAAATCCTGGCTCCAGTTCACAATCGAGCGAGAATTTATTGACATCAATTCGTTGAAGCAGAGCGTGCATTGTCTCTCCTCCAGTAGCGATGACTGCATCATATTGCCCAGTACGAATTTCTCGTTCTGCATCATCAATAAGAGTCTTCAAGACGCTGGAAGATTTTCTGAAGTTGGTATTTGGCGCGCAAAGACATTTTACTGCGCGTAGTCCGTGCAACCTCTGGGCTTGATTTTGGCTGATTGGATTGGCGCTGCCAACAACCACCAGCACGGAGCTGACGGTTGGAGGCAACACGGGAGATCGATCATGTCCAGAAATACAGGCAGCCAGTGCCTTGGCGATACCTGGAGAACCCACCCATAGAACATCACGCTTATCGGGGATGGCCGCGACCTGTTGATTAAGATCATCCTGAGTATCGGCATCTAGAACGACAATGTCTGCAGCAATGCAATCGACAAGATCGGCGACGCGGGACGTTTTGGCCGGATGGACAGGGTCGTTACTGTAGACCGTTTGAGCAACTGGAACTCCATTGACAAGTTGAACTCCATTTGAGGTCGTGCGTCCGGCTTCCGGAAACGCCGGCGCAATAACGAGCCGTCCCCGCTGGCTATTCTTGAAGGCAGCAGCGATTTCGATTTCGATATTGCCACGAAGCGTTGAATCGATGGTCTTGTACAACAACTCTGCATGGCAGAGTGCGAGCGTGGCGTCCCTGGTAACCTCCCACGCTCCCGCCTCGTCGAGATTCCGACTTTCGGTGTCCATGGAGATCACATCAGCCGAGAGCTGCGGACAATTTCCTAGCCCAACAAAAGCCGGCAGGCCACGCTCAACGAAAGGACTTGCGCCGTCGGCGGCACTAGTAAGATCGTCCGCGACTATGCCGATTCGGGGCGCTAACGCGCGTTCAATTTGCATTTGGTGAGTATGGAGAAACAATCAATTCCGTAAAAGCGATATATATTCACCTTAATCGGTGATAATTTATCACGGATGAACATATCTAAGCTTCCCGTTATCGATGACCTCCGCGCATTCGAGGCTGTCGCACGGCTTGGTTCCGTTCGTGCTGCGGCAGACGAAATGTCGCTTACCCACGGAGCCGTGAGCCGCCGCGTATCAAAACTTGCCCATTACATCGGAATTGCCCTGCTCGTCCCAGATGGAAGAGGTATCAAATTGACCGCAGAAGGGGAAAAGCTCGGAATTGCTGCAGGCCGAGCGTTCGAAATGCTGGCCCAGACACTGGCCGAGATTCGCGCACAGCCAACGCAGAAGGCGGTGCTGCTGTCATGCGAGCGCTCGGTGGCCATGCTCTGGCTCATTCCTCATCTCAGCGAGTTTCAAGATACGAATCCGAGCATTCCAATTCACCTCTCTGTCGGTGGCGGGCCATTGGACTTCGAACGTGAAGGAATAGCTTTGGCTATTCGACGTATAGACTTTCCGTTAGACCCTAAATGGACCGTAGAAACTTTATTTGAGGAGTTGATGGGCCCGGTCATGCAGCCCGCGATATGCAACCGTTTTCTGGAGGGTGATTACATTGCGCTCGGATCAAAAACCCGACCTAACGGGTGGAGAGACTGGTGCGCTCAGCATCCGTCGGTACCACCACCGAATGAGATACGTTTGATGGATCATCATTATCTGATGGTGGTAGCCGCCACCAACGGCCTTGGTGTTGCTATGTGCCCCAAGGTTCTCGCTTTAGGTGACATTGATTGCGGTCGTTTAACAGCGCCGATGGGATTCACTTCAGATGGTTCAGTTTATGGGCTAGTCTATCCGACTGCGTTGGGACTAGTCGATGGCAGTGAAATTGCAAATTCGTGGCTGCTCCGCATCGGTACAGAATTGTTCGAAGATCGATGAACACCAACATTCCAACGGGTTGCAGGTCCGTTTCTGAAATGAGAATGTTATCTCTCAACACGACCAGAACGCATTGCGATTGCTGATCGTACGCCTGAATGCCAGCACCAACAGCAACGAGACGACTTTTCAGTAATAGATGATTTGGCTTGCTGCGGCAGTACAAGATTACATGTTTTCGCGGCTTGTCCGTATGCGCGCGTTAGCTGATCCGAAGCTCGCGAGTAAACGGATGTTATGAACCCAATCAAGCCGTATTCACCCAATTCCAAAACGAGTTATCAAAAAATTAAATTGAGATTGGGTGAACTGGAAAATCGACCGCAACAAGAAAATGAAAATTTAATACAATTGTTGCGACTCACTAATTATGTGACTATTCCCGTCAACTAACAAAGAGAAAGGAGCATTTTCTTATGGGTCCATTGGCGGGAATTAAAGTTGTGGAGATCGGCGCTATCGGGCCTGCACCAGTTGCTGGCATGCTATTGGCTGATCTTGGTGCCGAGGTGATATTGATCGAGCGGAAAGACGGAAATTTATTGGCGAACCTCAGCAAGCAACGGAGCGATATTGCGAAGACTCCTTTCAACCGTGGAAAGAAGTCAATCGTACTGGACCTGAAGGAACCCAAGTCGATTAAAACTGCCCTTGAGCTGATCAGTCGGTCCGACGCTCTGATAGAGGGATTCCGTCCAGGGGTGATGGAGCGCCTCGGTCTCGGGCCGGATGAGTGTCTAACAACTAACCCACAACTGGTTTATGGCCGAGTGACTGGCTGGGGTCAGGGTGGCCCTCTGGCCAAAGCGGCCGGCCATGATCTCAATTACATTGCTCTGTCGGGAGCGCTGTTCCATTCTGGCCACAAGGATGAGTCACCTTTTGCACCACCGACCTATGTAGGCGATGTAGGGGGAGGTGCATTCATGTTAACCCTTGGTGTCGTGTCGGCGTTATTGCATGTCAAGGCGGGAGGGCAGGGTCAAGTAATTGATGCTGCGATTACGGATGGCGCCGCCACAATGTCTGCCTTATTGTTGTCGCTCCAGCACATGGGTTTGTGGTCCAATAACCGTGCCGACAACATTCTCGACAGCGCAGCTCCTTGGTACGATACGTATGAATGCGCAGACGGCAAATATGTCACTATCGGAGCTCTGGAACCGCAGTTTTATCAGGTACTGATCAATTTATTGGGGCTCGGTGACGATCCAGAATTTACCAATCAAATGGATCGGCGAATGTGGCCATCCGCCAAGCGGAAAATGGGGCAAGTATTTAGATCAAAGACAAGGGCCGAATGGTGCGAGGTATTGGAGGGAACAGATGCGTGCTTTGCACCGGTTCTGAACTTTGAAGAGGCACGGTTACACCCGCACAACGTCGCCCGTAAGACTTTCATTAATCCAGATGGTGTATTACAAGCGGCACCGGCACCGCGGTTCAGTTCGACAGCGTTAACTATCCAGTCCCCTCCACCTGTATGCGGTGAGCACACTGAGGAAATTCTCGATATGCTAAATACGTCAAGATAGGGGACGTAAGAATTGTCTTACTCACCGTTAATGTACAAAACAAATACACAAGGCGAGTCTAAGGCACGGCCACTATGCAGGTAACGGACATAACATAGTTGCTATATCTAATACGCTTCGTAGCGCCGAACTGACTGAAGGATTCATTTAATGGGTAAACTCAATAGTCGTTCCGGCACCGAGCCAAAAAACGCTGCCCGAAACCGGAAAACCGTTGTAGGGTCGTACGAAATTCTTTGGGAAACCGTCAAGGACATGGACTTAGTGGAGTGACAAAACTTTTCTCGTCGGCAATTGAATCAATTGGGCAGACGCCGCTCGTTGCCCTAGATCGCCTCACAGCAGGCTATGACGGACGCATCCTCGCTAAACTTGAATTTTTCAACCCCGGCTTTTCCAAAAAGGATCGTGCAGCGCTGATGGTGATTGAAGAGGCAGAGAAAAGCGGACTTCTGTCGTCGGGCCAGACTGTCGTCGAGCTGACATCAGGAAATATGGGGACTGGCCTAGCTATCGTCTGCGCGGTCAAAGGCTATCCATTTGTTGCGGTCATTTCACGCGGCAATTCGACGGAACGTGCCAAAATGATGTCCGCGCTCGGTGCAGAGGTCAAGCTGGTCGACCAACTTCCCGGTTCAACCGCGGGCCACGTCAGCGGAGGCGACCTAGCCTTGGTTGATGAGGTAACCCGACGAATCGTTTTGGAACGCAACGCCTTTCGGGCGGACCAGTTTCTACATCTGGGAAATCCGTTAGCTCATTATCGTCACACAGGCCCGGAGCTTTGGGGCCAATCGGGTGGAACCGTAACGCATTTCTGCGATTTCGTTGGTTCGGGTGGAACCTACGCAGGCGTGACTCGTTTTCTCAAGGAGCAGGACCCGAGTATCGGATGTTACTTAGTCGAACCTGCGGGAGCTGCCGCATTGGGAGGCGCCGATGTTTCTCAACCCGATCACCCGATCCAAGGCGGTGGCTACTCGATGCCTAGTTTGTCGTTTCTACAGAGTATTCCCGTTGATGGCTATCTTTCCGTGACGGGCCATCAGGCTAGAGACAAGGCGCGTCTGCTCGCGAGAAAGGAAGGAATCTTCGGCGGCTACTCGTCGGGCGCGAATGTTGCCGCGGCACTTTCACTACTTGAGGGTCCAGCAAAGGGGGGAACTATCGCTATTGCCATATGCGACAGCGGCCTAAAATATCTTTCAACCGATCTATGGTCAAACGTTGATTTTTGATTTCCATCAACAACGCCAATATCGTTTCGACGACGTCACGATAACTTTGCTCAGTCTTCGAGACGATATTGAACTACCCCCAAAGCCTCGGATCGAATACTTCAACTTTTTCAGCCCTAAAAGTCATGCCCAGCGGGCGGTCATAATTCAGTAGTAGTGGTCCATCGATATCTACAAAGTCACATAGCTGACCAACTACGAATGACGGCGCCATAGCGAGCGAAGTACCGAGCATATTGCCGACCATGAGTTTGCAGCCTTGTTCTTTCGCCGCACGAACTAGATTTAGGGCCTCCGTCAATCCGCCGGTCTTGTCCAGTTTGATGTTAATCACATCGTATCGCTTGGAAGCAATCAGTAACTCGTCGGTATTTAGACAGGATTCGTCGGCGGCCAGAGGAATAGCCGACTCGAAGCGCTCCAACACCTCATCCTCCCCCCGCGGTAGCGGCTGCTCAATCATGCTCAAATTCAGCCCGACGCACTTCGGCACAATCTCTTGAAGCAAATCGAAATTCCACCCTTGGTTGGCGTCGACGATTAGCACCGCATCCGGCCGTGCGGCACGAATAGCGGCCAAACGTTCAAACGGAAAATTCTCATCCAATTTGATTTTGAGGACAGGGTACGGCGCAACCGCCGCTTTGCGGGCCATCTCTTCTGGTGTTTTCTCGATGCCTATCGTAAATGCGGTGGTTACAGGTCTAGGATCGATGCCTACTAGCTCCCATATTGTTTTGCCGGACTGTTTTGCTTCCAGGTCCCACAATGCACAGTCAATCGCGTTTCGGGCGCCGCCAGCGGGTAATCGTTTAAGCAACTCATAACGTGAAATGCCTCGCCGAATATTTTCGGCGAGGCTATTAACTTGCGCCAACATGCTATCTGCCGTTTCATCCAGGTAAAATACTCCCTGCCCTTCTCCACGACCAATAAACTCTCCCTCAGAGAGCTGAACGACCAGTGCTGTTGATGTTCGCCACTCTTTGCCGGCAATACGAAATGGCTGCTTGAGTTCCCAGTCCTCAATGTGCACGCTTAATTTCATGGTAAAACCTCAACTAAATCGGTTTTGAATGTGATCGACGATCGCGTCGCAACCATCGGCAATAGGATCCACACACGGCAACCCAGTTTCCTTTGACAGAACATCAAGATACACACGCCTTTCGGTAGCCGATAGCGCTGAGGTATTTACGCATATGCCGACGCATAGAATGGCCGGGTTAGTGAGGCTTCCTTCCAGTAAATTTCGTTCGATGCAATCGACAATCGATGGGACAGTGAATTCCGGCCAGCCGAAAATATTCGGCCTATTCGCTTCGTGACAAACAACTATAGCGTCAGGTTGAGAGCCGTGCAGCAACCCTAAACTCACACCGGCATAGCCAGGATGAAACAGCGACCCCTGCCCTTCAATAACATCCCAGTGGTCGTCTTCGTTATTCGGAGAAATCAATTCGACAGCACCGGATAAGAAATCTGCCACAACCGCATCGATTGAAATACCGGAGCCAGTGATCATGATCCCAGTCTGCCCAGTAGCTCTAAAAGTACACTTCAACCCTGCATCTCTCATCGCCTGTTCGAGTGCCAATGCAGAATATTTCTTGCCGACGGCACAGTCGGTACCCACCATTAGCACTCGTTTGCCGCTGCGCTTTTTCCCGGTACCGACTGGTAAGTTAGTAGGTGGATCTCGGACATCGATCAATCGTGCCCCGGAATCCATTGCGGCGGTCACCAAGTTTGGATTATCCATCAACTTCTGGTGCAAACCACAAACGATATCCAAGCCTGTGCGCGCGGCTTCCTCGACAACCACCCACCAATGTTCCGGAATTATTCCACCGGTTGGCGCGACACCTATAATTAGGCTTCGGACTCCAATGGCGGCTGCCTCCTTGACCGACATGTCAGGTACGCCCAGATCAACTGGAGAATCGGGGAACCTGATTTGGCCTGCGACCAAATCAGGGCGCCACTGTACGATTCCGAAGCCCGTTTTCGCACTGCTCTCTTCCACGACATCACCTATGAGAATCAAGTAAGGCGCGGTAAATTCCACTGTTGTCAGAATAGCCAAAAGTACTCCTTATGAATTGTGGAACTGCTGATAGCTGGATTTAGCATGCTAGTCACCAGGGGCATCAGTGAATTCATTCTTATGTATTCGCCCATTCTTCATTATCAACTTGATATTTCCTGGGTCAGTCAGTACGGAAAGGTCCGCGAGGGGATTTCCTTTTACGATAATAATATCCGCGATCGCCCCGGACTGGATTACTCCCAGCAGGTCTTCATGCTGAATAAGAGCGGCGTTTATCGATGTCGCCGATCTCAACACTGCCGCATTCGACTGGACTTGCGCTCGCTCTATCAGTTCCTGCGTCTCGCGGCCGTGCAATGCGCCGAAAAAATCAGTACCAAACCCAAGTTGAACTCCCGCTGCTTCGCAGTGCTCAATTGCACTGAGCGCACGGTCTGAAATGTGCTCAAGTTTTGTCTTGCTCTCTCGCGGCAAATCGAAATCGCCCCTCATAAGTGCCGAAATTACGGAGACCGTCGGAACGACGAACACCTCGCGATCGGCAACGTAATTCGCTGCCTCCTGATTCATAAGGGTGCCATGCTCAATCGAGCGAACCCCATGTCTAGCGCAGCGCATTGCGGCATTTGGACTATGCGCATGCGCCATGACGTAACTACGTCTTGAGCTTGCCTCTTCGACGGCCGCAACAATTTCACTGTCGTGGAACTGATCCATCCAAATCGGATCGGAGCGAGAAAGAACGCCGCCGGATACAAAAATCTTGATGTGATTGGCTCCATGATGAAAGGCATCGCGTACATGGCGTCGCATGTCATCTACTCCGTCGACAACAACTGATAATGCGGCGGTATTTGAACACAAGCACGGACTGAAGTGGCCCGGTGTGCGCATATCGCCATGCCCGCCGGTCTGGGAAAGTGCTTTTCCAGCGACAAGTAGACGGGGGCCAGTAATCAATCCATCATCAATCGCGCGCGCCAGTCCAATATCGGCGCCGCCCGCATCTCTCACCGTCGTAAATCCCTGCTGCAACATGTTTTCCAGGTACGATCGAGCAAATTGCGCCATATGCGATGGCGGAATGTCGTCGAGGCCAGGAATGTCGAAGCTCGGACTGTTGCAGTGAAAATGGGCATCAATCATGCCAGGCATAAGTGTATGCGAGCATGTGTCGATCACCAGGTCGTCGGGGTTCCCGACGACCTGGTGATCTAGTCTTTCGATCTTGCCCGATTCGACGACTACAGTCTGACCGGAGACCCGATCCGCAGATTTTCCGTCGAACACGAAGCCATTAGTGAACAGGATTCGATTAGCCATAGTAAGCATTTCTTACTCGGTGAAAAGGATTGCGCAAGTTGCTGGCCTCACCATCAAAACCCCGATGTAATCGTCACGTTTGACGTCGATACTTGGCCCACTAGAGTATTCATTTAGGCGAGTTAGTACCTCCAGTGATGCTGGACGACGTCGAAATTCTACACGTGAGAATTCCGCCAAGTGCACAAGCGTCAGCTCCCAACAAGATTACAGCTCCATAGATTTTGCGATGATCATCTTCATAATCTCGGATGTTCCCGCGAATATTCTTGTGACTCGTGCGTCTGCATACAGACGAGAAATCGGATATTCGTCCATGTATCCAGCTCCACCAAAAAATTGCATACAGCTATCCACCACTTCCCCCTGCAACTCACTACACGTGAGTTTCGCGACGGATGCGGCCACGGGATCAATATTTCCATCGTTAATATCAACTACCAGAGCGTCAAGGAACGCCTGTGCTATATCCAACTCCGCTCGAAGGCCCGCCATGACGAATTGAGTATTTTGATGGCTCGAAATTGGTCTACCAAAAACGTTTCGTCCCTTAATGTAGGCGAGGGTCTCGCGAAACGCGCATTCCGCCGAGGCATGATTCCAGATTGCAACGATGGTGCGTTCTTCGGCAAGACCACGCATTAGGTAACTGAACCCCCTGCCCGCTTCGCCGATCAAGTTTTCTTTCGGGACTTTAACATTGTCAAAAATAAGTTCTGCCGTGTCTTGCGATCGCATGCCCATCTTTTTGAGTGGTTTGCCTCTTTCGAAACCATCCCATCTGTCTTCGACGGCCAGCAGGCTGATGCCATCTTTTCCTTGCCCGCCGGTGCGCGCGGCGACAACAAAAATACTCCCAATAGTACCGTTGGAAATGTAGGTTTTGGTGCCGTTTAAGAGGTAGTAACCATTCATAACTTTTGCGGTTGTGCGCATGCCGGCCAAATCTGAACCAATGTTCGGTTCGGTCAGCGCTATACCCATTATTGCTTCACCGGAAACTGCCCGCGGGATGCACTCCTTCTGTAATGCCGGGCCGCCATATCTCGAGATATACGGGGCGGCGATAACATTGTGAAGAAAGGGGATAAATCCACTCTCTCCGCACAACCCAACTTCTTCCGCCATTATCTGTTCAAACCGAAAGTCTTTCAGCCCAAGACCTCCCAGCGACTCAGCGGCAGATGGAATCAGAAACCCGGCCTCACCGGCCTTTAGCCAAACGTCCTTTGAAACAAAACCCTGGTTAAGAAAGCTCTCTCGTCGCGGCACGACCTCTTTGTTCAAGAAGGCGCGAAACGCATCTCTGAATATTTCATGTTCACTTTCAAATATCTTGCGTCTCATTTGATCATCCAATTTGGCCTAATAGTTGTCTCATTCAATGTTGCCTTGCTCTGTCCCGCGTCTAGGCGTTTTGAAAACACCGAGAGTCGCCGACCTGTATCTTCCATATGATCTATCGCCGTCAAAAACATTCGCACACCTGCTGCTCCTGGCGGATGGCGGATGGCAGATGGCAGATGGCAGATGGCAGATAAGTAACCCGACTCCGCCCAAATTTGTCTTGACTCGTAACACTCCCAGCACTGCCTGTGCATGCACCCAGAAGACTGCGAACTCTTCGTTGATTTAGAAATGGACGATGTCAATCACCACGAAACCTCGACGTTGTAGCGAGCGTATAATCTCTCCTACAGCCCTTGATGCGCAGTGTATTCCTGTATCTATCCAGTCAATCAGCCGAGCTCGCGACGCCCATCGCGCTGGCTCCGTCGCCAGCTGCTCGCAACGATTACGAGAATTTTTCTGGCTGTCATACTATTGGAATTTCCTGCGATAAATTTTTCGGCATTTCGGAATATTAGCCAAGTCGTTGGAGCGAATGATGCAATGGCGCACGCGACCATAGACAGTACGTATCCAGAATAAAGTCCCAGCTTCCCCCCCGTAGCTCAGATCAGCTGATTCGGGTGGCTATTGCTTAGCGCGAAATTCAGAATTAGCCATAACTTTGATTGTCTTACTCGCAAGAGCATCACATATAGGACACGCAGATTTCTCGCGTAATACTAGACAAGACAATTCAACGACGAATTTCCTCCGTACCCCGGCACGCACTTGTCGCCCCAATCATCGAATCGCTGTCGGTGAAGCTCGACGGCTGACTGTCTTTGATTCACATTCTCGTTGCGTGAATCTCCATCATGTCCGCAATCACCGCCTCTGCAGTTGGCCAACGGCCGGAACCCTTGCCGCTGACGTACCAGCTACGATCAGCTGCACCGATTATTACGAGATGGTTGTCTTCGCCTCGTGTGCCAGCAAGGTATGTGTCAAACACATGCTTATTATCGCTATCGCCGTACTCGAACACCCGCTAGAATCGCCTGCCCCGCGCCGTGGCAACCCCACGATCAATTCGTTGCCGCGGCGGCCCGCGTCTACCTTGCGGACATATTCTCAATTGCTTGGGCAACTTCCGAAGACAAATGGGAGCGCGAATTGAGATTCCAGAATAAAGTCACCCTTAGATCGGCCCTACCAAGGGTATCGCCAAAATCAATCAGGTTCTTGTTCTCCAATTCGCTCCGAATAAGCCGTCTGGGTAACCACGCTATTCCCATATTCTCCATCACCATTTCCTTCAGGCCGGAAGAGAAAGCAGACTCGCAGATCGTATCGACCGCACGATTCTGAACCAACTCCCGCAGGCAGGAGTCCCTAACAACCATTCCGAGAAAGCTGCTCGGCGGATACAACAGCAGCGGAATCGGATTCGGTAACGGTTGTCGCTTCTTTGCTCCGCTTGATTTGCAGGCAGGAATGAGTGTCTCTGTACCAAAATCAATTCTTTTCCCGTAATCAAAGGGTATTTTTGCCGTAAGTTGATCGGTTTCGTAACAGATTAGAATGTCAATTTCATGCCGCAAAAACATCGCTACGCATTCTTCGCGGTTCGCGGATCGAATCCGAAATGATGCGCCACTTGCCACATCCTTTAGACTCCGTGACATGTCGGGGAATGCCGTAATGGTAAGCGCCTGCTGCGCGCCCACTCGAACGATCTCGCTTGCCTGACTCGCATCTCGAAGGCCGCTACGCAAATCGAATATTTGATCTCTCAACGATTGGAATTCAATTTTCAATTGCTCTTCAGGAACGAGGAAACCGACCGGTTTGGTGGTTCGATCAATCAATGTCACGCCTAGCCAACGCTCCAACGACTGAATTCTGCGGGATAATGCTGGTTGTGAAATGAAGCGCCTGGTCGCTGCGCTTGAGAAATTGCGCTCATCCAAAAGCACCAATAGATCGTCTACCCAATCCAGCTTCATAGAATTGTTTCGATTTTCTTACTTTATGTGAATATCGCATGCTCCTATGTTTCATTGTCATTTGCAATTGACCTGCGATCTGCGTTCAAATTCATCGCGCCGATCGAACGCTAACGACAAAAAGTTACTTTGCGCGGGAAATCCTAAACCGACGTTTTCGGTACGCGAGCAATTTGTGGCCGAATCTGTCTGCGTACTTTTTCAATCGCGGAGCGTGCCAATTAGTTCACTACAATCACGTCGAAATTCGAATTCGGGCCTGTCAAACATCTTGGCGCGATTTCCGCGACTCGAATTTGCGCATTTACCGACACCGCTCGAACACCTGCCCAGATTGAGCAAATTCCTCGGCGGACCAGATATTTACGTAAAGCGAGATGATTGCACTGGTCTGGGGACGGGTGGAAACAAAACGCGAAAATTGGAATTTGTAATGGCCCACGCGAAGACGAAAGGCGCGACACACGTCATAACTCACGGTGCGCTGCAGTCAAACCATGCTCGCCAAACCGCGGCGGCGGCCTGCCAGATGGGTATGAAGTCCTGTCTCTTGTTTGAACATCGGGTTGAAGATCCAAACGACGACTACTTGCACTCAGGCAATTTGTTGTTGGGCAATTTGTACGGCGCAGACACCCGACACTTCGAAAAAGGTGCCGATATGAATGCGGCGATGGAAAGCGTTGCCGACGAGCTGCGCGAAAAGGGCGGAACACCTTACATTATACCTGGCGGCGCATCGACGCCGACAGGAGCGCTTGGATACGTTGACTGCGCTCGCGAGATATTGTTGCAGGCGGATGATATCGAACTCCAAGTTGACCACATAGTCCATGCCACTGGGAGCGCTGGCACCCAAGCAGGCCTGCTCGTTGGCCTTAGGGCGGCACTCAGTGATATTCCAGTTTTAGGTATCGGCGTCAATGCACCAAAGGAAATTCAAGAAGAGAGAGTCTTCGACCTCGCTTTACGAACTGCCAAGCTGATCGGTCTCTCAGAAGCAGTGACTCGTGACGACGTAATCGCGAATTGCGATTTCATCGGCAACGGCTACGGGGTACCGACTCCGCAGATGGTCGACGCCATATTATTGCTGGCTCAACTGGAGGGCCTATTATTTGATCCGGTCTATAGCGGCAAGGGACTCGCCGGAATGATCCAATTGATTCAGCAAGGCCATTTTTCAGATTGTAAGACAATCGTTTTTATACACACCGGTGGCTCGGCCGGCCTATTCGCGTATCGAGATATATTCGATACCTAGTCTCGATTCTTAAGTCCACAGTCGACAAGGCTATCACCATAGTTACTGGATGCCGTCGATGAATTCAATGCAAGAAAGAAGTGCGAAGACGATCGGCATAATTGGAGGAATGGGACGGAGTGCCACGGTCGACCTGATGCGTCGAATTATTGATTTCACTCCCGCCAAAGATGATATCGATCACATCCGTATGTTGATTGACAACAATCCGAAGGTGCCATCAAGAATTGAGGCCCTGATCGATGGTACAGGCGAAAGCCCCGCATCGTGCCTAGTCGAAATGGCGCTTGGTCTCCAACAACAAGGGGCCGACTTTCTGGCGATGCCCTGCAATACAGCGCATCACTACTACGCTGAAATCGCCGGTTCTGTAGATATTCCGATCCTGAATATGGTTAATTTGGCGGCTAATAACATTGTCGAAGTGCAAGGCCATATCGAAAACGTAGGTGAAATAGTTTCGACTTGATCTGACACCTGGCTTGATCAAAGCGAGGGTTATCGGTTTTGATGGAAGTGCGAACTTTCAATCAAAACCATAAGGATAACCCTCATGAATCAGTCTACACAGAGGATCATAAGAAACAAGATCGGATTGCTGAACCTGGCCGAAGAGCTCGGGAATGTGTCCAAAGCCTGCCAGATGATGGGCGTATCGCGAGATACATTTTATCGTTATCAGTCGGCTCGCGATGAAGGTGGCGTGGATGCGCTGCTGGAGAAGACTCGACGCAAGCCCAACCCAAAGAACCGAGTGGAGCCGCATATCGAGCAGGCAGTGCTGGATTTTGCCCTGGAGTATCCTGCCCACGGCCAGGTCCGCGTCAGCAACGAGCTGAGGAAAAAAGGCGTGTTCGTATCACCGAGTGGGGTTCGCAGTATCTGGCTTCGTCACTCGCTGCAGAGCCGCAAGCTTAGGCTCAAAGCCCTGTCGGCCAAGGTCGCCAAAGAAGGCATCGTACTCACCGAGGCGCAGGTGGTGGCGATGGAGCGACAGCGTGCCACTGACGAGGTCCATGGCGAGATCGAGACCGAGCACCCGGGCTATTTGGGATCGCAGGACACGTACTACGTCGGCACGATCAAGGGCATTGGCCGTATCTATCAGCAGACGTTTGTTGATACCTACGCCAAAGTCGCCGCTTGCAAGCTGTACACGACCAAGACACCGATTACGGCTGCGGACCTTCTCAACGATCGTGTGTTGCCGATGCTGGAAGAAAACGGCGTGGATCTAATCCGCATCCTGACAGATCGTGGTACCGAGTTCTGCGGTCGTCCAGAGCGGCACGATTATCAGCTGTTCCTCGCGGTCAATGACATCGAGCACACCAGGACGAAAGCCTACAGTCCGCAAACCAACGGCATCTGTGAACGCTTCCACCGAACGGTCAAAGAGGAGTTCTACGAGATCGCTTTCCGCAAGAAAGTTTACTCAGAACTCGACGTGTTGCAGGCTGACCTGGATGCCTGGGTCGATGACTACAACAACGAACGCTCGCATCAAGGTAAGATGTGCTGCGGCAGAACTCCGATGCAGACTTTGCGCGAAGGACGCGAACTGTGGGAGGCGAAGGTCGGTACATTGAACTGATCTGACAAATGCACGACTGTCAAAATCGGTAACTGTCAGATCGGGTCGCGACTATTACAC
>JAJFKU010000033.1 GCA_021773035.1 Woeseiaceae bacterium
GGACTCGCCAAGCTTCCAGCGATCAAAAACCTCTGTCATCTCGGTCTGCGTGAAATATCTTCTTGGTCTTTGCTTCATTATTAACACCTCCCGCTCTATAGTTAGAGCTTAGGTGTTGCATTGACCGGTTGAAACCGCAGCTAAAAGCAGGCGTCAAAATTAGGAGGAAACTATTTCATGAACTGATTTGGAATTGACGACCACCCTGATACTTCTGGATTGCCCGCGTCGTCCAACTCTGTAAGTTGAAACGAGCTATTTGCTCTTACTTCCAGATCCTTTTGAATTTCAATCCATGCTTCTGTTGCCCGATCATCGACATACAAGTCTGAAAGAGTCAATCCGGTGGAATGCACGCTTTCGTGGTAGAAAATAATCATTTCCTTTCTGCGAGCTTCGTCTGCGACCGTCAAGGAACGCCACATGAGCAACTCATCCGGAACCGATAACCCCCTTGACTCAAGGAATGGGTAGGTTGCCGCAGATTCACCCTGCGGATTGGCGGTGATTGCATCAACAATGTTGAACGCGTAACCATTGCTCCAGAAAGGGTAGCCCGCGACAACAGGACTGCCGGTTAAATCATATCTGTAGAGATCATCAATTCCCGGCAAGAAGCCCTCAAACTGAATGATTAACAGCTTCATGATCCTGCCGCCGTTGGCTTGAGCGAAAACAAATCGCTCCCCTGCAGCCACGTCTCGAATGACAATTGAATGTCGTCCTACGAACTCAAATTCGTCTGATATGTGAATGGCAAGCGATGGATTTTCACGGGAAACCAGTATGCCGTCCGCCATGAATTGACTCGGAGTTGCTGAACTCGAAGCGTTTACGATTGAACTCGCTAACGAGCACACAAGAAAGGAAATCGAATATTTCACGTACTGACAGCTGGTTCAATAGGTCTTTCATACGGGTTTTTCAATCAATTCCGAGCACTTCGCAGAAAGCCCCAAAACTTGGCGCGACAGCGGTAGCTTTATTCTCCTGCACATCCTTGAAGTGAGAATATGCGAGTCTTACTAGCGCTGGTTCAGTGCTATGTTGATAGTCGAGCACGAGAATGCTATCGCTGCCAAGTCCGAAGTCTGCAATCACTATCAGCTTTGACAGGTCGAATTCTGATTCGACGGAGAACTCTCGCCAGATATCGTCTTCGAAAGCACAAAGCTCTTCAACCGATTTAAACGGCGGCTGAATCAGATAAAGTCGGTATTCATCAGGTATCGCGTGATGAACAACATGTTCGTCTATCAACGGAAACTCGTTTTGCGCTTCCACCTCCTTCGCTGTTACTGGCCAAAAACCACTGTCAATAAGGAGTATCAATTTCTCGGGTAACGGCTCACTGTACGTTGTATGTGGATAAATCGCGGCTTTCATTATGAGTTCCTGACCTGTGTTAGCTCCACTAAAATGTCACCGTTTTTCCGGTGACAGACCGAACCATTGTGGCTATCACCGGCTGCACGGACGCCGGTGCTAATCCAGGATTAATACCCGAATTAAACGTTAGCCGCAACGACCCATTACTCTGTAGTATCGCGGTAAATCCCCAAAGCTGACTTCTTGGCACGCCAACGAAATCAGTTCGGGCAATTATCGCATGCCCGCCGTTTCGTGGAAGAAATCCTGCTGGTGGTGGTTCGAATCTAACGTTGTGGCTTGGCCTAATTACCATAACACCTGATCGCGGATGCCACACGCCAGAGAATCCTTGTTGCGCTCCAAAATTGCGAAAATTCGGAAGCACTGCTCTGGATGGCGTAGTGCTCGCCCGAAGAAATAGATAAGAACCCAAAACGCCAGTTATACCGCGAAATGCCGCCTGCGCGTGATTGCCTTGTCGCGCTGAATCTATCGCGCCTCCCACACCGAGACCGCCGAACAAAATTGCCAGAGGTTTTTGTAACGCCCTGATCCGAGCTACCGGCCCTAGAATTGCTCCAGCGGCTGCACCAGTGCCGGCAGCGCGTAACAAGTCCCTGCCTGTCGGGTCGGACCCCAACGCAGCGTCAACTACACCGAATACCGAGCCTATTGCTGAGTTCACCAAGACCGCTCTAACTCCTGTCGCAGCGGTAAGCTGTGAAATCCCGAATTGTCCACTCGGGTCTATCATATTGATCGAGTCCGCATTCGCATACAAATACTTATGCAGCGTAATCGGCTCAAACATCCTTCCCTGGAACGTATCCATATTCTGAAACCGCCCCACAGCTTGGTTGTAATACCGCGCCCGAAGATAGTAAAATCCAAGATTCGGATCAAACTGCTCACCCGTGTACAGATAGTTATTCACTGTAAACCCGGTACTCCCCGCCAACTCCCCAAACGCCGTAAACGCATAACTGTCCGTCACCAGACTGTCCGTATCCGTCAATCGCCGCGTCGACCCAATGCCATCGAAGTGATACGTACTGCTGGTAGTCGTCAGTGCATCCACCCGAAGGTCGTCGTAGGCCCAAGGACGTTGTGCGCAGCTCCGCATCTGTCTGCGTGATCTTGTTCGACTGGAAAGTCCGGTTCGAGCCCTAGTCCTTTTCGAATGATCGTAGAATCAAAACTTCTTGTTGAGCCTCATGAAATTTTCAGCCCCACAGTATTCACAATATATTCTTTTCTCTACCGTCTTATCGCTGGGCAACGCTATTTCCTCGGATTTCAGACACGCCTTCCCGCATTCCGGACACAATATTTCGACCTCGCGATCCTCAGCGAAAAGCTTCGCCACTTCAATCCAACCTTCGCTCGAATTACTCATAACAACATCCACTATCTAACAAATAACTGCACCGCATCTTCTGCGAAATTAAAAGCCGCTGCCGTTGGAGCTGAAGATGCTCCAACGGCACCAGCGTTAACGCCTCTCTGAAAACTCAGTCTATATAATTCGTGAAGCAAAGTTTTTGAGAATTCCACCTCTGTTCGAACGGCATTAGCACCTATGACAAAAGCGTCATCCGCAAACAGCGTCATGCCTGATCCTGTATATTCGGGGACGACGATAGCTACTCTGGTTCCTACAGTGATTTCCACCTGCGAACCAGTCGCAACTGCTACTCGCGCTTTCTCCAGTGCTCCAGCTGCTTGGAAGGATTTCGCCTCTGCGATAACCGCGCGCTCTGCCTGGGTAAACCTGTAAAAGAGAGTACACCACCTTGTGCACGACCCGAACAAAGCCTTAAACATTTGCGGACCTTTTAGAAGTACTGCAACCGAAATAGCACCAATTGCAACTTCTCTCCCAGCTCCGTATAGGTCACCTTCAAGCAAACTGCCTGTCGCGTTATACGAGGTCAATCCTACAGTCGCTAACGTAGCCGCTGTGTTTAATCCCGATACAACGGATGCGATGGATACATTGCCGGTTGGATCAACATAGTTCGCAGGGGATGTATTGGCATACAGATACTTATGCAGAGTAATCGGCTCAAAGGCCCTCCCAGCGAACGTATCCATAGTCTGAAATCTTCCAATCCCCGCGTTGTAATACCGCGCTCTTAAGTAATAAAACCCAAGATTCGGATCAAACTGCTCACCCGTGTACAAATAATCGTTCTGGGTAGTACCGGTACTCCCCACCAACTCCCCAAACGCCGTATACGCATAACTGTCTGTCACCAGGCTGTTCGTGTCGGTCAAACGACGCGTCGACCCAATGCCATCGAAGTGATACGTACTGCTGGTAGTCGTCAGTGCATCCACCCGCCGATGCTGAGCGAGCAGATCGTCCCCGTACGTATAACGCACCTCGGCAAAGCTGTTGAGATCAAAACTCTCCTCAACCACCTGCGCATAATCC
>JAJFKU010000034.1 GCA_021773035.1 Woeseiaceae bacterium
GATACCACCGGTTCTGGCCAACATGCCTTGAACCGCTGAATGACCTCGTTCCAAGCTTCGGGCTATCGAGTTAAGGGACTCGCCGTTCTCCCATCGGTCCCAGACCTCTTCCTTCTCTGGCTGCGTAAAATATCTTCTCGCGCTCTGCTTCATTATCAACACCTCCTGCTCTAGTGGTAGAGTCTAGGTGTTGCATCGACCGGTTGAAATCGCAGCCGTTAGTGGCCCTTAACTATCTTGGTATTTCACCGCGGTGAATGGTCGCGATTGACAAAAGCGAACCTCCATGAATTGGTTTTGAGAATCAGCATTTCGAATGCTTTTCAATTAGAGTCGTTAGGATTCTGTCGCACGTTCTTGTTCACGTGTGCCGTACAAATAACTGAATAACATTGCTGTGAAGAGAAACGTAACCCCTGCAATCGCGATCGACGCTACAGGCGCGCCTTTACGCTTGGGTAAGGTCCAAAAATTTATTCTATTGTGGTCTTACAAACAGCACTGGCCGCTCGTGAAGCAACATTCGAACGAATCGGATGGGCGCGTTCAGTTTCCGCGGTTGATGAAGTCGAATATGATGGCAGCTTATGCCCGAGACGTTCTCGGCGTTCCGTTGCCTAAGCGATTTAAGCACCGAGGCACGAGCCTCCCGTCAGTATTGGTTAGTGGATTAATGGATAAAGCCGAACTTCAGCTCAATGCCGAAATGAATGAGCCAAACGAAACTCTACCTAAACCAATTTCTCGACTACCGACGGCAAAGGAAATAGAAAGTGTGGCCATGTCACAGGCATATGATCTGTCGGGGAAACTGTCGAGAACGTTTTCAAAAGCGCTGCGTTCCCTGACGAACAAAGGCCTAATCAGGCGTGGCTATTCTGATCACAAATCCGACCAGCGCGGCCCAGGAGCGAAAGTGAGTTATAGAGCCGGTATTGCATTGACTCCATTGGGGGCAGCAGTTGCAAAAAACCTTTCCGGCTTAGGTAGTCCCGATAAATTCTCAACACCATGATTTAAAAGAGTATAAAGCTCTACTTTTAACATAATGTTGTACCCCTTAATGTGGTTTTTTAAAGGCGTCGCCAATTGCAATGGCGCTGACTACAGCCGCAAGAAAGCCGCTGACGGCCGTCAGCGCAATGGTAATTGCCTCAAGAGTTGAGAACATCATAAAGACTATGACATTGACGAAAACAACTAGTTCCTCCCCCATCGAGTCAATTTGTGGTTGGCCATTAGTGGCCGGTGAGCCCGTAACATAGTCGATCGCGGAGACATCGATTGTTCTCTCAGCCGAACCCATGATGTCAACCACGAATCCACTGCAGGATAGATCACGTCGATAGGCGGTGCATGTGTCTGAACCTAAGGCGATAAGGTGGCCGGTCATCCAATCATCTGGCGGCTCGTATTAGTCTAGTATCTGAGCCTTCATTCTCCGGATTGTAGTAGGTTAGGGTACCGCCAAGTTAAATGGCCGAATTTGATAAACTCGGCTCATGAATACTTACAAACGCCACCGATTCCCTCCCGACATTATTTCCTACGCAGTCTGGCTCTACTATCGATTCAATCTAAGTCACCGTGATATTGAAGATCTATTGGCCGAACGAGGTATCACCGTCAGCCGGGAGGCAATCCGGTTATGGAGTATCAAATTCGGTGCCCTTTATAGTCGGAGGCTAAAGCGAAAGCAAAGGGGCTTCGGTGACACTTTCTACATTGACGAAGTATTCGTAAAAATCAACGGGAGGCAGCATTACTTGTGGCGGGCTGTTGACCAGGATGGCGAAGTCGTTGATGTGTATCTCCAGGCAAAGCGGGACGGTGCTGCAGCCAAGCGCTTCTTCAAGCGTCTATTGAGAAGCTACGGGGGCGAACCGAGGAAGATAGTGACAGATAAGTTGAGAAGTTATGGTGTTGCTCACCGTGAACTGATGCCGGATGTTAGCCACGATGATTCTCAGTATGCCAACAATCGGGCAGAGCAATCGCATGAGGCAACGAGGGTTCGTGAGCGAGGGATGAGGAAGTTCAAATCGGTCGGGCAGGCGCAGAGATTTCTCGGTGCCCATGCAGCTGTCTCAAATCTATTCAACCTCGGCAGGCATCTGGTTCGCGCTCAGCACTATCGCGATCTCAGGATGAGTGCATTTGCGGAATGGAGTAGGGCGATTGTTTGAGGTTGGGCTCTAGGTTTATCTGGTCTGGCGAAGTTAATTTGTCATTACCTTTGGGTCAGCCAGCGTCAGCTTCCCCAAACACGCCTTTTTCACAACACGTTGATGTTTTGCAGCCATTTCGCGACGAGCCCTGGCCATTCCACGGTGATAGGATCAGACGTCGGACGCAGCCCGAACGCGTGACAGCCCTTGGCGTAAAAGCGCATATCGACCGGAACGCCGACATCGTTCAATGCCAGGCCATAAGCCATGGAATGCCGGATATCATCGACCCGGTCGTTCATGGCATGGATCAGCAAGGTTGGCGGGGCGTCGGCGCTGATCTCGACCCATGGCGCAAGTTTAAGACTCGTCTTGGGGCGGCTCCTATCCCACAGGCGTCCCGGGTAATGCAAGATCGCGAAGTCGGGTTGCGATGACTCGTGATCAGCCGCGTCTATGAGTTCGTAAGTGCGCTTTTCTGCATTGCTCACCGCCGCGCCGAGATGTCCGCCAGCAGAAAAACCGATAACGCCGATCTTGTCGGAATCAATGTCGTAAGAGGAGGCGCGCTGTCGCAGCAAGCCCATCGCACGCTGTGCGTCTTGCAGGGGAAGCTGCACGTCGGGCGGTTGCCCGACACGGTTCTCGTCCTGGTGCCATGCTTGCGGAACCCGGTATTTCAACAGGATGCAGGTCATACCGTGCTGTGTAATCCAGTCGCAGATCTCCGTTCCTTCAAGATCCATGGCGACGGCTTTGTACCCGCCGCCAGGCAACACCAAGATCGCTACGCCGGTATTTTGCCCTTTGGGCGGGTAGATCGTCATGGTCGGACGGGAGACATAAGTCGCAAAATTCCAGGTGCGTCCTGCAACTAGCCTAGAACCGTTCCCGACTGTTTCGGGCATGTTGTCCGTTTCCGGTGCCAAAATAGCGAGGCTTTCAGGCCATAGCGGCACTTGGTTGCCGTCGGGCCCGGGTTGCCACGCCATGGCTCGCTCAACCTTCTCAACTTTGGTTCGAGCGCAGGTGCCTCCGGTTGTCTGGCCAGCAGCAGTACCGCTAACGCCGAACGCCAACAAGACAGATATCAATAAAAAGCAGGTTCGATGCAAAACGTACACTCCAGAAACTGGCCGCATGTGGCGAGATCACCGTCAGGTGACTGGTGAGATGTACCGCTTCTAAGCCAACGATGTCGCGTATCGCGCCACCGATCAGGGCGATATCGAATTCGTAACTCGCCAATGTCCGCAATTAGGTGCCGTTCGACCTACCGCCGTCAAACTTCCGCTTTGGATTGCGGAAGTGAATCATACCCCGAAAGCGGCCGTTCGAGCGGCTGGTTTTGAGGGTGAAACGGACCTAGCCGTTTACCGAAAGCAGCCATTCGTGAGGGGCAAGTCCTGGAAAAATTGCGAAATGTCGAGCGGAAAATATTGGCCGATTCCGTTGAAAAACTCATTGCTGAAGCGACGATTGTGATCGCGAGTTTTGCGATGCGATCTTTCTGATCCGGCATTACCGGATTTTTATTTTCTATTGTTGTTTTAGTGCATTCATTTGCCTCTTTTCACCTAAAAC
>JAJFKU010000035.1 GCA_021773035.1 Woeseiaceae bacterium
TTCTCCCAGCGATCCCAGACCTCTGACATCTCTGTCTGAGTGAAATATCTTCGCGGTCTTTGTTTCATTGATGACACCTCCTGTTCTATAGTTAGAGCTTAGGTGTTGCATTGACCGGTTGAAACCGCAACCCAAAGCAGACATCCGAGTTTTTCAAAACAAACGATGGCTTCTCCATCGACACACGTCCGCTGTCGCCTACAAGCGGACCGTCACTAGCTTAGAAGATCAATCTTTCATCTGAAGGGAGTGGGCCATTCGACACACCGACGCGAGGGTTTTTTTAGCTCTCAAGATCCCACAAATTTCTCCCAATAGCAGAATTCAACAGGCAATTTCACCTATTTATTGACAACACACTGTCATTAAAGCAATATATTGTTTATGAAGAAACCAACGCCTGAAGGCGAAGCTTTGACACACCTGATTCTGGAAACCTTTCGACTGAACGGTGAAATGATCGCCGCCGGAAATCAGCTCACGAAACCACATGGCTTGACGAGTGCGCGTTGGCAGGTCATGGGGGCAATTAGTCTTGAAGGCCGCTCACTGACTGTCGCTCAGATCGCTAGGCGTATGGGGCTTTCACGTCAAGGCGTTCAGCGCATCGTCAACGATTTGGTAAAGCTCGACATGCTGGTTCTAGAGCCCAATCTTGATCACAAACGTGCCCACCTCGTGGCGATTAGTAAGAAGGGGCGAAAAGCGTTGGACCAAGTTATGGCGGCACAAACTATATGGTTCAACCAGTTATCAGAAGGCCTGAGTGAGAGGCAACTCAAACAAGCGCTCAAGGTTCTGCAGTCCGTACGTGAAAGATCAGAAACAAACTAAGGCTAAATACATGGCGGTCAAGAGCTCACCTACACATTACGGCACCGTTGCGGTGACCATTCACTGGCTGAGCGCGTTGTTCATCGTCATGTTAATTGGCTCTGGATTTCGTGCGGCGGGCTTTGAAGACTCAGTCGCCAAAGCGGGGATATTGCAGTTTCATGTTCCGTTTGGCGTGACAATTTTATTGTTGACCCTCGGGCGTATCGGGTGGTGGTGGTTTGCGGATAAGAAACCGACCTCCGCGCCCATGCCTAATTGGCAAGACCGTTCCGCGCGGGCCGTTCACTTCCTGTTCTACGTCGTGATTCTCGGGATGACAGCAAGCGGAATTGGAATGATGGTGCTATCTGGTGCAGGACCAATCATCTTCGGCGGAGATGCTGCGTTGTTGCCTGATTTTTGGGACTACCTTCCCCGTACGCCTCACGGCATTGGTGCACGTGCCTTGATTGCCTTGTTTGTCTTACATGCAGGCGCAGCGCTCTATCACCATTTCTTTAAGAAAGACGGCTTACTCGGCCGGATGTGGCTTGCCAAACGAAACAGGTAAGACCAATAGAATAAATGCTCATGATTCTTCTGAAGATTTGTCAGCGTTATGAACAACCAGTAAACAAAACCTAGGAGAAATACCATGGCAACCGATAAAGCCCTCACTCTAATCAATTCCTTTGAAGTTCCGGCGGATAAGCTGGATGAGTCGATCTTGCATTGGGAGCAAGGCAGGGATGTTCTGAAAAAACAACCCGGATATATATCCACTGCGCTGCATCAGTCGCTCGCCGACGATGCACGGTTTCGTTTGGTCAACGTTGCAAAATGGGAAAGCGTTGAAACCTTCAAGGCCGCCATAAAGATAATGCAGGCCGATCCGAGCATATCGAGAGTTGAAGGTCTGACACCAAATCCAGCCCTCTACACCGTCATTCGAAATTAACAGAAGAAAATCGACGAAGGCAATAGCGGTTTAGCTGGAGATCAAGACGATGAAAACAAAAATACATGCCATAGCCGGGGTTATCGGACTTCTCACGATCACCGTGTTCTGGACATCAACTTTGTTCACTGAGCTAGTGGGGTCTCATGAGGCGATCGCAACGGTTAAGAACGCCATACTGTGGGGAATGATCATCTTGATCCCCGCTTTAGCTATCACCGGTGGATCTGGCATGTCGCTTGGTCAGGGTCGCACCGATCAAGGGGTCTTAGTAAAAAAGAAAAGGATGCCGTTCATCGCCCTGAACGGCTTCTTGGTGTTACTGCCCTCTGCAATATTTCTGGCGACGAAAGCAAACGCAGGCGAAATCGACACTACTTTTTATTTGGTGCAAGGCATTGAGCTCCTCTTTGGCACAATCAACCTAACATTGATGGGAATGAACATGCGTGACGGGTTGCGCCTCACGGGTCGAATTGGTGGGGCGGCGACCGGATCGACTGAAGGTTCCTCTTCCATCGAATTCCGACAGAACGGCCCGGTAATGGTATCTGATCTGGAGAATTTGGTGGGAACTGACGGAGAAACCATACCGACCAAACCAACAATGGCTTTGTGTCGGTGTGGGGCCTCAGAAAACAAACCCTTCTGTGACGGGTCGCATACTTCAACCAATTTCAGTGACGCAAAACTGTCTGATCGAACGACGGATGAATTGCTGAGTTATGAAGGCGGGGAGATCACGATTAAATACAATCGTCTGCTCTGTTCGACAGCGCATGAATGCGGCGATCGACTAAACAAAGTGTTTGATACGGACCGCGATCCTTGGATTGATCCGAACCAAGGTGCCGTAACTGAAATAATTGACGTGGTGCGTGCCTGTCCGTCCGGTGCTCTCAGCTATGAGTTGAACGGCGCGCCGGTCCGCCATGAAGTGGCACAAGACAGCATTATTAGTGTTGAGAGTAACGGCCCCTTAAACGTGCGTAACGTGTCTTTGACCGGTGAGGAATGGTGCACGGGCGCTTGTGAGACCAAGTATGCGCTTTGTCGTTGCGGTGTTTCCAAAAACAAACCGTTTTGCGATGGATCACACCGAGCCTCTGGATTCTCCGATTGAGCGCAATAATCGATTGGAACACTAGGTCATGAAAATACTGGCCCTTGGCGCATCTGGCGGTTGCGGTCAATGGGTCGTTAATTTGGCTCTAGAGCGAGGCCACGACGTCACGGCATTAGTCCGCCCGACTTCATCCTATGCCGCCCCCGAGGGGGTCTCTTTGATAGGCGAAGAATTGTTGGGCGAAGGGGTTCTTGAGCGAATTTTGCCAGGCCACGAGGCGGTCATCTCCTGTCTGGGTATGAGTCTTAGCAAATCAGGGAATCCCTTTCTGCGCCTTCGTTCTCCGCCAGACCTAATGTCATCCGTAGCCAGGCGATTGGTGAGTGCCATGCCAGCAAGTGGCGTTCAGCGTGTTATTTGTATCAGCTCCGGCGGTGTTGCTGACAGCTCTACACACACGCATTGGCTTCTAAGGTTTTTGTTCAGCCGCAGTAATATTTCTATATCGCATACAGACTTGGCGACGATGGAAGAACTCTATGCCAAAAGTGAGCTGGATTGGATGGCCATTCGCCCGGCAACTCTTAAGGTTGGAGGCCCAACGAATACTGCCAAACCTATGGCGTTCTATGGACTGAGTTCAAAAATCACCAAAGGCGAAGTGGCTAGATTGATGCTGGATGCAGCAGAACAAGCTAAGCCGTTTGCCGAGCATACACCGATGTTCTCTGGCTAGTTTTCAGCAGTATTGAGAACGTAGAAGAACCAAACTAATTCCAAAGGAATAACATGTTCAATAATATTTCAAAGATACTGGCATTAACGTTTTCCAGCGCTTATAGCGCCGGTCTTTTGGTCACGTCGATAGTCATTGTTGATAGTTGGAGTCAAATGGAACCGGCTGCTTCGATAGAATGGTTTGGGATCTACGGGATTATACTTGGTGCCGTAATGGCGCCCCTTGGCTTCTTAGCTGTTGCTTTTACGCTAGTCGCTTTCATTTTGGTCGTCAAAAAAGGCGACACATCCTCGCAAAAAGTGACGTGGCTATTAGCGCTGGTTTTCACTGTTGCTTCGATGGTCTTGTTACCAATATATTTCCTTGAAGCCAACACAGCATTTTTTGACAAAACCATTGAGTTATCTCAGGTAGCCAACGCGGTGGAAAGCTGGGGTTTTTGGAATTGGATTCGAACAGGTTTGTCGCTTGCTGCAACAACTGCGATTGTAATTGGGATGACAAGAAAGTCGGCCGAGGCTCACATTTGACAAGGAGTAGCATCGAGACTTCCTGCTCGCCGAAGAGGTCAGCTGTGGGCACATTCCCGTCTATCGCGGTCATAGCATTCTAGCGTCCGCTCCTAGGCGTAAGCCGACATTCGAAAATGTCCCATAAATCCCAGTTAATCAGATCGATCAACTTCCGCTTCTGGCCGAGAGCAGCCTGCCAAGAATACTGAAAATTGCGTTTTGAACGGCCGCTTTCGCGAAACGCAGCCGTTCGGAACGAGCGGCAAGAATGGGTCAGTAGCAGTCGTTTAATAGATTATCACGTGACAGGCTACTTACGGCTGCGGTTTCAACCGGTCGATGCAACACATTCGTTAAATTTTTCGGCCGGTGAATAGAATTGTAACGTTTCTCGTGGTCGTTCGTTTAGGCTTCTTGCAACCGCATTAAGTCTGTTTTGATGAATGTTCGATAGGTCCATT
>JAJFKU010000036.1 GCA_021773035.1 Woeseiaceae bacterium
CTCCAGATCGATGCCTTGTGACAGTGGCTGGAGTGTCGAGTCAGAGCAGATACAAAGTGCTGGCCTGAAATCGACGCTATACGTGGTAGGCGGGCGGGTGAGAGAGTGTTTACAGGAAATAAAGCGGACCGCAGGGAGCCATTCCTTGTAAATACTCTGTCGCCCGCACGCCTGCGCCGATTACCGTTCGCCGAAGTCAGGTCAGACACAGCCTATCCCGGTAAGCACGATGCCGACTCGTCGGCATAAAATATGGTCGCCCCAAAAAGTTTAAGTTAAGTGCCACTCAAACCTGACCCTATATTAGTTTTATTCAATCTCGCAGAAACAGTGCGAGTAGACGCCTTTCGGATCATTGAACTGGGAAAGGCCTGCGAGCAGTTCCTGCAGTCTGTTGGCAAAAGACTCCAGCGCACCCGGACCACGGGTCAGGCTGCTGATATCGACCCCTGCCCGTTTTGACAGCGCAAAAAAGTCGAGAACCATCTGCTCGGTCGGCGACATTCTCGTTTCTATGAATTTCTGCCCATAGTCGCCCTCCGCGAGGCTCGCAAGATCCGCAGCGGCGCTGACAGCATCCTCGAAGGTTCCGAGTTCGTCCACCAGGCCGTTCTCCAGGGCGTCGACACCCGTCCAGACCTGTCCCTGAGCAACGCTGTCGACAGCCTGCTTGTCCATCGCACGACTATCGGCCACGCCCGATATGAAGTCATCGTAGGTATCGTTGATGACCAGTTGAAACAACTCTTTCATCGATGCCGACATTTCCCGATCCGGCCGCAGCTGGCCAACCCAGGGTGTCGAACCAACACCATCCGTCGCGACCCCCACGGCTTCGAGCGTTCGCTGGTAGGTCGGGAACATGCCAAAGACGCCGATCGAGCCAGTCACGGTCGCCGGGCTCGCGATGACCTTGTCGGTGACCACCGCGATCCAGTAGCCTCCTGAGGCCGCGACGCTGCCCATAGAAGCGACCACCGGCTTTCCGGCCGCCTGTAGCGCCTGGACCTCATGAGCAATCACCTCCGAGGCGAACACACTGCCACCCGGGCTGTCGATACGAAGCACAACCGCTTTCACAGAATCATCACTCAATGCCCGGCGCAGCAAAGCCGCCGTCGAATCGCCTCCAATCGTCCCGGAAGACTGCGAACCGTCGAGGATGGTGCCAACGGCCACAACAATCGCGACGTTCTCATCCTGCACATCGTTATCGTGCAACAGGTTCATCTGCCCCAGGTAATCATCCAGGTACACCGCCGAGTACATCGAGCTGTCGCCATCCTCTTCGCCGGCGTAAGACTTGAGCACGGCACGTAGCTCCGCGCGACCCGCCAGTTCATCGACCAGACCCAGCTCTCTTGCTGCGACGGCGATATCGCCGCCGGCTGCCGTCACATGCGCCACGAGGTTTTGCGCAAAATCGTCGACCGTTCCAGCATCGAGGCCGCGCGCCGCCTCGACGTCCTGCTGATACATTGTCCAGAACTGATCGATCAGCCGAGTGGTCGACTCGCGGTCCTGCGGTGACATATTCATGCGCGTGTAGGGTTCGACGAACGATTTGTGAGTCCCAACGCGAAATACGTTCCAGTCAAGGCGCAGGGTATCGATGGCCTCCTTGTAATAACTTCTGTATCCACCGTAACCGCGCATGAACACCATGCCCTCGGGATGCAGATAGATCTCATCGGCATGCGCCGCAAGATGGTAACTCGCCTGACTGAAGAAATCGGCACTGGCGACCACCGGTTTTCCCGATGTCCTGAAGTCCTCGATTGCCGTTCCAATCCGACGCAGCTTACTCAGCCCGCCGCCAGCCAGCGCACTCATCTCAAGGTGTACCGCGGTCACCCGGTCATCGGTTTTCGCATACGCCAGCGCGTCAATAACGTCCTGGACCAGTGTTTGCGTTGGACCGTCGCCCAGCAGTTCCGCCAACGCCCTGTCGTAGGGATCACCATCGAGTTGATCAACAAGCGCACCAACCGGCTGAATAACGAGCGCTGCACGTTGCGGCATGATCTGCGGCGCTCCGGATATAGCGCCGAAGAACGCCAGGAACAGCACGAGGAGTAACAACAAATGCAGAATTTTTCTGACACCATCCACACCGCTCCAGATACTGGAGACCAATCTGACGATAAAGTTGCTGCTGCTCATAGGTGTTCTTTCCTGGTTTTTAGTCCGCTGTATAACTGATGCGGTAGATTGTATCCGAGTAGTCGTCGCTGACTAACAGGGAGCCATCCGCGATAACGAGTAAATCGACCGGCCGTCCGGACACCGACTCACCCTGCAGCCAGCCGCTGGCAAAAGGCTCATACGATACGGCCTCGCCGTCCTCAAGGCCGACCATCGTGATGCGATAACCTGTTTTTCTGGAACGGTTCCACGAACCATGCTCCGCGATAAACAATTGACCGCGGTATTTTTCCGGAAACCGCTCGCCGGTATAGAATTTCACTCCCAGTGCAGCAACATGCGGGCCAAGCTTATGTGCCGGTGGCCGGTAGTCTTTGCAACTCATACCCTGTCCGTACTCAGGATCCGCCAGATCGCCTCCGTGGCAATAGGGATAGCCAAAGTGCTGCCCGGCAACGCTGGCGTGATTCAGTTCGTCCGGCGGCAGATCGTCGCCCAGCATGTCACGGCCATTATCCGTAAACCACAGCTCGCCGGTCTCCGGGTGCCAGGTAAAACCAACGCTGTTTCGTACGCCCTCGGCATAGGTCTCACGTTCGGAACCATCTGCATTCATCCGCACAATACCGGCAAAACCTGCTTCGTTGCAGATGTTGCACGGCGCACCAATGCTGATATAGAGTTTATCGTCCGGACCGAAACCAATGTAGCGCCAGCCATGTGCCGATTTGGACGGCAGTTCGATGTCGAGTACTTCCGCTTCCGGCACGTCGTATAAGTTGGACTCGATCGCGCGGTAACGAAGTACGCGGTCAATCTCGGCAACGTACAGGTCGCCTTTATGAAAGGCGATCCCGTTTGGTGTGCGCAAGCCATCGGCAAGTTCGATCGTTCGCCGTTCACCGCCTTCCGCTACGACTGCATAGATCGAACGCCCTCTGCGATTGGAGACGAATACCGTACCGTCGTCACCCAGGGCCAGCGAACGGGCATTCGGTACCGTGGCGTATTTCTCAATGACAAAACCCGGCGGCAACTCGATATCGTCGTGCGCCAGGCTCGCCGATGAACACATGCCGGCCGCCAGCAGCGCAAGCCATCGGATTGTTGTCAATTGCATTGTCGGGCGCATGGCTGGACCGCCTCAACCAGAGAGAAATAACAGCGAAAGCTGCGGCAGGAACGTAATCAGGATGACAGACAGCATCAGTATGATCAGGAACGGGAACGTTGCCGAGTAAACCTGCATGATCGGCTTTTCGAAGCGATAGCTGGCAATGAACAGATTCAGGCCAACGGGAGGCGTCAGATAGCCAAGCTGCATTGCTGCAAGGAAAACGATGCCGAGATGAACTTCGTTAATGCCGTACCCAGCCGCGATCGGAAGGATCAGCGGTACGACAAGAACGATGGCTGAAAATATGTCGAGTATTGCGCCCAGAATCAGCAGGAAAATCAGTAACAGAATCAGAAATGTCGTCTGGCTGCTAATCATGCTGGCAACGATCTCAAACAGGCGCTGCGGGATGTCCGCGTCAATCATGTAGCTGGTGGACGCCACCGAAACACCGAGAATGATCAGGATACCGCCAACGAGCACCATCGATGAGCGCATGATCCGCGGCAGCTCACGCATCGGGATCTCGCGAAGCACCAGAACCTCGATGATGAGAACGTACAACGCAGTAACCGCAGCCGCTTCAGAGACTGCAAAGAAGCCCGAGTAAATCCCGCCGAGCACTACGATTGGCAGCGGCAGCTCCCATATGGACTCGCGCAGCGCCGCACCGACCTCTCTGATAGAGAATGAACTCAGGGGCTTGCGGATACCGCGGTTCATCCACAGGCTGTAGCCCGAGAGCATCACGAGCATTAGCAGGCCGGGCAGAATCCCTGCCAGAAACAGATCATCAATCGGGACCTCAGCAATCACGCCGTATAGGATCAACGGCAAAGACGGTGCAAACAGCAGCCCGAGGCTGCCGGCCGACGTCACCAGGCCCAGGTTGAACTTATCGCTGTAGCCGTCCTGTTTCAGTGCCGGGTACAAAATGGCGCCGAGCGCGATTATGGTGACCCCGGAGGCTCCGGTGAATGCGGTAAAAAAAGCGCAGGCCGCAAGACAGACCAGCGCCAGACCGCCCGGCATCCAGCCCATCATCGCACCGGTCAGCCTGACCAGCCGTTTCGGTGCATTACTTTCGCTGAGCAAATACCCGGCAAACGTGAACAACGGTATCGCCGCCAGAAACGGCATACTCGCGATGCTCTGCACCTCCAGAGCCATGATCATCAGATCGGTTTCCTGACTCTGAAAACCGATCATCGCACTCGCTGCGATCACCGCAAATAGCGGCGCACCAAGAATCGCGAGTAACGCAAGAATGATGCTGAAAACAATCAATTCTCAGCCTCGGCTTGACTGGGAAACAAGGTACCAATGGTTTGTTTAACAGCGGAAACGGCGAAGCGATAAGCGATCAGGGCGAATGCTGCGGGCATGATCGCATGCGCTATCCACGCGGGCGTATCAACCAGTACGGTATCTTCATACTCGATTTCGATCTGCAGATAACGCCACGCCTGTACCGCAATGATGCCGCAGACGACGGCAGCGAAAACGTCAACGAGCACACGGATCAGTTTGACCGCCGCTTCCGGCAATACGTGCGACAAAGCGTCGATACGAATATGCCGATTCTCGCGACAGGCAGCGACCGAACCCACAAGGGCAAGCCACAACACCATCAGACGTATCAGCTCATCGGCCCAGCCGAACCCTGCGCCAAACGCCTCACGCATGACAATCTGACCGACGGCCACGAACATCATTGCGGTCAGTATCGAAACCAGCAAAGCCGTCTCGAGTACGGTACCTGCCTTCTCGAGCCGCCCGAGGACGGATGCGTTAACCACGATGAGTCTATTCGCCCGCGGCCACTCGTTCGCCACGATACTCATCGATGTATCCGAGCATCTCCTGATAGAGCTCAGGCGTGAAGGCACCCTCGCTCCCTTGCGCCAGATTTGAGCTCTGTAGCAGGTTGCGAACCTTGAGAAACTCTTCATCGTCGAACGGTATGGACTCGATGCCGCTCTTTAACAGGGCATCAAAAGCGCCCTGATTGTCGATCAGGTTCGTCTTGTCGAAATTCTGATAAGTCTTCGTCATGACTTCGCGAACGATCGCCTGATCATCGGCGCCTATCTTGTCAAAGGCCTTCTTGTCGATCGCCATGAAACCAAAGGTATAAACCAGCGGCACACGGGTGACGTACTTCACTTTCGTATGCCACTGCAGGACCAGGGCAACGATCGGCGGGATCGCGACGATGTCGATAAGACCTGTTTGCAAACCGGTCAGAACGTCGGTCAACGGTAAGGTCACCGGGTTCAGGGACAGCGCTTCCATCGACGCATAACCGATTGGATCGCCTTCCGGAACCCATACCCGTTTTCCCTTGAGGTCCGCGAGAGTTCGGACCGGAGTGGCCGACATGATGTTCGCAAACCCTGACGTCGCAAAACCGAAATTCACAAAGCCGGCATCCTCCAGTCCCTGCTGCAGTCGATCGTCCATGCGACCACGAACATACGCCGCCTCTTCCTCCGAATCGAAGACCAGCGGCATGCCGTAGAGATTCAGGTCGGAGTACTGAGACGCCAGCGCTGACGGTGTAAACGCGCCGCCCTGGAGCTGTCGAATGCGAATCTGGCCAAGCACTTTCGTATCGTCGCCCTTTATGCCGCCGCCGTAGTACTTAATGAGAACACGGCCTTGTGTACGCTCCTTGATCTCCTTGGCACCGGCCCGCATGTCCTTCATCCACTGCGAACCTTCCGGTGTCACGGTCGCGATCTTCAGCGTCACTGCAGAAGCCTGTGCGCTAACAAGCAAAGCTATAACTAACAAACAGAGTTTTTTCATGGCGTTTTCATCCTGCAGTCAGGCATCTCCGTACCCGACACAATAATTCAGAAGTAGTCGTCCGCATCAGCAAGCAACGCGGCAGCCTCTTCCTGGGCCATGACGTTGGTTAATACAAAGCCGTCCTGATACGGGTCCGCGTTAACAACTTCGGTAAGAAGCCGGTCGTGCAGTTCCCGCTCGTACAATAATTTGGCGTAGCTTCTCGCAAACTCCACCTTGGCGCCGAGGTCATTGCCATCGCTTACCGCGATCGCTTTCTCAAAATAGCCACGAGCCCGCTCGGGCTCGCCACCCAGCGCCGGTGGCCTCAGCGTCAGCAATATTCCCATAAACGTATAGACGCTGCCGTTAACCTCGTCACCGCTTATGTTGAGATAGTGGTTGAACAAGGCTTCTATCTGCGGCAGTTCCGCCAGCGAGTCCCAGTCGGAGCTGTGCGCCCGCAGAAACGCCAGAGACGCGAACCCGTAGGTGTACAGGAATTCTGCCTGCTTTGGGCCGATGCCATCGAGCGTCGCAACGAACTCGTCGTAAGTGGCATCCGGCCAGACGCAGGATGAGTCATAACTTTCGCACATGGCTTTCTGCGCATAGCGGCGCGCACGCGTCGTCAGGCGGGACGCACGCAACTCGTCTTCCGCGAAGACCGCGCCGTAGGTCGCATACATCGTCGCGCTCGCAGCGAGAATATCTGCATCATCTGGGCTGCCTTCGACAAAACTGTCGAGCATCAACAGGAACGACGGCGCCCCGTCGCGGACCAGCTGTGGATCATCCTGATTGAGGATCGCCATCGACAAATTATCGGACATCCCCGTCGCCGCTGACGAAATCAGCGTCGAACATGCACCTGACAAGGATGCAATCATCAGTATCGACAATACTCTCTTCATACCACGAAGGACTCCACAACCAGCAAATGGTTCAGCCCGAATTCCCAAAACGCAAACTAGGTAGCTGAACGCGTCGCATTATAACGAAAAAAGCCCCGGGCACTGACGTGGCCGGGGCAGTACTTTTTAGATGAAAATCAGATCTTTTCTTTGATTCTCGCGGCCTTGCCGGTACGTCCGCGCAGGTAGTAGAGCTTCGCTCGGCGAACAGCACCGCGGCGCTTCACTTCGACGGAGTCCACAACCGGGCTATAGGTCTGGAATACACGTTCCACGCCTTCACCGTGTGAAATCTTGCGAACGGTAAAAGAAGAATTCAGGCCACGATTGCGCTTTGCAATGACAACACCCTCAAACGCCTGCAGACGCTCGCGAGTACCTTCCTTAACCTTAACCTGCACAACAACTGTGTCGCCCGGAGCAAATGCCGGAATTTCCTTCCCCATTTGCTCCTGGTCGATCGCTTCGATAATTTTACTCATTGACTTTGCTCTTTCAAAAATTCGTCGAGCAACCTGCGCTGCCCGTCATCCAAATCCAGTTTTTCCAGCAGATCCGGCCGCCGCAAAAAGCTGCGCCCCAGTGCCTGCTGCAATCGCCACTTCGCGATCTCGGCGTGATCGCCGGACAACAACACATCCGGAACCCGCCTGCCCGCTATTTCCTCTGGGCGCGTGTAGTGCGGATGATCCAGCAGGCCCTGCATAAAGGAGTCCTGCAGTGCCGATTCATCGTCACCCAATACACCCGGCAATAAGCGAACAACCGCGTCGATCACCGCCATTGCCGCGATTTCACCGCCCGAAAGCACGAAATCACCCAGCGATACTTCTTCATCGATGTGCGACTCAAGCAGCCTTTCATCGATACCTTCATAACGCCCCGCCAACAACAACAAACCTGGCAGGGCCGAAAACCGTTTCGCCATCGCCTGGTCGAAAACCCGACCCTGCGGTGACAGATAAACCACCGGACAAGCTGCGGGCAATCGACTCTTTGCCGCTTGCAGCGCATCCGCGACCGGCTGGAACTTCATCACCATACCGGGGCCACCGCCATACGGCCGATCGTCCACGGTACGATGCGCGTCATCGGTATGATCACGCGGGTTCTCGGTCGCAAGCAATATCAATCCGCGTTGCTGCGCCCTGCCAACCACACCAAACTCTCCGATGGTGCCAACCATATCGGGAAACAGACTGACGACGCCAAACTGCAAGGCCTCAGTCCCATTCCCAGTCAACGCTGACAAAGCCCTTGGCCAGATCAACGCCTAATACAAATTCATCTCTAACGAACGGTATCAACCGCTCCTGTTCGCCCTTCACGACCATCACGTCGTGTGCACCCGTTTCAAGCAGGGCATCTATCCTGCCAAGCGTGGTGCCATCGCGATGGACGACGTTCAATCCAATGAGATCGGACCAATAATAATGACCGTCCTCCGGTTCAGGCAGCGCCTCCCGACCTACGCCGAGTTCAGCGCCAACCAGTAGCTTTGCCTGATCCCGGTCATCAACCCCGTCGAGACGTGCGATGACCGCTTTTCCGTGCCGTTGGCCTTCAGCGACCCCGGCGGGCTGCCACTGCTCCCCTCGGCGCAGCAACAATCCCTTGTAGTTCAATACCGCTTCACGCGGTTCGGTGTAGGAAAACACCTTCACCCACCCCCGAACACCGAACAGGCCTGCAATGCGGCCCAGCACAACGGGTTCGGAATCCAAGCGACTAGCTGCTGGCTGCGGCCTTGCGGTGCTTCTTCAGCAGCGACGTGACACGATCTGAAGGCTGTGCGCCCTGACCAACCCAGTAGTCCACACGCTCCAGATCGATACGAAGATTCTCTTCGTGATCCCGTCCAACAGGATTGAAGTAACCAAGGCGCTCGATATACCGGCCGTCCCGACGATTACGAGAGTCGGTGACCACCAGGTGATAAAAGGGACGTTTTTTCGCGCCAGCGCGCGAAAGTCGAATACTAACCATTACAATTCCGTATAAATATCAATGAAAGGCAGACATGCCCTGACTCGGGCTGGCCCGAGTAGACGGCGCATTGTACGGGTTTTCCACCAAATGTGAAGCGTTTCCGGGGCCAAAATTCCTAAGTTTTTCGAGAACTTACGAAGCCCCGCGCTGCTGACGGCCGCCGCGCCGCCAAATTCGCCTGAAAACCGCCGTTTCGGCGGCCAAATCAGCCTAGCCGAACCCCGGCGGCATACCGCCGCCCGGCATCCCCCGCAGCATCTTCTTCATGCCGCCTCTGGACATTTTCTTCATCATCTTTTCCATCTGCAAATGCTGCTTTAGCAGGCGGTTGACGTCCTGAATCTGCTGTCCGGCACCGCTCGCTATGCGCTTTTTGCGGGAACCGTTGATTGTTTTCGGAAAGCACCGTTCCGCAGGTGTCATCGAATTGATGATGCCGATCTGGCGGCGAATCTTTTGTTCGTTACCGGCGTCCTTTAACGCTGCAGGGTTCACGTTCCCCGGCAACGGCAGTTTCTCCAGCATTGATGCCAGCCCGCCCATATTGATCATCTGCTCCAGTTGATCGCGCAGATCGGAAAGATCAAAACCTTTGCCCTTCTTGAGTTTTCTGGCAAGTTTTTCGGACTTGTCCTTGCTGACCTTCTGTTCGATCTCCTCAACCAGTGTCAGTACATCGCCCATACCCAAAATACGCGATGCCATTCTGTCCGGATGAAACGCCTCCAGTGCGTCCACCTTCTCGCCCACACCGAGAAAACGGATGGGTTTGCCGGTAACTTCCCTGACAGAAAGCGCGACACCGCCTTTGGCATCGCCGTCTGCCTTGGTCAGCACGATACCGGTCAGCGACAAACTCGTATCGAATGCCGACGCGGCGTTTACAGCATCCTGCCCGGCCATGCTGTCGACGACGAACAGAGTTTCATGTGGCTGCGCCCGCTCGTGCACGGCGATGACTTCCTGCATCATCGCCTCGTCGACATGCAGGCGACCGGCGGTATCCAGTATCAACACGTCGGCATGCGAACGACTGGCCGCATCGAGCGCGCGGTCTACGATGCTGACGGGCTTTTCGCTGGCGTCGCTTTCACAGTGCAGCGCGCCGACCTCACCTGCAAGCGTCTGCAGCTGCAGTATCGCCGCCGGGCGGTGGACATCGACGCTAACCAGCATGACCTTTTTCTTATCGGTCTCTATCAGGCGTTTGGCGAGCTTGGCGGCAGTCGTCGTCTTACCCGCACCCTGCAGACCGGCGAGCATGATCACGACCGGCGGCTGCGCACGGAAATCGAGCGGCACCGATTCGCTACCGAGTATCTGCACCAACTCCGCGTGTATGATTTTGACCAGCGACTGGCCGGGTGTAAGGCTTTTGCCAACCTCCTCGCCGAGCGCGCGTTCTCGAATCCGCTCGATAAAAGTTTTCACGACAGGCAGAGCAACATCCGCCTCAAGCAGCGCAAGACGTACCTGGCGAAGGGTATCCTTGATATTGGTGTCGGTGAGCCGGCCCTTGCCCGTCAGGCTACGGGCAGCCTCCGACAGACGACCGCTGAGATTCTCGAACATGGCCGGATTCTACACAGAAAAAGTTGTCACGTGACGGCCACTTTTCTGCGTGGCTCGCTCCGCTCTAAACCGTGAGCACGGTGCCCCGGGAGAGCATCTTAATATTTTTATCGGGTGCCGCAGCCGTAACCTGTTCGAGAATCCGCTGTTCCTCGCCCGGTTTCATACCGGTCAGCCATATCTCGGGTTTGTGCTGCAGGCGTCTGAGATCGTCAGTAAGCGTCTTTGGCGTGTAGTGCCCGGCGATTGCTGCCAGGTCCTGCATCTCGTCCGGAAACGACACCTCGATAACCAGTACTTTGAGATCGTCACAGGCGTTGAGCACCGGCCACAGTGTCTCGTTGGTCTTGGTGTCACCGCTAACCGCGAAAACGCCGCCGGAGTTCTGCACGGTATAGCCGAGCGACGGCACGCTGTGCATTACGTCAACAGCATAGAAGTCGCGGCGATCAATGCTGATCGTGTCACCGGGACAGCAAACCCGGTAACGCAACATCGGATTCTCTGCGGAGGGAAGCTTTGCGAAATCCGGCCAAATAACGCCGTTGAACAGATGATCCTGAACGGCGCGCAGTGTTTCCTCACGCGCATATACCGTGAGCGGTACTTCGAAATTCTCGTCGAACAGGCGGTCTGCAAGCATGGGCAGTCCGGCGATGTGATCCAGATGAGCATGCGTCAGGAACACATGGCGAATGGAATCAATATCTTCGAGAGTGAGGTCACCAATACCGGTGCCGGCATCGATCAATACATCATCGTCAATCAACAGCGCGGAAGTCAGCGAACCGGCACCAATTCCGCCGCTGCAACCGAGTACACGAATTCTCATGAGGAGGGTTCTCTTGACCTACGCCATATGGGATGATTCAGAGAATCCAAACTTAGGTTAGCCCCTGCCGGGTTTCTGTGTCTGAAATCACAATTCTATTGCTGTACCTGCTGGCCGCCGCGACATTTGGCATGTCACGCATGCCGCGCTTTTCGGCGCGCAGCCAACTGCTGTTTCTCGCCGCGTGCCTGGCAGCCGGCGCCGGGCTGAGCCAACATGCTTATGCGCTGTATTCGATAATATTCAGCGGCGGCGGTCTCGCACTCTCGGTAGGCAATACCGTATCGATGATCGGGCTCGAGCTCGCGCTGATCGGCCTCATCGCCGCCTATGAGGCATCGCTGCGCGGCATTAGCGCCGGTTTACTCCTTCTCGCCGCAATTGTGGCTATGGCCGGCGACAATAGCTCTTCCGCAGTCCCCATCGCTCTTGCCTGGCAGGTGCACGCGCATATCCTGATCTCTTTGCTGTCCTACGGACTATTGACCGTGGGCGCGATTGTCGCGGTCTACGCGATGGTTCAGGAACGCCGTCTGCAGGCGGGTCGTTTGTCAACCGTCAACGCCCTGTTCACGCCACTCGAGACTACCGAAAAACTGCTGTTTGGAATCACCGCGACCGGTTTCGCCGGACTCACGCTCGCTATTCTGTCGGGCCTGACCTTCGTCGACAATCTGTTTGCGCAGCATCTGGTTCACAAGACCGCCTTTTCCCTGCTGGCCTTGCTGGTTTTCGGCACCCTGTTAGCGGGTCGGTTTTTCGCGGGCTGGCGCGGTAACCGGGCTATCCGCTTGTATCTGGGGGGGTTTCTGTTGCTGTGTATCGCCTATTTCGGCACACGTCTGATACTGGAACAACTGCTGGGCCGCAGCTGGAGCTGAAAAACACGCTCTTGACAGGTTCTGGCCGGGCTGATGAACTGGCCACGCGTTACAAATAGAGAGACTGCCCTTGGGCGATGACATTCCACTAGCAGGTCTGGTCGGCCTGTTTGCTGTGCTGCTGGTCCTGTCCGCGTTTTTCTCGGGCTCGGAAACGGCGCTCATGAGGCTAAACCGTTACCATCTCAGGCATAAAGCACGCGAGGGGCATCGCGGCGCAAAACTCGCGGAAACCCTGTTAAAACGGCCAGAGCGCTTGATCGGCCTGATTCTTCTCGGTAACAACCTCGTCAATTTCTCCGCCGCCTCACTGGTCGCCGTCATTACCTTAGAGATTGGCGGAGAGCCCGCCGTAGCGATAGGCACAATAGTCTTTACACTCGTCGTGTTGATCTTTGCGGAGGCCGCACCGAAAACCCTGGCCGCGCAGCACCCGGAACGGCTCGCCTTTCCCGCCGCGATGATCTACTACCCGCTGCTCAAGGTGCTTTACCCGATCGTCTGGTTAACCAACATGGCGTCCAACGGCGTTCTGTACCTGTGCGGCGTTCGGGACGACGGCCGAGACCAGCAATCGCTGACTCGCGAGGAACTGCGAACGGTCGTGCGTGATGCGGGGGCGCGAATTTCGTCTCGCTATCGACAGATGCTAATCAGTATTCTCGACCTCGAAAAGGTCACCGTCGACGACGTCATGGTCCCACACAACGAAATTGTCGGCATCGATCTCGACGACGACGACCAGGCGATCCAGAAGACAATAGCGGAAAGTCAGCACACACGACTGCCGGTCTTTCGGGACGACATCGACAAGATCGTCGGTGTCCTGCACCTTCGACGCCTGGCAAATCTCGCTCACGAAGAATTCGACAGGAACACGCTGCAACGATTGCTCATCGAGCCCTACTTCGTCCCCGAAGGTACTCCGCTCAGTACGCAACTGGTGCAGTTTCAACGCCGGCGCGAACGCATTGCAATGGTCGTGGATGAATATGGCGACATTCAGGGGATAGTCACGCTTGAAGACATCCTGGAGGAAATCGTCGGTGAATTCACCACCGATCCGGGGGATGACGAAACCGATGTCGTGAGCGACGGCTCAGACACGTATATCGTCGATGCTGCGGTAAATATCCGCGAGCTAAACCGCTCGCAGGACTGGGATCTTCCGACTGACGGGCCAAAGACATTAAACGGCCTTATCGTCGAACTGCTCGAGACTATTCCCAAGCCGCAAACCTGCCTCAAGATCAGCGGCTATCCGATCGAAATCGTAGAAACCGACGATAACCGCATCCGCACCGTTCGAATCGGACGACGAATCGAACACGAAACGGCGGCAGACTGACTCAAACTAAAATGCTGCATCAAGCGCTTCACTCAGTCGGCGCACGCCCATAACATCAATTCCCGCGGGAATCGTCTTTGGCAGGTTGCCCATGGGCACTATCGCACGAGTGAAACCCTGCTTGGCGGCCGCGGCGATCCGCTCTGTGCCAAATCGCACCGGGCGTATTTCACCCGCAAGACCAATTTCACCGAAACACACAAGCCGCTCCGGTACGGCCCGGTCGCGAAAGCTCGAAACGATTGCCAGCAATGACGGCAGATCGACCGACGTTTCGTTGATCCGCAGTCCACCAACGACGTTGACGAAAACATCTTCATCGGTAATCGATAGCGAACCATGGCGTTGCAACACCGCGAGTAATAGTGCGAGGCGATTCTGATCGACGCCCTGTGCCAGTCGCTTTGGATGATTCGTATTACTGTCAGCGACCAGCGCCTGAATTTCGACGAGTAACGGGCGACTTCCCTCCCACGCTACCGAGACAACGCTGCCGGGTTCGTCGACAGATTCGCGCGACAGAAAAATTGCCGACGGATTACTAACTTCGAGAAACCCGGTTTCGGTCATCGCAAACACGCCCATCTCGCCGCTGGCGCCGAATCGATTCTTGACGGAGCGAATCATCGAGTAGCGGCTGGCGGGATCGCTTTCGAAGTACAGCACCGTATCCACCATGTGCTCGACAACCCGAGGGCCGGCTATCGCGCCTTCCTTGGTAACGTGGCCGATAATGAATACGGCGACGTCGTTTTGTTTCGCGAACTGCACGATCCTGCCAACGCCATCCCGCAACTGAGCAACGGAGCCCGGCGCCGACGGCACCGCGTCGCTGACCATTGTCTGCATCGAATCGATGACCAGAACGCGCGCTTTACACTTCCGGGCCTCCGACAGAACGTTCTCGATGGAAACGTCCGACAGCAGATTCATTGCCGCTGCATCCAGGCCCAGGCGCATTGAGCGCTGCGCAATCTGCCGCAGCGACTCTTCTCCAGTGGCATAGCAAACCGACAAATCCCGCATCAGGTGGGCTGAGACCTGCTGCAATAGCGTCGATTTCCCGACGCCCGGGTCTCCACCGAGCAGCACGACTGCTCCCGGGACCAGCCCACCGCCCAGCACTCGATCGAACTCACCGAATCCCGTCATATGGCGATAATCGATATCGTCCGGCAACTCATCGAGGGTCTTAGTCGTGATGCCCGACGGCGCCTTCGAAACGGCGAGGGTAGTCTCCGCCAACGTGTTCCAGGCGGCGCATTCAGGGCACTGCCCAGCCCACTTGACGCTGTGCGCACCACATTCGGTGCAGAGATAGGCGATTTTTGCCTTGGGCACGATACTCGACCTTGTTTATAACTATTTGTTTTAAAAGGCTATTACTTGAGAACAGACGATCGTGTTGCGAATCGTGCGCCGATTATTGTTAAACTCGTGCCGTCCGTTGAAAGCTAATGATAGCACCGCTTCCAGAGTCGGTATTACATAAAAAATGCCAACCCTATCTCATTAAGAACGCTTGCATTTCTCTATAATTCTGCCCGTAAAACAGGGACATGACTTACTTTGGACACGGCCGCCCAACAAAAACGAAACCGCATTATTACGCTCGCGTTTGCCAGCCTGCTGTTGCTCGTGATCTACGGGCCGTTGGCGCCCTGGTTCGTCGCTGCTGACCGGTTTCTCTATGACCGGCTCGCCAGCGGCCTGCCGCAACAGCCGCAGGAAAACACCTACATTGCCAGTATTGATAGCAGGCGCGTAACGCCGGAAGATCTGCTTGAGCAATACGGTCAGACCATCCGGGCGCTGCAGGATTCCGGTGTGCGGCGGATTATCCTGCCCAATCCGCCGCCACTGACGGAAGGCGCTGAACTTCCCGACTGGGCAGGGCTGCTCAACAATCCGGGTCCGGTGTTTGTACCTACACGGCATCCTTTGTCCGAGTTCGCCACACGAGATGGCTTTGTCGCTATGAACCCCGACAGCGACGGCGTACTGCGCCAATCTGAGCTGTGGCAACTCAATAGTGGCGTCATGTCTCCGTCGCTACCGCTTGCCGTTGACTTCGAATCGTCAGAAAACGGTTCGGGGAGTCTGCTGGCAGCCGCCGACGACAGAATTTTCTTTTCCGGCTACGCCGAGCTTCCGCGCATCGATGTCGCCGCTTTACTCGCCGATAATGCCGGGACGTCGTTGCGTGGCTCTACAGTCTTCGTCGACTCCGATCTGCCGTTCGTCGATGCCGTCGTTACGCTGCCGTCCGGCCAGTTTATCACCGTCTCAGAAGTCACGGCAGCACTGTTAGCCGATGTCGAGAACAACCGCACCATCGGCTCGCCACCCAGTATCAATGCGATGGAATACCTGATACCGGCGATGCTTGCGATCGTCGCGGTATTGTTTCTGCCGGACAGAAACCGTCGCGACATCACCGCACTCACAGCAATCGTGGTTATGATATTGCTGTTGGCAGAAGCGATCCTCCTCTACGGTCTGAAGCTTCGTATGGATCTGGGACGACCGATCCTGATTTTTGTCGGTATCGCGATACTCAGCGCCTGGCTGGTCGTCAACATAAAGAAGGTCTCCGGCGATGCGTTTCGGAAAGGCGCCGATTTTCTGGCTGCCGGTCGCCTGGAGCCGGCGTTTGCCGAGTTTCGTCGTTGCAATCCGTCAGACACCGTGGCCGCAACGATGTACAAACTGTCGCTCGCTTTCGAGCAACAGGCCAAACCCGAACGGGCCGAAGCAGTACTGGAATGGATGAAGCGCACTCAAGGGACGCTCGCAGCAGCCTCGTCCACCAAGAAGGCCGCTGGCGCACCGGAGCGCCTTGGGCGATACGTCATCGAACGAAGAATCGGTCGCGGTGCCATGGGCGCCGTCTACCTGGCGAAGGACCCGCGGATCAACCGCGCCATCGCTTTAAAAGCTATTCCCATCGAAAAAGAGTTCGAGGACGAAGAACTCAAAGAGGCGCGACAACGATTCTACCGCGAGGCAGAATCAGCCGGTCGTCTGACTCACCCCAACATCATCACCGTGTTTGACGCCGGCGAGGATAAGGGTCTCGCCTACATCGCCATGGAGTATGTTCCCGGCATTCCCCTCAGGAGTTTCACCGATCCGACCAAACTGCTGGCGCCCAAGCGCGCGCTTGAGCTTGCGGCGGCAACTGCCGAGGGGCTCGACTATGCTCATAATCAGGGCGTTATTCACCGCGATATCAAACCGGCGAACCTGCTCTACAACCCCAAGGATGGGTCAATAAAGATCAGCGACTTCGGCGTTGCAAGGATGACGGACAACAACAAGACGAAGACCGGCATCGTTTTGGGGACTCCCATGTACATGTCTCCGGAGCAGCTCGGGGCCGAAGACCTGACAGGACTCTCGGACTTGTTTTCACTTGGTGTTACCCTATACGAGCTCTTGGTGGGTGAGGTACCGTTCAAAGCAACGAACATCGCCGTATTAATGACAAAAATAACAACAGAAGATCCGGCGCCGGTGTCACCCCGTCGTGCCGGTATACCTCCCAGCGTCGACGCTGTTCTCCTCAAGGCGTTGGCAAAACGCCCGCAGGATCGCTTTTCCTGTGGTGCAGAAATGGCTATCGCGCTGCGGAATTGCGCCAGAGTTTCCTGAACGATTTTCTTGGGCGATAAAGTAACCGATCTATGACATTGCGCGGAAAAATTGACCTTGCAGAGATCACGGACACCGGACGTGTTCGCGATCATAACGAAGACGCCATTGGCTCCAATGGCGACATCGGACTGCTGGTGCTTGCCGACGGTATGGGCGGCTATAACGCCGGCGAGGTCGCCAGCGGTATCGCCGTGCAGATCGTCTCGGAGCTGGCTGTTGAAGGTGCCGGCCGCGAACAGCGCAACGACGTCGATCCTCACAGCGGTATGATGCGCCAGTCGATCGTACTTCGCGATGCGATTTATCGAGCCAACAAGATTATCTATCAAACAGCGCAAAGCCAGACACACTGCGAAGGCATGGGCACGACCATTGTGGCCTGCATGTTCTATGACGACAAGGTATCGATCGCACATGTAGGAGATTCACGGGCCTACCGTCTGCGCGGCGGGCAACTGGATCAGGTGACGCTCGACCATTCGCTGTTACAGGAACTTGTCGATCGAGGGTTTTACTCGGCGGAAGAAGCCCAGCGTTCGACAAACCGCAATTACGTCACCCGGGCATTGGGCGTGGAACCCACGGTAGAGGTTGAGGTTCACGAGCACGAGGTGCTTCCCGATGACATCTATTTACTCTGTTCCGACGGCCTTCCCGACATGGTCGAGGATGACGATATTCACTTAACTATCAGTACTTTTAATGATAGTCTTGACGTCGTTGGTCAACAGCTGGTGGACTTAGCTAACGATCATGGCGGGCGTGACAATGTGTCGGTAATGCTTGCACAGGTTAAGGAAGCCTTCCCGGCGAAAAAAGGCCTGTTAGCAAAGATTGCCGGCTTATTTCGTTCCTAGGTGGTGAACTGGGAATGCTGAGAATCAAGAGCGAGAAATCATGGCAAGGCTAATTTTAAGTCTGGACAATCAAGTTCTGGCTGAATACAACATGACCAAGGAACGCTATACCATTGGTCGCCTTCCGGACAACGATGTACGCATCGACAACCCGGCCGTCAGTGGACATCATTCACTGATCATCAATATTCTCAACGATTCCTTTCTTGAGGACCTCAACAGCACCAACGGCACATACGTCAATGGCAAGCTGATCAAGAAACATGCCCTGCAGCACGGGGACGTTATCACTATTGGCCACCACCAATTACGGTTCTCCGATCAGCAAACCAACGAAACCGACCAGGACGAGTTTGAAAAGACGATGGTCATTCCAGCCGGTCAGCAGAACGCCGACCAGCTGGCGAAAGCAGAGGCGGCAGCGGAAAAGGCAGCCGCGGCAGCGAGCGCCGACGAGCTTCCGGATGACGATTCTGCAGCAGCAGAGGCTGTCAAACTGGACCCGAACGATGCCGCCGCGCTGCAGGAGGAGCCCAAGGCACCTTCCATGGGCGAGTCGGTAGCACAAGAATCGGTATCGCATACCGAAACATCGCACGGCATCGACCCGGCAAATGCGCCGAACGCACTGCCGCTGGCGAAGCTGCAGGTCCTTAGCGGCGCATTTGCGGGGCGCGAGCTCGAGTTGACGAAGGCGCTGACGACACTTGGCCGGCCGGGTGTGCAGGTTGCGGCGATTACGCGCCGCGCCGAGGGCTACTACATCGTGCATGTCGAATCGGGCACAGAAGGCGATTTCCCGCTGGTCAACGGCCAGCCAATCGGTGCACAGGCGCGCAAGCTGCAGGACAACGATGTCGTTCAGTTAGCCGGTGTAAAGATGGGATTCTTCGTCAGCTAGCGGAACACTATTGGACGATCCGGCTAGCCTCGCGGTTCATCACGCCGCAGACCAGCTCATATGGAATGGCGTGCGCCCACGGGGCGACCTCCTCCACTGGCAAACCATCGCCCCACAGCGTGGCAATATCGCCAATCCGGTCTTCGGCACCCGCACCGAGGTCGACGGCGATCATATCCATCGAGACATTGCCGATCACAGGCACCTTCCGACCATTGATAAGGACAGGTGTGCCGCTGCGAAAGTGTCGGGAATAACCGTCGCCATAACCGGCAGAAATAATGCCGAGCACGGTGGGCGCTCTGTTTTCGTAGCTTCTCTTGTAGCCGACATGGTCACCAACCGACAGTGATTTCCTGGCTATCAGGCGGGCCTCAAACTGCATTACCGGCCTGAGCCCCAGCTCTGCGCCACTCTTGTCTGCAAAGGGTGAGATGCCGAACATGGCAATTCCCGGCCGAATCCAGAGCGTACATCCCCGCCGCGAAAACTCCGCATGAGCATCGGACCCGCCCAGGGCGCCGGCGCTGTTCGCAATACTCAGGTGCTCGACATCTTCGGCAATGACCTCTCTGAAGCGCTGCAACTGCCGCTCAGTGACGGCGTTATCCCGGTCGTCGGCGCTCGACAGGTGCGTCATCATGCGAACTTCACGAACGGCCGACATGGCACCCAGCCTTCGCAACAGCTCTTCCGCCTCACCGGGACGAAAGCCAAGCCGGTTCATCCCCGTATCGATTTTTAGCCAGACAGTTACCGCGCCTTCGCGGCAGGCATCGAGGAGCGATATCTGCTCCTGACAGTGCACGACCAACTGCAGGTTTTGCGCAATTGCCGATTGTAATTCGTCTTCGTCAAGGACCCCGGCTAACAAGACGATATCCGAGTCGATACCGTTTTCCCGCAGCTTGATCGCCTCGGGCACCCGTGCAACGGCAAAGGCATCAACGTCCGGGAGACTCCGGGCCACTGCAAGCATCCCGTGACCGTAGGCATTGGCTTTGATAACAGCCATGATTTTCGCATCCGGCAATGCGGACCGAATTTGCTTGAAGTTATGTTTAAGTGCGCCGAGCCGGATGAGCGCTCGTGCTCCGAAACTCACTGATATCCCTCGTCCGGGAAGTCGTTGTAGTTGTCCGGCACCCAGTTCTCGAACTTGGTGTAACGGCCGACAAAGGTCAGCGGAAAGTCACCGATCGGGCCATTTCGCTGTTTCGCAATTGCGATATCGGCAACGCCCTTTCTGGGCGTATCCTGATTGTAGACCTCTTCACGATAGATAAAGACGATCAGATCTGCGTCCTGCTCAATAGCACCCGACTCCCGCAGATCGGACATTACCGGCCGCTTGTCGGTCCGTTGTTCTACACTTCGATTCAGCTGCGACAGGGCAATGACCGGGCATTCGAGTTCTTTAGCCAGACCCTTCAAGCCGCGGGAAATCTCTGAAATCTCGGTCGCGCGATTTTCATTATTGCCCGGCACCTGCATGAGCTGCAGGTAGTCGACAACGATCAAACCAAGACCGTGTTCGCGCTGCAATCGCCGCGCACGAGCGCGTATTTCTGTCGGTGAAAGGCCAGGCGTATCGTCGATGTAAATAGGCGCTTCCGACATGAGTTGCACGGCCGTATTGATGCGCGACCAGTCTTCGTCGGGAAAATTACCGGTACGCAGGTGCGTCTGGTCAACCCGACCCAACGACGAAATCATACGAAACGCCAATTGCTGCGCCGGCATTTCCATCGAGAAAATCGCTGTCGGCACTTTGGAACCGATCGCTGCATTCTCGGCGATGTTCACCGCCAGCGTCGTCTTCCCCATCGACGGCCGACCAGCAATGATAACCAGGTCCCCCGGCTGCAAACCCGCCGTCATCTTGTCGAATTCGTTGTAACCGGTAGAGATACCGGTGATGTCGCCATCGGACTGGTGCAGCGTATCAATTCGATCAACAGCTGCAGGCAGAATCTGCTTCAGCGACTTGAAGCCTTTTTTACCCCGGGTGCCTCTTTCTGCGATCTCGTAGACCATGCGTTCGGCGTCGTCGAGCACTTCTGCCGCCGTGCGACCGTCGCTGATAAACGCACTGCCCGCGATTTCGTTACCGGCGCTGATCAGCGCCCGCAAGGTCGCACGTTCTCTGAGGATTTTTGCGTAGGCCCTGGCGTTGGCCGAGCCGGCCGTTTCATTCGCCAGCGTCGCAAGGTACTCAAGGCCGCCGGAGTGTTCCAGTTCGCCTTTACCGTCAAGGTGTTCGGAGACCGTCACGACATCGCATGGATTGCCACCTTCGACAAGGTTGGCGATCGCGCCGAAGATCAGGCGGTGATCTTTACGGTAGAAGTCTTCGCTGGTGACAACGTCGGCGACCTTGTCCCAGGCCAGCGCATCGAGCATCAGGCCGCCGATCAAAGACTGTTCCGCTTCTATGGAGTTCGGCGGTACCTTGAGGCGCTGCTCTGCGCCTCCATCGACCACACCATCATCCAAAGCTCGGACCATTCCGTCAGTTCCTCTGCCAGTATTTACTCCGGCTCAAAGGTAACACAGCCGGGTCACCGGCCGGGAGCGATTACTCCGCCGCGACGACGCGGACTGTCACTTCTGCGTTGACTTCGCTGTGCAGATGGACGCCGACCTGGTACTCGCCGAGCTCATGAATCGGGCCATCGGGCATGCGAATTTCGCTGCGCTCGACCTCTACCTGTACCGCAACAAATGCCTCGGCGATATCGATCGGCCCGACCGAACCAAACAGCTTGTCTTCACTGCCGGCATTCGCCGCTATTACCAGTTCAACGCCGTTGATCGCAGTCGCGCGAGCCTTGGCTTTGCTGATCTCTTCCGCCGCAGCTTTTTCGAGTTCCGCACGACGCGCCTCAATCTGCTTCATGTTCTCGGGCGTCGCAAGCGCCGCCTTGCCCTGCGGCAGCAGGTAGTTGCGGCCAAAACCGGGCTTCACACTGACCAGATCGCCGATACCACCGACATTTTCAACGCTTTCCAACAATATAACGTTCATAATTTTCGAACCTTTACGCTTTAGTGAATCGACGCCGCAAACCAAACCAGGCGTCCAAATAACCAATCAATGCCAACACCGTGCCCAGCAGTTCCTGCAAAAACAGCAACGACACATAAACCGAAACCAGTGCAACGACAGGCAGTACTCCCTTGCCGTAGAACCAGTGCACGACAGCCAGCCCCTGCATCATGAACATCATGAATGTCGCAAACATGATGTTCTGCAGCCATATCGCATCGATTGCGAATGCCAGCAATGCAACCGAAACCAACACGAGCGCAATAACGCGCCCAAAATTCAGTTGCCGGAACTCGCCAAAATTTCGGCTTTCTTCCGGCAGTTGTCTGTAGAACCAATACCCAGCCAACAAGATGACTGTGTAGATAAACCACAATGACCAGCCAACTGAGGCCGTCATAACTTCCGCCGTCACAAGCTCGACGTTCAGCGCCAGGCCGTTCTGCCTAAACCAGTCAGCCCCTGCAGTCAGATAGGGCTGCCAAAATGCGGCGGGATCCTCGACGAATAGCTGAAAGCTCAACATCGCCACGACCCAGAAAATGGTCAGCACCTGCATGACCAGCGTCAGGGACCGTGTTCGCCCCAGCATTTCGGCAAGTGCCGCCGCAGGCACCCATATCAACACCAGCAGGGCAATCACGGTGTATGCCGTGTTGCCGGCAACCAGGGAGGCGACTCCCAGGATACCGACGGCAAGCCCCGCAGCGATGGCTGCAAATCCGAGCCCATGCCTCAGTACCAGCAAGCCGATCACCGCCCCGCCCAGGAACGGCAGCCCGATCAGTAACGTCGCCAGCAACCCCAGCACAGCGTTTTGCGGACGTGCGACCAGCCATGTGGCTATCGCCTGCATGTGTCCTGGCTTAGCTCTGTTTAGTGGCGGTCGGTATAAGGCAGCAGCGCCAGATAGCGCGCCCGCTTAACCGCCGACGCCAACTGGCGCTGGTAGTGAGCCTTGGTGCCCGTAATCCGACTGGGTACAATCTTTCCCGTCTCTGTAACGTAGGCCTTGAGCAGGTTGAGATCCTTGTAATCGATCTCGGTAATACCCTCGGCGGTGAAACGGCAGTATTTACGTCTGCGTGAATAACGACTCATAGTAATTCTCCTTAGGCGCTCTTCGCTTTGGCTTCCGCGTCAGCTTCGGGAGCAGCTTTCGGCTCCGCGGCAACGGCGTCTGCAGAAGCTGCTTCCTCCGTAACAGTGGCCTCGGGCTTGGCGACCTCTGCGTCAGCTTCGGGTTTAGCTGCCTCTGCCTCAGCTTCGGGCTTAGCTGCCTCTGCCTCTGCCTCTGCCTCAGCTTCGGACTTGGCTGCCTCTTCGGCTCTTTCGCTACGCATTGCAGCCTCGGCAACTGCCTTCGCTTCACGACGTTGCTGCGCCTCTTTCTCCTTCGCTTTCTCCTCGGCAACCGCAACCGCCATCGGCGAAGCTTCGGTAACCGCGTCGTCGCGGGAAATAACGAGATGACGCAGGACCGCATCGTTGAATTTGAACGCGGTCTTGATCTCTTCGACCACGGTAAACTCACACTCGACATTCAGAAGAGCGTAGTGCGCTTTGTGGATCTTGTTGATCGGGTGGGCCAGCTGGCGACGACCCCAGTCTTCGCTGCGGTGAACACTGCCGCCGGACTCGGTCACCATGCCCTGGTATTTCTCTACCATGGCAGGAACCTGCTCGCTCTGGTCCGGATGAACCAGAAACACTATTTCGTAATGCCTCATTGTAGCCCCTTACGGATTATAGCTACCCGGTCATCCGGTGTAGCAAGAGGTGAAAACCCGCCATTAGCAGCGGGAGGCGCATCCTACCTAAGGCTTAACGCCGCTGCAAGGTCCTTTGCCGCGCTATTTCATACAGGCATATGCCCGTGGCGACCGAGACGTTCAGGCTGGAGACGACGCCGGCCATGGGCAGGCTCACGAGTGTCTCGCAGCGATTGGCGATGCCCTGGCTGAGACCAGTGTGTTCGCGGCCCATGACGAGCGCCACAGAACCGCTCAGATCCGCGTCAAACAAGCTGGAATCGGCCTTGTCACTGGTACCGATGGCCCGCACGCCGTAGTCGGCAAGCCAGCCGAGAACCCGGCTGAGATTGCCAACCGATGCGAACGGCAGCTGCTCCGCGGCCCCCGCAGCGACTTTGCTCACGGTAGGGCTCAATCCGGCCGCCCCGTGGCGCGGCACAACGATGGCATCGGCGCCCGCCGCATCCGCCGTACGCATACAGGCCCCAAGGTTGTGTGGGTCCTGCACGCCGTCTAATACCAGGATCAGCAGCGGGTTACCGTCTACGACCTCCAGGCGTTGCTCAACCATCGTTCTGAGGCCGGCTTCGTCCAGCACCGTGCTGCGCCGAATCTCGGCAATGACGCCCTGGTGACGGGCCTCGCCGCCCATCTGCGCCAGCCGGGCCCGGTTGGCGGGCTGGATGTCAACGCCGGCTTTCTGGGCCGTCTGGATGATCGCCTCAACCCTCGGATTCACCGTCTGGTATTCGGCATAAATGCGCCGAATCTCGGTGGGATCGGTCGCGACCAGTTGCTCGACCGCCCTGAGACCGGTGATGTACTGCGCTTTGCTCATCGACGCCGTTTCCTCCCGGCAGACGGCCCGCCCCGGCGGGGTTTTCCGGAATCTTCCCCAACAGGACGGAAATCGATTTTTCTCGTGTCCATGTCGACGCGATGCACGCGCACGCGCATCTCGCCGCCCAGGCCATAGGTATCGCCGCTGCGCTCGCCGATCAGGCGCTGCGAACCGGCATCGTACTTGTAATAGTCGTTGGCGAGGCTTGTGACATGGACCAGCCCGTCGGTCATCAGCTCGGTAATCTGTACAAAGAGGCCGAAGTTCGTGACGCCGGTGATCACGCCATCGAACTCCTCGCCCAGGTGTCCTTCCATGTACTGGCACTTAAGCCAGGCCTCGACCTCGCGGGTTGCCTCTTCGGCACGCTTCTCGTGCGCGGATGTAATCGCGCCCAGCCGCTCCATTTCCTTGGGCTTGTAGTCGTATTTGCCGGGCTTGCCGCCACGAACGATGTGGCGAATGGCGCGATGCACCAGCAGATCGGGATAACGGCGAATCGGGGATGTGAAGTGCGCATAGGACTCCAGCGCGAGCCCGAAGTGCCCCACATTGGCCGGCGAGTACTCGGCGTGCGTGAGCGAGCGCAGCATCGCCATCGTGATGGCGGCGCTGTCCGGGCGGTCCCTGACCTGTTCGATAATCTCGGTGAAATGCCGGGGCTCGACATGGTCCGGGTGCGGGACTTTCAGGCCGAGCGAGACCAGGTACAGACGCAGGTCGTCGAAGCGATCCGGGTCCGGTTTAGGGTGCACGCGATACAGCCCGGGGATGCGGTGTTTCTGCAAAAACTTCGCCGCCTCGACGTTGGCCGCGATCATGCACTCTTCGATAAGGCGGTGTGCGTCGTTTCGCGGTACGACTTCGATGCGGTCGATTTCGCCATCGTCATTGAGCTTGAATTTCGTCTGCGGCAGGTCGATTTCGATTGCGCCGCGACGGCCACGTGCCTTCGCGAAGGCTTTGTACAGATCGTGCAGATCGCGGACCGACGATTGCAGGTCCTTGGGGACCGTGGTTTTCGACGCATCGCTCAGAAAATCGCCGACCTGACTGTAGGTCAGCCGCGCCTTCGATTTCATGACGGCTTCGAAGAAGGTCGATTTCGTGACCTTACCGGCGGCGCTCACCCGCATATCGCAAACCATGCACAGACGATCCACCTTCGGATTGAGCGAACACAGGCCGTTGGAGAGCACTTCAGGCAGCATCGGCACGACGCGGTCCGGGAAGTACACCGAGGTACCGCGAACGATAGCTTCCTTGTCCAGCGCGGAACCGACGCTAACGTAGTGAGCGACATCGGCGATCGCGACCAGCAGGCGCCAGCCCTGGTCCGTTTTTTTGCAGTAGACGGCGTCGTCGAAATCGCGAGCGTCGGCGCCGTCGATCGTGATGAGATCGACATCGCGCAGCTCGGTGCGGCCGTCGTGCGTCGAGCTGGGAACCGTGCTACCGAAACCACCGACCTCCTTGCTAACAGCATCCGGCCACTTGTAAGGAATCGCGTGCGCATGGATGGCGATGTCGGTTGCGATCCCCTTATCGTCTGGGGCACCGATGATGGTCGTAATTCTGCCGGTCGCTTGTTCGACATGCGTCGGAAAGTCGAGGATTTCGGCAACGACCATGTCGCCGTGCTTCGCCTTAGCGGCTTCGCCCTTCGGAATCAGGATGCGATGCGACAGTCGCGCGTTGTCGGGAACGACGATACCGATGCCGCGTTCGCGGATAAACTGTCCGGCGATTTCCCGGGTACCGCGCTCCAGTACATCGACGAGTTCGCCCTCTGCCCGGCCACGCCGGTCCAGGCCTTTTATACGAACCGCAACGCGATCGCCGTCAAACAATGCGCGCATTTCCCGCGCGGAGAGATAAACGTCCTCAGAGTCGCCGTCGTCGCGAATGACGAAACCGAAACCATCGCGGTGCCCGCTGACCCGGCCGGTGACGAGATCCAGCTTGGCCGTCAGGCAATACTCACCACGCCGGTTTTCGAGCAGCTGCCCTGCCCTGACCATATCGCGCAGCCGGTCGGCCAGCAGCGAACGCATGCGCTGACCTTTCAGGTCGAACGCCTTCTGTATGGGTTCGACCTTCAGCGGCTTGCCGACATCCGTCAAGAAATCGAGTAGCTCGTTCTGGCTCGGAATCGGGTGTTTATAGGATTTGGCTTCGCGCCCGGTCTTGGCGGGCTTATTTTTTTTGGGCGTGCTGGGCAAGTGATACGGCTCCGTGAATTTTGCTTGTTGCTTTGGATTGACAGACGGCGCCCGCTTTGAGTACAGTGCGCCACCCTGTCGTGACGCGATTGTACGCGGTTTTCACCGCTGAGCGCTGCGATACGGGGAAATCGCTGTTGTTGTGGCCGCGATTTAGCGGTAGTTTTGACAATCTGATTGGCTAGTGAATTGCCCAGGTGGCGGAATTGGTAGACGCGCCAGCTTCAGGTGCTGGTCTACGTAAGTAGGTGGAGGTTCAAGTCCTCTCCTGGGCACCAATCGGATTACTGCTAAACCACTACCGTTAGTTTAACTTAGCGCCCAGGCGCCGCTTCAAGCGATCCGCCGCGCAACTTCAATTGCAGTTCTGCTAACGCGACAATGGACGGATACCGGTGCCAAAGACCCCCGGTACCCGCCCCGAATAGAACGATCGCAAAAAACTCAGAAATCGTAACGCAGCCCAAACTTCACAGAACGTCCCGGCAAAGGAACGATATCCTTCAGCGGCGACGTATGCTGTCGCGCATCCTCATCACTGAGATTGGTACCGCGAACAAACGCCAATAGCCGCGGATTGTCGAGCGTGTATGACAACTCGGCATTCAGCATCGTGTAGTCATCCGTTGTCAATTCGCCCGGCCCCGTCTTATCCTGCCCGTCATGAAACGCCGCTTCCACCATCGCGCTGATCCGGTCCAGCGTATAGTGCAGGCTGACCCCGTAACGCAACGGCGGAATCCTCGGTAAATACTCGCCCGAGTTTTTTTCCTCAGCATGCACCAGGTCGGTGAAGACGCGAGTATGCAAATGGCCGTTTGAAGTATCCAGCAACTCTACGCGCGCCTCTGCTTCCAACCCGAGTATGCGAACGTCTTTCTGACCGTACTCAAACACCGGCAACCCGTCTTCCGTATCCCCGGTTGCGGACAGCAGAATGTAATCATCGACCTCGTTAATGAAGCCAGTGACAGAAAACTCGACTTTGTCACTGCTGCCGCGAAACGTCAGGTCCAGGTTCGTCGACAACTCCTTGTCGAGAAAACCGTTGCCGAGCGTTACCGAGCCGCGCTCGAAGCGCCCAACCGCGAGATGCGGTCCATCGGCGTACAGTTCGGTCGCATTGGGATGCCGCTCACTGTGCACGAGGTTAGCGGCCAGACTGAGTGTATCGGTGAATGCCCAGATGGCACCAATGGATACGCCGAATGCAGAGTCATCGTACTTGCTCTGCGACGGCGACTCGATGGTCTGCCATTCCACGCGGGCGCTGCCCTGAAGCGTCCAGGTATCGGTGATCGGCAACTCCTCAAACGCGAAGAGGCTGGCCTGCACCGTTTCCGACGGCGGTACAAAGGCTTCCTCGCCGGCCGCTTCGAAATCGATGCTTTTGTATTGCCCGCCGAAGGCCCCTTCCAGGCCACCGCGACCGCCGTGGCGCAATTCCAGCCGCGCATCGGTACCCGTGGTATCGAAAACGGTGCCTACCTCCGCGCCTTCGAGTTCGCGGTGCTCATAATCGTTCCTGGCGATACGGACCAGGGCACTGTCTATCGGCCCGTCGAATTGGTACTCGCCTCTCAGGTCGAATCGCGATTGCTCCAGGTCAACACGAACGCTCTCTTCTTCCTCTTCCTCCGGCTCACCTTCTTCGTGCTCGTGTTCGTGACCGGGAATTCCGTATTCGCTATCGTGCAGGCTGTAAGACAATCCAATAAAACCCTTTTCTCCGGTAAAGCTCACCGCCGCGGCGCCGCCTTCGGTTGTGCTACTGGTGTTCTCGACAATACCGAACGCTTCTTCGTGCTCCTCCTCACCCTCTTCCTCTTCTTCTTCCTCCATCGCGCGAAGAGTCGCCGATTCGGCAAATCCGGGAATACGAACGTCGTCGGTACTGCGCCGGTAAAAGTCGAGATGGGCTGCCACTGTCGAACTGCCGAACGCGACCTTGCCCGCACCGGACTGTTTGCCGGTCGCAGAATCAGTGCCAAACGACACAGCACCGGCAGCCGTACGCTCAAGGCTTTCCTGCCGGATTCGGTCGTCGACCACGTTCACGAGGCCGCCGGCCGCACCGCTGCCGTACAGCAGTGTCGCGGGCCCTCTCACGATCTCGATCTGCCTGGCCACAAGACCGTCAACCGCCACCGCATGGTCTTCGCTGAGTGCGGAAGCATCCATCGAGTCGAGAGAATTCGCCAATACCCTGACGCGTTCGCCGAACTGGCCACGAATCACCGGCCTTGACGCCACCGGGCCAAAATAGCTGGAGCTGACACCCAATTCAGCTGAGAGGGTTTCGCCCAGGCTGGCCGATTGCTTCGTCGCCAAAGCGTCTCCGTCAAGCACCGAGGTCGGTTGCGCCAGTTGCCGGATACTTTTCTCCAGCGCCGAGGCGCTGACGATAATTTCGTCGATGTCGTGATGTGTGTCCGGGGAGTCCGTTTGTTGTGCACTAGCGTTAACGGCGCCAAACATTGCCGCGCCCAGCGCGGCACCGGTCAACCAGCGGCCGTGAGATTTTGAGATTTTCATGGTTTCGTCCAATCGTGTTCATAAGATAAACAGCCGGGGCATCGGCACCGACAGCTATTGCGGCAGAGCCGCTCTGTAGAAAGATCAGACTAGCGGCGGAGCGCGCGATTGGTAGGTGCGAACGAGCCCGGCGACAAAACCTGCCCGGTTAGCCGGCGGCGGAAAGACAAAGCCGGCGCTTGCATCGATGACGAATGCCGTAGAAGCAATGACGTCATCCACACGATCGAGCTGCAGGCAGACGCCGCAGACGTTGGTAATATCACCGACGGAATGTTCGAACTGGTGAGTCGCGTAGGAAACCTGCAATACGACCAGCGCCAACAGGACCGCGAACGCTCGAACCCGCTGAATAGCGAAGCGATCGGATACTGTGACTGACTGATTTTGCATTGGCGTGAGCTCTGCAGGTTGCCATCGTTCAACATCGAACCGTGACAGCATACTATACGCTTGCCACCCGGCCTAGAAATACGCTCGATTCGTGAGCGACGTAAAGAGCCTTGGAGCCTGCTGGTTTCCCGAAGTTCCCACAATCCCGGTCAATCCCTCGGCCTGCCGAGCGGGGAAACAGCGCGATACAAGCCGGAACTCCGCTCACCCCAGGCCGATGGAGACCCCGCCGTCGGCGCTCATGGCACTGCCCGTGACGAAATTCGCCCGATCGGACAGGAGAAACAGTGCGGCGTTCGCAATCTCGTCAGGTTCGGCCATTCTTCCCAGGGGATGAAGTCCGGCGATAAACGCGTGACCGGCCGGGTCGTCTCCCGCCATGGCGGTCTTTGTTCCACCTGGGAGCAGTGCATTGACACGAATGCCATCGGTCCCATGCTCGGAAGCGATAGATTGTGTCAGCCCGACCAAGCCGCCTTTCGACGCGGCGTAAGCGCCCATGCCCGGCATTCCTCCATTTGTGTGACCAACGAAAGAGGCGGTGAATACGATCGAGCCGCCACCCCGCTTCTTCATTGCCGGAATCTGGTGTTTTGCGGCAAAAAAAGCGCTTGTCAGATTCGTTGCCATTACCGCATGCCAATTCGCCGCCGCCATCTCGGACACCGGGGACAGATCTCCGACGATTCCCGCATTGTTGAACGCCGCGTCGAGACCCCCGAACTCTGAATTCGCGAGCATCACGAGGCGTTCCGAATACCCCTCTTCTGCCACGTCGCCGGCAAGCGAAACCGCTGCCCCTTTGCGCTTCGAAATCTGCAGAACGAGTGACTCCAGCTGAGCCTTACGCCTTGCACCTAGAACCACGTTCGCACCTTCGGCAGCGAACAACAACGCTGCCGCTGCACCGATTCCACTGCTTGCACCGGTCACTATAACTACCTTGTCTTTCAATTCGCGCATGATGTAAATAAGCTCTGATTGTTCATCCAGGCTCCGGATGGTAGCGAAGCACAGCCGTTAGTCTGGCCATTACCGGACCTCTAACAGGACATTGAAGGAACTCCGTGAAAAAAAACGATTTCAAGAAGAAGTTAAAGGACAAATGGAAGTGGCGCATGATGATCGTGACACCGGACTGGGCGGACGGCGACATGTTCGAGCAGGCCGTCGCGAAAGCGAAGAAAAAACTGGGTGATACACCCGACACCCTGAGGCTTTCGAACTTCGACGAAGGTAAGAGCGTACAGATCATGCACATCGGACCCTTCAGCGAAGAAGCGCCGACGATTGCAAGGCTACACAATGAGTTTATGCCGACGAACGACCTGGTAACCAACGGACATCATCATGATATCTATCTGAGCGATCCGCGCAGGGTGGCTCCGGAAAAGCTCAAGACCGTGCTACGGCAGCCTGTGCGCTAACGAACTCATTTAGTAACTGTAATAACTCAGACCCGACCGTACGGCGCAGCAAAAATTGTTCAACGAATTGATGTTCGGCGCGGGGATGCGGTGGGAACGCCAATGACCTCTTCACGACCCACAGGCGTGGTCATTGGCGTACCCACCGCATCCCGACAGTCGGCATGTATTTCCGGTGCCGGTCAACGTGCTGAACAGGTGTTGATCCCGGAGGGCCGATGCCGTCGCCTGTGGGTCGTGAAGACGGCATCG
>JAJFKU010000037.1 GCA_021773035.1 Woeseiaceae bacterium
TGACCGTCGAACCGCTGCCACTTCTGGCGCATCCCCACAATCAGACGACAAAGTCGGGCGGCGTAACCCCGTTCGATCAACTCGCCAAGGTGCCCCTCTAGGTCGATAAGGACACCCTCGAACAGGTAGCCGTGACACTCCCGTGAGAGCCACTCCTGCGCCATCCGACAGTGCGCACAGCACTTGTTGACGCACCAATACTCAGACCCATTAATGCCTGTTTGGTAGCGATACCGTTCGCCGCGGGCAATCCTGCGGCCGCACTCGTCACAATCGTGCGCCTTGCGGGCACGGCGCACCAGGTCTCCCAGAGGTAAGTAGTCGCTCAAGTCATCAGCCATACACATCTACGGCCACACCGTCCCTTGCTCCACGCCACCAGCCAGCCCCAGGATCAGTAGGAACATCACCACGATCAGGAGGGGCTTGGCGACCTCAAATAGGCGGCGGACCTGGGGGGCAAGGAGTCCCCCCCAGGTCACCCGGAGTCGGGGCCGGGCTTGCCGCAAGCTTTCGGAAAGATGGACGGCGCACATGATCAGGCCGCGGAAGTAAGTCATGGCACCTTCCAGTACGAGGTCACGTTGGGACCGTAGCGAGCCCAGCAGATCCGCAGCCGCAGCATCTTATCCCGGAGCCGAACGGCCCGGATAGCAGCCTCGATCTGATCTAACAGGACTTGGTGCTGCCAGTAGGCGACCTCTTGGTTCCGCCAGTTGATGTCCTTCATGCCTCCAGCCCCTCTGGCCATTCGCCCTGGTCAGCGATGTCCCGAAGCGCCAGCTCGAAAGCGTCGATCGTCTTCCACTCACGCTCAGTTAGTGCGGCGGGCCTTCCGCAGATCGCCTCCTCAAGTTCAGCGCCAGCAGGCTCGCAACCACACTCCTTCGGGGGAGTCCAGCCAGCGTTCACGAGCGCCGTGATAGCCACGTCTGCCAGCCAGGGGGCAATCTGCGGCTGTCGGGCCTTGAGACCTTGGGCGGTCTGCGCTTCCATCAGCAGGCGGGCGTGGTTCACCCAGGCTTGGTGAATGGCTTGGGCGGCGATCAGGCGGGGGTTCATGCGACCATCCCTTTCACTACAGTTGTCGATCCCGTATTCAGCGAGTGTCGTCATGACCTCTTCGACGGTGCCGCCCATTGCGGCCAGCAGGTTGCGTACTCGCTGCTCTGGGGTCATGCGTCCGACCCAACGAAGCGGACGAACAGCCAGTGGGCACCATCGAGTTCACGGACGGCAAATTCCCACTGGTCGGGGGGCGCCGGCATCTGCACGAAACCGCGGCGGAAGTTGTCGGCAGCCGCGTAAGCCGTCCCCGGCTTGGCGTAACTCTTGACCTGGGCCCACTCGCCGGGACGGTCAATTAGCGGGGTGAGGAGGCGAGCCCAGTCGGTCCGGTTCTTGCGGGGTGGAGGGTCACGGAAGGTGACCTCGGTGGGTGTGCGCTCTGTCATGCCGTCAGTGTGTACCACTACTGTATGACAGTCAAGGGCAATATACGTAGAGATTTGTAATTTTTATCGTCTGTGTAGTTGTGGCGGACGAAGTGGACGGCAAGGTCTTGCTGGTTGTGCCAAAGGAGGGCGTTACTACCTTCGAGATGCCGGCGGATCTCTACGGACGCCGAAAGGACATCGAACCGACAGCCGAGCCGTGCCCGGCATGTGGGGGGATTGGAAGGGTGGAGGGGCCGCTCCACCTTGACGCTGCCGACATCTGGGATTGTCCTAAGTGCGACGGGAAGGGCACCTGCCGGCCCGCTTGAAATGGAGGCTCGACGTAAATGACACAGCGCGCTGAGACGGACTCCTCCTTCGCCCAGAGAGCTGCTCGATATCGCCAAGACCTAGAACTGCGCAAGCTAACGGACGCTGGGATTGAGGACGTGAAGAACACCCCGACCTCCGCAGCAATCTCCAGGGCCGACTGTTTGGAGATCTGGTCTCGGGGAGACTGCGAAAACACCTAGAAGTCCATTTAATCCTGTTGCGTGAGTAAACCCGCGGGGACTTTAGAGCTTCCATAACCGTCATTATGGTTTTTACAAAGCCCTTGTTTCTGTCATACCCGAGTGGTACAGTATGACTACTGGACACAACGGGAGTAGTCATGGCGGACAAGATGTGCAGCGACTGCGGGTGCCCGGTCGAACGGGCCGAGTGGACCCTCTCCAAGCAGAGCGGCCTTGAGACACAGATAAACCAATTTGACCAAGCGGGCGTAGGTCTGGGCCGATTCGTCCTCACCCCCCGAAGTGGGCGCCTTCCCTACGCCCGCCACGCCGGACCCTTCTCCGGCACCCACAACCTGCACGCCTGCCTTGCCCGACGCGACCAGGAGCCAGAGCGTCCCGGTGAGCCGTGGCACGACGAGGATGCGGAGGAACTTCGGGAGCGTTTGGATTGGCGCAACACCCCCGACCCCGCCGAGATGGGCTACTGATGAGCCCCTGCCCCTGGTGCACCGGCACCGGCACCGGCCGATCCGACCACACCAGCGATGGACTCTGCAACTTCTGTAGTGGGTCCGGGAAGCGTAGCCGAGTGGACTACAGCGACAACGACCCGCAAGTCACTCGCGATGGGTCGAACTGCAAGGGGACGCTATGAGCAACCCTAGGCCGTGGAGTCCCGCAGAACTCGCTGTCATGCGCGAGATGGTCGATCTGCTGCTCTCCCTTGACGAAACGACCGGCGGTTGGACGGGGAAGATAGACGCACGTCCAACCGGGTTTAGCCTCTACATCAAATTCGACCGGCGGAGCCCCGTAGACGACGTGCTACGGGCAGCGCGCGTCTATCTGCTCTAGAACTCGGCTGGCGATCTGGGCTAGTTTTATGGGGGCCTGCTCGAAGGAGGCAAGGAATGACAAAACGTGAGGGCATGGAAATCGGCGGCAAGCTTCAGCTAACGGTGGACATCGTTGCCATACAGGGGGTGGAGTGGCCGCTCATCGAGGTGCAGCCCACCACCGGTCGTCATGTGGTGGGCCTGCTAATGGCCCCAGCTCTTTACGAGGCAGCCGAGTACACGCCCCCGGAGCGCACCTTCGAATTTGGTGATTGGGTGCGCTACTACGACCAGCGGCACGGCCGGGTCGTCCGGTCCATCGTTCCGCAGGTCGGCTACGGGCAGTCGGAACCGAAAACGCTGACGGCCTGGGCCTGCAGTTGTGCAGCGGTGGGGTGGCCGGAGGTCGAAGATCCACGGGACAGACCATCCCCAACAGTGACCCCCGCGGACACTGGTAGTCGGGGTCCAGCCACCCACGACATCACCGTCACCGTCCACGTTGTTGACGAGCAGGGCTGGGGCCCGCAGGTAGCCCAGAGCCGACTCGCCAAAGTCCTAAACCAGTTGCCCCCCGGCATGACGTGGAGACTCCACTCGGGGGAGCGCATCTGCAGCGATTGTGGAGCCACGCCGGCACCGGTCCACGTAGGAGAACCCCAGCACAAGCGTTACCGGTGCGACGCCTGCTGCGCCCGCCACCGAGCCGCCACAAGTTAACCCGCATAACAGTAAGGAGCGCAAGCAATTGCCTACGCAGGATATAGCAACCATCGGTCGCGGGGTAGCCGCTGCGCGGCCCGAGTTCACCGACGAGCAGGTGAGCCTCATCAAGCGCACCGTCGCCGCCGGAACCACGAACGACGAATTGAAGTTGTTCCTCTATCAGTGTCAGCGCACCGGGCTGGACCCCTTGGCAAAGCAGATCTACTGCATCGTTCGGGGGCAGGGGGAACGACGCAAAGCCACCATCCAGACCGCCATTGACGGCTACCGCCTAATTGCAGACCGCACCGGTATCTACTGCGGGAACGACGACGCCGTATTTGAGATCGAGAACAATCGGCCAGTCGCGGCAACCGTGACTGTTTGGAAACTGGTCGGAGGCATCCGGTGCCCTTTCACCGCAAGCGCCCGTTTCAACGAATACCGGCCGGAGAAGTACGGCAACAACACCCGCCCCGACATGTGGGACAAAATGCCCTTCGTCATGCTCGGCAAGGTAGCAGAGGCACTGGCCCTGCGGAAGGCGTTCCCTGCCGATCTGTCGGGCGTCTATACCCAGGAGGAAATGGCCCAGGCGATACCGCCGGGGAGCCACGAGGAAGCGGCGGCCGGGCCGGAACCTACATCTGTCCGGCCCTCGGAGAACCAGCCCCCGCCGACCCCCGAACAGGAAGCTCAGCGGGAGTACCGAGAGACCTCGCCCGGCGCCTACGTTTGCGATGCCGTCCACGATGACGGGGTGCGCCAGTGCATCAACACCAAGCCTCACAACAAGGCTCACGTCTGGGAAGAGGTCAAGGGAAGGAGAGCGGGCTCGTGAGCGAGTGTCACTGGTGTAAGCGCACCGACCAGGAACTACGGCCCTACGGCCCGGGGCTAGTTGATGCCAGAGAGGGAATCATGAGAGACAAGAGCAAAGCCTTTTCCACCCACGGCGAGGAGTTCCAGCTGCGCCGCCGCAACGGGGAGTGGGCAGCCTATCCGCTATGGGGCCATTGGCATGACATGCCCATCCTCACTTCGCCTTCGCTGGTGGCCCTGCGTACGGGGCTGCGAGAGCTAACCCAACGGTCACGAACGTGACCCTCACCCCCGGCCAGCCGGTCCACTGGAGGCAGGGACGCCGCAAGCAAACGGGCGTCTTCAAGGGCTACCGCCGGGAGGTCCGGGAGGTGGCCCACATCCTGACGCCGGACGGTAAGCATCACTTTTTGATGCCCGAGAGACTGGAGACAGGAAAATGAGCGACGGTTGCGACTAC
>JAJFKU010000038.1 GCA_021773035.1 Woeseiaceae bacterium
GTTTCCGGGAAGGCTGTCTGAACCAACACTGGTTCAAGTCGCTCGCCCACGCACGAACTGTCATCAAGCAATGGAGGCATCACTACAACGAAGAACGACCACACAGTTCTTTGAACTATCAACCACCCGCTGTCTTCGCCAGGAAGGTAGCGTAAGATGGAAAAACCTAGTGAACGACCGGAGCTAATCCGGGGGTAACGTCAACAGCAAACTTCGAGCATGCGATCTGTTAGATATCCGTGTGTTGGACGTGAGTTCCGGGAGTACGGTCTTCCAACAAGCGACGATCGTTCAAAAGAAGACCGAGGCACCGGTAACATTCGAGATAACTGATACGACTCGGACCTCTGTTCATGCGTGGATTGAAGAAGCGAAGCTCTCACCATACGACTTCCTGTGGCGAAGCCGGAACTCGAAGTCGAGACGCCTATCGATGAGTCAATACTCGAGAATCATCAAGCAATTCGCTAAGATAGTCGGAGCTGATCCAGCCACCTTTGGTACACATTCCATCAGGAGAACCAAGGTAACTCTTCTATATCGAAAGACACAGAACCTACGCGCTTGCCAACTCTTGCTCGGACACAAGAAGATTGAAAACACGGTTCGATACCTCGGTCTCGAGCTTGACGACGCGCTCAAAATATCACGAGACATCGACATCCAACGGCCACTTGCCGTCATGCAAACGTCGCTTTGCTCGAATCATTCCACACGTTTTTTGGCGGTTCGGTTTGGCCTTTCCATAAAGGCAGGTGTTGCTTTGCTAACTGAGGCCATCAGACAACAGATCGAAGACCAATCGTATGCGCGGGTTGGTGCGCAGCTCGCGGTGCGCAACCAGCCAGGTTTCGATCTGCATCGGCTCTAGCGCCGGCCACAGGTTTTCAAGCTCAGGATACCTCTCTGCAATTTCCGTGGGCAGGTATCCCACCCCAAACCCCTGCCGGATCAACTCAAGCAAGACGGTCCCGCTAACAGCGGCAAAGTTGAAATTGGCCGAGGTAACCTCAATTCCACGCGCGACCAGCGGGCCAATCAACCACTCTGGATCTTCAACCCCCACGAATTGCATGGCGGCGAGATCAGACACGTTTTTGGGGGGGGCTACCTCTTTCAGGTACGCAGAAGATGTGTACAGCTGCGCCGTGGTGGTGCGCATGCGCTTGGCGATTAAGTTGTCTTCCTGTGGGCGGGCGTGCCGGATTGCAATGTCTGCTTCACGGCGCATCAGATTGCTAAGCTGGTTGGAGGTGACCAACTCGATTTTCAGCTCCGGCGCTTTGCTGCGCAGGTGCTTCAGAATGGGAAGCAGATAGTGGGTTGCCATCATCTCGGTGGAGGTAATTGCAACGTGTCCGGTGATGGTCTCAGACTGACCGGTAGCGGCGATAGAGATGCGGTCGGCCGCATCCCCCATGCTGCGAAAGTGCTCTAACAACTCCATCCCGGGTTGGGTCAGCAGCAGAGCCCGCGACGTCCGTTCGAAAAGGGTTACGCCAAGGGTTTCCTCCAGGCCTGCCACCTGACGACTGAGCGTCGGCTGCGTCAGCCCAAGCGCACGCGCAGCCGCGGATAGAGACCCCTCTTCAGCAGTAACCAAAAATGCGCGCGCCTGGTTCCAGTCAAATGCCGTTCTTTGCCATCTCATCATCTACGTATACCAGACCAACACAATTAAGCAATTTCGTATACATCACATATTGCTTAATCTGCTGGAAATTGGCAACCGTTGTGCACGAGGCGAACATGAAGTTACTCAGCAGACCTGAAAAAGTATTGCTCGTTGCACTGATTATTTATTCGTTCATCCCCGCCTTCGGCGGCTTGTTTCGGATTCTGGAGCTCGCGGGCGGACCGGCTCTGGGTCTCCCGGAAAATCCACGCGCGCAGACCGCGCCCGTGACTATTGCCATGCACATACTGAGTAGCGCCGTTTTCTGTGTTGCGGGAGCGCTGCAGTTTTTACCTAGCCTCAGACGCACCGGTACCCATCGCGTCATCGGCCGCGCCGTCGCGGCGTCAGGCTGTCTATCTGCCGCTACAGGATTGTGGATGACCCACTTTTTCAGCTTCCCCGCAGAATTGCAGGGCAGCCTGCTGTATGGCGTGCGGATAATTCTGGGCCTGTCCATGATCGGCCTGATCGCCTGGGCGGTGATGGCCATTCGCTCCCACAATCACCTCCAGCACGGCGCTTCTATGCTGCGCGCCTATGCGATCGGCCAGGGGGCTTCGACCCAGGCATTTATCGGCATTGGCTGGATGATCGTCACCGGCATCGAACCCCAGGGACCGCTGCGCGATGGTCTGATGGTGTTTTCCTGGGCTTTCAACCTGCTGGCCGCAGAGTGGCTGATACGCAAGTTTCTGCGCCGAGGCGCGCACAGAAACTCCGTGAGCCGAGCCGGCACTGTGACCTTGCGGATTAATTAGGAAACAGGATATTCGAGAACAACGGCACCCAAGCGGTCCAGTTGCCCGATGAGATGCGGTTTCCGTTGGGCGTGAGGCAAGTGTCTGTGAGGGTCGTTGGTTGCGATCGAATATTGTCGCCAACGGATCGTAGCTGGGACAGTTTCTTTCAATCCGACATCAACGTCACCGAAGATTTTATGACTGAACGGTCAAATGTAGGTGTGAGCTGTGAGTAGATTCGACGAACTGAAAGGCAGAATCGAGAAGCATCCAGCCGTACAGGAGGCAGCTCCTCGGCAACATGCAGTGCTTGCGACTGCCCGGATGATCTACAACTGGAGAAGAGCCGCCGGACTCTCTCAGCTTGAACTTGCCAAGGCTATTAGCGCGGCACGAGCGAAGACGGACCAGAACTTTCCACATTATCGGCGATTGCAGAAGCGTGTGGACATCGTCTTGTGATTGGAGGTAAACCCGTATCCGAGCAAGTCGCGAAAGACGAACGCGAGCTAGTCGGCGCGTGGACCGTTGTCGAAGAAATCACTACGTGTTTCTGAATACCTGAATGCGGACGATTGGCGCTGGAACTAGAATAGTCTTGACTTTCAGGTGGAGTCACAACTGATGCAATATGGTTTTGGGTGGTTCTTTATTGCATACGTTCAATAATTGGGTGGCAGCCACCCCAGATTTCCGTGTTTTCTATGCAGAATTGCGTGGTCTCACAGCATTTAGCGACAGTGTCAGCAGCAGTGCCATTATTGTTATATGCGCATAATGTATATTATGTAAACTTAAACGTGCATGGCGAAAAAGCAAATGCGCGCCTCACCAACCGAGAAAATCTGGCAAGCCATGCACTTGGTCGACGTCGCACAGACCATCAAGGGGCCGGGCGAGCAGCCGTCAACGGAATCCGTCCTGGTCTGGGGTGCCGCGATCGGGGTTGCCCACTACGCGTTCGATCGTTGGATGACAAGAACCGGCCGTGCGGATCACGCCGGGTGGCAACTGCTGCGCTACATCGATCTGGGCTACAAAGGCTTCACGATCAGCCGAAACCACCTCGGAGCCGCCCCTTTCGGATCGCACAACGTAACAATGGCATATGGACTGTACAAGAGCACATTCTGTGCCTCGCGACAGGGTTCACAGAAGATTCAGGGTGCGTGCGTTACAGTGTGCAAAACTTCACGGAGATAAGGTCATGAAAACAATAGAGTATTTAGATGCTGTTCGCGATCGTCACGGCCTCACGTCAGACAACAAACTGGCGGCTTTGCTGGAAATCGACCGTCCAGTCGTTTCTTCCTATCGCACAGGAAGACGCACGCTGACCCAAAGCGACGCAGCTAAGGTCGCGGAATCATTGGAAATAGACCCGACGGTCGTCGTTGCCGACATCCAGCTCGAGCGGTCAAAACGTCCGGAGGAAGCCGCCGTGTGGGAACGCGCCGTCGAGATACTGAAACAAGCGACGGGGCCGCGTGCCTAGTGGCTTTCAGCCTGATTGGCGGCGTGAACGCCCCGCTCCCGTCTCAGGCGGCAGATGTACAGGTGTAAACGGCCGCCGCAAAACCCGGGACTTGATTCACGGCCCGGAGGAAGACTCCTTAGATACGCCACATACAAAACCACAGACTACGCGCCGACTAGCTCGCGTTAGTCCTTCGCGACTTGTGACGATAGATGCTCTTTAATGCAAAGTACTTGATAATTCGGTCAGCTATGAATAGCATCCACCTATGAACCCAGTAAGACCCAGTGGAAAGTTCGCTTCGAGCCGCCCGACCGCGATGGATGCTCATGTGCTTGGAACGCTGCGGTACATCAGAGAGACCATGGACAACGCGGGATCCTTCTCCGCCGTTCCCGGTTCTGCCGGAATCGCAATGGGCTTCACCGGCCTCGTTGCTGCCGGCACCGCGTCCCTGCCCGTATTTGCATCCCACTGGATGCTGGTTTGGCTCGTCGCTGCTTGCATAGCTGTCCCGCTGGGTTCCGCGCTAATGGCACAGAACGCCTCGACAAAAGGTGTGACGCTCTACCGGGGTGCGGCGAGACGATTTGTCCTCTGTCTGTGCCCTGCGCTCACCGCGGGTGCGGCGCTCACCTTCGCTTTGGTCGAGGCTGGTGTAGAGAGTTTGATTCCTGGTACCTGGCTGCTTCTATACGGCGCTGGCACCGCCGCGGCAAGCATGCTATCGATCCCGCTGATCGGCGCAATGGGCCTGGCATTCATGCTGCTCGGTGCCATAACACTGTTCGCGGCCCCCGACTGGACCAACCTGCTTCTCGGCACAGGATTCGGCGGGCTGCATATCGCCTTTGGCGCCGTTCTCGCGAGACGTGATTATGGCTAAGCACTCGTCGATGCACAGAACACCGGGCGTTCCCGCCGCTGCTTCATCGGCGAAGGTACGGGCGGTAAAGGGCAAGGTCCTAAAAGGGGATCATCTCGAACTCGACCGCCTGATTTTCGAGCGCGTAAGGCTCGGGATTATGAGCGCACTCGCTGTCAATGAGCGGCTAAATTTCAGCGAGCTCAAGGGATTGCTCAATGCGAGCGACGGGAATCTGAGTGCCCATGCGCGAAAGCTGGAGGATGCAAGCTACATCAGTTGCCGGAAATCGTTCGACGGACGCAGGCCAAATACGGAGTATCGTCTCACTGCAAAAGGAAGGAAGGCATTGAACCGCTATCTCGACCACATGGAGGCCGTCATACGAGCAACGCGCGCAGGCTGAGTTTTTTTTGCGTACTCACTCTGCAACGCAAAGTTAGTGTGACGAAACACGAATGCACATTGCAATCATCATGGATGGAAACGGCCGGTGGGCTACCCGGCGTGGTCGAGCGAGAACAGTCGGTCACCGCGAAGGCGCAAAAGCGGTCCGCAAGATTGTCGAATCCGCCCGCCGCCTCGAGATCGACATACTCACGCTGTATGCCTTCTCCTCGAATAACTGGGGCCGCCCGCGGAGCGAGGTGGATGCGCTCCTGCATCTACTGCAACGATATCTCATATCCGAAACACGGCGGTGCGCAGCGCAGTCAATCCGCATCAAAGTGATCGGCCGGCGCGACCGTCTCTCGCGGAGTCTGATGCGGACGATAGAGCAGACGGAAGAGGCAACAGCTTCCTGTAACCGCCTCAATTTGCGGATCGCCGTAGACTATTCTGCTCGACAGAGCATCGCGGCGGCGGCGCAGATCCTGCAGCGCTCTCCGGATAACGATCAGGCGGCTTTTTCGAATGCACTGGGCTGTGCCATACATTCTGCCAACGGATCTCCGTCGGTCGATCTCCTGATACGTACCGGCGGCGAAAAGCGGCTCAGCGACTTTCTGCTTTGGGAATGTGCTTACGCGGAACTTTCGTTTACCGATTGTCTGTGGCCGGATTTCGACGAAACAGCGTTCGAGGCTGCGCTCGAGGACTACCGGCATCGTAACCGCCGTTTTGGCCGCCTGGCAGCCGGCGCCGTGTAAGAGGATGTGCTCCGAGTGATTACAAAGCGTAATGGCCAGATTCCCGAAGATATGCGTGTGGCGCCCGCGCTCGATCATTCCGTGCCCGTGCCGTCCGTCCGTAATCACCATGCGTTACTGATCAATCCGTTTTACCCAAAAGATCCCCGCGCCAGCTTTGGCAAGCACGTGCTCACACCAACCCTCGCACTCACCAGCATCGCGGCAGCGACACCCGAGCACTGGACCGTACAGTACTGGGACGAAAATCTTCTGCAAGGTGCACCGCCATTCGACCCGTTCCCCGCAGTTGTCGGCATCACCGTGCATCTGACCTTTGCTCGACGCGCTTTCGAATTGGCTTCCTGGTACCGGCGCCGCGGAGCAAAGGTTGTGTTCGGCGGGCTGCACGTATTGTCCTGCCCCGACGAGGTCAAGCCCCACTGCGACGCGATTGCCGTTGGCGAGGGTGTGCAACTCTGGCCGGAAATACTGCAGGACGTGGAGAACGATACTCTGAAACCCGTATACCGCGGTAATTTCAAGCAATCATATGCGGCCGAGCCGGCGCCCCGCCGAAGCATTCTGCCGCGGGACTCGTTTCTCACGACAAGCAGTCTTATCGCGACCAGGGGTTGCCACAATCGCTGCGGTTTCTGTTATCTGTCGACTCAGGGCCTGCACATGCCGTATCGGCTGCGCGGGCCGGAACAGATTACCGCGGAGTTTGCCGACGACGATCAGCCCTACGCGGTTTTCGTTGACAACAACCTCGGCTCCCGCCCGGCTTATTTGTGGCAGCTTTGCCAGGCACTAAAACCATTGAACAAGATCTGGAGCGCCGCCGTCACGATCGACGTAACCGACGATCCGTCGTTAATCCGTGAGATGGCGCTCTCCGGGTGCACCGGCGTTTTTGTCGGGTTCGAGTCTCTGAACGAGACCAATCTCGTGGCGTCCCGGAAACGGACGCCTGCGCCGGCAGACTACGCAAGACGAGTAGAAATACTGCACAGATTCGGCATTCAGGTGAACGGCAGCTTCGTGCTCGGCTTCGATCACGACGGCCCGGACGTCTTCGCTCGCACGGTAGAGTGGATCGAGGAAAACCGACTGGAGTGCGCTACCTTTCACATCCTAACGCCCTACCCCGGTACGCCCTTGTTCACGCAGATGGAATCCGAGGCCCGGCTCATACACAGAAACTGGGATTTCTACGATACGGCTCATGCCGTATTCCACCCCGCCCGAATGACACCGGACGAGTTGGAGGCCGGCTACGCCTGGTGTTACGACCGCCTCTTTTCGCACCGGTCCATCTGGCGGCGACGGCCGAATGACCGGCAGGCCGTGCTTTCGTATCTGGCAATGAGTTACTTGTATAAACGATCCAACTCGCTGTGGCGGTTTCTCATCCGGCACCGGCTGACCGCACGTGTCTGGCGCCCTCTCGTCGAGCACTCCCGCAAGCGTCACCTGGCACACCGGCGGCGCCTTGCCGCCTGCAAAGATGCCGATCTCAAGACTCGCAGCCCGTCGAATTGCATCAGCCCGGGTGTATAAGCCCTCGCTCTCTCCAAACTATTGCTGCGGTAATCGACTAGACCAATACCTGATCAATCGGGCGCCTTACCGAACGAGGCATGAGTGGACCAAACCCAAAGCGCAGGAGCAAGTTGGGACGCTTATCACCGATGCCAAGATAGCGGGCAAATTGAGCGCGCACCTCCGGAACCTCCACTGCCTGGTTTACGAACGAATGACGCAAACCGAACGCGGTCGATTGAAGCGCGAACCGCTGGTAGCACTTCCCTACCTGGATCCAGCCTGCCTTATCGTTGCGCTCTGAAACGAATGCAATGATGCCCGCAGAGCTTCGAATCTGGTCCCGGTATTTATCGTTTTCGCCGTCTTCTGTAAATGCGAATTTCAAGATGATGTTAGCGACCCAATTCGGAAAAGTCGGATTGCCCGACGACGCTGAGAACAGACCATCGCGGTGTTTGACGAGGGCAGCTTCATTGAAACGAATCCAGTCCTTCAACTCTTGCACGAAGTCGTCATCATTCATTTGAGCACTATTGCCCGCAATAACGTATTCGAGGATATCTTCCATCTGCTTGTTGTCGGTGAATAGCTGTACCGAAACACCCTCTCCCTTTGCAGCAAGCTCCAGGTCAGCGAGTTGCTCCGTAGGAACCGGCTTGCTGTCATAGGTCGCTCGCGTACATTGCCTGTCGGGAATGGCCTGAAAAAGATCCGAGTCACGCGGCGTCGCCGACTCGAGATCGATCTGAATCGCCTTTTCGGGCTGCAGTGGCAATGATACGTTCGCGTGCAGGCCGTAGGCCTCTGCTGCGAGTACCAGGTTCTCGGTCGCACACCCAAGGCTGGTAAACAGGTGATGGTCATCCGGGTCGACAACAGGGCAACGTCGACTAAAATCCGGCAGCACGGTGATCCGGTCCGCCTCCAGCTTAAAGCGCCACGGTTGAGTATTGTGGCTGCTGGCAGCCAGGGTCGCGTAACGAACAAGTTCTCGCAGTAATTCCGATCCTTTCTCGATGCGGGAATTCGCGTGTCGCCACGTGCTGGCTACCAGTTCACCGTAACCGGGGTTGCCGTTTCCATGGGAGCGCCCGATTGCGGCAATCCCCGCAGGTGTCGTGGGTGCCACCGACTTACCGAGCTGCCGCGGGGTCAACAGCCGCCTTTCTCTCATTGCGAGAACCTCCGATGGTAGATATATACCACCGTTCGTCCACGACGGAAATCCGTACAAGCCGAGGGGCACCTGCCGCGCTGACCTTCTATGCTTGAGTCGCCACAACCTTGCAGGATAGCGTATGGACAAGTTCACTCAGTACTACTCGGCCATACTGGCTGTTCTGGTTATAGGACTCCTGGCCTGGTTCCTCTACGAGAGTCCGGACGTCTCGAAACTGAATGCCCTGCTTTCGGATGATAAAGAGTTGGCCGCCTATCCCTATCGGTTCCGCGTAGTGAAACTCGAAAGCGGCGTGGCAACAATGAGTTCACCACGATCGTCCGATTTCCCGGCATACCGGGCGCTCGTCATTCTCTACCCGGAATTGACTGGGCTCAGTCCTGACTCACCGACGATGGTAGACGCCCAAAGGGAAATGGCTCGCGTACAGGGCATGGCGAAAAAGACAGTGGCAGGTTCCGGGGATGTCGATCGTGTTATCTGGTTGCTGGATGAGAGCTGGCTGCGTTCCAACGGTGTTTACCCGGACCAGCTGTAGCGAGACTCAACCAGTCTCATTCACGGTTTTGAACACCCACCATCGGTAGTTATTCGGCAATACCTTCAAGGTGCAGGAAAAAAGCATAGAACAACGCCGCATCCTCAAGGCTTTGAAATCTCCCCGTTTTACCGCCGTGCCCGGCCTGCATATCGGTTTGCAACAGCAGCATATTATTATCGGTCTTGTTGTCGCGCAGTTTCGCGACCCACTTTGCCGGTTCCCAGTACTGCACCTGTGAGTCATGCAGGCCCGTCGTCACAAGTATGTTTGGGTAATCCTGCTGCCTGACCTGATCGTACGGAGAATACGACAGCATGTAGTCGTAGAACGCCTTCTCTCGCGGGTCTCCCCACTCGTCCCACTCACTCGCCGTTAGCGGAATACTCTCGTCGAGCATCGTCGTTACGACATCGACAAACGGTACGCGCGTCGAGACACCGTTATACATCTCGGGCGCCATATTCAGGACGGCACCCATCAGCAGTCCGCCGGCACTGCCGCCGCGCGCATACAGGTGTTCCGGCGACGTATAGCCCTGCTCCACGAGGAACTTCGAGACATCGATGAAATCCGTAAACGTATTCATCTTCTCCATCTGACGACCGTCGTAGTACCACTGACGTCCCATCTCCGAGCCGCCACGGATATGCGCTATTGCAAAGACAAAGCCTCGATCGAGCAGGCTTAGCAGATTTGAGCTAAAGCCAGGATCGATGCTCGCCCCATATGAACCGTACGCGTACTGCAGCAACGGGTTCTGTCCGTTCAACTCAATGCCCTTGCGGTAAACAAGCGACACAGGAACTTTGCTACCGTCACGCGCGGTTGCCCATAATCGTTCGGAAAGATAGTTGTTACGGTTGAAGCCGCCGAGTACGTCCTTCTCCTTGATCATATTCCGCTTTTGCGCGAGAAGGTCGTAGTCGTAAACGGATTCCGGGGTTGTCATGGACTCGTAGTTGAAACGAAACACCGTGGAGTCAAACTCGTAGTTGTCGCCTGGGAATGCCTCGTAAACGTCTTCGCCGACATCTACGGTGTGTGACTCACCGCTATCTCGTTCTATTACCACCAACTGCGTAACTCCGGCGCGTCGCGTCGAAACGATAATGTGATCTTTGAGGATATCGCTGCCCTCAATCAAGACATCGTCGCTATGTGGCAGCACAACGGACCAGGCGTCCTTGCTCGTATCCCCAAGCGGTGTTTCGAAGAGCTGGAAATTCTCCGCGTCTTCGTTACTGATTACGAAAAAACGATCGTCGCCATCGGTAACGAAATACTCATGCTCCTCTTCCCGTGGCAGAAACACAGTGGGCTCGCCCTCGGGCGCATTTGCTTTCAGATAGCGAGTCTCAGTGGACAGGGTGCTGCCGCTGCCAATGTAGATGTACTTCCCGGAGATCGATTGGTACACGTAGGTACTAAACGTCTCATCCGCTTCTTCATAAACGAGTTCATTGCGGTCTGTACCCAACGTGTATCGGTAGACACGCTCCCAGCGCAGCGTCTCGGGATGCTGCTTCGTATACACGACGGTTTGGTTGTCCGCGGCCCAGCGGAAATTCGACGTTACGTTCTCGACAATGTCGGGGAGTTTTTCACCTGTCTCAAGATCGATGAAGTGCAGGTCGTAAAAGCGGCGGCCGACTGTATCGACGGCGTAGGCCGCGAGCTTGTGGTCGGGACTGACCTGGAACCCACGCAGCGAGTAGAAAGCTGCATCGCCGGCTTCGACGTTGACATCAAGCAGCACTTCTTCATTCGCCGCCATGGAAACTCCGCGGCGACAGTAGACAGGGTAATCCCTGCCCTCTTCGTAGCGACTATAGTAGAAATAACCACCGTGTCTGTAAGGCGCTGACACATCTTCCTGTTTCATACGCGCGGCCATCTCGTCGACCAGTCGCTGTGTCAGGCCAGAAGTGTCCGCGAGCATTGAGTCCGTGTAAGCGTTCTCAGCCTCGAGATAAGCAATCACCTCGGGGTTATCGCGTTCGTTCAACCAAAAGTAGTTGTCGATGCGAACATCGCCATGCGATTCCAGCTCGACCGGTCGTTTCTCAGCTACCGGCGGCCCGACGGAATCATCGGCACAGGCGGAAAGCAGAACTAAGCTTATCAGGCAGGCGGTGTGGTTGAGTTTCATGCTTCACTCGAGCAATTTATCATGGCGACCTAGTTTACGGTGAAAAGCCGCTAATGCCCAGAAGGCGGATGTCCGTCTCGGCGAGTTCGAAACCCGTTGATGGTCCCGTCTCAATGGCACTCGAGCAGTCTGCCAAAACCAGTCGCCTTGTCCTCAATCGCGCCCTTCGGATTCCATGATCTGATGCACTTCATTGTCAGGCCAAACAAGCGACAAATTACACGTACTATTTACGAGGAATAAGTCGCACGTTGAAAGCCAAAGGGACGATATCTGGTTTCTGCCGACAAACTTAAAACTCCTCCCACTCTTGACCGCTGCCATCGGCAGTAAGCTGTCGTTGCGCCGGTGGCGGCATCGTTTCAGCCGGGTTCGAATCACCCCATGGACGATCGGCCGAACGACGCTCGGCGACCTCCGGATACGATTTGGATACAGATATTGAGTCATGCCCGACAAGACCGTCCACTGTGAAAAAGGTCATCAGCTTATTCAAATCGTCAGCCTGTTCACCAAGCGATTCGCTGGCTGCCGCGGCCTCCTCGACCAGAGCGGCGTTCTGCTGAGTAAGTTCGTCCATCTGCGTGATCGCTTTATTAACCTCGCCGATTCCGCCTGATTGTTCCTCACTGGCAGCGGCAATCTCACCAACAATGTCGGTAACTTTCTTGACGCCATTCACGATTTCGGTCAAGGTTTCGCCGGATTCGTTGACCAGCCGGGAACCGTCATCCACTTTGCGGCCGCTGTCTTCAATTAAGTCTTTGATCTCCTTCGCCGCCGTTGCGCTGCGTCCTGCAAGGTTGCGCACTTCACTCGCCACTACGGCAAAGCCGCGTCCCTGATCACCCGCTCGCGCCGCTTCAACCGAGGCATTGAGTGCGAGCAGATTCGTCTGGAAGGCAATCTCGTCAATCACCCCGATGATGTCGGCGATTCGTTTGCTGGATGCATTGATTTCTGCCATCGCCCTGACCGCTTCGCTGACCACCGAACCGCCCTTTTCTGCCTGTTCACGTGCAGCCCGCGCCAATTGATTGGCTTCAGCGGCATTGTCCGCGTTCTGTCTGACAGTACTCGTCATCTCTTCCATGCTGGATGCGGTTTCTTCAAGGCTCGAGGCTTGTTCTTCCGTTCGCTGACTCAAATCCGTATTGCCTTGGGAAATTTCGTCAGCGCCGACTTTGACCGAACCGGAGGAGGCCTGGATACCCCCTACTACCTCGGTTAGTTTCGCTATGGTCGCATTGGCATCCTGCTTGAGCTGGTTGAATGATCCCTCGTAGTCTTCCTTGATGGTCTCTGTCAGGTCACCGGTGGCCATTGCACCAAACACTCGCAATGTGTCTTCAATGACGCGTTCAGCGACGCCCACCAATTGATTGACGCCTCGCGACAGGCGCTCAAGAAAACCGTCCTTGTCGTCGAGAGAAATACGCTGGCTTAGATTACCGGCTAACGCGCTGTCAACGACCTGTTGTACTTCGCCTTCGATCGCCAGTTCCTGGGTGCGATCGGTCCACTCCACTACGGAGCCCAGTCGAGTGCCGTCTTCAGAAAACACCGGGTTGGCGACGATTTTTAGAGTGCGTCCACCCAGTTTCATCTCTGTTGTGTGTGTGCTGTTCAAGCTGGCTAACAGACCGCGCTGATGTGCAGGGTTTTTGTGAAAGGAATCGATGCAGGTCCCCACCAGTTTGCTGGCATCGAAACCGGGCAGGTCTTTGCGAATATCTGTTTCGGCTTCGCGAAACAGCTCTGTCACAGCGTCGTTCATGTAGACGATATTCAGATCATTGTCGGCAATCATGACGTTGCTGTTGACGTTACCGAGGGCCTGCCGAATCCGGCCATTCTCCGCCAATTGCCCGCGGTCCTTCTCGATGCTGCTTCTCAGGTTCTGTTGCATGGTTTGCATATCCGCGTACACGCCAGTCGCGGCCTTGCCGGTGTCGAGGTTCATCTCGAGATCGTCGTTAGCGATCGCCGTCACGACTTCCTGCAGGCGCGCCGGGTCGGCGCCGAGTTGGCGTAGTACCGAACGGGTGATAAAGAATCCACAGAGCGCGGCAAACACGATACCAACGACCAGCAGGATCCAGCCCAGGTCTACTAACATCTCGGACTTTTCCTGGACACTCGTTGCATCTGCACCCAGCAATTGTTTTTGGTCTTCGGACATCTCGCTCAGAAGAATGCTCAATTGTTTACCGACAGGTGCCGCTTTCGAGCTGAGCCAATGGTTGGCGACGTTCCAGTCATCAGCCGCGCGTAGTTCCATCATTTGTTGCGGCATGGGAGCAAACTGCGCACGCGCTTTTGAAAACGAATCGAACGCCGCCGCCTGCTCTCGAGTCAACAGGTGTGCATTGTCGCTCAGATCCCTGAATCGGCGTTCGTTCTTCGCCCACAATCCTTCAAATTTGGTGCGGAACGTATCGTCGCCTGCCAGCAGGAAGGCACGGATATTGGCGAGCGCCAGGCCGGTTGTTCCTCGCACGTCGGCCATCATTCCGAGAAGAGCTTTGCGCTCTTGTGTTCCCGGCGCACTGGCTTCTGCGTCGATCATCGTCGTAATACTACTAACCATGATGCCTGCTTGCGGTGCTGCCTGGTCGAACAACATCTTGATCGAAGGTACGTTCTCTCGTGTCTGCGCGATGGCTTCGATTTCCTCTTGGAATCGCTCGAATTCCGGCAACAACGCCTCGAGCTGATGTAGTCGTTCGACGTTCTCCGGATTCGTCCAGCTCTTGGAGAGTTCTCGCATCGTCTCGACCGCCGGCCAGATCTCGTCCGACCATGCCTGGGCGCGATCCGCTTTGAATGATTCATTGCCGAGTAACATCCAGCCGCGCAACGCTGCAAGCGCATGATTGATGCCGTTCAGTACTTCCAGGCCTGCCCTCGCTGTGGGTACGCGATTTTGTATCATGCGACTCGATACTTCGGCCGCGCTCCTCACCTGGCTCGTGTTGATCAGTATAGATCCCGTAATAATGACTGCCATCAACGTAAAACCGAACCCCAGCTTTCGTGATAACCGCATGTTAGAAAAAGTGTTCATGGACAAACTCCTGACTCGCATTCATTGCTTGATAATTTGGTGTGTTGGTTCAATATCGAAATTGGCCAAACAACCAGAATTTGCTGGTGTCGACCCCCCGTTGATCGGCGGAGTAGTTGGCGTATTTCGCACCTGCCAGAAATTGCTTGCCGAATTTCCGGGTAGCGATAAGATCAATCTCTCTGCCATAGTCTTCGCCGCCGACGTCCGATTCGAAAAAGTGGTAAACCGCTTTTAGTTTTACTTTTTCGAGTTGGCCGCCGAAGTTCAGGTATGTGTCTGTCAGTCCACCGGCGGGCGTCGACAGAAACTGGTCCGCCCAGCCATTGAAGGCATGGCCGGTCGCCAGCGGCGTCTGAAACGCGTAAGTTCCATCACCACCGAGACGCTCGTAACCCACTCCAGCTTTGATGTCGTGAAACGCTGCTTCGAGCGTCACGTGATGATAGTCGGCGTCGATCGCCTGAGACCCGCTTCGGTAATCCTGTTGGTCGGCAAACTCCAACCCATAGCTGAATTTGATCGTATCAAGCGTCTGTGTACCGGTAATTTTTACGCCGATCGTTCTGTGCGAGTTGTTCGGGGCATCGTCGAAGTCCAGGAAGTAGCCATACGCCGTCACCGCCATTTCCGGTAAGCCACGATAGCTCACGTTAATGATCGGCGAGCTCATATCGGTTTTCCCGTTGCGGCTGTCCGGACCGAAGATCCGCCGGACACTATCGATGTAGGCAAGCGTCAACTCGGTGTTCGGGATGGAAGAATTGACCAGCATCAAGCTGTCGAAGGTCTGCTCGTTCTGACGCCAGCCGACGTTGCCCAGGAAGCGGGCATTGTCGAGTATGATTTTCTGTCGGCCGACTGAGACAGACGTCGCCGGCAATCCGGTATAGGACAGGTAAGCCCGGTTGATTTCACTGTCTTCGGGGTCGGCAACTACGGAATATCGGGATCTGTCGTTGGTTGTGCTGTAGTAGTCATCTTGAATCGCGAGGATATTCTCGCCTTCGATTAACAGTTGGAAACCTGCGATATTTTTCGTTTCGTAGCCAATTCGAGTTCTCAGTGTGATCGCGGTTGCATCGTCGAGCGAATTATCCTGACTGACGTTCTCGCCGCGGAGGCGCGCATCAATCCAATAGCTTCCTCCGGGTGCCGCCTTCTGCGGCGATTCGCTCGCGAACGAGGCACCTGCGGTCAATAGCAAGATCGACAATCCGCCTAGCGACCAAGTTGATTCAGCACCACTCATTTGTTAGCTCCGATTAGTTCTATCTACGTAAGGTTTGTTTACCGAACACAGACGTCATCGGCTAAACAATCGAGAAAATTAAGCTCGATGCTAGTTTTGTGACAGTCGTCAAATAGTATCTAGATCTTTGAAATAAAAGGAACAAATGCGTCACAGCTCTTCGAGAGTTATCTTTAAGTGGGCTATTTTCCGCACACGATTGCTCACGTGCGGGGCTTGGCGCGAAAACTCGTGGTGGATTCCGGGGCTGATCAGTGCGCCGCGCTCTTGGCCGGCGGAGCATCGCCCTGGTCAGGCCAGGTCACGCTAAAGGCACCCCGCAGATCGTTCAGCTCGTAATCTCGCGCGCGATCGAACGGATACTCCGCCTGCAGAATCGCCTCGACGTCTTCCGTTATCGATGTTCCGTGGCATACCAGGCAGACGCTGCCGGTGCGGATGCCTTTCAGGTAGCGCGCCGACGTTTCTGCGTCGCCGCCGGCGAAAAATTCCGGTGCCTGCTCGTCGCCGGCGTCGCTCGAATTTCGCTCGAACGCTTCCAGGACTGTTTTCTCCCAGGGCTCCGGTGCGTTGCCCGGATTGCGATAGCGAACACTTATGCGCCTGACTCTGGCGCCGCTGTGGCGCGATAGTTCGGATGCTATCTGAGGCGCAATATCTTTACAGACGGCCACCGCCGCCACGGGCCCGCCTTCGCGGAGGGCCGATTGCAGCGCCAATTGCAACCGACCGGCGAACGCTTCCGTAAGCACACGACTCTTCTGCAGTAGCGGGTCTTCGTCGCCGCCAGCAAGCGAGGGCTGCATCGACGCCGTCAGTCCACATAGTAAAACCACGAGCAAGCCGCCAAAGCTGAGTAGCGATCGCTGCAATGACATTCGAAACCTCCGGTTCAGGCAAGTGATGACATACTACGCCAGCGCCTGCCATCAGGTTAACTGCGGTTTTCCACATTGACTCGCTACAGGCTCCTGACAGTATGCTGTCAGGAGAGTCATGCAGAATGTGGCTTCGAAACTCAGGCGGAGCACCCTGTTTGCCAGAACCGTTCAAAAACCAGTTCAACAGAGAGCTTATCGCGGGAATGGGCGACCGCTTCGTGCGGGCGTGGCCGGCTTTCGATAAGGCGGGTTTCGTATCGACAGCCGCTGACAATCTGGAAGCACTGGAACTAAAACAGCGCTCGGATCAGATAGTCAGCGCGCTTACCGGGTTCTTGCCCAGGGATTTCAAACGAGCGGCAGCAGTTCTGCGGCAAAGTCTCGCCCCCGATAAAGACCCTGGTACTCACGAGATTGGCGCTTGGGCCATCATGCCTATGACTCACTATGTCGGTACTGCCGGCCTTCGGCACTTCGAGCTCTCGATGGAATTACTCAAGGAGATGACTAAACGATTCAGTTCAGAATTCGGCATTCGTTTCCTGATCCTGGAGGACAGCGAGCGTGCCCTCTCCACAATGAGCGCATGGACCCGCGACAGCGACCACCATGTTCGACGGCTGGTATCGGAGGGAACACGCCCACGCCTCCCGTGGGCCATGCAATTACCCGCCTTCGTGACAGATCCAGCGCCGGTCATTCCGCTGCTCGAGTTGCTCAAAGACGATGAGTCGGAGTACGTCCGGCGTTCCGTTGCCAACAATCTCAACGATATTGCCAAAGATCATCCGGACAAGGTCGCCGACATTGCCGAGCGCTGGCTGCGAGGTGCCAGCGAAAATCGCCGGAAACTCGTTCGCCACGCCTGCCGCACGCTTATCAAGCAAGGCCACAAAAAGACGCTGGCAGCACTCGGATACGGATCACCGAAGCTGGAAGTGAAGAATCTGACCTTGCGAACGCCGCAGGTAGAATTCGGTGAAGCGTTATTGTTCGAAGTCTCTCTGGTCTCCACAGCAAAGCGCTCGCAAGCGCTGGTCCTCGACTACGTCATCCATCATAAGAAAGCCAACGGCAACACCACGCCGAAGGTATTCAAGTGGAAGACCATTACGCTCGAAAAGGACGCAACACACACTGCCCTGCGCAAACACGCCATGCGAAAAATCACAACCAGAGTCTATTACCCCGGTACGCACGCACTGGAGCTACTGATCAACGGTGTCTCCTTTGGTCGTTACGAATTCGAGCTTACGATGTAGAGCGCTGAATCAGGGCCAGTATCGACTCGAAGTGAATCGCCAAATACAACAGCACCGCCAGATTCGCAAAAAGAACTACCGGGACCAGCCAGAGCGCGACGGCGAGCAGCGATCCTTCATGTACATAGACAAAAGACAGGAAAATCGAAAGGCCGATGTACAGATCGATGCCGATCTGCCGGCCCCAATGCAACTCTCCGATGCTGGCGATACTGCGAAAGATATTCTCGCGCCGGCTGCAGTAAACCGAGTAAGCGAGAAAGCTCAGAAACGCAACCCAGATAAGAGCTTTGAATGGCGCGGCCGGCATGCTGAACCGAAACAGGTCCGGGTGCCAATTGAAGGTTACCGCGCAAATGAAGAAGGTCGCGAAGATGCCCCAGGAAATGAGGGTCCGTTTCATGAAGAAAGCCCATGCATCGTTTTTAAAGATGCATGGGCTTTGCGTGTCATCGACTAGGTCTGGTCGTCGATTGATGCGTCAGGTGCCGAGCGCTTGACACTTTCGATGCCATTATCCCGCCCAGACTCCGATTTATAGTTCTGACTGGTCCCGATAACCTGCCCATTGGTTGATTTAAGGTTGAATCGAAATTGACCGCCGCTGGTTGTGGTCTTCTCGAAACAATCCGGGTTTGAGCAGTTTTTCTGTACGGACTCAATGCCGTTTGTGCACGAACCCTTCGCTTTGTATCCCTCACTGGAAAGAATCGTCTCTCCATTACCTGCTTTTAATCGAAAGCGAAATTCGCCTGCTTTGTCTTTGTAGCACTCAAATTTTCCGGCCATTATTATTCCCTGTTGCTTATGTAAGGAGTGTGCGCAAATTACACACGGCTGGCCGATGAAATGCAACGCTAAATACAGGATTCCATGCCGTCCAGGCTGCTGACAGTCGCTCTAACGCGACTTGAGTCCGATTCCGATACAACAAGGGCCTCCGCCAGACCGCTGTAGGAGCGCCACCTGGTGAGAACCCGTGAGAGTCCAATGTTCAGATCTCTGAGTGCTTTGCGATGATCCACCGCGACCACAACGGCGGCGCAGAACATCACTGTCCTCCAAACGACTACAAACACCTTTTTCCGCCATCGCGTCGATGTCTGCGAACGTAAAAAATCACAATGGAAGTACAGGTGAGAGCGTTCGTCTTCGACGATTTCAAGCAACTGGCTTCTTAGTCTTGACGGCGGCAGATGTATCGCCAGTAGATGGTAATAACAAAGACCGACGACTTCTGCGGCGAGTAGTACAACGACCTTGAGTCGCAGTCCGATTAGGCGTCGCGCGAAGACAAACAGTCGCGCCGTCCAGTTGCTGCGTATCAGCGTTCCGCCAAGCAAGCGCACGCACATCGCCAGAATATTAGCGTGGCGGTGTTCCTCCTCGACGAACAGCGCCAGCGCCGCTGCGTAATACTCGTTTGTCCCCTGCAGCTTGTTGTGCAGCGCCTGCCGGATAATCGTGCCACCGCCGGATTCGCCGAGCTGAAAAATTGCGAGAGAACGGGCCAGCGAATCAGGTAGCGTCGAATAATCCCGGTCCTGCTCCAATGCCGGCAGTGGTCGATGACTTCGACAAACGAAAAACCTCGCCCAGTCCTGCCATGATCGATGTGCGTTGCCCATTTCCTTCCCCTGCAATTGCCGTTATCCACTTTATAAGCGTGGTATCTGGCAATACAGGGGAGGAAATGTGTCGAGCTTGTGGCAGCCTGTCAGACCAGCCAGCCGAATACGCCACCGGTCAGGGAGGCATAAATCAGAGCGTCGAGAAAGGTCTTTGCTGTTGCCGACCACGGACGTCCAAACCAGATGCTTTCCTGGATGTAAGCCATCCCGTAGGCGGCGAATGCGACGGCACCGCTAACGCGGAAAACTGCCAGGTAGTCGGCACCGACGCTCACGGTTCGACTGACAAAGTACGCGCAGACAACGGCCACGAGGATATTGTAAGCAAACATGAGCCCCAACTTCGTACCCATCGTTGGCAACCCGGACGGAAGAATCGTGATGAAGGCGACCGGTCCGTCCTTGAACTTCTGCTGCATATCGGGATTCTTGAAGTCCGCCGGATCCGGGCAGTGCGGCGTGTTGTACTGGCCGGGAGCCAGGTCTTTGAGCGCAGCTCGTACGCCCTCCTCATCCGAGGTCTTGCTCCAGTCGCTCTTGTGCCAAGGCATGATCATCCAGATAACGGCACCCGCGATGAACGCAAACACAGCCGATACCAGGATCGGTTGCCACAATGTAATAATGGTCATATCTATCCCCTCTGATCGTGGAAACTAACGTATAGCAGAAACTTACCGCTTACGCCGTACTCATGATGATTCGCTTGCTTCCTCTAATCGTTGCAATTGCTCCGCCTTGCGGTGTCGCGGCGGCCTATTGGCTCAATATTCACGCCGGAGTACTGCCCTCCTGTATGCCGTTTCTTGACGGCTGCACGTCAATAAGTGCTACCGGCCGCTATATGCCCGGAAGTATGGTCTTTCGCGCCGTGCTGCTGCCTCACGCTGCTCTGCTGGCGATTCTGTGGTGGTTTGCCCGGTTGTGGTTGCAGGAACTCCGGCCGGCGCGGCGCGGTGCCAATGCCGTTTTCCTGTTTGGCCTGATTGCTGCGATTGCCCTGGTCGTTTATGTGACTTTCCTTGGAACCACGCAGGCGTTCTATGAGTTCATGCGGCGCTTCGGCGTCTATTTTTACTTCCTTGGCACCGTGCTTGCTCAAATCACCCTGACGTCTGCGCTGCCCTCATTCGGGCTGCGAAGGGGGATGCTTGCAGTCGCTACCGCACCATTGCTTATCGGAATAGGTAACCTGGTACTAAAAGTAATCCTGGTGGATACCGATAACATTGAGAACAGTTTCGAGTGGATTGCGGCGCTGCTTATGCAGGTCTGGTTCTTGCTGCTGTTTTTCGCCTGGGGGAAATCGCATATGGTGGTTACCGTGCAGGCGACTACTCCTCAAAGGGATTCGACCAGCGATCATTCGTGACCGCCGTCTCATCAGTCAGCGACAACAAAAACTCCAGCAGGTCCTCGCGCTCCGCTTCGCTGAGTTCGAAACCGGCGACGAACTCCGACTTGAAGGGACTCAGCCGGCCATCGCCCTGTAGCGCACCCTCCGTTATCAGGCGACCGCCGCGTTGATAATGGTCCAGAACACCGTCGAGCGTTGCGACGCTGCCGTCATGCATATAGGGCGCGGTCAGCGCGATGTTGCGAAGCGATGGCGCCTTGAAACGGCCCATATCCCTGGTATTACCGGTCATATCGAACAGGCCCGTGTTTGCGGCCGGATAAGCGCCCGACTCGTCCAGGTTATACAGCCCGTTGTTGTGGAAACCGACACTGTCGACATTCGCCGTTGCATGTGTCGTGCTGTCGGTGAAGTTGAACCCGCCATGACAATGAAAGCACTCGATGCGTTCGGAAAAGAACAAATCCATGCCGCGTTCGGCTGCCGGCGACAGCGCTTCGGCGTCACCGGACAAATACCTGTCATAACTAGCGTCGTAACTGACAATCGACCTTACAAATGCTGCGATAGCTCTTACGGCGTTTAGCACCGAATAGGGATTTTCGTCGCCGGGAAACGCCGCCTGCACGAGTTGCCGATAGCGTTCTTCCGACTCCAGCAGCTTGCCGATTTCAGCTTCGCGGCCACCCATTCCCATCTCAACAGGATTGTCACCCAACAGCGGTGTCAAGGCCTGGTCCTCAAGCCGGGCCAACAGTGGGTTGGCCCAGGTGAGTCGACTTGCGTAGGCGGCGTTGATCAGCATCATCGAACTGCGCGGATGCAAATCGCCGGTAGACCCGGTCGAGCGCTGCTTGCCATCGGTAAACGCCAGCGACTGGATATGGCATGTGCCACAGGACATAGTACCGTTACCCGATAAGCGCATGTCGTAAAACAGCCATCGGCCGAGCTCCACCTTGGCCGTTGTCATCGGGTTATCGTCCGGTACGACAGGCAACGGGTATCCTTCCGGGAGCTGCCAGTCATAGCTCTTCGGCTGCAGCAGATAGACGCTTGCGACCGTGAACAGCAGGACAAGGAGCGCTGCGAACCCGAGTTTCGATGTCAACGAAACACCCGAAAAACCTGTTCCGGATCGTTAAATAAGACCTCAAACGGGGCATGACACGCCGATTCTGCAGGGCTGGATGAGCAATCGCTGCGAACACCGTCGGTCAGATCGACGCCCGAAAACAAGGCATCGAGGCTGACGGCGACCTGGTCCGTCGCCGGCGAGAAATCTTCGATCTGAACGGTTACCCGATTCGGTTCAACGCAGGACGTGATATTGCCGACCGTACCTTTGCAGCCGGTGCTTCCAAGGTGAATCCAGAAACCGTCCGGGTGGGCTTCCACGCCAGCCCGCAGGAACTTGTATCCGGAGCGCCAGTGCCAGTGCATCGCCGCGTTATCAAGCGGGGCTTCTGCGAGTAAGGGATTGGCATGATTCACCGCGAATGGCACACCAACGGTAAAGCGGATGGCGACGATGTCTGCCGCTTTCGTACTACCATCTATCGTTGCATTGGTGCCCGGTGTGCCGTTACTGCAACTTCCCTCTCCATTCTCCAGATCGATGAGCGCCACATCGCTGTGCTGCCAGCGATCGTCTTCTTCAAAGACAACGGCGTGCTCGCGGCCGGCAGCATCACGTACGACAAGGTCTGAGACGAAGAAGCGGAGGTCTGTTAGTGCAACTTCACCGTCCGTGCAAGCAAGCATCTGCCCATCCCAGGTGCTCACGAACGACAGCCGCAGCGGTACAGACTTCGCGGAACACGCGGCACAGAAAACGATGATACCGACAAGCAGGCAGAGCTTAGCTGGACGCCTCGCTGACTTTGTCCGGCGTTTTCCCCGGCTCGTCATGATTGGCGGCGTCGTCCGGGTCGTGCGTGTCTGGGTTAAATGAGTAATCGAGAACTCCGGTGGCGATCATGTCTGTCGATGCCTGTGCGACGGACAACTCGGTTTCGACCTCGCGAATCTTGGCTTCCGCATGGACATTTTCCGTGGCGCGCTCCGTAAGTTCTGCACGGAGTTCGCGTGTTTTCAGCACCGACTCCTTCAGGTCACTCGATACACGCTCATACTTCGCCTGCTGTTGAGAGATGACGTTATCACGTCGCTCTATCCCAACGCTCGTTTCCTTGAGTTCTTCCGCCGTTTTTTCGAGGTTCACGCGAGCGCTGTCATTCTCGCTTCGCGCAATTCTCAGTTCGGCTTCCAGTTCCCGGATACGGTCATCGCGCGGATCCCGCTTTTTTGCCCGATACTTTGTGCCCAGACTGCTGCTGATAGCCGCCAGAATCCAGCCAAGTAAAAAGGCACTGGCCGCAGCGAAAATCAGCTCATTGGGGAGTTCTGCAAACATCACATTATGATTAATTGCTTTCGATGTCAGATAAAGGACAGGGTTCTCAATCCTAGCATGGCCTGAATCGTGCCGCCGCAACGGCGAAGCCACTGAAAGAGAGCGCAATGATAAATAAACTTGTTATAAAACAATATATAAGAGATGTTACTTAATCTTTTTTCTTGTTTAGGGTCAGCGACGACACCAGTATTGTTCATTTTGCTCCGACAGAAATGCCTCCGCGCCACCACCTCTGAGCATCGCCAGCGTGCTCAACATACCGGCCTGCGTGCAGGTGTCCGCTGCAACGGTTATTGAAGCTGCGGCGTCCCTTACCGGCCAGCCTGTATGTGGATCCAAGACATGACTGTAGCGAATCCCGTCTTTTTCAATGAAGCGCCTCGAATCCCCACTGGTCGCCAAGGCACCGTCGCTCAATTTGATTACGTTATCCGCATTCCCAAGGCCGCTACCGTCGATGCCGATAGACCAGGCCGGCCGATGTCGGGGCGGTCCGGTTACCGCGAGATCACCGCCGAAATTAACCAGACACGGTGTATCCGTCATCTCCCTGAGTTGCATAACGGCGCGGTCTACGGCGTACTCCTTGCCAATACCCCCGAAGTCGATCTCAACACCGGCCTGCAGCTGCAGGACCGGTCGGTCCCATCGTGCTTTGTGCCAGCCCACGCCTCCAAGCACCTGCCTGACCTCCTCTTCCGATGGCACCAGGCTGCCACCATCGAAGGTCCATACCCGCCGCAGAATACCCGAAGTGATATCGAACATTCCGTTGCTAAGCGAATGCAGGCGTACGGCAAAGTCGAGCAGCCGGGCCGTTTCCTCGTCGACTTCGACGCAAGCGCCTTCTGCGCTGTTGATCCGGTCGACCACGTTGTCAGCACGATAACGGCTGAACTTGTCCTCGATACGCCAGGCCTCACTGGCGGCGACGGACGTAATTTCGTCGGCGGCGGCCTCCGTCTTTGCTTCCGACAGCACTTCGCACGGACTACCCATAGCCTGGAAGCGGCCGCTATAGCCCTGCGACGACCCAGCAATGCGGACCTGGCGTTCTATTTCTTGAACCGGTAGCTAAGTTGCACGATAAGGGCGTTCAGGTCCGGGTAATTGTCGCGTTCGGCCTGGTTACCGATAATCTGCTCACCCGGTATCGAACCGACTTGTCGGTACCACTCGACCCGGATACTCATCGCGCTGTTATTTCGCGTTGTCCAGCCAAACTTCAAACCGGCGGTCAGCGCGTCGAAGTCGCCGAGGCGATAGTCATTCGAGGCATATAGCGGCAGCGCCGCGCCCTCGAGCAGGCTGAGGCTATAAAATTCAGCCTCGTTCTGCGTATACCATCGCAGATGTGGTTCGTAGTACTTGTCCTGTCCAAATGGCACCCGGTATCGCAGCTCGACCGTATGCGAATCGATGTCCCAGTCATCGCTCATGTAACGGTAGGATACATCCAGTACCTTGCCACCCCGGTTGTACTTCGCTTGCGTGTACAGACTGTGTTTGGTGCGCTCGTCGGGGCGGTTTTCGAAGCGCAGAACATGCGATGTTCCAGCGGTGCCGATAATCGTGTCACCGCTAATGCCATCGACAACGCTCAGGAATTTGTAGGGGTTGTTTAGGTACCCTTTTTCACTGGAGTAGGAATAGTTCGCCTGAACAACGAGGTTTCGCGAAATGACCTGCGATACGCCCGCAACGATATCCAGGACATCTTTATCATCGCTCCCGCCTCGGTTGCTGGTATCGCCGACGGCGAGCATGGCCGTGAACGGCAGCGGCGCGCCGCCGACCGGATCGAATTCGTCGCGCGCAATGGAAATGCCGGTCGAGAGCGTCGTATTTCGCTTGTTAAAGTCCTTTGCGAAGCTGCCGTTCAGGCCGAGGTGCAGGTAGTCGTACTCCTTCGAACCGCTAAAACCAACGCTGAATTGGCTGCTTTCCCCGTAAGGCTGTTGCCAGGCAGCGGTTATCGCCAGGCGCGTGTCCAGAAAAGTATCATCCAGCGGCAGGCTCCCTGCCGGCACCGTGTATTCCGCATTTCCCGATGGCCGCGTGAAGGTTTGTGCAACGTCCTGGCGGATCGCGCCGCTCGGCGTTGCGCCTGTTAAGGAATCCAGAGTCAAGCCAAACGAAAACACCCGGTCGTCGGTAAACAGGCGCCGGACAATGGCCTTTAAACTAAGGTCCCGGACCCGACTCTTGTCTTCGCCGTAGTAGAGGAGGGACGTATTGAAGTCCCACTTTGGCTCTTCCTCTGCAATGACGACTGACGGTGCAGCGGACCCGAGCAAGGTGCAAGTCGCGGTCGCAAGTGCCGTCGATATCGATGTTTGCCTGGAGCCTGTTAACACTTATTTAATCCACCCCTAATTGCAGCCACAACCACCACCACCGAATCCGCGCCCGCCGCTCGAGGCTTCCTTGCTGAAATAAATGTGGTCGTCCGTCGCCGCCTCGGCGGCATCGCTGGTCAACTGCATGTCTTCCCTGGCGAGGACGTCGCGTTCCCAGGGTTCCACGCCCAGCGAGGAGCAGCCGCTGCAAAAGACAAATAGCGCGGCCGTCAGCAGGATTTTCACGTTTCGCTGCCCAGACCGAGCGCGTCCCGAATCGAACCCTCGTATTCTTCTGCCCGGCGCAGCTTGAAGCCCTGATGACTGGCGGCGATTTCTCCGTTTCGACCGAAAAGTACGGAGCTAGGCATCACTTCGACACCGTACTTTTTGGCGAGAATCGCCTCCGGATCGTAGTGAATTCCGAAGTCCGCAGGATAGCGCTTCAGGAATGCCGCCGCGTCCTCCTGATCCTGGTCGAGATTGACGGCGACGATGACCAGGCCGTGTTTGCCATACTTCGCCTGCATCTGATTCATCCACGGAAACGAACGCCGGCAGGGTACGCACCATGAGGCCCAGAAGTCGACCAAAATAACTTTTCCGCGATGCTGTTCAAAGTCCGAAATACCTTCGGCCTGCCCCGCTACCGCAGTCATGAGCAGCACGAGAATAATCAGCAGTCGTCGCATGTTTCCACCACCAGGTCCGGAAAGTCGGTAAAAAGCCCATCTACACACAATTCGTCGATCGTGAAGCGCAATAGTTCCCCGAAAGATCCGAACCCCGGCGGCAGATCGTCCCGGCGGAAGGTATACGGGTGCACCGCCAGTCCGGCGTCATGCGCCAGCGAGACGAAACCGGAGTCTCGAACCGCCCCGGCGGAATCCAGCCGGTATAACTGATTAATCCAGGGGCCGACGCCGTCGACAAGCTCAGCCAGATCTTTGAGAGCGTCAGCATCGCGAAACCCGTCATAGTCGGTGGCCGATTCCCGCCATTCGTTGTCCCCGATTAGCTGAATGAGCTTCAGGCGACAGTCATGCACTTCGCGTATCCTGACCAGTTCCCGGTGATCGAAACACTGTACATAAACAGGATCGCTGTGAGAGTCGTAACCGAACCGTCGCAGCAGTTCCAGAAAGGCCGGCGTAATATCGAAGCCTTCGTCGAGGTGCCAGGCCGGGCGTTTGATCTCCGGATAAATACCGACCGGGCGCCCGACTCTCGTCTGCAGTTCGGCGATGAACTCCAGTTCCTCCGCAAAGCTGTGTATACGAAACGTCTCGTCAGCGTGTTGATGACGATCCGGGTAGACCTGCGTTCCGTCCGCGTTACGTCTCTCGTGGACGAACAGCGTCCTGATCTCATCCAGCGTGAAGTCACGCACGTAGTAACGACCGTCCTCGCGTTGTCGGCCCGGAAACGTCGTGGCGACGTCGGAAATACGATCCAGATGAATATCGTGCAGAACCACCAGTTCATCGTCCCTGGTTGCTACCACGTCCTGTTCGAGATAATCCGCTCCCATCGTGTAGGCGAGAGCCTTGGCCGGGAAAGTGTGTTCGGGTAGATAGCCCGACGCTCCCCGGTGCGCGATGACGACTGGTCTAATCGGTTGGCCCGTCCGCGTCGAAGCCGGGGAAGTCCAATACCTCCCATCTCGAAGTATCTTCACCGCGCGCCTGGCGGCGGAGTGCGTCCGCGATTTCCCGGTTATTCCATTCAATATGTTCCTGGCAGCGCTCCAGAAGCTCGCCCGGCGTCTCGAGAAGACCACCGAACGGGCGCACCGCGATCATGCCCTTTTCGTTGGCCGTAGCCACGTCCATGATGAATTTAACGATGTCCGGCCGATCCTCGTAGGTGCTCGACAGCACGATCACGGCTTCGGACGCCTTGATTTGCTCGATCAGCTCGTCCTTGATGGCCTGTAGCCCACCGGACTCCGGAACGTTTTCCGGTTTGCTGACATTGATGTAGTAAAAACTATCGACGCTCTCGAGAAACTCGAAGACGCGCAGGTAGTCGTCACTTTCCTCGAACGCGTGAGTTGCGAAAACGGTAATCGGGTTGCTTTCAGACACCTATTGCTCCTGTATCGGCCATACCGCCCTAGTTTAGCGAATAAAACGCCCTTTAGCGCGTGGCACTGCATCGGCCGATTCGGTATCGTAGGCAGCGCATGCGACTCCTCCAATACAACATTCGATACGCCGTCGGCGGCGGCGCCAGTATGCACATGCCGCTACCGGGTGCCGGTTACGTGCTCGGCAATCAGTCGGTACTTCCGGATATCACCAAATTCATCAAATCGGTCGATCCCGATATCGTCGGGCTCATCGAAATCGATACGGGCTCCATTCGCAGCCGCAAGATCAATCAGGCGGAGAAAATCGCCGCCGACCTCGGCATGAATACCTCCTACGAAACCAAGTATGGCGAGAATTCCATTAACCAGATGCTCCCTATCGTTCGCAAACAGGGCAACGCATTCATGGCGGCTCGCCGCGTTCATGGCGAGAAATTTCACTATTTCGATACCGGGGTCAAGCGCCTGATCATCGAACTGGAGTTGGAAAGCTACGCAATTTTTCTGGTCCACTTATCGCTGAAGTATCGGCATCGCCATCTGCAGCTGCGGCACCTGTATGACCTGATTCAGAACACGGAAAAACCCGTCGTCGTAGCCGGCGATTTTAATACCTTCTGGGGTGAAAACGAGATCTACCTGTTTATGAAAGCAGCAGGATTGACGTCGGCAAATACAGAAAGCGTGCCGACCTACCCGAGCCGATCCCCGCGTAAAGAGCTGGATTTTGTGCTCTACCAGGACGGTATCGATGTCACCGGTTTTGAAGTACCCGACGTGCGGCTATCCGACCATTTACCCATTATTTGTGATTTTGAACTGCGATGACTACTCAATACTGGAAGACAGAAACCGATGACGGCGGCGTTGTCTGGCTGTGCCTCGATACACTCGATGCCAAGGCGAACGTCTTGTCATCCACCGTTCTCAGCGAACTCAACGATATCCTCGATCCGTTAACGGAAAACCCGCCAGCTGGCCTCGTGCTCTACTCCGGGAAGAAACGCAGTTTTATTATGGGTGCGGATATCAAGGAATTCACGGCTATCGATACGCCGGAACGGGCTTACGAACTGGTTCGGCTCGGCCAGCAATTGATGGACAAGGTCGAGGACCTCGCTTGTCCGACGATTGCCGTCATCAACGGTGTTTGCATGGGTGGCGGACTGGAACTGGCCATGGCCTGCGACTATCGCCTTGTCTACCCGGGCGATGACAAGATTCTCGGCCTGCCGGAGGTGAAACTCGGTCTGCACCCCGGATTTGGTGGAACCGTTCGGGCAGTACGGATTTGCGGTGTCCGCGCGGGTATGCAGCTGATGCTGACAGGCAACCCGATAGCAGCGGCGAAAGCGAAGGCGATAGGGCTGGTCGACAATATTACGGCGGATGATCGCTGGCGCGAAGACGCCGGTTCCATGATCCGGGCAGCGCCCGCGAAGCACCGGGCGCCGTTGCTGGATCGCCTGCTGAACGTTGCTCCCGCTCGCCCGCTGGTTCGCAATATGCTGCTCAAGCAGGTACAGAAAAAAGCGCGCAGAGAGCACTATCCTGCACCGTACGCGATGATCGATCTCTGGACAGCGGACGGCGCCTCGGTCGACACCGGCTACGAGGCAGAAGCGAAGAGTTTTGCGAAACTGATGTGTACCGACACATCGAGAAACCTTGTCCGCGTATTTTTCCTGCAGAGCAAGCTCAAGGGCCAGGGCAATAAAACGGAAACGACCATCAAACATGTACACGTTGTCGGCGCCGGCGTAATGGGCGGTGACATCGCTGCCTGGTGTGCGCTGCGCGGCCACACGGTTACGCTGCAGGATCGCGAACAAAAATACATAGACCCGGCGCTTGCGCGAGCGGCGAAACTGTTCGCAAAACGGGTGCGCAACGAAGAAAAACGTGCCGCTGCCACGCAGCGCCTGCGCGCGGATGTGAGCGGCGCTGGCGTCGCTGATGCCGACCTCGTTATCGAAGCGATTTACGAAAACCTGGAGGCTAAGCAGTCACTCTACGAATCTCTGCAGGCAAAAATGAAACCAGGCGCATTGCTCGCAACCAACACCTCAAGTATTCGACTGGAAGAGCTGCGGACTGTCCTTCGCGAACCACGGCGTTTTATCGGGCTGCATTTCTTCAACCCGGTTGCGATGCTGCCCTTGGTCGAAGTAATTCGCTGCGAGGATACCGAACAGGATGCCCTGGATATCGGGTTTGCGTTTACCAAGGGCATTGGAAAATTGCCGCTGGAGTGCGCGAGTTCGCCGGGGTTCGTCGTCAACCGTATTCTTGCGCCATATATGGGTGAAGCGATGCACCTCGCGCGGGAAGGTGTTGAGCTGGCATCGATCGATGCGGCCGCAGTGGCTTTCGGCATGCCCATGGGCCCGGTGGAACTGGCCGATAGTGTCGGGCTGGATGTCGCCCTGCACGTCTCGAAAGTACTTGGCGCAGCATTAAACCGGCCGGTATCGGAATCGCTGCAGAAAATGGTCGACGAGGGCTTGCTGGGGCGGAAATCCGGACAGGGCTTTTATCGATGGGAAGACGGCAAAGCCATTAAACCCGCGCTACAGAACACCACCCTGCCGGACGATCTTCAGGATCGCCTGATTCTTTCCATGGTCAACGAGGCTGTGGCCTGTTTGCAAGAGGGCGTCGTCGACGATGCGGACCTGCTGGACGCGGGCGTTATCTTCGGTACCGGTTTTGCGCCGTTTCTCGGCGGTCCCCTGAACTATGCCAAAGCGCGCGGAACAACCGTCGCCGTTATGCGCCTGAACGAATTGGCGAAGGCTCACGGCGACCGATTTGAGCCACATAGTGGGTGGTCGCGCCTGTGACCGGCGTCACATACAGCCTGCAGCCGCCAGACAAACTGTGCGCCGCTTCACGCTGCGTGCAATGAGCAGTTCCCGAAGTTATTGAATTAACGGTAGAATACGCCACCAGAGGAGCTATGTGGCTTCAAGAGCGAAACTCGAATATGCACAGGACAAGAAATGGCAAGTGAGCAGGTAAGTACGGAGCTGCTCAGAGGATTCTCTCCCCTGGATGGCCTGAAGCGGGATAATCTAGCTGCACTCGCGCGTAAGGTGCAGATCCGTGAAATGTCACCTGGGCAGCTGCTGTTTAAGGAAGGTGATACAGAGAAACGCACTCTGTACGTCATATCCGGCATTCTCGAGCTTGTCGACCAAGGCAAAGTCGTCGGCAACGTCGAAGGCGGCAGTGAGTTTGCCCGCAATCCTGTGGCCCCCGTTTATCCGCGACGCGTTTCGGCACGTGCCAGGGATCGAGTGCAGTTCATCTCAATCGACAGCGACCTGCTTGATGTCATGCTGACATGGGATCAGACCGGTACCTACGAAGTTTCGGAACTCGCCGGCAAGTCAGACCAGAGTAACGAAGACTGGATGACGATGCTGCTGCAAACGAAGGCGTTCCACAAGATTCCGCCGGCGAATATCCAGGCAATCTTCATGCGTATGCAGCAGATCAACTACCGGTCTGGCGACGTGATTCTGAAACAGGGTGCCGAGGGTGATTACTTCTATGTGCTGATTCGCGGTTCCGCGTTGGTCACGCGTGAGACACCATTGAGTAAGGAAGGTATCAAACTCGCCGAACTGCAGGTTGGCGATACGTTCGGGGAAGAAGCGCTAATATCTGATGCGAAACGCAATGCAACGGTAACCATGCAGAGCGATGGCGCGGTAATGCGTCTCGGTAAAGATGACTTCAAGAAACTCTTGAACGAACCGATGCTCGATTGGCTGACGAAGTCCGAGGCCGAGGAAATCATACGTGGCGGCGGCCAGTGGCTCGACGTAAGACTTCCAAGCGAGTTTGAGAATCAGCACCTGGACGGCGCCCTCAACATTCCGCTGTACTTTATTCGCCTGAAAATCAGCACACTGGATCAGAGCAAAAAGTACATCGTTTGCTGTGATACCGGTCGCCGCAGTTCAGCCGGCGCCTATATATTAAGCGAGAGAGGCTACCAGGCCTACGTGCTGAAAGGTGGTATTAACCGCGAACAGGCCTGAAACAAAGAAAAAGGGTCCTGATCCCTTTTGCTTGTTTTTACATGGTATGGGTCGGTTTATCGCCGCCGAGGGCACCGGCCAGGTAGTTTTCGATCTTCTTCTGGGTGTTGCCCTGGTCCTGATCCGAAAACTGCACACCGATACCCGCCGTGCGCTTACCCTGCGCGCCTTTTGGCGTCATCCAGATCACGGTACCGGCGACCGGTATTTTTTCTTCTTCGCCCATCAGATTCAGTAGCATAAAGACTTCGTCGCCCAGGCGGTAGGAGCTGTTGGTGGGAATGAACAGACCGCCGTTGATGACATAGGGCATATAGGCAAGATACAGCGCGCTCTTGTCCTTGATGGTTAATGTCAGCAGTCCGGGTTTGCTCATGGTGCTCGTATCTCGTTTAAGTCTGGCGGCGGGCCAGCATCAGCTGCATACCGTCGCTTGGTGGCGCCAGCCCGCAATCACGAAGCCCAGTCGCCCAGTCGATCAACAATCCTTCAAGGGTGAGTTGAACGTTATACGATCCGCCGGGTTGCCCCCGCAGTCGGTTTATTATGTCTAAATAGCAGAACAAATTTCGCCTGTCCATGCGGCGCAGCACAGAATCGTCAATTGCGAGGCCGTCCGCAACTTCACGCCCTGCGGAAGTTGCCAGTACGGCGAGCTTTATCTGCTGCGATAGCCAGTTGAGTACGAAACCCGGGTCCAGCTTGGCCCAACGCGCCGCAGTCTCCACGGCTGATCCTCTGCCCTTGCCGAGGAGTTCAAGATCCCGCGCCATTGAGGCACTGGTTTCAAGGTTCTCGAGCGCATCGATAGCCGCGAGCGGTGCGCCGCCCGACATTCTCAGAGCGTCGAGCCAGGCCGCGCCCGGCTGTAGCCTGTTCAACCATTCCAAAGCGGCACTCTCGGTCGGGACCGCAATATCCATTCGCTGGCAGCGGCTGAATATAGTCGCTGGAAGCTTGCCGACCCGATCGACGACAAGAATCAGCAGGGCATCACCCGGCGGCTCCTCCAGGGTCTTGAGCAGACTGTTCGCCGCATTGTTGGTCATATCGTTGGCGGGCTCGATCACCGCGACCTTTCCGCGCCCCTCGTAGCTGGTTAGCGAGAGTTCAGCTACCAGGGTCCGAATCTGCTCAATACCAATGGAGCGCTTATCCTCGGCGGTTGCAATCCAGCGCATATCCGGATGCTCAAGCACCGGCGACGGGTACTGCGGCAAGGGAGCTGCCGCCGCAGGCCGAAGCTGCTGGGTGGCCATCCATGCGGCCGCAGCGCGCTTACCGACGCCGGCCGGACCCGTTAGTACTATCGCGTGCGGCACTCGATCACGCCGACTGTAGTCCGCCCAGAGTGCCGCCATATCTCTATGCCAATAAATATCCATAAAACAGCTAATTAGGGATTATTTCTGAAGTGAAATGTCATTAGTAATTCTCTGTGCGAATTGCGCCACGTCGGCCTGCACGGCCGCGAGACTTCGAGTGGTATCGATAACAACGAAGCGTTCCGGTTCGGCCGCAGCCAGGGTCAGATAGCAGTCGCGGACGCGCGCAAAAAAATCGTGTGCCTCGCGCTCAATCCGATCGGGTACGCCGCGATTGTCCGCCCGCGCCATGCCAACTTCCACCGGCGCATCCAGAAGTATCGTCAGGTCCGGCCAGGTATCCCCGTGCACCCAGTCAGCAAGCTGCTCAATCGTGCTCATCGGCAGGCCCCGTCCCGCCCCCTGGTAGGCGCGGCTGGAGTCGGTGAAACGATCGCAGACCACCCATTTCCCCGCCTCGATCGCCGGCATAATCACGTTGTTCACGTTCAACGAACGTGCTGCGAACATCAACAATAACTCGGCTATTTCCGGAATCGGCTCGTCGCCGCGGTCCTTCAGCAGGCTACGGATGTCTTCGGCAACCGGAGTACCTCCCGGCTCACGGGTTGTCAGCACTTCGTAACCCGCCGCTTCGATGTTCCTGACGAGCACCTCGATATTACTGGACTTACCGACGCCTTCGATGCCCTCGACACTGATGAACCGTCCGCGCTTCATTGTTGCCTGCCTGTACTTCGGTTCTGCCGCAATCGTCGCAGGTATTCGGCAACCGCCGCATCATGTTCTGCCTTGGTTGCTGAGAATTTATGACTGCCGTCGCCGAGCCCGGTTGCCACGAAGTACAGTTCTGTGCCGTCCTCAGGATGCAGTGCTGCGTGAATGGCGGCTCGCCCCGGCATGGCGATCGGTGTCGGTGGCAGTCCATGACGGGTGTAGGTGTTGTAGGGTGTGTCGGTTCGAAGGTGCATGCGCGTCAGATTGCCATCGAAGGCCGGGCCGATGCCGTAGATAACCGTGGGATCGGTCTGCAGGCGCATGCGTCGCTCGAGCCGGCGCGCAAATACACCGGCGATCCTTGGTCGTTCGTCGGCTTTTGCAGTTTCCTTTTCGATGATCGAGGCAAGAGTGAGCGCTTCGTAAGCAGACTTTATCGGAGTGGCGCTGCTGCGCTTTGCCCATTCTTCAGCGAGAACAGTCTGCATCAGCGCGTACGCCTGACGCAGTAACTCACTGTCCGTTGTGTTGCGCGGGAAACGATAGGTTTCCGGCAGAAACAGGCCCTCGGGGTGCATGACATCTGCTCCCAGCGACTCGAGCAGCGCCGGCCAGTCTTCGTCCGTCATGGTGGCGGCAATGGCGTCATTGGCGTGTAAAGCGCTGAGTACTTCCCGAAAATTCCATCCTTCTACGAGCGTAACCGTGTATAGACGAACAGCACCGCTCGTAAACTGTTCCAACAATGCTGCCGGCGTAGTTCCGGCCTCGATCAGGTAGTCGCCAGCGTGAATAGCACCGGCTTGTCCGTGCCAGCGGACATAGAGGCGCAGCCAGCGATCGTTGCTGATCAGCTCTTCGCTGACGAGTTTGCTGGATACCGAGGCAAACGCGCTGCCGGCAGGGATATCAAACTCAAGGCCCTCCGCCGGAACCGACAGCGGCGTGTTCATGAAGCGGTTCACCTGGTACACGACGGCAAGAGAAACAGCGGCGGCAACGACTAACAGTCCTGCACCGACAAACAAGAGACGCCTCACAGGCGGCACTCCGCTACGCCGCTGTCGGCCATTGTCTGCATGACCTTGCGCGTAATCGGGCCAACGCCCCAGTCCCAGTTTGCGCAGCCGGACAGCGGCATCACACCGAACTGGCTGTTGGATACGAAGACCTCGTCGGAAGCGCCGAAATCCGCTGCCGAGACTACGGTTGTCGCAACACCGGTACCCTGCGCCTGCAAAGTCTCAATAACGTGCCTGCGCATGACACCGGCGACTCCACATCGCTGCAGTGACGGAGTTGAGACGGTTTTATTTTTGACGAAGAACACGTTGCTCATGGTACCGCAGATAATGTTGCCGTCTGCATCCATTGTCAGCCCTTCGAACACATCCGCAGCGTTGAACTCGGAGCGCGCAAGTACCTGCTCGATACGATTCAGGGTTTTTACGCCCCTGACCACAGAATCCAGCGCCAACCGGGTCTGGCAGAGCACTGCTCTCGTACCGTCGCGGTACAATTTCAGCGGCGGCGGTGATGACGGGAATACACCACACAGCACCGAGGGCACCTTAACGAGTTTGCGACCGTAGCCGCGGCGGCTGGCGCCGGCCGAAACGATAATCTTCACGATACAATAGGCGCTGCTGACATTGCTGCCACCCACGGCATCCATCGCCGCGCGCAACAGCCTGTCTTTACGCGGCATGGTGATTCGCAGCAATTCGCAGCCCCGGGCAAGCCGTTCGAGGTGAAACTCCCACAGTCTTGGAGCACCGTTACGGATAGCCACCGTTTCAAACAGCCCGTCACCGTACTGAAAACCACGATCATCGATTGCGAGGTGTTCAAGCGCTTCGCCATTGTCAAACCAGTTAGCCATATCGCAGTGCCCGCAATAAGCCCTCCGCCTTTGCTCGCGTCTCCTCCAGCTCAGCCTGCGGGTCGGAGTCCGCCACGATGCCAGCCCCCGCCCGAAAGGTGATTTCGCTGCCGCGTCGGACCATGGTCCGAATCAGAATGTTCAGGTCCATACCGCCGTCACGATTCAGATAGCCGAAGGATCCGGTATAGGCACCGCGAGGCCCGGCTTCCAGTTCATTGATGATCTCCATACAGCGGACTTTCGGACAGCCTGTGATGGTACCACCGGGAAACACAGCAGCGATCGCAGCCCCGGGGCTTACATCATCCCGCAGTCTGCCGCGAACATTGGAAACGATATGGTGAACGTGTGCGTAGCTCTCCAGGGCCATCATTTCGTCAACCTCGACGCTGCCCGCTTCACATACACGCCCAAGGTCATTACGCTCCAGATCGATCAGCATGACATGCTCTGCCCGTTCCTTTGGGTGAGAAAACAACTCGTTCGACAAATGACCGTCGCTGGTTTCGTTCTCACCCCGGGGGCGCGTTCCTGCGATCGGACGTGTAGAAATGCAGCGGTCTCGCACGTCCAGCAGTCGTTCCGGCGATGATGAAATAATCACGGCGTCCTGCCAACGTGCGATTCCAGCGAATGGACCCGGATTTGAGTTGCACAGAGCCCTGTAAATACTCTCGGAGCCCGGTTCGTTCTCCAGGGTGCCGGTCCATTGCCTGGAGAGGTTAGCCTGGTAAACATCGCCTGCCTCGATGTGCCGCTTCGCGCGCAATACCGCGCTAATAAAATGTGATGGATCGTCTTCTGCGATACTTGCCGCTGTCGGGCACGGAGTGGCAGCGGAGGCATCCAGTGCCGCGATGTCGGTTGTTACCTGTGAAAGCCTGTCCGGAGTATCGTGTGGAGATTGCTCGTTAACAAACAGACAGTCCTGCTTCGCGTGATCATAGATCAATGCTGCGGGGCAGCGCACGGCAAATGCGGTTGGCAATAACGGGTCGTTGTGCAGCGACAGGCTGGGTTCGATCTCAGCAGCGAGTTCGTAGCCCAGGTACAGGAACCAGCCACCAAGAAAAGGCAGGTCGCTGTCGTGACCGCCGTGCTTCTCGGCAGACCACCACCGGTCGAGTGCGGTCAGAAACTGATCTTGACTCTTGCTATGCGGGCCGTCGAGGGAGCCAGGCTCGCGCAGAATGAGGGACTCGCCGGGAAAAGCAAACAGAATATCGAACCTGCCAAGATCGCCGCCCCTGGCGGTACTCTGCAAAAGAAACGGATAGCGCGACGGGTGGCGCTGATTGAGCATTCGTAGCTCATCAGGCCCTGATATCCTGACAGGGGTTTCAGTCAAACGCTCGAAGAATCAGGCTTCCGTTAGTGCCGCCAAACCCGAACGAGTTGGAAATTGCGGTACGAATTTTCGCGTCGCGAGCGACGTTTGCCGTGTAGTCGAGATCGCACTCGGGATCCTGATTCTGCAGATTGATAGTCGGCGGCACGACCTGGTCGCGAATCGCCAGAGCACAAAAGATGGCTTCTACCGCACCGGCAGCGCCCAACAGGTGCCCGGTTGTCGATTTCGTCGAGCTAACCGCGAGCTTACTGGCGGCATCGCCAAAAGCACGTTTGATTCCCACCGTTTCGCCGACATCACCGGCGGGTGTCGAGGTGCCATGCGCGTTCAGGTAGTCGACATCGGTCGTGTTCAGTTTCGCGTCACGAAGAGCCGCGACCATGCACTTGCGGGCGCCCTCGCCGTCTGCGGGCGGCAATGTTACGTGGTAAGCGTCGCCGCTCATGCCAAAACCTAACACCTCGGCGACAATTTCAGCTCCGCGGGCTTTTGCATGCTCGAGCTCTTCCAGTACAACGCAGCCAGCGCCATTGCTCAGTACAAAACCGTCACGATCAATATCGTAAGGCCGGCTGGCTCCTGACGGGTCGTCGTTACGTGTACTCATGGCGCGGGCCGAACAAAACCCACCCATCGCGAGTGGTGTGGTTGCGTATTCGGAACCGCCCGCCAGCATTACGTCCGCGTCGCCGTGGACAATGCTCCGTGCCGCCAGTCCGATGCAATGTGTGGATGTCGCGCAGGCAGTAACAATAGAAATGTTGGGCCCGGTAATATGCTGCATGATGCTGGCCTGGCCGGACGTCATATTGATGATGCTGCCGGGTATGAAAAACGGCGAGACCTTACGTGCACCACCGGCCAGCATTTTATTGTGATTGTCTTCGATGGTTTTGATACCACCGATACCGGCGCCCATGGCGACACCGATCGTGTGACCGTTCGCCTCGCTTATCTGCAAACCCGAATCGTCGATGGCGTCCATCGTCGCCGCGACGCCGTAGTGAATGAACGGATCGTTTTTACGCTGATCCTTTTTCGACAGATAGGCGTCAACATCAAAGTCTTTGACAAGACCTGCTATACGCGTTGGATAAGTGCTGGTATCGAAGGTGTCGATCAGCGTCGTACCCGAAACCCCCTCACAGACGTTTTTCCAGGCATCGTCAAGCCGGCTACCAACCGGAGAGACGATCCCCATGCCGGTAATTACAACGCGTCTTTTACTCAAGTTAGTGTCGTCTTGAAGCGGCAGAAAGACCGCTGGGTTCTGAGAAGAACTGGCGCGGCGGCAAGCACCGCGCCGATACTGTTACTCAGCGCTCTGGCGAGCGCTTACAAAGTCGATAGCTTGTTGAACGGTAGTAATCTTCTCGGCGTCCTCATCGGGGATTTCGGTTTCGAATTCCTCCTCGAGAGCCATTACCAACTCAACGGTGTCGAGCGAATCGGCACCCAGATCGTCGACGAATGAAGCATCGTTTGTTACCTCGTCTTCTTTAACTCCGAGTTGCTCGGCAACGATGCCCTTAACTTGTTCTTCGATACTGCTCATAGCCTTTATTACTCCTGAAAAGACTCAAAAATTTCACTGCGGCTGGCCGTTATCGGCCTGTTATTTAGCCTGTTTTCACGCTCGAAATCGCTCTAAGTCGTTGATATTTCAAGAGGCGGCTCGCTCGTGGGTGGCCATTGTATGTGAATAAGTTGTGGCAATCTATAGCCGATCAATCCATCGCCATGCCACCATTGACATGCAGGGTCTCGCCGGTGATGTAAGCGCCGCCCTCCGAGGCCAGAAACAGCACCGCATTCGCAATATCGCTGCTGTCACCGAGTTTGCCAAGCGGGATCTGACCCAACATCGCGGCCCGTTGCTCGTCGGGAAGTACTTTGGTCATATCGGTATCGATAAAACCTGGTGCAACGACGTTGACGGTGATGCCTCGCGAGCCGATTTCGCGTGCCAGCGATTTCGAAAAACCGATCATCCCGGCCTTGGATGCTGCGTAGTTTGCCTGGCCCGCGTTACCCATTACGGCGATTACCGAGGCGATGTTGACGATGCGCCCTTTCTTCGCCTTCATCATGCCGCGAAGGCAGGCCTTGCTAACGCGGTAAAGCCCGGTGAGGTTGGTCGCGATGACGTCGTCCCACTCTTCCTGCTTCATACGCATGAGCAAATTGTCTTTCGTAATACCGGCGTTGTTCACCAGAATACCCGGTGCGCCCTCGTTACTCTGTATGTCCTTTAACGCACCCTGAACCGAGTCGTCGTCGGACACGTTCATTACCACGCCACGGCCGCTGCCGTTGAGGGCATCTGTGATACCGGCGGCACCGGCATCACTGGTCGCGGTACCGACAACCGTGGCACCCGCTGTTGCCAGCGCCCGGGCTATAGCTGCGCCAATCCCGCGCGATGCGCCTGTAACCAGGGCGATTTCGCCCGATAGTGCATCGGAACTGAAAATACTTGTCATTTGAAATCCTTGTTGCTTACTCAGACCTGCAGTGATTTCTGCAGACTATCAATAGAATCGATAAAGCTGACGGGTGTGCTCTTGCTGATACGACGGCACAGACCGGAAAGCACCCTCCCGGGGCCGCACTCGATGATGGAAGTTGCGCCATTTTGAATCATGGCATTCACAGTCGTCACCCAATGCACCGGCGCATGTACCTGCCGCGACAGGCGCGCGCGAATATCGTCCGCATCGGTGTAGGGCTTGCCATCGGTAGCAGCGACCACGGTAAATTTCGGCCTCCTGAAATCAGCCGCCGCCAGCGCCTCCTGCAGCGCTTCGCCCGCCCCGATCATCAGCGATGAATGCGACGGAACGCTCACTGGCAGCATCACCGCACGACGAGCCCCGGCTGCCTCGAGCAACACGAGCGCCCTGTCGAGGGCATCTTTGTGGCCCGCGATAACAACTTGTCCCGGCGTGTTGAAATTGACGGGCTCAGCAACGCCGATCAATGACGCCTCGTCGCAGGCATTGATAACAGAGTCGTCATCCAGACCGAGTACCGCGGCCATCGCGCCGACGCCCACCGGCACCGCATTCTGCATAAGCTGCGCGCGCCGGCTCACGACTTTCAGTGCATCACCGAAATCGATAGCATCGGATGCGACCAGTGCGGAGTATTCCCCCAGGCTATGACCGGCAACCTGCCCCGGATCTTCGCCCCCGGCCGCCTTCCAGGCCCTGTAGGCGGCTGTTCCGGCGGTCAGCATGGCCGGTTGCGTGACAACGGTCTCGGAGAGTTTTTCCGTCGCTCCGTCCTGTACCAGCGACCAGAGGTCGTAACCCAGTACCTCGCTGGCCTCGGCATAGGTTCGTTGTACGACCGGGTATTCGCTCGCCAAATCGGCCTGCATACCGACTGATTGTGATCCCTGTCCGGGAAATACCATCGCTCTAGTCAAAACCTTCTCCGCTGGCAGTGAGTCTGAGGCCGCGCATTATATAGCTGCCTGCGGCCCGACTCTAATTGTTGCGATTCGAGCGCCCAGAAGGCCTCCCAGGGCGCCATAGAGGTGTGCATCGACGACCACAGCGCCTCCGGAGCTCAGTTCCGAGCCCGGAACGGGGCCGGCAAACTGCTCCCAGGCCAGCTTCGCCACCAGCAGCACCGCCAGAACCGCCGTTTCAGTGTCCACGCGGCGCAATCTGCGAAAGAGCGCTGCCGCCAGGAGCCCATGCAGCAGCCCGGACAGCCCCACGTACCAGTGCAGAGCGGGATTCATCACCCAGAAGGCTATATCGATGGTGGCCAGCGTACACAACGCTATCAGCGCCCACGAACGCGGCCCGTAGGTGGCACCTACCAGGTACCAAACCAGCAGCAAACCCGCGCCATTGAGCGCGAAATGCGACCAACTCAGATGCGCGAGATGACCAGTTAGCAGACGCCAGGCTTCACCCCGGGCAATCCAGACCCGGTCGTAGCGCAGCCATTCCCGGCCCTCGTCGCCAAAAAGGGCGATCAATACCCCCGCAAACAGCAAAATACCGGGAAGAATCCATGCCGTTGCAGCCTTCGTGCCTGCAGAGTGTTTCGATTTGTCTAACCCCATGTTTGGTATACTGACGTTTAATCAATTAGCGAGTCAATCGGACGTTCTGGAGCACACAGCGTGAGGCAATCTGATACAAGCAGCCACAGGTACCACGGGCAGCATGGTTTTACCCTGATCGAAATCATGGTGGTCGTCATCATTATCGGTATTCTTGCGGCTATAGTGGCGCCCAATGTCATCGGCCGCGTCGACGACGCGCAGATAACCAAAGTCAATGCCGAAATCAGCAACATCGGATCGGCACTGAAATTCTATCGCCTCGATAATTTCGCTTACCCATCGACTGAGCAGGGACTGCAGGCGCTGGTGACCCGGCCCAACGATCCCAACGTGAAGAACTGGAAGCCCGGCGGATATCTTGACCGACTGCCGGACGATCCGTGGGGCAATCCCTACCAGTATCTGCACCCGGGCAACAACGGCGAGTTCGACATCTACACGCTGGGTCGGGACGGCCGCCCCGGTGGCGAAGGCGCTGATGCTGATATTGGGAACTGGGATCCGCAGTAGCCCGTACCAGCGGGCCTGAGTTTTTGTCAATGCAGGTGTCGCGACGTCATGCGTAACCGGGGAGCAGGTTTTACTCTGATCGAGATTCTTGTCGTGATCGTCATTGTCGCGATAGTGCTCTCGATCGGCCTGATGTCGTTTGGCGTTCTTGGTGACGATCGCGAATTGCAGACCGAAGCGCGACGGTTCGCGTCGCTCACCGAAGTGGCGCTGGACGAAGCCTCGCTGCAAGGCAGAGAGTTCGGCATCGAACTCATGAACGGCGGCTACCGCTTCGTCGAGTACGATACCGAGCTGGGCCAATGGCTTGACGTGCCAGGTGACGACACATTGCGACTACGCAGTCTGCCTGAAAACGTCAGTTTGGAACTGTACCTCGAAGACAAACGTATCCTGCTCGACGACGACCCGGCCGCTTTCGAGGATCCGGAGGAAGACAGGCTGCGCCCGGGAGCAGAGGTTTACGCGCCGCACCTGCTGGTCTATTCCAGCGGCGATACCACGCCGTTCGAGCTGCACATACTGCGAGACTATGACGAGCAGCGTGTCGTGCTGCGCGGCAATGCGCTCGGTGCGATCGAAATCGCGGCCCGGGACGAGGAGTAAAACATGTCGCGCTTACCCAGCAAGGGTTTTACTCTGATAGAAGTAATGGTCGCGCTGACGATTGTTGCGTTATCGCTGACAGCCGTCACGGCCAGCATGGGGCAGATGATCGATGCAGCCAATACGATGCGCGAACGCACCTATGCAAGTTGGATCGCGCAGAACAGAATTGCCGAGTTACGCCTTGCCTTCGCGACGCCTGATGTCGGCGCGACTAACGGTGAAGTCGTATATGCAAACACGGAGTGGGCCTGGCGTGCCGTTGTTTCTGAAACCGGCGTCGAAGACCTCTATCGAATCGACGTCTCGGTATCGCTGGCCGGGAGTGAGGACAATATCCGAACGGTCACCGGTTTTGTCGGGCCGCCAGGAGCAGCCGGCGAGGCCAATCGGGCGTGGACGCGTGCACCGGGTTCCAACCCGCAGCCGAACGAGGGAGCTACCTCGTGAGCAGGCTGACCGCACGCGGCTTTACGCTGATCGAAGTGCTGGTCGCCATGGCCGTATTCGGCGTCCTGACGATCCTCGCGTACATGGCCCTGGGCCAGACTCTGAACAATGCGGAGCAACTGACGGAACGCATGGAGCGCCTGCAGGCCATTCAACGCACAATGCGTTATTTGAGTAACGACCTCGCAGCCGCATCGCCCCGCCCTGTTCGCAGCGAACTGGGTGACACTTACCTGCCCGCCGTCATGGTCTCTGCAGCCAACGACTTCGCACTGGCCGTTACTCACGGCGGCTGGAATAATCCCGCAGGCCTGCCGCGCAGTACGCAGCAGCGAAGCGTTTATCTACTCGAAGACGACAAGTTGTTCCGCGTCTACTACACCGTCCTCGATGCTACCTATTCGAACGATGCTATTTCCACACAGATACTCGATGGCGTGGAAAGCCTGGAGTTTCGATTAGTCCAGGACAGCGGCGAAACGAGCACACAGTGGCCGCCACTGAATGCGCAGGGAGCCTCCGGCCAACGACTGCGACCACGTGCCGTGGAGATTGTCCTGACCCTCGAAGGCGAAGGGGAAATCCGGCGCATCATCGAGGTAGCGTCGTGAAGCGCAAAACTCGAAGCGGCGGCGTGGCGCTAATTACCGCTATGTTGATTACGGCGATTACCGGATCGCTTGCGGCCGGTCTTGCCTGGGACAATGCATTGGATGTGCGGCGCACGATGGTGCTGTTGTTCCACGAGCAGGGCATGCAGGTCGCGCTCGGTGCCGAGAGCTGGATACAGAATATCCTTCGCGATGACGGCATCGACAGCGAGACGGATCATCTGGGTGAACTCTGGGCGAGTGAATTGCCCGGATTGCCGGTCGACAACGATTCCGTGCAGGGCGCAGTCACGGGAACGATTGAAGATATGCAGGGGCGCTTTAACGTCAACAACCTGATCGGCAGTGACGGCAAAGTCGACGAAGACGTCCTGCAGCAATTCCGGCGCCTGTTGGTCATTCTCGAGCTCGACCCCCGTTTTGCCGGCATTGCAGCCGACTGGATCGACGCCGATCAGGACGCCGGTTTCCCGGATGGCGCGGAAGATTCCATTTATACCGGCCTGACGCCACCGTATCGGACTTTTAATCGGTCCCTGGTTAACGTCACCGAACTGGCGGCACTGGAAGGCATGGACAAGGCCAGCTTCGATGTTCTGCTGCCACATGTGGCAGCCCTGCCAGGTCGCAGCCAGATCAACGTCAATACGGCGACGCCGGCGGTGCTTCGGTCGCTCGACGAAAACCTCGATGCAGGTGCGATCGAAGACCTGCTGTCGCTGCGCGAGGAAGGCGGTTTTCCGGACTACGTTGAGACGTTCTCGACACTGCTGCAACCGGAAATGCTGGAGCAGATAGTCGACAAGAGCAGTTTTTTTCAATTGAAGGCTGTCGTACAGATTGATACGGTGCGTGTCACCTACTACAGCCTGTTGTTACGAAGCCCGAATGGCGGTCCGGTAACAACGATCCTTCGCAGCCTGGGAACCATTTAAGCATGCCAGAATATCTTGTCATACGTCTTCGTGAGGAAGATGAGGCTGTCGAGTGGGTGCAGGCCGATGGTAACGGCACGCTGCGCAGCCGGCTGTCCAGTGGAACACTCGCAGAGGCTGCAGCCGATGTCGGCGAGCGAACCGTAGTTGTATTGGTACCGTCCACAGAGGTGCTCACCACGACAGTACACATGCCGATACGCTCGGTATCGAAACTGAGAACCGCCCTGCCGTTCGCTCTTGAGGAGAACCTGGCCGATGACGTCGGCGAACTGCACTTCGCGCTCGGCGAGCGTCAGGAGAACAATAGAATACCGGTTGCCGTCGTTGCCGACAGCAAAATGGCCGGCTGGCTGGGGCGACTCAGGGAAGCCGGTTTGGAGCCCGCCATTCTTGCGGCCGAAAACCATGGTCTGGCGAGAATTCCCGGCACGATGTCGGTACTGGTCGATGGCGGAACCGTCATGTTTAACGACGGTGCCGAGACTGAATTTGTCATGCAGGATGTCAAACCCAGCGATGTCCTGGTCGTTGCCGGCCGACTCGGCGAGGGACAGAATGACGAGCAACAGCAGGAGGAGCAGGATGACTCCGCACATTTGCTGGTGTTCTGTAGTGCCGAAAACGAGCAACAGCTATCGCACGACTGGATAGCTTTGCGACATGAGCTGCAAAGCGTTGACGTCAACGTTCTGCCCGATGGTGTAACACCGAAGCTCGCTGTTACCGTTGCCGCAGGCCATGGTGTAAACCTGCTGCAGGGCAGCTATGGCAGAAAGGCTGAGTATTCGGGGCTGTTCAAGCCTTGGAAAACGGCTGCGGTGCTGCTGTTGGGCCTTGCCTTCGTGGGCATGGCACTAAAGGGTGTTGACTACTATCGCCTGCAGGAGGAAAGAACGGCGCTGCAGGCACAGTTTATGACCGAATACCGGTCGCTGCGGCCGAACGATACGCGCGATATTGTCGATCCACTCGGGACCGTCACTTCATTGCGGCGCGAGATGGGTGCATCGACGGCCCCGCAGGTTTTCCTGCCGAGTCTGCGCGAACTCGGTTCTGCGCTGGCTGCAAATTCCGAGGCGCGAATCGAGGCGATCAGCTATCGGGCCGGAGTCATTGATCTTCGCGTGACAGCACCGGATGTGGCAACTCTTGACGGCATCCAGAAAGCCGTCAGTTCGTCGGGGCGTTTCCGTGCGTCCATACAATCGACGGATCAAGTGGCGGACCAGATTAACGGTCGTATCCAGATTCGGGAGTCCGGCTCGTGAGGGACTGGTTCGAAACACTCGAAGCCAGAGAACAGCTATTCGTAGCTGTTGGTGCAGTGGCAGTTGTACTGGCGCTGATCTACCTGTTGGCCTGGGTGCCGCTGGACAAAAAACACACTGAGCTAAGAAGCGATATCGACAGCTGGCAGCGCTCGCTCGTCGATCTGCGCCCGCTCAGTGTCCGCGCGAAAAGCAGCGACCCTTCGCGCGCTGCGGCCGCGGGCAACAGTCAACTGGCCCCCATTATTATCGTCGACGAAACCCTGCGCATTCGCGGTCTCGATCGCTACCGGCGACGCAGCCAGCCGACCACGAGCAACGGCATTCGTGTCGAGTTTGAAAACGTGGCGTTTGATGAGCTTGTACTATGGCTCGGCGACCTTAGCGAACAGTATGCAATGCATGTTCAGGCCGGCAGTTTCACGCCCGGCGCTCAGTCGCCCTCCGGACGTATCAATGCCACCCTGACATTGGAGCGCGCACTTTGATTCGCTCCAGGCGTGGACTGCTTGCAACGGGTACGGCAGTTCTGTTGCTGGGTCTGGTCACCCTCTTTCCTGCACGCGTTGCGGTTCGCTGGTTCGCGCCGCCAGAGATCGCGATCAGTGGCATCGACGGCAGCGTATGGCACGGTAGTGCCGCCGAAGCCTCCATCGGCGGCAACTATTTTCAGAACACGAGCTGGCGTATCAGCCCGCTGCGTCTATTAACCGGGAAATTGTCTTATCGAATCCGGACAAACCCGGTGTCCGGATTCATCGAGTCGGAAGTAGCCGTTGGTCTTGGCGACACCCTTTCGTTAACGAATCTAAGCGCTGCAATGCCGCTGGCTCTGCTTGAAGATGTCGTTATTGTTGCCGGACTGCAAGGTAATGCGAGCCTGACATTTGAACGCGTTGAGATCGTTGACGGCCTGCCGACCGTGGCGGACGGAAGCGTTGTCATCGATAACCTGGTCGTACCACCATTCGGCCGCAGTTCGCTGGGCGGCTATAAAATGGAGTTTTTTACTCAGAGCGAAGGAATAGCCGCAAGCATTGAAGAAACGGACGGCGTTGTGGACCTGGCCGGCAGCCTGGAGGTAAAAAACGACCGTTCATACAAGTTTATCGCTCAGGTTGTCGAAACGTCGGACACGCCGCAGAGCCTGAGACAGATACTTCGTCATCTGCCGACCAACGAGCGCGGTCAACGTGAGTTGAGGGATGAAGGCATACTCTAAACCGTTACTTCGACGAACGATTTCAACAGTGGAAAGTACAGTGCGCATCTGACCTGCGATTTCGCGCCACCGGTTGCGGCCCAAACCGAGTATATCGCTGCGTAACGTGCCAGCTGCGGCCGGTAACGGTCCGATTCTACTTGCAGAAAGCCGTCGAGATTACCACCCTCATGCGAACTGCTTTTGTAATCAATAATCCAATGTGTTCCATCATCGTCAAAACGCACCCGATCGAGGACGACAGATATCAGCTCGCCATCGTAGACCCCGCTTAGCGCAAGTTCGGTGAAACCGTCCCCGTCGAGTATCCAGCGCCCCTTCTCGTCAGCCAGGGCGGCCGCTACCGCCGCAAGCACACGTGCCGTTATTGGCCCGGCGGCTTCAGCTCGTATCCCATACTCCGCCAGCCAGCGGGTCGTCAGTCTGCGGATGGTTTCGTTGTCGATCTGCAGCTCACTGTCCCGGCTGTCCGCAACCAGCTGCAGGCAGCGATGCACCAGCGTGCCAGCAATCCTCGCATCCGATCCCACCCAGTAGAATTCGACTTTGGCGTCGACCACATCCTTCCCGGCCTGTGGTGAATCCGGCTGTAGCTTGTTGACTGCGGGCAACGTCCACGGTTTCGAAAACCGTCGCAACTCGGGGTTTGCCCATAGCAACGGCTCTGCCTCCGACACCGGAGCGCCCGAGCCTGCGACTGCCAGTTGGAAGTCAGCACTGACAAACGGCCATAGAAGATGCAGCAGGCTGTCGCTTCTGGCCGGTTTGACATTTTCGCCGTCGCCCGCGATCGCGGCAGTACCCATCAGGTGCAGCGATTGACGTGCGCGGGTGCAGGCCACGTACAGCAGGCGCGCCAGCTCATGCCGCTCCTTGTCGGTTTCGGTGAGCTCTATGTAGCGATGAACCGGGTCGTTTTCGACTACAGCCCGTGGACCGACCGGGCTGATGACCTTCTGCTCTTTGCCATGGGGATCCGGCAGGTCGAACCACGATAACACCCGACGGTTTCCGTGCCCGGGCTGTCGACCCAGCCCGTAAAGAAGCACGTGATCAAACTGCAGGCCCTTGGCGCGGTGCATGGTCATTACCTGCAGGCGGGCATTGTCGTTACTGGATACGCGTTCCATATCGAGTATTGACTCGAGCGCGCCGACATCGGTAACGGTGCCTGCTCTCTCCAGCTTTCCAAGTACGTCGAAATAACGGTAGACGTTCTCTATCGCATAGTCGTCGTCGAGAACGCCAGGGCCACCCAGGGCAAACCAGGCTCGCTCCACCAGGTCCCGCAGGCTCTGCGAACGTCGCGGCGCGGTCAGCGTGGTCAGAACGTCCATGGCGCCGGCAATTGCCTGCCGGGCAAAGGAGGACATTGCCACCAGCCTTTCGGCGTCCTGCAGCAGTGTCCAGACGCTGCTGTTCGTGTCGTTCCTGACGAGCCTGTGAAGGTCGGACCAGTCCAGGCCGATCCAGGGCGCGCGTAACAGTGCCAGCCAGGCGATTCGATCTCCCTGGTGCGACGCTGCGCGCGTCAACGCAAGAACGTCAATGATCTCAGGCAAATCGGTCAGCCGGTCGATTTCGATTGCTCGATAAGGCAGCCCGGCTCTTCGTAAATCGGCCAGTAACTCCGGTAGCTGCGTCCTTCCCCGGACCAGCACCGCCATATCATCGTCAGGATTCTCAGCGAGCGTTGCAGCGATCAACCTGCAGCCCGCGCTCGCCTCCTCTTCGCTGCTGCCGCCAAGCACCGGGTGTACAACACATCGACCCTGCTTGAGGAGATGTTCAGCTGCGACCGCGCTGGAGTAAGATACTGCGCCTCGCAGCGGATTATCCCGCGCCGCGAGTACGGTCGGAAAGACGGTATTGAACCAGTCGACAAGATGCTCTCCGGAACGAAAGTTTCGTCGCAGCACCAGCGCCTGCAGGCGAATCTGTCCGATACCGTATTCACGCGCCAGCAGGAACTGGCCTACTTCTGCATTCCTGAAACGGTAGATTGATTGCATTGGGTCGCCGACGCAGTAGAGGCTTCGGCCATCGCCCGGCACCCACCCGGCCGTCAGCGTTTCCAGCATACGATACTGTGCAGCCGACGTGTCCTGCATTTCGTCGACGAGCAGGTGCCTGACCTGATAATCCAGCAGCAAGGCAACCTCGCCGGGGTCTTCCGCGCTCCCAAGGGCGGCGGCGGCCTGCAACGCGACGTCGATATGGTCGACGATACCCTGCTCGCTAAACAGTCGGCGTAACTCGGTAACCGCCAGCGGTAATAGTCTGAACAGTGCCAACAACACAGCCCACTGTTCGTCGCTGTAACTCGCCGGCGGCAGGGACTTCACTCCGTGCAAACTGTCGGCAAACTCACTATGTTCCGTCAGTCGCTCAAGGAGCGCCTGCATCGCGTCTTTCCTGACCTTTTCACCTGCCGGAAAGCCCTGCCGTTTATCGACCTTCTTACGAAACTGACCTTTCTGCGTCAACAACAGTTCGGCAATTCCCCGCCATGCAACGACCTGATCCGTCGTCGGCGATGGCAGCACTGCGATGCCGGCAAGACAGCATATCGGATTGGCTGTGACCGCAGTTTCGGCCAGGTTAGTCGCCGCGTAGTCCAGCAGTTCGACGAGTTCGTCACAATCGGCAGCAGCAAGCTCACGGGCTGTACGTTGCAGGTGTTGTGCGATTGCAAACGACAGGCTCTCCTCAAATTTCCCGCGTACCACGCTCGCATCTTCTTCCGTCAACAAACCGCTACCAATAAACGGCAACCATTGATCCCGGGTTGCGAGCATCTGCGACAGATATGACGCATACAAACCGGTGTTGTTGTCAACATGCCGCAGAACTTCGACGGTGGCGTCGCGCATATCGCCGCTTTCGGCGATCCAGTCCAGCGTAGCGAGCGATGCATCCTGATGGATTGCCGTCAATTCCGCGCCCACCACGATCCGGGCTCCTGCGTTGGGAGAGTTAAGCGGCTGCGTTCTTGCTATTGATGCATTCAAGGCATCCAGCGTCAGGATACGCATTCGTCTTGGGTTGGCGATTAAGTGCCAGGCGCGTCCGGCGCTCCTTTCCAGCGCGCGAGTGGCAAGATCAAAGGTCCTGCGCTCATGCTCCTGTGCTGGTACGTCGCCGCGTTGGCTGCGACGTAAGGCCTGCAGGACGCGCAGTTGCATCTCCGCGGCCGCCTTGCGCGTAAACGTAATTGCAATGATCTCTTCAGGATGTTCGACAGTTCCGAGTAACTTCAGATAACGCTGAATAAGAAGTTCTGTCTTGCCCGATCCAGCAGGTGCCTGAACGATAAACGAACGCGTGACATCGAGCGCCTCACTTCGAGCGGACACGTCGTCCTGTAGAAGCTGTTCATCGCTGGTCACGGCGCAGCTCCGAATAGCGGGTGAGCAGACTCAGCGACCGCGCATTCTGCGCGCCCTGCTCAATGTTGATGCGCACATCGCCACGAGCCATATCTTTACATGCGGCATCGACCTGCTGCGTTATTCGCTGTAGCAGGCCGGGCCATTCATCGAGGTCGGTGTAGCCGCGCCCCGCGCCGTCGAAGGAAATTTCCCGACTGTCGACATTGACCAGTGCCAGCGCGGAAACCGGCGCGTCGGTCGCCGCAGCATAGACGAACAATTGAATTTCCTGGGCGTCATGCTCTCTGTTGAGCAGACGCTTTCGAGCACCTGTCTTGTAGTCGAGTATCGCTATGCTGTCATCGTCGAAGCTGTCAAGGCGATCAAAGCGCAGCGGCAGACGAACATGACCGGCAACGAACTCGAACCTGCCTTCGACGCTCGCAATCTGAAAGTCACCACGACTACTGTCAACGACAACGAACTCCCGCAACAGGCCGGATATTCGCTGCCGCTCCAACTGCAACAGCTGCTGCAAAACGGCGTCACTGTTTCTTTCATGCCGAACAAATGCGAAATCAAGCGCCACCGCTATTCGTGCGCCGACATCACCATCGCTCCAGCCGCGGATGTCAGAAGACGAGGGCAAGTCAATGTACAGTTTGTAGAGCGCGTCGTGGATAAGATTTCCGCGGAGTAATGCCGGAATACCGACGGCCTGCGGATAAATGACCTTGCCGTTCAGCCGGCCATGGACAAACGCGCTCACGGGATCTTTGAGTTGACGTTGTAAGGTTGCAGCACCGCCGGAAATTCGTTCGCCGGCGGTCACCGCCGGTACTTGATCCGCGGCCGGCTTTGTCGTTGCCGCCGCAATCAGCGTCGCTGCATGTAAGCCCGGATCCGGGTGCGACGACAACTTCGAGGTGACATGCGGCAGCAGCAGATCACTTGGCGTTTGTTCCGCATCGTCTTCGCTCAACGCGTAGCTGCACACCACTTCGTCCGCAGATTCGACCAGCCGCGTAAGGAGCCCCTCCGCGTATCGCATCGTGTCGTCAGGCGTGCAGTCCGGCATGGCGTATTTTTCCTGCAGCTTACGAGAAATCAGCGCTGAAGACGTGCCCGGCGGTGGCCAGTGCGCTGTGGACATGCCGCTCAGCCACAAAGCGTCAAACTGCGATCCTGAAGCTTCAAGAGGCCCGATCAATTGTACGAGCGCCTGCGCGGATTCCGGCTGGAAGACTGTCTCGCCTGCCAGTAACTCCAGTCTGGCCAGCGCCGTACCGGCGCCCATTTTCGGGCTTACCAACGCAAGTCGTGCGAATTCGTTAAGCAATTCACGCCAGCGATTTACGAGTTGGAAATCCATACTGCCGAGGGGGCCATCACCCGGCCAGTTAAATGCCAGCAAGGTCTCGTCCACGCAGATAGCCCACTCGGCAGGCGATGCGGTTCCGGCTAACTCGCGCCGTCGCTTGCTGAATGCGGCAAGTCTCGTCAGCCAATCGCCTGCGTCGCGACCATCCTCCCGGGTGCGAAACTCAGCGGTGATCATCGACGGTGACCAGCGACGATCCGGCAGGCGCCGCAGCTTTAATTCAAGCTGACTGCGTTCCTCCGGACTGCCGGCTGCCAACAGCGGTGACCGAAGTAGCAGGCTGACATCCATAGAAGGGATATCCCTGACGAGCCAGCACAACAACGTTAGAGCAACGGCAATCGCCGGGTACTCCGACAGGCGACGGCCATACGATACATTGACGGTATTGAGCAGGTCGTTGCTGCCGTGTTGCCAGCCCGGAGTAACGCCATCGCGCACCAGCCGCGTAATTCGTTCTGCATCGCTGTCCAGCTGTCCGGCGATTATCGCTACTTTGGCTTCCGGGTTTTTCTCAATACACCTTCTTGCCCAGGCGCCGGCAGCACGTAGCTCAACCGCGTCGTTTTCGCAGGCCTGTAACGAACATTCATTATTCAGGCTGCGATGTGGTGCAAATTCCGCGACAACACCGGTCGCTGTCAAAGCCTCCTGTATCGCTATGTTGACCGGGCGCTGGCGATCAAAGCCAGCAAAAGTATGGCGGCCCGATGGCCGCGCCTGGCCAGTGAGAATCAGCTTGAGAACCAGGTCGCTCAGCCCCGCTCCATCCACCATGTTTTCTCGTTGCAACAGCCCGAGATAGCGACCCGCGGCGGCAGCGAACAGCCGCTGGTCGTGATTTTGTACTGAGCGTACAAGTTCTCGAATGGGCACTTGCCAGTCGGCAAGCCGTTGCCAGGCATCGCGAGATTGCCGGACGAGGTTCGCGATACCGACGTCAGCTTCGCCAAGTTCTTTTCTCAGGCAGCGCTCCCAGAGCCATTGGCTCTGATGGGTATTGATCCTGGTTGGGAGCACATCCTGCGGCTCTGCGCTGTCGCTGACTGTCACCAGCCAATCCTGCCAGGCCATTATCGCCGGGGTCTGCCAAGCTGTCGCCCCCGCTCTTAGTTGCTGCGCTCCATACTCGTCGCGCAGCACGCGCGCGAGGCGGCGATTGGCGGTAACGACGGTTCCGGATGTGTGCAGCGATTCGGCGAGCCAGTCATACATCGCTCAGGCGTGCGGTCCCAGACAGGCTTCTATTCGATCGAATACTGCATTCAGCGTATCGGTATCGGGCAGGGTCGTAATACGAAAGTGATTCGTATATGGGGTATTGAAACTACTCCCAGGCGCCAGCAGAACGTGGTGGTTCTCCAGCAGTTCCAGAGCAAAGGCCTGGTCGTCGAATTTTCCGTCGAAACGCTCGTCCAGCCGGAGGAACGCATACATTGCGCCCATGGGCCGCTGCAAATGCAGGTAATCGGAAGCCGTGGCGCGTTCGATCACCACCGCTCGCGACTGGTGCAGCCGCCCGCCCGGCGTCACGAGCGGTTCGATACTCTGAAAACCGCCCAACGCCGTCTGTACCGCCCACTGGCCCGGAACGTTGCTGCACAAGCGCAGCGCCGAGAGCAGTTCCATACCGTGGATATAGTCGGCAGCCCTCTCCAGGTCGCCGCTGAATACGCACCAGCCGACACGATAGCCGCAGGCTCTGTAGGTTTTCGAGAGACCGGAGTAGGACAGGCAAACGGTGTTCCTCACCAGGCTGGCCATTGGGATGAACTCGGCTTCGTCGTACACCATCTGGTCGTAGATTTCGTCCGCCATAACGACCAGACCGTGTTTTTCGGCGAGGTCGACTATGTTCTGCAGCGTTCCGCGATCGTAGACTGCGCCGCTCGGGTTATTCGGATTAATGACCACGATCGCTTTAGTACGCGCGGTGATCAGACTTTCAATGTGCCCGATATCCGGGGCGAAACGGTTCTCCGGATCGCAACGATAGTGCTCTGCCTTGCCACCGTTCAACGCTACCGCCGCGCTCCACAGCGGATAGTCCGGACTGGGTATCAGGACCTCATCGCCTGGATTCAGCAGCGCGCGCAACGACAGGTCTATTAGTTCGCTGACACCGTTGCCGATAAACACTTCTTCAACGGACAGCCCCTGAATACCTCGGTTCTGTTGCTGCATCACGACCGCTTCGCGTGCCGGGAAAATACCTTTCTGGTGGCAATACGGTTCCGCCTGGCCGAGGTTTTCGATCATCGCCAATCGCATCGTCTCCGGCGTTCGAAAACCGAACAAACCCGGGTTGCCGATGTTTAGCGAAATAATTTCGTAGCCGCGTTTCTCCAGATCCAGAGCATGATTTGCCAGCTGCCCGCGAATTTCGTAGCGAACATCCCGCAGTACTTCGCTGCACGGAACCTGCGAGTCCCTGACGTTAGATGACTTCATTCTCTCTCAACGTATCGATATCCGCGGCAGAATAACCCAGCTGTTCGCAGAGCACCTCATTTGTATGCTCCCCCAACAAGGGAGGTGCAGTTTTGTAGCGCACCGGCGTTCGCTGAAAATCAACCGGATTGACCACGAACGGCACTGCGTCGCCGTTGGCGTTATCGATGTGGCCGACCAGTTCGCGTTCAACGGCGTAGTCATCGCTCAAGACCTCCGCAACCGAGTTCACCGGTCCGGCCGGTACCTTGGCTTCTCTCAGCAAGTGCAGCCATTCTGCGCTTTCGCGCTCCAGGAATTTTTGCTGCAGCAACGGAATCAGTACTTCGCGGTTCGCGATACGCTCGCTCATGGTCCTGAATCGAGGATCCGTCGCCGCAGCCTCGAGCTCCAACACAGCGCAGCAGCTCGCAAATTGCCGGTCGTTCCCGACGGCTAGCGTCAGTTCGTTGTCCGCCGTACGAAATACCTGGTAGGGGACGAGATTCGGGTGCGCTGTGCCCATACGTCCGGGCGTTTCCCCGCCAATCAGGAAATTCATGCTCTGATTGGCGAGCCAGGCAACCTGGCTGTCATACAGCGGTACGTCGATGTGCTGCCCCTCGCCGCTTTCTGATCTCGCGTTCAGGGCGGCAAGAATAGCCGTTGTCGCGTACATGCCGGCCATGATATCGCTGATGGCAACACCGACCTTCTGGGGGCCACCGGCGGCCTCCTCTGCCGGGCCGGTAATACTCATCAGTCCCCCGGCCGCCTGCATCATCGCATCGTAGCCGAGTTCCCGGGCCCGCGATCCGGATTGCCCGAAGGCCGATATCGAGCAATAAATCAGTCGCGGATTCAGCGCCAGCAGGTCATCCGGCCCGAGGCCAAACCCTGCCAGCGTTCCCACTTTGTAATTTTCGAGGAGGACATCCGACTGCAGCACCAGTTCACGAATGATCTTCTGCCCGGCTGTCTTTGACAAGTTAACGGTCACCGAGCGCTTGTTGCGGTTTGCGGACAGGAAGTAAGCAGATTCCCCTTGCAGCCACGGCGGTCCCCACTGACGCGTATCGTCACCGCTACCGGGTCGTTCGATCTTGATGACATCGGCGCCATAGTCGCCGAGCAGCTGCCCGGCCCACGGGCCGGCCATGACACGGCTCATATCCAGTACGCGAATACTCTCGAGGGGCGCCGGCATTTCCTAAACCTTCAAAAAACCCGGCCAACCTTGCGGTTGGCCGGGTGGGTCCGCACGGAGATTGCGGATTGCGTGACTCAGTTGCCCGACGACTCGTCTTTGGCAGCTGGGTCCAGCTCTTCTATCTCTGCGCCTTTAACTTCCTGCGGCGCAGGCAATTGTTCGATTTCCGGGTCCTTCTTGCCGAACCTGATCAGTAAATCCTCGTAGTCTTCAGGACTCAGCTCTACGATTGTTGCGATACGGACGACGTCATTGCGATCTCCGTACCTTAACGCATCAAACCCGGCGCATACCCGCATGCCGGATGTGTCGAAGTCGATGCCCAGCGCTGTTCTCAGGCCATAGGCGCGGCGGCGAAGACTCATATGGTACTTTCGGCGCCCGTTTCCGGTCACGATGAGATTCTGCTCATCGAGAACCTCATATCCTCGGATACTTGATCTTGATATGCAATCCGTACGGCGATTCGAAACCTCCTCATCGTCCGTATCAGGGCGGCTGTCAGCACCCGCACAAGCGATTAAAACACTTGAGAAAACAACCACAATTATCTGTTTTATAAGCATTTAGTTGCCAAAAAAAAGAACCGAGTCAACGAGCTTCCAAGCTTCCTGAATTATGCCGCCAACGTGCTCACGGGTCCATCCCACAGATTAAGTTTACGACAAATCCGCAATCATTTTGTGATCAATCCATCCTCAGAGCGGGCAACAGGTCGTCGTGAATCCGCAATCCACTCGCTCCAGGAGCCCACATATAGCCGCGGCTCACGATAGCCGGCCTGGAGCGCGGAAAGGATCAAATGACAAGCCGTGACGCCCGAACCACACATGGCGACCGATTCGACCGCCTTATCGTCGCCGAGATGCTCACGCCACAGGGCGTCAAGTTCCCGCTCATCCCGCCAGCGACCGTCATGATCGATGCTTCGGGTGAATGGCATATTCAGCGCACCCGGAACGTGGCCCGCAACCGGATCTATGGGTTCGTGTTCGCCGTCAAAACGTCCCTTGTCCCGGGCATCCAGCAGATTCAGGGCTGCAATACTCACCGATTCATCCTGGAGTTCTGCTGTCGTAACGACGCGCTCATCCCTGATCATCGCCTGAAAATTCCTGGCCACGATCTCGACCGTTGCCGAGGACACCGGATAGCCCGCCTCCGCCCATGCCGCGATCCCCCCGTTCAGCAAGCGCACCTGTTCGAGGCCGAGCCAACGCAGTACCCACCAGGCCCTGGCCGCCATGGCGCCGTTTCCGCCGTCATAGACCACTACCTTCGTATTCACATCGATACCCATGTTCCCGAATGATGCGGCGGCGACAGCCGGGTCCGGAAGCGGGTGCCGGCCGGAACTGGCTGTCGGTGGCGACGCCAGATCTGCGTTCAGATCGGCGAACACCGCGCCCGGGATGTGCCCCTGCTGGTAGGCGTTGCGGCCAGCCCCGACATCGCCCAAATCGAAGCGACAATCGACAACGCGCCAGTCGTCGTCATTGAGACGAGCATGCAGTTCGCCGGCCGTGATCAACTGACCGGTATTCTTGGACTTGTGTTCCATAGATTCGATTTCGCTCTTGTGCGTGTTAACGGCGTATTGGACAATACCGGGCCGCGAACACCGTTCGCAATAGCTGTCGCCCAAGAGCAGGAGCAATTCAAGTGAAAAAAATCCTTGTCGGCCTGAAACGAGTCGTCGACTATAACGTCCGCGTTCGCGTGAAAAGCGACGGCAGCGGCGTCGATACCGACGGCGTCAAGATGAGCATAAACCCGTTCGATGAAATCGCGCTGGAAGAAGCTTTGCGAATCAGGGAGCGCGGTGAAGCATCCGAGGTCATTGTCGTATCGATAGGGTCAACTGATGCGCAACAGCAGTTACGCACAGGGCTCGCCATGGGCGCCGACCGCGCGATCCTGGTCGAATCGGCGGACCCCCTCGACCCGCTTCGCGTCGCCCGGATATTCAAATCGCTCGTCGACCGCGAAAGCATCGATCTGGTGATACTGGGCAAGCAGGCCATCGATGGTGACAACAATCAAATAGGTCAAATGCTGGCGGCGATCTGGGGACGCCCGCAGGCGACTTTCGCTTCGAATATCGAGTTTAGCGGCGACAGTGCCAAAGTGACCCGGGAAGTCGATGCGGGGCTTGAAACCATCGAAGTGGACCTGCCTGCGGTGATCACCGTCGATTTACGTCTCAATGAGCCCAGGTACGTAAAACTGCCGGATATCATGAAGGCCAAAAAGAAACCCCTGGATCAGCTTGCCGCGGCCGACCTCGATGCCGAACCCGGGCCGCAGATTCGCGAAGTCTCATTTCAGCCGCCTGCCGAACGGCAGCGAGGCATCATGGTGGATGACGTTGCCGGCCTGGTAGCTGCGTTAAAGGATAAAGGACTGGCATAATGTCGAAAATTCTAGTGATCGCAGAGCATGACAGTTCCACGCTAAACCCCAGTACCGCTAAAACGGTTTCTTGCGCGGCGACTGTTGACGGCGCGGATATCGATGTTTTGGTAATGGCTGCTTCGGTCGGAGCAATTGCCGCGGAGGCTGCACAGATCGAGTCTGTTGCCAGAGTCCTGACGATTGAGCGCAAAGAGAACGAACACGCCGTGGCCGCGATCCTCGCGCCACAAATCGTCGCGCTGAGCGGTGACTACAGCCATGTTTTTGCACCGTCCACGACGTTTGGAAAAGACCTGATGCCGCAGGTTGCCGCGTTGCTGGGCGTCAACCAGATCAGCGATATCATGCTGGTGACAGGCAGCCATGCGTTTCAGCGGCCCGTCTATGCCGGCAACGCCATCGTTAATGTTGAGGCTCCGCCGGATCACATTGTAGTCGCCACGGTGCGCACAGCGTCCTACCCGGCGGCGGCGGCGAATAACTCAGCCAGCATCGTGAGTATCGATGCAGGGGTCGATGTGCCCGGTCATACACGTTTCGTCGAACTGCAGTCTGGCGCTTCGGACCGACCCGACCTGCAAACCGCCACCAAAGTTGTCTCCGGCGGTCGTGCTTTAGCCAGTGCAGAAAATTTCGACATCATCTACAAACTTGCAGATGCACTCGGCGCCGCTGTCGGCGCCTCAAGGGCAGCGGTCGATGCAGGTTACGTTCCCAATGAAATGCAGGTCGGGCAAACCGGCAAGATTATTGCGCCGGATCTGTATATCGCGATCGGAATTTCAGGTGCGATTCAGCACCTGACCGGGATTAAGGATGCGGGGACTATCGTCGCCATTAACAAAGACGAAGAAGCCCCGATCTTCGAGGTTGCCGATATCGGTCTGGTGACGGACCTGTTTGCTGCGGTACCGGAGTTGACCAAAGCCCTCGCTTAGAGGGCTTCAAGTACGGCTTCTGCCTTACTGACCTCAAACTGCCCCGGCGCCTCGACGGCGACGTGTGTAGCAACACCGTCATCAACAACGATGGCAAAACGCTGGCCGCGCATTCCCATGCCGAATCCAGTGGCGTCGAGTTCGAGGCCCAGCGCCTGCGAGTATTCACCGTTGCCGTCAGCCAACATCATCACGTTGTCGCCAACGGCGCGGTCCTTACCCCAGGCATCCATCACAAACACGTCGTTTACGGCCATACAGGCGATCGTATCGACATTTTTGGCCTTAAGCGCTGCCGCCTGGTCCACAAAACCGGGGAGATGGTTCATCGAGCATGTGGGCGTAAAGGCGCCCGGGACCGAGACCAACACAACCTTCTTACCGTCGAATAGATCATCGGTTGATATGGCACCGGGTCCGGCGTCGGTCATGATGCTGAACGTGCCGGACGGCATTTTCTCACCTGCTGATATTGTCATCTGGTGTGCTCCTGTAAAAGCGTTAGTAGTCGTTCTCAGCGACGTGCACGATCAAGCCGTCGAGCGCGTCGGAAACTTCGATCTGACACGTAAGGCGGCTGTTGGCTTTGCGCTCGAATGCAGCGTCAAGCATACTATCTTCCATGTCATCCATCGCGGCGAGCTTGTCTTTCCAGCTATCGTCGATGTAGCTATGGCAGGTAGCGCAGGCGCAGGCGCCGCCACACTCTGCAACGATACCATCGATATTATTGTTGATCGCTCCCTCCATAACGGAGTAGCCGTTTTCGACCTCCACTTCGTGTCGTGTTCCATCGGGGGTCAGGTAGATGATTTTCGGCATTTCTGGTCTTCCGTTCTAGTCTTCCGTCATATGAGCGCGCAATAGTAAGGGCGTTGACCGGAAGCGGTCAACGCCCAACAGGATTTGCAACGAATGACGCGGGGTTGGTTCAGGCGCGGGAGCTTTCTGCTCGCCGTGCCTGGAGTTCCCGGCGTTTCTTTTGTGCGGCCTCTTCTGCGAGACGAATCTGTCGGTTACGTTCGATCTCGGCATCGATAACCCGAGTCCACTGGTTCGAGGTTCGCTGTGACCGGGGCACTTTGGCAGCCTCCCGGAATGCTGCTTTGGCTTCCGAGTACTTGCGCTGATTGTAGAGACACATGCCCAATGAAATCTGGATGTTGTCCGGGCTCTTTAGTCCGCCCTTTCGCGCCGCGTTTCGTGCCGCTGTCACGCACTGCTCGTATTCGCCGACATTCAGATAGGAGTTGGCCAGCCGAGCATCGAGTTCGCCGTGGTTAGCGAGTTGTGCCGCTGCCCGCAGTGCCGGGATCGCTTTCTGGTCTTCCATTGACAGCATCCATGCCTGCGATAACAGCCGGTAGTTCTTCTCGTTCTTTGATAGTACGCCACTGTCCATTTTTTCCTGCAACAACTTGGCGGCGTTATAGGGAACCTCTGCCTGCATGAACAGCTGCGCCATCGTCACAAACTCGGTTTCCTTGTCCAGCATGCCCTGTGTGAACGCAGCATCGTAGGCATAGATCAGTTTCTGATCCTGGCCTAACTCGGTGAAGGCGCCGGCCAGAGACGTCCAATAACGTTTCTTCGGCCAGTTCTCCAGCAGAGTCATCTGGATATCGCGAACCTTGGTGTAATTCTCTTCCTGAAAGTACGCGAAATTCAAGAGGTTATACCAGTCTTCCTTGGCCGGTTTGTTGCGGGCACGGGCAACGGCCATCGCCGCTTCAATCGGCTCGATCATTGCCTTGTACTGGTTCAGGTTGTAGTGAATCTGCGCTTTGAGAATGAAGGGCGCGGGTGCCGGGTTGGTTTCCAGAACAAACCACTGGTTGATCGTCGCCAGGGCCTCCTGATAGCGTTCTTCAACGGTCAGCAGTTGCGCCATCGTAAACGTTGTCGCCTTGGCCATTTGCGGTTCGAGGCTGGGAATGGCGAGCTGCTTCTTGTAGGTCGAAATCGCGGCCGATATATTGTCCATGCTGTAATGCACATAGCCCAGATAATTCAGGACGTTGGCCTGCTCATACTCCGTGAGCTTGTCAGGGTTGTAGAGGCTGGTCAGCGTTCTTAGTGCTGGCTGGTACTCCTTGGCCTCAACCATCTCCTGCGCCTTCAGGATACGCTCATAAACCTCCTTACTGACAGCCTGAGCCTGCTTGGTTTTGGTTTTGTCCTCTTTATCGGCCTGTCCGCTACCCTGAGCGTAGACACTACCGCCAGCGAGTATTCCTGCCAGCACCACGAGGCATAATTTCGATGAGATTCCGCGACTAGTATTCATGACTGAAAACATCCTTAATCCTCAAGCTCGAAGGTGATGCGAGTCTTAACGCCGGGTACTTCTACCGGCACGCCGTCAACAACACGGGGTTTGTACTTGAACTTCAGTACGGCCCGGGTAGCAGCACGCTCAAACAGACTGCTGGTTGACTGGATCACAATCGGGTCTTTTACGGTTCCCGCCGAGGTTACTGTAAATGACATGTCGACGAAGCCTTCCAGGCCCCTGGACAGGGCTCGCGACGGGTACACCGGCGCAACCCTGACGATAGGCAGATAGTCGCCTTCAGCGATATTCATACCGCCGGGGCCGCCGATATTAGTGTCAGCCGAAACGGTCGGTGCCGGAATATCGATCGACGGAGCATCCGGGTCGATATTGTCCATATCCTGCGGCGGTGTTTCGGGTGGCGTTTCTGGCGGTTTCGGCGGCTTCTCAGGCGTCAGATCAGCCGTGTTCAGATTCTCGTTTTTCTTTACCCGCACAAACTCCAGTTTGTGCCGCTCGCGTGGGTCGGTCAGTGCCTGCTTACCCGTCACGATGAGTAGCTGCATGATGAATAACAGGCTCAGTGTGACCACCGTGCCTATGACTATCGAAAAAGCGTAACGACCTATCATGGTCCTGTTCTCCTCAGCGGCTTCGGCCGCTTAGTCTCCGTCATACCAGGCAAGCCTGGAACCTTAAGACAATCGTATCCGGCACAAATTCAGCCGTCGTCTTCCGAAGATATTGCAACATTGGGTACACCCGCCGCTCTCGCAGCATCCATCACAATGACCAGCATCTCGTTTGACGACTCGGCATCGGCCTGTATTACGATCGATCCCTTAGGGTTTTCTGCGTGCAAGCGTTCAATGATGCCGCGTACTGCACGAGGGTCCCGCTCCTGCCGATCAATCCAGATTTCGTTGGCCTCACTGATCGCAATAAGGATTGCCGCGTCTTCCTGCTTGTCGGCGGTCGTTGTCAGAGGGCGATCGACTTGTATACCGGCTTCCTTGATAAAGGTCGCCGTAACGATAAAGAAGATCAACATGATAAACACCACGTCGAGCATCGGCGTCAGGTTGATTTCCTCGCTTTCCTCTTCGTGTCCGAAACTACCTCTACTATTTCGCATAACTAGTTATCCTATTGAGTTCCCGCTCAACGTTGATCTGCTATCGATATGTTGTAAACCCCGGCATCACGCGTGGAGTCCATGACCTGCACGAGCATCTTATTGGTCGACTTCTTGTTCGCCTGAATCACGACGGAACCCTGCGGATTCTCGGCGTGCAGACGTGCAATATTCGATTTTACTGCTCGTGGGTCGATCAAGCGTCGATCGATCCAGATTTCATCAGTGGCAGTAATAAGCACGAGAATATTGGCATCTTCCGGTTTTGTTTCCGTCACCGGAGCATCCGGACGATTAACGTCGATGCCCGTTTCCTTGATGAAGGACGCCGTTACAATGAAGAAGATAAGCATGATGAACACGACATCGAGCATCGGCGTGAGATTAATCTCATCGCTATCCTCCGCTTGCCCCATTGAGAGGTTTGTCTTGCGCATGATTCGCTCCTAATGGTCCATCGTCAGCGAGTCTTCGAGGAACTCGACTTCACGAGCCGCTTTACGGCTTAATAATGTGACCAGCAAAACCCCGGATAGTGCCCCGACCATACCGGCCATAGTGGGCACCGTGGCCTGAGAAACGCCGGCAGCCATAGCCCGTACGTTGCCGGACCCTGATACTGCCATCACCTGGAAAACGCTGATCATGCCTGTCACCGTACCCAGCAGGCCGAGTAGCGGACACAAAGCAACCAGGGTCTGGATGAGGTTGATCCCCTTGCTCGATGCCGCATCGAAACGCGAGATCATTAACTCGCGAATCTGATGAGCGGCCCAGGAGCGGCGTTCGCTGCGAGATTCCCACTGGTCATGAATCTGCCGTGACATGCTTTTCATTGATGAGCGAAAAAACATGATCCGCTCGACGATCAGCACCCACATCAGGAAGATGGTCACTGCAATGGCCCGTAATACCGGGCCACCCAGACTCATGAAATCTCTAATGGCTTCAAAACTATCAACAAGCCAAAACATGATTACTCCTTTCGGCCTTAGCCATTCCGTTCAGAGTGTTCGGCAACGAGGCCAGCGCTCTGCGACTGCAGGATATTGATTATCTTGCGGCTTTGTCCGCTAACAACCGTGTGCAGCAATACCATCGGAATTGCGACTACGAGACCGAGTACCGTGGTCATGAGTGCCTGCGAAATACCGCCGGCCATCATCTTCGGATCACCGGCACCGTACAACGTGATGACCTGGAAGGTCTTGATCATGCCGGTAACCGTACCGAGCAGACCCATCAGCGGTGCAACTGCCGAAACCACCTTGATGAAAAGCAGACCCTTGGTCAGCCCCGGCATTTCCTTGAGTGCCGCTTCGCTCAGTTTCAGCTCAATCGTCTCCGTGTCAGCGCCCCGGTTACTTTCGTAAGCGGCAAGAACCCGACCCAGCGGATTGTCTGTGCTGGCCGTTTCACGTTTCAGTTGAGCTGCAACTCTGCGGCTGTCTCCTGACAGGCCAACCCAGCGCCAGATCGCGATCAGCAAACCCACCAAGCCGAGGGCGATGATGCAGTAACCGACGATGCCGCCCTGCTCAATACGATCCTTAATAGTGGGCGATTCAACGAGCAGGCCGAGAATACCGCCTCGCGTGCCGTCAATGCCGAAGGTAACCACGCCTGACTCAGCATCCATCATGTTGCCGGCAGTGCCGGAGAAGCGGCCTTCAGGCTGACGCTGCAGTTCGGAAACCGTGCCTTCTTTCGGGTCGTACTCGAGATAGCCGTTCTCCGAAACGATGTTGAACGCACCGACGCGAACCATCTCCACTTCCTCTTGTTCCCCGTCGGCCTTGGTCACGAGGTGAGTAAATCGAACGACGCGTCCGGACTCATTCACTTCACGGTGTAGTTCGAACCAGAGCCGTTCGATGTCCTCAATCGACGCCAGGCTGTTTGCGCCCGCCATCTTGTTGCCGAGTTCAACAAGAAACTCGCCGCGGTCAGGGTACTGGATGTTGGTCAGCGACTCGCTGAAACGTCCCTGGGTATCACCCGAAACCGTTTGCAACTGCCCGAAGAGTTCCTTCAAAGCGCCGAGGCGTTCGTCGAGAGCTGCTTTCGCCGTAATGATGCGCTGCTGATTCTGCTCAAACTGCTGCTCGAGATTAGCGCTGGCATTTTCCTGACGGGTACGCTCTGCGCGCGCCTGATTGAGCAATGACTGCTGATTGTTTCGAGCTTGTGCAAACTCGGATTCGCGTTGACGCGCTTCCTGTGAATCGCGGGCCTGGCCCTGTTCGATGAGTCGCAGCAGTTCGGACATGCTGGCGGCACCGCCATCCTGTGCGTTAACTGACGTGAATCCGAGGCTCAGGAGTCCTGCGGCAATAATGAGTGTTATGCGTTTCATTTACGCGCCCTCCGCTGCAGGAACCGGGACATTGATGAGTTCTGGCGCAATCAGATCTCTCGATATGCGCAAACCCTTTCGAACTTCGTTACGTGCTGAATTATCGATTACCCACTCACGCGCTGCGTTATCCCAGCGGCCGGTGATCTTCGAATCGTCGGACTGGAAGTACAGACCGATTCGGCCAACCCGCAACATATTGAAGGACCTTGTCGCACCTTCAATGGTCAGGGACTGCTTATAGTCCTCATTGGATGAGCCATAGTCGTTTTCGATCTGGTAGGCCTCCATGACCTTCCTGAATTTCTCCGCAACACTGACATCGGAGCGGGACATGATGTCCTTCAGGTTGCTCACGCGATTGGTGCGCTCATCCATCAGGAACGGAATATCCAGATTGATGGACTGCTCAAGCGCGTCGATCATCCGCTCCATCAGCGGGAAAATCTGTCGATTGATAACGTCGACCTGATCCATGGACAGACTAATGTCTTCCAGCGTAGCTGTCTGACCTTCAACCTGTGCTCTCATTAGCCGGTTGTAGACTTTCAGCCCGTCGATTTCCTTATTGATAGCCCTGTACTGGTCCTCAAGGGAACGCGTACCTTCAACGATACTGTTGATTCGCTCCTGAGATTGTTGAGCCAGATTCAATCGGCGTTGATCAGCTTGAAGAACCTGATCGACGGATTGAGCGAAAACGCTGCCGGAAATAGCTAAAACCAAAGCTGTAAGAAAAACCGTGGTTGTGCGCCGACTGCTGCTAATGCACCGTTTCATGAACGCTCCTTAAAGGTCGTATGTTGTTATTAGTAACGATGGAGAGGGATGCAACGTATCGTTGAATACATGCACAAATGAAAACCGGCAACGCAGAATGCGTTCCCAAATGCGCACGCGGCCCTCTCCACCTTCGCCGCGCGGCGATGAAATTTTCGGAACCTTTGTTCTCTCTATTCAATCCTGGCTTCCTCAGACTTCCCGCCTGAGATTCCCCGCCATTTTTTCTATTAATTTTATTGGTCCCCGATACTCTGTGGCCAAGAATACCACATGGTTTGTATATCGCCAGCCCAACATCTACATAACATTTGGGACTATTATTTTTGTCAGCCACAGCGACTTTTATCCTCCGCTGCGCTACTGCATGAGAAAAAAGTGCAGCCGCGAATTGAGGTCCTGCTTTCGGCGCTTTTTTGCAACCTATATATGAGGTGTCTTGGTAAGCATAGCTCAAACGCCGTAAATCAGTTTTTAATTAAGTAGTTATATTTACTTTTTCAAGCATTTTCTTTAGTAACAGCCGTAACTTATTATGCAATGGTTGACATCATAGAACCCTTACAACATTATTCGGCGCTATGACTGCTACACAAATACTCGTGCTTCGACTTAGCCTGCTCCTTATCGGGAGGCAAAGCGGGTAGCGCGTATCCAGTCACCGGACAACGTAAACCCCGCATCCAAACGGATAGTGGGGTTTTTTTTAGCTTCGTTTACAGGCTTTAAGGACAAATCATGCAAATTTATTCAGAAACCGATGTTGATGTTTCCTGTCTCGCCGATCGTCAGGTCACGATACTGGGTTACGGCAGTCAGGGTCGAGCCCATGCTTTAAACCTGAAGGACAGTGGCTTTAATGTCGTTGTCGGGCTGCGAGCCGCTGGTGCAAGCTGGCCGGTCGCGGAAGCCGATGGATTGACCGTTCAGGAGCCGAATCAGGCGGTCAAAGGCGCCGCAATCGTCATGTTCCTGACGCCGGACATGGTGCAAAAAGAGCTTTACCAGTCGGTTGTTGACGACATCGACGACGGTGCGATGCTGATGTTCGCGCACGGGCTCGCCATCCACTATCGGCAGATCGAACCGCGCCCCGACCTGGATGTGGCGCTTATCGCGCCCAAAGGCCCCGGGGGACTGGTACGCCGCCAATACGAGGAAGGTCATGGCGTACCGTGCCTGGTCGCGGTACATCAGGACGCCACGGGCAATGCACTGAAGACGGCACTCGCCTACTCCGCCGGAATCGGGGGCGCACGCGCTGGCGTCATTGAGACAACGTTTGCCGAGGAAACGGAAACGGATCTGTTTGGCGAGCAGGCAGTGCTCTGTGGCGGTGCTACCGAACTCATCGTTGCCGGTTTCGAGACGCTGGTTGAGGCAGGCTATCAGCCCGAGGTCGCCTATTTCGAGGTGATGCACGAACTGAAACTGATCGTCGACCTGCTGCACGAAGGTGGACTGCGAAAAATGCACAAGTTCATCAGCGATACCGCGGCCTGGGGAGACATGGTTAGCGGCCCGCGCGTTGTCAACGAGTCTTCACGCGCCGCCATGAAAGCCGTATTGACCGATATTCAGGACGGTACTTTCGCACGTAACTGGATCGCGGAAAACGAAAACGGAATGCCCGAGTTCAAGCGCATGATGCAAGCGGATCTCGACCACCCCATCGAGAAGGTCGGCGCCGAGTTGCGCGCCCGAATGGATTGGCTGGAAGAATAAACGACACTGAAATAACCGAGGATTAGAACGATGTCAGACGATAGTTCAAGCAACCGGATACGCATTTTTGACACTACGCTGCGGGACGGAGAACAGGCTCCGGGTTGCAGCATGACGCTTGGCGAGAAGCTTCGCGTGGCAAAAGCGCTATCGGAGCTTAACGTCGACATCATTGAAGCGGGCTTCCCGGCGGCATCGCCGGGTGATTTTGAGTCGGTAAAGGCAATCGCCGACCGTAATTTCGGCCCAATAATCTGCGGGCTGGCGCGCTGTAACGCCGCAGACATTGAAAAAGTCCATGCTGCGGTGAAGGGTGCCGAAAAACACCGCATCCATGTTTTCGTTGCCACCAGCGCTATTCATCGTGAGCACAAGCTCAAGATGGCGAAGGAGGAAATCATCAAGAGCGCTGTCGGCGCCATCAAGATGGCGCGCGAGTTATGTGACGACGTTGAGTTTTCTCCCGAAGACGCTTCGCGCACCGAGCTATCCTATCTGGCCGAGGTCGTATCCGCCGCTATCGAGGCCGGCGCGACTACCGTCAACGTACCTGACACGGTCGGATATACCGTTCCCGCGGAATTCGATCGTTTGTTTCGATATCTGCGCGAGCATGTGCAGCGGATCGATGAAATCACTCTCAGCGTACACTGCCACAACGACCTCGGCATGGCCGTTGCTAACAGCCTCGCTGCCGTCGGTGCCGGTGCACGGCAGATCGAATGCACGATCAACGGTATCGGCGAACGTGCAGGAAATTGCAGTCTCGAAGAGGTTGTTATGGCTGTGAAAACGCGCGCTGAGTTCTTCGGACTCGCAACCGACATCGATACGACACGCCTCTATCCGACATCGAGGCTGGTCTCCAGTATTACGGGAATGCACCCTCCGCGTAACAAGGCGATCGTTGGGGAAAACGCTTTCGCACACGAGGCAGGTATTCATCAGCACGGTATGCTGCAACATGCGTCGACCTACGAAATCATGAAGCCTGAAGATGTCGGCCTCAGTAACTCAAACCTGGTGCTTGGGAAACACAGTGGCCGGCACGCGTTTCGTGAGCGCGTTAACGAACTCGGTTTCGATCTCGACGACTTTGAAACCAACCGGGCGTTCCAGGAATTCAAGAAACTGGCGGATAAGAAAAAGGATGTTTATGACGGCGACATCGAGTCGATCATCATGAACACCGAAAGCGCGAGCGCGGGCCCCTGGACGCTGAAATCGCTCGAAGTGCAGACACTGACCGACGAACCGGCGACTGCGACGGTGAATCTGCTGGGTGACGACGGCGTCGAGTTATCGCAATCGGCCCGCGGAGACGGTCCGATTGCCGCCGCTTTTCAGGCATTGGAGCAGGCAACGGGTGTCGCCATGGTTTTGAAGAATTTCGAACTACACAGTGCTTCGATCGGCGAAGACGCGCAAGGCGAAGTAACAGTCACTGTTGAGATTGACGGCCAGAGTTTCCGCGGGCAAGGCGTGAGTGTCGATATTGTCGAGGCCGGCAGTCGCGCGTGCCTCGAGGTCATGAATCGCACATTGCGCCGGCGCGCTCGCGGCGAGGGCTCCACAGACAACTCGCAGTCAGCACATGCATCAGTCTAAGCCCGGGACCCTCTTCGATAAGGTCTGGAACGATCACGTCGTCGTAGCCGAGAGCGCTGACACTCCCGCGATCCTGTACATCGACCTGCACATCATTCATGAAGTCACCACGCCGCAGGCATTCTCGCTGTTGCGAGAGAAAGGCCTGCCGGTTCGGCGCACCGACCTGATACTCGCGACAATGGATCACTCGACGCCGACAACACCGGTAACGACGTTCAAAGATCTCGAGGTTGCCGGTGAAGGGGCCGCCAGGCAGGTTCGACAGATGGAAGAAAACTGCAGGGAGTTCGGGATCGAACTGCTTGGCTTTGAATCGATCAACCGGGGCATCGTGCACGTGATCGGGCCCGAACTCGGCGCGACCCAACCGGGTAAAACGATCGTCTGTGGCGACAGCCACACGTCGACCCACGGCGCCCTCGGTGCCCTGGCGTTCGGCATCGGCACGACCGAAGTCGGACATGTCCTGGCGACCCAATGCCTGTTGCAGCGGAAACCGAAGACCCTGGAAATATCGGTTTCCGGAACCTTGGCGCGCGGCGTCACTGCAAAAGACCTGGTCCTTGCGATTATTGGAAAAATTGGTGTCGACGGCGGCACCGAACATGTCATCGAGTACCGCGGCGACGCTATTTCGAGTCTCGACATGGATGCGCGCATGACAGTTTGCAACATGTCCATCGAAGCCGGGGCCCGTGCCGGAATGATTGCTCCAGACGAGACAACGTACGAGTTTTTGAGCGGCCGGCCGCGAGCACCGCAGGGTGCTGACTGGGACAAGGCAGTCGCACGCTGGGCTCAGCTGCGCAGCGATGACGGCGCCCATTTTGACCGCTCTGTATCGTTGTCCGCCAGCGAGCTGTCGCCGATGGTGACCTATGGTACGAATCCGGGGATGGTCATCGGCGTTAACGACGCAGTACCGGACCGAACTTCCGATCCAAGCTTTAGAAAGGCGCTCGACTACATGCAGATTGCCGCCGGCAAGCCGATGACTGAGTACGATGTCGACGTTGTGTTCGTCGGCAGCTGTACAAACTCGCGCCTGACGGACCTGCAGGAGGCCGCTGATATCGTCAAAGGCCGCCAGGTCGCCGCCGGCGTGCGTATGCTGGTGGTGCCGGGGTCGCAGCAAATCAAAAAAGACGCCGAGGCTCTGGGGCTCGACAGGGTGTTTACAGCTGCCGGAGCCGAGTGGCGCGAGGCCGGCTGCTCTATGTGCATCGGCATGAACGGCGACACGGTCGCCAGGGGGCAGCTTTCCGTCAGCACCAGCAACCGCAATTTCGAAGGACGTCAGGGGGTCGGGTCACGAACGGTTCTCGCGAGTCCAATGACTGCCGCCGCATCCGCGATACGGGGCAAAGTTGCAGACCCGCGCCCTTACCTGCAGGACTGAGTCATGAAAGCTATCAAAAAAATCGTGTCGCGAACCGTGGTAATGCCGACCACCGATATTGACACCGACCAGATTATTCCGGCTCGTTTTCTGACGACAACGAGCCGTGAAGGTCTTGGCAGATTCGCATTCAACGATTTGCGTCGAGACGCTGACGGCAACGACAATGAAGGCTTCGTATTGAATCGACCGGAAACACGTGGTTGCAACGTCCTCGTCGCTGGCAACAACTTCGGCTGCGGCTCATCGCGCGAACACGCACCGTGGGCCCTGCTCGACTATGGGTTCAAAGCGGTCATCAGCACCGAAATAGCAGACATTTTCAAAAATAACTCTCTGAAAAACGGACTCGTTCCGGTAGTAGTTACCGCCGATGTGCATCAGAACCTGCTCGCAAGACCTGGCACCGAAGTCGCTATCGATATCGAAACTCAGACACTGACCATCGACGATGGGACGAGTATTGAGTTCCCGATGGACGGCTTCGCCCGCTATTGCCTTCTGCAAGGCGTTGATCAACTCGGCTTTATCCGGCAACAGATTGCCGCTATCGAATCATTTGAGGAGCAACGCCCCTGGACGCCCTGATCACACTATTACCCGGCGACGGTATTGGGCCCGATGTCACTGCCAGCGCGCGGCTGGTTCTGAGCGTTGTTGCTGAAAAAGGTGGCCACGAATTTTCCTTCGATGAGCAACTGATCGGTGGCGCCGCTATCGACGCAAGCGGGGATCCCCTGCCCGCCCGGACGGTAGCAAGCTGTGAGACCGCCGACGCTGTATTTCTTGGTGCGGTCGGTGGACCAAAATGGTCCGACCCAAACGCGTCCATACGCCCTGAACAGGGGCTGTTGAAGCTGCGATCGGTTCTCGGCGTCTATGCCAATATCCGGCCCGTTAAGGTCCTTCCTGAGCTGATTGAAGCCTCACCGCTCAAAGCAGAATTGCTGCACGGCGTCGATATGATCGTCGTACGGGAGTTAACCGGCGGTATTTATTTTGGAGAGAAGACCCGCGACGAATCATCTGCCAGCGATCTGTGCACCTATACCGTCGCCGAAATCGAACGCATTGTTCGCGTAGCCGCCAAGCTTGCCGGCGAGCGCGGTGGGCGGCTGTGTTCGGTCGACAAGGCGAACGTGCTGGAAACATCGCGACTCTGGCGTGACGTCACGAATCGCATCATGGCTGCAGAGTTTGCTGCCATTGACGTCGAGACCCTGTTGGTCGACGCGGCGGCAATGCATCTGCTCAGCCGTCCTGCTGAGTTTGATGTCATCGTGACAGAAAACATGTTTGGCGATATTCTGACGGACGAAGCGTCGATGCTGGCCGGATCCCTGGGTATGTTGCCATCAGCATCGCTGGGCGACGGGTCCGCGGGGCTCTATGAGCCGATACATGGTTCCGCGCCGGACATCGCCGGCCTCGGCATCGCCAATCCCTGCGCGGCGATAGCGAGCGGCGCCCTGCTCCTGCGTCATAGCCTCGGGCTTCATGAAGAAGCCGCTGCGATTGAAACGGCGATCGCCGCTGCAATAGCAGGCGGTGCGAGAACGGCCGACATCGTTGCCACCGGCGACGAGGCAATTTCGACGGACGAAATGACCGCCGAAATCATTCGCTGCCTTAGCTGACAGACACCGACTACGCGCAAATTGCCGTGGCAGGCGGCGCCAGGCGAACGACCCTTGCGGCTTCGAACGCGCCTAGCAAATCAGCGATAAGGTCGTCGCTGCTCTCGATTCCGACCGACAGGCGAATCAGGTTTTGCTTGATGCCAGCAGCGCTCAGCGCAGCTTCTGCAACCGGCGAATGGGTCATCGAAGCCGGATGACAGACCAGGCTCTCGACACCGCCAAGCGACTCGGCGAGCGTGAAATAGCTTAGATTATCAACGAAGCTCCGGATAGCTTCCTCGCCGCCGCTCAACTCAAAGCTGATCATGCCACCGAACCCACGCTGTTGCTGTTTTGCAATTGCGTGGCCGGGATGTGACTCAAGCCCCGGGTAATAAACTCTCTCGACGAGCTCGTGATCGTTCAATACATTCGCGATCAGCGTCGCGTTCTCTTCATGCTGCCTGATTCGCGGCAGCAGTGTACGAACACCTCTCAGAGTCAGGAAACTGTCAAACGGAGCGCCGGTAATGCCGATGCAGTTTGCCCAGTAGACGATTTTTTCTGCAAGTTCTTCGCTGGCCGCGACTACGCAACCGCCGACAACATCGCTGTGCCCGTTGATGTACTTCGTCGTCGAATGAATAACGAGGTCGGCGCCGAACTCGATGGGATTCTGCAGGGCGGGCGAGAGAAACGTGTTGTCAACGGCAAACAATGCGCCAACCCCATGAGCGATCGAGGCAATCACTTCGATATCGACAATTCGCAGCAGTGGGTTCGATGGCGTTTCGGTCAGAACGATCTTCGGTCCGCATTCACAGGCGGCTTCGAGCGCCTTTGTATCTGTCTGGTCGACGAATACAACCTCGAACAGCCCCTTTTTGGCTTGCTGCTCAAACAGACGATACGTGCCACCGTAACAATCATGTGGCGCGATAATCGTATCGCCAGGCTCAAGGAACTGCGTCAGTAAGGTTAAAGCCGCCATTCCCGACGAGGTCACCACAGCGCCAGCTCCGCCCTCCAGTTCCGTCAGCGCATCGGCTAAGGCGTCGCGTGTCGGGTTGCCCGAGCGCGTGTAGTCGTATTGCCGTTTTTCGCCGAGCCCCGCAAAGCTGAAGTTCGATGAAAGATGTAGTGGCGGGACTACCGCGCCGTACTGTGTATCCGATTCGATAGACGCACGAACAGCCTGAGTAGCCTTACTGGGTTGGGATGTCATTGTCGTTCTCCGCATGGCGATTCCGTTAAACTCTCATCGGAACCCTGCGAAGCCCGCAAGGGAGGGTTTGTACTGCCCTTCACCCATAACGGGTACTGCAGTGACCCTCATCATTCGATGCCGTCAGAAATCTGAACAGAGCATCGCAGGAGTTGGCACCTTTCCAAAGTGGTTAGCTTTGGAGGTTGCCCCGGCGTCGTCGGGCCTATCCCTCGACCGGTCTCGATGAGTTTCGCGAAGTGTATGCGTGTTTCGTGGTAGCGGTCAAGTACCGATGCCGCAGAATTTTAGTATCTGCAGTAACTGTCTCTAAGGGCTTGCTATCGTAGAGCGTCTGTAATAACGTAATAGCGTGCTATTACATTAATACGGACTATGAAACCGAATCGCGACGATACACAACGACAGCAGGCGCAAGCTGAGAAAGCGCTGTTTGACGCCATAAGTAGCCTCGAAACCAGCGGTGAGACACGCCTGTTCTTCAAAGACCTGTGCACGCCTGCCGAACTACAGGCACTCGTTGATCGTTGGCAGGTGGTCAAATACCTGCAGAAAGAACTGCCCTACCGAAAAATCCACGACCTGACCGGTGTCAGTGTTACCACCATTGGCCGGGTCGCAAGATGCCTCACCGACGGCTCCGGCGGTTACCGCGCCGCAATAGCCAGAAGCTCTCACTAAGGAAATTCAATGGAACACTCCAGGCAGCGCATTAAGATTGCGGTGCAGAAGACCGGCCGCCTGACGGATCATTCCATCGATCTGCTCGAGCGCTGTGGCTTGAAGATTACTAAAAGCAAAGATCAGTTGATCTGCTACGGCGAGAACATGCCGATCGACCTGCTGTTGGTCCGCGACGACGATATTCCGGGGCTGGTGAACGACGATGTCTGCGATCTCGGAATTGTCGGTCTCAACGTGGTCGAAGAAAAGCGCCTGCAACTCGAACAGCGTGGTTCAAACGCTCGTTTCAAGCAGATTTTCGAGTTGGATTTTGGGCACTGTCGGCTCTCTATCGCGGCGCCCTCCGACACCGAGTATCAAGGTCCTGATTCACTAAAAAATACAAATATTGCAACGAGTTATATTGGCCTGTTAAGAGATTACCTTAATAAAAACGGTATTCAGGCCGAGCCGGTTTTCTTCTCCGGAGCCGTTGAAATTGCACCGAAACTGGGGCGGGCCGATTTCATTTGCGACCTGGTGTCCAGTGGCGCGACCCTGGCTGCCAACGGACTGACCGAGGTCGCGGTATTACTCGAGAGCGAAGCCATCGTTATCCAGACGCTGGTGCCACTAAGCGCCGAAAAACAGGCGCTTGTCGACAAGATCATTCAACGCCTTGACGGCGTTCTCAAAGTCCGCGATAGCAAGTACATCATGCTGCACGCTCCACGGGCGGCCCTCGCTGAAATACGATCGCTACTGCCGGGCTCCGAGGCACCGACGGTGATGCCACTCGAAGGCAGCGACGACAAGGTCGCCATACACGCTGTGTGCCGCGAAAACGTCTTCTGGGAAACACTCGAGAACCTCAAGGCCGCCGGCGCCAGCTCCCTGCTGGTTCTGCCCGTTGAAAAAATGCTCGCGTAAGCAATGTCGCTATCAACCAACAACTGGGCCGAACTCGACGACACGCAACGAAGCGTGTTGTTGCAGAGACCGGCAGCATCTCAGAACGACTCTATACGTTTGAGAGTCGCCGAAATCGTCGCGGCAGTCCGCGCCGGCGGCGATGCCGAAGTCGCTGCCCTGACAGAGCGGTATGACGGTGCCAAACTCGACGACTTCAAGGTATCGGCCGCTGAAATGCAGGCCGCAGGCACGCAGTTAAGTAACGATGAACTGGCGGCATTTGACCTGGCCATAGCGAATGTCAGACGCTTTCACGAGCAACAACTGCCGCAACCGATTTCGATCGAAACCATGCCCGGCGTAAGCTGCGAGCGGCTTACTCATCCCATTGACGCGGTCGGCCTTTACGTTCCCGCCGGAACCGCCGCACTTCCATCGGCAGCGATCATGCTTGCTGTACCGGCTGTCATTGCCGGCTGCGCAAAAATCGTTTTGTGTACGCCGCCCCGAGTCGACGGCACAGCGAACCCCGCTGTGCTGGTAGCCGCTGCACGCGCCGGTGTAACAGAGATATACAAGCTCGGCGGCGCACAGGCTATAGCGGCGATGGCCTACGGGACCGAGACGGTGCCGAAGGTTCTGAAAATCTTCGGACCGGGCAATGCCTGGGTCACTGCCGCGAAAACCCTGGTCAGCACCGACCCACAGGGCGCTGCGATTGATCTGCCGGCCGGGCCATCCGAGGTCCTGGTGATCGGCGACGAGTCGGCATCGGCGGAACTTGTTGCCGCCGATTTACTGTCACAGGCGGAGCATGGTGTCGACTCGCAGGTCCTCCTTGTAAGCACGGCGCCGGCGCTGGCAAAAGCCGTTCATGCCGAGATCGAAGCGCAGCTTACACAGCTGCCGCGCGCCGAGATCGCTGCGGAGGCGTTAAAAAATTCAAGAATCATCGTCACCGACGATATGACGACCGCAATAAAGATCAGCAATCGCTATGCGCCGGAGCACTTGATTTTGCAGGTCGAGAATGCGCGCCAGCACTTGCCCGCGATTCGCAATGCGGGATCGGTTTTTCTCGGCCGCTGGACGCCCGAGTCCGTCGGTGATTACTGTAGCGGGACCAACCACGTGCTTCCGACCTATGGTTATGCGCGCACGTACAGCGGTTTGGGGGTCGAACAGTACATGCGCCAGATGACGGTACAGGAACTGAGCCGTGACGGACTGCAGAGCCTTGCAGCAGCCGTCATAAGTCTGGCTCGCCTTGAAGGCCTGGACGCGCACGCTGCTGCCGTGAGTCGGCGCCTGGGGAGCAAGCCGTGAGCATCGTGCACCGGGCGCGGCCGGAAATTCAGGCCTTACACGCTTATGAAGCAGCAGCGCAGGTTGACGACACCGTGCGCCTGAACGCTAATGAATCGCCGCACAGCCCGGCTTCGGCACACTTTCGACGGCCACTAAATCGATACCCGGAGGTGCGCCCACAGCGCCTGCAGGCAGCGATGGCGGCTCGCTTTGGTTGCGCCCCCGGTCAACTGCTGGTGACGAGGGGTTCAAGCGAGGCAATCGACCTGCTTGTCAGAACGTTCTGTCGCGCGGGCTACGACAACATCGTCACGCCGACACCGTCGTTCTCTATGTATCGGCACTACGCCGAAGTACAGAACGCCGCGGTTATCGAGGTGGCTACCCGAGCCGAATCGGACTTCATGATTGACACAACAGCGCTGTTGACGGCCTGCGACGATGAAACCCGGCTGGTATTTGTTTGCTCACCGAACAACCCGACCGGAACGCAGCTCGCCAGGGCCGATCTTGTCGGTCTGATCGAGTCGCTCAGCGACCGGGCAGCGGTGGTTGTCGATGAGGCCTATGTTGAATTCAGCAGCGAGAACTCAGCTATTGAACTGCTGGACCGGTACCCGAATCTCGTCGTGCTGAGAACCTTGTCCAAGGCACTGGGTTTTGCCGGTGTACGCTGCGGTGCCGTGGCGGCAAACGCCGACATTATTCGTCTTCTGAATGTCGTACAAGCACCCTACGCGCTCGCAACACCTGTCGTGGAGTGCGTCGAGGACATCCTGCAGTCCGACCAACTGGGTGCGGCAGAGACACTTGTCGCAAGTATCGTTACTGAGCGCGAACGGCTGCAAGAAGACCTGGCGCAGTACCCGTTTGTAGACAAGGTCTGGCCAAGCGAGGCTAATTTTCTGCTGATTCGCGTAGCGGATAGCGGACGACTGATCGAGCACTGTAAGTCCCGCAACATCCTGCTGCGCGACTTCGCCAATGAGCTACGGAACTGCCTGCGGATTACCGTGGGCAGCCGTGAGGAAAACGATAAGTTACTGCGTGCCCTCGACACACTGCAAGGTATCTAGGATGGCAAACAAAGTTCTTTTTATCGACCGTGACGGCACCCTGGTCGAAGAACCCGCTGACTTCCAGGTCGACGCGTTGGATAAAGTCCGGCTTGTTACCGGTGTGATCCCGGCACTACTACAGCTGGCCGCAAGCGGTTACCGCTTCATCATGGTGAGTAACCAGGACGGCCTCGGTAGCGCTGCATTCCCGCAGGCGCAGTTCGATACCTGTCACGATTTCCTGATGCAGCTGTTGTCGTCGCAGGGTATCGATTTCGAGCAGGTATTGATTTGCCCGCACCTGCCCGGTGATGGTTGCGACTGCAGAAAACCGCGCACCGGCCTGTTAACGGCATTTCTCGCGGCGACAGATATCGACCTGGACAAGTCCGCGGTCATTGGCGACCGCGCGACGGATATGGAACTCGCGGAGCGTATCGGTATTCGCGGCCTTCTGGTCAACAACGAAGAATCTGCGGCGCTGACCTGGAGCGAAATCGTCACGCAGCTTTGCTTTGCCGAGCGCGTTGGCACTGTCAGGCGCAGCACCACGGAAACCGACATATCGGTGGCAGTCAATCTGGACAATTCCGGGAACGTTGCAATCGGCACCGGCATCGCCTTTTTCGATCACATGCTGGAACAGATCGCCAAACACGGTGGCTTTGATCTGCAAGTCCGGTGCACAGGCGATCTGCAGGTCGATGAACATCACAGCGTCGAAGATACGGCCATCTGTCTCGGCTCTGCTATTCGCCAGGCCCTGGATGACAAACTCGGTGTCGGACGCTACGGCTTCCTGTTGCCGATGGACGAGAGCGAAGCGAAAGTAGCGCTGGACTTGTCGGGACGTGCGGCCTTTCGTTTTACGGCCGACTTTCCACGTGACAACGTCGGTCAGTTATCGACCGAAATGGTGGAGCATTTCTTCCGCTCCTTTGGCGATGCGCTCGGGGCTGCTTTGCATATCGAGGTCCATGGAGAAAACACCCATCACATGGTAGAAGCCTGCTTCAAGGCGGTGGGGCGATCGCTGAGACAGGCAATAACGAGAAAAGGTACAGATATGCCCTCGACCAAGGGCACGCTGAAAGCGTGAAGAGAGTCGCCATTATTGACAGCGGCGGCGCGAACATCGCGTCCCTGCAATATGCGTTCTCGAGACTCGGTGTCGCGAACGAACTCACCTCGGATGCCACGACGATCAGAGAATCGAGCCATGTTGTATTACCTGGCGTTGGCGCCGCCGAAAACGCCATGCAGCGATTGACGGACGCCCGACTGACCGACGTGATTCGCGCATTACGGCAGCCGGTGCTGGGTGTCTGCCTCGGCATGCAGTTGCTGTGCGAAGGATCCGAAGAGGCCGACGTAGAGTGTCTGGGTATTGTGCCGGGGATCGCCAGGAGACTCCCGATCGAGCCCGGTTTCCCGGTACCGAATATGGGCTGGTGCGCTACCGAAATACGGTCGGCACATACGTTGTTGGCCGGCATCGACAACAACAGTTTCTTCTATTATCTGCACAGCTACGCGTTACAGGTCTCCGGCCACACCGTGGCTACCGCTAAACACACGGCGCCGTTTTCGGCGCTGATTTCCCATAACAACTTCGCGGCCGCACAATTTCACCCGGAACGCTCGTCCGTCGCCGGGGCCAGACTGCTCAGTAACTTCGTCGGCGAGAAAGCATGAAAATAATTCCGGCCATCGATCTGAAAGACGGAAAATGCGTGCGCCTCTTCAAAGGCGACTTCGACCGCGTCACGGAATACAGTTCGGACCCCACAGTAATCGGTCGCCGCTTTTCGCAGCTCAAGGTTGCCGATTTGCATATTGTCGATCTCGACGGTGCCAGGTCCGGAACGCAGGACAATGCGCAAATCGTTGCGGAGATCGCGTCGCAAACGGATCTTTCCATACAGCTTGGCGGAGGCATCAGGGAACGCGCCGATATTGAACGCTGGCTGAGTCACGGCGTACGCCGATGCGTCATCGGCAGCGTCGCCATTAGCGAGCCGGATATCGTGATTGGCTGGCTGAACGAATTCGGTGCGGATCGTATTATTTTGGCGCTCGACGTAAAAATTGACGATCAGGGCACACCACAATTAACAACTCACGGCTGGACCAGAAATTCTGGCGTATCGCTTTGGGATTGTCTGGGAGCTTTCGCGGCTGCAGGAGCGCAGCATGTTTTGTGCACGGATGTGGCACGTGACGGCGCGATGTCGGGACCTAACGTCGAACTTTACGAAGAAACGCTGCGACGCTTTCCCAGGCTGTTACTGCAAGCGTCCGGAGGAGTCAGGAACCTGGCCGATCTTGAACAGCTCCGAGATTCGGGGTTGCCGGCAGCCATTACCGGTCGGGCGCTGCTGGACGGCGAAATAAGCGAAGATGAGGTGGCAACATTCCGACAAAACGCATAATTCCGTGCCTCGATGTTAAAGACGGGGTCGTCGTAAAAGGCGTACAGTTTCGCGAGCACCGCGTTGTCGGCGATATACTGGACCTCGCGACGCGATATGTCGAAGAGGGAGCCGATGAACTCGTGTTTTACGACATCACGGCGAGCCCCGACGGGCGAACTGTCGATCGCAGCTGGGTCGCCGGTGTTGCATCCGTTTTGGACATCCCGTTCTGTGTGGCAGGAGGCATCAGGTCGGTCGCCGATGCCGAAGACGTCCTCAACAAGGGGGCTGACAAAATCTCTGTCAATACACCTGCTCTCGCGAACCCGGATCTGGTCGACATGCTTGCACGCCGTTTTGGTTCGCAGTGCATTGTTGTTGGCGTGGACAGCAGAGTCGAGGATGGCGACTATCGCGTCTACCAGCTTACCGGCGATCCTGAGAAGACCGCTTCCGCAAAGCGACTGACTACAGACTGGATCATCGAGGTTCAGCGTCGCGGTGCCGGAGAAATCGTCCTCAACTGCATGAATCAGGATGGCGTGCGGCAGGGTTACGACATAGACCAGCTGCTCGTCGCGCGCAGCAGTTGCAGCGTGCCGTTGATCGCCTCGGGCGGTGCGGGCGAAATGCAACACTTCGCGGACGTCTTCGACACGACCAGGGTCGACGGCGCCCTCGCCGCCAGTGTATTTCACAGCGCCGAAATCGAGATAGGGGCTCTAAAACGCTATCTCGCGGAGCGCCATATCAGCATGCGTATTTGAGGAACTGACGTGAGTATTTCCGATATTGCCTTTCTCGAAGACCTCGAGGCCATTATCAACGACCGCTTGCTGCACCCGAGCGCGGAAAGCTATACCGCAAGCCTTGCTCAGGCCGGCACGAAACGCATCGCACAGAAACTCGGCGAGGAAGGTGTCGAACTGGCGCTTGCCGCTGCCTGCGGCGACAAGGACGAGGTTGTCGATGAAGCCGCCGACCTTGTGTTCCACCTGCTGGTGCTGCTTGCCGACCAGGATATGAGTCTTAAAGATGTCTGCAAGCGCTTACAGGCCAGGCACTCGGGTAAAGTGTAGAATTCCTCGGGCGCGCCATTGCCCATTGCCTGGCACCGTATTTCAGGAGAGTTTCACGATGAATTTCACCCCTCGTCTGGCGTTGCTGTCCCTGCTGTTTTGCCTGTCGGCCAATGCGGCAGAATTATCCGATGTAAAGATCGAGTATGACAAGTTTAGGCTGGACAATGGTCTGACGGTTATCGTGCATGAAGATCGTAAGGCGCCGATTGTTCAGGTCAGCGTCTGGTACAAAGTCGGCATGAAGGATGAACCCGAAGGCAAGACCGAGTTTTCGCACTTGTTCGAACATTTGATGTTTAACGGTTCCGAAAACTACGACGAAGAGTGGTTTGGGGCATTCGAAGCAATCGGTGCGACCGCGGTAAACGGGACGACACGGTTCGATCGCACGAATTTTTTTGAAACTGTGCCAACGCCAGCTCTCGACATGAGCTTGTGGCTGGAGTCAGATCGCATGGGGTATCTGCTCGGCGCGGTGACTCAGGAGAAGCTCGATAAGCAGCGCAGTGTCGTAAGGAACGAAAGGCGCCAGCGCGACAATCAGCCCTACGGTAGGGTCGAATATCGCATGCTGGAGAGCTTGTTCCCCGTGGGCCACCCGTATCACCACAGCACTCCTGGTTCGATGAAGGACCTCGAAAAGGCGTCGCTTGAAGATGTCCACCAGTGGTTTAGTGACTACTACGGCGCGGCCAATGCGGTCCTCGTTCTCGCCGGCGATATTGATGCGGCGACAGCCAAACCGTTGGTAGAAAAATACTTCGGCGATATTTCGGCTGGTCCACCCGTCAAACGTATTGATTCGATGATCCCGGATCGAACGAATGATACCTTTGAGGTCATGTACGATCGAGTGCCACAGGTTCGTACATATCGCTACTGGGCTGTACCTGGACGCATCGCGCCGGAACGCCACGAACTTGAACTCGCCGCGAGCGTTCTCGGTGGCGGAAATAATTCGCGTTTATATCAAGCGCTCGTTTATAAGAATCAGCTTGCCGCATCCGTAATCGTTAGTGTTGAAGAACACCAGCTGGCAAGCATCTTCTCGATTGAGGTTACGATCAACCAGGGTTCGTCCCTTGATGAGGTCAACCGGCTAATCGACGTGGAGATGACCCGTTTCCTGCATGACGGCCCGACACGGGATGAACTGGAGCTTGCACAAAGCCGTTACAACGCGTCGATGATTCGCGGACTCGAAAGAATCGGCGGTTCTCGTGGCAAAGCGAGCACTCTTGCAGAGGGTGAAATCTACGCCGGTGACCCGGCTTTCTATCGCACCAGTCTTAAACGAATTAACGATGCCACGCCAAAATCCGTTAAAGACACAGCTGCGCAGTGGTTGCACGACGGGCGCCATCAATTGGATGTCCTGCCATTTGGGAAACATTCCGTCATGGAGTCAAGGCTTGATCGCAGCACCGGACCGCCGCCAGTCGGGGCTTTCCCGGAACTCGATTTCCCGGAGATTCGGCGGGCCACACTCTCTAACGGACTCGAAGTCGTCGTAGCCGAAAGGAACACGGTGCCGATCATCAATATCGCGCTGCAATTTGATGCCGGCTATGCTGCTGATTCACACAGCAAACCCGGTACTGCGAGCTTCGCGATGGCCATGCTCGACGAGGGTACGAAATCGCGATCCGCGCAGGAAATCAGCTCCGAAGCAGAGTTACTCGGTGCCCGTATTGGCAGCGATTCGAATCTGGATATGTCGACTGTTTCATTGTCAGCGCTCAAGGATAAACTGAAGCCATCGATCGAGCTTTTTGCCGATTTTGTGTTGAATCCGGCGTTCAACGACGTAGAAATCGAGCGACTGCGACAACGTTGGATTACGAATATCAGGCAAGAGAAGGCCGCTTCGATGGGTATAGCGCTGCGAATCCTGCCGCCGTTGCTATACGGCAAGGACCACGCCTACGGCATTCCGCCGACCGGATCGGGCACGGCAGATTCGATCAATAGTTTAACGCGCCAGGGTCTTGTGGACTTCCACCGCACCTGGATTCAACCCGGCAACGCCACGCTGTTCGTCGTTGGTGACACCAGCATGGACGAGATTCTGCCGGCACTCGAAAATGCCTTCGGAAAATGGCGCGACGTGGGGGCCCCCGCTCCGTCAAAGAATCTCGCCGAAGTTAAAATCGCGGATCGAAGTCGAATCATTATTGTAGACAAGCCAGAGTCTCAACAGTCGCTCATCCTGGCGGGCCACATTGCGCCAGCAACCGGGGTGCAGGAGAATATCGCTATTTTGACGATGAACGATGTTCTCGGCGGTGGGTTCACAGCGCGCGTCAACATGAATCTGCGAGAAGACAAAGGCTGGGCATACGCCGCCAATACCGGTGTGTCGGATACACGTGGACAGCGTATATGGTTTGTTTATGCACCGGTGCAGACCGATCGCACCAGCGATTCTATCAAAGAGTTGATCGACGAATTCAATGCCTATCTGAACGACGCGAAAGCCACGGACAGCGAAGTTATGCGAAGCATCCGGAAAAGTATCAATAGTCTTCCCGGCCGGTACGAGACTGGTGGCGCAGTACTGGAGGCGTTGCTATCGAATCAGCGCTTTGGTCGCGATGATGAGTACATCGAGTCACTGGCGGGGCAGTATCACAGCCTGGCTCTTGATGATGTTCATGATGCCGCAGACGAGGTGATCAAAGCCAATAAACTTACGTGGATCGTTGTTGGCGACCGCGAGAAAATAGAGGCCGGCCTAATAGCACTCAAGATCGGTCCGGTCAGCGCCATGGATGCCGACGGCAGTGTTGTCCAATAACTGATTGTGGCCGCTCGTCGTAGCTTGCTTGTCACCGGGCCTGATTAGCCGGGCAAGACACTAGCCGCTGGATTTTTCCATCGCTCTTGCATAGGCGGGGCGTGCAAGGCATCGATCCGCATACGCGTCGAGATTACGGCTGTCCGGCAACATCTCGAACATGCGCATGAATACGGCGCTGGAGCCGAGCATGACGTCCGCCGCCGTGAACTGCTCGCCGAGTACCCACTCCTTCTCTTCCAGGGCGTTGTCAAAGACCTCGATCATGCTGTCAAAGTCACCCCAGCCGCTGCGGGCCCGGTTGGCTTCGACCTTGTTGAACTGCTCAGACATAGCCGGCTCGATAACGGCCGGTGTGTACATCGTCCAGTACAGGAACTTACCGCGCCTTGTGTCGTCGACCGCGGGCGCAAGGCGGTCGGCGCAATAGCGATCGGCGACATACAGACAAATAGCCGCAGACTCCGACATCGCCAGCTCTCCATCGACTATTGCCGGCACTTTGCCCATCGGGCTTGCGGCAAGGAACTCGTCGCTATCGTTGCGGTCCTCGGCATATAAATCGACGCGCTCGGTTTCATAGTCGATTCCGGTTTCTTCCAGCAACCAGAAAACCCGCGTCGAGCGGGTCTGGGGTGCCCAGAACAGTTTCATATCACTATCTCCTCTGCAACCGCGCGTCGATTGTATTGCGAGCTCATGACGTATCCGTAAGCACCGGCATTGGCAATCAGGATAACATCCCCCTCCTCTGTCGGCGGTAACAGCCGGTCGCTGCCGAGGCGATCGCCTGTTTCGCAGATTGGACCAACGACGGTGACCGTCTCGCTCGGTGTCTGGTCTGCCCGCGTCAGATTTACGATCTCGTGATAGGAGCCGTACAGTGCCGGCCGGATCAGCGAATTCATGCCGGTGCCAACGCCTATGTAGCGCATTTCACCCTTACCCTTTGTTTGCGTACAGCGCGTCAGCAGCACGCCGGCCCTGGCCACCAGATAGCGGCCGGGCTCCAGCCACAGGTCAAACTGCGGATACGCCTCCCTTATCTCCGCCAGGGTTGCGTCAAGACGAGCGAGGTCGAATGCCTTGTCACCGGGTTTTTCGGGCACGCCCAGGCCACCGCCAAGATCGATTGTCTTTACATCCGGAAATCGCTCAGCGATGAGTACCAGTTCGCCGGCAACGCTGCGCCAGTTCTCGGGGTCGAGAATGCCACTGCCACTGTGTGCATGAATGCCGGTCACGGTAGCACCGGCAGCGTCGATCAGCCTGGCGAGTTCATCGACTTCAAATCTCGGTACACCGAACTTTGAATGCACGCCGGCGGTCTTGACATGTTCATGGTGACCCCGCCCCTGTCCCGGATCGACGCGGATGAACAACTCTTGCCCCTTGAACATCTCCGGCCAGGCCTGTAACGGATACAGATTATCCAGCGTTACCTGCAGACCCGCTTTCAGCGCCCATTCGTATTCCTCACGAGGCGCGAAGTTCGGCGTAAAGAGAATGCGGCCAAGATCGAGGTCCGGAATGACCTCCTGCAGCCACTCAACCTCTCCCGGCGACACGCACTCGAAGTCTACGCCGGCAGTGCTCAGGGTTTGCAGTAATTCCGCGTTGAAGTTCGCTTTAACGGCGTACAGAATTCGACTGATGTTTTTTAGCTGCATGAGACTGTCGGCTGCGTCAGCGACACTGTCCCGATCATAGACATAGGCGTTCAACTGCCCGTCGGCGAGCTGCATCAACTGGTCACGTTTTTGCATCCACCAGGCATCCGGTGCGGCGACAAGCGGCTCGTCGCCGGCAAAAAGCCGCTCCCAGCTTTGGCCGAACACGGTTGTAGCGCCTTTTTTTCGAATGATGGTGGCGTGCAGTTTGCTGACCAGCCTCGGTCCCTGTTGCTTGTCCACAACAAAGCTCAGATTCAGGTCGTTTGCCGCCTGCGACATCAGGTGAATCCGTTCTTCTTCAAAAACCTCCAGCGCCGGTGCGAGGCGCGGAATAATCGTACGAATTTTTCGACCCACGAGGCTGACCGCCGAACAGTTGGAGATAACGCGTACGCGACAAAGCTTCTCCAGATCGTCGACCAGCGATTCCTCGACATCGTCCGATAACATTCCATCAGAAGTATCGATAGAAACCGTGACGTTCGTTTCCGAGGTTGAGACGAGATCGACCGATACTCCGTTCTTGCTGAACGCTGCAAACGCTTTCGCGAGGAATCCAACTTCGTGCCACATGCCAACGCCGTCCATCGATATCAGCGTCAGTCCGCTGCGGCTGCAGATCCCTTTTACCTGTGGTTCGACCTCCTCGGTAACGGACGAAATTACCGTGCCGGCGATCTGCGGTGCCGCCGTGCTACGTATGAATAGCGGGATACCCAACTCGCGCACCGGCGTAATGCAACGGGGATGCAGTACCGCGCTGCCGGCCGATGCCAGCTCCTGAGCCTCGTCGTAATGCAGGGCGACCAACAATCGAGCGGAAGGCACGAGTTTTGGGTCGGCGCTAAACATACCGGGTACATCCGTCCAGACTTCGAGGCGCCGCGCCTGCAGTTTTGCGGCGAAATAGGAGGCCGACGTGTCGGAACCACCGCGCCCCAGCAGCACCGTCTCACCGCTCTTATTCCTGGCGATGAAGCCCTGCGTCAGAACAATGTTCCCGCAGGCCGCAACGGTCTTCTGCAATTCGACATCGGGGGAGAACTCGCAGGTAGCCGACAGATAGGAATTCGCCGTTTGACGGCCACTGCGAGAGCGGCTGGTTAGCAGGTCCCGCGCATCCACCCATTCCACCGGAACGGACTGCGCACACAGGTACGCGGCGCCGAGGCGCGTCGCCATCAGCTCACCGATAGCCATAATCCTGACGCGCACCCGGACGCTGACCTCGCGCACGAGCCGGACACCGGCAACAAGCTGCTCCAGTTCGTGAAGCCGTTCACCCAGCAACTCCGGGCCATCAAGACCCAGTTCTTCCGCCAACGCATAGTGCTGACTGCGAAGCTCCGCGAGCGCGTCTGACGGATCGTCATCTATCGCTGCCTGCAGCAGCGACTCCAGCGCGTTCGACACGCCCTTGAGCGCAGAATGAACAACCACTGGCTGCAGGCCTGCAGCCAGTCGTCGTCTTAGCAGCGCAGCGATTGTCCGCCAATTCTCGCCGGACGAGACGCTGGTGCCGCCGAATTTCATGACTACCAACGACGATTTTGCGATGACATCAGGGGCGCCTAATGCGGCACTATCTTCGAAATCTGCTTCTGTAGTCTCTGTACTCATCGGCTTGTCCAAACAAACGCAAAAAAAAAACCCGAAAGGATTATCCTGTCGGGTTTGCTGACAACGTCCGGGCTTTATCAGCCGGTACTGTTGCCACTCGCACCCACGCACCTCTGGCGCGCCATGTGTTTTATAGGTTTTATTATCGCATCGAAAGCATCGAAAGCATCGATGCGTCGGCACAATACATGGGTGTCGTAAAAGATCATCGACGCAGTAGAACCAACCTGGGCAAAAAGGTCAAGCACCGATGCAACTACTCGTCCCAGGCCGGCGGGATAGTGACAGCACCTTCCGAGGCCGACGAAACTGCGCTGCGGTACTTGGCCAGCGCGCCACGTGTGACCGGCGATGCCGGTCGCTTCCATTCAGCGCGGCGAGCCGCCATTGTCGCATCGTCAACGTGGACATCAATCGTCTTGCTGTCCGCATCGATGCGGATGCGATCGCCATCCTCCAGGAGCGCTATCGGGCCACCGACTGCCGCTTCCGGTGTGACGTGCCCAACCACGAATCCATGGCTGCCGCCGGAGAAGCGTCCATCGGTGATGAGCGCAACGTCTTCGCCCAGGCCCTTGCCCATGATCGCCCCCGTCGGACTTAGCATTTCACGCATGCCCGGAGCCCCTTTTGGACCCTCGTAACGGATAACAATAACGTCACCCGCCTTGATACGGTTATCCAGAATTGCCTGCAGTGCGGCTTCCTCGGAATGAAACACCCGCGCCGACCCTTCGAAGTGCAGGCCTTCTTTGCCGGTTATCTTCGCCACTGCACCCTCTGGTGCAAGATTGCCGTAGAGAATTGAAAGGTGGCTGTCAGCTTTTATCGGCGTGTCAAAGTCGCGAATAATGTCCTGGCCCTTCGGGTAGTCGGCGACGCCGGCAAGGTTTTCGGCCAGACTCATACCGGACACGGTCATGCAGTCACCGTGCAGAAAGCCCTTGTCCAACATACGTTTCATCAACGGTTGAATCCCGCCTATTTCGATTAACTCCGACATCAGATACTTGCCGCTGGGTTTGAGGTCGGCCAGCACCGGCGTTCTGGCCCCGATGCGCGTGAAGTCGTCCAGGGACAGATCAACATCGGCCTCACGTGCGATCGCCAGCAGATGCAGGACAGCGTTCGTCGAACCGCCCAGGGCGATCACGACGGTGATCGCATTCTCGAAAGCATCCCGCGTCATAATATCCAGCGGCTTTATATCCTCCTGAATCAACTTCAGAACGGCTTCACCGGCACGGCGGCAGTCCGCGACTTTGTCGCTGGACACCGCCTCTTGTGCAGAACTGTTGCCGAGACTCATGCCCAGCGCCTCAATGGCGGACGCCATGGTGTTGGCGGTATACATACCGCCGCAGGCTCCCGGCCCGGGGATCGCGGTTTGCTCAACCTCCAGCAATTCCTCCGCCGACATGCTGCCACCGGCTCTCGCACCAACGGCCTCGAAAACGGAAACGATATCGCGACGTCCGGCGCCCGGCCGAATGGTGCCGCCATAGACGAATACCGACGGCCTGTTGAGACGTGCCATAGCCATTACACAGGCCGGCATGTTTTTGTCGCAACCACCGATTGCGACGACGCCGTCGAAGCCTTCGGCACCGGTTACCGCTTCAATGGAGTCGGCAATGATTTCACGCGAAACCAGCGAGTAACGCATTCCGGGCGTACCCATCGAGATACCGTCGGAGACACTGATAGTGTTAAAAATAACGCCCTTACCACCGGCCTCGTCAACACCCTTTACCGCCTCCTGCGCGAGATCGCCAATATGCATGTTGCACGGGGTGACCATGCTCCAGGTAGAGGCAATACCGATCTGAGGACGTTGAAAATCCTCCTCCTTGAAACCGACGGCACGCAGCATTGCGCGGCTGGGGGCTTGCTCGTCACCGTCGACGACGACGCGGGAATAGCGTCGCAGGTCTTTCTCGCTCATGGGTCTGCTGGTACTCCGATTGTACTCCGCCGAATGCGAAGCCTGCGCGGCAGTCTAGCAGCAATTCAGGGTGTTTGTGATTCGTCGTCTCGTATCATCACAACAACTCGACGATAGACGCCTGTGGCAGGGGCATCAGGCGTACCGACCAGTTCAACGACGAAAGCCTCGTCACCTTCGGTCGCTGCGTCCTGAACCAAAGGTATCAACAGTCGAGCCGAGCGCTGTCCCGGACCGAACGACAGCGAACGACTGCCGGGCGCGAAGTAATCCTCACCTTCTGTAGCGGTGATGTCACTCACCGAAAACTCTACGAGGAGTGGCTCGTCGCTGGGGTTGAATCGCACGAGATCAATCTGGACCACCGGGTCTGTTTCCCGCACCGAGGCCTGGCTGGCAGCGAATGCAACGGTGTTTGTCGCCAGGCTGGACTCGAACGCACGTTGATCGTCATCTTCCAGAACTACCGTGATCATCGCCAGGGCAGAGTCCGCAAATTCCCGTTCACGCAACCGCAGTGTCGACACCTGGTCGGCTTCCCGGAGCGGATCGGACGTCATCGTCAAAGTTACACGGCCGTGTGTCTGCCCGGCTGGAAAATCGATGCTGCCCGAGTCGGACAATGTGTACTGTTGCGCGGCCCACGGCGAACGGTTACCGCTGAAGCCGACCTCTTCCAAACGCAGGCTCAGCGGCGTGGAGAGATTATCACTGCGGACGAAGTCGACAACGACATCGCCGGTATCTTCGCGCAAGGTGATATTTGATGGCTCTTCGGACACGCCACGTGAAGAAAAAGCTACCACGATGTCCGCTTTGGGCAGGGTCGAAAAATCGACCAGCATTGCGTCAGGACCGAACAAATCTGGCGCCGGCTCCACGATCGTCCGTTCGATAACGGGCTCCGGCACAACGGCCTTACTGTCGTCTTCGACAACTTCCACTGTCTCGTCGAGCAGCGCTTGCGGCGGCGCGGTAACGGCCGGTATGTCGTTTTCGACGGGCGCCGGCGTAACGACCGTTTCGCCGCCAAATCGCTCCAGCATGGCATCGAAGTAGCCAGACTGGTAGCCGACGATCACTGCCAGTATTAGAAGCGCCAATGTGACCATCAGGTACTTCAAAGTGCCCGAGCTCTGTTCAGTCTCAACCAGGCGATCCGGGTTCTCGACTCTGAACGGCTCGTCGCTGTCTTCCTGCAGGGCATCTATGAACTCCCTGACGGATTGAAAGCGTGTGATGCGCGGGTACGACAGTCCCTTTTTAATAGCTCGCCACTGACTGTCATTGATCGCTGTCAGCCGCTGCGGCTTCATTCCTTCCTGCGAGGCTTCCGCGGCGTTACGTGGACCAAAAACCCGGTAACCGGCGATTAGTCGGTACAACAGGCAGCAGAGGGAAAAAACGTCGTCCGCAGCAACCGGATCCTCGCCGGTCAATACCTGCATACTCGAGTAGGCGGGTGTCAAGGCACCGAGAACACCCGGATCGAACTCCGAGCCCGCATGTTGCTGGCGAACCCGGGCAACACCGAAATCGAATAATTTGGCATCGCCGTTCGGCATCATCATGATGTTGCCAGGCTTGATATCGGCGTGCACGATGCCGCAGCGATGAGCGTAATCGAGAGCATCGCCTATTTGGCTAACGATGCGAAAAGCCGTATCGGTATCGATACTCGATGCATCCTCCGAATCGAGGATATCCGCCAGCGTACGTCCTTCCAGCCACTGCATGATAAGGAAGTACAGATCGTCGTCCCGGTCCAGGTCAATGAAACGTACGATATTCGGATGCGTCAGGCAGCGTCCCTTCGCCGCTTCCTGCTGTAACGCTCTCAGTGCCTGTCCGTTTTTGGCCAGCTGCGGTGAAAGAACCTTTACCGCTACCCAGTAGTCGCTGGTACCCGCCTCGGCGAGGCGGCGATCCATGGCCTTATAGACCACGCCCATGCTGCCCCCGGAAACTTTCCGTTGTAACAAAAAGCGATCGCGAAGCACCGACCCTACCTGGACTCTCGAATCAGCCGAATTTGCTGCTACAAGGTCAACGGGAATGACGGTCGTCGTGCCGAACGCGTCATCGCCCTCGGGCGTATCGGCAGCCGGTGGTAATGCCGTGCCATCGGGATTCGAGCCTGGTCTCGCCAGGGTCGGCGTGGTCGGAACGTTTTCCGTGACGTACCGATCGAGCATCGACTCGACAAGCTGGAAGGTTTCCTTGCGCAACCCACCTTCGTTGTATTTCTCCTGAAGCAGTTGCCGAATCTCCGCTTCACTGTTTCCGGATGTCGCCAGCAGATTGCCGATACCCTCCTGGATATCGGCGAGCATATCGACGTTGTCAGTCGCGGTGTGCAGCCGGTCGTCAAGGCTGGCCAACTGATTCGCGACGGTCTCGCGCACGTTTTCGCTATCTGCACTCATATCACCGGCCAGTTTAACGCCCGCTTCCTTTTCCGACCCGGAACTGGTCGTCAAATTACCTTACCGGGGTTCAGAATATTGTTCGGGTCCAGCGCCCGTTTCAATGTTCGCATCAGCGCTATTTCGGAGCCACCGCGGTATCTGGGCAAGTATTTTCGCTTCACGGAACCTATACCGTGTTCAGCGCTGAAGCTGCCACCGGTCTCAGCCACCAGTTCGTAAATCGCATCCGTAACCCGCTGCCCGTCATTCGAACCGTCGGGCAGCGCCACGTTGTAATGCAGGTTGCCGTCTCCGACATGCCCGAACGCTACCAGTTGCGCATCGGGCACCATCTTGCTCAGCAATTCATCCCCCCGTAGCAGAAATTCCTCAAGACGCGAAACGGGCACGGAAATATCATGCTTCTGTGCTTTGCCTTCCGCCCTTTCAGCTTCGGCAATCGAATGCCGCATACGCCAGAATGCGTTCGCCTCAGCACTGTTTTTGGCGACGGCGGCGTCATCGATAAGCTGCGTCTCGGCAGCACCAAGCAATGCGTCTTCAAGACTTTCATCCCCCTCGCTAGCCACCGCCTGCAGCAATACATACCAGGGTGCACTCGTCGCGAATGGCAGCGCCGTTCCCGGGATGTGCTTTTGCACCAGGCCGAACACGTAACCGGACACCAATTCGAAGGCTTCGATGGAGTCCGACAGTCGCTCCCGCAGGTGAGCGAACAGCCGCACCGCCTGGCCACTGGACTGCAGGGCAATCAAGGCCGTACTCCTGGGCCCCGGGTCCGGGTATAGCTTCAGCGTTGCCGCGCTAATGATACCCAGCGTCCCTTCGCTACCGATAAACAGCTGCTTGAGGTCATAGCCCGCAGTGTCCTTTCGCAAAGACCGCAGACTACTGACAATCGAGCCATCGGCAAGTACCGCTTCCAGCCCCAGTACCTGCGCACGCGCGGTTCCATACTTGACCACATTGATCCCGCCTGCATTGGTCGCGAGGTTACCGCCAATCTGGCAACTGCCCTCCGCGCCCAGGCTAAGCGCGAAAAACCGCCCGGCGCCAACGGCCGCCTGCTGGATGTTTTCGAGGATACACCCGGCCTCGACCTCCATAGAAAAATTGGCCGAATCGATTGCCCTGATCGCGTTCATTCGACCCAGCGACAGGAGGACCTGCGTGCCGGACCCGTCCGGCACCGCTCCGGCGCACATGCCGGTATTGCCGCCCTGAGGAACTACCGCGACCCCGGCGTCCGCGCATGCCCGGACGATATCCGACACCTGAGTAACGTCCGACGGCGACACCTGGATCAGCGCCGCGCCCTGTACGGCACCCCGCCAGTCAAGCAGCCGCGGTGCCAGCTCGACAGGGTCCGTGACCCAGCCCTTTGGCCCGACGATTTCCTTCAATCTATCAATCAACATAGTCAAACAAAGCCTGTTCCGAAAACGTCGCCCAGTCGATATTACTGCCACACATCACGATAACGACACGTTTACCGGATAACGAAGCACGCAGTGGGCCGAGTAATGCGGCCGTGGTCGCGGCACAGGCAGGCTCGACAGCAATACGCATTGTCGCAAAAAGAAAACCCATTGCCTTGCGCAGCTGCCGGTCGTCGATCATCGCCAGGCGATCGACACATCGACGCGTCAGCCCAAAGGAATACGGCATGGCAAATGGCGCGCCAAGACTGTCCGCGATGGTCGTGACCTCATCGATACCTTCCGGCTGTCCGCTGGCAAAGCTGCGGTGCATGGAGTCCGCGCCCTCGGGCTCGACACCTATGACCTCCGCCCGCGGGCACAGCTGTTTGATCGCATTCGACACACCACCGATCAGCCCGCCACCGCCAATCGGCACGACCACAGCATCGAAGTGCTCGACCTGCTCATGGATTTCCAGACCGACACCGCCGGTGCCCAGCGCAATGGGCCGGCCCTCGAAGGGATGTACGAAAAAACGCCCCTCCTCGTCCTGAATGCCGCGCGCAAGATCGAAAGCCTGATGCACGTCATCGGCCAGCACAACCTCGGCACCGTAGGACCGGCATGCCTCGATCCGGAACGGATTGGCGGTTTTGATCATCACAAGCTTTGCGGAGCTACCCATTGCCTGCGCCGCGAACGCGGTTGCGATTGCATGGTTTCCTGCGCTGACCGCTGTTATTCCCCTGCGGCGTTCTTCCGCGGAGGCCCCCTGAATACTGGCCAGCGCCCCGCGGGCCTTGAAGGTTCCCGTGCGCTGCAGGAACTCGAGTTTTGCGAAAACTTCGGTGCCCGGGCCCAACGCAATCTCAAGCGCCGGGCAGCGTATCACCGGTGTGCGCAAGGTATGGGCGGACAAAAGATCGCGCAAAACGCGAATCTCTTCTATATTAGGTGCAGGCTGAGTCATTACTTATGTAAAATGCCACAACGCGTATTGACTTGCGCTGCCCTCAAGAGTGAATTAGGTTGACGAAGCGAACTGTGGCAGAGAATCCACCGTCGCGAAAGTCGCTGCGAGCCAATGTATGGAACTAGAAGATCTGTCGCAATCCGGGATTCGACGAATAGCTGACTATTCGCCGTATCTGGATCAACTGACCGGGCTCGCTCAACAAATGGGCCTGCGGCAGCGCAGCAATCTGGCGCACGTTGAAGCTGAGCTGCGTAACCACTGGTCGCTCGGCCAGAACAGTATACTAAGCTGGACGCCGCTCGATCAGAGCCTCCTGGTTCTGGTGGTCCCCCACTATGCGATCGCCGAGTACACGGCACCTCAGGACGGATCGATGCATCCCCGTGTTTCACCGCGCTTTGTCACCGAACTCATTTCCGGAGATCGCCAGCTGTCGATTTCCCAGATACAAAAAGTAGCGCGGCTGCTTGATATCGAGCCGCGGCAGATACCGTTGCGCGTACCGCTGGAAGGCAGCGACGTCGAAACCCAGATCATCGAAAAAATGATCCGCAAGTACGGGATTAACTACGTGCCAAGTCGAGCGGTGACCCTGTTCGATATCGTTGGTTTCAGTCTGTTGACGCCGTTCGAGCAGATGACGCAACTGAACAGTCTTTCCTACTCACTCAACTCAGCGCATGCGAAGATGCTGGAAGCCGACGTGAGCATCGATTTCGCGCGCTCCTCCAGCGGCGACGGATTCTACGTCTGGAACCGCGACGAAGGCCTTGAAGCCAGCGTCAATCTCTACCATTTCATGCATATCGTACTCGCCGACAATGCGATCGCTCGCAGCAAGTCGGCATCGAAGGCCGTGCCCCGGCTACGGGCCTGTTTCCACGTCGGCAGCTGTTATGAATTCCACCAGGCGGAAGGGCTTAATCCAACCACGCATGACTTTATCGTCGGCGATGTCACCATAGAGCTGGCGCGAATGATCGATGCCGCACTCCCGGGGCAGATCCTGGTCGGCGACTTCATGGCCGATATCGAGGTTGCCGACGATGTTGGCAATGTTACCGTCCAGCCCAATGTCGACGCGGTAACGTTTTTGCGGCGTGCGCAGGGTAACCTGTCACAGCTCAGCGGCATGGAACTGTCCGGCGAGCGTGTTACGGCGATCAAGTGCTACCTGACGGGCGAGAACATGGGCGGCGGGCAGTTTAATATTCGGCGTCTGACCATCAGGGACAAACACGGATTGTCTCGTGTTGCGTTTAACGCCAAGGTTAATATTTATCGAGAATCGGCGATGCCCATCCTGCTGGGTATACAGGACCGGAAGCTGCCCATGCCGGTGCATAGCTGATTCAGCTGCCGACGTTCGAAAGCACCTCGACGCTCATACCGTCTGCCAGACCTTCAGCACCCCGCACAACGACCTTGTCGCCGGCCCGTAATTCGCCGAAGACCTCTATATGCATACCGGCGCCAAGACCGACAATTACGTTGACCTGGGTAACCGAAGCCTCATCCGTCAGCTTGAAAACGGAAGCGCCCTCACGCCGTAACACCAGCGCATCGCGCGGCACGGCGAGTACTTCCTTTGCAGTCGCCGTCGGCATCGAAAGCCGCACGCTTTCGCCGACCGTCCAGACATCCGGGTCAGCATCGAGGCGCACCTCAAACATGTGAGATTGTGGATTGCCGAACGGAACGATTGTTCGAATCGCCGCGTTGCCATTGCGGTAATCGTTGCTGATCGACAATACGTCGCCCTTGTCGATGAAGTTCACCGTACTGAGGGGCGCTCTCGCAACGACTTCCAGCGACTTCGGATCGACCAGTCGCACAACCTCGTCGGCTACGTTGAGGCGTTCGCCGATACTCCTGAGCCGCTCCGTAACGATGCCGCCGAAAGGGGCGCGTATCTCGGTCGTATGCATCGCGATCTGCGCATAACCAAGCTGCGCCTGTGCGATCATATGATCACTCTTCGCGATTGCCAGGTCCGCGGTTGTTTGGTCCAGCTGACTTTTCGCCGACAGATTCTGCAGGGATAGTTGCTCAAGGCGCTTCAACTCGGACTCGAGAAACGTCACGTTCGCCTGCTCTCTGTCGACCCGGCTCTGCGCCTCCATTTCGCGAATCTTGAACGTGAAGTCCTCAAGCCTTGCTACGGTGTCGCCTTCCTTGACCTCCGCGCCGACTTCAGCGATCCAAACGAGCTTTGCTTCGAGCTCAGATGCCAGTCGTGAATCGAAACGGCTGATCACGGTTCCCGGCACGTCGACAGACGGCGACAGTAGTCGCATCGTCGCTGTATCAGTAACGACTTTCGGCGGCGCGAACTGCGCAACCGCAAGCATTGGCACAGCCACACAAACCAATACCAGGGACGGTAAAAGAGTTTTCATAGTAGTCGCATCAGTTCACTGCAATTGCGTTACGAGAGCTTAGCGACGCCGTACGCGCCGTCTCACCCAAACGCAGCAGGCTTGGTAAAAAAACGAGAGTAAATATTGTACTGACGGCCATGCCACCGACGATGACCGCAGCCAGACCCTGATAAACCTCGGAGCCCGGCCCCGGGATCAGCAGCAAGGGCAGCATACCAAAGAGACTGGTCATGGTGCTCATCAAAATCGGGCGCAGGCGTCGTCGAATCGCCTGTTCCACAGAGCTGCGCCTGTCGAGTCCTTCCCGTTCGGCAGTACGCGTCTGATGCACCAGCAAAATGGCATTGTTGACGACCAGTCCGAGCAGCGTGATAAAGCCGATCATCGTCAGCAAATCCATCGGCAAACTAAAAATCCGCAATAACGCGATGCCACCTACGGTTGCCAGCGGCAGCGTGGCGATAACCAGCAGCCCGTCGCGGAAGGAACGAAACAGGCCGCTCATGAGCAGGTACAGAACAACGATAGCGAGCGCGAAACTACGCGACATGCTGGCCAGCGCGATGTTCAAATCGTCGGCGCTGCCGTAATAACTGACCTCGCCGTCGTCCGGAAGGTGAGTCATCAAGGCGGGTTCCACGTGTTGTTTGAGTATCGTAATCGACTCCTCCAGCGAAATGCCCTCCGGCGGCGTGATCGCAAGCGTCAGTGCCCGGCGCCGATCGACCCGGCGGATCTGATTGGGTCCGGCTGTCCGTTCCAGCCGGACCAGCTGATCCAGCGGTTGAATACCGCTCTCCGGTGTCACCAGGGGGGTCGATGCGAGTTGCTCCGGACTACTCCATTCCGGCGCACGAAGTACGACGTCGAGGCGCCGCTCACCGTCGAAATAATCTCCGACATACGCACCGTCTCCTAACGCCCGGACGATCGTTGCCATCTGCCGGCGGCTCCAGCCCGCTTCGGTAATTCTTCGTTCGTCCGGTATCAGCCGCAGCTCCGGTTCAGCGATATCGACACCCGGGATCGGTCTGGCCTGGGCACCCGGCAGGTGTTCCGCGATCAGTGCAAGGCCGGCGCGACCTGCTTTAAGCATTGCGTCCATGTCGCGGCTTTGAATGTTGAGGTCAATGCCACCCCCGCCGCCAACACGGTCGAAAATACCCCACTGATCGGCAAACGCCATCGTGTCGGGGAAACCCGCCAGTATCTCGGAGTTAAGTTTCTCGATGAAGGCGTCCGAATCGTCGGGGTCTACCGTTCGACCGCCCACGAATGCGTTCGAGCCGAACATGCCCATAAAGTAATTCGACAACTGCAGATCGGCGCCGTCTTCGAAATACGGCTCCATTCTCGCAATGACAACGTCGGCAAACTCTTCCCGCGCGGCGGTGACACCTTGCCCGGGAGGCATCAACACAAACGCAAAGATCCAGCCCTGCTTACCTTTCGGCAGATAGTCCGCTGGCGGAATCAATAACCAGGTCAGCGCCGTCGCAGCGGTAAATAAACCGGCGATTAGCGCCTTGCGACTTCGGTCGCTATCCGTCAAGGCCATAATACGGCGCGTAATTTCATTCCACCAGGCTGTGTGCGGATCTTCCTGCTTCGAGTCTCTGATCCAGCTGGAGGCTGCGGCCGGTATCACCGTGACCGCGATCAGCAGCGATGCCGTAACCGCGACTGATATTACCAGCGCGAGATCCGCGAACAGCTGCCCTGACACATCCTGCAAGAACATGATCGGCAGGAATATGGCGACCGTCGTCGCCGTGGACGCGAGTAACGCGCCCCAGACCTGCGTCGATCCTTCTATCGCTGCCTTTTTCGCCTCTTTTCCCTGCTCACGAAGGCGGACGATGTTCTCCAGCACGACGATCGCCGCGTCGAGCACCATACCGGTCGCAAACGCAAGCCCCGCGAGCGAGATCATGTTCAACGTACGACCTGTTGCCTGCATTATGAGAAAGCCGGTAAACAACGAGATCGGGATGGCGAGGGCCACTACACACGTGGCCCGGAACCTGCGCATGAACCACCAGAGAATACCGATAGCGAGGGCGACACCGATCAGCAGATTAGTCCTCAACATGGCGATCGAGTCTTCGATATAAACCGACTCGTCGTAAGCCTGTTCGATCTGCAGGCCAGCCCTTTTCAGGGGGCCTTCCCGAAGCTCTTGGACGGCCAGTTTCAGGGCCTCCATGACGTCGAGGACGTTGACACCCTTCTCGACCTGCGCGTTAAAGGCGATGGAGTCGTTCCCGTTTTGCAGCATGAGGCCGCTGCTGTCACGCATGACGACGTCCACCGTCGCGATATCGCGCAACCGGACCGGGTTACCGCCACGCCAATCAAGCACCATCTCGCCATAATCGGGTAGTGAGTATTGGCCGGCATAGCGCAACGTGTACTGGCGCCGCCCGACCTCGCTAAAGCCCCCGGACGTGTCACTGTGATTGCCGGTAATATCAGCGAGCGACGGTATATCGATACCGAGTGCGGAAGCCGCGTAGGGGTCGAAAGTAATTCGTACTTCGTTGTCTCTGCCGCCATAGGCGTTGGAGTTCGAAATTCCGGGAACACGTTCTATGCGCGCCTGAACGACTTCACGCATGAAGTCACTGTAACTCGCCATCGGCCGCGTGTTTCCGTCGGCCGCCGTCAAAGAAAACCAGGCGATCGCCGCACCAAAACTGTCCTCGCCGGCAAAAATTCGCGGTTCAGTGACATCGTTCGGATAACGCGGAACCTGGTTCAGCCGGTTGATTACCTCAATCAGCGAACGCTGCAGATCGGTCTCGACCGAAAACATGAGGCTGATGCGAGCATTGCCTCTCGAGGCCGTCGACTCCATCTTCTCGAGCCCCGGCAGCCCACGCAGCACATCCTCCTGCGGTTCGATAATCTCGGACTCGACTTCCTCGGGAGCGGCAGTTCGCCAACCGGTTGTGATCTGAATAAAAGAGCGCTGCACGTCGGGAATCATCTGTACAGGAAGTTTCATAAGCGCAATCGTGCCCATGAGCAGCACCAACAGCACTGCAGCAATGACAGCGACTGGATTCAGAATCGAAGTCTTCGTCAGATTCAAGTGAAATTCCCCGGTAGTGTGTCAGACACAGCAACCTTAGCTCAGACTGCAGAGCTGCCCTGTGGTTCGATGCAAATTGGTCGGGGCGAGAGGATTCGAACCTCCGACCCCCACAACCCCATTGTGGTGCGCTACCAGGCTGCGCTACGCCCCGACCGATGTCCCTGCAGTGCCACAGACGTACTGGAACAGGGCGGCAATGATACTTGCCGCCGCCGAGCTTGGAAAGATAAGAATTTAGCGCCGCAGAATCTTAAGAACTTGTTCAAGTTCCATGCGTATCTGTTTGATTATCTGCTGGCTTTGAGTAACATCCGACTTGGCATCGTCGCCCGTCAGCCGCTGACGTGCTCCACCGATGGTAAAGCCCTCGTCATACAGCAGGCTACGAATCTGACGAATGATCAGAACGTCCTGACGCTGATAATAACGGCGGTTACCCCGTCGCTTTACAGGCTTTAGTTGTGGGAACTCTTGCTCCCAATACCGAAGTACGTGCGGTTTAACTGCACAAAGATCGCTGACCTCACCTATCGTGAAGTAGCGCTTACCCGGTATTGGAGGAAGTTCGTCGTTATTCCCCGGTTCCAGCATATGCTTCCACTCGGGCCTTTAGTTTTTGTCCTGGCCGGAAAGTCACCACGCGCCGAGCGCTAATAGGAATTTCCTGTCCGGTTTTCGGGTTTCTGCCAGGCCGTTCTTTTTTATCCCGAAGGTCAAAGTTTCCGAATCCGGATAGCTTGACCTGCTCCCCAACTGCGAGTGATGCACGCAGCTCCTCGTAAAACATGTCGACTAATTCGCGCGCTTCTCTTTTGTTTAAACCAAGTTCATTGAACAGCGACTCGGCCATATCTGCTTTTGTCAGTGCCATCAGGTTTAGTCTCTTAGAACTGCAGCGAATTGATCTTCTAATTTCTTGACGGCTGCGGCCATCGAGGCGTCCGCATCATCGTCAGTAAGGGTGCGTGATGTTTCCTGCAAAATCAAGCCTATTGCGACGCTTTTTCGCCCAGCTTCTATACCGGCGCCCTTATAAATGTCAAAAATCCTGACATCTTGAATCAACTCGGGACAGCTCGCCGCAACCGCTCTTACAAGTTCGTCGGCGGAAACTGCATCGTCAACAATCACGGCAACGTCGCGCCGAATTGACGGAAACTTTGAAATCGGCGACACGCTCGGCGCGCTGGCTGCCAGTGTTTTCTCTGCGTCGAGTTCGAACAGGAATGTCGGACGTTTAAGGTCGAAGGTCTTCGCAAGTTTCGGATGCAGTTTACCGACAACACCAATCACTTCTCCATTACGAGTAATCTCTGCGGCCTGACCGGGTTGCAGTGCCGGGTGTTTACTGGTCGCGAAATCTATTTCCGCCTCTGACGCTGCCAGCGACAACAACGCCTCGACATCCGCCTTTATGTCAAAAAAGTCAACGCCTTCCGCCTGACTCCCCCATTGTTCCGGGTTACGAAATCCTGAAACGAGTCCTGCAATACGAACGACTTCGGTATGCTCACTCAGCCCACCGTGAAACGACTTGCTCGCCTCGAACAAGCGCACGCGATCCTGTTGGCGCGCACTGTTTGCCGCCGCCACGGCCACCATTCCCGGCCATAACGAGGCTCGCATTACCGCCATTTCCGACGAGATCGGATTGCTCAAGACCAGCTCTGATCTGGAACCGGTAAACGCTTCGTTGGCGTCGCCGTCGATGAAGCTGTAGGTAACAATCTCCTGGTAGTCGCGGGCAATCAGGGTTGCCGCGGCCCGCTCCAGATCGACTTTCGATTCAGTCACCGCCGCCAGTGCTGCCTGCGAGAACGCGGTTGACTCCGGAATCGAATCGTAACCGTGAATGCGCGCGACCTCCTCGATAAGATCGGCCTCTATCGCAATATCGAAGCGATGGCTCGGTGCCGTTACCTCCCATCCATCGTCTACGCACTGCACGTGCATCGACAGTCGCGTCAGAATCCCGGTGATTTCCGCGTCGTCTATCGCTACCCCAAGCAGAAGCGTCAGGCGGTCCTTTCGCAGATGCACCTTAGTATGCGCCGGCAGGAACTCTTCGGCGACTTCATCGGTCAGCGGACCCGCATTGCCGCCAGCGATTTCCAGCAACAACTGCGTCGCCCGCTCGACGGCCCGGGCCTGTCCCGCCGGATCCACTCCGCGCTCGAAACGCAACGACGCATCGGTATGCATTCCGTATGATCGTGCGCGGCCGGCCATGAAATCCTGGGGCCAGAATGCCGCCTCAAAAAACACATCCGTGGTTTTTTCGGTCACGGCCGTACTGAGCCCACCCATGATTCCGGCCAGTCCGATGGGGCCGCTGTCATCGCTGATGATCAGCGTATCCTCATTCAACTCAATTTCTTTTTCATCCAGCAGCGTCACTTTCTCGCCGGATTTGGCCAGCCGCGGCCGGATTGAACCCTGCAGCAGGCTTTGGTCGTAAGCATGCAGTGGCTGCCCCAGCTCCAGCATGACGAAGTTCGTGATATCGACGACCGGCGATATGCCGCGCAAGCCCGCGCGACGCAGGCGTTCGATCATCCAGGCCGGTGATGTCGCCAGCGGATCGATGCCGCGAATCACGCGACCGGCAAAACGCGGGCAACCCTCAGGCAGCACCAGTTCAACAACCTGCGTGTCGGTAACTGCGGGCTCAGCGGCAGCAACCGAGGCGTCCTTAAGCGCTGCGCCGGTCAGGGCCGCGATGTCACGAGCGATGCCCAGCACACTGAAGCAGTCACCGCGGTTCGGCGTCAGGTCGAGGTCGAATACGGCGTCGGGAAGCCCAAGAAAATCAATCAGTGGCGTCCCCACTTCTGCCTCGGTCGGCAGAGCGATGATGCCGTCCGATTCCTCGCCCAGCCCAAGCTCAATCGCAGAGCACAGCATACCGTTTGACACCACACCGCGAATTTTCGCTTTGCGAAGCTTCATGCCGTTCGGCAGAGTCACGCCCGGTTTGGCAAACGGCGTTTTCATGCCCTGAACGACATTCGGCGCACCGCAGACAACATCAATGAGTTCGCCGCTGCCATCGCTGACCTTACACAGACTCAGCCTGTCGGCATCCGGGTGCCTGTCGACCTCTACAACTTCGGCGATGACAACACCGGCAATACCTTCGCCGACACGCTCAATACCGTCCACTTCATGACCCAGCATGGTCAACCGGTGACCAAGCGCCTCTGTATCCAGATCGGGATCAATCCATTCGCGTAACCAGGATTCTGCAATCTTCATCGCTATTACCTGAACTGCCGCAGAAAACGCAGATCGTTTTCAAAAAACGTTCTGAGGTCGGTGACGTTGTAACGCAACATGGCGAGCCGCTCGATGCCGATACCGAAGGCGTAGCCCGTGTATTTTTCGGGATCGACGCCTGCGCTGGTCAGGACATTGGGGTGTACCATGCCGCAGCCCAGGATTTCCAGCCACTTGCCCTCGCCCCAGCGTATGTCAACTTCCGCTGAAGGCTCGGTAAACGGAAAATACGACGGTCGAAACCGCAGTTCGATCTTGCGCTCAAAGAAGGCTTCAACGAACTGGTACAGAACAGCCTTCAAATTGGCGAAGCTGATGTTCTCGTCGATAACCAGGCCTTCTACCTGGTGGAACATCGGTGTATGCGTCTGGTCGGAGTCGCATCGATAAACCCGGCCCGGCGCGATAACTCGGATCGGCACGCCTTCCTCGACGATGGAGCGAATCTGTACCGGCGACGTGTGCGTCCGTAACAGGTTTCCACCGGGGAAGTAGAACGTATCGTGCATTGCTCTTGCCGGATGATTATCGGGAATATTCAGCGCCGAGAAGTTATGGAAATCGTCCTCGATTTCCGGACCGAAACGCACACCGAAACCGGCCCGCCTGAAAATCTGTTCGATACGCGACTGTGCACGTGAAACCGGATGCCGGCCGCCGATCGATACGCCCCGTCCAGGTAACGATACATCGACGGCATCGGCCGCCAACTTCGCCTCCAGCGCGGCATCCTCGAGCAGTTCGCGGCGCCGGTTCAGGAGTTCCTGAAGGGCTTGTTTCGTCCGGTTGATCTCCTGCCCCGCAGCGGCCCGCTCATTGCCCGGCAACTGCCCCAGCGTTTTCAGGCGGGCGGTTAGCTCGCCTTTCCTGCCCAGATAGGAAACCCGTACCGCGTCCAGTGCGGCAAGATCGGATGCGGCATCGATTTCAGACGCCGCTTGATCGAGAAGCTCGCTCAGTGCCTGCATATTCAGATTCCCAAGTCAGACGCGCAATTCCGCGCCCGACTTAAGAATGAATCAGCTAGCAGCCGGCTGCTGTTCGAGGCCGGCCTTGGCCGCCGCTGCTATAGCACCAAATGCTTCGGGATCGTGTACGGCGATATCGGCCAGTACTTTGCGATCCACTTCGATCTCGGCCTTGTTCAAGCCGTTAATCAGGCGACTGTACGACAAACCGTGCAGGCGCGCGGCGGCGTTAATACGGGTGATCCACAATGCGCGGAACTGACGTTTACGCTGACGACGGTCGCGATAGGCATATTGACCGGCTTTGATAACCGCCTGCTTGGCGGTCTTGAATAATTTGCTGCGCGCCCCGTAATAGCCCTTCGCTTTACCGAGGACTTTCTTATGGCGGGCTTTGGCGGTTACGCCACTCTTAACTCTGGCCATTTCTCAATCTCCTCTTAGCTGTAGGGAAGCATGCGTTTAACGGACTTCACGTCGCAGTCGGCGACCTGCTGGGTTGTACCCAACTGACGTTTACGCTTGGACTTCTTTTTCGTAAGAATGTGATTGAGGTGGGATTGCGAGCGCTTATAGCCGCCCTTGCCCGTCTTACTGAAGCGCTTGGCCGCGCCCCGGTTGGTTTTCATCTTGGACATCGTATTTCCTTTAAGCCTGGTACGAACCCCTCTTTGGGCCGCTGCAGGCGGGTAGAGCCGTCCGGGCTGTCACACCCTTTAGGCTATTACTCACTTTTCGCTTACTCTATTAAAGAAAGAGAGCGTTACTTCTTCTTCGGCGCAATTACCATGACCATCTGCCGCCCTTCCATCTGCGGCATCTGCTCAACCGTGCCAAATTCTTCCAGGTCGTCTCTGACCCTGGCCAGCAGCTGTGCACCCAGTTCCTTGTGCGCCATCTCCCGGCCTCTGAACCTCAATGTGACTTTGGTCTTATCCCCGATCTGCAGGAAATTAATCAGCTTTCCGAGCTTGATCTGGTAGTCACCTTCGTCCGTTCCAGGACGAAACTTAATCTCTTTTACATGTACCTGCTTCTGTTTGCGTTTCGCAGACTGCGCCTTTTTGTTCTGCTCGAACAAATACTTGCCGAAATCCATAATCCGGCAGACGGGCGGTTCAGCATTTGGCGATACTTCGACGAGGTCCAGACTCTCCTCTTTTGCCAATTCAATGCCGGCCCTAAGCGTCATGACTCCGGCTTGCTCACCCTGCGAGTCGATCACTCGAACCTCGGTGGCCTCGATTTCGTCATTACGCCTTACGCGCTTTGTAACTGCGATACCCAAATCCTCCAGAAACTCAACAATCCCAGCACGTACAGGCCACAACAATATGCCGCAGCCGGTGCGGGAACGCGATTCTATATAGCCGCCAAGCAGGATACAACCTAGAAAACACTGATATCTGTAAAAAAATCAGGGACAAGCGAAGAACCCGGCAGCAACGGCAAACTTTAAGCAAAAGACAGCTTGCACTATTAAATACGAATGATTATCATTTGCGATTGTGAAGCAAGACAAAACCAAATCAACGGTGCCGAAATCGGATGCCCCTCGCCCTCTCTCCGCGCTGCAACTGTTCGCGGGACGGCGAGAGATCGAAATCGAGTTCGGCAGCGAAATTTACCGCCTGAGAATTACGCGTAACGAAAAACTGATTCTTACGAAGTAACAATTCCCAGCAAATAAACCACTACGTCAGCCAGCCAGCGCACCGCCAGCACGCCAGCGATAAACATCAGGAGAAAAACGATGTTGCCCGCAATATTGCTGCTTATGGCGTCATCCGCGCCATTAACCGCCGAACCCCGGCCCAACGACGCGGTGATCGATAACATCATCGTTGAAGCCACGAAACTGCCAACCGCCGCTGTCGATATTGCCAGCAGTATCACATTGATCGACGACGAGCGAATCGAGAAGGAACTCGCGCAGTCCATTCACGACCTCGTGCGCTATGAGCCGGGTGTCAATGTCGTCGACCAGGGCAGCCGCTTCGGCCTCGCGGGAATCAGCATCCGTGGCATCGGCGGGAACCGGGTGAAAATTGAAGTTGACGGCGTCTCGACTTCCGACGCATTTTCCATAGGCAGCTTTTCGAATGCCAGTCGGGACTTCGTCGACATCGACAGTCTTAAACAGGTAGAGATTATCCGCGGACCCGCTTCCGCAGTATTCGGTTCCGACGCACTGGGTGGCGTCGTCAGCTTCGTCACCAAGGGGCCGCAGGACCTCCTTGGAGACTCAAACAGCTACCTCGACCTGGGCGCCGGGTTTAATAGCGTCGATGACAGCAGCTTGCTGCGAACGACCGGTGCACTGCGCCGGGGCGGCTTCGCGGTGATGATGCGCGTCGGAGTTCGGCAAGGCGAAGAACGCGATAATGCGTTTGCGGATCCTCTGAACGACGATAGCGTCAATGCACTCGCCCGCTTTGAACTCGGCGAGTCAGGCAATGGGGCGTTCGATCTGTCCCTGGAGCACTTTACGGCCGACAGTGTCACGCAGGTCGACTCCCTCGAACGCGTACAGGACTTTTCGGCTGCCTTTGGTTTCCCTTACATTATCGATACCACCGAGGTAGCCGGCGATGATCGTCGCGAGCGTTCCCGGCTAAGCCTTGGCCAGGAATGGTTGAACGGCCGTTTCGGTACCGACTATCTGCGCTGGCGCGCCTACCGGCAGGACAGCGAAACCCGGCAGGACACCTACGAGCAGCGTGAAAGCCTGATCGCCGGCGTGTCGTCCGCCGTATCGCGAGACCGCTACTTCGAGTTTGAGCAGGAGCTGCTCGGATTTGAGATCAACGCCGGTAGCAATCTGGACTTCGGGCGCGTTACCCATCGGCTCGCCTACGGGCTGGAAGTCGAACGAACCGACACGGGACAGCTTCGTGGCGGTACGGAGACCGACCTGGCAGATGGCACGACGTCGAACCAGGTAGGCCCCGACCTGTTTCCCGTTCGCGATTTCCCGCTGTCGCAGACCACGCGGACCGGAATTTATCTGCAGGATCGCATAACGATCGGCGCGCTCTCTATAACCCCCGGAGTGCGCTGGGACCGCTACGAACTTGAGCCGGAGTCCGACCGGGTATTCGCCGCCGCGAATCCCGGCATTACGCCGGCTCCTCTGGATGAAGATCAGGTATCTCCGAAGCTGGGCGCGTTATTGCGTATCAGCGACGAATGGAGCGTATTCGCGCAGTACGCGGAGGGCTTTCGAGCACCTCCCGTTAATGACGTCAATGTTGGCTTCACCAATTTTCAGTTCGGTTACACAACCCTGCCCAACCCCGATCTGAAATCCGAATCCAGCGCCGGTTACGAGATCGGTGTCAGGTATGTCAACGACGATCTGTCGTGGGAACTCACCGCGTTCGAGACCCGCTACGACGATTTCATCGAGTCTTTCCAGGCCGTCGGCTTCGACAACGGCCTGCTGCTGTTTCAGTCGCTCAACGTCGACAAAGTCGAGATCGAAGGCGCTGAGTTCAAAGGCCGCTTCAGACTTCCCTATTTATCGGAACAGCTGAGCCTCAGCGTGTCGGCCGCCTACGCAGATGGGCACAATCGTCTTTCCGGGACGCCGTTGAATTCCGTCGCGCCATTGACCGCGGTAATGGGGCTCGAATACGAGCAGTCCGGCGGCCGCTGGGGCGCGACTCTCATGGCTCGCGGCGCGCAGCAGCAGGACGACCTCGACGAGTCTGACGGCGAATTGCTAAGCCCGTCCGGATACGTCGCTTACGATACCTTCGGCTACTGGAAACCCAGCGACAACACGCGTCTGCGTGCCGGCGTATACAACCTCGGCGACCGCAACTACACAGCCTATCTCGATGTTCAGGGCGTGCCGGCGGACACGACGAATCCAGATCGTTTCCAACGTCCGGGGCGCCATTTCAGCGTTGCCGTTGACTGGTCCTTCTAAAACCCATCTTGCAGAGAGAGCTAATGAAACTACGAATAACTTTCCTTATCCCGGCAGCACTGCTGATCAGTGCATGCGCTACTACAGCTATCCCGGAATCAGCGGCAACAACTTATGGGTACCGAGAAACGGCGAACCCAGGGTTTGCCGCAATAGGCGTGGCCGCCACGGCTATCGACAAAGACCGGGCCGCTATTCTCGCCATGCAGGGCGATTATCGCGTCGACTTTCACTTCATGGAGACTGTAGCGCTGAAAGCCGGTTACGAACTGCACGATGACAAAAACACCGGTGGCTTCGAGACGGTCCTCGTCGTTGCAAACGATTCAGACAGAATTGTGCTGCAGCACCTGCTGGTCAGCCCGGGTGGGCATGTCATCAAACACTGGCGGCAGGATTGGGTACACGAGGCGAAAGAGCGCTTCGAGTTCATTGCCGATCAGTCCTGGGAAGTGCGTGGGCTAGATGTGGACCGGGCCGCTGGCACCTGGACACAATGCGTGTTCGAGGTTTCCGATGCGCCCCGCTATTGCGGCACCGGCCATTGGAACCATCGTTACGGTGTCTCGACCTGGACCAGCGACCGCAGCTGGCGGCCGTTGCCGCGGCGCGAGTACACGAAACGTGACGACTACAATGTGATAAACGCCGAGAACCGGCACACGATTACGCCCAATGGCTGGACTCACGAACAGGACAACACCAAAACGGTCCGGGTCGGTGAACAAAGCACAGAAACGCTGGTTCGGGAATTCGGTTTCAATGACTACCGCAACATCGAAGACTACGATTTTCTGCCCGCGCGGGCGTACTGGCAGCAGACGTCTCCCTACTGGGCGCGGGTTCGGGATGCGTGGGAGCGACGGTTACTCAGTGGCAGCAGGCTGACGATAAGTACCGAGATCGATGGCATGCCAATCATTGAGGGAACATTTGAGCAGGCGGACAAAGCCGGCGATATGAGCGAAGACGAGCAACTCGAAGCCATTGAAGCGCTGTTGTCGAGGTGGACGGTGACTCAGACGCTGGTTTCCCACGGCACGGCGCACTAGCTGCGGTCTCGCGGGACTCGAGTACCGGGAATCTGGTGGGCGATGGTGGTCTCGAACCACCGACCTCCACGATGTCAACGTGGCGCTCTACCCCTGAGCTAATCGCCCTACTGTTACGCGTCCCCTATTGATCAGGGGACGCGTAAGATACTGAAGGCCCTGAAGGACTGCAAGACCTGTCGCGCGACATCTTACTCCGGAATGCCCATTCCCTCCGCCCGCAGCGAGTGGATTTCGTCGCGCAGCTTCGCCGCCAGCTCGAATTCGAGGTCGCGGGCCGCTTTGAGCATCTGTTTTTCGAGCTTTGCCGCCTTTTTCATCATCTGTTCGGGCGCCAGGACCTCGTACTTGGACTTGCCGTCCGCAACCTTGCCCCTGGCGGATTTGCCCGACGGGTAAGCGGCTTCCATGATGTCCGATACCTTCTTGATGATCGAGGCAGGTACGATGCCGTGTTTTTTGTTGTGTTCAATCTGACGCTCGCGACGGCGATCCGTTTCGTTGATAGCCCTCTCCATCGAGCCGGTCATATTGTCTGCATACAGTATCGCCCTGCCGTTAACGTTTCTTGCCGCTCTGCCAATGGTCTGGATCAATGAGCGATCGGAGCGCAGGAAACCCTCCTTGTCGGCATCGAGAATCGCGACCAGTGACACCTCCGGCATATCCAGACCCTCACGCAGCAGGTTGATGCCGACGAGGACGTCGAAAGCGCCCAGACGAAGGTCGCGAATGATCTCCGTTCGCTCGACGGTGCCGATATCCGAATGCAGGTAGCGCACCCGGATGCCGTGATCGGCCAGGTACTCCGTCAGATCCTCCGCCATGCGTTTCGTCAGTGTCGTGATCAGTACGCGTTCGTTCACCGCCACGCGCTTGTTGATCTCCGAGAGCACGTCGTCAACCTGTGTTTTTGCCGGCCGTACTTCCAGTGCCGGATCGACCAGCCCGGTCGGTCGAACCAGTAGTTCGACGACGTTATCGCTAAATTCGCCCTCGTATTTTCCCGGCGTTGCCGAAACGTAAATCGTCTGCGGCGAATGCCCCTCGAATTCGTCGAAACGCAGGGGCCGGTTATCCAGCGCCGACGGCAGACGGAAACCATAGCGGACCAGGGTCTCCTTGCGCGATCGGTCACCTTTGTACATGCCGCCCAACTGCGGAATCGTGACGTGGCTTTCGTCGACCACGAGGATCGCATTATCCGGCACGTAGTCGAACAGGCACGGCGGCGGCTCGCCGGGTTCGCGACCGGACAGATAGCGCGAATAGTTCTCGATACCGCTGCAGTAACCGAGCTCTCTTATCATCTCTAAATCAAATAAGGTTCGCTGCTCAAGTCTTTGAGCTTCAAGTAGTTTATCGTTCTCTCTTAGGTACTTCAGGCGTGGTTTGAGCTCCGCCTTGATGTGCTCACAGGCCTCCAGCAAACGCTCGCGAGGGGTCACGTAATGAGACTTCGGAAAGATCGTCAGTCGCGGCACCCGCCGCACGACCTCGCCGGTCAGCGGATCGAAATACGACAGCGACTCAATCTCGTCGTCGAACAGTTCGATGCGGACCGCATCACGCTCTGACTCCGCCGGGAAGACATCAATAACGTCTCCGCGCACCCGGTACGTTCCCTGTGACAGTTCGACCTCGTTTCGGGTGTACTGCAATTCGGCGAGGCGTCGCAGCAAACCGCGCTGATCGATTCTGTCGCCACGATCCAGATGCATCACCATGCTGAAGTAAGCCTCGGGATCGCCCAGACCGTAGATGGCTGACACCGTGGCAACGATGATGACATCCGGTCTTTCGATCAAAGCCTTGGTCGCGGACAAGCGCATCTGCTCGATGTGCTGATTGACGGACGCATCCTTCTCTATAAAGGTGTCCGAACTCGGCACATAGGCCTCGGGCTGGTAGTAGTCGTAGTAGGAAACGAAGTACTCGACCGCGTTGTTTGGAAAGAACTCGCGCATTTCGCCGTACAGCTGCGCGGCAAGCGTCTTGTTGGGGGCCAGAACAATCGCCGGACGCTGCAGGCGCTCGATAACGTTCGCCACGGTGAAGGTCTTTCCGGAACCGGTAACGCCCAGCAGTGTCTGCCGGGCCAGGCCGTCGTTCAGGCCCTCGATCAATCCCTTGATCGCGCCAACCTGATCGCCGGCCGGATCGAATTTCGAGACCAGGGTCAGTCGATCGCGGTCATCGCTGAGTCTATTGGGAAGGTCGAGGCTTTCACGTACCATTGTTAGCTGTTCCGTTATGCGTTTTTAAGAGGCAACCGAGTGAGTTTATCAGTTTCTAAAAGAATGGCAGCTATCCGACCGTCGCCGACGGGTGCCGTTCTGGCCCTGGCGACCGAGCTGCGGGCCGCGGGTCGTGACATTATCAGCCTCGGCGCCGGAGAGCCTGACTTCGATACGCCACAGCCTATTAAGGACGCGGCGAAAAGGGCTATTGACGACGGTGCTACCAAGTACACGCCGATCGACGGTACGGCCGAGCTGAAAGCCGCGATCCAGCTAAAATTCCGGCAGGAAAACCAGCTCAGCTACAAGACTTCGCAGATTGTCGTTTCCAGCGGCGCCAAGCAATGCCTGTTCAATTTGTGCATGGGCCTGTTGGGACCCGGAGACGAGGCAATAATTCCCTCGCCTTACTGGGTCTCCTACCCCGACATGGTGCGTCTCGCCGGAGCAGAGCCCGTCATCGTTGCCGCGGGTATCGAGCAGGACTTCAAGATCACGCCTGAGCAGCTGGCAGCAGCAATATCCGACAAGACCCGGCTACTGATACTGAATAGTCCCAGCAACCCGACCGGGGCCAGTTATTCGAAAGCAGAGCTGCAGGCGCTGGGAGCAACGCTCGCTGCTCACCCGCAGATCGTTGTTGTCGCTGACGACATCTACGAACACATCCAATGGGGTGACGAGGCCTTCATAAGCTTCGCGGCCGCCTGCCCCGAGCTGTTTGACCGCACCGTGACGATAAACGGCGTGTCCAAGGCCTACGCGATGACGGGCTGGCGTATTGGCTACGCTGCGGGCCCTCAAGCGCTCATTTCCGCCATGAAGACCATTCAGAGCCAGAGCACGTCCAATCCCTGCAGCGTGTCGCAGATAGCGGCCCAGGCTGCCCTGCTGGGGGATCAGGTTCCAGTCCGGCAAATGACACGGGCCTACAAGGAACGGCACGACTACGTGGTTGCTGCGCTGAACGCTATCGAGGGCTTCCAATGCCGCAGCGGCGAAGGCACGTTCTACGCGTTTCCGCGGGTCACGGGGGCCTTACAGGCGCTGGGCCTCGGCAGCGATGCCGATCTGGTTGAGCGGCTGATCAAGGAGGCCGACGTCGCCTGTGTACCGGGCTCGGCGTTTGGCGCGCCGGGCTATATACGGCTGTCGTTTGCCTGCTCGATGGAGACGCTCAAAGAGGCGATCAATCGTATAAAACGCGTGGTCTTGGCTTGACTTCGGGCGGTCCCTGAACCAGAATCTCGGCCGCACCTAACGGTGACGACCTATTCCCCGATAGCTCAGTTGGTAGAGCGATTGACTGTTAATCAATTGGTCCCTGGTTCGAGTCCGGGTCGGGGAGCCAAATTCAAGAAAGGCCTTCAACTGAAGGCCTTTTTTTGTCGGCCGTGACAGCCTAGACCGCCTACGCCTGGCTGGAAACAAAGCCCCCAACCGATCGCATAAAGCGCAATGTCGTGAACGAAACCCCGGCAACGCACACGGTCTCCCAGCCGCGGCGTTCGAATACGGAGTGGGTCACATCAGCCACCGCCTCAAGCACGTCGCTAACGATCTTGATACGCTGCCCCCGCTTAAGATCGCGGGCCGTCACGAGACACAAACCGTTTAACGATATGTCTTCCATTCGCCCTTTAAACCCCATCCGCTGTGGCCAGTGGGTGTAAAACACGACGGACTGATTTTTATCGATCCTGGCGACGGAGCGCTGGCACGCGGATTCGAGGCGCTGGCTTTTCGCTACCGCCAATGGACTGTGGCAAGAAGCACAGCACGCGTCCTGGTCGATGATTTCGCCGCACGCGTGTGGCAATCCGCAAAAGACACACTCCCGGAACGGGTCCGGGACTCCAATCGGAGACATCGCCGGCTCATCCACGAGTGACTGCTCGGGGATACCGGTCGCGATCCGCGTCCTAAGGTCGAGGTACGCATCGTACTCGGCACGCTGCTCGGCGTTGCTGAGCACGGCATATGCCTCGTTGATCAGGGCAGCCGTTTCAGTATCTCCACCCAGGTCGGGGTGGTGCCTGAGTTTTTGCATCAGTGTTCGATACGTCGAACGGATGATTTCCAGCGGAGCATCATGGCTAACGTGAAGAATTTTGTAGTAGTCGCGTTTCTCGGTTGACGCAGTCATAGCACTGTGTCGGCATATGACTGCTATTCTTTATCTTTCTGCTGGGTCTAAAACGCTCAAAGGTGCCAAGAGAGTCGGCCATTGATTTCGCGCCATATTGAAGCAAGGTCGGTGTTTCAACATCATCCGCGTTACATGCCGGTGATTCCAGATATAGATGCAGGCGCTCCACAGGATCTGCAAAATCGGCAATACCGAAATAATCACCGGCGATCAGTGGCTATATGGTGTCATCAGGCTTCCCTGGAGAGGCGAACATTACTGCCGCCTTGAAACGATTCGTGCGCGTCACCGTGGTCGAGAGTAGTACCAGTTACGCATAACTCCAGGCCAAGTCTATTGACAGACCACGACATCGATATCCATCGCATCGTCGTCGTTCGCAGCCGTCTGTGAATTGAGCCACTCTCGGTAGCGAGCGCGGTTGGCTTTCTCCGCGTCAGCTCTTTTTCGTGCAGCAATCGCGGCCGGAACGCTTTTCTCCTGCTGCTCACGCAGTTTGTGCCAGCGCTTGTATTGATCGGCCTTGGCCGGGTCCAGGTCCTCCTCGTCCTTTAGCCAGAAGGAAAACCAATCCACATTCCCTTGCTGGGAAGATAGTCTATGGGCAGGTTTCATGATCTGGTGAGAAGCATCGTTAAAGACGAAATACTCTACGGGTTTGTGCTGACGTCTCAAGAACGCGTACGTCCCCCACCATGAAGACAAATTATTTTCGTACTGTTCATATCTCAACGGCGTTTTTAGCCGATCCAAATGCAGCGTCGGATTGTTGGCTACCCAGCTATCCAATTCACCTCCCCACGGTACAACTCCTCCGGCGATTTCCTCGATGTGTGCCATGCCCGGAGCCCGCGCTCCGAACTGATTTACATATCCGAATACACCAATGTTATACGAGTCGGCGATTGTTGCTGCTGCGATCGGGTATTCTGAATGCAGGAGCATCTGCTGTACATCCAGACCGGTCGCGCTCCAGCCGATCAATCCAACCTTTTCCCGTTCGATCAAACCCGATACATCCATATGATCAATAGCAGCTTCAAAACCCTTTTGGTAGTGAAGCCTACTGTTCCTGTCCTGCGGCGCCTCCAGATTCTGCATTTGCAGCACTACCATCCCATTGTTGGCCAAGGCTTGGGCGGCGAAAGCACTGGCCACATCATTTGGACCATCTATGAGGAATTGCTTTGGATAGAATCCATGGGTCTGGATTACCAGCGGATATTTTTTTCCCTCTTCGAGATTCGGAGGATAGACAATTCCGCCTTGCCAATGCCGTCCGGTTTGATCCTCCCAGTTAGTTGCCACCACTTTCCCAAAGGTCAGATTTCGAAACAGAGGGTTGAAGTCTGAAATAACTCTCTTTCTTTCAGTAATATTGTCGGTTGCCATTAATTCAGGAGGGATATTGGCATCTTGCTGTATGGCAATATCGAGGCGATCGTTGTTATCTGGCGACCTTTCCGATAACGGCGCGGTCAGTTGAACCCAAAGACCGTTCTTTTTCTCAAAATACGTATCGGGCAAGTTTTCCCGCTTCGCCAATTGTTCGATTTTCAACAATCCTGTGGAGTCTATCGAAAACCCGAAAAACCGGCCGCCTGAAGTACCGCTGTTTGCAATCGCCCCCGGTCCAAGTACGGATTCTTTCGCAGCATGATCGATGATATGAGTAATGAATCCGGTATTCAGATTATATTCCACCGTTGAAAACTTCTGGTGGCGGCCTTTGTTTTCCTTGGCATCCGCACTATCAAGAGGCAAAGCGGTGTTGGCCAAAATTACGCTGGCACTATCTGGCAACCAAAGAGCACCAACTTGACCCGCAACCCACAGGCCCGTTGGCGCATCAAAAACAGGTCTTATGCTGGCATTCGAAATATCGATAAGACCGTACTGAGTTGTCAGGTCCTCCCTCGGCATCATAGTGTCTTCATCAAATCCTTCCAGCGCAATTCTCCCGAAGTCACTCTTTAGATGATCATAACCGTCGAGCCAATGCCTGGGAGGATTGTTGCGCGCAGTAACGACAACGGCTTTGCCACCATTTGGGGACAGCCATATGTTTGGTTGAAAAAAGCCCTTGTAGACTTGCCCAACAGCTTGTGAGTGGCCGGGCCGACCGATTGTCTGAATGTAGTATTGAACCGCTGGTTCCGGATATTCCCAATCTGGATTTACAATGTGATTTATATTCCGAACACCGGCAAGGTAACTCGTTTTGTCGCCATCTTCGTTGCGCCTTGAAACTGATGATGCATAAAGAATTTTCTGCGAAGTACTATTGAGCGCGAAACGCGTAACGGAACGTGGGTGGTTCGTGAGCTTCTGTATATGGTTGGAATTTATATCAAGCTTATAGACCTGCCCGGAGGTATCACCGTCTTGAGGATCAAACCAGCCAATAAAAGCCAAGGCTTGACTATCGTCAACCCAGGCTAATTGTTGAAAGGCAGCTTCATTAAGGGATGTGGAGACCCGTACTAGAACGCGACCCTTGGGAAAGTCAGACTTTCCCTTACTATTGTCTGTCTCATTTACGAATGCCAGTACCTCATCTGACTGATATAAGATGAGAGTGTAGTCATTTTTTCCAGTGGCGAGGTTGCCCTTTCTGGTTGCTATCGCAAAGTACTTGCGATCGGGCGACACCTGTATTTTCGGCGCATAAATCGAGGAATACCGTACATCCGGATCAATAATTCTGGTCATTTCGATGGAGTCTTCAACCATGAAGGTCCTTTTGCTTTCAGTTAACTGGCCCGCGGCAGCTTGGTCAAAAGTGGCAAGCGCAATAGCGAACAATATTATGACTCTGGCAAACATGTTGCGTACCCCTGACGATTCGTGTTGGATCCACTCCATCAATCGGCGTTGGTCTACCATCTGCCCGAGACGTCGATTGCGAGCAATCGACCAAGTGGGTTCGCGTTGGTCGGATCAAATCCGGTGCCACGAATATTTGCCACCAGTGGGGGGGCTTTATCGAATAAGTTCTGCGCTGAGACCGTTATCGCAATGTTGCTAAAGAAGGACGACTGAATATCCGCGGCAAAGCCAATTGTGAAGTCAACCGTCGTCCACTCATCTATCATCACCGGAACTGAAGTCGTATTGTCGACATAGGCGTCGTCATAATTTACGAATACAGCGGACGTCCAATTTCCCCGCTGCCACCCAGCCCGCCCGCGAAGTGTCAGGTCTGTAGGGTTGTAGACTGTTCCTGCCACGTCAATCGACGGCGAGGTTACCGTCACTTGCCTGGAGGACTCGAAAATTTTGTTGCCGGCTATGCCAGCACTAAATTCCGCCTGGCCACTTCCCCACTCATACGACAGGTCGAAATCGAGTCCGTTCTGTTCAGTTACGGAGATGTTTTTCAGCCTCAGATCCGCGATTACTTCAGTGTCGCCGGAATCAACTCCTGCCGGAACGGCGAACGGTCCAACACGAAATATATTGAATCCATTTCCACCGATGTTAACCATGGCATCTATCTGGCTTTGTGTCGGGCCGACGGTCAATACCGGGGCGAGCACATCAACATTGTTAAAGATGCCTGGAACATTATTCGTTGCCAAATCAATTCGATTATCGTACTTGATATCGTAGAAGTTAAGGACCATTCGCAGGCCTTCCACACTTTCCGGCTCCCATTCAAGTCCGACAGTCCGAGTCGAAGCTTCCTCCGGACCCAGGTTTGGATTTCCTCCGAAAGCAACAATGGTCAGGGATCGTCCCGACGGTGAAGCCGGATCAGGCAGGTTTGCCATGACGGCTATAGAGTTTGCGTTGGAGAGATCGGAAAAAAGCGGGGCCCGAAACGACGTTCCTTGCGTTCCTCGAAACACGAGTCCCGGCGCAATCTCCCATAGCACCCCATATTTGGGATTAACGGTTGAACCGAAGTCGCTATAGTCATCGAATCGTACAGATGCGGAGAGCTCTAGTCTCTCGACGGCAGCGATTTTATTTGCGGCCCCCATTAAAGGAATATTCACTTCGCCGAACGCCGAACTTATATCCCTTTCGCCTGCGAAGCTTGTCGTCTGTGCGCCGGGCGGCCCATTTTTTGCTTCAAACTCCTGGCTTCTTGACGAAACGCCAAACGCCCCTCGTACTGCGCCCGCCGGCACAGAAAATATGGGGCCGTCCAGAATACCCTCAACGTACCACATATCGGACTTATTACCGGGGGCGGTAATTGTTGTTGCTCCTGCGGCTGTTGTCGTACCTATTGAGTCTATGCTTGTTTCACTAACCCCCAGATTGAGTCTGGCCTCCCACGCGTTTCCGATTGACATGCTAACGCCCAGATTGCCACCATATTGTTCATTCGATACTTCCGACAATCTGGTCGATAGAACACCGCTCGACAGGGCTGAGCCGAAAACATCAGTGCTTCGGTCCGCGTAAAACCCCTCCACAGACAACGACATTGAGGCAGTGAGTTCCTGGCGGATCGTTGTGAATACGCTTTGCCGGTCTGTGGCTGGCAGTAAGTCGTATGGCAATGCAGGCGCATTCATCGAAAATTTCCGCTCGATTGCCTCAAGGTTGTCATTCGAAAATAACTCATAGGACACCAGGGCATTGCCGCTTGACCATGAAGTACCGGCGGTCCCGCTCAGCCTTTGGTCGGTATAGCCACTTTCGCTTGTCCCTGCGTATCGTCCAGTAAGCTCTACGCCATCGAAATCTGTTCGCAGAATAATGTTGACAACCCCGGCCACCGCGTCCGATCCGTATATTGCCGACGCGCCGTCAGTCAGTACTTCAATCCTTTCGACTGCTGTAAGCGGTATTAGTGATGCGTCGAAGTAGGCTCCAGTGTCGGAATTCGAAACCCTCCGGCCGTTTACCAGCGTCAGGGTCGTGCCACTTCCCAAGCCTCGAAGATTTATAGTCGTTCCACGCCCAAGTGTCATGGAGTCGCGTCCGGCATCGAAGATATTCAGGTTGTTTCCCGAGTTCGCACCGCCGCTAAAGTTTTGAGGAATCTTGGAGAAAAGTCCTTCAAGAGTTGCGGCACCAGTCAGCTTGATTGCCGCCTGATCAAAGATCAGCACCGGAGACGGCCCGTCGGCAACTCCACGAATGTGCGATCCGATTACGATGATTTCCTCTAATGGAGCCACAACGTCATCTTCTTTGCTATTTATCTCACTACGGCTGTTCGCCTGGGATAGTTTCGCCGACGTCTGATTCTGTGCCATCAGCACCTGACTCATCGCCGGCAGGTGCTTTCCCGGCTCCCTGGTCTCCTCGGAAGCACTCAAACTCCTGTGGATCGGACGAATAGTGGCCGTGTTGTTGTTCCCGTAAACAACCTCCAAACCGGTGTCTGCAAGCAGCGTGTCCAGTGCAACATCTTTATCCAATTCACCGACAACCTCGTTCGTTTCGACGTTTCGGACAGCCGCGTACGGAAACATGATTTGCAGCCTGGCCTGCTCAGCGTAAAGGTTTAGTCCCTTGGCAGCCGGCTGAGCGGGTATTTGAAAATCGATAACATCGTCTGCGATGGCAATGGATGTGTGTGAGCAGCTTGCAATCGCTGCAACTATTGCAACTCGACTAATACCGGTAAATCCCTTCAACATGGTGTTGCCCCCGTCGTATTTCATCATAACGTTTTGATGAAAAGCCTGTCCGTGGGGTATCGTGTTGCGCAACCGCCACAGCGACTTTTTCGTCTCTTGTGGGGCCTAGAACCCTGGGAAACGAAAATCCGCCAGTGCTTGATGGAAGTACTTAGTGAGGCTGTTGTATTTGGTCACATGGCGTCACGGACTGCGGCGCGTCAGGTGAATTTTCTGGCCGTCTCGTCGCACGTCCACTTGAAAAGCCGTGTCGAGAAGATCGGTGAGTGCCGTCACATCCGTTGACTTGAAGTATCCGCCCACCTGCAGTGCCCGAAGATCGGGATCGGCGATCACGAACTCGATGTTTGTATAGCGACTCACTTGTACGACCACCTCTTCGAGTGTCTCGCCATCAAACGACAACATGCCTTGTCGCCAGGCAAGACGTCGCTCGAGCTGCGGCGTCGGAATTTCTCCAACAGCCCCAAATTGTTGATCGTAGTGAATACGCTGACCGACTCCGACACGCGCGGGTGCTGCGCTGTTCGCGATCTCTCGAAGAGCCGGGGAACCACTTTTAAGCTCCTCCGCCTGGGTGACTTCAACAATGCCTTCGGTGACGGTAACTTCCACCTCGAAGTTGTCGGCAAGATACACGTTGAATTGCGTGCCTACGGCACGCACGGCGCCACTGCCCGCTAATACCACGAAAGGCCGTGCTGGATCTTTCTCCACATCGAAGTGCGCCTCGCCCCGCTGCAACTGCACGGTTCTTTCAGTATCCGTGTAATTCACTTCGATCAGCGTATTGGTGTTGAGGTCGATGGATGAGCCGTCCTCGAGCGACACCGACAGATGGTGTCCGATAGCCGTCTCGTACTGGAGCACCGCCGGCGCTCGCAGTTGCCAGAAGGCGGTAGCGCCGGCAAGCAACAAGACGGTGGCGGCTATCGCCCAGGCAGCAGCAAGCCGTTTTGGCCGAGCTGGCGATTCCGGTGAGTCGGTGTTGGTCGCGCCCTTGCCGTTCGCGAGCGCAGCAAGCGCATCCAAACGGTGCCAACTGTGCCGCATTGCCTCAAAGGTTTCACGGTGGTGCGGATCTTCATCCAGCCAGGCGGTGAAACGCTGACGATCTGCGTCATCGACATCGTCCGCCTCCAGGCGTGCGATCCAGCTACTCGCCGCCTCTTCCAGCGCGTCTCTGGTCGCAATGCGATGCACATTAGTCATGGCGTTTGTCACTCAGGGTCACAACTCTTGCTCCGTCATCGTTCTCTCCGCCGAGTTCGTGACCGTGTTCACTGAGATAGCGATGGCAGGCTTTCGCGCCTTTCGCCACATGTTTTTCTACGGTACTCACGGCAATGCCGAGTTCGTTCGATATCTCCTTGTAGGAGTATTGATAGATCTTTCGCAGCACAAAGACCCGTTGGCATTGCTCCGGCAGTTCGTTGATCGCGTCGCAAAGCACCTCAAACTCCTCCCGAGAAACCTGCGCCGATTCCAATGACGGGTAATCCCTATAAACCCCCAAGTCATCGAAATCCGCCACTGTCTCAGTGTCGGCACGTTTGCGGTTGCGTATATCGTTGAGTGCGAGATTTCGGGCTGTCTGAAACAGAAAAGCACGGGGATGCTCGATGGCTTTCGAGTTCGAGGCCGCGTAGGTCCTCAAAAATGCCTCTTGCGCAAGGTCGGCAGCCGCATCGTCGTTCACGGAATAGCGCCGCAAATAGCGACGTAACACTCGCCCGTAGCGGGTAAATATGCCGACAAACCAATCGTCGTTTTTCTTGCTCATAACCTGCCCTACCCGCCCGACTGCCCAGTGGCAATCGTCAATCATCGTAAACATAGCGTAACGAGTACGTCAATTTTCTGGATTGCGTTGTCACTTGGCGCGTAACCTCTACTTGCGGCGGCGTAATGCCACGCCAGCCGCAGAACCCATGGGCAACAAACTACCACCGACACCACAGGTCAACGTAACCAGCAACCACTGCGTCGAATCCATTTCGGGTTGCATACTGAGCACCGAGAACATGACCGGAATGTTATCGATTACCGCAAAGACCTTGGTGTTCTCAAGTACGCTGATATACGTCATGGCGGCAAGAAGAAAGAGCAACAGGCTCGCGTACTCGTCCAGATCGTGGAAGATTGCCAGCCGCAGCTGCTCGTGGTCGATGCCATAGTCCGGCGCCATCTAACCGATCACCACCCAGATATTGAATATCAGGTGATCATCGGCCCTCTCGTCTGGGTTGTCTCTGGTCTGGCTGACACCCTTGCTAACGTAGTTGGACACGATATCCTCACAAAACAAACCTGACCTAAATCCAGTTTTCTACGCGCAAATTTGAAACTCGGCGGAATTCCTTTTCATTGCCAGTCACGACGGTTAGATCCGTCGCCAATCCATGCGCGGCGATCAGTAGGTCGTTCGGGCCGATCGGCGTGCCAAGTTTCTCGAGCGCGACTCGAATTCGCCCGTAATGGGTGGCGATATCCGACGGCAACTCAAAAACGGAGATCGCCTCGAGAATTGTCTCGATCTGCCGTCGAAGCCGGGAAGAACCACGCTTGGTCAGTCCGTACTCTATTTCGCAAGCGACAATCGGGTTGATGCCGAACTCATCCGGCGGCAACGTTGCGAGGCGATTCGCTGTGTCACCTTGGGGATTTCGAGCAATTTCGCCGATAATGTTGGTATCCAGGAGGTACATCGTTATTCCAATGGGTCTTGATCCAAGGGCTCCAGGTTGTCGACGTCAGGGAGAGTTTCATTGGCTGGCAATGGGGACAAGTCTTTGAGCACCTCGGCCAACTTTCGTTGCGGTGCCGCCTCCAAAATCAAGCGCCGGCCAACCTTGCGCATAATCACGCGCTCACCGGAGAATTCAAATTCTCTGGGAATACGAACTGCCTGGTTGCGTCCGTTTCTAAAGATCCTGGCTTCGCGTTCCTGGGACATGGGGTCATTTCCATCCGATAAATAGCATAGGCCAAAGCATAGGCCTACTGTGAGAGAATAACAAGCGACTGGCTCTGATCTTGCTTGGTAGAAATGGCCGCGACACAACAGTAGCTCCGAAGTTTGTCGGTTACGATACGTCTGTTCGAATTCTCCAAAGCAACTACGGCAATCGTAATTTGGGCTTTTCGTTGTAGTCCGTTTTTATTCATGACGACTTAGAATGAATGGGGGAGAATTAGCATTTCCGATACACCATCGCCAGTCACATCACCAAATAGGATCAAACCTGAACGTACTCAATCGCAATTCTCTCACTATTGGCAATACTTGCTGATACGCGAATCTATCCAAATCCCCAAGAAAGACCACTGGCAACCACTCTGCTTCCCCAGCTAGCCTGACGAAGTTACCACCCGCTCCACCCCCCGACATTTCACACACAATCCAAGGAGTCTTTTCCCAACCCAAACAAGCAACACAAAATAATGCGCCCGCCCGGTGTGCGACAAACACACCAGACGGACGACTAATCACGACAGATACTGGAGTATCCATCATGACCAATCGGAATCGTAATCCATTTGCGCACAAAGCGCTCCCCGCACAACCGTTTTGCACGGAGCTGCGGCACCCCTTGTTCGACACCACCATCCATCCGAACAGGCTCGACTGTCTCGAGGCCCTCGACCGCGCCGCCTGCGTGATCGAACTGCTCGAGCATCTCGATCCGGACCAGCAGACACAAGGGCAACTGACACCCAGAGCAACATCGGGCTACCGCCATCTCGCACAGATGCTGTACGAAACCTTCGCCTACAGCAGCCACCGATTGGCGGTACTGAGCCGAAAATGGCAGAGAAAACATCGCTGCAAAGTCCGCAGGAAAGTCCGCAATCTGGCGGCGCTGCCACAGTCGCTCGCACCCCTGAACACGGTCGATCGCGATCATTCGCTGAACGCCATGACGAGCCGCTTGCAGCTAACGCGGTCCGACATCGATACCTTAATTGCGAACGCAGGCTAACAAGCAGGTCGGGGTCGGAGCCTTCCGGCTCTGACCCTACCCTTCCTCAAGCCACCAAGCGCGGCCGGTCGAACCGCCGAAAATACTAGGCCGCCTGACGCTTAACTATGATCTCCACATGGCGCCCAGCCTTCGCCAACAGTTTGACGAGCGTGTCGATACTGAAACGATCAATCTTGCCGCGAAACAAATCGCTGACACGCGATTGCTGAATACCAAGCAACTCAGCGGCATCGCTTTGCGTCAGCTGCTTATCATGAATCAGCGTTTCCAGTTCTCGCATCAACTGGGCACGCAACTTCAGGTTATCTGATTCCGAAGCGTCAAAACCAAGATCGTCGAACACGTTTCCGCTGGACTTTGCGACCTTGTCCATAAAAGTTTTCCCTAAATCTTACTCAAACGCCGTTTCGCGATATCAATGTCCTGCATTCGAGTCCTCTGCGTTTTCTTATGAAACGCATGCAACACGTGAACGGCATCATCAATTTTCGCCGCATAAATCACCCGATACTGGCCCTCCTGGTGAATCCGAATCTCTCGAACACCACTTCCGACCGCAGTCATCGGCTTCCAGTCGCTGGGTTCAAGGCCGTATTGCACCCGATCCAACTGGTAACCGGCTCTCGCCGCGGTGTCCGCGGAAAGGCCCGCAAGTCGTCGAATGCTGAACCAACGAAATAGAGTAGCTTCACTTGATTGGAATACGGATAATCAGTGACAAATTATCACTTTTTTTATATAAATCGGATACTAATCTGGATGCTTGCTGCTACTAGCATAGCCTCTCAAGTCTGGAAACCCGACACGAATAACGCACCGAAAAGCGGCCGGTCCTTAGCTGTGTTCATCATTATTGGTCTCCAGAGTTCGCCCCCTCCATCGCACTGTTAACTCTTTATCGAATATCACGGATAACGTGACAATGACTGCCATCGTAAAGTGTGAGCCAATCAGCGTGTTTTTAGCTAAGGCGGAAAAAGCCCCGTCCAGCCGGGAAACAGCGTGCGCAACGAGGATATTGTCCCGGCAGCAGCTATCCACCGCCAGACGAGATATTTCCTCGTTCGCAGCGATGTAGAAGTCGAGCTGATTCTTCGTAACGAAGAAGTTAATAACCGCAAACCCGACGTAGACGATCATTGCGCCAATTTTTTCCAACGGCCTTAGCGGTCGGTCAACATAGATAACGCCGCCCAGAATCGCCAGATGTACAGTGATAAACAAGCCCCACTGGACATCGATCCGGTTTCCCGTCGATATCATAAAGTCGAATAACTCATACGCGGTCACGGTCTACTGCACCTCCCGGCAATGCAAACTAATTCGTCTGCTTCAAGCTGCGGTCCAGCCATGCCCTGAATAGCCCAGCCCAGTGCTTGGCCGCCGCATCGACTTCCGCCCACTCGGTATTGCCTTCGCCGTTCGAAATATCGCGAGTCGTGTCGCCCGCCCTGACCAGCACTTCGCCCGTAATCGAATCCACCATCTCCATAATGAACGTCAGTTCACCACGAGCTACCATTTCTCTGAGTAAACCGCCTGTCGTCAGATTGCCTTCACGTCCGATTACCTTCATGTCGATGAGCTGTGCCCGGACCAACAGCACGTCCCGACCCGGCTCTGTGACTATTACGTAGTCATCACCAAGCGCTGTCAGAAACGCAGCACGAAAAGATTGACGCATTCTCTGAAGATCGGCCTCCGGCGGTGAGCCAACATCGCTTGGGTAGTATATCTCCAGCCCGCTGGACATCAGTCGCTGATAGCGCCCAAGATCGACGCCCTTCTTGACGAAGGCGTGCTCGACCGCAACGTCTGACGGCCGGTCGTACACTACGATTTGTGTACACGCCGCGACTGCAAAAAAGCCGATACACGCAGCGCTAACGAACTGAAAATCAGGGCGCTTCATCGTCGGTCATCTGTGCGACTTCATTCAGTCGTTTTCGCAGCAGTCTCGCCCAGCCCTTGGCGACGCGTCGTACCTCGGACCAGTTCGTAACAGGACTTGATCGTGTCCAGAAGCCGTGGTCGTTCTGCTCCGCGTCACGCCGATCGGAAGCTCTTACGAGAATTTCGTTTGTCATCGAGTCTCGCACTTCGAGAACCAGCGTAGCCTCACCTACGGAGCGCAGATAAATATCGGTACGACCAATCGGCTCTGGCGGCACATGAGAAACGACATCGATGACGCTGGTGATAATCAACAAAACATCCTCGCCAACGGTGTCGGTAAACTCGAAGCGGTCGACTTTCTCAAACTCGTCCTGGAAAGCCTTGTGCAATTCATCGCGCAGACGCTCCTTGTTTTTCTCACTGATCGTAAACTCCGTTTCACCGGAGCGCCGAGATGCAGAGGTGGATCGCGACTTGACGTCCTTAAACGCCAGGCCCGCGCCGACCAACATGATTTTTCGATACCCGGTCAGATCGAGATCGGGTTTGGCCCAGACACTATCCATTGTGGCTCGGTCGACGCGATGCAAACCATCGAAACTGACTTCCGCGTCAGGGCCCGTTTGGATTTTCGGCTTGCGGGCCGCAGCCGCGTCCAGTGAAAGCGCAAGACAAATGACGCTGCCAACGACGGCAAGCAAGACACTTCTATAATTCATTATTCGCCACCCCTCTTTATAAGATTACTAAATACCAGACGCGCATTGCGCGCCCAATGTTCGCAGAGTTTCTCCACATCCTCCCAGGCGGTGACCGGACCCGCCTTTTGCAACATAGCTGCGCCCTCCACTACCCGGCGGTCGAAGCCACGAGCCAGTATCTCGTTGGATTCCGAATCACGTAACTCAAGAACCAGTGTGGTCTCGCCGGCCGCCTCCAACGCGATATTCCAGACAGGCGACACGCTCCTTGGCGAAACGGTCGCCAGAATATCCTGTACACGGATTCTCAGAACTAGAACTTCCGCTCCCGGGCGGTCAACCAAAGGTAGTGGTGCGTTGTTTGAAAATTCACCATTGAACTTCTCCGCCAATTCTTCCCGAAACTTCGACTTCTGCTCATCGCTTAAAGGAAATTGTCGTTTCGAGCGATCTGGTGTTTGAAAAGCCAGATCCGGTGACTCGACGAGCAGATACTTGTACGTGCCGAAATCAATCGTCGGCCGGACGAACGCGGCATCGAAGCGACGCGTGTTGATCTGATGGAGCCCGTCGTAGCTCGCACTGCTCCCGGGCACCTCTTCCAGCGGCGTATAGGCACAGGCCGGCAGCGAGCCGGCCAACATGCAGACGGACAGCATTGTGACAAAGTTACTCCTCAAAACCACCACCAAGTGCCAGGTGCAGATCGACGCGTTGCTGTAAACGCTGATCGCGAAGGCTAATCAAATTTACCCGGGCCGACACGACCTGAGCCTGCTGCTGTAGTACGAATAATAGATCTACACGCCCCACATCGAATTGAGCAGTTACAACACGCAATGCCTCGGAAGATTCATCCACGACTTCGCGTAGGAAATCTTCTTGCTCATTGAGTAAAGTTTCGTTTGAAAGTCCCTGCTCAACTTCCGAAAAAGCGCGCAACGCCAGGTTGCCGTAGTTGGCCAGCGCTTCCTGCAAGTTCGCTTCCTGAATATCAACCTGAGCCGCAAGTGCGCCACCCGTGAAAATCGGTGCTGCAAAATTTGTACCGACATTCCAGAAATTGCTGCTGAGAGCAAGGACGTCGGAAAGCTCGCTTGAACTCGTACCGGCACCGGCCGTCAGGGATATACGCGGGAGCCTCGCAGCACGCGCTGTTTCGATCTGCAGGAACTCGGCGGCAATAGCACGTTCCGCCGCTCGTAAATCCGGACGACGTTCGAGGAGATCGGACGGTATACCAACCGGTATCGGCGGGGGCGTCGCGACAAGATCCTTCGCACCGTCTATCGTCGCCGCAGGGTAACGACCCAGCAGCACTTCGAGTGCCCGGGACGCTTGCTGTTTAGCCGCCCTTGCCTGTCGAATCGTCACTTCCCCGGACGCTACATTGGCCCTGGCCAGCGCCACGTCACGAGATGTAAGCTGACCCGCCTCATACTTCGCCTGCACGACTTCCAGAGTTCGTTGGAACAGCGCTAACGCTTCTCTGGCGAGTTCCAGTTGCAAGCTGGCTTCCGTGACCAGAAACCACACCTTGGCAGTCTGAGCAGCGATCGACTGATACGTCCACTCAAGCTGGTGTTGGCTTGCTTCGAAAGCTGCATCGCCCGCTTGCGCCTGTGCGCGTACCCGCCCCCAAATATCCAGCTCCCACGATATATTCAGAGACACGCCGCTGCTGGTAACGGATGGATCGGAAGAGGTGAAGCCCTCCTGTGACGACGCTTTACCACCCGCAGCCACGGCAGGAGCAAGCTCAGCACCGGCTTGAGTCGCAAAACCTGCTGCGGCATCTACACGAGCCGCTGCAGCGCGAATATTCAGGTTATTTTGTATCGCTTCGGCAACGATCCCTTCGAGTTCCGGATCGCCGAAGCTCTTTAGCCAGCCGCCGACTACTTCTCCAGTGGCGGTATCCGCCGCAGCCTGGAAATCGAGCGGGATTGCCGTGGATTCGGGTAAAGCATCGGCTACCGTCTCCGCGACTGTTGGCGGCTGCTGGACAGCACAGGCGGACAATGCCATTGTCAGCATAGGAAAACACCGTGTTCGCAGTTTCACTGTCGTCAGGCCGGACTGATGTAGTTAAGAATGGCATTCATGCGAATCATCACGCGGCGAATCAGGTGCGTGGCTTTGGTGTGCTGCGTATAAATGGCCACCTCACCCAGTGCGCCCGGCATCAAACGGGCTTCGATGTCCGGATCGTCCATTTTCAAGCGAACCATAAAGGGCCCGGGTGTCATTGACGCAAGTGGCTGAACCGCTGCGCCCGAAACAGCCGCCTGGCCTTGCGCCGTTGCCGGAACCAGGTACATCACCGTTGCCGGGAACACTTTGCCGGGCATGGTCTTGAACGTGACCTCCGCTTCCTGACCTGCTTCGATGTAGCGGGTATAGATCTGATGAATTTGGGCAACAACGCCTGTTTCCGATGTGTCGATGAACGCCATGGCAGGCGCGATCGGAAAACTTGAGACCCGCGCGCCGGGACGTAACACCACGTTGGTAACGTAGCCGTCGGCGGGTGCGCGCACCGTGGTTTCACGCAGGCTATACATGGCGGCGTCAATCTGGGCATTCAGGCCGTCGATCTGGGCTTCGTAGGTCTGTAATTCGTAGACGCTGCCTGCGTCTTGTGCGACCAGCTGCCGCGCTTGCGACTCCCGCGTCTGTGCAAGCCGCAGCTGCGCCTTGAGCCCGTCGAGCGCAGCCTGGTACTGAGTTGAATCGATGCGAAACAGGATGTCGCCTTTTTGTAGCGGAACATTCGCCTGTGCGGGCACCTCGGAAACCTGCCCGCTTACGTTCGGGACAATGGCAACCGAGTAAGTCATCACTCTCGCGCTACCGGTCGGTGCGCCCCACTGCATCGGTATGAACAATCCCATAACGAGAATGACTTCGTAAGGAATAACAGTAAGCCAAACGGTTTTGCTGTTCGGCAGTTTGCCAAGCTTGATCAGCAGGAATAGCAGCGCCACATAGATCAACGTCAGAAAAGCGATCATGGCTATCGCTCCCTGTGTCCGCGCTCTGGCCTGGTTTGTGCCCAGATCATCGCAACTACCCAAACGATTCCAGCGGTCAGCAGCATACCGAGCCATCCGGCCATGTTGATGGCTGCCGCTTGCGGATGATCGTTCGCCTTGGCCATTTTCCCCGGCAGTTGTGCCAACACAACGATACCGGCCGCGACCGAAACGACGATCAGTATGAGGACAAACCAGGCGAAGTAATCGATGAATGTCATATCGACCCCTGTTAGTACTTCACTGATCGTATTGGTGGGTACACACAAGCGGGTCACCGTTCTATCACAGTGTGGTCACAGGGGACGCGCCCAGACTGCCGGATCGGGGTGAGATGTACTAGTCGGTCAGCAGTTGCAGTACGGACGGATCGTTCGGTGAAAGCGCAAGCAACGTCGTTGCGTATTCCTTCGCTCGCGTAAGCTGTCCGCTATCGCGCGATATGGTCGATAGCGCGAACAATAGCTCCCGGTTACCCGGGTGGCGCTCATGGGCCTCGTGAAGCACGGCCAGCGCTTCATCGCTGCTGCCGGTCGAGTTCAGGGCGATCCCCAGCACGTAGGCAAAGCGCGCTCGTGTCGGCTCAAGCTCGTGGGCTTTGCGCAGTGTGGCAATCGAGCGCCCATAATCACCCCGTCGGACCAGCGACAAACCGAGCGCGTGATGTAAGTCGGGATTGCCGGGCAGCACCGCGAGCCCGCGATGCAGTGATGCATCGACATCGTCTTCACGACCGGCTTCCCGATAAAGGTCCGCCAGATTGATGTAAGCGGCTGCGAAATCCGGCATCATTTCTACTGCCCTGTTGTACCCTTCCTCGGCGTTACTAAAGTCACCCTCCAGGGCGTGTAACACGCCGAGATTGACGTGCGACTCTGCCCGGTCCGAATTTAGCGCCTGGACCTTGCGGTATTCATCGATCGCCGCGAGCAGATCTTCCGATTGCGATTGCAGAAAACTCTCGGGCGGTGCGTGCAGCAGAGTACCGGCGGCCGCGAGCCTGACGGCACGTACCGGATCACGCAATAGCGGTGCGACAATCCGGACCTGACCCGGCGTGTCCAGGACGCTCGCGGAATCGGCAGCCGCCATCCGTATCAGCGCGTCTTCGGCGATTGCCGCAGATTCCAGAGTCACGGTCGCCGATGTATCCGCATTCGTAGCAAGCAACGCCACAGCCGTGGCACGCGCGATTGCCGGCATCTGCTCATCGGACGCCAACGCTGCCAGCTCTTTGGACGCGCCCACGGTTCCTCTCCGAGCGGCGTCGATGATCTCCCCATAGTGGCGGGCCGGAGGACCGCCGTACCATTCTTTGATATTCGTCGCCGCCCATTCGGCGCTCTGATCGACATGACAGCCGTTGCAGGCGTTCGGCGTATCTATGCTGACCGTGAGATCCGGCCGGGGTATGCGAAAACTGTGATCGCGCCGCCCGTCGATCACCATGTAGTTACGGCTAGCCATGTGGCAATTGACGCATGCCGCGCCGGTCGATTCACGCGCATGGCGATGATGTGCTGTGACGTCGAATACCGCGGGTAAGTGGCACTGTGCGCACACCCCGTTGCCCGGCGCCTTGAGCTTCAGGCTGTGAGCGTCGTGACAATCCGAGCAGCTTACGCCGGCGCCATGCATGGCGCTTTGCAGAAACGATCCGTAGACATACACCTCATCTTTGATCTGACCGTCGGCGTAATAAAGTTCTTCGGTCAGCAATGCGGGTCGATGCGTGTCTGCAAGAGGTTTGCTATGCACGTAGTTCTCGCTGAAAATTGCTCGTCGCGAATGACAGCGGGCACATGTCTCAAGTTCCAGCGAGGTGTTTTCCGACGGTACTCGCTCGGCTATGCCGGTCGTCATGTTCATTACCCACCGGGCCGCGTCGTCGAAAGCAAGAACGGACGAATTTTCGCCGCCGGGTGCCACCGCCGCTGCTACATGCGCCGACCCCGGGCCGTGGCAGGCTTCGCAAGCGACGTTGATTTCACTCCAGGTCGTCGAAAAGCTGTCATTCTCCGGCGTGTAGTTTTTGCGGACGTTAGTCGAGTGACACTCGGCGCACATGAAATTCCAGTTCTGTAACGGACCGGTCCAGTGCAACAGATCGTCGTGATCGACGGCGTCATCCGGGTAGATGTGAAACCAGCGCTGTCCACCTTCGTCGGCCGAACGCGAATCCCAACTGATTCCGAGCGCCTGCAAGCGCCCGTCAGGAAACTCCACCAGGTATTGCTGCAGCGGCTCGACACCAAATGTGTAAGCAATCCGGTACTCGACCAGCGCGCCGCTCGCGCTGTCGGTGGTGACGAAGAAGTTTCCACCACGCCGATAAAACGTCGACTCGACGCCGCCATAGCGAAAACCTGCGCCGTCAAAGTCGCCCAGAACGGTGTCGTCGGTAGCATGCTGCATGGCAAGATCGTGGTGTGAATTGCGCCATCGCTCGTATTCGTCCGAGTGGCAGCCGGCGCACACCGCGACACCGACGTAGTCCGGCGGCGTCGGTTCGGGCGACGCGTCCGGCTTGTCTGGTGCGCAAGCCATCAGCAACAACGCGATAGCGGTCGGCATGGTCGTGACTATTCCTGAATCAAGGCGAAATTGATCGAGCATCCAGGCGGCTCCTGTCACGGATTCAGTGGCGGCAGGTTCAGCATATCTACACGTGCTGGAGATCGCTGAAAATGCCGGCGCGCCACCGCTAGCCCTCGCAGTAAGCCACGAAGGTCCGGTGTTTTCCGGGCACTGGAAAAATTCGCGGCTGACAACGCATCGATATTACGCCGCAATTCGCCATCACCGCAATCCCGCGCGAATTGCCGCGCCTCGGTTCCGGGCTGCAGACATTGCAACCAGATCAACAGCGCACGGTGAACGGCGCGTGGCTCGCGCCCGTGAACGGCTTTCCGCAGCTGCTTGAATGCGTAGGCCTCGGACTGTCGTCTCACTGCAGCTGTCTCGCGCAGGCGTTGCGAAAACGCGAAAACAGAACGCCGCGAAAACCACAGGAGCAGCATGAACCCCACTGCCACTATTGCGATCGTCATTGACCGACTGTTTTCCCGAGGGCCGTTGTCGGCCTGCACAGCGAATCCCGAAGGACCGAAGACAGAAAACGACAGCGCTGGGATTACGGCAGTTTCAATCTGCTTTGTCTTGGTACTCCACCAGTCCAGGCTGACTTCAGGAATGCTCACTTCACCGCCCGATTTGAAAACCAGTGTCAGCTTTTCGCTGCGCCGCGACGGTCGGCCATCCTCGACAACAGCCTCCTCGACGTAAACAGAAACGCCGTCGATGTGCACGTCGTCTACGAGTGGTGGCAGAAAGATCGCGGGTAGACCATCGAGTTCCGCCGTGTAAGTCAGTACAAGAGCATCACCGACTTCGAGCGACGTCGGGTCCCCGTCAAGCTCGCGTGTGAACGTCAGTGCCTGGCCGGCAATATACGGGTCCAGTTTTTCTGCACCGACCGGGACCGATGCCAGAAACTCGATTGGCGGCACATCGATATCGAGAGCAATCGGGGGATTTCCCGGATCAGCATAGGTCAGTTTTATTGCCAGGCCATCGAGCCGGTACCTTGCACCGATCAACGGATAGATCTGATAGTTGCGCACAACACCGGACCAGGTGGCACGACCTATGCGCTCGCTGGTCGCACGCGAGCTATCGGGCGGCAGGCGGACAATACTGTTCGGCACCTCGAAACCGGGGAACACCGGCGGTTCGGGAAACCAGCTTGGGCCAAGAACCGTCACGCGCACCCTGACGGGTTCTCCGACGGAAACCTCTTGCGGCGATACATCGACTCTGACGAAGGGTTGCTCCTGCGCCAAGGACACAGAAGCGATACAGACTGCCGCCGCGAAAAAATAGCGGCGTTTCATCGATTTCCCGCCTGTCGAGCTTCGAGTTCGAAGCGCGTACGGAGGAAATCGCGTGTCTCTGTTTCGACCGAGCGCATCCATTTTTCCGCCGATTGAAGTTCGATCGTGCTTTGCTTCGTGATCGTCATTTCGCGACCGCGGTCCTCGGTATTATCGAATTTATAGTCGTCCGCCCCGAGTTCCGACTCATCGCCGGTGTCCTCCTGTTCCCGCGTGTCCTGAACGTAGTCGAGCACATAGCGGGCAAGCCTCAGGTTGTTCGCCGCATCTTCCCACTCCGGCCGTTCCGCAACGGCGACCTCATACGCATCGATTGCCTTTGCATAGTCAAAGGACTTCATGAACGCGTTGCCGCGGTTGAAGAACCCGGTCGCTGTGGGAATTCGACCGTAAGTTTCGGCGGCGAGGTCGTACTGCCCGACAGAATAGGCAGCCGTACCCTTCCACATCGGGTCTTCGAAAAGCTCCACCGCCGCGGTCCACTCGGTATTGTCGTAGGCCAGCCGCCCTTGTTGATCCGGTGTCAGCCAGATAGAGACGGGATCCGTGGCGCTCACACTGAGAGCTGCAATCACAACGAGCGCCGCGACGGTCGCGCTGCCGATCCGTGTGCTCAGCTTCACGTCTTGCTCCTGGTTACCATTGCATCGTCCAGCCGCGGCGGAACCAGAGAAACGACAAAAACGCGGCCGGCCATACAAACCACCAGGCACGATCCAGCCACTGTGCATTTGGATCATTTGCGAGACGCAAATTAGATTCGATCCGGCGCAGCAACTGGCGGATGTCGCTGTCGCTCGTCGTTGCGCGGATTACCGGGATACTCGCCTCGTCCTCAACGCGGGACAGCAACGCAGCGTCAATCGCCGTATCCAGTCGCCCGCCGCGACTGTCCGTAACGGCGGTCCCGTCCGGCAGCAGTGCAACGCCCCCCTCGTCGGTACCGACCACAAGCACAACAACGGCTGCGGCGCCTTCGCGACCTGAGTATTCACTCAGTTCGGCGATATCGGCCGGATCAAAGCCATCGTTGACATACAACAGCGTTCCCGTCACTGCGTCGCCGGCGAGCAACTCCGCCGCAAGCGGTAAGACGCTTGTCGCGTCGCTGCCTCCTTCCGGCATGATTGCCGGGTCCAGGCTTTCGAGAAAGGGCTTGATGACTTCGATGTCGGTGGTCGGCGGAATTACGATGTGCGCGCTTCCGGCGTAGGCGATAAGCGCCGTGCGCGAGCCGGTCCGGAGTTTGATCAAGTCGAGCACCTTGAACCGCGCTCTGTCCAGCCGCGTCGGTTGGAGATCGTTGCTGCGCATCGAATCGGAGACCTCCATCGCGATCACAAGTGCTGCCGTCTCGCTAAACCAGGGGTTGGGTTGTTTACTCCAGCTCGGACCGGCTGCGGCCAGCGTCGCTGCCAGCATGGAAATCCCGAATCCGTCGATCGGCCTGATCTTGCGACGTGATCGGCGGTTTACGGTCAGTGCTTCCTCGAGGTGTGGTGCCAGAATTGTATTGGCGCCGCGACGGCGTCCTTCCCAGCGTCTCGCAATCAACCACGCCGCAAACACCAGCGGCAAAACCGCCAGCCACGCAGGCCGGATGAAATGCAGGAATTCCCAATCGATCATCGCGCTGCCTCCGGACGTCGCCTGGTCACCAGCAGCACACCGTAGGCTGACAGTGCGACAAGGATCGCCGCACCTGCCGGCAAATGCACCATCGACTTTCGCGGCCGCCATGCCGTTGTCCTGACGTCGGCCACTGCCAGATCGTCGATCCGCCGATACACTTCCTGCAGCGATGTTTCATCAACTGCTTCGAAAAACTCACCACCCGTCCGGCTCGAGATGGACTTCAGCGTGTCGAAATCGACCCGATCTTCACCGGTCGCGCCCGGGTTGCCTACACCTATCGTGTAGATCTCGACGTTATTGAGCTTCGCGATCTCCGCCGCGTTGACCGGGGTCATCTTGCTGGCCGTGTCATTGCCGTCGGTCAACAGGATAAGGAGCCGCTCGTCGACTTCGCTGGTCTCGAATGACTTGATGGCAACACCGATCGCGTCGCCGACGGCCGTTCGTGGGCCGGCCATTCCAACATTCATCAGCTCTACCAGATCGTGAGCGGTTGCAAGATCTCGCGTGAAAGGCAACTGCAGATAGGCTCGATCGCCGAAGACGATCAGACCGACACGATCGCTGTCACGGTCTGCGATGAACTGATCGACGACGCGCTGCACGGCGTCCAGGCGCCTGACTAACGATCCGTTTTCGTCCGGAAAATCCCGATAGTCCATCGAGCCCGACAAGTCGATTGCGAGCATGACATCGCGAGCCGCCTCGGTACGGACGATGGGCTCACCAACCCACTGCGGTTTCGCCAGCGCAACGACAAGCAAAACCCAGACCAAAATGGCGGCGATCTTCTGTATCCAGCGGCGGCGCATAACGACAGCGCCACTTTGGGGCTCCCCGCCTGTTGCCTGGACGATCTCAGCGAAGAACGGAATGCGAACGGCGCTGACACGCTCACGATGCGCTGGCAGCAGCCACCAGGCCAGCACCGGTAGTGGCAGCGCTAACAACGCTAATGGCCAGCCCAGTTCAAGCACGATGCACCTCGATCCAGCGACGCGCCGGAGCGAGCAACGCGCTGACGTCTACATCGGCGCGATAGGCGGCGCTTGCCAGTTCAGCGGCAACATTCCTGACGAGCGGGTCGTCGCCCGCGGTCCGGCAAAGAAATGCAGCCCAGTCTGCGCCATACAATTTCGCGACGTCTGTCCGTGCGTAGGTGGCGAGCGCGGTTCGTTTGAGTAACGAGCCTAGCTGCTGCGCAGCTCTCACGGAATCGAACTCAGCCTGCGCCGCTATCCGGCTCAGTGCTGCGAGCGCTTCGCGACGATAACGATTGTTCCGCCAGTGCCGGTACCCGTGCCAGCCGACGAACGCCAATACAACGACAAACCACGCACCGACAATCGCCCAACCGGTTGTCTGCGGTGTCCATGCCGTAGGTTCAGGCCGCACGATATCGTTCATCAACGCCAGCAGCTGTGGGAGGTTGAGGCTCTCGTAGTCGCTCATCGGACCCGTCGCTTTGTTGCCATACCGCCCAGTAAACGGCGTATTTGCGGCAGGGTCTCTTCTGCGGCGCTCAACGGCAGCACAGACAGGTTTATTTCAGTCTGCCAGTCGGTGATTTGCTGCAGGCGCTGACTCGTGTATCGCTGTACTGCTTCCCGAAGCGCCGACGATGAAAGATCTATTTCCGCCTGCATCGCGTGATCGCCGAACACTACGCGCGAACTCCCGGTCACGCTCGTTGCCGCGGGGTCATAAACCAGCATCAGGATGAGATCGTTGTGTGCGGCAATAGAACTCAGGCGTCGATGTGTCGCTTCGTCAATACCGGAAAAATCGCTGAGTACAATGATCAGGTGATCGTGACGAGCCAGTCGAACGACACTTGCGAGGACCTCGTTCAGTTTCCCCTGCCCCCTATCCACCTCGCGATCGGCATGCAAGCCGGCATTCATTCCGGCGATTGCCTCCAGCAGCGTGTACGCCGCCCTGCTGCTCCGCTGCGCTTTGATTTCGATCCGATTGTCGTCGTCGAATACGATACCGCCAATGCGGTCGCCGGCCTTGAGAATACGGAATGCCGCGATCGCGGCAGCCTCAGCGGCCGTTACGGACTTCATGTTGAGTTGCGAGCCGAAAAACATCGACATTCTTTGATCGACGACCAGCAGCGCGGGCCGGTCCCGTTCTTCCGTAAACACGCGCACGTGCGGCGATCCGGTGCGTGCCGTTGCTTTCCAGTCGATCGAACGGATGTCATCGCCTGGAAGGTAGTCCCGCATCTCCTCGAAATTAAGACCCCGCCCTCGAAGGCGAGACTTGTGCCGGCCGTTTAGAACACTCGCCGAAGGCTGGCGAGGTAAAAAACTCAAACCGCGTGCGGCTCCCTGCAGCCCGCGAAGATGAGTCAAAGAGACATGAATTCGCGGGTCGACGGCCATTGTTCAAGGCAGCGCGACCAGTTCAACGACCCGGTCGATGACTGTGTTCGCGGATACTCCCTCTCCCTGTGCCTCATAAGACAGCATCAGGCGGTGTCGCATACAGTCGTGTACAACGGCGCGCACGTCACCGGGGTCCACGAAGTCCCGAGCATTCAGCCATGCGTGAGCGCGGCTACATTTATCGAGCGCAAGCGATGCGCGCGGGCTGCCACCGACATCGATCCAGCGATCGAGATCTTCGGCGTATTTTTCCGGTGTGCGGGTCGCGTAAACGAGATCGGCAATGTAGCGTGCAATGGCATCAGACACATGCACACTGGCAATCTCTTTGCGTGCTTCAAACACGGCGTCCTGTGAAATGCGCACGGTTTTCTCGCCCGAAGGCTCCGCCTTGTCTTTCTGTGTTGCCGTTTCTTCGCCACGTACGAGTTCGATAATCCTGACTTCGTCTTCAACCGACGTGTATTCGATATTGACGTGCATCAGAAAGCGGTCCATCTGCGCTTCGGGTAACGGGTAGGTACCTTCCTGCTCAACCGGATTCTGCGTCGCCATCACCATGAACAACGGCGGCAAGGTATGCGTACTGCCAGCGACGGTGACCTGCCGTTCTTCCATTGCCTCGAGCATCGCGGCCTGTACTTTCGCAGGCGCCCGGTTAATCTCGTCGCCCAGAATAATGTTGGCGAATATCGGCCCCTGTTCGAATCGAAACTCCCCTGTGCCGTCTCGCTGATAATAGACCACGGTGCCCGTGACATCCGAGGGCAAAAGATCGGGCGTGAACTGGATGCGGCTGAAGTCTGCCTCGATGTTTTTGGCGAGCGCCTTGATTGCTCGTGTCTTGGCGAGACCGGGCAAGCCCTCAATCAGCAGATTGCCGTTCGCAAGCAGTCCAATGACGATTCGTTCGACAACAGCATCCTGGCCGATAATCGACTGTGCCATCCGCGTTTTCAGGTCGTCTATTCGCTGGCGTGCGCCCATTGTTTCCCCAGTTATCAAATCGTCACAACAACACGTCCGTCGATTTTCCCTTTACGCATCCGATCAAAGACCGCATTGATATTGTCCAGAGTATCGATCGAGTAGTGCGAAGCCACCTTCCCCTCGGCCGCGAATTGCAGCGCTTCCGCGAGATCGTGTCGAGTGCCAACGATCGACCCGCGAATGGTCTTTCGCATCAGCACCGTGTCGAAAATAGGCAGCGAAAATTCCCCGGGCGGCAGCCCGACGAGGACCATCGTGCCGCGCCGAGCAAGCATGCCGACGCCCTGCGAGAAAGATTTTGGAGAGACTGCCGTGACCAGCACGCCTTCGGCGCCGCCACCTGCCTGCACTTCGGACACCGGATCTGTTTCTGCCGCATTTATGGTCTGATCGGCGCCGAGTTCGCTGGCAAGTTTCAGTTTATCGTCAGCGATATCGACAGCAATGACGTGCAGGCCCATTGCCTTGGCATATTGCACCGCTAAATGCCCAAGACCACCGATTCCCGTGATCACGACGGTCTGACCGGGACAGGCTTCCGTTTCTTTCAGACCTTTATAGACGGTCACGCCCGCGCACAGGACCGGGGCCGCCGGCGCGAAATCCAACGCAACCGGCAGATGACCAACGAAGTTCGGGTCGGCCAGTATGTACTCGGCGAATCCGCCGTTGACGCTGTAACCTGTGTTTTGTTGCTCGGCGCATACTGTTTCCCAACCGCTAACGCAGTGAGAGCAATGCCCGCAGGCGTTGTAAAGCCACGGAACGCCAACGCGATCACCCTCCCTGACCGACGTTACGCCATCCCCTACTTCAGCGACAAAGCCAACGCCCTCGTGCCCCGGGATGAACGGCGGCACGGGTTTCACCGGCCAATCACCGCCAACGGCGTGCAAATCAGTATGACAAACGCCCGAAGCTTCGATCTTCACGACAATCTTTCCGGCGGTGGCCACCGGTTTAGCCACCGCCGCTATAAGTAACGGCTCACCGAACGACTCGACGACAGCCGCCTTCATCAGCTTACTCACTGACCGTCCCGGTCGACTATTTCAGGCAACACACGACCGGCGGAACCTGAAGGTGGCTTGATCCCGACATATGAGGCTAACGTCGGCGCGATATCTGTTGTGTGCACACGACGCTCGACGATCTCTGGAGGCAGGCCCGCGCCGGCAAACACAATCGGTACGTAGCTATCGTAGTTCCAGGGCGACCCGTGCGTGGCCGCCACTTTCAGTCCGTCGAAGTCATTGATAAACCACTGCGGTTCAAACACAACGTAGATATCGCCCGATCGTTTTGCGTGAAAGTTCCTGACTACCGCGCGGTACACTTCAGTGTCAGGTAAATTGCCGCGCCTGAGCGCTGTACTTGATATGGCAAGTGACACGCCGCGGAATCTCGATAGCTCATCTATGACAGCCTCCTCAAGTTCTTCGTGATCGATACGAGGGTCGTTCTTGATGTCTTCGGTGAAGTACAAATACGGATGCGCATAGGTCTCGAACAGTTTTCCCTCAATCCGGAAACGTCCCCTGAGTCGGTCTGCAGCCGCATTGCTGTCCCAACTACTCGGATCGACGTAGCCGGCGGGAATACCCAACGAGTTTAGATAGCCTGGAGTATCGGGACCGCCGTGATCTGCAGACAAGACGATTAGCGTATTCCCAAGTCCTACTTCGCGGTCGATGAAAGCAAGTAGTTCGGCAAGTGTTCGGTCCAACTGCAGGATATTGTCTTCGGCTTCGAGACTGGACGGTCCAAATACGTGCCCCACGTAGTCCGTCGACGAAAAACTGACGCTCAAGTAGTCTGTTGTGCTATCGGCACCCAGGCCTTCTGCAATGAGCGCCTGCTTCGCGAATTGGAGAACGAGTTGATCGCCCGCGGGACTGAACGTCAACAACGTCGTAAACAGCGGATTAGCACGATTTCCGAACCGGTGTGGGAAAACCCGTCCGAACCCCGCTACGTTCAATTCCCACTCACGATTGTCTGTGTCAGCGAAGAGGTAGCTGTTTCGCTCATGTAACAGTTGCCAGCTATTGTTTTCGTAGCGACTCGTGGGGCCCGAGTCGTTGAACGCCACGACCCAGTCGGGGTAGTCGCGGCGATAGTACGTACTTGTCACGAACCCGCCGCTCGCCTTTGAAAACCAATAAGCCTGACCTGAATGGCCAGCCATGGAGATTGCACCGCGATCCTTGACCGAAACAGCGACTACCTTCGACTTGCCGCCGGTGTTGCTGCGTAGTTCGTCGGCGAATGTCGAGGCGAGAATCGCCGCCGGTGAACGACCCTCACTGCGAGCCTGGCGTTGTGTCGGGTCAATTTCAACATCAGCGTCAACACCAGCACCGACGGTCAACAGTCGATAATTCGGGTCCTCCACGTTGTACGTGACAGACCCTGTTTCCCGATCGAACCAAAGATTGCCTACCATGCCATGGGCGGATGGATGTGCGCCGGTCGCAAGCGTTGTATGGCCGACAATGGTCTCGTTGTTGGCGTGTGCATGATGCGCATTGCTGTACACGATGCCGGTTTCCCACAGATAGCGAAAACCGCCCTCACCGAGCCGGTCGTAGTAACGGGTCGGTAAATCACCGCGAAGCTGGTCAACGGTAATCTGGAGGATCAATCGGGGTCTGCTCTCTCCGCATGCTATGGAAGCAGTGAGCATGGCTGCCAGGAATACGAAAGCTCTGACAGCCATCCTCAATCTCCAGCGCGCCCCATCTACTTGGAGCCACCAGCGTTTTGCATATTCTCCATCACCTGATCGATACTGAAACTCGCCGCTTTCTGTCGCGGTGGAAACTCGGCAAAGGTTTTGAGAAATTCGCCGACGTACTCCTGCGCCGGTACGTATAAGTAGACGCGATCAATCATCCAGTCGTAGTAGGTATTCGACGTTCTGTAGGCCCGTTCATAGGGATCTCGCCGCAGATTGAACAACAGCGGCGTCCGCAACGGCGTCCAGGGTTCTATCCAGGCTCGCAGCGTCGTGTATTCCTTTTGCTCCATGAAAATCATTTTCCAGTCTTTATAGCGGAGTGCCGTCAATTCGCCCTGGTCGCCGAAGTAGAAGACTTCATCGCGCGGACCGTCTTGCTCTTCGCCAAGGAGATGTGGCAGGAAGTTATAGCCATCCAAATGCACTTTGTAGCGGCGGCCGATGGCTCGCACATTGCCGTCGAACAACTGCTGCTTGATATCCGGCACTCCAGCAACAGCCAGATAAGTGGGCAGCCAGTCCATATGATGCATGATCTCGTTCGACACCGACCCAGCCTCGATCTTGCCCGGCCAGCGCACCATCGACGGTACACGCCAGCCGCCTTCCCAGTTGGTGTTTTTTTCACCGAAGAACGGTGACGCCGCCGCATCCGGCCAGGTGTTCATATGCGGGCCGTTGTCAGTCGAGTAGTGGACTATCGTGCTATCCGCGATGCCGAGACGATCGAGCGTATCCAATAGCTGGCCGACGTGCATGTCATGCTCAACCATCCCGTCGGCGTATTCGTCCTGACCGGAAATGCCGCGTAGCTCGTCTTTTACGTGCGTACGGAAATGCATGCGGGTGCCGTTCCACCACACGTAAAACGGTGTGCCTGAGGCATTGGCGCGTTCGATGAAATCGATCGCCGCGGCGAGAGTCTCTTCGTCCACCGTTTCCATGCGTTTCTTGGTTAGCGGACCGGTATCCTCAATCCGGCCATCGGCCGATGACTTGATAACGCCGCGTGGACCGAATTTTTCCCGAAATTCCGGGTTCTGGGGGTAATCGTCGTTCTCGGGCTCTTCCTCCGCATTCAGGTGATACAAATTGCCGAGAAATTCGTCGAAGCCGTGGTTCGACGGTAAGTGGCTATCCTGATCGCCCAGGTGATTCTTGCCAAACTGGCCCGTGGTATAACCCTGTGCTTTGAGCAGACCGGCAATCGTCGGGTCTTCTTCCTGCATACCCAACTCGGACCCGGGCAGGCCGACTTTGGAGAGACCGGTACGATAGACGCTCTGCCCCATGATGTATGACGCTCGTCCGGCGGTACAGGATTGTTCGCCATAGTAGTCCGTAAAGATCATCCCCTCGTTTGCAACGCGGTCGATGTTAGGCGTCCGATAACCCATCAGCCCCATCGTGTACGCACTGATGTTTGACTGGCCGACATCGTCACCCCAGATCACCAGAATGTTGGGTTTGTCCTGCGCGTAAGCACCGACCGGCAACACGAAGATTGCAGCCGCGAGCAATATTCGAATCACGTTTTTGATCTTGTATTGATACATCTCTTACTCCTTACACCTTGCGAGCCGCTGGCAGGTGACTTCGCGTTTCGTTGAATGCCAACATAGTAGGCGCGCCCCTATACGCAGGGGACACGCGCCAATCACAAAGCAATCACAGATTGACACGACATGCTGGTGTGATCCGATTGTGACCCGGCTGTGTTTCCCGTCGCGTAGTGTCTGTCAGGTGCATCGACTTACCTGCCTGCACCATTTGAAGACCAGTCGGGCAAACACGGAGGGCAAATATGGATCACTACTCAAAGCTACTGTTCTTCATGGTGTGGGCTTTCTGCGCACATTCAGCCGATGCCAGGGAAGCGGACCGGGCGCAGACCTGGGAGTTCGGAATCGATGTTATTGCTATGTCCTCGGAAAACCTCTCGGGTACCGAAGGTTCCGCTTTGAACGTCGATAGTGAAATCGGGTGGGGCTTTATGGCCGGCTACAATTTTACGAACCGGTTCGCGTTGGCGTTCGACGCGAACTGGTTTCGGCCGGACTATTCGGCAAGCAGGATCATTGAAAATACTCGGGCAATTGACACGATTCAGGCCGAACTCGATATCGTCAACTTCCAGCTAAAGGGGGTATTCAACGTCCTGGACCGAGCACTGACTCCGTTCGTCGAACTGGGCGTAGGCTGGACCGATGTCGACTCGAATATCATCACTGGCCCACCGACAACAGGTTGTTGGTGGGATCCCTGGTGGGGTTATATCTGCGACACGTTTTTCACAACCTACGGCGACACCCGGACCTCGTATATGGCGGCAGCCGGACTGCGCTGGGACCTTCCGAACGGCCTCTCCTTAAAGGCTGCCTACGCAAGGCAAGAAGTCGATACGTCCAGAGCAACCGACGACGCATCTCTGGATACCTGGAGAGTCCAATTGTCCTGGCGTCGATAGCTGCCTGTGTATCGATGCTCGTTCGAGGATTACACGATGAAGAGCCGTATTGGGTTATCGTTTCTGGTTTTTTGTTTATTGTTCGAAGGCGCTGCGTTCGCGCAAGCGAACGACAGCAAACCGGATGACGGACGCGCCGGCATGTGGGAAGCCGGAATTCAGTGGAGCGGCATGTCGTCACAGGATCTTACCGGTATTGGAGGTTCACGTCTGGAAATCGATAGCGAAACGGGCTGGGGGATTACTCTCGGCTACAACTATACCAACCGTTTCGCCTTCGCGTTCGATGCGAACTGGTCTGCTCCTAACTACCGGGCAACCCGAGTCATCGAAGGGACGATGATGGAAGACATCGTCCAGTCAGAGCTGGATACGCTAAGCTATCAGTTCAAAACGGTATTCAACTTCCTGGACCGCCCGTTCACACCGTTCGTTGAACTGGGTGCCGGCTGGATCGACATTGACTCCAACATTCTCATCAACGACAACCCACCAGGTGATGTCTGTTGGCTGGATCCGTGGGTAGGCAATACCTGCGCCGACATTTACGATACCTATCGTGATATCCGTACCACTTATACCGGGATGGCCGGCCTGCGCTGGGACCTTCCAAATGGGCTCACTCTGAAGGGTACCTATGTTCGGCAGGAAATCGATACGAGTCGGCTCACCGAAGACGCGTCTTTTGATACCTGGCGATTGGAGTTTATCTGGCGCGACCGGCTTAACTCACGTTGAACAGAATACGAAGGTCTGTGATCGTGTTGTGATCGAACGGTGACTACATCGTGTTGCTTCCATTGTAGTGTACCGGCATTACGCTGACCCCAGGAGGCCACATTCCAGTGAATACAATAAGCTCCCCTAAAATCGCTATATCGATTGCTGTACTTGTCGTACTGGTCAGTGGTTGCGCCAGCACTTTCAAAGCGACTTATGATCATGACCCTGCCAATAACTTCAGTGGGTACCGAACCTACGCATGGATATCCGAACACCCAATGAAGGTCGGTCCTACGAGCAGAATTGCCAATCCATTACTCGAGTCACGCATCATGTCTTCCATGGAACGTGCTTTCGGCGCCAAAAACTACTCCAAAGTGGAGGATGCGACAAAAGCTGACTTTGCAGTTTCCTTCACAGTTGGTTCCCGAGAAGAGATTGATGTTGATTCCTATCCGACGATGTACGCAGGCCGCGGCTACCCATCACACTGGGGATGGGGTGGCTCGTACTATGGATACGGTACGGAGACTTCCGTTCGACAGTACACCAAAGGGATGTTGGCCATCGACGTGTTTGATGTAGACGGCCGTCGCCCCGTTTGGCACGGCGTTGCAACGAAATCGATCAGTGAATCGGACCGCAGGGACGCCGCAGGTACAATCGACGCCGCAGTCGATGCGGTGCTGTCCGGTTTCCCCCCGCAATGAAGAATACCTGGCAGGAGTCACGGAGAGCGAACTATGCGAGCACGCGGCGCGCCATCAACCCTCGACTCCGGGGGGGCAGGTTTCTAGTTAATCGCACCGAACCCGAGCTTTAAGTACAGCAGCGCACCGTCATAAGCCCAATCCAACGAGCCTGTGAAGGCTGCTTTGGTTGAGTCAACCTCGATTCTGACGCTATTGTAACCGAGCCCAACTGCCCAACGCTTCGCCGGACGGTAGTCGATGCCTACATGAAGGTCTGTCAGTTGACCGTCGACATTATCAACTTCAATCGCAAAAAACTCTGCACTGCCGCGCAGCGTCCACCATTGTGACAGTTGATATTCACCGCGCAATCCAACGACCGGCAATGGCGCTGTGATGCTGCGGGTCTCTGCCACACCAAGTGTCGGCTCGCTCAAGCTCGACTTTGTATCGGCCGTGTACAGCCCGGCCGTTAGACCGAGGTAACCATTGTTGCGATCAAAAACAGACCAGGTGTATGCGGCTTTGACGATCAACAGGTCGAATTCGGCAGAAACAGTCGTATTGACACCAAAAGTCTCATCACCGAAATCAATCTGTTCATCTATCGTTGCACTGGCATCTCGCGATAAGTCAAAGACGGCGAAATCGATCCGGTGGCGTCGGTTAAACCGGTAGTAACCATCAAGGCGTAGAACCGTGCCGGAAGCATCAAGGCCCAGGTCCTTTTCAAAATCGATTGCCGTGCCCTGCCCCGCTACAGAATCCAGGCGGCTGTCCGTATCACGATCGGTGATGAATGCACCCAGGCTGATACTGAAGCGATCGGTATTTCGTCCACTGCCAAGAACCGGGAGAGCAAAGGTCACACCAAGAGCGAGTAATAAGATAGACCTGCATAAGACTCGTAACAACTGGCCTTCGGGGCTAGCGAACCACGCCGTCCTTGCGCAGGTGCTCCACAATCGCCGTACTTTCATCGAGAATAAGTTCAAAAGCAGTCTCCGCATCCATGGTTCTGGATTCTATGACGTATACTTTCTCGCCGGATCGTTCGTCATAGATATCCGTAACCAGTACGACGTCATAGGTCACACCAACCGTTGGCGGAAGCGTATGTTCGCCGTAGTCATAACGAAAATAGTCAACGAGGTTTCCCCCTCTTGCCGTTACCTCTATTTCTGTACGCTCCTCGCTTACTGAGACATTGCTGTCGATGTGTTCTACGCGGGTTACCAGGATCGCATCGATACCCAATTCGCCAGCCGTCTCCCGAACCTTGTCCTCGGTCAGCGAGACGCCAATCTTGTAATACTCCGCCGCACGAGTCTCGGTATTTCTCAACTCCTCTGCGATTCTCCTTTCGAAGAGATGTGCATTCGCATTGCTCGGAGCGACACCAACAACCAATACGTGGCTATAGGGCGTATCCGCGAGTCCGGGAAGCCGCAACACGCGTTCGACCGACGTGCCTGCTCCACCGGCACAGCCCGCGGCGAGCATTAACACAGACACGAGAACGTACGCTCCGATTCGTCTGGCCATTGACATCGAGCACCTTTCCCTCGGGCCTGTTAACAGGCCCTAGTATTTCACCATGTAGTCTTTTGCTTCCAGGCAAACGGTCATCGCCTTTTTGAAATTCTCGATCTGTTCGGCTGACACCTCCTGGCTGGCCTGCTCCTGCTGCTCTGCCTGTTGCACAGCCTGAGATCGCGCAATACGTCCACTCCGCCTGCCCCCGACCAACCCGACTGCGGCACCCAGGGCGGCTCCTTCGCTGGCGTCGTCGTTGGCGATTTCACCAATCAGTGCGCCGGCCGCCGCGCCCCTTATTGCCCCAGCGGCACCCCTGCCCTGGCCCGTCTGTTTAGCGTCAGCTTTAGCTTGCTCGGTTTGCTCTTCGCTCTCTGCAATGTCCTTGAGCAGTTGAAATGGGTCACTGCCAGTATTGGCTGTCGCCCAGTCGTAACACTCCACTTCATCCTTCGACTGCTGCCCGGGAGCTTGTCCTTCGGCGGGGAAGACGAAAATTTCCAATGTCGCAGCTAAAGTTCCGGCCGGCGGTTCAGCCTCTGCGAATACAGGTAGCGAGACGACCAGCGCGACGGTCAGCGCGACTACCTCAAATTGCAGTCGGGTTTTCATCCGCTGTTCCTCCTCAATGGATCAAATGACACTTGTACAAGCACCAAATACAGTCACCGTCAGGCCCGCCCGCGCAACGGCCACGGTCATTAATCCTGTCCCCTCGTTGATCACGAAACTGAATGCCCTCTCACGATCGACACCTTGTAAGTAGATCATCCCGCTTTCCCGGATGAGACCTTTGATCGGCGTAGACCGGTTCGCTCCGCTGGCCTCTGTAGTCGACAGGCGTTTCTTTTTGATATCCACGACAATAAACTGCGGTACATTGACCTTCCAGGGCAATACCGTTTCACAGTAGCCGTCGTCATGACACACAATTACTTCTGCCGGTGCGCATAGTATTTTGTCCACACCAGAGACGTTTTCAGAAAACACCGGGACTGTAACCAAGGACGCCGCTATCGTCGCAAAGACCTGGCCGATTCGGCTGCTCACTTTTCAATTGCCTCCGGTTCATTTTCCTGATCGCAAATATTAGCTTTGGACGGACACGTGCCTGTCACGGGAGAGTCACAGCGCAATCACAGTGTGAGCTGGCGGCGTGGCATATTGTCAGGCGGTTTTTTGAGGTTGCCCGGACCCGGGCGGTGTCGTTTCCAGCAATGAGCAATACAGGCGCTCAGTTTGTGGCATCGGATCAACACCCAGTTCGTTCCGCAGGATGTCCTTACACTGATGGTATTGACGAATCGCGGCCGGTCGATTGCCAATCTTATAGTGACATTCCATTACAATGCGATGGACGTGCTCCATGATTGGGTCCATGCCGAGCAAGCGTTGTCCGTGCTGCAGCGCAGATTGCCATTTTTGCTCGTGCATGTCATACAGCAACAAAAACTCCAGCGCATTCATCTGCCGTACCTGGAACCCCTCTCGTTGCACGAGGCACCAGTCGTCATATACGCCCTCCAGCAACTCACCTCTATACAGGCGGACTGCCTCGAAGACAGCTTCGGCGTCAACCGCCGAACAAGCCCGCGGATCCAGAGTATCGAGTCTGTTGAGAGTTTTTTGGATGGTGTCAACATCTGACCAGCATTCGGCGTCCAGCCGTAGCCCGATAGCGTGTTGGTCGCGTTGCAGAATCGTGTCCGGGTCCAGCCCCTCGTTCGTCAAGGCCTTGCAAATTCTCCAGATCTCCGTGTTGAGGGCCTTTCGCGCTCGTGAATCGGACAGGCGCCCCCAGAACTGCGTGGCCAAATTCGATCTCGAGTAGCGCCGCTCCGGATTTAACAACAGATAGGCGAGTATTAACCTGGCTTGCCGCGACGCGAAGTTATTGAGACGGCGGTCGTCCAGGTAAAGCTCGAAATCACCTAACATCAAGACTCTGAGCACCGCCAAGACCCCTCTCTTCGCCGACCTGATAAAATGCGTAAGGTGACCGGTCGTTTTTTCCTTATTCGAGCATGACAATTGGGCCCTACGCGGCGTGCATGCTCACTATATGGGGATATGAATACAAAAGAGTCACAAGCCGGTCACACAGGAGGCAGAAAACTGGCAGGTATGTAGTGCGTAACACGTTCTTGGAGGCGGGAACTATTCGCTCAGCCAGCTCAAGATTTCTCGACTGCATCCGAAATGCAGTGACGCATAATGTCCGCAACCTGGTCAAGGTCAGTGAATCCGAGCTTGAGCTTGTCGTCGGCCGGTGTTCCGACTCGCGATACAGGTAGCACACGCCCACGCCACTGATCCGGCTCGACCGGAGTATCGCCGCGCTCGCGGCGATAAACGACTACGAATCGGTAGGCATCAGTAGTGTGGCTCTTCGACACAGCTAAACTTTCACATGATCCATGATTCTCTACGTTAGCAAGCAGGTGTCACGTAGAGGTCACAAGCTTGTGCTGTGACTTCAACGTGATTCCGAGGTGACCCGATTGTGTGCGAGTACAAATACGATGACTGCCGAATCGTTTCTTCGCGCCGATCGGTCGACCCTAGTGCAAACCCTTTTGTAGAGTTTTCTGAATGAAGCAAAAAAAACAGCATTTCTCGCACCTGTCATACTGATCACGCTATCGACTGCAGTAGCGCTGGCCCAGAATCAGAGCGCACGAGTTGCAGCCGATAGCGAACTGGCGGATGCGCGTACGCTGATTCAAGCCGGCCGCAAAGAGCTCATACACCAGGAACTTCGTTTAAGCGCGGAAGAAGAGGCGGCATTCTGGCCTTTGTACGAAGATTATCGTCGGGAGATCGTAGCTGTTATGGACAGACGTCTATCGATGACACTTGACTATGTCCGGACATACGACGACGCGGATTTGACTAACGAGTACGCCGACGAGCTGCTAGCGGAGTTCTTCGACATAAGAAACGATCAACTGCGTATAGAGAAGAAATACATACGCCGCTTTAAGCGAGTCCTGCCATCCCTGAAAGTCGCTCAATTCTACCAACTCGAGAACAAGATGAATACCGAGATTGATGCGGAACTAGCACTTATTATCCCACTTGTAGACCCGAGCTGACACGTAAGGAAGCAGCGGATCTACGGTGCTTGAGTACGGCGTTCCGTCAAAACCTGAAGTCGACACCGACCAGCGGCCCACCAAACTCATAATCTTCCTGTAAGCTATCTGTCTCGAATTCCGATTCCTTGTACCGATAGCCGAACGACAGACCATGCCGACGGTCTTTGCCGAAAGCATAGCGCAGCACCGCCTGGAGGAGTGGTATACCGTCCGAGTCGCCGAACGCATAATCGGCACGAGTTACCAGGGCCCAGTGCGGGGCGATGTTCAGGCGATATCGAACACCGATCAGTGCATCGAAGAAATCACGGTCGTTTACAAGCATCCCGAGCGCCTGATCTGGATTGACATCGGCAAAGTCGTAACGATCATCCAGGCTCGTATAGCGAACGCCGCCAAAGAAATTTAGCCCACCCGCCTCGCCTCGCGGCCAGTAAGCGAACCCGAGATCGACAAACCACTGCGTGGAGTCGCTGTCGATACGAATCGCCGATCCGGTAGCCGTTGTTTGACGGGAATCTGAAGCCTTCAGGTAGGTAACATCAATAAAAGCACTCCAGTTACTACTGGCGAAGTAGTCCTCAAAGAAAACTTGCAGTGACGCATCCCTCGTATCCATTAAGTCAGCAAATGAAATGTCGCCACCTCCAATGGGGGCATCGTCGGCGGCAAGATCGACACGGGTATCCACCGCCCATACGTAGGGGGCAATTAACCAATTTGTTCGGTCGACTTCAGACGCGCCGACGGGTCTCGCAACAGTAAGGTCGAATACGAACACCAATAATATGTAGGCGCATACGCGCATGATGGGGACTCGGTTCATTGTATCGTGGGCCCTTGATGAACGAAAATTGTAGTGTCATCGACTCACAAACCGATCTCGCGGCAATCACAAGCTTATTCGCTGCTCCGTTGTTTGGCGATGAGCTTCAGGTTGCGCCGAGTATTTTCGTGCGATAATTGAGTGATAGAGCTTCTCTGTCTGAATCATCGGGCAAACACCGAGTTCATCACTCAGGATTTTCTGACAGCTCGCGTACTGACGCATCGCACCCGGCCGATTACCCATCATGAAATGACATCGCATTACGGCGCGGTGAATATGTTCCATCAGATCATCCATTCGCAGCAACACTTGTCCGTATCGGAGGCCAGCTTGCCAATACTGGTGGCTTACCGAATAGCGCAACAGAAATTCCAATGCCTGGATATGGCGAGCACGAATGTCGGTTCGCTGCAACAGGCACCAGTCGTCGAGTACGTCCTCTAATAGATCGCCGCGATACAGGTTCACCGCTTCTGCGATCGCCATAACCTCACTACCGGCGCAGAGCTCCGGATCCAGCGTATCCAGACCCCGATACGCCGCCCGAACAGTCGCAACATCTGACGTATATGCCGCACCATGACATACGCCGATAACGCCGTTTTGCCGGTCGATTATTTCATGCGGATCCAGACCCTCTGCCTTCAGGCCGCTGCAGATTCTCCAGATTTCTGTGTTTAGTGTCTTTCTTGCGCGGGAATCAGATAAATTCGGCCAGAATTGTGCGGCCAGATGCAAGCGATCGTAGTGACGGCCCGGACGAAGAAGCAGGTAAACAAAAACCAGTCTTGACTGACGAGGTGCAAAATCATTAAGACGGCGTTCATCAAGGTAGAACTCAAGGTCGCCCAACATCCTGACTTTCAGTATCTTCGCCACTGTCCCGCTCCGGTTAGTTCTTCTTACTTACAGCGGTATTTTCGGGGAACAAAAGCTGTTGTGTAGCTTCGGACCACGACAAGAAATACGTTTTTGGTCAGATTATGCCAAATAGCCGAATTAGTCAATTTACTGTGCTTTCGTACTCATGTGCTGTTCAAGCCTCGGCTTCAGCGCTTTGCCCGAGGCTCGTGGATAATATCTATAGGTTCTGATGTACTTATTAATCAATAAGTTATGGCAAAGAAAAAGAAACGCTATACAATTGGGAGAATTTTCGGCGCGTACGGGTCGAACATGTCGGTCGAATATCTTTTTCCGTATAGTCGAATTGGACGAATTATGTGCTTTTCGAACTCAAACATGGAGTAGCACGTCAGGATTTCGCATGAGTGAATGGATTGGTACAAAGGACGCCATGAAAATACTGGGTGTGGGCTCAACGACCATTAAGCGTTGGGCGGATTGCGACGTATTGCCGTTCATCCGTACCGCTGGTGGTCACCGCCGATTTCGACGTTCAGTCGTCCAGCAACTACGGCGCCCGCACCGGAAGCAGTCGACTGACGCCGCGGCGGCTTATCGATGGGTTCGCAAGCTGAGAACCCAAAATACCGCTTGTGTAAAAAACCAGATTGCAGAACTTTACACAGAACTTGGCAATTGGTTCGCGGTCGCTGACTTCCTCGGCGCCGTTACACTCGAGCTTGGCGAGTGCTGGGAGGATGACGAGTTTTCAATTGTCGACGAACACATCGCATCGGCGCGGCTGAGACAGGCGCTGACGAACTCTGCCGACGCGTTTCCTTTACCTGAAGGCGCGTCGGCGTGTCTGCTGGCGACACTTGAGGGGGAACGCCACGAACTGGGTCTCGCTCTCGCCGAGCTCTGCCTGAGATCACGCGGCATCGAAACGCTGTGGGCCGGAACCGATCTGCCAGTTACCGAATTGCTGCTGCACCTGCGTAACTCGGAAACATCACTAAGAATCGTCGCACTGTCTGCCTCAGTATGGAGGAGCGATGCGATCGGGCTAACGCGCGCCTATCTCGATATTGCCTCGGTCTGTCGCGAGCGTGGTATTGATTTGGTCATCGGTGGCAGTGGCGCCTGGCCGGATGAACTCACTTACGGCTTTCGCTGTCATTCATTTGTTGAACTGAAACGGGTGCTCGGCGAGATTGGTGAGTGAGTTGGGCGACGGATACTACGGCATCGTCACGCAACACTTGTCAGAACGCTTCGGACGCAGAATGGAGGCTGGAGTCGGGATCGAAGGTTGAGCTGTGAGACTTTGAACCGGTATTTGCCCAGCATTGAGCTGAAAATGTCACCGATCTGATGCGTTCAGCTGAATCCGGGTCGGGCAGCCAGACATGAGTTCATGGACATCCACTGCTGTTCAGTTTCGATAAGCAAGTTATTGATTTTAGATAACTAACTGTTCCGCAGCGTCCGCGGGCATCCATCGGACAAGTCGTTTGTGCGCTCAGCGCAACCGGAACTGTGGTGCTACTCACGGCCCTTACGGATTGTGTCAGGTGTCAAACGGTTCCGATGACGAACTCGGTTCGGGAGCATTCAGGATAGGAAATAGATCTCCTTCACAAATCACGTCGGCATCGAACACCTCGATGTCCACCTCCGGCAGAGAAGATGACGACCCGCCCGTCACCGACGTGACAGACAGCACCCGAAAGGCAACCCATCCCAGGCTCTTGCCTTTGAGACTGCCGTCGAGCGGATCGTAATTCATGCTCACGTCGCTGTCCTGCACGACCGCGCAGACGTGCTGACCCACGAGTAAAGCCAAGCCCGTCGCCCGCAGCGGCGTCACGCCAGGGACTTTGTCCAATAACTCTTCGGGGTCGTTACCCAGGCCCAGGCCATCACCGACTTCGATCTCGCCGTTCGGCTGCAGCTCGCCCGCGTAGTTGCGAAGGCCATCCGTTGTCGGGCCGGCTTGCGACCAGTCGTTAGGGACCGACGGAAGCGCGAACCAGCCCTCGTCCCCGACTTCACCCGAATAGAGAGTGAAAGTCTGGCCGACTTTAGCGGCGAACACCGGAAGCTGAGTCCGTATCCCGAGATCGGCATTCTGGTGCACCTAGAGGATGCACTGTTTTAAGTCACGAAGTTGTCAGTACCACTATCGAAAAAACGATGAGTACTTTCCTGGTCATGTTGATTACCTCGGCCGAACTAGTCGGCAACTGACGTGACGATGCGATATCGTCTGGTGCTCAATCCGTGCAGTACACACATTGTGCATAACCGCCGTCTTCCACCGGGTAAAAAAACCTATCGCAGTGGCCAAACGGCTCTCGGAAGGACAATAGTTTCTTTCCGGGTGTTGATTTCAAAAAAGCTTGGCAACTCGTGTTGTCGGAAACCTCCCCGCCGTCCGTGAGACGCGATCGTCGGCTCCAATCAATGATATCCAGCTCCCAGCCGAATCCGCCAACGCCGGGTTTCGAAAGTGCTGTGCAATTGTAGGACGAATTTTCGTTCTGCGATTCCATGCCATTGCAGACGACCGCGAGGTAAACCGACTTCACTGTTGATTTGCGTGTTTCGGAAATGTTTTCCAGATCAGCCTCCGTTACGTCTCTCATGAGCATTGTCGCGAAGTCGGAATAACCATCTAGATTGAAGTCGCCGACTAGAATGTCATCCTGAAAGCTATGGTTAGATTGGCGTCTCTGTATTTGATTCGCATCTACTACTCTGTGAACTTCATACTCCGGAAATTCAAGCTGCAAGACGGACTGGTACGGACTCTGTTCTTCGGCAGCGCAGGCTGTCGCAACAGTCGATATTGCTAAGCAACAAATGGCGCATATTTTTTTCACGATTCGGCCCTGGACAGCCAAACATTTCAGAAAACCCACAATACCATTATGGTCGAAAATAACCACAATACGATTTCGTAAGCCATGAGCCTTGCGGCTTATCACGCTCGAACACGCGCGTACGATGACGTTGTCACGCAAATTGAAGGCAAGAAGCACTCCTTGTCTCCTTCAGGATGGAGTCTCACTGACCGAAGTCATTCGGCTTGGAATAGCTGCCGATGCCCAGATCGTTTTCGTCCAGCCGGACAAGAATGCGGACGTCATGACGCGGACCGGGGTGAGGCGGATTGAGTCCAAAACGCCAGCGGAGTAGCATCGTTTCCTGACCGGAGCCAATTGTATCTTCCGCCCTGAAAGTGGCGCTGCCGCCGATGTCCTTGCCAATCGGCAGGTCAGAAACCGTCCTCCCCGACCCGGCACCCGTGTCGCGGTCGTGCAGGGCGAACATCAAGCGTCGCTTATCGCCGACCGGCCGCATTACCAAGATCAGGCGCTGCGGGCCGGCTACATTGCAGACAACCGGGTTTAGCGCGCTGCGGCTCGACTGTTGCCCATCGATTTCATGCACGTATCCGAGAACGAGACAGAATTTTTCCTGCGCTTCGAAATCGAATATCTGGAATTGCATGTCAACGTCCAGCAGCACATGGAGGTCGGATATCCCCACCGGCCCCTCGTTCCTTGGGACGACCGAGATCGTTGGCAGCTGCGCGGCGCTATTACCAGAAAGGATGGCCGTAACGAGCAGCACGAAAACAGCCCGGTGGGATCTGAAAGTCGATTGTTCATTCATTAGTTTTCTCAGGGATTCTAGGATATTCATAGCGAGTTTCGCGAATCAGCAGGTCACCCTCCTGGCGCAACTCGCTTGACACGAACATTTTCCCGGACGCGGCCTCGCGCCGTTCGTCAATCCAGTTCGTGACGTTCAGCATCAGCGATACAGCGAAAAGCAGCGCCAGTCCAATCGTCGCGTACCGCCATACCGAGCTAACGAGATGTGACGACGCATTGAAGTCATCAATTCGCGCTAGTCCCCGGTCAAGATAGCCGGGTGACGGCTCCTGTGGCCGCATGCTTTGCAGCACTTTATCCAACTCATTCATGGTTCACCTCTAGGACAGTCCGGAGTTTCACAAGACCTCGTCGGTACCAAGCCGATACAGTGTTGATCGAGCGGCACCGCAGATCGGCAATTTCCTGGAAAGTCATGCCTGCGTATAAATGCAACACAATCGTTTCCCTCTCGGCGCGGCGCAGTTTTCTGAATGCCTTCGTTAACATGCGCGGGCTCATTGTGCTCAAAACTTCGTCGGTACCGACGAGAAATTCCTGCTGCATCGGTTCATCCCACCTCCTGCTTCTTGCTATGTCGATCGCAGCGTTGCGCACTGCTCGCATCACGTAAGCCGACAGATTATCCGGCCGGTGATTCTTAGCGAGCAGGTGTACCAGCGCATTATGCACGGCATCCTCCGCCGTCTGACGGTCAAGTGTGATCGCCAGCGCAACGAAATAAAGGCGGCGACGGTGTTTCACGTAACAATCACGCAACTCCTCGGATGTCATGGGAATCCACTCGCTTTTCTATATAGACGGGCGGGAACCGGTTTTTTGTGCAAATTTCGCGTTCTGCCACGTCACCGATTCCCTTGATCTCCACATGACACTCGGTCTTCGCCTGCGCCTTGATGAGCATATCGATGCTAAACCGATCAATGTTGTTGTTTTTAGCCTATTCGAAAAACGCGTCTACTCTGAAGTTAAGCTGTTGAGATTGGAGTTCCCGAAACAGGAGATAGTCCGTGTTTTCGTCGGCAGCAGACCAGGCGTCACCGCGGCCGAGTTGGCTGTATTCGACTCGAAGTGCGAATCGATCGTTCAGGCGCTTCGTAAACCCGGCAGCCACGCTCCACGCCAGTTCATAGGAATCGCCTTCCGGAAAACTGTGCCGTCTCGTTGTCCGACCTTCGAACGATGTACCTTGCCAGATGAGCGATTGGTAGTCTAAGTCCAGCTTTGCGTCTACGGCGTTGACTGCGACCCCCAGACCTATTCGCACGTACGGCGTGGCCCACCAATCGAGTTGAGCGAAATCGTAGCCCAGATTGCTCATGACGACGGTGCTCTCGATGTCTCCGTCCAAGCGGAATAAATCTTCATGTCGAAGCCCATCGCCAAAAACCCAATCGGATTCGGTTTGAGAGCTCACGCGCGTGAGCTCAAGTTCCAGCCACCATTCGGACGTTAGTCTTCGACCAATGGCAAAACCAAAATGCGTCCCTTGATCCATGTCGATCACTGGAGATCCTCCATAGACACTCTGCGTTCTGCCAAAGAACCGCCCTTCACTATCGATGGCGTACAGGTAACCGGACCTGAGCCCGCCGTACCATACGCCCTCGCCCAACAAGCGTTTTTCCTGACCGAACGCCTTCGGAGACATGACGATGAGCAGTAACATCACCACACTACTGAACATCAGCACGCTCCTACAACGCCAGACTGGCATGACATCACAGGAAGGGCTGGAAGAATGGCGAATCGATGGGTACTTCGAAATACACATCCACTGGAGCAGTCCGGACACCATCAAGGTTGTGCCGTATCGTCGAAGAACAACAAGTCAGCGACCGCAATATTCGTTGAATCCACAACTGTCAGCGAGTAGTTGCGATTCTTCTCCAGTATGACCTGCAACGGTCCTGCGACCACATTCTTGGTGCCCGGCTCTGCGATGAACACGTTATAAGTGCCGGACTCACGATTTACGTAACTTACGCCGGTACCGTACAAAATGTTCGAAAACGTCGGCCCAATGAGTTGAATATCCGTTTCCAGGTCGACCAGATACACGTCCAGCGTTTGAAATCTGGCGGCTCCTTGAAACAGCTGAAAACGTGCGTGCGTCGCAAGCGTCGAGCGATCGTAGCGCTGAGCAGCAATTTGCAGGTCGCCCGGCAAACCAACGAAATACAATCGATTGTAGCTACCGGAAAATGCGTTGATGCTTCGTTGGCTCAAGAAGACGCCCAGGCTGTCAGCAGGTGTTACCACCATGTTGAGCTCGCCATCATCGACGTCTGTCTCGTCAGACAGCGAGCCGAAATCCAGGTTGTCGATCATTGGCAGCGTGAAATCGCTGGAATCGTAGAGGTCGAGCGGATCTGTACCGAGCGCCGCATGTACAGCACTGATCACGGAAGAGGAATTAATATCGACCAGGTCATTGCCGGAACCTGCGCCGATGAGACTAACCGAGAACTTTGCCGTTGTGACACCGCCGTCATCCATCAACGTAATAAGCATGCTGGTCGCCGGAGAAAATTCGAACCCGTGTGATGCAAACAGGATGGTTTCGGGATCGCCCGCAGGCGTGACAATCAGTTGGTACTCATCGGCCAGTAACTCTGTAGCAGTTTGAAAATCCGAAAATGACACGCTCGCTTTTGGAACGGCAAAAACGGGACTTGTGCCGGGCTTCTCGAGGTAGATATCGACCGCTCCGACTGCGCTTGAGACATGGCCAAATGACACTTCCATAACCGTTACTTCGGTATCGTTGTCATTCGCCGTCGCGACTTCGTCTGCCCAGTTCTTCCCGAATTGCTCCCACAGTAAGAGTTGAGGGTCGTCCAAAGACCCCGTCAGCACAAACGTATATTCCTGCTCTGTAGTCACCTTTAGGGTACGAGTGCTAAGAACGGTTGGGTCGTCAGCATCGTCCCCCGGCAGGTCAATCTCGAAGCTGAACGCATACTCGAGATCATCAAATTCGGAAATGCCGGTCGCATCTTTGAAACCGACAGCCCCCAACAGGGTCTCCTCGATCAGGAAATCGACAGAACCAATATTCGGAATAGCATGCAGCGCTCGAATTGCCCCCTTGCCGGTCACCGGCTCCTGATTATTGCTGCTCGAACATGCCGCCAGCCCAAACAGGATCAGGGCGACGATAGCGGTACTGCGTGCGATTGTGTACATGCGTGAGAATCTCCGTTTTTTGCGTTCGTCTTTTTCACAGCCGAGCGAATCTGCAAGCCGTGCCCGACCCCGAAGCGAGCAGCTCCAATTTAGGGCCGCATCTTTATGCGGCTGTGTTTGTTTGTGTAGTCCGTTGCTCGCCAGAGAGTGTCGAACAACATTTTCGAACCTGTTTGGCAGGTTCTCGCGTCAACTCACGGCGGGACCGTGCTCAGCGTAAATGTACCTGGCTCGATGAGCTTGAAATCGGCCGGCACGACAAACAGCGATTCGTCGGGCTCAGCGGTACTCAGAATCTCCGCTTCGTAGGTGATCGTGCCGAATCGCGGGTCTTCTTCCTCGGAGCGCACCATCATACGAAGTTCCGGCGCAATCCAGGTTCGCTTTTCGACAACGATTGGCTGTTCGTTTCCGAGAGCGCCTGCGGGATAGGTTGTCGTGCGAAGCGTTCCTTCCACCCTAATGCCATTGATCGTGTTCTGGCCAAGCGGTTCCACCTCGGTTCGAGCGCCAGGACCGCCGAATACAGCTGTGGTTGTGTTAAGGGTTCGCGATAATGCGACAGGTAGAGCGCTGACTCGTTGTCCAATAGTGATTGTCTCGCCGGAAGAATCGCCGACAACAGGCTCTGCATTAATGATATCCGGTCCCGAACCGACTCGCCCCACACTCACCGCACCGCCGCCAAACTGGACCAAGCCAGGAAACGACGGAGTCTTAAACGCGGTCTTGGCACCGATGTCGAGCGTGAAATTATTTCCAGTCGTTGGATCGGACAGAGAAACCATCTGGTGACGTGATGCGCCGCCAGGTCCCGGGTTCTCCCTCCTTACCCTGCCTTCCGAGTCTCGATAGAGCTGCGTCACGTCCTCGTGCACGATCCGGTTTCCGTCATAGAGTTGTTGGACGGTACGCGTCGAAATTCGTGCTGCAACCGGTGCGCCTTTGACGACTTCATCGGCGTAAAACTGCGGCATCATTTCGATGCCGGACCCACGTAGCACCGGTCTATTCTGTCCGTAGGCGCTACCGATCGAATAGAACGTAAGGATGCTGCCGAGGAAAACATGAATGACTAGATATCGATTAAACATAGCGTAGTCCCTAATTTGACACGTAAACGTATACGGCACGGGTCAGACCGTTCTCGTCGTGAACTATTCGTGATTCCAGGTAATGCAATTCAGCACCCCTGGATATTGAATGAACAGTAACTGGTGTAAGCGTTCGGGCAATCAGGTGGCCAGGTAGCGATGGTTCCGGCGACCTGGGTATATTGGTACTATCCTCGGGCAGCCAGCTAAAAATTCCAACAACAGCTAACACGAATGAAGCGGCGATACCGAGTCGCACCCAATTCTGCCGGACACTCACGGTTTTTCTACGCTGATTGAGCTCGGACACCTCGATTTCCCGGGCGCAGACCGGCTCAATCCAGCCTGGAGCATGGATACAATCCAGTTCGCCTTTTAATTGCTCCAGTCTTTCATCTACGTCTTGGATATCACTGTGCTTCATACTTTAAGTCCTCCAAGGTATAGCCTGTATCGCCCAAGGCTCGTCGCAACGCATGGCGAGCTCTGGATAACCTTGATCGTACAGTTCCAACGGGCAACTCTAATAGGGTCGCGGCCGTTGCGTAATCAAACTCCTGCAAGCCACAGAGTACGAGAACCTCTCGCTGTTGCAACGGTAACCTGAGAATCGCCGCTGCCGTTTCATCGGCTACCTGAGACCACACGACAACGCGATCCGGCGAGTCTTTGTCCGACCTGTTATCCGCCAGTGGAGCCACTCGCCCCTGATACCTGTTAGCCGCTCGCACCTTATTTCGTGCGAGGCCGTAGAGCCAGCCCCGAGCCGTAGAACTCCGGCTCGGGTCGAATGCTGTTGCGTTTTCGATGACATGCACGAACGTCTCCTGCGTCGCCTCCTCTGCCACGGACGCGGACCCAGACACCATAAGTGCGTATCGATAGATCAAATCGCTGTAACGCTTGTACAACACCGTAAAACCAGGCTTCCGTTTGTTGGCCAGGTTAGCCAGTAGCTCTTCGTCACTTGGCATCACACGCAGGTACCGATTTCCGTTGTCCTTTATGAATAGTATGTCGCTCAGCCAGCGAAAGGTTCCACAAATCTTCGATCAGGAACGTAGTTAAGCAATGGGACATCAATAAAACGCCGGCTGGAACAGGTCCTCAGCTTGAGCCTAGGGACATACGCCCCGGCGTAACTCGCTCTTGATGCAGCTGTCATAGTCACCAGGTTCAGAGTGACGACCGCATCGATCAATACGGCGGCCCAATGAGTCACCACGACAGATAGTGGTAGTAACGTCGTCGATATTCTCTCTCGGCTGCGCCTCAATGTACAAATCGCGAGCCGCAATTAGCGCTTTTGACTGTGGATCCAGTTTAACCGGCTGGTGTTTGCAGCCCACCAACGAAATCTGGCACATAAGAATAAAAGCCATGGTCATCTTCATTGCCACTACTCCTTCTCAGACGAGTTAGTTTCTGGTCACTACCCCCCAATTGTAGTTTGTAATCACTAAACCGCCATCGAGCACGGCAGCCATCACGCGGATGCCACCCCCTCGTCAATCGGGCGGCGATCTTTAGCGCACGACGACAGTTTCTTGCAAATGTGTGTACCGAATCACAAGTTCACCGAATTGCCGTGCCGCCGCCTCCGATTACCTAAACCTTCATCGCCGGCTGCCGATAGCCTAGAACGTGCAAAGAAATGCCCGCGGTCGAATCCGATTCAGTAGTTCTCATTGGCCCGGCCCGACCACTTTTGGAGAAATGTTGAATGCAATCCGTACTCGCCGTTGACGATTCTGCGTCTATACGAACGTTGGTCTCCCACGTCCTCGAAGCGGCCGGGTATCAGGTGGTTCTCGCGGAGGACGGGCGCGAGGCGCTGGAGTTCGCGAGGGACAATGACGTCGACGTCGTCCTCACCGATATCAACATGCCCAATCTCGATGGCATCGGCCTGATTAAGGCGCTTCGGACGCTGCCCAATTACAAATTTACGCCGCTATTGGTGCTCACAACCGAATCGGGGCATGAAAAGAAAATGGAAGGCAAGGCAGCGGGCGCGACCGGTTGGATCGTCAAGCCCTTCAACCCCGAACAACTGATATCGACTGTTGGAAAGGTCATCGCATGAGCTTCCCACAGCAAAACCACGCACCGGCCTCCATTGCCGCTTTACGCGACTCGACAAAGAGACTTGACTGATGGCTATCGACATAGATTTAGCAGAGATCGCTCAGCTCTTCATCGAAGAGAGCATGGAAGGTCTCGATATCATGGAATCCGGTTTACTGAACCTCGACCTCGGCGACGCCGATACGGAGACGATGAATTCCATTTTCCGCGCGGCCCACTCCATCAAGGGTGGCGGCGCAACTTTCGGCTTCATGGAAATATCCAATTTCGCGCATCACGTCGAAACGCTGCTTGACGAAATGCGCCAAGGCGACCGGCCGGTGACTAAGGACGGCGTTGACTTGATGTTGCAGTCGGTCGACTGCATACGAGAAATGATTAACAGCCTTGCTGACGGCGACGTTGACACCACCCGAGCCGACGAGCTCGAGATAGATCTGGCAAAGATGCTGGGAAGCGATGCATCGCCAGACCCGGCGGACGTCACCGAAGCCGCCGCCGATGCTGCCAGCGAATCGCCGGGCGCTCCGATCGTCGGCTGGGAAATTAAGTTCGAACCGCATCCAGGCATTCTGAAGTCGTGCAACGATCCGCTACGGATATTGCGGGAACTCCGGAAACTGGGAGAACTCGAGGTTCGCTCTATCGGGGCTTCAAAGCTGCTGCTGGGAGAGTTCGACCCGGAAGAGTGTCACGTCGCGTGGCAGATGACGCTGCATGGCGGCATCGCTTTGGAGCAGATTAAAGAAATCTTCGATTGGGTAAGCGACGAGTGCGAACTGTCCATAGACCCGATCCGGGACGAAAACGCACCGCAACCCCCCGCAGAAGTGGTGAAGGAAAGCACCGAAGACACGGTAACGCCACCGCCAAAACCGGCGGCTAAGAAGGCGTCGAAATCGAGCTCATCGAGCCAGGACGGCGGCTCCATTCGAGTCAATATCGACAAGGTAGACGCACTCATCAACCTGGTCGGAGAGCTGGTCATTACGCAGTCGATGCTGAGCCGCTTCAATAGTGACTTCGACTTTACGCAAATTGAACAACTGCGCGAGGGCCTGACGCAGCTTTCCAGAAACACCCGCGAATTGCAGGAAAGTGTCATGGCGATTCGCATGTTGCCCATCAGTTTCGCATTCAGCCGTTTCCCCCGACTGGTCCGCGACACCGGAAATGCACTCAACAAGAAAGTCGATTTACAGCTCGTCGGTGAAACAACTGAGCTAGATAAAACGGTGCTCGAAAAAATCGGCGATCCGCTGGTACACCTGGTACGAAACTCGCTTGATCATGGACTGGAAACACCCGAAGCACGCGTTGCAGCAGGAAAACCGGAAACCGGCATCCTGCAACTCAACGCCTATCACGAGGGCGGCAATATCATAATCCAGGTTATTGACGACGGTGCGGGTATCAACAAGGACCGGGTCCTGGCTAAGGCTCGCGAACGTGGCATCGTCGGCCCCGACGAAATTCTAAGCGATGAAAAGATAAACAATCTGATTTTCATGGCTGGTTTTTCCACCGTGGACCAGGTCAGTGACCTGTCCGGTCGCGGCGTCGGAATGGACGTTGTCCGAAGGAATATCGGGGACCTCGGCGGCACCGTTTCAGTTAAGTCCGAAACGGGTGTTGGCAGCACTTTCACCATACGCCTGCCGCTGACCCTCGCGATCCTTGACGGCCAGCTCGTTCGGGTCGGTAGCCAGTCCTACATCATCCCACTGATATCAATAGTGGAGACCATTCAGACGAACGACGAAAAGGTCAACGAAATCGTTGGCAAATCCGAGCTGTTCAAATTACGCGACGAATATCTGTCGGTACTTCGCCTCTATGAGATGTTTGGTGTTCAGGCAGACAGTACGCGTATCGATGACGGCCTGCTGGTGGTAGCAGAGGCCAACGGACATAGAGTAGGAATCCTTGTTGACGACCTTCTCGAACAGCAGCAGGTTGTAATCAAGAGTCTGGAAGCGAATTACCGGCAGATGCCGGGGATCTCCGGCGCCACGATTCTCGGTGATGGCACCGTTGCTCTTATCCTGGATGTACCGGGACTAATACAACTTTTTTACGAGCGTAACGCCGACGTACAAAACAACGTCCACCAAGTCGCATAGGTGACGAGGCACATGACGTTAAGCAGCAGGAGAACATTGTGACAGTAGCACTACGAAAAGAGGAAGAACTGGCCGCCGATATCGAAGCAGGCGGGGCCGGTGGCCAATACCTGACGTTCATGATGGCAGGAGAAGAGTACGGCATTGAGATCCTTAAAGTTCAGGAGATCAAGGGCTGGGACACCGTGACGCCAATACCGAATACGCCGGAGCACGTGCTCGGCGTATTGAACCTTCGCGGTGCTGTTGTCCCGATCATCAATTTGCGCCAACGATTCGGTCTGGAAACCATCGAGTACGGTACAACGACAGTCGTCATCGTGGTGAAGATGACCGACGACGATCAAGAACGGACCGTTGGGCTGGTCGTCGATGCCGTTGCTGACGCCTATCGCCTAGAGAGCGAAGAAATCCAACCGCCACCCGATATGGGAGGAGCCGTCAATACGGAGTTCGTCCTCGGTCTGGCAACGGTTGGCGAAAAAATGGTGATCCTAATCGAAGTCGACCGCCTCATTGACTTCAGTGACCTGGATGCCGCTCCTGACGCGGCGAACGAAGCGGATGCGACCATTGCAGAGGATAAAGGACAATGAAGAAGCTTGCGATAATAGCGGTGCTGGCACTGATGCTGATACCAACGGCTTCGTTCGCGCAGGCATCGGTCAACATTGGTTGGGTAAGCGAATATATTTTTCGCGGTGTACCGCAGGATGATTCTTCCGCCTACGTGGGCCTGGACTTCGAAAAGTCTGGTTTCTACGTCGGCACCTGGGCTGCCGACGTCGGCCAGGGTTCAGAGGTCGACCTCTATTTTGGCTACGGCGGAAATATCTCTGACGATCTGAGTTACGGAGTCGGCGCTACGGGATACTTCTACACCGATGATTTTGACGATACCTACAAAGAACTAAACCTCTCTCTTGGCTATCTGAATTTCTCCCTGGATGCTGCGCTTGGCGAATACGATAATTTCTCTGGTGCAACACAGGACTACTCCTTCCTGTCGCTAAAAGTAGAGCACGAAAGCTGTTATTTACTCGTCGGAAGTTTCGGCCAGGACTTCGATGGCGAATATGTCGAAGCGGGCTATGGACTGGAACTCGGCGGTCTTGACCTGTCTCTGTCGATCGTTCACAGCTCCGCAGACCTGCTGGGGACGTCCGACAATTCCATCGTCTTCGGAATTGGCAAAACACTGGATGCGAAAATGCTTGGTTTCGCGACCAATAACTAGACTGTCTGGCTTCGCTACACATCATCAATTAGGTGACTGAAATGAACATTCTGAAGAAACTGGGAAACATCAAACTGACGGGAAAAATGGTCCTCGCCATGGTCTTCGTCGGCCTCGTGCCGCTGGCTATTGCGAGCTATGTGAATAGCAGCGCTGCCGGCACTGCGCTCAAGGACGCGACGGTTAATCAGCTTGGTTCACTTCGGTCTGTGAAAAAAAGCCAGATCGAAAACTATTTCAAACGAATAGAAAACCAGGTGAGAACGCTGTCCGAAAGCCGTATGGTCATCGATGCCGTACAGGAGTTCAAAAGCGCCTACCGGTCACTACCGGACGATCTCAATGTTTCCGATGAGCAGTTACAGGAATATCGTCAGAAGCTGGCAACCTACTACAACGGACAGTTCGGCCGCGAATTCGCGTCGCAGAACGGCGGCAGCACCGACACTTCATCCCTGGTACCCTCGTCGCCTTCTTCCATCGTTAGTCAATACCTTTACATAGCGGCGAACCCAAGCGCCCTCGGTTCAAAAGACAGCCTGGATTATTCAGACGACGGCAGTCCATACAGCCAGACACATAAGAAGTTTCACCCGGCCCTGCGCAGTTACCTCGGCAAGTTCGGTTTCTACGACATCTTCCTCGTCGATCCGGAAAGCGGCAATATCGTCTATAGCGTATTCAAGGAAATTGACTACGGCACCAGTATTACTACCGGCCCGTACAGCGACACGAATTTCGCCGACGCAGTCAGCAGCGCGCTTGCCTCGTCTGCCGACGGTGCGACTTTGGTCGACTTCGAAGCCTACCTGCCTTCCTACAACGGCCCCGCCTCGTTCATCGCATCACCTATCTACGAAGGTTCAACACTGGAGGGCGTGCTCGTATTCCAGATGCCCATCGGTGAAATCAACGCCATCATGCAGGAACGAAGCGGTCTTGGTGAAACCGGCGAAACGTATCTGGTCGGCAGCGACTTGCTGATGCGCTCGCAATCCCGGTTTGCCGACGAAAATACCATTCTCAGCACACGTATTGAAACCGCAGCAACAGCCGCGGTGTTTACCGGAGCAGTCGATGCCATGGTGGTGAATGATTACCGGGGAATTCCGGTGATCTCCTCTTACGCGCAACTGTCGATTGAAGGCGTCGACTGGGCGCTGCTGGCGGAAATCGATGAGTCGGAGGCACTCGCCGCAGTGGGTAGCCTGGTCAAACACGCTGTGTTGGTTGCGCTTGGCGCGGTCGCATTCGTTATTGTCATTGCGTTCTTCTTTGCGCGCTCCATGATTCGACCAATTACTGCAGCAGCGGAAGTCGCAGGTAATATCGCAGAAGGCGATCTGTCCAATTCGATCGATACTTCATCCGGTGACGAGTTGGGCAGTCTCCTGAAGTCACTCAGTACGATGCAGGACAATTTGCAAAGCCGAATAGAGGCCGATCGCGTTGCAATGGCGGAGGCCGGGCGCATTCGTCAGGCGTTGAATAACGTCAACGGTAACGTGATGATCGCTGACAACGACCTGAACATTATCTATATGAACGAGGCGGTGACGGAGTTGTTTGGCGAGGTCGAGGCCGAGTTCCGACAACACATTCCGAGCTTCAATGCCAGCAAACTGATGGGCAGTTGCATCGATGTATTCCACAAGAACCCGGCACATCAACGCGGCCTGCTCGCCTCACTGAATACTACATTCGAGTCAGAAATCAATGTTGGTGACTGCACCATGAATATCGTGGCCAACCCCGTCTTCGCTGACGACGGCGAGCGCCTGGGTACCGTGGTTGAGTGGACCAATCGCACGCAGGAAATCGCGATTGAGAAGGAAGTACAGAATGTCGTTGACAACGCGCTCGCGGGTGACCTCAGCAATCGCATCGCCCTCGAAGACAAGGACGGCTTCTTCGAGCGCCTATCGCATGGTGTAAACGAACTCGTCGGTGTCGCTGAGAAAGTCATCGACGATACGATACGTGTACTCAGCGCCATGGCCGACGGCAAACTGACCGAAACTATCGACGAAGACTACGAAGGACGTTTTGGAATACTGAAGGACGATGCCAACACCACAGTAGCCAAGCTTACCGAAGTTGTCGGCAACATCCAGACTTCGGCGGCATCGGTGAAGACAGGCGCCGATGAAATTTCACAAGGCAATACCGATCTCAGCCAACGAACCGAGGAACAGGCATCCAGTCTTGAAGAGACGGCGTCCAGCATGGAAGAGATGACCAGCACCGTACGGCAAAACGCAGACAACGCCGGACAGGCGAACCAACTTGCGAAAGCCGCGCGAGAACAAGCGGAAAAAGGCGGCTCGGTGGTCAACAATGCTGTAACGGCCATGGGTGAGATTAATGCGTCGAGCAAGAAGATCTCCGACATCATCGGCGTTATTGACGAGATCGCGTTCCAGACCAATTTGCTGGCGCTGAACGCTTCGGTCGAAGCCGCCAGAGCCGGAGAACAGGGTCGTGGGTTCGCAGTGGTAGCCAGCGAGGTACGTAACCTTGCCGGCCGCAGCGCCACAGCGGCCAAGGAAATCAAAGATCTGATCGAAGACAGCGGGCGCAAGGTCGACGAAGGGTCCCGACTGGTGAACGAGTCGGGTGAAACGCTCGAGGAAATCGTCACCGGCGTCAAAAAGGTGACCGATATCGTTGGAGAAATTGCCGCTGCAAGTCAGGAACAATCCGCGGGGATCGACGAGGTCAATAAAGCCATCACGCAGATGGACGAGCTTACACAGCAGAATGCAGCGCTGGTAGAGGAAGCGGCCGCGGCCAGCGAGTCGCTGGGCGAGCAAGCCGACGACCTGGATCAGATGATGACCTTCTTTACGGTCAATGGCGGTGCTTCCGGTGCCAGAAGCGTAGCAACGCGAAGCAACAACGGTAGCGAACGGCGATCCGCGGACCGACCCTGGTCGGGGGATGCCCCGGGCGGAGACACACAGAAGCGACCGCCGGCTGCGGCAAAGCAAGTTGCGGCCAATGGTGGCGACCAGGAATGGGAAGAATTCTAGAGGGTAGATGAAATGGCGAAACGAAAAAAAGCCAAGAAGAAGGCACGCAGCAAGGCAACAGCCCGAGTTGTCGCCGAAAAAACGGACTCGAACGAGGGCGGCATCGTGGTGCTCGAGGCTAGCCTCGGCATTCAACATGCCGGTGAACTGAGCGAACGTCTGGTGTCGGCTGAGCAACTCGACTCTCCGGTCACGATTGACGCTCGCGAAGTGGAGTCGCTCGATTTATCGATACTGCAGCTACTGATTGCATTCGTGAACTCCGCCGCGAAGAACTCGAAGTCTGTTGACTGGAAGTGCGGTGACGGTGCTGTACGCAGAATCGCAGAAATGGCAGACCTCGAACGGCACCTGAAGATCAACGAGGTCATTGAAGACGAGGTCGTCGAAGACGATGGACTCTGCCCTGTATTTTAGGAAACTACGACGAGGTTCCGACAAGTGCCCCATGCAAACGGAAACGACACTGCTATGCAACAATCAAAAGACGTTTCCCGTTTCGTCGAGTTATGTGCGTTGCAGCTGAGATTGGCGTTGACGGAATCCGGCGAAAACCTGGATGCGCTATCCACAGCGGCGTTGGCGACCAGAAACGGCGACGCCAATGAACTGATTGAACGACTTCAGTTCGTGGACCGGTTTATGCAACGCCTCGGAAACGTTCAGTCCAGTCTGGAACAGCTTGCACAGCGCCTGAATACAGACGCAGCCAACCCCAATCGCGAGGATTGGGAGCAGTTTCTCCGCCATGTTCGGGAGACTTACACAATGGAGCAGGAACGTGACGTCTTCGATGCCACGCTGGGCCTGCGGAATATCGGCGAGGATCCTGCCGCTGCAGCAAAAACTGAAGGAACGTTGATGCTATTTACTGAGGAAACATCAGATGTCTAGTCCAAATGCATCGGCTTCGCTCACCGCCGCCGGGCAGGAAGCGACACCTGTCGACGATCAGCAGCCGCCCGGCAAGTTTTGCCTCAGCGACTCCGAGTTCGCCAAAATGCAGAAAATTATCCGGGATATGACCGGAATCAGCATGAGCGACGCCAAACGCCAACTGGTCTATCGTCGCGTCGAAGGCCGCTTGAAAGCCCTCGGAATGACTTCGTTCAAGGACTATTTGGCTTTTCTCGAATCCGGCCATCCAGACGAGGTCGAGCTTTTTTCAAACGCGGTCACGACAAACCTGACGTCCTTCTTTCGAGAAAATCATCATTTCGAGTTTCTGCGAGATACGATTCTTCCTGAAATCGTTAAGAAGAAGGCGAAAGGGGCAAAGCGGCTGCGAATCTGGTCTGCCGGCTGCTCGACCGGCGAGGAACCCTATTCGCTGGCTATAACGCTAAGTGAGTCAATGCGAAATCTTGCCGGGTGGGACGCGAAATTGCTATGCACCGATCTCGACAGCGATGTGCTCGCGACCGCCAGCAAAGGTATTTACCCGATCGCCCGCATCGAAAAAGTACCGGTAGCTCAGAAAAAACGCTGGTTCCAGAAATGTGACAGCCAGGGTGAGCAACAGGTCAGGGTTCGGGACGAACTACGCGACCTGATCGTTTTCAAACAGCTCAATCTAATGCACGAATGGCCGATGCGCGGAAAATTCGACATTATCTTTTGCCGCAACGTCATTATCTACTTCGACAAACCGACGCAACGTGTCCTGATGGAGCGCTATGCGCAGTTTCTTGAAGACGGCGGCTATCTGATCATTGGACATTCTGAAAGCCTCTACAACGTTTCTAACGAATTCGATCTGCTCGGCAAAACGATTTACCGAAAAAAGATCAAGTGACTGCCGCGACTGAAAATTTGCAGGCTCCGGCCAACGTGCTGCCTGGTTTTTCTCAGATATCTCGATCCTGGGATCGCGAGCACAGTATTCAGGCGGCGAAGATTCTGCCGGGCGAATATTACGTGACGACATCTGACGAGTTGATCACAACGGTATTGGGTTCATGCATATCCGCCTGTATTCGCGACCCGTTGACCGGTGTCGGTGGCATGAATCACTTCATGCTCCCCGGCAATAAGGACACGAAGAAGAACAAGTGGGCCGGTGTGGATTGCCTGGAGACCAGGTACGGCATCGCGGCAATGGAGAACCTGATCAACGACGTCCTGAAACAAGGTTCCAGAAAAGAGCGACTCGAAATCAAACTGTTCGGTGGCGGTGAGGTTTTGAAGATGGAAACTACGAACGTCGGAAAACGTAATGTTCAGTTTGCGCTCGAGTTCGTGCGCGCGGAAGGTCTGGCAGTGGTTTCCGAAGATCTCGGTGGGCCATACCCCCGAAAGGTCAACTACTTCCCCAAAACGGGAAAGGTCATGGTTCGCCGCCTGCGGTCACTGCAAACCAAGGCGATCATCGAACATGAAAGAAAATTCGAGTCGTCTCTCGAGACAACACAACAGAGCGGCAGTATCGACTTGTTCGATTAGGCTACCCACACTGCCGTTTTCCAATCATAAGGCGCAATGCAATGAAAACTATCCGAGTACTCATAGTTGACGATTCCGCACTCATGCGGAAGCTGCTGACGGATCTGCTCAATTCCGACCGTGAGATCGAAGTGGTAGGTACAGCCATAGACGCCTATGCCGCACGCGACAAGATCAAGAAGCTGGAACCAGACGTTGTCACGCTCGACGTCGAAATGCCAAAAATGGACGGTGTGACGTTTCTAAGCAATCTGATGCGTCTGCACCCCTTACCGGTCGTCATGGTCTCTACTCTGACGACGAAGGGTGCGGACCTGACATTGAGGGCCCTGGAACTGGGGGCTGTGGATTTCGTCGCCAAGCCTGTCGTAGACCTGGCACACACACTCGACGACTACGCCCTCGAAATCACGAATAAGGTTAAATTCGCCGCAACCGCCAAGGTCGGCGCACTCCACAGCTACGATGGTGACTCGGATAATGCCAGTGCCAGTAACGGCAAGGCTGCCGTAAAGGTTCAGAGTCAGGGATCAGTCGGTGCCAGTTATCGAACAACCGATCAGGTAATCGCGATTGGAGCTTCTACCGGCGGGACAGAGGCCATCAAGGAAGTCCTGGTACGCATGCCTCCGGATGGTCCCGGCATTGCCATCGCCCAGCATATACCGCCGGTCTTCAGCCGCTCGTTTGCAGAGCGCATGAATCAGGTTTCGCCGTTGGCGGTCTGCGAGGCCACCGACGGACAGCTGATTCTGCCTGGCCACGCCTATGTAGCACCGGGCGATCAACACCTTGAGGTCATTCGAGACGGAGCGAAATACCGATGCAAGCTCAACAACGGCGAGCCGGTCAACCGCCACAAACCCTCTGTCGATGTGTTGTTTGATTCCGTCGCCAATAACGTCGGAAGAAACGCCGTCGGTGCAATCCTGACGGGCATGGGCAAAGATGGCGCCCTGGGCCTGAAGAGAATGCACGATGCCGGCGCGCAGACCGTCGCGCAGGATGAGAACAGCAGCGTAATCTGGGGAATGCCGAAGGCGGCGATTGATGTCGGTGGCGCCGATGCCGTCCTGCCGTTGAAGAGTATCGCCAGGAAACTGACCGAGTTAACCAGTCTCTAGTTGAAGAAAAGCCGCATCAGGTCCGCGACCTCGGTACTTGTCGTTTCCGCAATCTGCAGTAAAGTGTCGGAGCTCACACCGAGTGTCGACAATGCTGCGGCCTCGATCGGAGGCGCATCTTCGAAGTCCTTGCTTTCCAGTTCCGCCAGCACAGCAACGCTGTTCGCCACATGCACGACAACAGCAATGTCGTGTACTTCGGGACCGGCAAACGGCGCATGATGAAATTCGATCGCAGCACACAACGTGGCCGGAAAATTCCAGAGACGGGCCAGTGCGGCTCCAACCTGCGTATGGTCGAAGCCGAAGACCGTACGCTCTGCCTGCCAGGTTGACTTCCCATCGGTTGTTTCCAGTGATAAACGCAACGCCTCGCGCGACATCGCCGGATCGACGTTAAACATCGCAAGATGCCCGACGTCGTGTAACAGTCCGGCAGTGAAGGTCGACTCGCCGCGACACAATTTGGCTGCTTTGGCCAGGTTCTGAGTTGCGGCGCCACAATACAAACTGTGCGTCCAGAAATCCTCAAGAGAGATGAGGTCATTTTCGACTCCCTTGAAGGCATCCTTCGCGGCAATACCGTAAACCAGATCCCGCACTTCCCGGGCACCGATAATCTTGAGGGCTGCCTCTACGCTGTCCGCCGTGCCGCTCAGGCCGTAGGCTGAGCTGTTCGCGACCCGAAGCATGGCGGCGCTGACGGCCGGATCCTTTTCGATCAACGACGCGATATCGCGGGCACTGGCTGTCTCGTCGGCCAGCACTTCGTCAATCCGCATCGCAACCTCGCTAAACGAAGCCAATTGCTTCACTTCTCGCGCTATTTCATCGGCACTTGCTGGCATCTGTGTTGCTCCTGTCGTACGAACCTGTCGTACGAATGATTTCTGTACTAAATACGCTATCGGCAGGCTGCGAATTTGCTTGAAGGAACCCAGCCATAACGGCTGTACTTTTCTTAAAGATTCCTCGGCCGTGGCCGATAGCTAAATCAGGGCGGCCGGCTCCCGGAATCGGGAAAACACGTGGCCGAACCCGTCCTGAGATCATACGAATGGAATTGCTACGATGAAAATATTAGTTGTCGACGATAGTCCCGCGATGCGAATGATGGTCGTTCGTACGCTGCGCCAGGCCGGTTTTGGCGGGAACGATGTTACCCAGGCTGAAGACGGTGCTATTGCGCTTGAGGCCATACGCAAAGAGACGCCCGATCTGGTGTTGGCTGATTGGAATATGCCGAATATGACCGGAATTGAGTTGCTGGAAGCACTCCGTGCGGAGGAAAACAATGTCGATTTCGGTTTTATTACGACGGAATCGACTACGGAAGTACGCAAGAAGGCGACCGATGCAGGAGCAAAATTCCTGATATCGAAACCGTTTACCGTCGAAGCCTTCGAGAAAGTTCTCAGCACCGTTCTAAGTTAGACAGTTCCAGGATACCAATATGAGTAAGCAATACGTAGTGCCAGGCACGAGAGCGACCACCGAACTCCTCGCGATGATTTTCGGCAACGAGATCAGCGTAGCAAAGGGAGAAGCCACCGAGATTAGTGACAGCCACGTAGCCACTTTCATCGACGACGATGACAAGCTGGTCGCGATCTGTGCATGCGACAAACAGTTTGTCGCCTATTCCGGCGCCGCTTTGTCAATGATTCCCGCCAACGTTGCCAACGAGATGATCGGTAGCAACGACATTCCGGAATCGATACTGTCCAATTTCTACGAAGTCATGAATATCTGCTCCAAACTGATGATGGATGACGACAGTCTTCACCTGCGCCTCGATAAGATAGCCGCTCCGGGTGAGGCTTCTGCAGAGATCGGTTCAATGGCCGATTGTGACCAGACACTATCCTTTACTCTGAACATTCCACAGTACGGACAAGGTGGCTTCGACTTCCTGATTTACCAATCCGGGCGACCGGCGTAAGCAGGAGGCAGCGACAGCCGTTGGCACAACGACTGTTAACGAATTGCGAAGAACCCCGGTTTGCCCGTCGGCACGCTTATACAGCACAGGCGACCGCCTCCACTTCCACCAGCCAGTCTGGTGAGACGAGGCCGGCGGCATACACTGTCGTTATCGCAGGGCGGACTCCGTCCAGAAGTTCTTTACGAATTGCCACGAGATCATCCATGTCTTCACGGTGGACAAGGAAAAATGACATCTTCGTAATATCGCCGAACTGCATGTTCGCCGCCTGCAGGACAGATTCCAGGTTCCTCAGAGCCTGCCTGCATTGATCCTTGAAGGTGATCCCCAGGATGCCGTCCGATGAAACACCTACCTGACCCGATACGCGCAGCACCCGCGCGCCGGCGGGAGTTTCGACGCCGTGCGCATAGATGCCGTGATACGGCTCTGCTACGGGAAAAGGATCGTGCCGGGTTGAGTACGTCATAGTCTTGCTGCCAGTCGCTTTGAAGGCAGAACTCTGACCGAAACGCGAGAAACCTGAAAGTGACCATTTGGCACGTCCCGCATGACAATATCTCATGCCACAGATACAGGCTTACACCAAGCCGTCAATCAGACATCGTTGCAACCACGCCCTGCCTGGTAGCTTACTCCGGAAACACGCGCTCCCGATTTTTCTCCACATAGGAGTCTCTTATTGCTTGCAGCCATCGGTTACGCGTTTCTTCTGCCACCGCGGCCGAGTTTTCGTAAACAACGTGGTGTATTTCGTCCTGACCCAACAACAATTTGCTGACCCTGTAGCGGTACTCAGAGTCCGAACAGGCGCTGAGCAGACCAACAGGACGATGAAAACGAAACGCCGCATGATTACTATCCTGACTTCGAATCGTCATCTCAGGACGCTACACATTACTGCGTTGCGCTAGCGTTTATTCTTGTCGTCCCAGATTTTCGGCTCCCAGAGCTCGATCTTGTTGCCCTCCGGGTCCATGATCCAGGCGAATGCGCCGTTTTCATGGTACTCCGGGCCTTGCTCTATATCGATGCCCGCCGCCTTGAGCTGCTCGATCATCGCCTCAATGTCGTCGACGCGATAATTGATCATGAAAGACGACTCGCTGGGCTTAAACCATTCGCTGTCACTGTCCGCGACGTGCCACACGGTCATTCCCTTATCCTCGGCAATATCGTCTTCCCACTGCAGTATGGCGGCGCCAAAATCTTCCATCTGCATGCCCAGGTGTTTTTCGTACCACGATGACAGCGCCTTTCCCTTGCCGCTCGACAGAAAGAAAACGCCACCGATTCCCGTTACTTTAGCCATGTCTGATCCTTATCTTATGAGTGATGATTACGCAGCACAGCGGCGCTGCCGAGGGACACCAACAGGCCGGGTGGAAACACCTCAAGGAAGGTCATCGGCAGCCTGAACAGCGGATTCGAATACTGAGCTCTGAACTGCTCCACTTCCGACACCAACTCGGCGAGTTCGGCCTCACCGGCGCCGGCCGCCTTCCTGGCCTCAACGATGGAGCTCGCGTAGGTCTCGATGAAGCTGTAGTCGTTCACTGCCAGATAGAGTTCCCAGATGGCAACGTAGACGACACCTGCGACGCTAGAAATTCCGAGACCGACAAGCAAAGCGGGACCAAAACCAATCACTCCGCCCAGCGTCTCGTCTCGATACCGCTTTGTTGCCACGAAGATCATGCTAAAGGCAATGAACATGATCAGGTATCCGAGCCACTCCTGACTGTGTCCGAGCTCTATACCAATGGTCATCGTCACGATGATGACGAAACCGACAATCGTTCCGTAGGCAAGAATCAGGCGTTGCATGGCGTCGCTCCGTGTGAAGGAGCAAAAATGGTAGCTTATTCCCCGCTCAAGTCATCAACCGAAAGGTTGATTTGGGACAAATCAGCTTTTCGGACACCGCTCATGGAATGATCTGCAGGGACCTCGCCTTCCGAACCGCCTGGGTACGGCGGGACACGTCCAGCTTCTGGTAAAGGTGTACCAGGTGGGACTTTATCGTGCTGGTCGAGACATACAGGCGTTTTGCAATCTCCCGGTTACTGTCGCCATCAGCCAGCAACTCAAGCACCTCGAGTTCTTTCCTGGTCAGACCGAGTGTCTTGATAACACGGCTGTTTTTCACAAATGTCGGGCTCTGCGGCCGTCCTCGCAGGCGCGCTCCCAGCCAGATCCCAAGAACAGTAAAGAGGGCGGCAAGAATAACAACGTATATCTCCGTAGAGAAAAGCCGAACCGCGTATTGGTTCTCAAGCCAGTGCAGCGCAAACGCGCCACAGGCGAGCGCCAACCCATAGACTATTGTCGTATGTTTCAACATTTGAGTGAACTTTCCGCTATTGCCGGTGGACGAATAGGCTATCAAAAGACACCCAGTCGATGCGGGAAAAATCATGTCCAGAATACCAGCAATACTCCTGACCACGGCCTCGATCCTGATCTCCAGCGCTCCGGGCTGGGCGGATGGCAGCCGGAAGGCCGCTGAAATTGTCATACCTCAAGACTCGCAGAGTCTTTACGATTCCTGGGGATTCGCCCCGGCGATAAAAATCGACAACGTCGTATACGTCTCAGGTGTCGTAGCAGTGCTCGAAGGCGAAGGCAGCTACGAGCAACGCTACGCGAGCGGTCTCAGATCGGCTTTGCAGCGTATTGATCGAATCCTGAACGAGGCAGGTGCGAGCCTCGATGACGTTGTCGACATAACGACCTTCCACACGGATCTACAGCGTCAAATAGAAACGGCTGTGGCGGTCAGAATGAAGGCCATGAAGCCGCCACACCCGGCATGGACAGCCGTCGGCACAACGGCCTTGGCGGTCCCCGACGGCACAACCGAAATAAAGGTCATTGCTCACATCACGGAGTAGTCGGCACAGCGCCCTCTCCGGCAGTGCTGATCCAGTCGCGAATGTCGCGCTCAACTACCGGCAGAGCGGCCGGAGACAGCATTAGCAAACGGTCATGAAAATGGCGGATATCGAATGCACTGCCAAACGCTTCCTGCGCGTCGCGCCGCAGCTCCTGAATCTTTAACATTCCTATTTTGTAACTCAGCGCCTGTGCCGGCCAAACCACGTAGCGATCAATCTCGGCGGCGGCTTCTGCATAGGGGATTCCCTCCTTATCGATCATGTAGTCGATGGCTTCTTCGCGGCTCCATTTCAACGCGTGTATACCGGTGTCGACAACCAGCCGGATAGCGCGATGGATCTCGTCCTGAAGCCGACCGAGGTCTGCAGCCGGATCGTCGGCATACAGGCCCATTTCGGCAGCCAGCGCCTCCGCGTATAGTGCCCAGCCTTCACCGGTTGGATTCGACCAGAAGACCTTCGCAATCAGCGGCTGCTCCCGCCCGACCGAGATAGCCGCCTGCATATGATGCCCGGGAATCGCCTCATGATAGGTCAACGTGGGCAGGGAAAATTTCGGCAAGGCAGCCGGGTCGCGAAGATTGATCCAGTAGATGCCTGGACGCGACCCGTCAGGGGCCGGACTATCGTAATAGCCGGTCGTCGCCGAGTCCTGGCTGAACTCGGGCACCGCACGGACTTCAATACCGTACTTCGGCAGATCGCCGAACCAGCTGGGCAAGGCAGCGCGAGCGGCTGCTACCTGCTCCTCGATGTCAGCAAGGACCTGCGCCCTGCCCGCATCGCTGTTCTCGTAGCGGAAGCGTTTGTCGGTGGCGAGCATCGCCATCCGCTCGCCGACCGTGCCCACCTCGTAACCCTCAGCGCGCAATAAGACATCCATTTCGGCTGTTATGCGGGCCACTTCCTCCAGCCCCAGCTGGTGGACATCCTCTACGGCGAGCACGCTGTCGGTCATTTGCCGGATCATGGCTTCGTAGAGCGCGTCGCCATTCGGAAGTCGCCACAAACCGGCATCATGAGATGCCTTCCGCCGGGTTTCCCGTAGATAGTCGCTGATACGGCGATAGGCCGGCAGAACTTCATTGTTCACTATCGCGAGTGCGCGGGCGGCAAACGCGCTCGCGCCAGCCACGTCGGCCTGCCGTAGCTTGCCGACAAAGCTGGTGTACAAAATATTCTCGTTCGCAGCTGTCGCGGCGAAAGCATCCACGACTATCAGCGTTTTATCGATAATAAAATCAGGCGGTATTACGCCGAGAGAAGCATCGTAGCGGGCCTTTTCTACAACGCCATCGAGGATCCCCGCAATTTTCCCGAGCCGTCGAATATACGTGTCCGCTTCGCCGCCATTCCTCACAGACTGTTGGGCATCCATCAGCCAGGGGATTTCCACGGCGGGACCGGACATCTGATTAATCGGATAGGGCAGAAAGCGCGCATCGGAGTAACTGAATGCAGACCCGTAGCTGGCTACTCTCGCCGGTCCCAGTGCGCCGCCCAATAAGGTGACAAGCGAGGCGCGGAGGTTTCTTCGTCCGCTGTCGAGACCGTGTACCTGAGTACCCTGTAGAGCAGCGAACAGTTCTTCAAATTTGGCTACACGCGCCCGGTTCCCGGCAGAGGAACGATCATTCAGGCTCTCGAGAGCCCCGGGAGCCATATCCTGCGGTGCCCCGACATAGGTCGCTACTTCAGGAAGATGGCTGAAGTAGCCTCTCGACAGATCGTCTATCGCCGCGTCGAAAGCGGCAACAGGATCGCTCGGCGCGCGTCCCACACAAGCCGCCAGAACCAGCGCCGCAACGGCTACGGTCAGATTGCGGAAGAGCATAGAAGGATCGTGCCGGGTTGAGTACGTCATAGTGTTCCTGCCAGTCATTTTGAGGCCAGAACTCTGGCCCAACGAAGGCAAACCTGGAAGTGACTATTTGGCACGTCACCCATGACAATATTTCATGCATCAAAATGCCGGCATTACACCGGCTACTCAGTCAGACTTCATCGCGACTTCTGTTTTCAACCACGAGACGAAATCACAAAGCCCGGGCTGACGATCAGCGCCGGGAAGGTGTGACAGGTAGAAGCTGTGATCCCAGCTGACAGGTGCCGCTATTTGCACCAGCGCCTGCTCGTTCAGCGGGTCCCGAACGATAATCTCCGGAAGCAGTGCGACTCCCTGGCCGAGAAACACCGATTGCATGGCGACCAGGAAGTGTTCGAGCACGAAGGACTGACGGTCGCCCTGACGCGGACGCCCGGTGTCATCTTCAAACTTGTGCCATTCATTCTTCAGGAAAACCTGTATCCGCCGCTCTGACGCCAGAATCTTCTCGAGATCACCACCGTGGGCGTGAAAAACCTCCGCTGCACAGACCGGTAACAAATTGCCTTCGGTCAACTCAGTCGATACCACACCTTGCCACTCACCAGCCCCATAGCGAATGCTCAAATCCACGGCTTCGCGTGACAGATCGAGAAGTCGGTCCGACGTCAGAATCTCCAAACGAGTATCCGGGAAGGTATCCTCAAACGAACGCATCCTTGGAATCAGAAACTGCGCCGCAAACGAAGCGACGGTCGCCAGGCGCAGTGTGTTGGAAGACCGTGACTTACGAGAATACCGCCGGAAGCTGCCTCTCAGTATCTCAAACGCCGGGGCAAGCGACTGCTTCAGTTCGCGGCCTTCAAGCGTCAAAGAAACGCCGCTCGCCTCACGCTCGAACAGCTGCGCACCGATGAACTCTTCCAGTGTTGCGATTTGCTTGCTAATGGCACTTTGCGTGACACCGAGTTCGTCCGCAGCGCGCACGAAGCTCAGGTGCCGGGCTGCAACTTCGAAGACCCGAATTGCATTCATTGGCGGCATTTGCTGGCTCATGGCAGCACCTTAACAAAAAAGGCCAGGCCGCCTACAGCCGGCCTAGTCTGCGCGGCGATGCGCCCACCATGTTCCAAACACGATCGCCGCCGTGATCGTCGCTATCTCCGCGGTGATCGCCTCTCCCAGGAGCAGTACAGCCGCTGCAATGGTCACTACGGGCATCGCCAGTTGCAGAGAACCGATCCTGGCGATGCCGCCGGTAGAAAGTGCGTAAAACCAGAGCGCGTATCCGGCAAGCGAAGACAAAACAGTCATCCAGGCAATCGCCATCCAACCCCGCGCCGGCACATCTGGCCACACTGTCCCGGAGGCCAGCAGCGCGAACATCGGCACTAGCGGAATCAAAGCCGTCGCCAACCCCCAGAAAGTCGTCGCGATGCTGCCAATCTTACGCGACAGGCTGCCACCGGCAACGTAGCCGACAGCGCAGATAAAAGTGCCTGACAGGATGATCAAGTCGCCGACTACCGTAGGCTCGCGCAACGGGGCCACGGTACCGGAGGCCTGTCTCGTCAGCAATACGATCATCGCAACGATCGCGATGATCGCGCCGCACCACCAACCGCGATGAGGCAGCCGCCTCTGGAGCAAATGAGTGATAAGTACAGTGAACACCGGGATCGTCGCCATAATAATCGCAGCATGAGTTGCGGTCGTTCTTTCAATGCCGATACTGATCAGCGACGGCCAGATAGCGAAGGACGTCACACCGGACCCAACCAGGAGCATCCAGTCTCTGCCGGTCGTTGGCCGCGGTAATCGCAGGCTAGACGCGATGGCAAGGGCGAGAATGCCGGCCAGCAACGAGCGCAGAACACCGGCGGTGAGTCCGCTCATGTACTCGACCGCAATCTTGTTGGCGATCGCTGTTCCACTCCACATCACCAGCGCCAGGACGGCAGCACCGAGTGCTAACGCGGTTTTCGAACGATCCATCGGCGTATTTTTCATGGTGCTTTCTCCAGGCGCTTACCGCCGCCGACGCGGTTAAGGGCTGGAGGCGGAGTGCTTTCTTTCAACCGAGAATAGCCACTTCATACCCTGGCGAAACGCTGCCGGCGCAGCGGACGTATGAGTGTGTCCCTCGAGATCTACAGTCCTGAGCTGCCAGGGCTTATCTACGCTGCCTGACCATTGCTCGATCCAGGCCATCGCAGGACCTCTGAATCTCGGTTCGTCCTTTGTTGCGCTCGCTACGAACAGGCCCGAATCAACCGCCGCAGACATCGACCCCTCGTACTTGCGCATGAAAAACGGCAGATTTCGATGCAACGCTGGATTGCTTGCAATGTGTCCCCAGAAGAACTGCGGCCTGGTCAACGCCGTATACAGCACAAACTGGCCACCGAGCGAATGGCCGAAAATGACGCGGCGATCTGCGTCCGAGCGGTAGCCGGTCTCGATCAGGGGCGTCAGTTCGTCGACCAGGAACTGCTGAAACTTCTCGGCACCTCCCCAGTAGTCTCGCTCGGCCGATGGCGCAGTGTAGTCGGTGCTGCGGTAATTTCCTCCCTCGAAGCTGTCGCTGCCGTAGGAGATACCGACGATGATCGCATCCGGTATATCTTCTCCGAAGTTCAGATATCCGTAATAAGCCGACAAAAGTGGAAACAGAGCTCCTCCATCGAGCAGATAGACGGTTGGGTAGCTTTCATCGGGTGCCTGCTCGTAGCCATCCGGCAACATCACATAAACGTGGTAACCGCGACCTATGCCTTTAGACTCAACATGGTGATAGCGGGTGTCGCCCAGCCCGTGCAAAAACTGCAGGTCCTCACCCGCGCTGGCCGCCGACACAGCCAGCAGTAGCAGCGCTGCATAGAAAGCCTGCCTCACTGTGAGATGTCATTCTTGACGATCTCGCCGCCTTTCATGATCAGAGCAAGGTTGTTCTCCGGATCCCGCAGCACCGCTATGTCCTCCAGCGGCTCACCGTTGATCAGCAGAATATCGGCAACCCAGCCTTCGCGAATTTCACCGAAGTTGCCGTGACGATTCAGCTTGCCGGTCATTCGAATGACCTTCGCGCTCTCAGAGGTCGCCTGCGCCATGACTTCTGCGGGTGTCCAATACATGGCACGCTCGGTGAATTCACGCGTTAGCATCGGGTACATGCCACCGATCAGGTCGGTGGCAAAGCCTGTCGTGATGTCGTATTTCTTTATCAGCCCGATCAGGTTTTCCTGTCCTCGCAGCACAACCGCGAGTTTTTCGAGGTTGGTATCGGTGATCCCCGGCAGGTCTTTCAGCGCGCGGTAGACGACGAGTTGCGTGCTGATGACGACATCGTTTTGTTTCACGAATTTCGCCGTTGCATCATCGATCAGCAAACCGTGTTCGATGCAGCGCACGCCGTTGTCGACAAGTCGTCTTACCGCTTCGCTCGTGTATGCATGTGCCAGCACATAAGTACCGAAGTCGCTCGCAGCCTGGACGGCTGCGCGAATTTCCGCCGGCGACGGTTGCAGCGAGTGAATCGGATCGTAGTCGGACATTACGCCGCCGCCGCCCATGATCTTTATCTGCGTGGCCCCAAAACGAAGGTTTTCTCGCGCCGCCGCCAGGTGTTGGTCGACACCGTCCACAATAACGGCCTGATCAGAATGAATATAGGGACTGCCGCCCTGCAGCGTCGGATTTGTAGCGCTCGAATGCCGCCAGTCACCGTGGCCGCCTGTCTGCGATAACACGGCACCGGAGGGATACACGCGTGGGCCATAAACCGTGCCCAGCTCTATAGCCTTTGCAAGGTCGGGGTGCGTACCACCGGCGTCGCGAACCGTCGTAAACCCGCTATCGAGAAAGTGCCTGGCGACGTCGTTCGCAACCGCACCAACGACGGTTCCGTGGGCATCGGACTGGTTGTAGGGTACATGCCCGGTCAGATGCACATGCAGGTCGATAAAGCCGGGAGACAAAACACGGTTGTCGCCATCAATGACCAGCGTGCCCTCGTCTGTATCGATTGCATCGCTGGAGACTCTCGCGATAACACCGTCTTTAACGAGTACGTGTCCCGGCGTGAGTCTTTCATCGACACCGTTAAATATACGGACGTTTTCGATAAGAACACTGTCGGCCCAGGCGGGCAGTGACAGGAAAACGACAACGTGCAGCACAATTATTCGCTTCATATTCTTTTCCTATTGATCGTTGCTATCCAAAAGAGCGCTGCGGTGCTCACGGCGATGAAAAATGACATCCAGCGCAATCTTCATCGCCAAGAGCAACAACAAGCCAAACAACGGTTCTCCCCTCCACATCAGGAAAAAGCCGCCGGCAATCAGCGCGACATGCGTCACCATCATACGCTTGTAGGGCATCGCCATCGCGCCGACAGCGTTAAGCATCTCGTACTCACGGTTGCCGAGGAAATTCTCGACGAACGACCAACCATGAGAAACAAACAGCGCGCAGATCGCAAGCAGTGTCCAGCCGTCGATTACCGCAGGCAATGTCTCGAACGAGTCCGGCGATCCGCCAAAGAAAGACAACAGCAACATCAGGTGTGCTGTCATGAAACCACCGTAGTGAAACAAAAAGAAGACCGACAGAAAGATGCCTGCCATCTTATGCAGGCGGCCTGAAAATACGGCGGTTCGCGCAATCCCGAACAGCCCTATGACCACGTTTTCACACCAGAACAGAAACAGCAGGGCAAACACATCCCAGTCCCAGTACAGCACACCAAATACCGGCACCAGGTTAGCGGCGATTAGCAGCGCAATTGACGCTCTGCTCGTCATTCGGTAGCGGCAATCTCTATAACGACAGTCCACAGGTACTTGACGAGTTCGATAAATGCGTCCTCGGATATTCGTTCATTGTCGCCGTGAGCACCGAAACCGCTGTTTATTTCTTCAACGGAGCGCGCCGGCCCGATCCCGTATGACTGCATTCCTTTTGCCCTGACCTGCGCCATGTCGGTTGCTCCGGTCGACATGATGGGCAAAACCGTTGCTGCCGGGTACATGCGCTTCGCAACACGCTCGAGAGTCTGGAACATCTCGTTGTCGATTTTCGACGGTGGCGCTGCCGGCCGGTAAATACGTTCAGGAACGATTTCTACTCTTGGGTCGTCGATAACTGCAGCCAGTTTTTCATAGAATTCATCGACGCTTTCGTCGGGCAGCATGCGAATATCGAGTATCGCACTCGCCTCGGATGGAATGACGTTCTTCCGGAATCCGGCATCCATGACTGTCGGTGCCACAGAGCTGCGCGAAATCGAGTAATGGTAGGGAAACGTCTCGAGAAAATGCTGCTGAATAGCTTCGCTTCTTTGCGGGTTTTCGACGTTGTTGTAGCGATCAGCATCTTCAGCCGTCGATATCTCTGCGAGTCGTTCGAAGTACGTGCGTGTTGTTTTACTGAAGCGCACCTCGGTTTCCCAGGCACCGGCCCGTGCAACTGCCTGCGCCAGTATCACGACGGCGTTTTCGAGGGTCGGTTTCGAACCGTGCCCCGGTGTTCCCCGCGCGACCAGCGTTACCCGGCGCGGCATCTTCTCCGTAGTTTCGATACCAACCGTTTTGACGACGCCGTTTTCGAGGGTATTCTGGCCGCCTTCGGCGAGGCAATACTCGGCATCGATCACATCGAAGTGTTTTTCGACCATGAAATTGATACCGACTTCAGGTGTGCCCTCCTCGCCGGACTCGGCGAGCAGAATGACATCACGATCCAGCTCAACGCCATAACGCTTCAGCAGCTTGATCACCATCAGACCGGCGGCAAGATTGTCCTTATCGTCCAGCGTTCCGCGGCCATAAATAAACCCGTCCTCGCGCAGACCACTAAAAGGATCGGCATACCATTTATCTCTCTGCACACCCACGACATCGGTATGGCCCATCAGCAAAATCGGACGCTTCGACCCATTACCCTTAACGCGCGCAACCAGGTTAGCTCGCGACGGCTCCAGAGCGTAGGTTTTCGAATCAATGCCTTCGATCGCGAGTGCCATCTGCAGGTAGTCAGTGACCTCGGTTTCGTTCCCGGGCGGATTCGAGCTATCGATCCGGACCAGTTCGACCAGGTGGCCAACCGACTCCGCGCCAACCTCCTCCCAGTCGATCAGAAACGATTGCTGGGCGTTGGCTGCCGCCGCCGGCAATCCCAAAAGAGCGAGCAAAATCAACCTCATAGTAGTGTTCTCGTGACATCGGAAGGACTCGGAGACCCGATCTTATCGCAATTCGCCGCCTGCACGGGTATCGATACTGGGCTAGAATGCCGCAACAATACGCCGGCCAAATAATTCCAACCAAACACACCGGCAACAGGGGGTCAGATGAACAAGAAGTTTCTCATTTCAACAGTCGCGGTTTTCGTTGTCTGGATGCTGGGCAGTTTCATGGTGCACGCGCTGTGGCTGCAGTCTACCTACGACACTATGACTAATATGATGCGTCCCATGGCCGAGCAGGAATCGTTGTTTCCATTCATGCTGATCGCTCATCTAATGATGGCCGGTGCTTTCGTCTGGATTTATCAGCGCGGTAACGAAGACAAACCCTGGCTGCAACAGGGTCTTCGATTCGGAGTCGCGGTCGCCGTACTGGCACCGATTCCAACCTATATGATCTATTACACCGTGCAGCAAACGCCACCGACACTGGCTATCAACCAGTCTATTGGTGACACGATAGTCGTCGTCGTGGTTGCCCTGGTCGCCGCATTTCTCAACAGAAAACCGGCGTAACTACTGGTCCGCGAGCACCTGTTGCAGGTGTTCGCGGAATCTCTCTCCGGTGGCCGGATGGTTTAATCCGTAGGCAACGGTTGCCTGCAGGTAACCAAGTTTGCTGCCGCAGTCGTAGCGCACACCGTCGAACGAGTGAGCGTAGACCGGCGACTCGCCGAGCAGTGCCGCAATGCCGTCCGTCAGCTGAATCTCTCCGCCCGCGCCCTGACCGATGGTCTCCAGCTTACTGAAGATGTCGCCGGACAGCAGGTAGCGACCAACCACAGCCGAGTTCGACGGCGCATCTTCCGGCTTGGGCTTCTCGACAATGCGGGTAATTCGATTGCCGTCTTTTTCGTCGATGGCCACGATGCCGTAGCTGGAAGTACTCTGCCGCGGTACGGTCTCTACAGCGATCACGCTGCCGCCATGACTCGAGTATTCGTCCGCCATCTGCGAAAGACAGCCGGGGTTCCCTGCTATCAGATCGTCGGCAAGATGCACGAAGAACGGCTCATTGCCGACCGCTGGACGCGCACAGAGAACGGCATGCCCCAAACCCAGCGGCTCGCCCTGGCGAATGTAGATACAGGAAACGCCGGCCGGCACGATGCCCTGAATCGATTTCAGTAACTCATCCTTGCCCGCGTCGGTAAGGGCCCGCTCAAGCTCAGCATCCGTATCGAAGTGATCCTCGATCGCTCTTTTTGAGCTGCCTGTTACAAAAATCAGCTTTGTTGCGCCTGCTTCGATCGCCTCTTCGACCGCGTATTGGATCAGCGGTTTGTCGACGATCGGCAGCATTTCCTTAGGACTGGCCTTGGTAGCCGGCAGGAACCGCGTGCCGCGACCGGCGACAGGAAACACCGCCGCTCTGACTGCTTGCTTCATTCACTCGCTCCAGCGATCGTTAACAGGGTCGCATAATAGCCAAGTTGGACCCGTAAAGTCATGAACCATGTCGCTATGTCGGGCAAAACGGGGTCGCGCCGAGATGTTCGGCGCGACCCATCAATTGGCAACTACTTCTTTTTCGCATCCGCTACCTGTATATCACGGCGATTTCGCTCCACGGTCCGTTCTCCGATACCTTTTACCAGGGACAGATCGTCGACGCTGCGAAACGGCCCGTGCTTCTTCCGGTACTCAACGATGGCCCTGGCCTTCGCCAGCCCGATACCGTTCAGTTCGGCCGATATTGTCTCGGCATCGGCGGTATTGACATTCACCTGCCCGGCGAGGGACAAACCCGGGATCGCTAGCACGGCGAGCGCCGCCGCGATGGTCAGAAATTTCATCATGCACTCCTTCAGCTTTTGGTTGAAGCCAAGAGCATAGGCGCGACGCTTGAGATTGACCGCTGACAAAACAGCCGGGTTTCGATGGAAATAGCTCAGCTGTTTGTAATGCTGTGCTGCAAGACGGTGTCGAACTGCACCCTGGATGCCGGTCGCTGCGTTTCCCAGTTACGGCAGCTGGGGCACTGCCATAGCAGACGCTGGCTTGAAAAACCGCATTCCTGACACTGATACCGGGGCGTTGCGCCGGCCAGCTTCGACAAAGCCTTGCGAACCTTGGCAAGGGCCGCGGTGTTGGATTCGGTATCGCCGCTCGACAGCTGTTGCAATTCGACAAACTCACCGAGCGTTGGCTCGTTCAGCATGTAGCTTTCCACACAATCGTCGATCACCGGAATACCGCCGAGATCGTTAACGATCGCCGTGTACGCCACCAGGGAACTGCGCTCCGGATTCTTCTTCAGCAATGCCTGTAGCGCCCGCTCCAGCTCGGCCGTCGCGTCCTCGCGCTCGTAGATCGCGACGATCTCCGGCAGCGCCTCGGCAATCAGGTAGGTATTCTCATCGATGATCCGGTGGTAGAGCTTCAGCGCGGTCTTGTTGTCATCCGTGTCCCTGGCGATGTGCGCGCGCGTGAGCGCACCCCGCATGGTTCTAGGCCGACCGGCCTGCGCTTTTTTTACGAACTGCCGTGCCGACGCGTAGTCTTTCTTCCCGGCCGCCGCCTCAGCCAGCTCGCAGTGATAGTGGGCTATCTGCAGTGCCAGCGAACGCCCGCCGAGGACCTCAAGACGCTGGCCCGCATCGATGGCTTTCTGCCAGTCCCGCTCCTGCTCGTAAATGCCGCACAGTGCTTCCAGCGCCTGTACCTGATAGCGGGACCCCTGTGCCAGACGAACAAACAGTTTTTCGGCGCGGTCCAGCAAGCCGGCCCCCAGGTAATCCTTCGCCAGCGAATAAAGCGCCTGGTCGCGTTGCTCCGAGGCGAGATCGGGCCGGGCAATAATGTTCTGGTGAATTCTGATCGCGCGATCAACTTCTCCGCGACGGCGAAACAGGCTGCCAAGCGCGAAGTGAGTTTCAATCGTCTTGTCATCAACGCGGACCATGCGCAGGAAATGCTCCAGTGCCTGATCGGTCTGCTCATTGAGCAGGAAGTTAAGCCCCTTCAGGTAATCGATATTGAGGGGTGGCGGAGCCTCGTCCTCATCACGCTCGCTAAACCTCCCCGTGACCCAGCCGGCTGCAGCCAACAGAAGAAACAGGCCGGCAAGAAGAAATGCAGACTCAGTCGGCATCGCTTAACGGCAGGTTTCTCAGGCTGCTGACTTCATTTTCGGACATGCGCAGGGAACGGCGCAGCATGCGACGTTCGTTGGCGATTTTCAGAGCGTAAAGCCCCATGCAGGCAACACCGAATAGCCAACCGAGCGCGAAAGCGACGGTGAAGGCGAGAGAAATAGGAGACGTGATTTCCCAGTGCAGCAGCTTCAGGCTGACCTCATCCGGGTTGCCGGCCGTAAACACGACCATCGCGGTGAATAACAGGATGACCAGTAACGCGAGGCTGATACGTTTGAGAATAATCAATTCTTGATGGGAAAGTGGCGGCTTGAGTTGACCCGCTCGCGCAAATCCTTACCGGGCTTAAAGTGCGGCACGTACTTGCCTGACAACGCAACGGCTTCGCCGGTCTTCGGATTGCGGCCTATTCGCGGCGGGCGATAGTGCAGCGAAAAACTTCCAAAGCCCCGAATTTCAATGCGCTGCCCCTTTGCCAGGGAGTCGCTCATCAGGTCCAGCAAGTGTTTCACCGCCAGCTCGACGTCTTTTGCAGGCAGGTGTTTTTGCTTGCGGGAGATTGCTTCTATTAGTTCTGATTTTGTCATTATACCTTTCGCCGTACCGCTGCTTTAGCGTAACCCACGGATAGTAAAGGTAATAATAGCCCGGACAAGGTCGTCCGGGCTAGCTTTTTTACTTATTATTTGCTTCCGCCGGACATCTTTTCCTTCAGAAGCTCGCCAAGCGTGGTTCCCACAGGGGCTGCAGACGAATCAGACTTGTAGCTGCTGACCGCCTCCTGCTCTTCGTGAACCTCTTTCGCCTTGATCGATAGCGCAATCGTGCGACTCTTGCGATCAACATTGGTGAATTTAGCTTCTACCTCATCGCCGACCTTGATCATCGTTCGCGCATCCTCAACCCGGCCTCGGGCCAGTTCAGAGGCACGCAACGAGCCGAATACGCCATCGCCGAGGTCCACGGTTGCGCCGCGTGCGTCGACTTCCGAGACGGTGCCGGTAACGATCGTATTTTTCGGATGGGCTGCAAGCCAGGCTGAGAACGGGTCCTTCTCGAGCTGCTTGATGCCGAGCGAGATACGCTCGCGTTCCGCATCGATAGCCAACACGGCCGCCTCGATCTCCTGACCCTTCTTATAATTACGCACGGCTTCTTCGCCAGGGTAGTCCCAGGAAATATCGGAGAGGTGAACGAGACCGTCGATGCCGCCGTCAAGACCGATGAAGATACCGAAGTCGGTGATCGATTTGATCTGACCGGATACCTTGTCACTGCGATTAAATGTCGCGGCGAACTCTGCCCACGGATTCGACTTGCACTGTTTGACACCCAGTGAAATGCGGCGCCGCTCTTCGTCGATTTCGATAACCATGACTTCGACTTCTTCGCCTACCTGCACGACGCGCGCCGGGTTAACGTTCTTGTTGGTCCAATCCATCTCGGAAACGTGAACCAGGCCTTCGACGCCGTCTTCGATTTCAACGAAGCAACCGTAGTCAGCGATATTCGTAACCTTGCCGAACATACGGGTCTGCGGCGGATAGCGGCGAGCAAGATCCTGCCAGGGATCGTCACCGAGTTGTTTCATGCCCAGCGATACACGCTGCCGTTCACGATCGAACTTGAGAATCTTGACGTCGATTTCCATACCGACCTCAACAACTTCGGACGGATGCTTGACGCGCTTCCAGGCCATATCGGTAATGTGCAGAAGCCCATCGATGCCGCCCAGGTCAACGAACGCACCGTAGTCGGTGAGGTTCTTGACAATACCCTTGACGGTGTTGCCTTCCTGCAGCTCTTTGAGCAGTGCTTCCCGCTCGGCGGAGTATTCTTTCTCGACAACTGCGCGACGCGATACAACGACGTTGTTGCGACGCTGGTCCAGTTTAATAACCTTGAACTCGAGCTCCTTACCTTCCAGGTAAGCGGGATCGCGAACCGGACGAACATCGACCAGTGAGCCCGGCAGGAATGCCCGGACATTGTCGATTTCGACGGTAAAGCCACCCTTAACCCGACCATTGATGACGCCATCGACGACGGCGCCTTCTTCAAAGGCCTTCTCAAGATCGATCCAGGTACGCGCACGAATCGCTTTTTCGCGGGACAGCTTGGTCTCACCGAAACCGTCTTCAACGGCATCCAGCGCGACTTCAACTTCATCGCCAACAGCGAGTTCGGTGTCACGTTTATCGTTCTTGAACTGTTCTTTTGGGATAACGGCCTCAGACTTGAGACCGGCGCTGACGATGACGACATCGTCATTTATTGCGACAACAATACCGGTGATGATTGAACCCGGCTTTATTTGTTGACTGGCAAAACTTTCTTCAAATAACTCAGCAAAACTTTCAGACATGTTAAAAATCCAAGGAAACTATCGTTTCCACCCTTATCGTCGATAAGCATCCTGCGATCAACGGTCATTACAAAAAAGGAGCGAACATCCTGTCCGGCCCTATCCATTTACCTTTATGAGAGAGTTCCTAGAGTTCTGCGACCCAGTCCAGTGCCGTTTGCGTAACAGCCGCTATGGACTTGCCGGAGGAATCCAGAATCCTGGCATCCTTCGCCGGCCTTAACGGAGCCACCGATCGCTCGGTATCCCGTCGGTCGCGGTCCTCTATGTCCCGCGAAAGGGCGGCAAGGCTAACATCGATACCCTTGTCTTTCAACTGCTTATGGCGCCTTCGCGCACGCTCTTCGGCGCTTGCCGTCAGGAATATTTTTAGCGAAGCGCACGGAAATACGTGAGTCCCCATATCGCGCCCGTCGGCAACCAGCCCCGGCGGCCTTTCAAAGCCCCTTTGACGCTCCAAGAGTGCCTCACGGACCTGTGGAATGGCGGCCACTGTCGAGGCCCCCGCCCCGGTCGATTCGGTCCGAACCAGCGTCGTGACATCCTCGCCCGACAGCCGGATTCGCTCAGAACCATCGTCATTACTATCAAACCGGACATCGAGCCCGCGTGCCAGCTCGGCCAGCGTGGCCGCATCGTCCAGACGCACGCCCTTTTTCTGCGCGGAAATCGCTGTCAGCCGGTACAGCGCGCCGCTGTCCAGCAAATGAAAACCAAGCGCTTCGGCAAGCCGCCGTGCGACGGTACCCTTGCCGGACCCGCTGGGCCCGTCAATTGCAATCACCGGCACGGCCACACTAGTTATCCTCCAGCGCGCTGATTTCGACACCGATGGAAGCCATGGAGTCGCAAAATCCCGGAAACGAGGTATCGACCGCCTCGACGTCCTCGACGATAACCTCGTCGGACGCCACCGTCCCCGCCATCGCGAGCGACATCGCCACCCGGTGATCGCCATGGCTTTGCACGGTGCCGCCGCTAAAGCGCCCGCCATGCACGACGGCGCCATCGTCTGTTTCATCGACACGGATACCGAGAATTCGCATGCCAGCGGCCATTGCGGCGATTCTGTCACTCTCTTTAACGCGCAGCTCGCCGATTCCCGAAAACACAGTCCTGCCGGTGGCTGCGGCCGCCGCCACGAACAGCACCGGAAATTCGTCGATCGCCAGCGACACAAGGTCGGCATCCACCGCGCCGCCGCTGAGCCGCGAGGAGCGCACCCGAATATCGGCAACCGGTTCTTTGCCAAGCAGGCCACGATTCTCGAGGCGAATATCTGCTCCCATACCCTGCAATATGTCAATGACGCCGGTCCGGGTCGGATTGACACCGACGTTTTCGATCCTGATGTCGGCGTTTTCCGCCAGCACCGCGGCCAGCATGACGAACGCGGCCGACGACAGGTCCGCAGGCACCGCAACATCCCGGCCATGCAGCGTCTGACCACCCCTGAGGGCGACTGTCCCTGAGGCGGCGCTCACCGTCACGCCCATTGTGGTCAGCATGCGCTCCGTGTGATCGCGGGTAACTGCAGGCTCCGTTACCGAACTCGTCCCGTTCGCGTATAGACCAGCCAGCAGAATCGCCGACTTCACCTGTGCACTGGCCATCGGTAACGTATAGGTTAACGGCTGCAACTCGCCCGAGCCCCGAATCGATAACGGCGGTTTGCCGTCGCGGCTGTCGATCGTAGCGCCCATCTGCGAAAGCGGTCCGATGATCCGCCCCATAGGCCGCCCGGTAAGTGATTCGTCCCCGGTCAACACACTCGCAAACGGCTGCCCGGACAACAGACCGGCCATCAGGCGCATCGCCGTCCCCGAATTACCAAGATCGAGTTCCGCCCGTGGTGCCTGAAGACCTCTCAAGCCAACACCGGCGATGGACATCTCGGTCGGACTTGCCTGCTGAATATCGACGCCGAGCAGGCGCATTGCGGACAAGGTCGCGAGGCAATCTTCGCCGGCCAGAAAGCCGCTGACGTCGGTGCGTCCTTCGGCGATACTTCCAAGCATTAAAGCTCGATGAGAAATCGACTTGTCGCCAGGGACGCCAAGCGATGCTTCCCGAACTGCTGATGGAGTGATTCTGAAGTGCATCGACTTAAGACTGATCAACCAACCGCTTTCGGATACGCGCCCAGCACTCTGAACAAGGAACTGGTTTCCTCAAGCTTCGCAAGCGCTTTCGCAACATGCGAATCCTCTGCATGCCCCTCGATATCGAAGAAAAACACGTAATCCCAGTTCTTACGCCGCGACGGGCGCGACTCAATGCGAACCATGTTGATACCGTGTTCAGCCAGCGGCTGCAGCAGGCTGTGCAGAATTCCGGCGCCGCCGGCCGTGTCGCTGGTCGATACCATCAACGTGGTCTTATCATCCCCGCTCGACGTGAGCAGGTCGCGACCGACAACGAGAAAACGCGTCGCATTGTCGGCGCGATCCTCTATATTATTGACCATGATCGATAACTCATAGACATCCGCAGCAACTTCGGGACCGATTGCCGCGGTCCCGTCTTCGTCGCGCGCTCGTCGCGCGCCGACGGCATTGCTGGACACACCTATGAGCTCGACATGTGGCAGATACTCGCGTATCCAGCCGCGACATTGCGCGAGCGACTGTTCATGCGCGCAAATTCGTTCGATATTCTCAAGGCCCGGAAACGTGGCCATCAGGTGCTGCTCGATCCTGAGCTCGATCTCTCCGGCAATCTTCAGCGGCGAAGTCAGGAACATATCCAGGGTGTTGTTGACCGACCCTTCGGTCGAGTTCTCGATGGGTACAACACCGAAGTCCGCAGCACTGGACTCGACTTCCTGGAAGACTTCGTCGATCGTATGAAATGGCAGAGCACGCACCGAATGGCCGAAGTGCTTGAAGACAGCAGTCTGCGTAAAGGTTCCTTCGGGCCCCAGAAAACCGATCTTCAGGGGCTCCTGCTGCGCCAGGCAGGCAGACATGATTTCGCGAAACAGGCGCAACATCTCTTCGTCACGCATGGGGCCTTCATTACGCTCAAGCACACCGCGAAGTACTTCCGCCTCGCGCTCCGGGCGATAATAATCGACCGCCGATTTAAGCTGACCCTTGGCGACCCCAACCTGCTGCGCGATTGTCGCGCGTTGATTGATGAGCGCCTGCAGGCGCTCGTCGATATCATTGATCTGTTCACGAATCTTCGCGAGATCCAGGGGCTGTGCGTCTTTGCCCTTGCCTGCCATTGCTTACCTGCTCCGAAAACTCAATGGAATCTTGAGGTTATACAGGCTTACCGAGATTTCGCAACGTCAGAACGCCCTCGATAGCGCCGATCTGCGCGAGCAACTCTGGCGTGGGTTCATCATTCACGTCAACGATCGTATAGGCGAGATCACCGATGGACTTGTTGAGCAGGTCCTCGATATTCAAACCGGCGTTCGCGATGCAGGTCGAAACCTGGCCCACCATATTCGGCACGTTGGCATTCGCCAGCGTAATCCGCCAGGAGTCCAGGCGTGGCAGGCGGCTCTCCGGAAAGTTCACTGAGTATCGAATGTTGCCGTTTTCAAGGTAGTCCTTCACGTTCTCGGCGACCATGACGGCGCAGTTCTCTTCGGCTTCCGCCGTGGACGCGCCCAGGTGCGGCAAAGCCACAACTTTCGGATGAGCGATGAGTTCCGGCGTCGGAAAATCGCTGACGAAGGCATGCAGGCCGCCGCTGTCCAGGGCTGCAATCACCGCGGCATTATCAACAACGCCACCGCGAGCGAAATTCACGATGATGCCCCCTGCGTTCATCAGGGCGACACGATCGGCGTTAACAATATTGCGCGTCGCATCGATGAGCGGTACGTGTACGGAAACGAAATCCGCCTTCTGAAACAACTGGTCCAGCGTATCCACATGCTCGACACCGGACGATAGCTGCCAGGCGTTGCGAACCGTAATCCCCGGATCGAAGCCAACTACCTTCATGCCCAAGGCCAGTGCCGCGTTCGCAACTTCGACGCCAATCGCGCCAAGCCCCAGGACCGCGAGCGTCTTGCCCGGCAACTCGAAGCCGACAAACTGTTTCTTACCTGCCTCGACGGCCTTGTTCAACGCGTCACCGGTTTCCTGCAACGCAGCTACGTACTCGCTGGCGCGACACAGGTTACGTGCCCCGATCAACATACCGGCAATCGCCAGTTCCTTAACCGCGTTCGCGTTCGCGCCCGGCGCGTTAAAAACCGGCACTCCGCGCGCGCTCATGGCATCGATCGGAATATTGTTGGTACCGGCGCCGGCCCGTCCAATGGCCACAACGCTGTCGGGCAGGTCCATATCGTGCAGATTCTGCGATCGCACCAGTATGGCATCGGGCCCGGAAATTTCGCTGGCAACCTCGTAGCGCTCGCGCGGCAAGCGGCGCAGCCCTTCGACGGCGATGTTGTTGAGTGTCAGTACTTTGAACATTGGATACTATCCGTGAGTTTTTTCGAATTCGACCATGAAGTCGATCAATGCATCGACCGCCGCTTCCGGTACCGCGTTGTAAATCGATGCGCGCATTCCGCCAACCGAGCGGTGGCCTTTAAGGTTCGTCAGTCCCGCTGCTTTGCTTTTTTTGAGAAAGCTCGCGTCCAGAGAATCATCCGCAAGAATGAACGGTACATTCATCCATGAACGGCAGTCTTTCGCCACCGGGTTGGAATAGAAATCCAGACGGTCGATAGCCGCGTAGAGCTTGTTCGCCTTGCGTGCGTTGACTTCAGCCATTGCCTCCACACCACCTTTTTCCAGTAGCCACCGGAACACCAGGTCAGCGACGTACCAGGCGAAAGTAGGCGGTGTGTTGGTCATGGAGTCGGAGTCGGCGTAGGACTTCCAGGTCATCAGGTGTGGATTGTCGTTCCGCGCGCGATCCAGCAATTCGTTCTTAACGATGACCACGGTAATACCAGCCGGACCGATATTCTTCTGGGCACCTGCGTAAATGACCCCGAATCTGCCGACATCGACAGGCCGCGAAAGAATCGTACTGGACATATCCGCGACTAACGGCGCGTCTCCGCCCGGTATGAAGTGGAACTCGACGCCGGCGATGGTCTCGTTCGGCGTGTAATGCAGGTACGCCGCGTTGTCGCTGCGACTCCAGCTCGATTCCTCCGGAATGTAGGTGAACTTCCTGTCGGAGGCATCGGCCGCGATGTTTACATCGCAGAACTTAGCCGCTTCACCGGCCGCCTTCTTGCCCCAGCTACCGGTAACAACGTAGTCGGCGCGATCACCCGCTGCGGCAAGATTCAGTGGTGCCATCGCCATTTGCATCGTGGCCCCACCCTGCGGGAACAGCACACTGTAGTCGTCCGGAATAGACAGCAGCTTGCGCAGATTAGCCTCGGCGCGCGCAGCCAGTTCGACAAACTCCTTGCCGCGATGACTGCATTCCATGACGGACATTCCCGTACCTTGCCAGTCCGGAATATCGTCTTGTATTTGTTCTAGTACTTCGAGGGGCAGAGCTGCCGGGCCGGCACTGAAATTGAAAACGCGCGACATGTCGCTGAGGTCCTTCAGAGTATTGGGGTTAAGTCAGGCCGCGTATTGTCACGGTTTGGGATAGCAATTGCACTACTAAATATAGCGATAACAACAGTCCACTCGTGAATAAGGCGCACCGTTTTAGTGCATTGCTACTCTTCGTCTTCGATTGCCTCGATTCTCGCCAGGCCAACCAACCGCTGTTCGCTCCCGACCCGGATCAGACGCACGCCCTGAGTGTTGCGTCCCATTATCGAGATATCGTCAACGCCGGTGCGCACAAGGGTGCCGTTGGAGCTGATCAGCATGACTTCGTCTTCATCGGCTACCTGCAACGCGCCAACCGTTCTGCCATTGCGATCCGAGGTCTGAATCGCGATCACCCCTTGCCCGCCACGCCCCTGAACCGGGAAATCGTCAACCGGCGTACGTTTACCGTAGCCGTTTTCGGTGGCCGTAAGCACCACCCCGTCACTGAGAATAGAAAGCGCAATGACTTCATGTCCCGCCGGCAACCTGATGCCACGCACACCGGCGGCGCCGCGTCCCATCGGCCTGACGTCCGCTTCCTTAAAGCGAATCGACTTGCCGTGACTTGCTACCAGCAGCACGTCCGCCTCACCGTCCGTGATCGCGACGTTCACAAGCCTGTCGTCGCCCCTGAGGTCAATGGCGATGATGCCGTTGGCGCGGGGACGTGAGAATTGAGTTAGCGGCGTTTTCTTAACCGTACCGGCAGACGTCGCCATAAATACGAAGTGGCCTTCTTCGTACTCTCTTATCGGTAACACGGCGTTGATGCGTTCGCCTTCCTCGAGCGGCAGCAGATTGACGATCGGCTTGCCACGCGAACCACGACTGGCCTGCGGTACCTGGAACACTTTCAGCCAGTACATCTTGCCGCGACTTGAGAAGCACAAAATAGTGTCGTGCGTGTTCGCCACAAACAGGTTGTCGACGAAATCCTCGTCCTTTACCTTCGTGGCCGAGCGACCGCGGCCGCCACGCTTCTGCGCCTGATACGACTCGATAGGCTGCGCTTTCGCATAACCACCGTGCGACAGCGTGACCACGACTTCTTCTTCGGGAATCAGGTCCTCGACACTCAGGTCGGAATGGTCCTGAACTATTTCCGTACGACGTTCGTCGCCGTAGGCCGTCTGCACTTCCAGCAGCTCAGTCTTGATGACTTTCAACAGCAGATCGGGATCCGCAAGGATATTAGAAAATTCTTTAATTTTCTCTAATATCTCTTTGTATTCCTTGATTATTTTATCTTGTTCCAGGCCCGTCAAACGATGCAGCCTGAGATCGAGAATGGCCTGTGCCTGGACCGCAGAAAGACGGTATCTACCGTCGGTCAACCCCGACAAAGCCTCGAAGCCATCCGGGCGGGTATCCATGTCACCGGCACGCTCGAGCATCTCCGTGACAGCACCCGGCGCCCAGTCGCGCGCCATCAATCCACTCTTCGCCTCCGCCGGCGATGCCGACGCTTTGATCAGCGCAATGACTTCATCGATATTCGCCAGCGCCACCGTTTGTCCTTCGAGGACATGCGCCCTGTCACGGGCCTTGCGCAGGTCGAAAATTGTTCTACGAGTAACAACCTCACGACGGTGCGAGAGGAACGCCTCAAGAATCTGCTTCAGGTTCAGGAGCTTTGGCTGACCCTCATGCAGCGCGACCATATTGATGCCAAAGACGCTCTGCATCGCCGTCTGCTTGTAGAGGTTATTCAATACAACATCGGTCACTTCGCCGGTCTTGAGCTCAATGACGATACGCATGCCGTCCTTATCGGATTCGTCACGCAGCTCGCTAATACCCTCGATACGCTTTTCACGTACCAGGTCGGCAATCTTTTCGATCAGACGGGCTTTATTGACCTGAAACGGCAGCTCGGTGACGATGATCGCTTCCTTGCCGCGGGCGTTGACGGCTTCAACGCTGGTTCTGGCGCGAATATGCACGCGGCCACGACCTGTTTTATACGCCGAATAAATACCCTGGGCGCCGTTGATGATGCCGGCAGTCGGAAAATCCGGCCCTGGAATGTGTTCCATCAGTCCCGGTACATCGATAGCCGGATCCTCAATCAATGCCATACAGGCATTGATGACTTCGATCAGATTGTGCGGCGGGATGTTGGTCGCCATACCGACGGCGATACCGGACGAGCCGTTGATCAGCAGATTCGGCAGCCGCGTTGGCATAACGGACGGCTCGCTCTCGGAACCGTCGTAATTCTCGACGAAATCGACCGTTTCCTTTTCGATGTCCGCCAGCAACTCATGCGCAATCTTCGCCATGCGAACTTCCGTATAACGCATGGCAGCGGGAGAATCGCCGTCGACGGAGCCGAAGTTGCCCTGCCCGTCAACCAGCATGTAGCGCATCGAAAAAGGCTGCGCCATGCGAACAATCGTATCGTAAACCGCGGAATCGCCATGCGGATGGTATTTACCGATGACGTCACCGACCACCCGAGCGGATTTTTTATAGGGTTTGTTGAAGTCATTACCGAGTTCACGCATAGCATGCAGAACACGGCGATGCACGGGCTTCAGCCCGTCACGAACATCGGGCAGAGCGCGCCCGACGATGACGCTCATCGCATAATCCAGATAGGACTGCTGCATCTCCTCTTCGAGACTTATGGTCAGCAATTCCTGGGCAACTTCAGCCATATTTTCCTAATTCCCTGCTTTTTCCACCCAAATCTCCAGCACGAGCCCGGTCCATAGGAGCGGGTTCAAAGCCGGTTTTGCTGGAAATCAAGCGAATAAAATTCGTGTTTGAGCCGTGCTTGTTTCGACCCATGTTGAGCGGCCGGGTAAGGCTCAGAATAATACCACACAAGGGCCTGAAACAGCAGTGTTTTAGCCCCTTCCAGCCATATTTAAAACGCCACTGGAACTGCCCCCAGCGACGCGTATACTCCCCCGACTATGCAGCATTGCGACACCCTAATCGCGCCTCGGTGGTGCATCCCCGTTGAACCCGCGAACTTGCTTCTTCACGAGCACGCCGTGGTGGTGAACGATGGCCGAATCAGCGACCTGTTACCACTTGCGGACGCACGGCGAGAGTACCAGCCCAGTGTCTTTATCGAGAAACCCGATCACCTGCTGATTCCGGGTTTCGTCAACGCCCATACGCATGCCGCGATGACGCTGATGCGGGGTTTCGCCGACGATCTGCCGCTGGAGGACTGGTTACGAAAAGCGATCTGGCCGGCGGAAACACGCTGGATGAGCGCGGAACTGGTTCGGGACGGCACTGAACTGGCCATAGCGGAGATGATACGCGGCGGTACGACCTGCTTCAGCGACCAGTATTTCTTCCCGGAAATCGTCGCTGAGACAGCCGTGGACCTGCATATGCGGGCAATGATCGGTACGCCGATCATCGAATTCCCGACCGCGTGGGCTGCCGATATCAGCGAGTACCTCAACAAGGCCAGCGACCTGGTTCACGACCCCTATGCCGACCACGCTCTGATATCGACCTGCTTTGCACCGCATTCGACCTCAGCCTTATCGGACGAGTCGTTTCTCGAACTGCGGGTACTTGCCGATCAACTGGACGTCAGAACGCAGATACACCTGCATGAATCGGCCGCCGAGGTGACTGCCGCGCTGCAGCAGTCCGGTCGGCGACCGTTCGACCGGCTGCACGAACTCGGCCTTGTCAACGCTTCGCTGCTGGCGGTCCATGCCGTGCACATGAGTGACGCGGAAATCGAGATCTTCGCTGAGTCCGGCGTCAACATCGCCCATTGCCCGCGCTCCAACCTGAAACTGGCGAGCGGCATAGCACCCATCGAGAAATATCGCAGCGCCGGCATCAATGTCGCAATCGGGACAGACGGTGCCGCCAGTAACAACGCGCTGGATATGCTGTCTGAAATGCGCATGGCCGCGCTGCTGGCGAAGGCGACTGCCGCCGACGCCGCCGCCGTGTCGGCCAGCGAGGCGCTGCGAATGGCAACGCTCAATGGCGCCGCCGCGCTGGGGCTGGCCGATGAAATCGGCAGTATCGAGAAGGCCAAGTGGGCCGACCTGACCTGCGTCGATCTCAGTGGACTGAACAATCAACCGTTGTACGACCCCGGGTCGCAGCTCGTCTATTCCGCCAGGGCCGATCAGGTAAGCGATGTCTGGATTGCCGGAAAACACTTGCTGGACAACGGTAAACTGGTGCACATCGATACGGACAAGCTGCTCAAACGCAGCAACGAATGGCGTGATCGACTCACGACTTCAAAACACACAGGCAGCAACAATGAATAGCGTCAGAGACAATGTCGATCCGGCCGAGGTCGCAAAGTTCGATGCGCTGGCGTCGCGCTGGTGGGACCCGGACGGCGAGTTCGGTCCCTTACATGAAATCAATCCGCTGCGGCTGGACTGGATACGTCGGCACGCGCAGCTCTCCGGCAGCAAGGTTGTCGACATCGGCTGCGGTGGCGGCATTCTGGCGGAATCCATGGCGGCCGCCGGGGCGACGGTCACCGGCATCGATATGGCCGAGGCACCGCTGGCTGTCGCCCGCCTGCACCAGCACGAATCGGATATAGAAGTGGACTACCGGCACATGACGGCCGAGGAACTGGTCGCAACGGAGGCTGGCAGCTTCGACGTCGTGACCTGCCTTGAGATGCTAGAACACGTGCCCGACCCTGCCCGGACCGTCGAATCCTGTACACAGCTGGTGAAACCCGGCGGCCACATTTTTTTCGCGACGATCAATCGCAATCCCAAGTCGTTCGCCTTCGCCATTGTCGGCGCGGAATACGTGCTCAAGCTATTGCCCGCAGGAACACATGACTACGAGAAGTTTATTCGCCCCTCGGAACTCGGAGCGTGGGCACGACACGCCGGCCTCGTGCACAAGGACAGTATTGGCATGCAATACAACCCCTTTACCAAAGACTATTCGCTCGGTGAAAGTCTCGACGTCAATTACCTGATGTACTTTCGACGTGACTGAGCTCAACGGCACCGAGTACAACGCGGTTTTCTTCGACCTTGACGGAACCCTGGTCGATACGGCCCCGGATATGGTTGCCGTGTTACAGCAGTTGCAGCAGGAGCACGGTTTCGACCCGGTCGCCTACGAACTCGGACGGTCCTATGTATCGAATGGCGCTATCGGACTGCTGACACTGGGGTTTCCGGGCACCGAGTTCGAATTCGGTGGCGACATGCACCAGCAATACCTGGAGCGTTACTCGGAAATGATCTGCGTCGAGTCCCGCGTTTTCGAGGGCCTCGACGAGTTGCTCGACCAGCTGGACGATCTTGCTTGCCCCTGGGGTATTGTCACCAACAAGCCGGAGCAACTCACGCGGCCATTGCTGACCGCGCTGGGACTGGCCGAACGATCGGTTTCAACGATCAGTGGCGATACTCTGTCCGTAAGAAAACCCGATCCGGCGCCGCTGCTGCTTGCCTGCGATGTCGCCGGCGTAGATCCGGCGAATTGCATCTACGTTGGCGATGCCGAACGCGATATTCAGGCCGGTCGTCGCGCGGGCACGGCAACGATTGCCGCCGGCTTCGGCTACATCACGGCAGAAGACGATCCGCGGGAATGGGATGCTGACGTTATCGCAAGCAGCGCCGAAGAACTGGCGCAAATCGTCCTGAAAGCGGTTAATCTTGACGCCTGATGAACGCGTTCACGCTTGATCCCGCTTACCTGATGATCGCCCTGCCCGCCGCGGCCGCCGGCTTGTTGCTCGGCGTGCTGCTTACCTGGTTGATCGGCAGGAGCCGCAACAAGCGCATGATCGAGGAACGCGAGTCCGCTTTCGAGCTGGCCAACGCGAAACTCACGCAAACCTTCGCTGAACTTTCGAACCAGTCGCTGCAGGCGAACAGCGATACGTTTCTCAAACTGGCCGAGCAAAAACTCGAAACCCAACAGGAAAAAGCCAAGAGCGAACTCTCGGAACGCGAAAAGGCAGTTGAAGCGCTGGTCAAACCGATCAGCGACGCGCTCGTGGCATCGCAAAAACAAATTGCCGAGTTGGAGAAGTCGCGCAGCGAAGCCTACGGCGGCATCAAACATCAGCTCGAAGCCATGCAGCTCAGTCAGACCTCGCTGCGGCAGGAAACCCAGAACCTGGTGAACGCACTGCGGCGGCCCGAGGTTCGTGGCCGCTGGGGCGAGATTACGCTCAGGCGGCTGGTGGAGCTTGCGGGCATGGTCGAACACTGTGACTTCGTCGAACAGGTGCATACCGAAACAGACGGCAAGGTATTCCGGCCGGACATGATCGTTCGCATGCCGGATCAGCGAGAACTCGTCGTCGATGTGAAGACGCCGCTCGACGCTTACCTGACGGCGGCAGAAGCGCCGGACGATGCGCAGCGCAAGCTCGGCCTGGAACGACACGCCAAGAACGTTCGCGGGCACATACGTGCGCTGGCTTCCAAGTCCTACTGGAACCAGTTCGAGGAAAGTCCCGAGTTCGTTATCCTGTTTATACCCGGAGACCAGTTCCTGAGTGCCGCGCTGAACGAAGAACCGGACCTCATCGAATATGCCTTGTCGCAACAGATCATTCTTGCGACACCGACCAGTTTCGTTGCGTTGCTTAAGGCCGTTGCCTATGGCTGGCGACAATTATCTCTCGCCGACAACGCAAAGGAAATTCGTGTTCTGGCGGAAGATTTATACGGCCGTCTTTCGACCTTTGTAACACACATGAACAAAGTCGGCCGGCAATTAGCCAGCAGTGTCGACAACTACAACCGGGCCGTGGGTTCGCTGGAACGCAGCGTACTGCCCGGCGCCCGAAAATTTGTCGAGCTTGGTATACACACCAAGAAAGAACTGGAAAAGCTAGAGACACTGGAGCCGGTTCCACGCACCATGATTGAAGGAAACGATTCTTGAACCAGGACGCACGTGCATACCGTTACGCAGACGATGTATTAAACGATCGCATCATACTCATTACCGGCGCCAGCGACGGCATCGGTAAAGCACTGGCCCTCGAAGCCGCGCGTTGTGGCGCACAGGTTATTCTACACGGCCGCAACTCGAAGAAACTCGAAAAGGTCTACGACGACATCGAAGCACTCGAAGGAGCAAAGCGGCCATCCATCGCCGTACTCGATCTCGAGTCGGCAAACGCCGAGGGCTATACCTCACTGGCGAACAGCATTGCTGACGAATTCGGCCACCTCGATGGCCTGGTGCACAACGCCAGCATCCTGGGCGAACTCTTCACTATCGAACAGTACGACGCTGTGTTGTGGCAAAAGGTCATGCATGTCAACGTGACGGCGACGTTCGCACTCACCCAGGTTTTACTGCCATTACTGAAGAAGTCGGACGACGCCTCCGTCATTTTCACCAGCAGCGGCGTTGGTCGCACCGGCAGAGCATTCTGGGGCGCCTATTCGGCTTCCAAGTTTGCGACAGAGAGCCTGTCCCAGACCCTTGCGGACGAGCATCGCGACACGGTATTGCGTTCCAACTGCATCAACCCGGGTGCGACACGAACAAAGATGCGTCTCGCCGCCTTTCCCGCCGAAGATCGCGATGCGTTGAAGACGCCTGAAGAAATACTCCCGTCTTACATCTACCTGCTCGGTCCGGACAGCAAGGGTATGACTGGCGAGAGTATCGACGCGCAGTAAGCAAAAAGGCTGCACAATCAAACTGGTGAAGAACGCAGTCAAGAATCCACCTGTCCTGATTTTGGGGTGTGGCCGAAGCGGAACATCAATATTTGGCGAGATGTTTCAGCAACTCGCATCGTACGAATACCAGAGCGAGCCGGATTTTTCCGATATGTTGGCCAGATTCGGAGCGAACCGGGCCGCAAAGGTACCGAGAGAGTCTGATGGATTCCCACCGGACGCGGGTCTGTCTTTTCCACTCAAGACGTTGCTAACGAGGCACCCGACCACGAAGATTTTCTGGATAGTTCGTCACCCGCTGGATGCGGTTTGCTCACTCCGTGTTGGTATCCGGAAAAACTGGGGGCACCACCCGCGTCCGCCAGACTGGTCAGATTGGGTGAGCAGCCCGATACTTGAGCAGTGCGCTCATCACTGGGCGCACATCAATTGCCACGGATTCGATTCCATGCCGGAATCCGTTTGTTTGGTTCGATTCGAGGACATGATTCGATCTCCTGCCAAATTCGCGAAAAATATCTGCGTAGAAATCGGAATCGACGCACACGAGCACAACACAACGATCGGCAAATGGGCAAGAAGAGTCAGAGACACTAACGACGAACAGTTCGTCGAGGCGCTCACTTCGCGGAGTTATTCACGGCCAGATCACAAAGTGCGAGTTGGCCGGTGGCGAGAGAACCTCAGTTCAGCGGACGTCAAGATCGTTTCCGGAATCGTGTCGGATACAGCTGAGAAATTCGGTTACTCCCTCGTAGACGAACGAGAATCACCACACACAATTTAGCGACAATCGCATATTTGCACCTCGAGTGGCGCGTCCTTACATGCCCCGGACCCCCATCGCGAGAAGCCGTCTTCGCGCCTCGCCCACCTGCGCATTCACAAAAGTCATCGTCAGGTGTGACGCGTCTCTGAAAACAACGATTCCGTTCTCAGTACTTGCCGCGCACCTGTTGTTGGGACAAACGAGGTCAACAAACTCAAGCACGTGTGTATTTTCGATACCTGCCGTCGCTTGTCGAAGATACGTCGCCACTTCCTCGCTGGTGCTGTCGAAACGGCCTTCTTCACACTCACGCATACCACCCCGCAATCGAAACGAGAACCGGTACGGCTCTTCGAGACAACTTGGACCGTCAAAAGTTAGTTCCGGTATGCCGGGAATCACGACGACCTGATCCGCGGCCGCAGATAAATCGGACAACACCCGGGCGCTGCCATCGAGCCACTGCGACGGGGAGAAATCATAATACGAGCCACTACCGACTATGACTACATCGGGGTTGATCGCAGCAATGTACTCGAGCGCGGTATTCCGCCATTCAGTGCAGACATCGTAGTTCGCGCCGACCTTGTCATAAAAGTAATCTTCATCGACCATCGCGCAGGCTGACTTCGTCAGTACGAGGACCTGCCAGTCCGGCGCCGGAAAAATGCTGGTAACCAACGTCGACCACTGTGCGCCAATACTGTCGCCGAGTAGTACCGCAAGTTTTTCCCCTTCCCTGGCGCCTATGGCGCAAGGTATCACCTGGGCACTGAAGTGCCCGGTATCGCAGTTCAGTCCTTTGGTATAGACGGCCGGTGACGCATCCCACCGAGGATCGTAGTTTTCCGCAAACGTCGCTGCAGGTGTTGCGGAGTACACCCCCCGCTTCAGCCCTTCCGAAACGCCAACAACCGCGACTACCGCAGTAATCGAAAGCGCAAGCGTACGAAGCGGCGTCGCAGTGCTTAATGATCCTTTCCAGTAGGGAAGTTCGACATATCGGTAGCTGAGAATGGCGAGGAAAATCGAGATAACGATTATTCCCGCTATGCCGAAGCCACTACTCGATATACCAAGCGAGTTGCCCAGTATGATCAAGGGCCAATGCCATAAATACAGAGAGTATGAACGATCGCCGAGCCATACGAACGGTTTGGACGCGAGCAGCGCGCTCATGCCACCGGTCGACGTACCCACCCCGGCTGCGATCAGCAGTGCAGCCCCAACTGATGGAAGAATCGCGAAATAGCCCGGGTAGTTGGTGTCCGGACTCAGCAGGCTGGCGCTGCCCAGAATCAGAACGACACCGATGATGCCCATCGGGGTCCTGCCAGTGGGTACTCGATTGGTACCCAGAAACCAAACGTATACGCTCGCGCCAAGCGCGAACTGCCAGCCTCTGGCGGGCATCATGTAGAACGAGAGCAAAGGCTGAGTCGCCGACCAGTACAGGCACAGCAGCAGGCTGAGGACAAAGATCGACGCGAGCGCCGCCAATAACACGGTTCGCAAATTATTGGGACGGTTGCGGGTGGCCGCGAACAGGCACGTCAGTGACAACAGCCAGGGCCAGACAATGTAAAACTGTTCCTCTACGCCGAGCGACCATGTATGAAGAAACAGGTCCTCAGATTGCAGCGCGGAAAAGTAGTCGCGGTCAACAAAGGCGAAAAACAGGTTGCTCGTCCATGTCGCAGAGAACAGGAACGATCCACTCTGCATTCGGGTCTCGTATGCAGACAGCAGTAATGACGCTATCACCAGCACTGAAACCAACATCACGAGAAGCGCCGGTAGTAAACGCCGCAGTCGCCTTGCCAGAAACCGGCCGTAACCGATCGAGCCGGTTGAGATCCGTTCGTCCAGAAGAAGACCGGTAATCAGGTACCCGGAAAGCACGAAAAAAACATCGACGCCGATAAAGCCGCCGGCAAAGCCCGGAACCTTGGTATGCGCAAGGACAACCAGCGTGACGGCGAGCGCTCGAAGTCCCTGAATATCAGGTCGGTAGTTGGTTTTTACAGACAAAACTGAGCCCTAAAACAGTTCCAGGTTTGGGGAACACAGGAAGAAACAACTCGGTAAAGTGCGGTTCGACGCCAAATTTGCTTCAGAAATCGAGTTCAAGGTGCCACTTCAGCCCGCGCTTGTCCGCCTCTTCGAATACGTTGACGTAGTCTGCCAGATCTGCAGCTACGGCATCGACGTCTTTTACGGTATTCGGATTTTCTTGCAGATATTGCTGAATCCTTGACGCACAGTTTTTTCCATCCGACGCGTCAAACCACTCCGGTCCCAATTTCGGTCCTCCGAAGTCACTTAGATCCTGGACCGCGTAATCTTCGAACTGCTTTAGACCAAGACTACGTGCGACTTTGTTAACTGCTCTTATTTGCCTGGTTAGCATCTTTCCATCTACGAACGTATCGAAACCTGGTTCTTCACTGTCGAGAACAATAAAGTACGCTGTACTCATATGCCTGACTCCAAGGCATCTCTATAAGGCCTCTCTATTTAGATAGTAATATCCGACTAGCGCAACGTAGCAGCCAATCACCATTCTACCACCACACAGGATGCCAGCGGCCATAAGCGGCTTCTCTCCACAAACGCCAGCTACGTGTGACTAGTATGATGGTCCGTCAGGAACTGGTCATCTAGCAGAAGTGAGGTGATACAATATTTAAAGCCACTACCGACTGCGATTTCAACCGGTCGATGCAACACCTAGACTCTACCACTAGAGCAGGAGGTGTTGATAATGAAGCAGAGAGCGAGAAGATATTTTACGCAGCCAGAGAAGGAAGAGGTCTGGGACCGATGGGAGAACGGCGAGTCCC
>JAJFKU010000039.1 GCA_021773035.1 Woeseiaceae bacterium
GTTTCCGGGAAGGCTGTCTGAACCAACACTGGTTCAAGTCGCTCGCCCACGCACGAACTGTCATCAAGCAATGGAGGCATCACTACAACGAAGAACGACCACACAGTTCTTTGAACTATCAACCACCCGCTGTCTTCGCCAAGAAGGTAGCGTAAGATGGAAAAACCTAGTGAACGACCGGAGCTAATCCGGGGGTAACGTCAACCCAAAGCAGCCGGTCAGTTCTAAGCCAATTTCGTTACCACAATAAACCTATTGGTCTGCGCGGACATCCAATACTAGGCAATTAGCTTATACGGCTTCAATTTGGCATTTGCCGATTCACAAAGCGGCTATCGTGATGCTCAAAGGGTCGTTAAAGTCAGGTCTCCTCTTGTTTTTGAGTTGAACATGTTTTCGGGGTGGAGAAATTTGAAACTACTCGATTAAATCGATTCGAGTAATTACATAGACGAAATGCTCGATACTAACCGTTATGCTAGAGAAACTATGATCATGAAACATTATTCGAATATATTTTTCGTAACTTTTTTATGTGTATCAATTTTTGCTTGTGCCAGATTGACTACAGAAGAAAAGTCTTTTTGGGACAAAGCTTATGATAGCTCAACAAAAGAGAGATTCATTCCTGTTGAACTTTTTACGGGAGGAGAATGGGATGGGAAACGTGAACTAATACTAAAAGAGGTTTCTACCTCCGCCTGCGCCTCTTTCAGTGGAAAACCATGCGACAATTATTACATTACGGGCCCTTTCAAAACAGAAACGAATAACACCAAAATCGAATGGGCTGGCAATGAAGTTTCCTACTATCGCAGAACATTTAGTACCAGACGTCAGGGAAAAGTTGAATCATTTTTCACAATTAATAATTCAAGAGATGGACTGGTGAGAATTTATGACAAGCGAAACCGGTGGGGCGCCAGAACTTATAGTGGATTAGGGAGTAAGTTCCCACTTGGTTACTGGAAGCAAGGTGAAGTGCGCAGTTATGCCTCACGCACACCAACAAGAATCGAAATCATAGAACTTGATGGACCGGATCATTGCCTAACTTTTCGATGGGTAATTGGACTCGGCAAGGAAAAAAATAGTGATAATAATTACACCTTTTGTCCTGATCGTGGTTTCACAAAGATTAGTCACAATAGCTAAAGAGCTGATTCCAGAAAAGCGAAAACCAGCATAAATTCAAACACCGGAGCGTAGATCGACACGGCCAACGAAAAGCGGTCGCCTGTCGAGTGATAGAATATACATGATGGACAGAAATGCGAAGTGGGCGCGGACCAAACTACCCGAAGCTGTGGACCTCAGTGACACAGAGTTGCAGACCATTTCGCAGGCAGCTGGTCGTTCCCACAAATTCGCACAGGCATGTATCTTCTCCGTAGCGCTCTTCATTTACCTGTATTGGCTGGAAGATATCGTCGCCGGGTTTCTTTTCGATAATCCGTCATCTTCCCATCGTCTGGTGCTTGCCATGTTTTTCGGCGGCATTATTGGGGGACTGCTCGGTTGGATACTTCAAACACTCGTTCGACGGCGAATTCAAGCGGTAGTCGGTTCCGGCTAAGAGGTTCGAATGAAAGCTCCAGGCTGAATTCAGTCGTTCGAAAATAGCGCCCGGGCTTGAAACTTTTCGCGCTAACTCCACATCTGGTAGTCGAAAAGTGAATTTTCTGATGAAAAAAAATTTCCGACTCCCTGTCTTTTCTAGTGTAGCGGCAATCCTGGCGCTCGTGCTGATGTTCTCTGCCTCCTTGTGGCTGGAGGACACATTGAATCTGTACCCGGATACGTCAGAAATGACGGCTGTAGATGAGTCAACCGATTCGGCGCAAGAGTCAACAATTGGCTCGCCCGGCATGTTTCATGTGACAGACAAGCGCTTGTATGCGCTGTTCTTTTCGACGGGCGGTATCCTTGCGATTGTAGCTGTCGCGACTGGAATACGTGCGCATACTTCGGGGGACAGCGGCCACATGACAGCTGCAGGAATTGCGCTCGGACTGGTTGCTCTGATCTGGCAGTTGGTTATTCGCTTGGACGTTAGTTATATGCTGGCATAGTCTGCTGACATGAATTCATGTAGCCAGTCTATGTACCCGCATTCAACGGTTCGCACACTTCCACAGGTCCTGAAACCGAGTAGTCAAACGACGTCTCGCCTAGTCGGTTTCGGGTGTACCACCCCCATCGTCACCGCCACCGCCACCGTCGCTTCCGCCACCGCCGCCGGAATCATTTGCGAAACGTCGACCTAGAAGATGCCTCAGTCTTTCTTGTAGTTCTTCGAACATCGTGTTTTCCCCTACACTCGTGCAACAACAACCGATTATTTTCTCCATCCCTGGTTAGTGTAGTAGATTATTTCTACTATTCTATGTGGCGTCATTGAAACGCGCCTGCCAGTGTTGGCGCTGCTTGGCGTCAGTCATGTCGGACGAAGATCAAAGCAGCCATTCAGGTGATAGAATACCGACGGACCGCTAGTGACCCGAAGTGGAACTTGGAAGATTCGACATGAGATGCGCTTTACTCTTGAATGATAGAATAACCACTGACCGCTCCGGGTGTCCGATCCAGTTATCTTGGTCTTAATAGTGAAGAAACCTGTCGAAAACAGCTCACGACTAATCGCCTTGATTCTTGCATGCGCGCTCCTCGGATCGTGTACACACCGTTCCGCGGAATATGTCTACGTTTATTTCACCGGGGATGAATACGAAGTCCTGGAACTGGGCGAGCCTGCGATGGCGTACGAGCGCTTCAGCGGGGAAGCAATTCCGATCAAATACCGAGTGAACAAGGAAGGCAGCTCGATTGAAATTTCCGTTGGTGGTGAAGCTTTTGTGCCTGATTTGCATGTCAAATCTACAGAGGAGATTAACGAAATTGATGTTGTGCAATGCGCGTATGTCATCGATCGAAACGACAATGTGAAAGTAGTTATTTGGCCCTATCGGCCACCGCCTGAACGGTCGTGCGTATCTGCGGGTGACAAGGTCACAGTTGCGATCTGGCTATCTGGCCATGCGCAGCCGATAAGGCTGGAAGGCAAGATTGCCAAGTCGGGTAAGTTTCGCTACTACGACGGTCTTTAACGGACTTTTGCAAAACGGCCAGGGTGCAGGTTTGCTATTAACATGAGGAACTTTGTCAGCAAGTGTTTGTATATATACAGGTAAATAATGAGCAAGTCTGATCTCGATATCCGGTTCGAGCCGGCCAGTGCCAGACAGGCGGTAGAACTCGCGCCACTAATCTACGAAAGCTCCCATGAGCTCCTGGACTTTATGTTTGGCGATCGGGCAGCGGCGGAAAATGCTCTCGCCAAGCTGATCGCCCGGCCAAACGGGCACTTTAGCTACCGATTTGTCACGCTGTTGATTGTCAACGATCGACTATGTGGTGCGGAATTGGGCTACAGCGCCGGGCAGTTAGATGCTGAGGAATTCTCCGGCGCCCTTAACATGCTGCGAGCGATGCCGTTGCGGCGTTGGCTACATTTATTTGTTTCAGTGAACCGTGCGCTGTCAGGCTACGTCATGCCGCCATCGCCTGATGCGTACTACATTAACAACATCGCAGTGAACAGTGGCCATCGCGGAGCAGGGCTCGGTCAAGGGTTTCTCAAGCACGTAGTGCACGTAGCCAGACAGGAAGGGTACCGGTGCGTCGAACTCGATGTCACCGAAATTAACGAAGGCGGAATTCGATTCTACGAACGTTTCGGCTTCTATTGTGTGGCAGAGTCGCGGCCGGAAGCAGCGGTTAGCCGCTACGGATTGCCGGCGCTAAAACGCATGCGCCTTCGCCTCGACGCTGAGCAGGCAGTTGCTGTGGACAACTACGAGCGACCAACCAGCACCACCGCTATTAACGACGTATCACGACTGAACCTGACCCAGGTCGACGAGGTTTATGCGCCAGGGTCCGTAGATCAGCTGCTGGCAGTCATCAGGATGTCGGACAAGCCGATCTCGATTGGGGGCGGACGGTACTCGATGGGCGGCCAAACCGCGCAGCCAGGAACCTTGCATATCGATATGCGCGGTCTGAATAAAATTCTCGAACTGGATCCGACCTCACGCACGGTTCGTGTGCAGGGCGGTGCGCGCTGGAAGGACATTCAGCGGGTTGCCGATGATTTTGGCCTTGCTGTAAGAGTGATGCAGACGTATTCAAGCTTCACCGTGGGCGGATCATTGAGCGTGAATTGCCACGGCAGGTATGTCGGCCTCGGGCCGGTTATTCTGAGTGTTCGCTCGGTTCGAATAATGTTGTATGACGGTGAAATAGTCACCGCATCGCCAGAAGAGAACACCGATATTTTCTACGGTGCAATCGGCGGCTACGGCGCATTCGGGATCATCGTCGAGGCCACGCTTGACCTCGCCAGCAACTCCCGCATAGAGCGGTTGAGCCGCAAAATGGTGCTGAGTGATTATCCGGAATTCTTTCGGCAAACCGTGCGAAACGATGAAGCGGTCGTATTTCACAACGCCGACATGGTGCCCCCGGGTTTTGACAAGGTCCGCGCGATTAGCTGGAGAGAGACTGACAAGCCCGTCAATCGAAAGGTGCGAAAGCAAGGCCGGAGTCTTTACCTGGCCGAAAAGTACATGCTGTGGGCGATTACCGAAGTGCCGCTCGGCCATTTTCGGCGTGAATACATATACGAAACAATACTCTATCTTCGACCAAAGGTCATTTGGCGGAACGACGAAGCAGATTATGATGTTGCAGAGCTTGAGCCCTTATCTCGTGACAAGTCGACCTACATACTTCAGGAGTACTTTGTACCCGTTTCCCGGCTCATCGAGTTCTCCGGCCAGATGACAGAAATTCTGCGGCGGTTCAAAGCTCAGGTCGTCAACGTATCGATTCGCCATGCCCACCCCGATCCGGGCTCCTTATTGGCCTGGGCACAATCGGAAGTTTTTGCGCTCGTGCTGTACTACAAACAGGGCACCGACGCATCGGATTGCGAAGCAGTTGCGGTGTGGACGCGAGAACTTATTGACGCCGTATTGTCGTGCGAGGGCACATACTATTTGCCCTATCAGCCGCACGGCCGAGTTGATCAGTTTTACGCAGCTTATCCTCGCGCACAGGAGCTGTTTGCGCTGAAACAGCGTTTGGACCCGAACTACCGCTTCCGCAACAGTCTCTGGAAAAAATATTACCGCGAGGAAACCGACCAGCCGCTCTTTGGGGAACGCACGACGGCAGGCTCTGAGTTTCTACACGTATATGGTGACATTAAGTATCGGGACGATTTCTACCGCTTCCTGCAGGTCATTTATCACCTCTATCCGGAGGCAAAATTCCATCAGTTGATAATCGAAGCCTGCGAACGACACGATTCGGATCAGGCTATCTACGACGATGTTGCTCGGCACCTCCCGGCCATTAAAACGGCGTTGTCCGATTTAACATACGCGTTGCCCGCACTCCTGGTGCAAAAGAAGGAAATGGTTCGACAAACAAAGGCGATCTTGCCGGGTTCGGTAGAGTTCGATGGCTATCTCGAAATTGGATCGACCGGCCGCTACGTCAAGGGGCTCCAGAAGGCGTTGAATGTGCGTGGACCGGTGTATTTGAGTAATGACATCGTACCCGATAACTCATTGCCGGAGATAATGGAGCGCGGCGGTATTCGCGAGGTTGGCGACTTCTTAGATATAAACGATTATGAGCCGATTCCAGAGAGCAAGATTCCGGACGCGTCTTTGGATATCGTCACTTGCTACATCGGTTTGCATCACTGCCCGCGCAAGAAACTGGCCGACTACATTCAATCTATACATCGAGTGTTGAGACCCGAAGGGTTCTTTGTGCTGCGAGATCACGATGCGGGTACAGAGGATGCGAGAACATTCTGTTCATTGGTGCATACGGTATTCAACGCCGGCCTTGGTGTACCATGGGAGATTGACCGCCAGGAGCTTCGGCTCTTTGAGGGGTTTGAATTCTGGGCCGATCAAATCATTCGGAGCGGTTTCACCGATACGGGTAAACGACTCTTGCAGGACCACGATCCCTCGTTGAACACCCTGGCTTGCTTTGTTAAGCGCTGAACATATCGTCGGGCCTGCGTGGACGAGTTCAGGAGCACCGGACTGTTAAACTGATGACGGAATTGCTATCTCGATGGGGAAAAGGATATGGATGTGAAAAACACGTGTAGATCATTCCTGGCGTTGCTGTGCCTGGGGAGTTTGATTGGGTGTGCTTCGGCGCCGGCTACATCCGGGTACCTGGCGAACTATGACCGCCTGCAGCCTGGTGAGCATCTGGAGAAGTTCTGGGCGAATACCGCTCAAATCCAGAAAGCTGAATCAGTCACAGTGCATTTACGTGAAGTACAAACAGAAATGATCACTGACCAGAAAGATGTAAGCGTTGCCGATTGTGCTGCCTGGTTGACTGCAGAGCTCGATAGTGCCGAGTTCGTTTCCACTGACGCCGAGGGTGCCTCGATTCGACTCGATCTTGCAATTACGTTTATGAGCCCTGGCAGCGCGGCTGGTCGAATATTTGCCGGAGAACTTGGTGCCGGGCATGCGCAGGTCCAGATCGAAGGAAAAGTAAGCGATGCTGTAAGTAATGAACTATTGGCTACTTTTGCAGAACGACGCCGGTCATCGGGAGCGATCGGGATCAAAGACCTTGGCGGTGACGCCTCGCCCGGTTTGATTGAGCAGATGATCGGCCTCGTAGCCGAGGATATTCGGAACGAACTGTTGAGTACTTTCACGCTTGGCGAGGGTGGTGGTTAGTCGAAAACGAGACAGCTCCCACTACTGAGATGGACGTGAAGAGAATATAGCTCTACTTTGTCGCTGGAACAATAGTTTCTCTTCATCTTCGCCGTGATTGGCGGCATAGTCGGCTATACGAAGTTCTGACGACTGAATGTTGATAGCGTTGGTCTTGTGGGGCAGGGTCCGGAGAGTCCGCCTATGATTGCGGTTTCAACCGGTCGATGCAACACATTCGTTAAATTTTTCGGCCGGTGAATAGAATTGTAACGTTTCTCGTGGTCGTTCGTTTAGGCTTCTTGCAACCGCATTAAGTCTGTTTTGATGAATGTTCGATAGGTCCATTCCCTTCGGGAAGTACTGTCGCAATAGTCCGTTCGTATTTTCGTTTGAG
>JAJFKU010000040.1 GCA_021773035.1 Woeseiaceae bacterium
ATCGTTTTGGCCAGCGGCTTCGGGCGGCCAACGTAACAGTACAATTGCCGGTGTAGTTCTTAATCAGGTGTTGATCCGGGAGGGCCGATGCCGTCGCCTGTGGGTCGTGAAGAGGTCATTGGCGTAGCCACCGCATCCCTGCACCGAACATCAATTCGATCAGCTCCGACACTGTCTGTACGGTCGGGTCTGGGTTATTACATCTAGTCCGACGCTTTCGAATACTGCCACAGTGAAACTGACTGGTGCAGTTCCAGGGGCGGTGATCACACGATTGTCGGAAATTGCCGAAGCACTTTCGCGAAAGTGCTCAGAGCCAAGGCCATAGACTCGCCGATCAGCACGTCCATGATTCGTGGAAACCTCTCAGATGTGACCGGAGGAAGCTGGCGGTGTTTTTCCCAACGATAATTGTCCAGGCAAGCGATCTTTCGATCCGTGATTTCGTCTCGTTCGTTAGTCCCTAAACTATTCGCTCCCGATTTGTTGTCTTTCTCCAATGTATGTGCAGCAGTTTTCACGCTGAATGATTTCATTGGCACGCCGAATAGCGGATGCCGCTTCATTCGGCCCAACTGAGTAAATAATCAGGTTCAGCATTTTCTCGCTCAATGAGCGGTCGCCTGTTGCTACGCCAAACAAATGATGTCCAGCGATCTGAAGGGCCTTGGCTTCGACAGTTGACATATCAATGTATCCATTCTCAGCAAGGAGACCCAGCGTTTCGAACGCTTCTAAATAGCCCGCTTCACTCGCTTTCAATAGAAACTGCGCATGTTCTTTCGTCATGGACTCAACATCTCCCGAAACGCGAGCGTAGCCTTCATATATGTCTTCGATAGGTAAAGGCGACGAACTGTCGAAGTCTATCTGCGCCTGCCGATTTCCATGCTCTGCGGCAAGTTTCAGGTATATAAGATGGTCGAGTGCCTGGTCTTTTTCGATACCCTTGCAAAACCGATATCGAATTTTGAAATTCTCTATAGCCGGACGAACATCGTCGACTGGGTAATACTTGCCTTCAACCTGACGAGTTTGTGATGTTCGGTCAATCAGGTTTCGTAGCTGCCTTTCACTTTGCGGTGCACTAATGCAGTGGCCTAATGACTCCGCCAATTGCCAGGCAGCATCCGCGTCTCCGGCGACAGCAGCTGCTATAAACCCATCAATCGTTTCAATCAGCGGTACTGATCGATCTACTCTAAGTGGCTCGATTTTTTCCAGCTGCGTTGGCAAACTAAGCTTGGACTGCCAGTCCACAAGAATTGATTCTTCCGATTGATATTGACCATCACTTGCTTCGTTCAAATCATCCGTTGGAGCGTCGTCTTCACCTCCGAAGCTTGATTCATTGTCCAATCCTTCACTACGGGTTTCGACGGTGTGATTTCCGTCCTCCTCAATTGCCGAATCGTGATTTATCGAGAACCTCCAAACCAAGCCGAATAGCAACAGAACGGCAACGATACTGAGCGCTTGTGGTTTACCCGGTTTCATTTCCCCCAATATCTTATTGATGGTTCTATCGAGACTATGTATAGCAGTATTCTCATCATAACCGCCTATTACTCATAAGAATGTGCGTAAGCTTCCCCTTATTTGACACGGGCTGAAGTCGGGGTTTTCTGGCAGGTGACGTCCCCCCCCCCATAGTCAGACCGCTTTGCCTGCATCAGCAGTCCTTACCGGCCGCTTCTGGCCGAGGCTGTGTGAAAACCCTCTAGCGATTATAATCGTGTTTTCCGGTACGAGTATGCACGATGAGCGGTTTTATCGAAGGCGAAGACCGAACCCAAGCGACGTTGTTCCCCGAACGCATTGACGATTACGTTGCTGAAGACAGCCCGGTTCGGGTGGTTGATGTGTTTATCGATGACCTGGATATCTCGGGTCTTGGCTTCAGGACAGAGCCCAACGCCACCGGACGACCGAGCTACCACCCGAAGATGATGCTGAAGCTTTATGTATACGGCTATCTGAACCGTGTGCAGTCGAGCCGACGTCTTGAACGTGAAGCGCAGCGCAACGTTGAACTGATGTGGCTGACTGGCCGCCTGGCACCGGACTTCAAGACCATTGCCGACTTCAGGAAAGACAACGGTGAAGCGATCCGCCTGGTGTGTCGCGAGTTCGTGATGTTGTGCAGGAAGCTCGGGCTGTTGAACAACACCTTGGTGGCCATCGACGGCAGTAAGTTCAAGGCAGTCAATAACCGTGATAAGAACTTTACACGCGCCAAGATGAAGCGCCGTCTGGCGGATGTCGAGGCGAGCGTTGATCGCTACCTCAAGCAACTGACCGAGGTCGATGCGACGGAGACGGACGACGATAAAGGTGCGGTGCTGGAAAAGAAAATCAGCCAGTTGCGAGAGGAGATGGCACGGCTAAAAAAGTTCGAAGTCCGGATGCTTGAGGCTCCGGACCAACAACTCTCACTGACCGATTCCGATGCCCGTTCAATGAACAGTCGTGGCACAGGCATGGTGGGCTACAACGTGCAGAGCGCCGTGGATAGCGAGCACCACCTGATCATTGCACATGAAGTGACCAACGTTGGCAGCGACCGCAGTCAGCTGGCCAGGATGGCGAAGCAAGCGAAGTCGGTTCTGCAACGAGACATCCTGGATGTCGTTGCTGATCGCGGCTACTACAACGGTGATGAGATCCGTGCCTGTGAACAGGCCGGCATCGATGCTTACCTGCCCAAGCCAAAGACCTCGCTCAACAAGGCCAGGGGCCTGTTCGATCGCTCTGTGTTCCAGTACATCGATGAAGACGACGAGTATGAGTGTCCGGCCGGAGAGCGGCTGACGCACCGGACGACAACGACCGACAGGGGCAAGCAGATCAAACGCTACTGGACCTCGACCTGTTCGAACTGCGCCATCAAGAGCCAATGCACCACCGGCAACGAGCGCCGTGTTAGTCGCTGGGTGCATGCGGACGTTCTGGATCGTGCCCAGGCGCGCCTCGATCAACGACCGGACAGCATGCGCGTGCGACGCGCAACGGTGGAGCATCCGTTCGGCACTATCAAGTCCTGGATGGGTGCAACGCACTTCCAAACGAAAACATTACCGAGAGTCAGTACCGAGATGAGCCTGCATGTTCTAAGTTACAACATGAAACGGGCCATCAACCTGCTGGGAACCGACAAAATCATTGCGACGATCCGAACATAAGCACGTTAGTCTCGAAAAAATCACAACGATAATGACAAATATCGGAATCTAATCACTGACTTGCTGATAATGATAAAGCCAAACCGATAATTCATGATGAGTTATCACACGGCCTCGGCCAGAAGCGCCACGCAGGGTTTTCGAGGTAGAATGACGGCTACCGACCCGGAGCAAATAGAGGCGTTCGAGATATCTAGCACCCCTACATCAAATTTTCACATCGGCCTGGCGGCGCGGCGTTGAGCGTTGAAAAGAAAGCAGAGCCGACTCTGCAAGACACGACCCGGCCGGCGTATACGTTTTGGCTGCCTTTCCTTGTGCTTCTCTCGCTCACATTAGCGACCCAGCTTGCCAGCGTTGCCTATACCTCTGCACATAGTTTTTCCGCTGTTTTTTTACCCAGTACTGTCGCGCTGCTGGTGGTCACGACGCCGCTCGTAATCTTGGGATTGTGGCTGGGCGCGAAGATTGGCTTGGGTACGCCCCTGCTTACAGCGCTGCTATCTCGCAGTCCAGGTGCGGGGCGGCAACTCCTGCGGAACATGCTGCAGGCATTCTGGCCGGGGCTGTTGGTCGGCCTGTTCCTGTGGATGCTACGGATCGTATCTGCGCAATTTCTGCCACCTGAACTGCCAGAGCTGGGTCATCGAGGCGTGATCGGTGGATTACTGGTTTCGATCAGCGCTGCGGTCGGGGAGGAAGTCTGGCTGCGGCTGGGCGTAATGACGATTCTAGCCTGGCTTATCCTGCGCGTGCAGGGTCAGTCGGAGCTGAGGCCGAAAGTGGCTTGGTCGGCTATCGTAATTGCAGCGCTCATATTCGGCGTTATCCATTTGCCACAGCTCGCGGCAGCCGGCGCTGCCACAGCCATCGGAATCACCGCTACGATGCTGGGCAATATGCTGGTTGGCATCGTTTGTGGCTGGCTGTTCTGGCAACGTGGCCTCATCGCGGCGATAGTCGCGCACTTCTCGATTGACCTCGTTCTTCACGTTTTACCGGCATTGCTCGGTTGACGACCCGAATGCGACCATTTGAATGATAGAGTCCTGCAGCGCCCCTAGTAACTCATGCCAGATGTTTGTGGTAGCGATACGATGCAAGCCCGAAGGATAAAGTCGCACGCCGGGCTATTTGTAGTACCTTGCCGATCAAACGCTATTGATATCTGAGACTAGGCTCGTCGCATGCTCGAAACCATTGAGATCGTCTTTCGTACCGTGACCGTAATGGCAGCGGGCTTACTCGCCGGCTTGCTCCTGACGGCCGGTCGCCGGCGGCCAGCTGCTGTGCCGGGCGCGCTCCTTTGTTTCGCCGTGGCGGCATTTTTTGTGACCTCCGGACCTGGCGTTGCTGCAGCGCTTGGCGGTTGGAAGTATCCATTGACGGCACTCTGCGTCACCAAGGCCGTATGGTTCTGGCTGTTTGCCCGCGCGCTGTTCAATGATGATGCACGACTCGACCGATACCACATGGCCATCGCGGGCGCCGTTGCCGTCGCCGGCACCTGGCAACAAACCGTCTTCCTCGGACAGTATCGTGCCGGCACCGCAGGCCCCTGGGAGACACATGCCGGGTTCGGCTTCGAGGGCGTATTGCTGCTGCTGGTCCTTCTTGGCCTTTACGAGGCCTGGCGGGACCTGGCCATCGATCTGGTCGAGCGCCGGCGCCGACTGCGCCTGGGCTTCATCGTCGCAACCGGTACTTACCTCGCCGTGACGCTCGCGGTACAGACCTACAACCTGCTCCTGGATGTGTCTACCCCGGTGCTCGCAACGCGTGCCAACATGGCGGTGGTCGCTCTCGGTTGTCTGGCCGCGGCATGGTTTCTGCTGCAACCTCGCGCCCGGAGCTGGCTCGACCCCGCGCGAGCGGCCAGTTCGGTCGTGCTCAACCGCGTGGAATCCGCGGTGCTGGCAGATCTCGAACGGGCACTCGAAACAGACCGGGTCCATTTGCAGGAAGGGCTTACCATCGGCGCGCTGGCCGAGCGTCTTGGCACCGGCGAGCCCGTGTTGCGGCGGGTCATCAATCGCGGCATGAGCCACCGAAATTTCAACGATTTCCTGCACGCGTGGCGGATTCGCGAAGCTTGCGAGGAACTGGTGTGTCCCGAGCAGGCTCGCCAGCCGGTACTGTCCATTGCGATGAAAGTTGGATACGGCTCCATCGGTGCCTTTAACCGGGCCTTCAAAGCCCGTATCGGCATGACCCCGACGGATTACCGGCGTAAAACGGTCAACGGCACGTCGCACGCGCGCTGAAAACCGGCCGATTCAGGAATCGGCAAGGTTTTGTCAAGAATCCGGCAAGACTGAAGTTACCCTAAGCGGCTAATCTTCAATGCCTTTCTTGTTGCCGAGGCATACTATGCGCGCACCCATTCACTGTCTTGTTCTTGTTCTTGTGTTTGTTGCAGTCACCGCACAGGCGACGGAGTCGATACCAGGCGTTACGTCACACTACCGGGTGGTGGAAGTCGCTGACGGCTCGCGCCTGCAGTCAATCATTACCCTGCCGAAGGGTGATGTATCACCGCGGCATCCCTTGCTGTTCACCCAATGGGTCTCCTGTGGTTCACTCGAGTACCGCGAAGGCTCGAATTCGAGTGAGGTACTCGCTGCGCTGGCGCGCGATTCCGGTCTCGCCCTCGTGCGGGTTGAGCGAGCGGCGCTGGACGAGTCCGGGCCGGCATGCGAGAACCTGGACTATGACACGGAACTGGCGCACTACGTCGAGGCCTTTAAGCAACTTCTGGACGACGAGCGCATCGATGCCGACCACGTTTACGTCTACGGCTCTAGCCTGGGCTCGACCTTGGCTCCGCTCGTTGCGTTGCAGTTGCAGGATGCGGGATTCGATATTTCCGGCGTCATGGTCCAGGGGGGCGGGGCGGTGACCTACTACGAGCGCATGTTCAACTTCGAGCGCATCTACCTGGAGCGACGCCCGGATGTCATTGCCCCGGCCGACATTCACGACGAGATGCAGCTGCGCGCGAAGTTCCAATACGAGTATCTGGTCGCCGGGCGGCATCCCGACGAGGTAGCGAAGGATGGCGCAGAGATGGCCAGGATACGAAACGATATTCTCGGCATGGAGGATTCAGATCAATACGGCAGGCCTTACACATGGCATCAGCAGGCCGCCAGGCACAACTTTCTCGCCGCCTGGGCGCAGGTAGATGCGCCGGTACTCGTCATCTTCAATGCCTTCGACCAGTTCGAGACACGACATGGACACGAACTCATCGCCGACATCGTGAATCGCCTGCGGCCGGACTCGGCGACGCTTGTCGAACGCGCTAATATCGGTCACAGCGACAATCGCTATGTCACGATCGAGGACGCTTATGCTTTTCGTGATGGTATGCCGGACTGGCAGGCGTCTGCGGCAATCATGACGAAATGGTTGCACGGAATAGGCCGATAGTGGGCACCAGGCAGTGAATCGTCCGCTCCCGATGCCATCGTAGTTTCTCACTGGCTGCATACGTATACATGTGTGCAAAATCATCCGTCGGTGCTAGCGTTGATTTTCTATGAGGCACTATCGAGGTCTTGATGTCATTTCGTCCGGATAAGTTATCTGTAAAGCGCAGTATCGTTGCTTTTGGCTGTTTTTTTGTCAGCAGTGTCGCTATCGCCTCTTGTCCCCTCGATTCCGATGCCACTCTGCGTGGGCCGGTGACGCTCAACAGCGAAGGCGAGTTCGTGCCCGGCTGGGCCAAACAGGTGGTCTGGTACCAGATTTTTCCAGAGCGCTTTCGCGATGGTGATCCATCCAACAACCCCACGAAGGAAGACATTCTGGGCTCGGATCCGCAGGAGCCGCCGGCACATTGGGAGATCCACCCCTGGGGTAGCGACTGGTACGAATTGCAGGACTATGAAAAGGCGAATGGGGACCCGGAGCTCTGGAAGCACATGCTGCGCCGTCGCTACGGCGGTGACTTGCAGGGGGTGATCGACAAGCTCGACTACATCAAGGAACTGGGGATTAATGCCATCTACCTGAACCCGGTGTTCGATTCGCCCTCGTTACACAAGTACGACAGTGCCAGTTATCACCATATCGACCCTAACTTTGGACCGGACCCTGAAGGTGACCGCAAGTTGATGGCCACCGAACAGGCCTGGGACCCGGCGACCTGGGTTTGGACCAAAGCTGACGAACTGGCGCTTGAACTCATCAGGCAGGCCCACAAACGTGGCATTCGGGTAATTTTCGATGGCGTGTTTAATCATATGGGCATCAACAGCTTTGCCTTCCAGGATGTGAAAAGGAACCAGCAACAATCGCCGTACAGCGACTGGTTTACCGTTACAAGCTGGGACGACGAAACGGCCGGTACCCAATTCGCGTATGAAGGCTGGTTCGGCGTCCCATCGCTGCCGGAATTTTCCGAGGATGAAAACGGCCTGGCGAAAGGTCCTCAGGAATACGTATTCGCCGCCACGCAGCGCTGGATGAACCCGAAGGGGCTGGGCGCCGAACATGGCATCGACGGCTGGCGTCTGGACGTCGCTTTTTGTGTCGCTCACGGTTTCTGGAAGGATTGGCGCAGGCATGTAAAGTCGATCAACCCGGAGGCTTACCTGACCGCTGAATTGGTATTACCGGTGGAGCAGGTGAAACCTTACTTCCAGGGCGATGAGTTTGATGGCGAGATGAACTACAACTTTGCGTTTACCAGCGCCGAATTCTTTTTTAACCCGAAGGACATGGCAATCAGCGCGAGCCAGTTTGACGCGAAGCTCGAAGAGATGCGTAACCTGTATCCGAAAGGCGTGGCCTATGCGATGCAGAATCTGTTCGGTAGTCATGATTCCAATCGCGTCGGTTCGCACATCGTTAATCGCGGAATCGGTAACTTCCGTGATTGGGGCGAATACTTTCCTTTGTCGCAAGTGGGCAATAATCCGGGCTATCAGGTTCGCAAACCGAACGTCGAGGAAGTACAGCTGCAGAAGTTGTTCGCCATCTTCCAGATGACGTATGTGGGTTCACCGATGATTTATTACGGCGATGAAGTAGGCATGTGGGGTGCCAATGATCCGGATGACCGCAAGCCGATGGTCTGGCCGGATATTCAATACGCTGACGAGAAATACAAGCCGGATGGCAGCACCAGAGCACCTGACCGCGTTGCGGTCGATCAGGAGTTGCTGCGCCACTATCAGACATTAGGCCGTATACGTCACCAATATCCAGCCCTTTCTGTGGGCAGTTATCGAACTGTATTGGCTGACGATTCGACCGAGATGTTTGCTTTTGTACGGGAGCATCAGGGGCAAAAGCTCCTGGTCGTACTGAATAATTCCGAAGATGCGCAAGCTTTCAACCTGCCGGCGAAAGCTGGTGAGGAATACACAGAACTGCTCAATGGTTTCGAGCTGATTCGTAATGAAGACAGTCTTGTTGTGACGGTGCCGGGAAAGTGGGGAGCTATTCTGCTGTCCAGGTAAATTATTGAGAGTCTTGCTGAAATTCAGGAAGACAGTTAGATAGCGGGGCGTTTTTTTGTTTTGCAGTTGAGGAAGTTTTGAACTCGCGAGGAAACAGACTCATCCCATTGCTGGTGATCCAGTCCGCGAGTTCGCTTGATCGGTAGTAAGCCCGTGTTAGCCTTACTCGTAGCGTAAAGCGTCGATCGGATCGAGGTTTGCGGCCTTGGCGGCTGGCACGATACCGAAAACGATACCCACCGCGGCGCAGAACCCGAAACTCAAGGTCACCGCCCAAAGGGGTACATGAGCTGCCGGGAAACCTGGCAACAAAGCCGCTACCAATGCACCCAATCCATAACCAATGGCGACACCTGCCAGGCCGCCAATCATGGTCAAGGTCAATGCTTCGATCAGGAACTGAAGCAGGATGTTCTGCCGTGTCGCACCCAGCGCTTTGAGAATTCCGATTTCGCGTGTTCTTTCGGTAACCGACACCAGCATGATATTCATGATGCCGATGCCGCCGACCAATAGTGATATGCCAACGATGCCGACAGATACGGCGGTCACCATATTGATGACTGCATTAAAGGATTCGGTTAGCTGTTCAGCGGTTTGGACCTTGAAATCGTCCGGCTCACCAGCTTTGAGTCCGTGTTCTTGCCGCAATACACGACGTATCCGATCTTTCACTTCTTCCTGGCGGTTGAGGTCATCGACCAGTACCTGAATCTGTATATCCAGATCTTTGGACGCCCCCATGATGCGTTTGGCCGTACCGTAGGGAAGCAATACAATATTGTCTTGCGAAAAACCCAGCAGTTCCCCCCGTTTTTCCAGAACGCCAACGACTTTGCACCACTCGTTGCCGACATGGAAAAACTCGCCGATGGAATCATCCGGCATTTCAAGGTCCTCTATGACGTCGACGCCGATGGTACACACCAAGCGCCGGCGGGCATCGTCATCGGCAGTAAAGAAACGACCATCCTGCAGATACATGTTATTGACGTCGGGATAACTGGGGCCAATACCAACCACCCGGGAGAATGAAACCTGTGAACGATAGCTGAGCTGACCCTGGGAACCGGACTGCGCAAACAAGACCGGTGTGATATCCGATATTCCGTCCACACGCTGGATAATGACCCGCATGTCTTCGTCTCGCAGCTTGGCAAAGCGACCCTGCATTTGTTTTTTGAATGGCGTGTAGGAACGGATGGTCAGAGAGTTGCCGCCCAGGCCGGCGAACTGCTCATTGATGGTATAGGAGAGTCCTTGCACGATAGATACCACTGCAATGACCGACGTCACACCGATAATGATGCCCAGCGAGGTCAGCAAGGAACGGAAACCATGAGCCCAGATGGACTCAAAAGCTGATCGGAAACTTTCAAGCAGCATGAACATCAGTTAACAGTCCTGGTATCGGAACTTACTTTGCCGTCCGCAAGATCAATTACGCGTTCACAATGCGCAGCTATGTCCGGTTCGTGCGTGACCATAATAATAGTCTGGCCTTTTTGGTGTAGCTGATCGATCAGCGCCATGATTTCCTTGCTGGTCTTGCTGTCCAGATTACCGGTAGGCTCATCCGCCAGCAATATGGCGGGTTGGCCTACCAATGCGCGTGCAATAGCGACACGTTGGCGTTGACCGCCAGACATCTGGTTGGGCCGGGAATCAAGGCGGTCACCAAGACCAACGTGTTCGAGAGCTTCTGTGGCCATACGCTTGCGCTCAGGGCGTGGAATGTGGCGGTAGACCAGTGGCTGCATCACGTTTTTCAAGGCGGATGCACGTGCCAGAAGATTAAAACTCTGGAACACAAAACCGATCTCGCGGTTGCGGGCTTTTGCCAGTTCTGCCTCGCTCATGTCTCCAACGTTGGTGCCATTCAGCCAATAGTCGCCGCTGGTAACACGGTCCAGACAACCGATGATATTCATCATCGTAGATTTGCCGGAGCCAGAGGCGCCAATGATGGCAATATACTCATTGCGCGAGATTTCCAAGTCCACCCCATCGAGGGCATTGAGCGACTGCTCACCCATCTCGTAGGTCCGGTAGACATTCTGTAGTTGGATAACCGGTGTTTCTTTGTCACCCGATTGCATCAGCCGCCGTTTTCCTCGGCAGCTTCTTCTTCGTCTTCCGCTTTGTCGACATCTTCACCATCTATAAGATGCCGCAGAATTCTGAAAGGTCCGGAAATGACTAACTCACCTTCTTCCAGGCCATCGGTAATTTCCTGGTCACTATCGCTGGAAATGCCAACCTCTACTTCCTTGCGGATCGCCTTTCCATCCTGCATGACAAAGACGTAGGTCTGCTCCTCTTCGCCTTCGTCATCGTTATCCGTTTCCTCGTCGAACAGCACCGCCTGCACGGGAATCGCCAGCGTTTCATCGCTGCTCTCGGTGTAGATATCGGCACGCACACTCATGCCGGGACGTATCGTCATACTGTCCTGCTTGTCCATCAGGATTTTCACCAGGAAGGATAAGCTTGCCTGCCCCGGGGTTTGTCGGGCAACGGACGCAATTGACTGGATGGTGCCGGAAAGCGGAGTATCCGGATACGCGGCCGTGAAGACATCTGCGTTCTGGCCTTCACGAACCTGAGCGATGTCAGCCTCGTCTACCTGGACTTCTGTCAGCGTTTCCGAAGGATCGGCAATGACCATCATCGTGGAACCCGGAATATTCGTGGTGCCAGCGATGACGGTTTCGCCGACCTTGATGTCGACCTGGATAACAACACCGTCAATTGGCGACGTGATTCGCGTCTTTGCAAGCAACTCCTCTGACTGATCGAGTGCGGCGCGTCCTTGTGCAAGGGATTCCTGCAGGGAGCGAAGATCGACTCTTGCCAGAGCCAGCTCACTTTTCAGCGATTCGTAGCTGTCCTCATCAACCAGGTTTTTGGCAAACATGGCTTTCTGGCGCTCAAAGCGATCGGCAAGCGTATTGATCAGCAGACGTTGCCGTTCTATGGCAATTTGCTGAATACGCACCTGTGCCTCCGCCTGATCCACCTGGGCCTGATACGTCTTGGGATCCAGGGTAATGACCGGGTCGCCTTTCATTACTTCGTCCGCCTCTTCGACGTGCAGTTCGGTAACCTGGCCGATTACTTCGGAGCGCAATTGCACTTGCTCGCGAAACGTGAGGGTGCCTGAGGCAAGGATCGAACTCTGGATCAGTTTGAGCTCGGCCTTTTGAACTTCAACCTGTTTGGCATCGGTACCGCCGGTACACTTCGAAATCAATGGCAGACCGATCAGCAGCACCGCGAGTCCGGCGAAAATCAGGAGCTTTTTCATCAGTCGATCCCGTCAGGCCATCAGGCCCCAAACACCAAATACCAACACCCACGGCAGTACCGCAATGATGGTTGATTTCACAATCGTGGCACCCGTCCAACGGGCATAGCCGATGCTTACCAGGAAAAGCGTCCAGAAATTGATCAGCGACAACGAATTGCCCCATGTAAACAATGGATCGTCGGGACTCGCATGAATGATCAGCGAGTTCAGCGACAAGACCTGAAGTTTCTCTCCGGCGAGTTGGTTCGAGTCCGCCATGAGAATCACCACAAAAGCGGCCAGAGTGGCAAACACACCTACAAATGATGTCCAGACACTGAGTGAAAACCATTGGCCAAAGCCGATTTCCGCACCGGTGGTTAATTTGTTGGCGAGGTGCAAATAGGTTGCCTGGACGGTGTAGATGGCCAGGGACATGACCACAATAGCAACGACGGTTGTCCAGCTACTGGTTCCAAGCGTCATGAATTGACGGATAGGACCCGCACTTTCGGCACGGTCCTCGGCGGGCACCTGCCTGATAGTTTCTTCAACCAGCCATGGAAAATCCACCCAGTTGTAGTAGTAGAGCATTAGGCCCGAGGCCAGCAATATTGAGATAAGCAGAGGCCACCATAACCAGGATGTGTGTGACTTGATTTCGTCCAGGGCCTTGCCCGGCGCGGCAACGATATCCATCATTGCATTGAACATTGAATAGGAATTATCAGCCATTTTTTCTCTCCCATCTGTAGCGCCATTTCCTTAGCGCAGCGCTATGGAAATGGTCATTTTCTTGTTGAATGCAAGTATCTACTGTTTTTGTCCCCCACAACAGGGTCAAAAGCATCGATGGCAGGGCGGACATTATGCACAGGACTGGATGAGACCGGAAACCGGGCTCCAGAAAGCGCAAGCTATGCTCGAAGACGACGGACCTCGAAACTGCGTATTCGGTCTTCGACGCGATAGGTTCCCTAATGTATTCTCCGGCACTCGGACAATGACGGGACGTGTATGAGATCGATATTCGACATAGTACGGCGTTGGTTGCGATTCGGTTCGAAACAAGGCTCAGCGCGACAACGAAATAGTGAAGTGACCCATCGGCGGCACGATGCCGCCGACAGAACGAAAACGGCGTCGCGCCCGGCACAAGCCCCAGAAAGTCCTTGCAAGCAAGCCGTAGTATCAGAAGTCACCGCGGAATTGCTGCAGGATCTAAGGTCTGCCTCCGAGAACCGCGTAAAAGGTCCGTTGTGGTTACTGCCTCGCGTCACTACGGGTGACCCGCAGCCCATGCTCAAGCATCAGGCAGAAGCGCTGGCACGGTTATCGCAGAATGATTTTCACTCGGGCGTCATTCACCTGCCGACCGGTTCCGGTAAGACCCGAGTGGGCATCGAAATTGCGGCCCGATGTCTGGAGCATCCGCAAGACAGGGTCATCTGGGCGACGAGTGGTGTCAGCCTTTTGCGTCAGTCCATCATTCGTTTGGTGGAGATGCTGGGCCGCTTCGATCGCGAATTGGCGATGCGCTGGGCTGGTTCTGATCACATACAAGACGATGCGTTGTTTGATGAGGCAGACGTCGTATTTGTCACTCGTGATACGCTGACCAAGTGGCTCGCGAGAGCCGCCGATGGGCGCATTCCTGACGATCCACTGCGGACTGCGCTGACAGCGCGCAAGGGTTCTCGTGCCGCAAGAAATATCACGCTGATTTATGATGAATGTCATGAGCTTGGTGCGAGGGGTCTGCAGCGTGCCTGGAAAAAGTTCGATGACAAGGTATTGTCGTTGGGTAATGCTGAAGACCGTTTCACGGTCATCGGTCTTAGCGCCACCCCGATGCCGACCGCTACCGATGCGCATGATCTGCTTCAGGACAGTATTTTTCCGGTCCGCGAAGGTACCACCACTCAGAAAGACTGGGATGTGCTTGTACACCACAGTGAGACAACGCAAACACTGACGGACCTGAAGATTCTCTGTCCGATTAATTTGTCGCTGCAGAAGTCCGGCTTTTTCGATATACCCGAGCGTCTGGTGTCACGCATTATCGATGAAGTGATGTCCGAGGATACATTGCGTCGCGGCGACAGTTCAGAAAAGCAATGGGCGCGTGAATTCTCGCTGGCGTTCAATCGTAAAGTGATGACGCATCCGGATATTCTCGATTTTCTTGCCGACCGCATTGCACGTCGATTGCCTGTGATGGGCAAAACAATGTTGTTCTGCGCCTCGGTAGAAGCTGCCAACTATATGGTTGACCGACTGCGGCGCAACAAGCGCGTCGGCGAAGGGCTGGTTACGCTCGTCCATAGCCGAATGGAGGATCGCGAGATCGCCGAGATGGAGGACGATGCGGAAGAGGAAATCGTACGTCCGGAGAAGCAAATTCAGGAGTTTCTTGATCGGGGCCATGAGCCTTGTGTGATGGTCAATGTCGGCATGTTGACGACGGGGTTTGACGACCCCAAAGTACGTTGTGTCGTACTCGCGCGGTTAACGTTCAGTAAGAACCTGTTCTGGCAAATGATCGGCCGAGGGCTGCGTGGACCGTTTGCCGGTGGCACGCCGGATTGCTACATCATCGATCCCATCCGGCTCACCGAGCGTTTCGAGGTGTTTGAGGGTTACCGGCCGGATCTGGACAGGCGAGGCATTCCGCAAACAGACCTGGAGGATCGCAACAGCGCCATACATGATCCGGCAGACCTGGCGCCGTTGAGCTGTGAGCGCGAGCCGCCACCCCAATCCGGCGTGGTCATCGACTCGGCAATTCGCTGGGGTGTGCGCAGAGCCTTGCGCGCTTTTCTCAACGGGAAGAAATTCAACCTCGAGAAGGTCAATCGGGCGCTCAATGAGGTACAAATCGTCCACGGCAAAGACGGCAGCACAAAGATTGTGCCGGCTGCGGGGGAAGTTACTGCGGAGAATCCGTATGCGATCCTTGAGGCGCACATCCGCAGCCTCGAAAACAGCATCGGTCGTGATCTCCCCTGGCTCTATGGCTTACTGCCGACACGTCTTGATGATATCGCAAGAAAAACGTTCTTACGAAAACTACAAGTCATCCGCAAGCGGAAAATCGCCTCGCTGGACGCCTGGCACGAGTATGAATTGAAACGACTGTAGTATTTTTATTGATTGCCTTTTTAGTTCTTCACACGAATGGCTGCTGGAATCATTGAGAAAGAGGCCAGTTGGTCTGAATATTTGCTCAGAGCTTGCTTGAGCGGCGACGGCATCGAGAGTTGCCAGGCAGCTCGCTCATCCTGCCTCGCGCGGCGGTCCGGAAAAATTCTGAGAATCCGTGGGCAAAACCGCGGCTGTTTCCTGCTTTGACTATTAGAAGCCGGGTCAATGGGCTTGTCCAGACCGGCGTATGACCCTGTACACGCTAGTCAAGCTGGAGAATTTCCGTGAGAACTCATGTTAATGCGCCAAGACGATTCCGAGCCAGACGAATCCTTTTCCCTCTCTGCGCAGCGTTGTTTTTGTTGTCAGGCTGCGGTGGCGGAGGAGGCGGATCAGCCGTCTCACCGCCGCCGCCCCCGCCCCCGCCCCCACCGCCACCGCCACCGCCGCAGTCGGTCTTTTTCCTGGCGCAGGAACCCAACACCCAGCAGTCACATGTGTTTTCAGCGTCCGATGAGGGTGGGGCGCTTGTGCAGCTTACGCCGGCATTTACGAACGCGACCGGCAATGCCGCAGCGTTTTCCGTGTCTCCGGACCGACAGAGCATCGCGTATGCTGCAGATGCAAATATGAATAACACCTTCGAGCTGTTTGTCGTGCCAGCCGCCGGCGGAACGCCAGTTCAGGTCAGTGGCGGATTCCCGGTGGGTACCCGGATCAACGAAATCGCCTGGGCCCCCGACAGTTCTCAAGTCGCTTACGTCGCTAACCCGCAGGGACGCGCACCGCGTGGGTTTAGCCACTGGGAGGTTTTCCTGGTCGATCGCGACGGCAGTAACGACCGCAAGATCAACGGAAGCGTCGGTTCTCCTCCGGTAGTATCGGTCTCAGGCATCAAATGGTCGCCGGACAGTCGCTATATCGCACAGGTGGTGCTGAGTCTCGATCCCTTCCAGACGATCGTGGGATTCAACACTTTCGACACAACGGCGGGTGCGCCGAACAGTACCCGTATATCGCCGACGCTCGACTACCTGAATGGTGAGCGCATTAACTTTCGCTATGAGTGGTCTGCCGATAGCACGCGAATCGCGTACCTGTCCAGCCACGAAGCGGCCGGTACCACTCAGTTGTACACGGCCATGGCCGACGGTTCCGGTAGTACGAGGATCAACGCTGCGCTGGTTGCTGCGGGCGATGTCTATCGTTTTAATTGGGCGCCTGACGGAAGCCGCATCGCGTATCAGGCCACCCAGCTGAGCAGTGCGCGTACGGATCTGTTCGTGAGCGACTTCGACGGCGGTAACAATCAGCGAATCAACACGGGCGGCACGCTGCAGCCCAATCAAACTGCCGAATTGAGCTGGTCGCCCGACAGCAGTCGGCTGGCTTTCAGGCTGGACGAGGATATCGACGATGTCCGGGAAGTCTACGTCTCGAGCGCCGATGGCAGCAGTCCTGTAAAGGTGCATCCAGCGCTGGCCGCCGGTCAGGCTGCGCTCAATCCGATCTGGTCACCCGACGGGCAACAGCTGGCGTATCGGAGCAACGCCGATGACGTCAGTACCTTTGAACTCTACATCAGCGACGTCGATGGTAGCGGCCCGGTCAAGGTCAATGGGCCGCTGATCCAGAATGGTAACGTATCGGGCGGTGTAAATTGGTCTCCGGATGGACTTCGAATTAGCTACGTTGCGGATCAGGGCCAGTTTGGCACAGTGGAGCTTTACGTAAGTACAGTCGATGGTCTGAGCAACAATCGCGTCAACGCCCCCATCACAGCCGCCAACGTGGATATCAGTCCGTCTGCCATTACCTGGGCCGATGACAGTACCCGCATCGTCTTCGTCGACAGAGCCGACGATTTTCCCCTGCCTGAGACGCTTGACATATGGGCCGGAACGGTTGACGGTTCGATGCCCATCATGCTGAACGAAACAAACAACTTTTTCGGTGTCTTCGCGTACTAGGGAGTATGCGGCGATCTGCTATGGAGGCTGGGTAATCTTGAAATCGATAAACACGCTGGTTGTACTGCTGCTGATCGCATCCAATTCTCACGCGGAGTCCGCGTGCAACTTCACTGTATTTGGCGTCGGATTGGGAGTTGGGGAAAGCCAGGCCGCCGCGATTCTGGAATCCCGGGGATTTCGCCGAATTGACGCGACGAGGACGTTTACGAACGAGGAACTCTGGCCGCCAGAAGGTGTTGAACTGACCAGAGAGCAAATGACCGTTGCAACCCATCTGACCGACCCGGAGATGTCGGCGGCACTATGGAAAATGGCTGAGACTGACGTTGAACTCAAAGAGCTTCTGGAGAGCATTCCACTGAAGCCCGAAACGCCGGTCCAGATAGGTATACACCTCGATATGGGCGACTCGCCGAGACCCGGAGGCCGCAGGAGAGCCAGTGCGAATCAGTCCGCGTCAACGGAATCCGGTGTTCGCGAAATTAGTGTCGCCTACATATATTCCGAGGATCGCTGGCTTGGTAGAAACGAGCCAGGCGTCATTGTATTTTCAGCCGAACATGACGCTCGCGACGCCCGACGATGGGCTCAGTATTGCGGTGACGCCGGTCCACGCGATCAACAAGGGGCGAATTTCGATTCCGCCGAGCAAGAAAGATCCTGCTCAACGGATCCGACAGGGAGCGGCGGCACGTTCATGCAAATTACCGTTCAAGACAAATTGGCAAATCACTGCTTTTATCAATACTCGTCCCGTGGACAGGGTGGAGACGAGAGACTTCGGTAGTAGCACCGACACGAGCTAAAATCGATAGAAGAATCCTGCCGATACCTTGGCGTTATTCTCATCGAATATCATAGGACTGTCAGCCACATCGCCCAGCTGGCTTTCGTAGTCGAGTTCGCCGTAGGTGGATATCGCAATTGGTGGCCTGTAGCCGCGGTGATAGTCTGCACACGAGAATACGGAGCTTGCCAAAATCGAACTCCGAACGTCAGCTCGGGAGATGCGAATGTCGGGAACAACAGAAAAGCAGGGGCATTGTCTGTGTGGAGCGGTGCAGATCACGGCCAGGGAGGCAAGCAATAGCGTGGGTGCCTGTCACTGCGGTATGTGTCGACGATGGGGCGGCGGACCTTTTATGGAAATCGACTGTGGCGTCGATGTCTCGATTAGCGGCGCGGAGAATGTCTCCGTATTTGACTCGTCCGAGTGGGCTGAGCGCGGCTTTTGCCGCAATTGCGGCACCCATCTGTTTTATCGACTCAAAGAGGCGAAGCAATACATGATGCCGGTGGACCTGTTTGATAGCAGCGAAAACCTCGTTTTCGATACGCAGGTCTTCATCGATGAAAAACCCTCTTTCTATCGTTTCGCCAATGAGACACGGGAGATGACCGGTGCGGAGATTTTTGCAATGTATGCTCCATCAGGGTGAGCAATCCATGAGGTGTGATCGATTCGGCCGGCAGCGATACGGCGCGATGCGTTTACAGGACTGGGAATCGCTCAGTTGAGTCGCACAGAAGTGCTCGAGTGCCACAGGGGCTAGTATGGCTAAGAAGACGCAAACCGTTGACGAGTACATCGCTGATCGAGATGAGTCTGTCCGCGAAATCCTGGTATCGCTGCGTCAATTGCTTAAGGCCACGTTGCCCAAGGTGGTCGAAGGAATGAAGTGGGGCGCACCAGTCTATTGTGAATCTGGCGGCGAGCCACTCGTCTATCTTTACGGTGGCAAGGACCACGCCAATCTCGGTTTACTGCGCGGTGCTGAACTGGATGATCCCGGCGAGCTTCTCGAGGGAAGCGGCAAGTCGACGCGAATCATCAAGCTCTTTCCGGGCGATGAGATTCCGAAAAAGGCGCTCCGGAGACTCCTGCGCCAGGGTGCAAAACTGGAAGAGAATGCGCCCGGCTGTCGACTTCCACGAAATGCTACCAGCTCCCCCCGTTAGGCGGGCTGTTCACCGTCCCCTGGAGAATGCCTCCATATCCGATGAAGCCTGCAGCCGGTTGAACCACTCTTACTAACACGGCCATGTCGTCGGCCCTGCCGTTTGTTATCACAGCCTGACCGCGGGTATTTGTATTGTGCCAGCCGAAGCCAGCGCCCTGCATGTAGTATCGGATCAACAGGTTCTCCAGGTTTACGTTTGCGCCATCAATGGCGGCAGTCATACTGTTCGGACTGTAGTTCGGAACCGTTAGCCCCGGCCCGATCACAGCCGCGTTTGGTTGTGTAACACCGCCAACGACATGAACAGCCGCCGGGGCGCCGAACTGACCTGCAACAACCATTGGTGCAGCTCCCATTGCCGGCGCCGGATAGGCCGCGGCTGTGTTCCAGAAATGTATGGTCCCATAATAAATAGCAATGTTATTCAGATCGGCCGCGTGAAAACCAACGTGATGCAGGCGTTCATGTAGGGGGTTGTATCGATTGTGGATGTTGGATGTCACACCAACATAGAATGTCCACGGAATGTGTTGGCCATTAATGATGACGTAGATCGCGCCCCAAGGTGGCAGGGGGTTGATGGCGGCAGCAAAGCCTCCGCCCATCAATGGAGCCGCCACAAAATTACTGAGCGGCTCCACGTTTGCCAGATCGTAGTAAATAAGACTCATGATTGCCTCCTGCCTTGACCCCGATGTTGTCGAAAGTGGCGATAACTCGCGTTGGATTTCCAGGATACTCGTTTAACAATAGTGGCTGATGTATATGTTCGTCTGATCCTATTGGTTGACCCGATGAGTAGACAGGCGCATTATAGGCCATTAGTTCCCTAATATGGCTTGAATTTCCTGTATTGGGAAATCGCGAACTGGGGACAATAGAGGGAGGATGGCGTATGCCCATTGATATCACACCTTCGAGGGTCGCGACCCAGCAACTGCAAATGATCCCATTTGGTAGCCTCATCGGCGCGCCACTTGATGCCGCGATAACGGCCCAGGGTCAAGCGGCGATGACCTCAGCGGAATTCATCCGGTCAGTCGGTCTCCAGCAAGTTGAGGTAGTCGACAGTGGCGGTAATGTCACGAAGGTTTGGGAGGCTATCACCGTTGCGTTCACAATCTCGGATTCGAGCGGTATCACCCGTAACCTGGTCGTTCCGCTGCTAGCTATCGTTCCGATTCCGTACATTGCGATCGACAATGTCAACATCAATTTCAAGGCCAATATTTCTGCTGAGTCGAGTACATCCTTGTCAACCAATACGTCGACCCAGTTCGGAGCGGAAGCCGAAGTTTCTGTGAATTACTGGTTCGTGAAGGCCAATTTCAAGGCGAGCTACTCAAGTAAGAAAGACTCGGCTGCGACGGCTAAATCTCGCTACTCAGTCGAATACACGATGGACGTTGCAGTCAATGCGTCACAGGCCGATATGCCCGGTGGACTCGCTTCGGTGCTTTTGATACTCAATGATAATGTCGTTGCGCGCGACCCAACGGGCGATTTAATCGTGACGATGGATCAATCGCCGACGCTCAATGCGGTGGATGAAACTCTTAAACTGACAATCGTGGTGGTCAACGGTGATAACCGGGGAATCGGCGCAAGAGCAATAACCGCGACATCTGATGATCCCGCTATCCTGGAGGTCACCGGGACTGTAGATCAAACAAACGCTTACGGGTTGACTCATGCCGTCCTGACTGTCAAGCAAATACCCGATACACCGCAGAAGATTGCGGTTGAAATTACGTCGGGGCCTGCGCCGGATGAACACACGGAGACTTTGGAGGTTACCGTCGGCTAATGACGGTAGAGTGCTCGCGGTCTGCGGCAGAAGGGAGCGTTGCGTGGCCGATCAGACCAAGTGACGGGAGGTTTTGATGACGCCTTATAAGCTCGGCGATGTTCTGGGCGGAATGCTGTCGGCTGTCACCGAGGCGCAGTATATCTCGGACCTCTACACTGACAGTCTCTATAAAGTTTATATGAATACGAAAAACGAGCTGGATACTCTTGCCATCCCAAACACTGAATTTGTAAAGGTGCAGCTCCAAATGAGCTTCGCCGTTGCAGAGGTGAAGGTAGCAGGGCCTCTATCCAATCAATCTCCCGTAGAAAATCCACCGCCGCCACAGGTCATGGTCTACGTCAATGCTGCGGACCTGAGCGAGATCCCGAACAAGGACATATCGCAACTGACTATTGATCTAAAGGTCGAGAATATGGAGGCACTACCGAGCGGAGGCGATGACGATCTGCTATCGATCGCCAAGCTCTAAGGAGACGGGCGCGTGACCAACGGCAAAAAAAAGCCGGACGTCCTGCCTGCCGTCGATCTTGCAGAGCTTTTCGCAATGCCCTTGACCGCATTGATCGAAGCCGATGCTCAGGCTGCCAAGACCTTCGTCGACTTTATCAAAGCCTACGGATTCGAAAGGCCGCAGGGGAGTAGTGAGGAAGAATTCGGCAAACTCAAAATGGTGTCGTTTTCCTACACCAGGATCGGCGCAAACGGCTTACCGCAGACATTCAATATCGAAATCCCCGTTATTCTGCTCATACCTTTGCCGGCACTCGCGATTAATGATGCGACAATGAAGTTCGAGGTGGAGATCTTCGCAATAGTGAAACGCGATCCTGCGATAGGGGATGCGCTGCGAGAAGGCAGAGTACCACTCCGGCATCAGCCTGTTTCCAGGCGGCCACTTCAGCTAAAAGTACGTATGGCAAGATCGCCTACACGGATGACGTCGTCTGCCAGTGAGGACAAAGACTACGCCGAAGTAAAATCCAGGACGGCAATGCAGGTAGAGGTTAAGCTCCGGCAGTCAGATCTTCCGGAGGGCATACTACAAATGCTCAACCTTACTGCGCAGGGCACGCAGGATACCGAACTTAGCATTCCCTATTTCAGCCTAACGGCAACGAACGGAAAGACACTGTTGCGATCGCGCGGTGATACTACCCAGATCAACCTCACTTTCATCGGCACAACCGGAACCCGTGTTTCGAGTCGTCGGGTCGAGCTCAGTCAGGCTCCCGAAGAGCTATTCATGATGCCGCGTAGAGTGATAACCGACGACAACGGCCGCGCAAGCTTCCCGGTAGAACTCGCGGAACTGCCGGCAGGCGGCGGTAAGGTTTTACAAACTATTACTGCAGAAGCCGATGCGGAAAGTGAGCGATTCGGTACGCTGAGCGCCGAGGGCTTCATTCGGATTCAGGTGGATGTAGGGGAGGGACAATGAAACCTGTAAAACAAAACCAACAGCCGGGAATGAATTGCCCTGAATGTCAGACTTTCATCATTATGCCAGTCGAGCATATTCTGGCTGCAGGGGTATTTTCGTGCGCCAATCCTGCGTGCTCCGTTGAGCTCAGGCTGGACAGCAAGCGCTCCACAAAATCGCTTGATGCTCTCGAAACCTATGCACAGGCGATGAACGACCTTGGTAAGCCGATCTAGACTGAATTACCTAGTCGTATCATGCACAACCCGCTGGAGACAGTGCTCCTGGTGTGCCTAACGGCTGCCCCCTGTAATAGATTGCACCTCGGCACGGTCCTGTTAGTTAATGATATTGATCTAACAGGACGCACAAATGCGCGGGTTGGCAAGAAAACTCTTGGCGGGGATTTTTCTCGGATACCTGATAGTAGCAACATCCCTCGCAACAGATACTCTGCCAGAGGGTGAGCGATTCGAGCAACTACTGCTGGCGAGCGCCGGTTCGTCGTCGTTACGGACAACAGCGGAGCTATGCGTGTCTACGAATCGGGCGATACCCGGTTCGTTGAATGGGACGGTGACGCCGGGTTACTCGATAGCAATGGTATTCAGTGGCAGCTGTTCGAGGATCGCCCCGTTAGCGACGCGGGTAGAAACGCTGTCGCGTCTTGCCTCCCATAGTGCGTTCTGGTTCGGCTGGTACGGGGCATACCCGAAGACCCGGCTGCTGTATGAGTAAGTTAATGAAATTCCTCCCGTGAGCAATCGTTTAGTGAGCCTTGAAAGAGAAATACGAAGCCTCCCGGTTAGAGATGGCGGGCCGGTCCGGCATATCAAAAGCACACAAAGCCTGTGTCCGGAATGCCTTGCGCGTATCGACGCCGACGTTGTCGAACGCGATGGGGCTGTATGGATGGAAAAAACCTGCCCGGAACATGGCGCCTACTCGGCCTTGATGGCATCCGATATCCGGCATTACTACGAAAAAGCCGTCGATTCTGGCGCTGCCGGATCGTGCTGCGGGGCGAGTTGTGATTCAATCGCGGCAACAGCCGCGCAGGAAGCTGGTACAGCCTGGAACAATCACAGCTGCACCGTACTCATCGAGATCACCGAGCGCTGTAACCTGAGTTGCCCCACCTGTTTCGCAGGCTCTTCGCCACAGCACTCGAAAATGATGAGCCTGGCAACATTTCGTCAGCGTCTCGACGGCTTGCTTGCAGGTGGCAAGCAGGGCGCCGACATGATTCAACTGTCCGGGGGCGAGCCGACCGTTCACCCTGAGTTCTTCGCGATGATCGAGTTGCTCTTCGAGTCCGGATTCAACAAGGTCACCGTCAACTCGAACGGCATCAAACTGGCGCAAACCGCATTCGTCGAGCAGCTTGCAGAGATCAAGGCCGCTTACCCGGCGGGCGAGCTGTTCGTCTACCTGCAGTTCGATGGTTTCGACGATACAACACACCTGCAGTTACGTGGTCGAGCCGATCTGTTGAACAGCAAGCGTCGCGCATTGCAGAATTGTCTTGACGCCGACATTCGTGTGCATCCTGTGATGACGCTCACGCGCGACATCAACGATCATGAGGTCGGTAATTTCCTATCGCTTGCCATCGACAATCCTTCCGTTAAACACGTCGTCATTCAGCCGGCGATGTACTCGGGTCGCTACATCAATCCGCGGCATGCCCACCGCTTGACGGTGGCCGATACCGTACAACTCATTGCCGATCAGTTCGGTACGTTCGGCGATCAGGACTTCGGCCCGATACCTTGCTCAGACCCGAATTGCCACAGCAGCGCAGTCGCGATTCGTACAGACGAGGGACTGGTCCCGGTATCGCGTTACTTCCCGACATACGCGGATTGGGACACTGACGAGGCGCGCGATCTCATCGCCGCCTTTACGAATACGATCAACGGTCCGGATGGTTTTGGCGCCGCCATTCGCTGGGCGACCTCCGACCAACGCATGGTGCCCGTATTCGAGTCCTTGAGCGATGCCGAGGTCGACCGCTTGCTCAGCGCACTCGCGTCACTGCAAACGCAGGACGGCGTGCTGTGGGATCGGCTCCTGACCATTAGCATCAAACCGTTCATGGATGCATGGACCTATGATCAGCATCGCGTAGACAAGTGCTGCGTACACATCCTGGATGACGACGGGAACCCGGTGTCATTTTGTCAGTACAATGCCGTCAATCGGCCGTCAGCGATAATCTCCTGAGGTGGAGGCAATGACTCTTTCTGGGAACGCGCGGATTCCTTCCTGTTGTTCTGCATTCTATGAGCAGGACTGGGTGCAGCAATTCGCGGATGAGAGCTTTCACCCCGGCGGTACCGGGCTGACGCGGCGCACCGCCGTGGCGATGGATCTGCCCACTGCGGCCAGCGTTCTGGATATTGGCTGCGGCAGCGGTACGACGGCGATACTATTGGCGACTGAGTTCGATTTTGATGTGACGGGAGTCGATACCAATGTCTCCAACATCGAACGAGCGGCGCGTCGCGCGGGCGATCTCGCAATCAGCTTCCTGGCCACGGACGTGCATACCCTGCCTTTTGAGGATAGTGCATTCGATGGCATCGTGTCGGAATGTGTTTTCAGCCTGTTGATCGACAAGCCAGCAGCACTTGCCGAGATGCGCCGGGTACTGAAACCGGGCGGCCGCATCGGACTGACGGATATGGCCGTGTTCGGACGACTTCCCGATAGCCTCGCTGAGCTTGTTGCCCCCTGGACTTGTTTGACGGATGCCATGGACGAAGCAAGCTATCGCGCGTTGTTTAGCGCGGCAGGGTTTCAAGTGACCGAGTCTGCCGACGAGAGTGCCGGGTTGACCGCGTTATTGGCGAAACTGAAGCGAAAGCTGCTGATGGTCGGCGCAAGTAACCTCCTTGTTGGTGCTGCACCGTTTGATTTACCGACAGTGAAACACTGGATGGAGCAGTTCGAAGCGGAGATTGCCAATGGCACCATCCGTTATCTTCGTTTCCAAACAACGCCGCGCTGAAAGCCCCCGATGAGCCGGTAGGTGGGCAGATCAGTCGCCGGAAGGTCAGCGAACGCTCAAGACCGTTGCCACTAAGCATGGGATATAGAATGCGTGATGGCGTGAGTAGGGCATCGGGGTGGTTGTTCAAGATCTTAGCCTCCAGTTGATTTCGGCAGAATGCCGGCGGACAGCGGCAGCGTCGCCGCCGGCACCTGTTTTGCGTATATAGCTTATTTGCAGATTTCACCCGTGTAGCGGACAAGACCTACCATGTTATTGGGGTCGCGCAGATCGACAAGTCCGTAACTGCTGAATTGTCCCTTAACGCCTTTCAGCGTTCCGCGGGTTACCTCTTCCTGAATGTGGTAGGTGATTTCGATCATGAACCGGCCCGGTTTACCCGGTACGGCAGTAAGAATGCCGAGATCCCTGGTCTGAAAGGCACCGCCATCATCCGATCCGAAATAGTGCTCCATATCCATCTCGAGCCCTGTCGGCGTTTCCCTCTGCGCTGTGATCTTCCCGGTAGCGTTGTGCACACTACCGGTCAGGGTCGCGGAGATGACGATAGGTTTCCCTTCCCCCTGAGCAAAGAAATTGGGTACCGCGACACCGCCAATCGGCACGCAGGACATTTCTTCTGCTTGAACGATTGACGCGCTTGCGCCAATGACGGTTGTCGAGATGATTAATCCGAAAAGAACTTTCTTGAACATTGCGATCTCCATTTTTTCGAGTTGAACTGAGATAGCAATCGTTATATAACGATCACTATATTTTTGGATATTAATATAGCGTTCGCTATTTAGTCAATAGAAAAATAGTGATCGCTATATATTAGGAGCAGTGGCATGCGCCATAAAGGTGTCAAGAAAGAAGAAACACGGCTGAAGATGCTAAAAGCAGCGGGACAGGAGTTTCGAGCCCACGGCTATGCCGGTATTGGTGTCAACGGGCTGGCCAAGGCTGCTGGCGTGACGTCCGGTGCTTTCTATTCCCATTTTGGATCAAAGGATGGAGCATTTGATGTGGCCCTGGCCACCGGTCTGGATGAAGTGCTGGAGGCGGTACCGAAATACCAAAAAGAGCACGGTGGCGAGTGGGTGACAGCCTTCGCCGAGTATTATCTGGGGAAGCGTCATCGACGCGACCTGGCGGGTGGTTGTGCGATGGCTGCGCTAACCTCCGAGGTCGTTCGTTCCAAGCCGAAAGTACACGCAGCATTCGAGCAGAAGATGAGCCAGATTGCGGATCTTGTTGCACGTGGACTTGCAGGTGGTTCCGGAGAGAATCGCCGTTCCAGGGCTTGGGCAATGCTGGGCGTGCTGATTGGCGGAATCAACGTTGCACGGGCGATGAAGAGCGGCCGGGTTGCCGATGAAATCGCCGCAGCCATTACAGCTGCAGCAATAGAAGCAGCGGGTCCAACTGCAGATATTTAGGGGCAATGGTCTGGAAAAGGGTGAAGACAAAACAAAGACAGGCTCCGGTCTTTAAGAGACGGTCCTGTCTAAAACCGCCGTGATTCCGCCGGTCGCGCTTCCAGGTGGGCAAAATCGACGCCGTATGCTGCTTAGGTAGATAAGACACCGATTTATCTTACTTGAGCAGCCGTCATGCACACCCATATCGCGCCAGGATTCCTGTCAGCACCTAACTCCGGAATCGCCGCGTCACAGTGTCTGGCCCAGCCGCTTCAAGCACTGCAATGAGGAAGCTACTATGTTCTGTTACATAAAGAGCGCAGTCACCGTGCCTGCTGCTATACAAAATCGCCGCCGCAATGCCGTCTATCTAGTGGGAATACTCGCCAATCTCCTGCTCATCGGCGGCTGCGGAAGTGCTCCACCGATTCCGTGGCAAGACATCTCTTATCCGTCGTTGAACGTCGCTTCGACAGCGTATCTTGGCGAACAGTTGCTACACCAGGGCCGCGGACTCCGGACAGATACCGTGCGTGTTGGCGCCGTTCGCGGTAAGTTTGCGGTCATCGAAAATGCGACTTTTTGTCAGCTGAGGACTGGTTCTGATGAATTCGTCAGTCTCGACACCCGAGCGATCAGATTCCTGAACTTCATCGGCGGTACTCGCGGCTATTCCAATAAGGTGACCTACAAACAGCATAAGGATGAGCTCTGCGTCAACGACTTCTGGTCGGGTTGCTTTGACTCAAGCGAGGCGCAGTTCGACTATCGGCCGGACGCGATCTGCTCAAGGCCAAATACCCTGCAGCAGGCGATCGAGTACAACGGCAGGTCAGGCGATACGCTGAATTTCACCTATCGTGAGACGAGCGGCGGCCAGGTCGCGTTTCCGGTGACTCAGAATTTCACGATGGATATCAACGAAGGCAATGTCGTCAACTACAAGGGCGCACGGCTTCAGGTTGATCGTGCAACTAACCAGGAGATCACGTACGTGGTTCTGAAGAACTTCGCCAGTTACTAGCGTAAAACACGGCAGGTTGTTCGGCCGCCAGTGGAACGATCGTCATATTCCCGAGCCCGGGTAGCCTTCTAGCCGGGTTCAATATTGACGTTCTGGCGGAACATGTTGTGTGGGTCGAACTCAGATTTAATCCTTCGCAGTCGTTCATAGCTTGCCGCTGAGTAAGCGTCACGGAACCGCTCCCTGGGTTCGTCCTTGCCGATGAAATTCGCGTAGACCTTACCGGTATCGCGAGCACGCATGCTGCGGTGAAATGCCTGCGTCCACTCAAGATGCGGTTGTTCGTGTTCGCCGACCGGCCATCGTGTCTGTATTACGTACGCGTAGCGCGAACTGCGGGGGCCGAACGCCGTATCCTCAGGACCCATGCGGGCAAACTCACCGCCGAGGCGTGCGAGCTTGAAATCACTGTATGGCGACGAAGCGCTTTCCACGAATTTGGCGATCGAAGTACGTAAATTGCTGTCGTATGTGTCGAGGTACCCACCGACCCACTCATTACAGAAGTCGTCGGCCCATGCGCCATCGAGCGCGCGTTGCCACTCTGCATAGTTTCGCCAGTGAACAAGATGAGCCAATGGCTGCTGAATTTCTGCCAATGGCGCGACAATCCTGTCGCCTTCCGCCTTTCCTCCGGTCCATGTCACAGCAAGGATGACAACGGGTTTGCCATGCAAGTCGGTCGGCAGCGCGGGCGACGGCGGTGCCAGTCGATGTAACATCCAGACGTTCAGGTCGTCAGGAGCGTCGTCGAGGTAGCCGTCGACGAATTTCCCTACTGTTTCCAGCGCGTCGAGCGGATAAAAGATCAGCCCCGCGAGGACATTGGAAAGCCTGTGCAGGCGATAGTCGAGGCGTGAAACCACACCGAAGTTTCCACCGCCGCCGCGAAGCGCCCAGAGTAGTTCTTCATTCTCACGTTCGCTGGCCTGTACAACTTCCCCGGAAGCCAGGACGACATCGGCACCGATAAGATTGTCGCAGCCAGCGCCGAATTTTCGGTGTAACCAGCCTATGCCGCCGCCAAGCGTGTAGCCTGGTAAACCGACCATCGAAACGATCGGGCCGGTTGTTGCAAGTCCGGCTTGCTGGCCGAGTGCGTCGAATTCGGCGAAGGTCATGCCGGGCGCTGCGCTTATACGTTTGTGGTTCGCCGAAAGGTCGGCGCTCCTCATTCGGGACAGGTCCAGCATGAGGCCGCCGTCACTGACAGCAAACCCGGAGTGGTTATGGCCGCCGGCTCGAATCGAGAGTTCAATACCATTGTCAGCCGCGAAGCGAACAGTCTGAACGATGTCAGATGTGTTTTCCGCGTGCACAATCGCGCCGGGAGTATGATCGATGCGGGCATTCCAGATCGCTCTTGCACTGTCGTAGGCCGGTGCGCCCGGCTGAATGACGCGTCCATCCAATTGCTGCTCGAAGCGACGAAACTGCGCGTTGGAAAGACGTGACGTATCGCCGTCTATTGTCTTGAAGCGCATACCGGCCGAAGCTGAAGCACCGCCAGTTCCAAGTAAGCCGGCGGCGGCCATGTTGGCCGAAAGGAACACAAAATCACGTCTTCGCATTTGGATCACCATTTAGTCTGATGGTGCGCAGGCTCTCATGCGAATTGAAATTTTAGTATGATCGAAGCGCTGTTTTGCTTGATTGTTTCACCGCCAACGGGGAGGGCGTCGATGGATGCGTTATCGGAAATGCTGCGCTTGGCGCGAGTCTCGGGCGGCATTTTCCTGCGCGGCGAGTTCACAGAACCCTGGTGCCTGGCGTCCTCGATCAAAGCGTCGGATTGCAGCGCCTTGCTGGGACCGACGGATCATCTGATTCTTTATCACTTCGTGCTCGAAGGTGCGCTGACAGTTGAGGTGCCGGCGAATGAGCCGGTAACCTGCCAGCGGGGACAGGCCGTTATCCTGCCTCGCAATGATACGCACCGATTGCGCGGCAGCGCGCAGTCTCCGGCAGTCTCGGCGTTTGATGTCGCGCGCATTCCGGAACCAGGCGATATCATGATGATTCAGCATGGAGGTGGTGGCGCGCAAACTCGAATTGTGTGCGGATTTCTGAGCGGCCCCAGTCTTGGCGACGACCCGTTGATTTCGGCTCTGCCGGCTACATTGGTTTACGACGGTGTAACAGCTCGATCCGGCCCGCTGATGCTTCAGTCCATGCAGGTCGCGGCACAGGAGTTGCTCGAGAGCCGGCCCGGTTCCGACGCTATGCTGGCAAGGCTTTCTGAACTGTTATTCGTTGAAGCTGTTCGAGCGTATATAGAGAATCGCTCACAGGATCCCGGCGAGTGGCTTGATGGACTGCGAGATCGGGCGGTCAGCCGGGCTGTCGCCCTGATACATCGAGATCTTGCGTACCAATGGACGGTCGACAACCTTGCCCGCGCTGTTGGTGCTTCGCGTTCTTCACTGGCCGAGCGATTCAGGCGTTTTCTCGACTGTGCGCCCGCCGAATACCTTACGCAGCAGCGTATGCGCCGGGCAGCTCATCTTCTTGGTGAAGACAGCAGGCTGCCTCTGATAGAAATTGCGGAACAGGTTGGTTATGGGTCCGAAGCCGCGTTTAGCCGTGCATTCAAGCGGTGGCACGGCGTGTCGCCATCCGGGTGGCGTTGAAACGGCAGGACCGGCAGCCGCACTGCTGATTCTGGCGTAACGATCAAGGCGTTCGGGGCTCCGGTCATGGTCTACGTGCCATCTGGCCAGGCAAACTGTGCATCGATTATCTGATTGCGACAGGAGCTGACATGACACTACGTATTAATCAAACCGCCCCGGACTTCGTGGCTAAAACAACGCAGGGAACGATTCGATTTCATGACTGGATCGGCGACGGGTGGGCTGTTCTTTTCTCGCACCCCAAGGATTTCACGCCGGTCTGCACGACGGAGCTTGGCTATGTGGCCGGGCTGCTTCCGGAATTCACGCGGCGGAACTGCAAAGTCATCGGTCTTTCAATAGACGCTGTCGCAGACCATGAGCGCTGGCTATCGGATATCGAAGCGGTGAGCGGCAACCGCGTCGGCTATCCGCTGATCGAAGACCCCGAACTCGAGATCGCGAAGCTCTACGGTATGCTGCCAGCTGACGCTGACGGCTTCGCCCACAGTCGTTCGGCAGCGGACAACGCAACAATACGCTCCGTATTTGTGATTGGCCCGGACCTTGGGATTAAGCTGATGATGACCTATCCGATGACGACCGGGCGAAATTTCGATGAAGTGTTGCGAGTTGTCGATTCGATGCAGTTGACGGCGAAGCACAAGGTCGCGACACCGGCGCAGTGGCAGAAAGGTGACGACGTTATCGTGGTTCCGACAGTATCGGATGCCGAGGCGATAGTGCAGTTCGGAGCGTTTGAGACGGTCAGGCCATATCTGCGAACAGTGCCCGAACCGTCCGGAATCGCCTAGTGGCTGTCTTGCGGGATATCGCTGCGTAACTGCCGGGTCCGGTTTTTCCCGGGTTCGGCGCTACCCGACGGTCGAAATCGAAGAACGGGGAAGCACGCTGTGCTTCCCCTTTTTCTCGTCGCTGCTATTGCTCATGCAGGTGAGACCTACGGACACGATACTCCTCGTGCGAGAACAGTTGCATCGCAGTTTATGGAAGTGAATCCTATGCCGTCTGCAGTCAGACGGGTGCCAAACCCGAGGTCGAGGTCGATTTGGTTTTGATCGACGTTGGAAGGATTTGGCGGCACGGACACCAGCGTCAGGGTTCCGGCGCCGTGTGCTGAAATACCGGCACCGTTTTGAGTCACGTTGAGGCCGCCGATAATGAGCGCGCTCGCGCCGTCTTCGAGCAACATCCCCACACCGTTGCCCTGTGCGACAAACTTCGCCGTACCGTGAGGGCTGAGAATCGCTCCGGCAGGCGCGAAAAAGCCGAAAACACCGTTGTTACTGGCGCTGATGACGTTGGCACCGCTGCCGAAGAACTGTGAACCGACGACACCCAGTTCAGACCCCAGGATACCGATGCCGGCGAAGCCATTGTTGTCGGCAGTGATGCTTGAGCCCTGGGCTTCCGGGAAGCTGAATATCTGTAGCCTTGAGTCATTGATAATGGATATGCCACTACCGACATTCTGGCCGGCAGTAATATTCGCACCTCGCAGTTCGAGAAACGTTTTTCCGTTCGCGGCGAGTCCGTCGCCGCCGTTGTTATTCGCGCTTATTTCCCCTTTGGCGACCACCGTCGATCCTGCATAAGCGTCCATTCCACCTGTCTTGTTGTTATCGAGCGTCAAGTCCACGATCTCGATGTGTGAGCGATCAACAGACAAGCCGACCGTGCCGTTGTTTTGTGCCTTCAGGTGGCGTAGTACGCCCTGTGCCTGATGGGTTGCGAGTACACCCTGATCAGTACCGTTCTGAACTGTAAAGTCCACGAGTTCGACATCGCGGGCGCCGTCGATGAGTACAACGGCTTCGCTGGGCGACTGGCTGCCATCGATCGTCGCACCGTTAACGCCGCGAACGGTCAGGTGATCGGTTGTTATGACAATCGATTCGTAGCAGGTGCCATAGAACCTGATTGTATGGTGCTCTCGCGCACGGCGGAGCGCCTTCTTCAGTGATTGCCCGCGGTCGCAGCGCACACGCCAGTTTCGTCGTGCCTGGCCCTTATGGAAACCGATGCTGGCAACGCCATCCGGGTGCGAAAGGTCTTGAGACTTATGCTCTTCGGCAAGTACCGTCGACGCGATCAGAAATGCCCCAACTGCGCCGAGAACGGTGAGTACAATGGTCTTCGTTCTTGCTCTACTCATTAGTTTTACCCTCATGCTATTCGAATGAAGCCAGGGCAGTATTGCCCTGGCGACTCGATGGTCAGCACTCTGAGCGGATTTCACCTGCCGGATTGCTGGTTTTTCGCTGCCTGTTTTCTGCCGGATGCCTCATATCCGTGTTTTCGCCCGGGTGCTGCGGGGTACAATGTCGTGCGCGCGTATAACAACGAACAACAACAGTCGTATCTTTGGTCAGCTGATTCCCGCAGGAGCCTTTTGTGCCTGACAGACCCAAAACTGTATTCCGCTTAGGCGGGTGGCTCGTAGAGGCGGAGTTGAATCGCCTGTCAAAAACGGGCGAATCGGTGCAGGTCGAGCCCAAATCCATGGACGTCCTGGTTTATCTTTGTCAGCATGCCGGCGATGTCGTCAGCGCTGACGAGATAATCGAAGCCGTCTGGGACGGGCGTCCGATGGGCGACAATCCGGTGTACAAGTCGATTGCAAAGCTGCGCCGGGCCCTGGGCGATGACGCTAACGAACCGCAGTACATCGCTACGGTGGCGAAAAAAGGTTATCGGCTGGTAGCGAAGGTTGAAAGGGAATCGGCCGAAAGTGCCGCGGCGGTCGTTTCCCCGGGCGGCGGGCGGCTCGCCCGCAGAATGCTGCCCATTGCCATCGGCATGGTGTGCGGGGTTCTGCTCGCTGCGGCCATATTCTGGCGACCGCAACCCGATCCTCTGACCCTGCAGTCCGTGTCGAGTTTTCGAGGGTCCCACAGCCAGCCGAGTTTAGCTCCGGATGGCCAGGCGGTCGCATTCATCAACGATATCGACGGCGCTGCGCATGTCTGGTTGCTGGAATTCGACGCGGCGGCGCCGCGCCAATTGACCAGTGGAAGTTTCGTCGACTCCAGACCACGATGGTCGCCGGACGGCAGTACGATTCTCTTTATGCGCCGCGGTGGCCTGTGGTCGGTAGCGGTCGGCGGCGGCGATGCGGTAGAGATTATTCGCGACGCATACAATCCCAACTGGTCGCGCGATGGGCGGCGTATTGTCTTCGAGCGACGCTACGAGGTCTGGGTCGCAGACGCCGACGGTGGGCAACAGACCCGTGTTAGCGGCATTCCGCGGAAAGAACTACCGCTCGCTCCACGCTGGCCGGCATTTTCACCGGATGGCGATGAAATTGTGTACCTGGAGGCCGATTTCACACCTTTCGCCGACCTCTGGCGGGTACCGGCCGCCGGCGGTGTACCGAAACAGGTGACCTTCGAGCCGCGATTGGCCAGCGCTCCGGTCTGGAGCCCCGATGGGCAGTACATCATCTATTCATCGCAACGTGGCGGAAGCCGAACCCTGTGGCGGATTCGGGTTGAAGATGGGGCATCGAGCCCGCTTCTGACCGGCAGCGGCGACGACGATTTTCCCGATATCAGTTTTGACGGTAAGCGTCTGATCTATTCCAACCGGCGTGAACGTTTTGCGATTATGCGCAGTGACCCCGGCACAGGGGACGCGCAGGAGCTGCATGAGTCACGACAGCTGGTTCTTGGCCCCGAGTTGTCACCGGACAAAAAGACACTCGCTTTCTTCGCTTTATCTTCCGGCGGTGGCGTACAGCTATTCACTTTAGCTCTGTCCGGTGGCGCACCTCGGCAAATAACGTCCGATCCGCTTGCGACTCACGCGATTCCCCGCTGGTCGGCAGACGGCCGACAGATATATTTTTATTACACGCAAAACGGTGTGGCATTCAGCAAGGTCAGGGCCAGCGGTGGTGATGCAGAAACACTCGTCCCGGGCTGGGACTGGGGAGTGACTAACGGAGCCAGTGTCTCGCCGGACGGTACACGTATTGTCTATTCTCGATTGACAGGTCAGGTACCTGTGCAGACGCTGGTTCGGCGCCTGGACACAGGAGATGACCAGGCTTTCCACGCCGCCCTTGAATACCCACGTTGGTCCAAAGACGGTTCCGCCATTATCGGTGCCCTGCATGTGGATCAGCGATTCCCCGGGGATATCGCCATTTGTCCGGTCGCCGATTCAAGCTGTCGAATAATCGCTCGAGATGCACGAATTCCAATGTGGTCTCATGACGAGTCGCAGCTGTATTTTGTCAGAGGTTTTGGCGCCTCGCAGGAATTGTTCGTCGCGCCGGCCGACGGTGGCGAAACCGAAACGAAGTTGATGGACATGGCTCCGCTGTTTCCGCTGGGTCCGTTCTATGACGTCGCCCCGAACGGCGACATTGTCTGGGTCCGGTATGAACAGGAGGCGAGCGAGATCTGGTTGACGGAGCTGGCCGATATGTAGTTTTACCCGCCGGTTTCGCAGGCAAGCATGGAGATTGCCGCTTCCTGCAGTGCGTGAATGGCGTCGATATCGCCCGCCTGTTGAGTGTCAGCGACAACTTGTCGGGCGACGTCCTGCGTGAGTAGCTCATCGCGCATGGCTACCGCCAGCCGCAGGTAGTCGAGATTGGCAGGCGCCGGCGACGATTCGCGAGTGAACGGCGGCGAGGTCAGCGATGCTCGAATAGCGGCTGCCGCATCGGCGTACTGCCCCTGCCTGACTAGTCGTGCGGCAGCCTCGATTTCGTCGTAGCGATTCGAGTACAGCCCCATGCGCTGGCCAAATTCGCTCAACGACAAGCGCTGTCCGTTCTCCTCAAGCGCAGAGCGGCACCTGGCCCTCGCTGTGAATGCCGCTCTTTCGTTGGATTGCGCCATTGAAAAAGCGCTGTCGAAGCGATTCGTCTCACACATCAGCGTAATCACGGCGGATTCGACAGCATCGTGGTAGCTCGTAGAGTCCCAGGAATTCATAACGCCCACCAGTCTCTGCCCCGGTGCTGGCGCTTGCTGCAGCCCCTGCAGCGCGACCTCAAGCGCTTCCTCGAATGCACCGGCGTGGCGCAGTACGTCGGTAACCTCCAGGTAAGGTTGCGCTGCCCGCAACTGCTGCCATGTTGTCAATTCGCTGTAGGGCGCAATGGGTTCAATGCGTTCGTGCATCGTCCACGCGGCTGCGACTGCGTGCGCCGGATCCCCGATGCGCAGGTAAGCTTTTGCCGCTGCATAGGACTGCGGCTTCTCGAAGCTGTCCGCGTACATCAACGCCCAGCGTCTGGCTTCGGCTTCGTCGCCGAGATCACGCCAATATTCCGCTACAACGATGAGCCAGCGGTCTCCGCTGCGGTCGAGCGAATTCGGCAATCCTGGGCCGCCAGGCGGCGCATAGGCCGCGTACTCCTCCTCGAACAGTTTGAGAAACCGCGCAGCGCTCTCCGTGTCCTGCGCCCGCATCGCCACGCCCACGAGTCGGATCAGGGCACCGGTTCGTTCGAACGGGTCTTCGAGTGCGAGTATTTCTCCAAGCGCCGTTGCGGGCCCTGTCAGGGCGAAGGCCAGTCGCGCAATGCCGTATACTTCCGCCGCCTGCGATCGTGCACGATCGAGTGCGTGTTCAGCGGCATCCGAGTCGCCCAGTTCGAGCGAAGCATCGGCGAAGCGAAGCCAGTCCAAACCCGAGCTTTCGTGCTGCTCCAGCGATTCGCGCCAACGTGCGTACAGCGCGCGATGGGCAGGCGTCGGCTTGTCCGTAGCTCGCCTCGCGTGCGCCGCCGACTCGGCGGCTCGTACCTCTTTCGAAACGTACCTGCGATGTGGATAGTCGTCATCGAGCCAGCGCCAGATACGGGCGTATACGTACGGTCGATCGTCAAGCGTTTCCCGGGCGAATGCATCCGCATCGTTGCGCAGCAGTTGATAAAGGCGAATCGATGCGTCCTCACCGATTGCGACGCTGTCGCCTTTCATCCGTTCCTCTGCAATCGCGTGCAAACCGAGTTGCCGGAAAGAGAGGCCAATGTCGCTATTAGCACCAATTAGCCCGTAGTCCGGCAAGCGCATTGCCGCGAGCTGGCCCAGGCAGTGTGACGTCGGGTGTCCGGCGCAGCTATCGGCTGCGCTTAGGTACGCGCGCGATTCCATGAAGCTTCTTGTGTAGAAGTAGGAAAAGACGCCTGCGATTGCAGCGAATGCGAGTAAGGCAAACTTAACCCTTAATTTTCGCATACTACAAACATACCCTCAGGACTGGCGGAGGTCTACCGGGTGAACGGAAAGCAGCCTCGCTCGTTGCTGGTCGGCTCGCAGCACAGTAAGCCGGTAGCCGTGCCAGTCGATTGAGTCGCCGATGACAGGAATTCGCTCCAGCGTTTCCGTAACGAGCCCGCCGACTGTCGATACGTCTTCCTCAGGTTCCCATGCGATTCCGAGCGCCGCCGAGAGTTTACGTAAATCAACGGTGGCGTGTACCTGCAGCAGGCCGTTTTCACGCTCGACGATGTCGTTGGCAGGCAGGTCGCTTTCGTCTTGAATATCGCCGACAATCTCTTCCAATACGTCCTCGAGCGTGGCGATACCTTTGACGCTGCCGTACTCGTCGATGACTATTGCAAGGTGCCGCTGGCTGTCCTGAAACGTCCGCAACAATCTCGGTAGTTGCAAGCTTTCAGGTACGACAAGCGCGTCCCGGCGCAGGGACTCCCAGTCGACGATGTCGTCGTCATGCGAGAGCAGCCAGTAGAGCAGGTCTTTGACAAGGATGATGCCCGTTACGTCGTCAATGTCGCCTGTCGGAGAATAGGGGAATCGGCTGTGGCCGGTCTGTCGCAGCAAGGCAAGACCTTCGTCGCGTCTCATCGTACCGGCGAGGAAGTGAACGTCTTCGCGCGGCAGCATGACGTTATGCGCGCGCAAATGGCTGAGATGTGTTGCGCCGACGATCATGCCGGCAGTGCGTGCGCCGACGACACCCGCGCTGCGACCGAGCGATGCGAGCAGCCGAATTTCTTCCGGCGACGTTACCGGTACTTTGTCGCGGGCGCGGAGCAGTCGGGAGATTCGTTCGCTAACCACAACCAGCGGACGCAGCAACACTATGAGCCAGCGAATGCCGTGTGCAACTGCAGGAGCCAACACCGGCGCATGTGAAACGCCGAGTGTCTTTGGAATAATCTCCGTAAACAAGAGTACCGCGATAGTGAAAAGAATAGAAAACAACCACAGCGTATTGGCGCTGAAAACTTCGGTGTAGCTCGCGCCGGCCACCGCCGCACCGACCGTATGTGCGGTCGTGTTCAGAATGAGGATCGCCGCGATCGGCATGTCTATGTTTTCTTTAAAGCTGGCCAGCAGAGGACCGGCGCGGCGGCCATCGCGAGTCAGAACCTCGATCTGCGGCCGGGTCACGGATAGCAGAACGGATTCAAAAACCGAGCACAGGAACGAGACGACCAGTACAACACTGACCGCGATAACAAAAAGCAGCATGACACCTCCAGATATGGAATCTGGGCACAGTGTACTCGGTTGCCGCGATTTCGGCCCCGCCGCACTGTGCAGCTACTGACCCTGTTTCGATGCTGCCGTGTCTTTCCTGGCTGAACCGTTCTCAGGGCGCGTGCCGACAAAGGTGGCGGCGCCCAGAAGCACAACGATCTGAGCGGCCAGGGCCCAGGGAGGGGCTCCGATGACCCATGTAATGGCCGGTGTGAGCAGCATAACGGTGAAGGCGATGATCTTGGTTCGTCGATCGATGGCGCCGTAGAGTCGCCAATTGCGGATCAGCGGGCCGAACCGGGCATGTTGGGTTAGCCAGCGATGCAGGCGCGGCGAGGATTGTGCGAACGCATAGGCCGAGAACAATACGAACGGTGTCGTCGGAAGCAGCGGCAGGATGACGCCCGCCATGCCACAGCCGAGCGATAAAACGCCAACGGCGAGCCAGGCCGAGCGTACTGCGCCATTTCCATTCACTGCCGGTCTCCTTCACGGGCAAGTCGTTGCAGGAGAGTCTCTGTATAACTCGAAACAGCTGTTTGTTGTGGATGTTGCATTTGTGCTTACGTGTAAGTACCGATGTTTCGCGCCGCCTACGCCCGTAGGATGGTTGTTACCTGAAATGATACCCGGAGGCGGATGCCGCTGCTCTGTTATTGGTATTGGCTGGCTGATCTGACGCCCATGTCCAGAAGACTTATTGTTTTTCTCGCAGCATCGCTGCTGGCCGTCGCTGCCGCACCGGCTACCGCCGGCGACGTTGTCGTTCTCGAGGTCCACGGTGGTATCGGCGTCGCGACGGCGGATTACGTTCTCAGCGGAATAGAACACGCCGAAGGCGCGGATGCAGAGCTGGTCGTCATCAAGATGGACACGCCCGGCGGTCTTATGGCGCCAATGCGTGACATCGTTCAGGCCATACTCGGTTCCGAGGTCCCGGTCGCGACATACGTTACGCCGGCCGGCGCAAGAGCGGACAGTGCCGGTACCTACATCCTGCTGGCGAGCCACGTTGCGGCGATGACACCGACGACGCACCTCGGCGCCGCTACTCCTGTTTTCCAGGGAAGCGACGACGGAACAGGCGAGGACTCGAGCGATGATTCCGAGTCTGCCACGCCGCCGGGTACGGCCATGGAGCGCAAGGTCCTGAACGACGCTATCGCCTATATTCGCAGCCTGGCAGAGCGCTATGGCCGAAATGCCGAGTGGGCGGAGAAGGCGGTACGTGACGCCGCGACGCTAACGGCCGGTGAGGCGCTCGAGCAGAACGTTATAGACATCGTTGCAGACGATATTCCTGATTTGCTGCGCCAGGTTAACGGACTTGAAGTGAAGACAGAGGCCGGGACCGTGACCCTCGCGACAGATGACGCCGTTATCGAGGAATACGAGCCGAACTGGCGTATCAAGATACTGTCGACGATCGCAAACCCGGAAACCGTGCTGCTCCTCGGCCTCATCGGATTATATGGCCTGATGTACGAAGGCTGGAATCCGGGGGCAATCGTACCGGGCGTCGTCGGCGTTATCTGCCTGCTGCTCGCCGCCTATGCGCTGCAGGTTCTTCCCGTCAACTACGCCGGACTGGCGTTGATTGCGGTCGGTGTTGCACTGATGACGGCAGAGGCATTTGCACCGAGCTTCGGTGCGCTCGGAATCGGTGGCGTGGCGGCATTTTCGTTCGGCGCAATCATGATGTTCGACAGCGGTATACCGGGCTTCGGGATATCAGTGACCTTCGTGGTGCTGCTCACGGTAGTTTTCGCGCTGTTGTTTATCTGGCTTATCGCTTACGTCCTGAAGCTCAGGAAGCGTGGCGCTGTATCCGGTAAAGACTCCATTTTAGGCGGGGTAGGCACGGCGATGGAGGACTTCATGGGCGAAGGTAGAGTCTGGCTCGAGGGCGAGGCATGGACGGCCCACAGCAGCGTTGCCATCCACAAGGACCAGGAAGTTGTTGTTCGCACAATGAACGGTTTGCTGCTCGAGGTTGAACCGAACACCGAGTCCGATACCAAATGACTGAGGGAATTCTAATGCCATACGCTGCAATAGGAATGAGTGCCGCACTGATCATCGTCATTCTGTACAACACGATCAAAATCCTGAAGGAGTACGAGCGCGGCGTTATTTTCCTGCTCGGGCGTTTTCAGAAAGTTAAGGGGCCGGGACTGATTATCCTGTTTCCCGGCATCCAAAAGATGACCAAGGTCGATCTCCGGGTCATAGTCATGGACGTACCCACGCAGGATGTGATCTCGCGGGACAATGTCTCGGTCAAAGTGAATGCCGTGATCTATTTTCGTATCGTGGATCCTGAAAAGGCAGTGATTCGTGTGGAAAACGTCTTCGAAGCAACCAGTCAGCTGTCGCAGACGACATTGCGTTCGGTACTGGGTCAGCATGAGCTCGACGATATGCTGGCGGAACGGGAGAAACTGAATACCGACATCCAGGAATTGCTGGATCAACGTACCGACAACTGGGGCATCAAGGTTGCCAACGTCGAGATCAAGCACGTCGACCTGGACGAAAGCATGATTCGTGCGATCGCTCAGCAGGCAGAAGCCGAGCGTGCACGGCGAGCGAAGATCATCAACGCAGAGGCTGAAAAGCAGGCAGCGTCTATGTTGGTCGACGCTGCGAAGATGCTTGCCGCCGAAGAACAGGCGCTACAACTACGCTATCTGCAGACACTCAAGGAAATTTCGAACGAGAGGACCAATACGATAGTCTTCCCGATACCGTTCGAACTGGTTGACTCGATGCGCAAGATAGCGGGAGGCAAGTCTCCGTAGCTTGATTCTTTTCGGGACAGCGGAGCTACTTGTAATAATCGGTCCTTGATCGGACAGTCACTATCAGGCGATAGCGAGATCGGGTGACCGTTTTGGCCAGCGGCTTCGGGCGGCCAACGTAACAGTATGATTGCCGGTGGGGTTCTTAATCCGATGTTGATCCGGGAGGGCCGATGCCGTCTTCACGACCCACAGGCGACGGCATCGGCCCTCCCGGATCAACACCTGTTCAGCACGGCGACCGCTCACTGAAATACATGCCCGACTGTCGGGATGCGGTGGCAACGCCCATGACCACGGCTGTGTTTCGTTGAGAGGGAATTGGCGTTTCCACCGCATCCCTGCACCCAACAATAGCAACATCATTATCC
>JAJFKU010000005.1 GCA_021773035.1 Woeseiaceae bacterium
AGCCAACGCAGAACGCGTTCGTGGAGTCGTTCAACGGCCGTTTCCGGGAAGGCTGTCTGAACCAACACTGGTTCAAGTCGCTCGCCCACGCACGAACTGTCATCAAGCAATGGAGGCATCACTACAACGAAGAACGACCACTGTGCCCGCAACTGCTCGGCGATGAATTCGATCTGCCGAGGATGAATGGTGCGATGGTCGTCCGGAACATCAAGCTCTGGCAAATTCATTTCCGGAAAATCAAAATACTCGAGCAGCCAGTATCAAGTCTGGTAGGAAAAATGACCAGTTGGTTTAGTTTTGGGCGTGCGCCGAAAGCGTTTAGCGTCGGGGTGTTGGTTGCAATGACAACCACAGCCTGGGCCACAGACAACGATGAAATCGACGAAATTGTCGTAACGGCCACAGGTTACGAGCAAAAAATTACCGACGCACCAGCAAGTATTTCCGTCATCCAACAGGAAGAGATTCTTGGCCGCCCCAGCGTCAATCTGCTCGATATGCTGAAGTACCAGGAAGGTATCGACATTGGTACGACCCGTGACAAGACAGGTCAGGGGAGCGTCAGTATCCGCGGATTGACCGGCGATTACACACTTCACCTGATCGATGGCAAGCGCCAGAATAATCATGGAGACATTTATCCGAACAACTTCGGCGCGTCCTTAGCGGTAGAAAAAATCAAATATCCGCATCAACGATGCCATCGCGAAATCCAGCCAACAGCTTTAGAGCCGTCGATGCCTTCGCACCGGCTTCTCCAGCAAGACGTAGATCTCCGTTGGCGTCTGCCTCGGTCAAGAGTACCTGCATAACGGCATCGAGCACACGGCGCGGCTGCTCGCTGTGGCTGACTATGCACCGTGCGGCATCGTAGCCGGCCAGCCATGCGCCGGCGACTTCGTAATCGAACTCTTCCTTCTCAAACAGCTGCGCGCCGACTTCGTACAGTCGTTCAGTGTTCGTATCGTTCAGATAGTTGGACAGCACTAAAAGCAGGTCACTCGCGTCTTTTCGCGGCGTGTACGTGTGTCGCTCGTACCATGCCAGCAGTTTTAGAACGGCGAGCATCGGCAGACAAACGGTGGCGACGGTCACTTCGGCTGGCAATAGAATCCGAACTGCGGTTGCGCGTGCTTCACTGTATCCCAACACGCCCATCACCGCGTCGTCGTCCGGCCACTCGATGGTTCCGTCCTCCCGTTCAACTCCGCCAAACGGAATAAGATCGAGCGGGACGCCACTATTATGGATAAGTCGATGCGTACCGCGACGGTTGGGAGTGAATTCGCCGGATTTCAGGCAGGCTTCGCGGAGCTGACGAAATTCTTCCCAACTGGCGACGGTGACTCCGAGGTCTACGTCCGTTGTGGCGCGCGTGATCGGTACACCGTGGCCGTAATGAAGCAAGAGGTCGCGTGCCATCGCTCCCACGATTAGAAAATCGGTGCCAGGCGCTCCTGCACTCACATCCGAGAATAGCGCCGACAACCAGCGCAGCTCTGTTTTATCGCTTAAATCCATCGATGATCTTTTCGTAGATGAGATCGGCAGCTTCGAGACAACGTGCGTCACCGATATGCAGGAGGTCTGCATAGATGAGTGGATATGGCGTGAGGTCTTTTTCTTTTGTCGGGAACGCCCAGAAACGCTCAAGGATTTCGACGGGACCCCCCGGGTCCTTATGCAGCTTGTAGTCAACCAGTAGTCGTGGGTTGACTCTTTCTCCGTACAACGTAACGGTCTCCGGCCGCAATACCTGGGTCAGACGTTCCGCCGCTACCTCGCCACCAAAGATCAGTTCGTATTTCGCTGTTTTTGCTTTCGCCCACCAGCGCGTCTGGTCGGTACGAAAGCGTCCGATGATGAGCTTGGGACGCAGCGTTCGCGCGTACGCTTCAGCCCACTGCTTCAAGAGTAACTCGGGTCTTAAGAGCCTCCGCTCGCCGTTGATTTCTGCGACGAATCCAAGATCCGGAAGGTCGGCCATCACCCATCCGACCGTGCCGTGTGCGACGCCCGCCAGGCGAGCGATCTCGCGATACGGTTCGGCGATCCAGTCCGGGTTGCACAGCAGCGCGAACAGCACTTTCAGCCCGCTCGCCTGAAAGGCACGGCCTTTTGCTTTGTCGGCTCCCGGTGTTTCTGTCGGCCGCTCGCCCTTGATCCAGACGTACACGGGTGCCTGGTCCAGGTAGGCGTTGCCGGCCGCGTCCAGGAACGCGATGTTACGGGCCTTGAGTTTTTCCGCTAATGGGGGCGTTACGTAGTCGGCAATCAGCAGCGGAGGTTTTCCGGCCTGTTCGATTTGGTGCAGCACGGCCCCCAGGGTTGCCGGGCGCAGGCCTTTTTTGACCTCTACGGCGTAAACGCGGGTTTGCCGGCCACGGCCGATGCGTACGTACGCATCGATGCCGCCGTCAGCAGTTTTGATGTCTCGCTGTTCAACGGTTGCTGTAACGCCGAACTTCGCCACTTGAGCTAAGACGGTGTCGAGCAATTGGGTTTTTGTAGTGTTGTCCATTTATTCACATTGTCCACGTATCGTGGACATCTGTCAATTATGGACGTGCCTATTTACACTGCCACAAAAGCCAAGGACACGCGATCATGCAAAAAGGGGTCAGAGCTGCTAGCTCTGACCCCTTATGATTCTTAGAAAAATTGGTGCCGGCACCATGAATCGAACACGGGACCTACTGATTACAAATCAGTTGCTCTACCAACTGAGCTATACCGGCTGCAACCTCGAAAGCATCAAGGCTGGCGGATTATTCCGCTTTCAGGCCCATGTGACAAGGGCTTCGCTCACGATTGAGGGCGGCTCCTACTGCGGACAAGTCGCCGCGTCCCGCAGCAACACCCGATCCTGGCCGTATTTCTCAATAATCGCCCCGGCGCCCCTGCCCGGCGGCAGCCCGATATCCACGAAATACACCATCCGGTCCGCCATCCGCTCGGTGATCACGGCCGGTAAATCCAGCGACTTCGCCTGCAGCTCGATCTTCTCCGCGCCCGCCAGATCGCCGAACAACCCCAGTGAGATTTTCAGGCCCTCGTCCTCGGTCTGCACCATATAGGCATCCGACAGGCCGCCTTCACTCAGCGTTCTCAGCATCTCGTTCGCAACGCCCGGGTCCGGAATATTGCGAATCTGCACCCAGTGCCCGACAAACACAGGCGCCTCGGTATTGCGTGAGTGCGCCTTCATACCCTCGTTGCTGTACTCCAGCACCGCCGAATCGGCATCGGACCCGGCCTTGAACGGCCCGATCGTCACACACATCCGCCCGATCACCGCCTGCAGCGCCGATGGCTCTCCCGAGCCCAGCACTGCAGCAACGCTCGCCACCGTGTCACTATCGCGTCCGGCGCTGACGTCCAGCGGCGGTCCAAGATCCGACTCCTCAAGCACCATCACGCCCGGCTGCGACTCGTCGCCCGTCAACATCCCCCACATAAGATAGAGAATGTTCGCCAGCAGCAGAATCAACAGAATGTTCTTCATTGAGTGTTTTCCAACATGTGTGCCAGGCCGTTCAAAACCAGGTTGGGGCGGTGCAGTGGTGTCTCCTCAAGCGCCTCAAGAATGCGCGCCGCGCCGCCACCGGTCAAGACGATTGTCGGCTCGTAAGCGTTTGATTGCAGTGTTCGAAATGCGCGCTCCACTGCACCGGCTACGGCATTCTGGACACCTTCGCGAACGGCAGCGGCTGTATTGTGCCCGAACATCTTCAGGTCGCCCGCCGCCTGCTTCGCTGCGCCCCTGACTAAGGGAATATCGCTGGTCGCTGCCGATAAGGACCCGAGCATCGTATCTGCCCCCGGTATGATCTGCCCGCCGAGGTGTTTGCCGTCATCGTCGAGCGCGTCCAGCGTGAGTGCCGTACCGGCATCGACGATCAGGCAGCAGGACTGCAGCTCCGCCCACGCGCCGACCAGCGCCACCCAGCGATCGACGCCGAGTCGCCGCGGCTGCCGGTAGCTGTTGGTCACTCCCCAGCCGCGCCGCTCACTGCGCACGAAGTGCACATCGGCATTGCAGTGCATGCCGATAACACCTGACAAGCGAGTCGCAAAACTCGTTCCCGCAACGTTGCTGGCCCAGACGGCGTCCACGCGTCTTGGCAGTCTCGTTACCAGGACCGACAGTCCCTTCTCATGGATTTTCTCTAAAGCGATGTGGCCGGTGCGCCGAATGTCGCCGTCGTCGAGCACGCCCCACTTCAACCGGGAGTTGCCAACGTCCAGCAACAATACCGTCACCGCGGCTAGTCCCTGGCGCCGGCCAGCACAACCGTCCCCGACGTGATCTGCTTGATACCGGAGTCCGGCGTATCGATCAACAAGGCACCGTCCTCCGCAATGCCGGCGCCGACACCGGTGATCTGCGCTGTCGCCGTATCGATAACGACCTCGCGGCCAAGCAGCCAGTCGTATAGCGACCATCGGTGCGAGATCGCCGCCAGGCCGGTCTTTTCATACTCCAGGAATGCCTGCATGAAGTGCGTCAACAAGGCACCGGCAATTTGTTCGTGCGACGGCGGCGTGCAGATACTTTTCAGATCGACAACCTGCCGTGCCCAATCCGACTTGGCCGCAAAGTCCGGGTCGTCCTGCAGATCAATATTGACCCCTATTCCGGTAACCACGGTGACCGCACCACCCGCTCGCGACTGCACCTCGGTCAATATCCCGCAAAGTTTGCCGTCCAGCGCTACAAGATCGTTCGGCCACTTGACCTCGATACCGTAAGCACCCAGCTCCTCCAGCGCCGTTATCGCGCCAACGCCCAATGCCAGCGTCAACGCCGGGAGGTTTTCCGGCCGCGATGCGAACGTATAGGCCGCCGACAGGCACAGACCGGATCCCGGCGGCGCCTGCCAGGTCTTGCCGTGGCGGCCGCGGCCAGCCGTCTGGTTGCTGGTTACCGCGACATCCATCTCGCCCGGCGCCGGTCCGGACATCTGCATCAGGTAACTGTTTGTGGAGTCGATCTCGGCAAAAACACTAAGATCGCCAAGGCGATCGCCCGCGACGCCGGTCGTAAAGCGACGGATCGCGTCGGCATCAAGATTCGTCATCATTCCCCTTGCGACTGAAAATCATCAGGCGCGAATTACGATGCTCGCTGCCCTCTCGCATGCGCTGAACGTTCGAGCGGTGCCAGAAAATAATGCACATCATCATTACGACGCTATAAATAAACAGCGGCTGCTCATCGGGCAAAACCATGATGCCCAGGTAAAGCGGCAATGCCGTTGCCGCGACCATGGTCGCAAGCCCGACAAAACCCGACAGGACCAGCGTCGCCACCCAGACGAGAATCACGCCAACGATCACCTGCGGGCCCAGAACGACCAACGTGCCAACAAAAGTCCCGGCGCCCTTGCCGCCTTTGAAACCGTGGTAGATCGGCCAGACATGGCCGAGAACGGCCGCCGCCGCACAGCAAACGGTCAGCCAGGTGCGCGACAACATCGGGTCCTCGGGAACGAACGGCAGCTGCAGCTCGGGCACGAGCCCCGCGCCGACAACGCCCTTGCCGATATCGATGATCACGACGCCAATCGCAAAAACTGCCCCCTGGGTACGCAGCGCATTCGTGCCGCCGGCATTACCGCTGCCCATCGTCCGGATATCGACGCCGCCGCGTAAACGCCCCACAATCATCGCGCCCATCAGGGAACCGATGAAGTAGCTGATTAGAAATTTGACGCCTAATTCCAGCATTGCTGCCAATCCGTCTTTGCGAGAACAACCGCGCGCATTGTAGCATCGGCGTTCGGGAATCCTACGCAGCTTTCATGGCGACTGAAGACATCCATCTGTTCCTAAATCCAACCGCCGGGCGTGGTCGGGCGGGACGCCGGCAGGCGCGTATTCTCGAGATTTTCGAAAACGGGGGGCTTGGCGTCGACATTCACCTCAGCCAGAGCCCCGGAGACCTCGAATCCCAGGTACTGCAGCAGGTCGATGCCGGTGCCGATCGGCTGGTCGTCGCCGGCGGCGATGGCAGCGTTCACGAAGCCGTCAACGGAATTTTGCGATCAGGCAAGCCCGCGGCGTTTGGCGTCATTCCGAGCGGCACCGGAAACGACTTCGCCAAGGCCTGCGATATCCCGCTCAACTGGGAGCATGCCACCCGCTTGCTGGTGGACCGCATCGCGGCAAAACAGACGCCGAGACAGATCGACGCCGGAAAACTCAACGAGCGTTTTTTTGCCAACGGAGCGGGTCTTGGCTTCGACGCCAAAGTGACGCGGGTCGCCCGCTCGATCCGGCTGCCGATCGGCGATCTCGTTTACCTGCTGGCGATCTTCAGAACGATGCTCGGCGGTGTTGCCAGCCCACGACTGCAGATTACCGCCGGTGAGTTCCACTGGAACGGACCGCTAACACTCGCCGCCATCAGCAACGGGCCCTGGGTTGGCGGCATGTTTCACATCGCGCCAATGGCGAGTAACTCGGACAGTGTTCTCGACCTGCTCATCGCAAAGCCCGTCACCCGGCGCCGCGTATTGAGCTTGCTGCCAAAACTGATGAACGGCGAGCATCTGCAGGAAGCCGAGATCGTTCATCACCCGGTGACGACGCTGACTATCAAAGCCGAGCAGGCCGTGCCTTCGCACCTGGACGGCGAAGTGCAGGCACTGCAGACGGATTTCGAACTGTCGATTCTGCCGGGTGCGCTAAACCTGCTTTGACGAGACCCGGGAGCCCAGGTAAATCGCCACCAGCGCAATTGCGGCGCCGGTGAGTTCGGTGCCTGTCATCGGCCGGTCGAAAAACACGACGTCCCAAACGAAGCTCAGCGCGGGCTGCAGCAGCAAAGCCACCCCCGCGTCGACCGTCGTCACCTCCGATAAACTGCTGGCGATGAACAGCCAGCCGATACAGTGCGACAGTACGCCATACCCCAGCAGCCAGCCAAGATCCTCATAAGTCGTTATCGCGAAAGACCCGCCTTCGGCCAGAATAACGGCCGCCATCATCACCATGGTGATCACTGAAACGACCGCCATTTCTCGAGTCGGGACACGATACGTGGAACCCTCGCGCGCCTGTCGCAGGCTGAGCATATAGCCGGCATAGGTCACGGCCGTCAGCAGGCCGAAAATAACACCCAGCCGGTAATCTTCGGGCAGTTCGCGCCAGTCGAAACCGACAATCAGCGCCAGACCGAACAACGCCATCGGCACCGCCACCAGCTGCATCGGGCGCGGCACCTGCCGCAGCAGGACGATGCCCGCGATCATCATGATAAAGACCTGGAAGTTTGCCAGCAGCGTGGACAGGCCGGGGCCGATAATGACGATACTGCGATGCCAGAACCAGAGGTCGAGCGCAAAGAATACCGACGCGAGTATCAGCAACCACCAGGCACGTTTCGACAGCTGCAAAGCCTTTCGCGTCACCAGCAGGTAAACCACCAGCGCCAGGGCACCGAACACAACGCGGTAAAAACCGCTGGTCGATGGCGAAACATCCACCAGCTGCACCCAGACCGGCGACAGGCTGATTAGGGCCGCGCCAATGAACAGGCGCAGCCGGGCGTTTTGCAGCAATATCACCCGGCCTTCAGCCAGGCGGCAAGACGCTTACCGGCGTCGCTATCTGCTTCGCTGGCGACTTCGAGATAACAGGTATCAGACGGCGCCTCCGCCCAGGTCAGTTTCATCGTCAGCAACTCGTCGCCCCTGAACACGGTCAGCACGGAGCGATCGCCGGGCCGGTAACGACGAATTCTGGCATCGCTGTCCGATACACCCACACGCATCTGATCGATAGCGACGAGTTCATCGTCCGGCGACACGCCGGCACGTTCCGCCGGACCACCGTTCGACAGACTTGAGAAGACGGTTTTGCTGCCCTCGGCAACAAGCCTCGCACCCAACCAGGCAATGCGCAGTCCGTTCTCGGCAACGTCGTCGCCGCCCTTATCTTCGCGACCTTTGGCTTTTCGCAGATGTAAGTCGACGCCATGATCCCGCAACAACTGTTCCAGCCCCAGTTCGCCCGTGCCACGAACGGCCGCATCGAAGAAATCGCCGAGATCCAGGCAGGAAATTTCACCGGCAAGCATCTCGAAGCCCCGTTCCGGCATGCCCTCACCGTTTTCGCCCCATTGCCCCCAGCACGCACGCATGACGTCGTCCAGCGAAACTCGCCCTGCCGTCTCACTGCGAAGTTTGAGGTCCAGCGCCAGTGCGATCAGCGCACCTTTGGCGTAGTAGCTGACGATGGAATTGCCGGCATTCGCATCCTGCTTGTAGAACTTGGTCCAGGCGTCGTAGCTGGACTCCGCCACGCTTTGCCGGCGCCGGCCCGCACCGCGGAGCACGCGTGTCATGGTCTGGCCCAGCAGCTCGAGATACTCAGCCTGCGGAATCAGTCCCGAGCGCAGCAGCGCGAGGTCGTCGTAGTAGGACGTGATGCCCTCGAACACCCATAGAAGTTCGGTATGCGTTTCCTGCGACAGATCGTAAGGCGTGAACACCGCGGGCTTCATGCGCTTCACGTTCCACAGATGAAAGTACTCGTGGCTCACGAGCCCCAGCAGGGTTCGGTATTCAGGCGAGATACCGTCGTCGCCACGGTTCGGAAGACTGTCGCGATCGCACACCAGGCTCGTTGACCAGCGATGCTCCAGACCGCCGTAACCGTGGCCGGGTGCGTGCAGCAGAAACACATAGCGATCGAGATCCGCGGGCGCCCCGAGCATCTGCATATGGTAAGTGCACAGGGTCTCGAGGTCGTGGCACAAGCGCGCCATGTCCGCTCGCGTGTTGCCGCGTATCGCGATGATGTGCGGGATGCCGTTTGCCTGGAACTCGCCGATCGACAGCTCGCCGATCTCTACCGGGTGATCGATCAGCTCTTCGTAGTCGGCAGCCGCGTAAGTGCCAAACCCATACTGCTCGGCGCCCGCCCTGTTCATCGACGTTGCAACCCGCCAGCTGTTTGCCTCGGGTATGTCGACGGCCAGGATGTCGAGTTCGCAGGCGACGTTCTCCTGCCCGACCACTTCCGGAAACACGCACGGCCCGTTGAAGTAGGCATGCGTCGTATCCAGATGAGCACCCCGAACGCTGGCGTCGTGCGCGTAGATTTCCAGCACCAGCGTGAGCGCTCGCTCTGTTAGCGCCGTACGCCAGCGGCTCTTGTCCAGCTTTTCGACAGCGACCCCGACACCGTCGGACTCGGCCCGTATCGCGACGACATGACGCGCATAGTCGCGAATCATGTAACTGCCGGGAATCCACGCCGGCAGCGCGAAAACCTGTCCGGAGGGGTCGGGCGCAGAGACAGTCAGCCGCACCTCGAACAGGTGCGCGGCGGCATCCAGTGCTCGAATGCTATATCGGTGTGCTTCGCTCATCGGCGTTGACCTTTGTTCTTTTTGCGGACAGCAAAACGGGAACCGGTAAGCCGGTTCCCGTCCCGCGATTTCGCATTAAAGCCTGTCTAACGTTGTGCGTTCTGCGCATCCCCAAGATGCATCAACGGCAGTGGGTTAGGGCTCGAACCATCCATGAAGTACAGCTTGCTCGCCGGGTCCTTGGAGATAGCCTTCAGGGCTTCAAGTGATTGCAGCTGAATATACGCCGGATTCCGTGCGATCGCATTATTGATTTGCGTAATTTCGTAGGCCTGCGCGTCAGCAAGAATCTTCTTGCGCTCCGCTTCCTGTGTCGCCGCCTCACGGCCCGCCTCTGCTCGCGCCACTTCCTGCTGCAGCTCCGTCCGCACACGTTCGAGTTCGGCGCGCTCGCGTTCCACCGCCTGCTCACGCTCCTTCTTCTGCTCAATCGCCTGCACAATAAACGGCGGCAGGGTAATGTCACGGATAAGCACCGCGGAGACGACGATTCCCTTAGGCTCCAGGTAGTCCCGCAGACCGTCGGTCAGCGCGAGCTGCAGGGTTTCCTGGGTTTCTTCCTTGAAGAAGTCTTCGGCGCGTTTGATGCTCTTGCCCTGCTCACGCAGCAGGGATCGAAGTTTCGGTATCAGGTGAACCCTGACAGCCGCCGCCGCGGTACCGGTCTGCTCAAGGATATCGGGCGTCATCGCACCGTCGATGCGGTACTGCACACTGACATCGAGCTTCGTTTGCAACTGATCCTGACTGGGAACGTTTGCCGTCTCGAGATGCGTTTGCTGGCGAGCATCGAACATCGTCCAGCGGTACAGGGGATTGACGGGTATGTGCAGACCCTGCTCATAACCTTCGGGCTGCGCATTACCGAACAGGGTTGCCACTGCAACGTGACCGACGGGTACTGACTTGAAGCACTGCAGCCCGACCATGACCAGCACTACCAGACTGATCGTCGCGATGACAAAATTCTTCTGTTGATTGGCTCCGGACATACGAAATCTCCTCTTTTCGGAATGTTGCGGGGTGTTCAGATTTATGGGCGAAATCAATGATTTAAAGGGGCTTTGGCGTAGCTACCATCAATTCGGTAGGTGTACCTCCGCCAGCATGCAGCGGACGCTGCCACCGGCCGAACGCTCGATGTCGTCGATCGCCGAGGCGACGACTTTGCCGTTTTCCTGCAGGACTTCCCTCTGCTCCGGGCGCAGCGAGTTCCAGGCCTGCCCGGACATGGCGACAACCCGCTCTCCGTCTTTGCTGCGAAGCTCCAGCATGTTGCCGGCGAAGGCTTCGAGTTGATCGAAACCGAGGTTGACGATCTCGTGCCCGGTATCCCTTAAACGGGTGAGTACCGCCTCGCGTTGCTCGTCGCGTGCAATTGCCTCATCGCATATGACGGCGACGGTTTCGCCGACATTCATCAGCACGTTGGTGTGGTAGATCGGCACCCCGTTGCGGTCGACGGCGTCGAAGGCAACGACGTCGTAGTCCATTCGCTGTGCGAAGTCCCCCAGCGGATCGAGTTGGGTGCGCGACGACAGACACGCGTAGGCAATGCGGTTTACGCGATCGAGCACCATGCTGCCCGTGCCCTCGAGATAGTGTCCGGTCGTTTCATGCTCAGTCATATCCAGGATTTCGGCGACCTGAAAACCGCAGCTGTCGGCGAGTGTTTCGATGATGTCGCCACGCCTTTCGGTACGCCGGTTTTCCGCCTCCATCGGGTATAAAACGACCCGCCCGTCAGCGTGGAAGCTCACCCAGTTGTTCGGAAAAATCGAGTCGGGCGTGTGCGGTTCCAGGGTGTCGTCGATGACAACGACCTCAATACCGGCATCGCGTAAAGCTGCGACCAGCGCGTCGAATTCGCGCACGGCTGCCTGCTGTTGCTGCTGCGCTGTCGCCGTCGAGCGGCCCTGGAAAACATTCGATGCCGCCGTCATCGGGTTGCTCTGAAACCGCGCTGGGCGAACCATGAGGACCGTGGAGGCAAGTTGTGATTCTTTCGCAGACATCATGCATTATATGACTGTGATGAGCCGAATTCGCAATGCCCTGTTAAACCCCGCCTGGATCTGCTTCCTGTGGGTCGGGATGTCCATCGGCATTTCCATCATCGCAACGCCTGTCCGCTTCGCAAGCGTAAGCCGACCACTGGCGCTGGATATCGGACGCCACGTGTTTGCAGCGTTTAACAAGGTAGAGCTCGCCGCACTGGTGATCCTGCTCATTATCGTGCGCTTGTCCGGACGTGCTACCCGGCTCTGGTCTGTTACCGCCCTGCTGGTGTTGATCGTTATCGCACAGGTTGCCTGGCTGACGCCGGAACTCGCGGAGCGCACACAGATGATTATCGACGGTGTCGAACCACCGTCGTCCTATGCCCATGCCATCTACTCGTCGCTGGAGCTCCTGAAGATGGGCGTATTGCTCTATTTGGGTTTTTCGTCACTGCCGACTAGCGACTCGAAGTAACCATCCGCGGCGTCGAATACTGTTTTCGAATTCTGACCAAACAGCATCGCCTTCGCGGCAGCGCTGCGCCGTTCGTCGCGCTTCCAGTCATCCCCAAGCTCGACGCCTCTGCGAACGGCCGGGCGGTTTTTGATGGTATCGAACCAGCGGCGCAGGTTTTCGAACTTATCGAGATCGTTGCCCAGGCGCCGGTAAGACATCACCCAGGGAAAACTCGCAATGTCGGCGATCGAATACTCGCCCGCAAGAAACCCGCGATCGCGCAGACGCACTTCCATTACCGCCAGCAGGCGATCGTATTCGTTGCCATATCGCTGCAGCGCGTAGGGGTGTTCCTCACTCGTGTAGCTGACGAAGTGGCTGAGCTGTCCCGCCATCGGACCAAGACCGGAGGCCTGCCAGAACAACCACTGCAAGACCTCGTATCGCGCACTCTGTTCCTGCGGCAGGAGCTTGCCGGCCTTTTCGGCGAGATACATTAATATTGCACCGCCATCGAACACCGAAATACCGCTTTCGTGATCGACGATTGCCGGCATGCGGTTGTTCGGCGCGATCTTCAGGAAGTCGCTCGCGAACTGGTCGCCTTCGCCGATACTCACCGGAATTGTATTGTACGCGAGACCACACTCTTCGAGCATGATCGCTATCTTGCGGCCGTTTGGCGTCGGCCAGTAGTAAAAATCAATCATGTCTTGCAGTATAAGGCGATCCAGTACGGACACGGTAACGCATGTTCCAGATATCGACCTCCGACCAGCACACTATTCACGGCACGAACTGGCAGCCCGACGGCAAGCCTGGCGGGGTGATTCAGATTTTTCACGGTCTTGGCGAGCACCATCGGCGTTACGACCGCTTTGCGCGCCTGGCGACAGCAAAAGGCTACGCCGTTGTCGCTCACGATCATCGCGGCCACGGCCGTCATGCGAAACAGCGCGGTCATTTCTCGAATGAAAACGGATGGCAGCATCTGCTGGACGACGGACTGCGTGTTAACGACTGGATTCGCGAACGCTATATCGATGCCCCCGTCGTCCTGCTTGGCCACAGTATGGGGTCGTATATCGCGCAGCATTTTGCCATGCAAAACGGCAGTCGCCTCCGCGCACTCATACTGTCGGCGTCAACCTGGCCACAAAGAAGCAAACTTCTTCCCGGGCGTTTGCTTGCACGGGCAGAGGCCTGGCGCCTCGGTAGTCACGGCAAGAGCGCTCTGCTCGACAAGCTGGGTTTCGGTGACTTAAACAAACCGTTTGCGCCGGCGCGTACGCCGCTCGACTGGTTATCGCGCGACGCGAAGGAGGTTGATACCTACATCGACGATCCGCTCTGCGGCGGCCCCTATACCTGTGGTCTGTGGTTGCAGCTGATGACCGGTCTGTGGTCGATATCGTCAGACCAGGCGCTACGCTGTATCAGCTCCGACCTGCCGATCCTGCTGACGGGCGGTGCTGACGATCCTGTCGGGGGCGACCGGGGAATCACCCGGCTGGCGATGCATTATGCAGAAACCGAACACGGCCGGTTAACGGTGAAGCTCTACCCCGGCGGGCGCCACGAAATGTTCAACGAGACGAATCGCGACGAGTTTTCGGCCGATGTCCTCGCGTGGATCGAGAAACAGCTACCAGATATAACTCACGCTTAGTCCAATCTGCCGGCCGCTGGCCGGTGTTCCCGGGAACGGCTGGTAGGTCGAATCCGTCGCGTTATCGACAACCAGTGCAGCGCCGAAACCCGACTCGCCCGGCGGCGACCAGACCAGAGCCACCGATGCCAGGTACGCCGTGTCATCGCCGACCCGCAATGGATTGTCTTCCTGGCTTCGGTACTCGTTGTCGAGACGTAGCTCAAACCCGTGTGCAAACCGATAGGCGAACGCCAGTGTCGCTCGATGCTTCGCGAAATTCAGCGCATAGAAACTCGCATCGACCTGTGTGCTGCCGTAGTCGGCATCCTTGTCGAGTACCGTGTAGCCAAGCGCCAGATCGATGCTTTCCCAACTACGAACAAAGAACGCCTCCAGACCGATGACATCGATATCCACAGCGTTTGCCTGGCGCGCGAACGGCGCACCGGTGGAATACGTCCAGTCAACCAGCTTGTCGTCGCGGCGGCTGAAAAGGGTGGCGCGCATTTGCCAGTCGCCGGTATCGCGCAAAACAGATGCAGACAGCTGTTTGGCCTTCTCGCGACCGAGTAAGGGGTTGCCGCCAAACAGGCCTGTCGGGTTCGAGTTAAGCGCCGTGTAGCCGGGAACCTGTGACGTCGCCGCATACTCAAGAGAATAGTCGGTCGAACCCCCGGCATCCGTACGACTCAGGGTGACGCCGAGCAATGGCGATACCGCATTGGCATCGCGATTGCTGTAGTCAACCGTCGCGCCGGCTCTCCAGAGTACGCGGCTACCGCCGGCAAGTGTCGTTTCTATCGATGGAACGACCGACAGAGTAGCGTAGGTTCTGGTTGTGAAAAGACCGTTGGTAAGGTCCGTCGAGCGCACCAGTTCATCGCTGCTTACCTGGCCGCCATAACGCCATGAAACCCGGCCCACTCGCTGCAGCCCCTGAAAGCCGACGCCGAGAACCCGGGTTTCGTGTTCAAAAGAACCCGGCGTGCCCGACTCGACGTTGCTGCGATTGAAGTCGTAGTCGTCAACAAGACGCCGATAATATCCACCGACTTCAATCCAGCCGTCGCCCGACTCGCGCCGATGGTTTGCGAGTAATAGTGTTGTCTGTGTATCGTCTATCTCCGGCAAGGTCGCAAAACCCGTGTATGCGCCCGGCCAACCGAAGAACTTGTCCTGGTAGCTAACGATGAGATCGGTCTGCGAGTCGACACCGGCATGTTGCAACTGCAGGTTTGCTCGCATGAATTCATGATCGCCGAACCGCACACTGCCGTCACCTTCCGAACGCGACAATGACACGGCGACACCCAGGTCGTTGCCCGATGCATTGGTCGTTGTGCGGCTGAATCGCAAAGTTTGAAAATTCAGATCGTCGCTGCCGGCGCCCAGCGATACGTAACCACGGTCTTCCAGGCGCCCTATGGCATAGGAAACGGTGGCGATTGCCGAGTTAAAACCTTCGACGGCGCTGTCGATGCCCTTGAAAATCGCCGGAACCGACAGCAGAGCCGGGTCGACGGGTAGTTCGGCGACATAGTGTCCCGTCTGCGGATCCATGACGGTCACGGCGCCCACCTTGAAACCGGTGTTCTCGAACAGACCACCGCGCACGCTGACGTCCGACTGCCCTTCGGCCAGTCCGCGTGACTGCAATTCGGTCAGTGGATCAAACCGTAACGCCGTCGCCAGCGTCGCGTAGCTGCTTGCCGGGCTGTCGTTAACCACACGGGTCGCGTTTACCGTTATTTCGGAAAGCTCTTCGTCGTCAGATGCCTGTTGTGCCCAGGCGCTCGCTGGATTCATGACAAACAACAGTGCTGCAGCAGCTGCATGGGTTTTGTACATAGGTTTTATTCACTAGGTTTTAGCATCCCTGGTTTGTAACCAGGCTGGTAGATAAAAGGACAAGTACGTTCTGCAGATCACCTGTGCTTCGACAAGTCTTTGCTCAGAAATACGACCCTCGCGGCGTACTGCGTCGGCGAAGATGGTATCGCCGAGCGAAGTATACATGCTCAAAACCGACATCCAAGCGGATATTTCCGGCATCACAAAGTAGCAATTAAACGTTTCCGCAATGGCTTCTGTCAGCTCTCTTACCGCGGCGCGATAAGTGTCAGGCACGTTGCCGCGAGCACGTGGCAATACCCGCAGCTTTTCCTCTGTTTCCGCCCAGTAGGCGGCAGCACGCGCCACCAGGTGGTCCGACAACTCCACCCACGACTCCGGCTGGTCGATTTTCGCGGCGTTGTTGACGTACTCGACGAACTGGCTGATCCACAAGCTCGCCAGATCCTGCCTCAGGTCTTCAATGCCGTCGTAAATCCTGTACGCCGACCCACGGGATACATTTGCGGCTTCGAATACATCGCTGAACTTGACCGGTTCGCCGCCCCGCCCCCCGATGAGACGCTCAGCCTCGGCGAGAAGCTTCTGGCGATTGGCGCGTCCCCGGGTACGCAACTTGGGAATACGTTGATCCGATCGGGAACCTGCAAGGCTGGATTGGCCGTCTGGCATCGCACGCACTCCACAAATGGTCAATTTATTCAATTAATGATAACAGCACAACCGTGTGCTTGTTGCCGCCCGTTGGATGCCACCACCGGCGGCACCTCAAAGAATGCCGGCAATTCGGCTGCGACGTCAACGGCTATGCTGCAGCACGTAGTCCCAGAACCTGCTGGCCAGGGGCCTGGAATGCGCGGTGTAACGGTACAAACTTATCGCCAGCGGAATCTCAAAACTCGCATCCGGGACTCTCACGAACAGGCCGCTGTCGAGCTCGTTTTGTACCGCGCTGATCGGCAACCAGGCGATACCCGCCCCCTGGGCGACAAACCCTTTCGAGCAGGCAACGGTAGAACTCTCTACAACGGTATGGAGGCGCGCTTTCGGATCTTTCTGCATGATCTTCTCGGCAATCAGGTAAGCAACGGATGAGGTTCTCCATGGCGTGATATAGGGCAGCGGTTCTTTGGACTCGCGTTGCAACGAAAAGGTATTGTTGTCACTCAATGAATGATGACAGACCGGTACCAGGACATCGCGCCCCAGCAGGGTGTGTTCGAATCTGTTTTCGTCCATGACCAACGTTCCCAGGCTATGGCCGTAGTGCAGCAAAAAGTCCGCGTGCCGGGTGCGCAGCGTCGCGAAGTTATCATGGATGCCGGAAACGTCCGTCTGTACCCTGACGTCAAACCTGCCGAACCGCCTCTGGATTTGTGTTAACCAGCGGGGCAGAAAGGACACGGCCAGGTGTGCCCCCGAGGTGAATGTCAACGTATGGCGCTGCCGTTCTCTGCTAATACTGAACTCGCCCTTCATCAGTTCCGCCTGCCGAATTATGTTCTTGGCAGGCTGCAGAAAGCGAACGCCGGAATCGGTCAGTTTTACCGGGTGCACCTTACGATCAACAAGCTCGGTGCCGAGCCAGTTCTCCAGTGACTGGATATGACGGCTAAGCGTGGAGAGCGTAACGCTTCGCTCCTCTGCAGATCTTGAAAAGTTCCCGGTGCCGGCCAGGGAAACGAAATCATGCAACCACTTCATGTCCAACGTTCAGCTCCGGTTTACTCGGCTGCGTTAGCCGGCCCTGGTTCAAAAACCGTTGAAAAGAACAGGGCGTTAAGAAACAGTTTGTTGGTTCCATACCAGATTGCGCGGAAATTCGGATCGTCTGAAAACAGGACTACGCTTCCTTCTCCCCACCGCTCGGCGATCAGCGCTGCCGTGCCCGCCAGCGCTTCCCGGTTAGTCGTCGATGCGTAACCCGACAGCAACGGCTGCTCGCTGTAAGCAATAACGGTTGCATAGGGATTTTCCGGGCGCGGCATTACTTCAACGGTGTTCTTGTGCAGCGCGATGTGGCGTCGCTCGTAGCCGAAACCCAGCGGGTGAGTGGTATCGAGGTCACCCGAGAAAATCGCACCGCCAATAACGTCGACGGCGTCGCTACGTTCTTTATCCATGTAATCGATTCGTTCCGCTGCTTCGGCCTCATCCGGACTTTCCGCTTGACCGGGCAATGGCGAAACAGGGGCCACGTTTCCAACGTCGGCGATTATTTCCGTAGCGTCTTCTGCAGTGGGTTCCACGTAATCAAGTACGTTCGCCCGCAGCCAGGGTGATGCCTGACGAATGCCGATGACCGTACCGCCTCGTGCGACCCACTGACGCAGCTGATCGAGGTAAGCAGCTGCGTATTCCTCGTACTCACCGCCGGGAAAAATGACGTGCGTATACCGGCTCCAGTCGATGCCCTGCAGCCTGTCGCGATCACGCATCGTAACCGGCATGCGCATACGAAAATCCAGCAGGTGCCAGGCCGCGCCGGTATCGTAGAGATCAACCCCGCGACCGGTGACCAGGAGAACCTTCGGTTCTTTCAACGGCATGAAAGACGGGCCACCCGGATTCAAACCTGCGATACCGGATGGGCTGCGGCCGGATGTGACCGCATGCACTGTGAGGCCGTCCTCGGCGGCGATAACTCGCATCACAGCCGCTATCTCGTCCGGCGTTTGCTGCTGGCGGTCGAACGGCACAAACACGCTTCCAGCCTGAAACTCGACCGGACCGCGCGTTGTATGCAGCGCAAACGGCTTGGTCGCAACGCTGGCAAGCAGGTCGGCGCCGAGCACCCTGTTAAGCGCCCGCGGTGCAAAGTATCCGCTCCATTTGAACGCATACCCGTACTGCGCGGTGTCGGGAGCAGTCGCCGCTGCTGGCTGCGGCACGACCTCGGTGCCAACCAGGCTGGCGCGAAAATGCCGGCTGGAAAGCGCCTCATAGTGCAAATTAAACGCCAGCGGCATCGTCCACGAGGAGACGTCATAAAACGTTGCATCCTCAAACTCGGTGATCGTGTCAAAGATACCGCGGATCATTCGGTATTGCGGCTGGCGCAGCGGCACGATCAACGCCGCCCCGGCCAGGAACGCCTTGCCATTCACTTCGATATCGCGATCCAGTTCGTAGGCCTTGATACGGTGGGACTTCAGCAGCTCGACAAAGTGAAACAGCCGTGCGGCATCGTTCGGAGCATCGAATACGTAGGCCTTGACCGCATGATCGTCCGCGCTGTCGAGGGCCGAATCGTAAAACCGTTTCTGAAAATGCAGCAGCTCAACGCGCTGACTGAGCGCACCTTCAATGCTGCCGATGCTGGTGCGAAAGTGTTTTCGGATGTTCTCGCGGTAACTGCGAAGTCCGTGCGCGGTGTCCAGCTCAACCCCTCTTGCAGCGCTCGCTTCGAACAGAATTCCGATAGCCCCATTCACGAGCGGGTATGTCGACCCTTTGCCTATGTAGAAGTTATCGTAGCCCTCGCCGTGATAATACAGGCGCGCTTCCGAGTCGAGGAACTCCTCGGACTCGCGTACGGTATCCAACATCAGCCCTTCGGCTTCGTCGGGTATCAGAGGGTGCGTTCGCGTCGTGACGCCAGGATGAAAATAGTAGGTTTTATCCCCACCCATCTCGTGATAGTCGACCGATACATTCGGTCGCCACTCATGCCATTTCTTACCCCAGGCGCGGGATTCGGGCTGAGTGAGCAACAACCATTGCCTGTTGAGATCGAATCCGTAGTGGTTTGTTCGAAACAACTGACCGTCGAAATCATGCTCTATGTGCTGCGGATCCGACACTACAACCTGGCTGGCGAAAGAATCGAACCAACTTGCGCGTTTGGCATGCCCGTCCGGATTAAACACGGCGGTCAGCAGGATGACGCTTTCGTCGAGAATTCGTTCGACTTCCGGGCCTTGCGCCGCGGCCAGGTAGTAGGCAGTCGGTAGTGCAGCATCCATGCCCGACGATTCGGCGCCATGCACACCGTAGTTCAGCCAGGTGACCACCGGCATGTCGTCGCTAACGCCTAAGTTCTCGGATGGTTCGGTCAGAGCGATATGTCGATCTCGAATTTCATCGATGCGCTCGTGGTTCGCCGGCGACGTAATAACCAACAACAGAATCGGCCGGCGTTCGTGAGAATAGCCAATGGTCTCGACAGTCATGCGATCGGACAGGCCCGCTACAGTCTGCAGGTATTCCACGAGTTGATGGTGTCGGACCGGCGCGCGGCCGAGCGCGTGGCCGAGAAAACTCTCCGGCACCGGGATATTTGCGTCGTATGAGACGTTTGCCGGATACATCTCTCTATCGGTTTCGCGGACAATATCTGCCGCCGCCGGATTGGCCGCCAGAGAGAACAATAAAACCGGAATCAATCGGGCTATCTTAGTCGGATTCACAATATTGCCAGGCTCCTATTCGGGGGGTGCTGAAATCAGCGGAATCAATTGGGTGTCGTCTCGCGGTGGCTTGCACGTTCGTCGCTTGACGCGTGTACCGGTCGTTGTCTCTTTTCGGCATCCGTAGGGATTCTCCAGGTCGGAATCTGACAGAGTTTCCTCAATGACGCCGGGACCGTTGGCGACAGACTTGCCGGTTTGCCTGGCCTCCTGTTCCGCCTCACCGCCGAGCGGAGCAGAGACGCAGCCTGCGACAATCGTTGCCATGAACAACGTCCTCCCTATCTGCTGCGAGACCATATCTTCGTCCTTTGCATTGTCACTCGCGGTCGGCAAGTGGCGGTTTACGGGCATTAGTCGCCTGCTCGAACGCATAGGCCAGCTGGATTAACTCCGCATCGCTGAATTCCGCGCCTATGAATGAAATCCCGACGGGAAGACCGAGAACATCGCCTGCCGGGACGGTGACGCTGGCGTAACCGGAAATCGCCGCAAGCGACGAACTCGAAATGCCGGAAGAATGATCGCCGCTGACATTGTCTATCATCCAGGCAGGGCTTCTCGTCGGCGCGATCAGGGCGTCGAGCTCATGCTCTTGCAGGGCACTGTCCAATCCGGATTGCGATATACGCTTGCTGTCCGCAAGGGCTTCGAGGTACACCGCATCGGTCAGACTCCCTTTGGACTGGGCCAGCAACATTCGCTCCTGCCCGAAAAAGGGCATCACGGACGCGGCATGAGACTCGTTAAAGTCGATGATCTCCTGCAGGCTGCCCACCGGTGCGCCGGAGCTTTCCAGGTATTTATTCAGGTCCGCCTTGAACTCGTAATAAAGCACTTCGCGCGCGGCAGCACCCATGCCTTCTGTGTGGACGTCGACCGGGTCGACGACTTCGGCCCCCAGGGTCCTGAGTATCGCAATCGTGTCCTCGAGAATCTGCTCCACGCGGGCGTCGTTACCGGCACCACTGTAACCACGATACACACCGATACGGGCGCCCTGCAGCGCGTCTGTCGTCAGATTTGCGGCGAAATCCGGCAACGAATCCGGGAACTTGTCTGCCAACGGATCACCCTTGTCGGCGCCGACCATCGCATTAAGCAGGATGGCCGCATCCTCGACGCTGCGACCCATGGGGCCGGCAGTGTCCTGGCTATGCGCAATCGGTATGACACCGCTCCGGCTTACCAGGCCCAGCGTCGGCTTGATACCGACAATACCGTTCACGCTGGACGGGCAGACAATCGATCCGTTGGTTTCCGTGCCGACAGCCACGCTCGTGAGACTTGCCGCAACCGCCACCGCGGAACCGCTGGACGACCCACAGGGGTTGCGCAAGATACCGTAGGGGTTTTTTGTTTGACCGCCGATACTGCTCCAGCCGCTCGACGAACTCGTCGAACGAAAATTGGCCCATTCGCTAAGGTTTGCCTTGCCGAGAATGACGGCGCCGGCTGTCCGCAGCCTGGCAACGAGGAAGGCATCTGCGGGGGGGCGATGCCCTTTCATTGCCAGGCTGCCGGCAGTCGTCTCCATCTGGTCGGCCGTATCGATGTTGGCTTTCAACACCACGGGTATGCCGTGCATCGGCCCGCGCGCCCCTCGCTCGCGTCGTTCCTCATCGAGTGCGATGGCTATCTCGAGCGCCTGCGGATTAATCTCAATAATCGAGTTGAGTTCCGGGCCGCTGCGGTCGATTGCTTCGATTCTGTCAAGGTAGTACTGCGTCAGCTGACGCGAACTGAGTTCGCCCTGCTGCATAAGCGACTGCAGGGTCTGAATGTCGGACTCCTGATAGTCGCGCACCTGCTCCTCAACCGTGCACGCTGAAAGCAGTAACAGCGCAAGAAATCCTGGAATAAGCCGACTCATTGTGTTGACTCCGGTGTTTCGGGACAAACAGCTTAGATCAAAAAGAGGGCGGACACTGTGTTGTCCGCCCTCAAGCCTCACCGATGTTTGACCTTGTTTCTTATAACTGCATCGTAAAACCTACGTAGAAGCTGCGACCGACAGGATCGTATTGAGAGCAGTTCGACACACAGCCGCCTTCCCGATCCGCATCGTCACCGTCGACATTATCCGGGATCAGCGGCGGATCTTCATCGAGAATGTTGTTAATGCCGGCAAAGAACTGATACTGGCTTTCAGAACCAAAGGTATAGCTGCCGCTCAATTTGCTGATGTAATGGGTATCGAGCCTATAGCGCGCTATCAGCGCCGGATCGTCGCCATCCTCGATCGCGTCCGCCAGATCTTCGTTATCGGTGTTGACTTCACCGATGATGTTGGTGAGCCAGCTCACCCGCCACGGTCCACGATTGTAGCTCGCCTGAAGTTGGATGCGATCGTTCGGGTTCTCGGTTTCACCGCTATCGTCATCGATGTTAATGCCGATGATATTCCCTGCAGCGTCAAACTCGTTTCGCAGCACATCCTTATCCAACAGTGTGGTCCAGGTGGCTTCGAGCTTGATGTCGCCATCGGCCAGGTCCCAAAGGTAGCTGGAGTAGACATCGATGCCGCTGGTCTGAAATCCGGATTCGTTACGTGGCTCCGAGTCGATCCTGTTGATCTGCCCGACACCATCGCGAAATATCAGATTGCACTCTCTCGTGTTGCTGAAACCAGCGGATTCATAACACAGGTCCAGCGAACCCTGCCGACTGGTATTGACGATCGCATCCGAGATGTCGATATCCCACCAGTCTACCGAAAGGCCGAATCCCGGCAGAAACTCCGGCTCGAGAACAAACCCGACGGTCATCGTGTCGGCCTGTTCCTCGAACAGCATATCGTTACCGAGGTTGAAGCCGCGCTCTTCGATTTCAACGTTGCCGTCGAAGCTACCGGTCGCTGCAACCTCTGCCGCGATCGCGGCAACGGAGAGGCAATTGTCGCCAACCACGGTACCCGCATCGGCCAGTGTCACGCCATCACAGGGATCGTTCTTGCCGAACGTCGTTGTGCGCGGTACCGAGAATGCCTCGAGAATGCTTGGCGCCCGAGTCGCCCGGGACCAGCTACCGCGAAACCGCAGGGATTCGACCGGTGCGTACTCGAAGCCGCCTTTGTAACTCGTGACGCCGCCAACATGACTGTAGTCGGCATAGCGCACGGCCGCATCGAAGGCCAGATAGTGGGCCAGGGGCTGCTCCGCAAGCACGGGAAAAACGGCCTCGACGAATATCTCGGAAACATCGGTGTGTCCGCCGTTGCTGGGAACGGCGACAAACGTCGTTCCCTGGTCCCTGAGCAGGGAGTCGGTAATGGTCCGGCTATCGTCTTCGCGATATTCAAGGCCGAAAGCCACGCCGAGTGGGCCGCCCGGCAACTCCATCAGTTCGCCGGTCGTCAGCGCGCTCAGAGTCCACTGCTCGATATTGCCGATGAAGGTACTATCGTCCTTGATCCACGCGGTCATCTCCGGAGTCACAGAGCCCTGGCCGAAGATGTTGAGCGGCACACAGCCACGCGCGACCGACTGCGGGTTGACACAACGGAATTGCCCGGGGTTGGTCGGATCCGCTTCGATATCGAGTGCGTCAACGACGTTGGCCTTGATGGTGTTGCCACTGACCAGCTGAGCCTGCAGGGTACGTCCGTAGTTAAAGCCCACATCCCAGTCCCAGTTATCGTTCAGGGCGCCGTCCAGAGCGATGCCGAAACGGAATGTCTCACGTGTATTCTCGATGAAGCGCTCAATTTCCGTAAAGCGACGCCGCCAGTCGAGGCCAATAACATTGGTGCCGCCGGCCCCATCGCCAAACCCTCCGGCGGAAGGATCGGCAAACGCAATGTCGAGGATAGACTGCGGAATCAACGGGTTGTCGATCGGTATCATCCAGCTGTTAAAATCACGTCCAAGGTGATACTCCCTGGCCTGGGTATTCTCCGGGCTGCGATTGGAGATCGTGTCAGTGCGCGCGAAGTAGCCGTTCATAGACAGGTTGACGGCCTCACTGACCTTGTACTCCGCCTTACCGGCAAAGTTGTAGCGCCGGATCGGCGTTGTAATCGAGGCGAGTTCATTGGTGTTGTAACCATGTAAATCCTCGTCGAAAGGGCGCGTGGCGGTCGTACCGTTCGCAAACACGATCCTGCCTCCGTCAGCGCCGGTACCGCCAATACGGGTACCGTCTGCTTCTAGCAGTTCGTAACGGCCGCCGGGCGTAAAGGAGCTGAAATCGGGTCCGAGAGACCCATCGCTGCGGGCTTCCGTTGCCTCCACGGCCCAGGGGCGATCTCTCGACCGCAACACCCTGCGATCAAACAAGGACGCGCTCAGCATGGCGTGTCCTCTGCCCTCCGCAAAGGGAGCACCCAGGGTCAGGCCTACCGTAAAGTTTTCCTCGCCGCCCGCTTCAGGAATTTCGCCGCGGGTACGCAGGCGGATACCGTTGAAGTCCTTCCGCGTAATAATGTTGATTACACCGGCCAGGGCGTCTGATCCGTAGATTGCGGAAGCACCGCCGGTAAGCACCTCGATACGCTCGATAAAGTCGATAGGAATCGTACTCAGATCAACATTCGACTGACCGGTCCGGCTGGACACCATGCGCTTGCCATCGAGCAGGGTCAGGGTGCGCTCCACGCCCAGTCCCCTGAGCGCTACCGATGCAACACCGGAGCGGTCGGTACCGCTTGTCGACTCGCGCGCGGTTGTCTGCTGCTGGATAGACGGTAACTGTTGCAACAAACCGTCCAGCGTTTCGATGCCCGATATCTGGATGTCTTCGGCATCCATCACGCTTATTGGTATCGGTGTCGAAAACTCGTTACGCGGAACGTGAGAACCCGTAACGATAATCTCTTCGACCGGTTCGTCCTGCGCCTGCACGGCGCCACACAGTCCCAAAGTTATCAGTCCGAAAAACGCAGCGCGTGCAGGACGCACGCGATGAAAAAAAGTCTCGCATGAATGTTTCATATCTATCCCCCGTAAACTCAACCAAACCACAATTACAAGCTCTACCGTCTCCCGCCCGGCTCCAAATCAGAATAGAGCGCAACAGGATCGACAAGGTTGCAGATTGAGAATGATTCGATGTTTATTGGGAATGATCGGCGCAGTACGTTCTTGCGTCTTCCCGACAGGTACTAGAATTCAGAGTAGATTTTGCGAACTCTCTCGACGACGTGGCTTGTTCCGCACCAGCCCTTTTCAAGCGTGATCATGTCGCCGGCCCGCAATTCGTAGGTGTCGCCCTGATCGCCACTGAGAATCCAGTGACCCTGCAGGACAAAACACAACTCGCTGCTCTGCCGTTCAAGGCGATAGTGACCGGGCGTGCATTCCCAGATGCCATTTTCATGGCCCTGGTTGTCGGAGTAATAGACCTTTCCGTAGGTGTGTGGCGCTGTTGCTTCCAGCGGGTGCGGGTGCGCACCCCAGTCTTCAAGATCATCTACATCGGTGGCTTGCGGGACAAATGATAAAGACATGATTCGATCTCCTGTGTTGCTTTCTATCGACGTGGCGTCGTGGAACCGGCGGCCCGTTGCTTCCTGGCCGCTGAGATGACGGACGCCGCTTCCAGGATGACCAGCAGGCTTGCCGCGAGTACCGCGAAATCGATCGCTACCAGAAGCCAGTTCTCCGCCCTGTACCAATCGATCAGTTTCAACGCCGCTGCCCACGATGAGGTCGCCAATACGAAGATCATCGGTACCAGCGTGTAGCGCGCACGGCGCCCGAGCTTGATCAACATCACGGAAATCACCAACAGCGTGAGGCCCGCGAGAATCTGATTCGTCGAACCGAACAGCGGCCAGATGACGAGTCCACCGCTGCCGGACGCGTCGCCCGCACCGAATGCCACGCCCAGACAGCAGGAAACGGCAAGCAGGGTCGCAACGATGCCGTTCCTGAGAAACGGTATCTTAAAGATCTCACCCCATTCCTGAATAATGTAGCGCTGCAGGCGAACGCCTGAATCCATCGTCGTTCCGGCGAACAGCACGACCATCGTCGCCAGCAGGGTTTGGGAGACGCCGATCGGAATATTCCATCCGGCAGTAATCATCTGCGCACCGCCCGCGATAAACGTAGCGGCCCCGGCACTGCCGTAGCTGCTGTACATCTCATGCCAGAGTTCGGGCGTTGCCGCGAGCGCCGCAGCGCTGACTGCGACGATGGTTATCAGCGCGAGAGACCCCTCGCCAATCGCACCGAGGTAACCAACGAATCGTGCATCGGGTTCTTTATCGATCTGCTTCGATGTCGTGCCCGACGACACGATGCCGTGAAACCCGGAAACAGCACCACAGGCAATCGTCACGAACAACAGCGGAAACATCGACGGCGCGTCTTCGCTGATGCGTTGGTTGAACGCCGGTGCCGAAATATCCGGCAGCGAAAGCAACACGGCACCGTACAGGAGAATCAGGCCGACGAACAATTGCAGCCCGTTGATAAAATCTCGCGGCTGCAACAACACCCACACCGGCAGCATGGATGCGATTCCGGCATAAACGAACAGCAGCAGAACCCAGCTCGTATTCGCCGTAAGGCCAAACATTGACGGCAGTTCCAGCGGCATAGCACTGCCAACGTAAACCGACAGATACAGCGCAGCGACACCAGCAATAGACAGCGCCAGCAGATTGTATTTCCGATGCAGGAGTTGCCCGACAATTAGCGCGACCAGGATAGCGGACCAGGCTGGAAATACAGACTCTGGCGTACTCGTGAATGCACCTGCGATCACCACACCGAACACGGCGTTGACCATCAGCAAAACAAGAAACGTCACAATCATGAAAAGCGTACGCGTGCGTTTGCCGATGACCTCTTCCGACAGACCACCGATGGACTTGCCCCGGTGCCTGGTGCTCGCCCAGATAGCGCCGACGTCGTGTACGCCTGCGAAGAACACCGTACCAAAGGTCACCCAGAGCACAGCCGGAACCCAGCCCCAGTAGGCGGCTATCGCCGGGCCGACAATCGGCGCCGCGCCGGCAACCGAGGTGAAATGATGCCCCCACAGGACGTATTTGTTTGTCGGGTGGAAATCTACGCCATCATTCAGTTCATGCGCGGGCGTGACAAAATCCGGGGCGAGCCGGAATACCTTTGCTGCAATGAATTTGGAATACACGAACCAACCGAACGCCATGCCGGCAATACCCAGCACGACAATCACGAGCGATTGCATCAGCGAACCCCTTGTTTGAGTCGTTCTACGCGACCCAGTCTAGCCGATCGGCGCGCCCGTTTCGTCGACGTAAACCAGCGGTGCCGGGCCCATGCCGCGAATCTCGACAATGACCTCTTCGTCCTTCGCACCGTCGTAGTGAGGAGCGCCCGCCGGGTGCTTCATATAGCTGCCCGGCCTGAGCGGTACGCTATGCTCTTTGTCCCAAACGGAGCCCGTCCCCGTCCACCAGGTTCCCGAAATTACGGTTACGTAGCGGGTATTCGGGTGATAGTGCGGCGCACTGAAAGTACCCGGCGCAAAACGCGCTCGCAGTATGTAATAGCCCTCGCTACGTGGGTCACCTTCCAGCACCGCCATGTCGAGGCCCGGCTCCAACTGCTCCCAGACAAGATCGTCAGGCGTCAGCCTGACGAATCCGGCATCGTCGCCAGCCACTGTCACACAGGCGACCAGAATAAGGGCGGATATTAGAATGGCATTCTTCATGCTTTGCTCCGTGGTCGCTATCAGAACCTGGCGTTGACGCCGAAGGTAAGATTGCGCCCGTTGTAGTTGGAGTTATCGAGAAACGACTTGCTGCTGCCGAAGGTGCGACGAACGATGGCCTTGGTACCGTCGTCGGTTATGTCGCTCGCGCGCAGGAACACACGCATCCGATCGGTCATATCGAAGTTCAGGGTCAAATCGAGCGAGTCGTAGTCCTGTTCGTAAATGCTCTCCTGAAACTGCGAAAAACCAAACAGGAATTTGTCGCGATACGAGTACGCAAGACTGCCTTCGAAGCGTTCGCTTTGATAGGTGAGCGCCGCCGTACCGATAACACCCGGTGCGTTGAAGAACTCAACGTCGCTGCGGCCATCCAGTCCCGAGTCGGCGCTGCTGTCCTGCAGCGTAAGATTCGCGTAAGTTCCGAAATTGCTCAGGAAACCGTCAACATCGCTGAACTGCCGTATGTAGTTGAGTTCCAATCCGTAGACTTTGGCATTTTTACCGTTGATGAACGTTTCGACATCGCCGATCGTCAAACCGGCGAACCTTGGGTCGTTGGCGAACAAAGCCGGGTCGGCATCGCCTTCGGGTGCATCGTCGTTAAAGATAAAGTCGTCGATGGACTTATAGAACACGTTCGCCGAGAACATGCCGATGTTACCGGTGTAGTACTCCACGCCGAAATCGAAGTTCCAGGCGAAGGCGGTTTTCAGATCCGGGTTACCCAGGAATACATCTGCGGTCCCGCCTTCTATCGCGATCTCCGTTGTGCCCGCAATAAACTGATACTCGGGGCGCGCAAGCGACGCAAACACGGCACCGCGATAAACGAGGCTGTCGGATGCCCGGTAGTTAATCTGCAGACGCGGTAAGACCTCGGTGTAGTCTGACTTGGTCGTAATCGGTGTCAGGGTTTCGGTGCCCGCGTCTTCGTCCTCGATCAGCTCAAGGTTATTCACGGAAACCTCCGAGTACTCTACCCGGACGCCGCCAATGAACTCCCAGTTACCGACGTTGGCCTGCGCCATGACATAGCCGGCCAATATGTTCTCGGAAGCGGAATAGGTATCTTCGTCGCGCGGAATATCACCGTTGTCGACATAGTCGTTGTCGAGAACGCCGTCTTCCACCAGCCCGAAACCGATGTCGCGCCACATGGTCAACATGCCCTCGTCGATGGCGAACAGCGCGTCGTAGGGCGTACCGATATCGCCAAAACTGATGTCCTCGCCCCGGAAGCCGGCTTCTTCGAAGAACAGGTCGCCATCGGCTTCCAGTATATTGGCCTCAAACAGCGAGCGTTCGGAGCGCTGGAATTTCAGTCCGGTCTTGATGAATTCAAAGCGGCTGGAACTCCCGGTATCGAGGGTCGCGTCAAGTGTGAACGCGTATTTCTTGTCCTCTGCCCGGTCTTCGTCTATGTCGTTCGAACTCAAGGCCCAGCCCGCCGAGCTTGCAATAGCGGCCTGATCCGCCGGATCGAGTATGTAGTCGGGAAACTCGCTGTCGGACCTGTCCCAGAGAACCGGGCTGCTTACGAGATCCTTTTCGAAAGAGAGTTCGTAGTCATTGGGTTCATCGCGGATGCCCTCCGAATAGCCGGCCGAGTAATCGAAACGCCAGCGATCGCCCTGTGTTTCACCGATAAAGTTGTAGGATTGCGAGCGAAATACCGACTCTTCGTATTCACCGTATATCCTTGCGGTGTAACCATCCTCAGGGTCCAGCACACCGCCCTGATACAGCTCGTCGTCATCACCGACGATGAACAGTCCGCGATTGAGTTCGAAATCTTCAAGGCGATTGAAGCTGCCTTTGAAGGTCAGCGTTGTAGCATCGGAAGCGCGCAGACTCAGCGCAGTATTGACACCTAGGTTTTCACGGTCATTGTCGAGGCGGAGTACGCCGAAATCGTAGACTTCAAGTGAATTCCCGGGCGCCAGCGGATCATCGTCGTCCTGCTCGGTTACCGAGACCCAGTCCTCGTCGTTGAGAAGTCCGTAACCCGCAGTACTCCGGTCACTGTAAGCCGCCGATATCAGAAATCCCCAACGCTCTTCCGGGCCGAATACCGTAGCGAAAGTACCGGCGAGCTTGCCGCCGAGGTCGTCCTTGAAGTCGTTGTAGAAGCCTTCGGCCGTGACGTCGATATACAGGTCGTTGTAATCAAACGCCGTCGCGCTGATCAGCTCGACCGCTCCGCCGATGCCATCGCCATCGTGATCCGGTAACAAGGTCTTGTTGACGATGACCTTCGATACTGCCTCGATCTGGATAACGTCGAGCGCAACGCGCCTGTTGTCCTCTTCCTGTTGCGCGACATTCATACCATTGAGTTTGAAATTGTTCAGGCCGGAGTCCAGACCGCGGATCGATACATAACGGCCATCGCCCGCTTTCTCCTCACGCTGGATGGACACACCAGGAATGCGGCGCATGGCCTCGGCAACGTTCTTGTCCGGAAAACGCCCGAGTTGATCCGCGGAAATGACGTTGGAAATATTGTTGTTCGTACGCTGTTCGTTAAGCGCCGCCGCCTGCGCGCCCCGGATACCGGTGACGACGACCTCGTCCAGTGAACCCGAACCCAACTCGATCAGCGTTGTTACGTTCCGGCCGCTCGCCAGGGTTACTGTCTCGGTGACGGGATCGTAGCCGAGGTAGGACGCCACGATCGTGTAACTGCCCGGCGCTACATTGCCAAAGCGGAAACTCCCGTCGCTACTCGTCGAAGTTGTCGCGCCGGTTTCCTGAACCTTAAGCAGCACGCCGGAGAGAAAATACTGCGTCCCCGGATTGACCACACGACCGCTGATGGACCCTGACTCCTGCGCGTGGCTGGGCGCAACGTTTAGCAGCAAGAGCATCACGGCAAACAGCAGACCGGTCGGTCGGTGTCGTGATTCTCGCGTTGTTGTCTGGCGAAATAAGTTCTGAATCAGTGAAAACTTCATTGCGGCTCCCCCGGGCTTTTGAGATCGGACTCGATACAAGAACCACTGGATACTATACGTACAGAACCGGATTGCCAACCTTTAATTGATCGAATGTTTAGCGAAAATTTAAAGTAAAGAATCGACTATTATCGAAAGAAAGAGTTTCTATGTAGCTGTTTTATATGAAAATTATGTTACAAGTGGTCACGGGTTCCGCGCCGCCATTTCTGATTCAATTGCGAACTCTTGCCCGGCACTTCGGCGACGGCAAACTCCGCGAGTTCCGGCAGCGGGACCGGTTGTGTCCGGGGGCGCTCTGCGAATAGCACACCGCCGCGTCAGGCTTCCGGGCGCAGGTACCAGTCGAACTCGCGCGCCGACAGCTCGCCCATAAACTCATCCAGTTCCAGACGCTTGCATTGCGCGTAAACAGCGCAGTAGTCCTGACCCATATAGGCCGGTAGAATCTTCGCGTTGTCGAGCGCTCGAAGCGCATCATGCAGTCGCAGCGGCAGGCCCTCGTCAACCTCCTCACAAGCATTGCCCGTACTTGCCTCCGGTGCTGTGAGTTTCTCGTCGATGCCATGATGCATACCGGCCAGCAACGCCGAAAGCGCGAGATAGGGATTGGCATCGGCTCCCGGAACCCGGTATTCCAGTCGTCGGTCCTGCGGCGCGCCGCCGGGAATACGTAACGCGACGGAGCGATTGTTGTATCCCCACGAACGTGACATAGGTACGAAAAGCCCAGGCTTGAAACGCCGATAGGAATTGATATTCGGTGCGCTCAGCGCCATCGCCTCCGGCATTGTCGCAAGAATACCGGCGATGGCATGGCGCAGGGTTTCCGATCCGGCGTCGCCACCGTCATCGAAGACGTTGCGACCCTCATTGTCCAGCAAACTGATATGCCAGTGCATACCGTTCCCCGCTGTATCCGTATACGGCTTTGCCATGAAGGTCGCGCGAAGTTCGTGACGTGCCGCCACGCCCTGCACGACTTGCTTGAGGAGGACGGCGTGGTCTGCCGACATCACGGCATCGTCGACGTGACGCAGATTGATCTCGAACTGATCGCCGCCATACTCCGCGTTGAGCGCCGTTACCGGCAACGACCATTCGCGAACCGCCGCAGTAACGTCTTCAACGTAGCTGTCGAAATCGTCCAGATACGAAAGGCTCATCAGTTGCGTGCTGCTGTGGCGCCGCCCGGCAAGCGGTGAACGCGGTCGCTGCGGAGCACCGTTCGCGTCGCGCTCCCGATCGATCAGGCAAAACTCCAGCTCGCAGGCAACGACGGGCGTAAGCCCAAGCTCCGAAAACCGCGCCACGATGGTAGACAACAAGTGCCGGGGTTCCGCCGGGTTCGGCTGGCCGGTCCCGTCCAGAAACCGTACCGAAACCTGTCCGCGAGGACTCGATGCCCAGGGAATTCTTCGCAGCGATCCTGTTATCGGGCGAATTGAGACGTCGGGATCGCCATCGCTGACGCCGTAACCCATCGGATCCATGCAACTCCCGGTCACCGACAGCAACAGCATTGAGCCAGGAAGCTGCAGGCCATCGGCGAACAGCTGCCTGGCGTGATGCAACGTCAGGCGTTTGCCGCGAATGATTCCGCTTAGATCCGGAAACACAAGGTCGATCGTCGTTATGTCCGGGTTTTCACTGGAAAACGTATCCAACTCCGCTACTGTTGCAAAATCTCCTACCGTCATGCGCTGCTGTCTCCACTAAAGCGAATGAACGCGCTGTGATTCGCCGATACCCAAACCCTGTCTCCCGAGTGCAGCGGGTTATTGAGCGAATCGCTGGAATTGTGAGCTGCCACAGTCAGGGTTACTTCACAGTCATCGATCACAACCTGATACTGACTCTGGTCGCCCCAATACGACGAGCTGACTACGACACCCGACACGCAGACATCGGAGTTCGTCTGCTCATTCGATAGCCGGATCTTTTCGGGACGTACCGCTACGTTGTGAGTCAGTCCGGCGCTCTCTGCGGTGAGCTTCTCGACGAAGTCGATCTTGCCGAAACCGTCGACCGCCACCGACGTTCGGCCGCGTTCGTGTACCGCTTCGGTAACGGCACTCAGGAAATTCATATCACCGATAAAGCGGGCGACGTGTGTGCAATTCGGCTTTTCGTAGATGTCGCGAGGCGTCGCAATCTGAAGAATACGGCCCGCCGACATAACAGCGATGCGATCGGACATCGACAACGCTTCTTCCTGATCGTGAGTCACCAGGATAAAAGTAATACCAACCGACTGCTGCAGCTTACGCAATTCCTGTTGCATATCCTCGCGCAGCGTCTTATCGAGAGCGCCCAGCGGTTCGTCCAGCAGCAGAACCTTTGGCCGACGAACCAGCGCGCGTGCAAGTGCTACCCGCTGCCGCTGCCCTCCGGACAGCTGATCGGGTTTTCGTGACTCCATGCCGATCAGCTGCACCGCAGCCAGCATCTCCTGCACCCGCTCGCGCAGCTCGGATTTCTGCAGGCCCTCCCCGCGCAAACCGTAAGCAACATTCTCTGTAACGGTCAGATGCGGAAAGATGGCGTAGTTTTGAAACACCATATTGCAGGGTCGGCGATAGGCCGGCACAGCGTCCATGTTTTTTCCGTCTATGAACAGGCTTCCCGAGTCGGAAAACTCAAGGCCCGCGATCAGGCGCAACATCGTGGATTTCCCACAACCCGACGGACCGAGCACGGAAAAGAACTCGCCCTGATTTATGGTCAGATTGATATTATCCAGCGCAACGAAGTCGCCGAATTTCTTGTTGACGTGCTGCAGTTCGACCAGCGCGGCAGGCTCAGTCATGGTGTACTCCCGGTCGCGGAATGCCGGCGACGCAGCCATTCCGCGAGAATAACGAAAACAAACGATACGGCGATGATCAGCGTGCCCAGCGCCAGCGCGCTTGGCAGCTTCTTGGGAAATCGCAGCTGTCCCCAGAGATAAACGGGCAATGTCGGCTCGCTCGATGAGAGGAAAAATGCGATCAGGAACTCATCGAACGAAATCGTAAACGTCAGAAGTACGCTGGCGATGATTCCCGGCAGCGCCAGAGGAAAGACGATGCGCCAGAAAGTCTGAAACGGCGTGGCGCCCAGATCGAGAGAAGCCTCCTCCAGAACCGTGGCGAAACCCTCGAATCGGGACATCAGTATGGCGACCGCAAACGGATAACAAATCAGCATGTGTCCAAGCACGACCGCCCACTTGCCGAGGCCGATTGACGTCTGATTGAGCACGACGAGCAGCGACACAGCCAGTATCAGTTCGGGAATAACCATCGGCAGCATGATCAGGCCTATGATCGACTTCGTGCCACGCAGTGAGTACTTCGATAACGGCCGCGCCGTCAATACGCCGAGCGCCGTACTCAGCACCGCGGTGACGAGTGCAATCTGAACGCTGTTGTATAGCGCCGCTATGATCGACGGGTCGGATGCCAGCTCCGAGTACCAGCGCCAGGTGAACGACTGCAGCGGGAAGCTGATGTAGTAGGAGTCGTTGAACGAAAACAGCGGCAGAATAAGTACCGGCAGATACAAGTAAAAAAGGTACGCGGACGAAAATGCTTTGCGCAGGCGTCGCCCGATAGTGCCATCGTGTCGCATCAGCGAATTCGCGCCGTCAAAGCGCGGACGGATGCGACGAATACGAACGACAGCATGGCAACGCTGGTGATCGAAACGACAGACACCGCGGCACCGAGAGGCCAGTTGTTGGCCTTGCTAAACTGCGCCTGAATGAGATTGGAGACCATCATGCCGTCGGGACCGCCGACCATGGCAGGCGTAATGTAATCACCCACCGTCGGGATGAAGATAATGACGGCGGCGGCCAGCACACCCGGCATCGACAGCGGCAATGTGACGCGGAAGAAACGTTTTAGCGGGCCGTCACCGAGGTCCGCAGCCGCATCGAGAAGGTTGCGATCGATTTTTTCCAATGAAAGATAAATCGGTAATATCGCGAAAGTCGCCCAGGCATGCGACATCGTTATGACGATGGACAGCGGGTTGTAAAGCAGGAACCCGAATGGCTCATCGATAACACCCAGCGACGTCAGCCCGGAATTGATGGCGCCGTTCCAGCCCAGGATCACTTTCCAGGCGAACACCCGCAGCAGGTAGCTGGTCCAGAACGGCAGCGTGATCAGAATCAGCCAGATCAGCTTGTGTTTCCGAACATCGAAGGCAACGAAATACGCCAGCGGATATGCCAGCACAAGGGTTACCAGTGTCACACTCGCCGCAATGCCGATGGAGCGCAGCAGAATCATGGCGTATCCGGGCCGCTCCAGGAGCTTCTCATAGTTTGCGAGCGTAAAAGACGTGTCGATTTCGCCGCCGCTGTGACTACTCCAGAAACTCGCCAGTATCAGCAGTGCGAGCGGCACCAGCAGTGCGCCGGCGACCAGGATCAGTCCGGGCGATAGCTGCAAATACGCTTTTGTTTCCGGGCGAGCTCGCAAAAACACTCGCCGTATGGCCGCACTAAATGACGTGTCTTTTGCGACCTTCACTGCCATCTAGTCGGCCATCAGTCAGCATTCAGGTCCACGGCGCCGTCACCGTCGAAGTGATCGGGGAATGCGTTGGCGAGGTAACGAAAGCACATTGCCTTGCTATTCTCACGACTGAAACTCTTGGGGCTCAGCATCAGATCGCGCCACAGGGAATCTATCAGCGCACCGAGCCCGCGCGCCAAAACGACGTGATCGATGTTGCTGTAGTTGCCAAGCTCCACGACCCGCTCGCAGCTCGACTCCATGACCTTGGAGAAACTTCTGTCCCACACCTGGCAGACAGAGGTATAGGTGGGACGCGATCGCGCCTCGCCCAGGAACGCATACCAGACCGCAACCTTCTTACGCGTACAGACGCGGGGATGAAAGTCGGACTCGATCAGCGCGACCAGCTGAGAAAGCGGATCCTGCTCCGCCCGAGCCAGCGCCTTTCTCCAGGACGCGGCGTACTCTTCCGAGAGCTGCTCAAGCGTTTCGATGAGTAGCTTTTCCTTGCTGATGAAGTGAAAGTTAACCAAACCACGCGAGACGCCGGCTCTTTTAGATACTTTTTCGAGCGTCGTCTCGGCGAAACCCTGCGATGCGATCGAATCAATCGTCGCCGCAATCAGGTCCTTGCGCGTCTGGTCGCGTCGCTTCAAGCGACTCGTCGCCGGTTTGCCTGCCATAATTCGCCCCATTCCTGATTCAGAAAAGAGCATAGTGTGTACAACTTTGTTGTTGCATGCACTCATTTGACTGTTGCGCACCCGATCGCGGATAAGAGCCAAACCCCGCACCTCTGCCTTGACTAAACAATTGTTCAGCCGATTGTGGACAATTGGCGCGGAAACTGCAATCATTCTGAAACATTTCATTGAACAAATGATCAGCGACTTGCCTGACGGGGACGGGTTCGCCCGGTACTGCAGGTAAAAGGGATTCCTGAGAGAAAATATCTTGAAAAGACGCCCCCCACACGGATGCCCGTCGTGCGCAAAACGGCGTAAGTTGATCGCCGGCATGCTGCGCCTCGGCGTATATTCCGCCTGCGTTCCGGCAGTTGTGCGGGCCGCTGCGAGCGAGCCCCTCGAACACCCCGTGGCTTTCGTGTGGGCCGGCTACGACAATCCCGATTTCTATCCGCCCTATGTCGAAAAATACGGACGGCCACCGAATTTCAGCCTGTACGGCGATGAAGAAGAAGCGCTGCAGAAAATGCGCGCTGGCTACAAACCGGATGTGATGTTGCCTTGTGCCTATGTTATCGAACGCTGGAATCGCAGCGGTGTACTGGGGACGATCGACACCTCTTTGTTGTCGCACTGGGACGACGTCATTCCGGCGCTGAAGACGGCGCAAGGCGGCCTGGTGGACGGCCACCGGGTAATGGTGCCTACAGACTGGGGCATGACGTCCGTCATTTATCGCACCGATATAGCGCCCGAGTACGTCGACAACGAAAGTTACGGGATTCTCTGGGACAAGAAATACAAGGGTCGCCTCGCAACAATCGACAGCCAGATAGATGGAGCTTCGGTAGCCGCTTTGTATGCCGGACTGGATCCCTTCGAACTCTCGCCAACGGACATTGAACATGTCCGGTCACTGCTGCAGGAGCAGCGTGCCCTACTGCGTATGTACACGAGTGACAACACTTCTATCACGCAGTCCCTGGCGAGCGGCGAAGTCGTGGCAGCGCTCGGCTGGAGCACAGACTATGCGAACCTGAAAGCCGAGGGCGTGCCGGTGAAATTCATGAACCCGGCTGAAGGCCGGATGACGTGGATCTGCGGCGCGGCGATTCACAAGGAATCGAAACACCGCGAAATGGCGCACCAGCTTATCGACGCAATGATCAGCCCGGAAGGCGGCGCGTTCACGATCCGTGAAAACAGTACGGGTGTCGCCAATCGAAAGGCCTTCGACCTTGTAGAACCGGAAGTGCTCGCGAGCCTTGGGCTCGATCAGGACCCTCAGTCCCTGTTCGAGAACGGCGTTATGCAACGCCCGCAGCGAAATGCGGATGCCATCGCCGTGATGTTCGAAGAAGTAAAACTCGGCCTTTGAGCGGCCAACGACCAATGATCTTTTAGTAATAGGAATATTATATGCAGTCAATCAGCAGGCAGCGAATCAGCGATCTACTAGCGCGTGAAAAATCCGCGTTTGCGGCACTACATCCGCGCTCCCATGAGCTTGCGGCCAAGTCGGCGCCGCACTTTCTTGCTGGAGTACAAATGCCTTGGCTGGTTGAGTGGGAAAGCCCGTTCACCGTGTTTGTCGACAAAGCAAAAGGCACGCAGATCACCGATGTCGACGGCAACACCTACATCGACCTCTGTCTTGGTGACACCGGCGCCATGTTCGGTCATTCGCCTGACGTGCTCGTGAAAGAGATTCGCGAAGCGGTCGATCACGGGCTCACCTACATGCTGCCAACCGAAGATGGCATTGCGATTGCTGCTGAATTCGAGAAGAGAACCGGGCTGCCACGATGGTCGTTCACGCTGACGGCAACCGACGCCAATCGCTTTGCTACACGCATCGCGCGGGCGATCACCGGCCGCAAAAAAATACTGGTGTTCGACGGCTGCTATCACGGCACGCACGACGAAACGCTGGCGCGACTGGATGGCAACGTCATCAATCCACGCGAAGGCAGCGTCGGCCCGCCCGTCGATCTCGAACTCACTACCCGGGTCGTTGAATTCAACGACATTGCCGCGCTTGAGAAAGAACTCGCGAAAGGCGATGTCGCCTGTGTTCTGACCGAGCCCGCTTTGACGAACGCCGGAATGGTCCTTCCCGACGACGATTTTCACAGTAAGTTGCGCGCGGTAACCCGCGAACACGAGGTCCTTTTGATCATTGACGAAACACATACGATTTCGTCCGGGCCCGGAGGGTACACGCAGGCGCACGGGCTGGAGCCGGACATGTTTGTCATCGGCAAGCCGATCGGTGGCGGCATACCTGCGGCGGTCTATGGTTGCACCGAGGAAATCGCGACCCGGTTCGATGCCCTGCTCGATCCAGAGCACCCGGTGGTGGTCGGCATCGGCGGCACGCTTGCCGGCAATGCGCTGTCTCTGCGGGCGGTTCGCACTATGCTCGAGCAGGTCATCACGCACGAAAACTACGAGCACATGTTTGAGATTGCGCAGCGCCTCGAGGCGGGAATCCGTAAGACAATCGAGGACAATGAACTCCCGTGGCACGTTAGCCGCATGGGCGCGCGTGTGGAATACGGTCATACGACACAGCCAAGGCGCACCGCGCACGAAGTCGAGGAAACGACCGACAGCGAGCTCGAACAACTGTTACACCTCTACTGCCTGAATCGCGGCGTCATGATTACGCCGTTCCACAACATGATGCTGACCTCGCCGTCGACAAGCGAGGCCGATGTCGATCGGCACAACGAACTGTTTGCCGAATGTGTTGGTGAACTGCTCACCGCCACCGAGGAGTCCAGCTAATGTGTTCGATTATCAATAACAAGCACCGGCAAGCACGACGATGAACGCCACCTATGATGCAATAATCGTCGGTGGCGGCCACAACGGCCTGACGTCGGCGGCCTATCTGGCACGCGCCGGAAAGCGCGTGCTGGTGCTCGAGAAACGGCATATCGTCGGCGGTGCCTCCGCGACAGAGGAATTCGCCCCGGGGTTTCGTAATTCGAGCTGCTCGTTCGTCGTAGGTTATCTGCGACCGCAGATCATCGAAGAACTGGAGCTCGCGAAGCACGGCCTGACGATCAAACACATCGAAAACGAGTTTTTCGCACTGAGTGACAATGACTCCATGTTGCTCACCGGCGACGAACTTCACGATGAGCAGGAGATCGGCAGGTTTTCGGCCCGTGACAACGCAGGGCTCGAGCGCATGCGAACGATGCTGTCACCGCTGAGCGATTTCTTCGCCCGCCGGATGTTGCGACCCCCGCCGACGTCAAAGGGCGGCTGGCGCGACAAGCTGGAGTGGGCACGAGTAGGGCTTGACCTGATGCGCCTGAGTCGCGAGGACCGCTACCGCCTGGCGCAGGTCATGACACAGAGTGCAGGAAGCCTGCTCGACCGCTATCTGGAGAGTGATCAGGCGAAACTTCCTTACGCCTTCGGCGCGATTTCCGGAAACATGAACGACCTCGATACTCCAACAACGGCCTATCGTCTGCTGCACGGTCAACTGTGCGAAATCAACGGTATTTCCGGTGCCTGGGGGCTGCCGATGGGCGGTATGGGAGCGATCTCCGACGCCATCTGCAGCGCCGCCGAGAGCCGTGGTGCCGAAGTCAGAACCAGCGCAGCGGTGCGTCGCGTACTGGTCGAAGGCGGCCATGTCACGGGTGTCGAGCTAGAGGACGGGGAGCACATCAGCGCCAGGGCGGTGTTGTCTAACGCCGATCCAAAACGCACCTTCCTCGGCCTGCTGGATGAAGAACATCTGAACGAAGGATTTCGGCAGGACATCAACGCGTACCGAATGGAGTCGGGCACGTTCCGCATGAATTTTGCGTTGAACTCGCTGCCCAATTTCACCTGCAAGCCCGGCGTCGAGATCGGCCCGCAACATGAAGGCATGATCTACATACTGCCCTCCATCGACTACATACGTGAGGCGTTTAACGATACCCGGATGGGTAACTGGTCCAGCTCGCCGATCATCGAGGCCGTGATCCCGAGCGTGCACGACGATTCGCTTGCGCCGGCAGGAAAACACGTCATGAGTATCAGTGCGCGCTACTTTCCACGCCATCTATCGAACGGCAGGAGCTGGGACGACTGTCGCGACGAGGCGGCAAATTGCATCATCGATACCTTTAACGCCTACGCCCCGAATTTCCGCTCATCGATCATTGCGCACAATGCGCTGTCCCCGCTCGATCTGGAGCGCGAATACGGCCTGACCGGTGGTGACGTTGCGCACGGTCAGTACGAGTTGAACCAGCTGTTTACGATGCGACCACACCCGGACGCCGCCGGCTGCACGACGCCGATAGAGGGCCTGTATCTGTGTGGTGCCGGCACTCACCCGGGTGGCGGAGTGTCCGGTATTCCCGGCTATCACGCCGCGAAGCTCGCGTTGCGGTCGCTTTGATAATCGCTTTCGGGTCAGGCGATCCGCGTCCAGACACTCTTAGTCTGTAGGTACGAGTACATCGTAGCCAGACAGTTGTCCCTGCCGGTACCGGACTGTTTCACGCCGCCCCACGGCATTGTCATGTCAGATTCGTTCATGGTGTTCAGCCACACGACGCCCGCCTGCACATCGCGGGCGAGCGCGTGCGCTGTCGTAAGATCTCGCGTAAACACGCTGGCCGTCAGTCCATAAATGGTGTCGTTAGCAATGCGAATCGCCTCATCGGTCGAGCGGAAACGAATCACGGACGCTACGGGTCCGAAGATCTCCTCCTGGGCGATCCGCATAGTGTTATCGACGCCGGTAAACAAACTCGGCTCGACGAAAAAGCCGCTTTCGATTTTCCCCGGCACGCCCCCCCCGAATTCCAGCTTCGCACCCTCTTCGAGGCCCGCCTTGAGGTAGCCGAGCACAGTCTTCTGCTGCTGCTCGCTGACCAGCGGACCCATCGTCGTATTGGTATCGAGCGGATCGCCCGGAACGTAATTCCTGCGTGTCAGCCTGGCGAGTTTATCGACGAATTCGTCATGAACGCTCTCATGGACCAGCATCCGGGACGCTGCGTTGCAGACTTGTCCGGTATTACCGAAAATACCGTGCATCGCGCAATCGACGGCGTAGTCGAGATTGTCCACGTCAGCCAGTACGATCTGCGGCGATTTGCCGCCCAACTCCGTCGCGACATGCTTCAGGTTACTCTTGCCGGCGTAGATCATCATTTTCCGGCCGATCGCGACTGAGCCCGTGAAGGCGATTTTCGCCACGTGCATATGCTTTGCCAGCGCTTTTCCGGCTTCCCGGCCATAACCGTTGACGACATTGAATGCACCCGGCGGGCCTCCCGCCTCGACGAACAAACTCGCAAGCCGGGTGGCGCTTTGCGGCGACTCCTCCGATGGCTTGAGGACGACCGTGTTGCCAGCAGCCAGCGCCGGCGCGATCTTTCCGGCGGCCTGCGTCAGCGGGAAATTCCAGGGAGTAATCGCACCGACCACTCCCAAGGGCTCGTGCAGTACGTAGTTAAACGCGGACGCATCGGTTCGGGTCACCACGCCTTCTATTTTGTCGATCGTCTCGGCAAAAAAGCGAAAGATGTCCGCCGCTTCCGACACTTCAACGTCGATCATACTGCTGATGGGCATGCCCATGTCGAGCGTGTCCATCAACGCGAGGTTTTGAGCGTCAGCCTCAATGCGATCGGCAAAGTCCTGCAGTACCTTCATGCGCTCACGCGGTGCCATTCGAGACCACGCGGGAAACGCATTTTGCGCACTGCGAACGGCGCCATCAATATCGCGGCCTGAGCCACGGGCAGTTGCACCCTGTGCGTCACCGGTCGCCGGATTAATGTTGTCAAACCGCCGGCCATCTGCAGAGGGCAGCGATTGTCCGTCGATAAAATTCTCGGCATCGACGCACAGCTCACGGGCAAGGCGATGCCAGTCGGGTGCCTGGGTTTTGTCCATCACGCTTCCATCTCGCCGCCGACGACACCACCATCGTCACGAGTGATTACGATCACAGATGGGCGCGGTGGCTGCCCGGGTTCCTCAGACGGCCAGTTGGTGACCGCGCGGGCCACGCTCTGCGCCTCTTCGCCGGGATGTTGCACGGCCAGGAACAGCGTGCAGCCGTCCGGTGTAAAGGCCGGGCTGCAGCATTCCGACTGCAGTGGCGGAAGGTAGAAACGGCGGCTGAGGTTTCGTTCCGTTCCTTCTGTCGCCAGCACGTATAGTGCATCCCGCATGCCGTTGCCGATATCGGTACAGACCCAGAGCCGCCCCTGCGGATCTACGCTGAGATTATCCGGATCCGTGAAGCGGCTCTCGGCGACCGTGTCGGGATGAAACGGTGCCTGTTCATCGCGCTCGCCGCACAGCAGCATGACCGACCACGAAAACCCGGCAGCCGCATAGTCGTGCTGACCGTCACCAAGCGACGGGGCAAACAGTTCGAGTAAATGGCCAAACTCGTTATCCGCACGCGGGTTCGGTCCGTTCACCTGGTGCTCCGCGCGATCGCGGTTTTGCGTCAGCGCGAGATATAGCACGCCCGTGCGGGGATCGCTGACAAACCCTTCGGGCGCATCCATCGGGGTCGCACCGAGCAGGTCTGCGGCACGGCGCGTCTGGATCAACACGTCTCCCTGGTCAGAGAATCCGTTGGCCGCGGTCAACGGGCCCTCGCCGAATCGCAGTGGCAGCCACCGCAAGGTTCCGTCGTCTGAAAATCGAGCTACCGATAACGTGCCTTCGTCGAGCAGATGTCGGTTCGCGGCGCGATTATCGGCATCGTAGGATTCCGTCGTCACGAAACGATAGATGTACTCGAACTCCCAATCATCGCCCATGAACACCACAGTTCGCCCATCATGGTTGAGCACGGCGTGCGCGCCCTCATGCGCAAAACGACCCAGAGCCGTGCGCTTCACGGGACGGCTGTCCGGATCGTATGGATCGATCTCGACAACCCATTCAAATCGATTCGGCTCGTTAAGTTCCTGCTCGAAATCGAAGCGTGGATGGAAACGTCCCCAGCCGTAGTCGCCCGTCTCGCTTCTCAGGTCGTAGTAGTAGCGCTCGAGATGTTCCCTGTCCGGCGATTTCTCGAAATCACCTTTAAAAAAATCACTCGAACCCTCTTCGCCGCTCAAAACCGTACCCCAGGGCGTTGTGCCACCGTTGCAGTTGTCATGCGTACCGATAACTGTTGTCCCTTCGGGGTCTTCGCGAGTACGCATTCGCGGGTGACCGCGCGCCGGTCCGCGGATATCGATCTCGGAGAACATGGAGATACGGCGGTTTTTCGGACTGTCGATGACAACGTTCCAGCTATCGTTTTCGCGCCGGACCTCAAGCACGGACATGCCGATAGCCGCCATCGACGCGTCGACCTGGCCTTTGCTCATGGCCGCGGCGGCGGTGCTCTCATCCAGGTCACTCCACATCAGCCAGGGCAGCGGATACTCATGATTGATAACCAACAGACCGTGGTCCGACTGCTCCGGCCGTTCGGCCGCGATCGGCAGCCAGGCGATAAAGTCGTTGTTGTAACCGAATTGCTGCCCCGCACGTTCAGCCGATACTTCGTCTGGTTTGAACTCCGGCACACCGGGACTCATCGGGTCTCCCCAGCTGATCAGGATCTGTCGTGTATGCCCTTCGGCCAGAACATCCTCGGCCGTTTCGCTGAACGGAACCTCTTTGAACGGCAAAGCTGGTGGCTTCACACTAACGGCCGGAGCCCTGCTACAGGCCGCCATCGACGCTGGCAAAACGACGGCCGTTGCTGCCATCGCCGTAAACTCGCGCCGACCCAAGCGCAGTTCGAGTAGCTGTTGCAGACAGGGTTGCTCCGAGCGTGCGTCGCGAATGCGTGAGCTGCCCTTGTCGTTGCAGACCGGAAACGAAGTACGGCGACTGAATCGGGATGTCATCCGGCCGACCTCGCAACTCGTTCACTTATTTCTGAAACAGCACAATGTGCTGCGGCAAATGCACCCTCCATCCACCCAGCCCAGAGACTCGCAATATCGCCAGCGAAGTACACCCGGCCTTCCGTCCGGATCAGTTCGCTGTAGTTTGCAGTTACCTCGGCGCTGTCGTCAGGCTCCCATGCTGGCCAGGCTCCCCAGGTAAACGGAACCGTTCGCCACGAAAGCGAGATCGGGCTCCTTAACTCCTTGCCATAACCCGGGTGAACATGGTCGGTGCTGATTCGCGCCGCCTCCGCGCGCGCCGCCGGGGGCAGCATATGCCACTGGTGGCCGACCTCGCCGTCGTTGTAGCTCGTGACTATGATGCCGTTGCGCTCAAAAAAGCCATCGCTCGGATACCAGATTTGTTCAATATCGCGCGTTGTGTACGAAACGCCGCCGTATATGCCGAGATCCTCTTCCCACCAGCGCCGTGACTGCCACGCCGTTTTGACCGAGTTCTCGTAGCGCTGCCCCTTTTCGATGGCACGATTCTTCGCCTTCGAAAAATTGTTGCGGATGTACTTGTAGCCGGCGTACGGAATGGTTGTGATGCAGAAATCTGCCCGCATGCGAACGCGTTCACCGATATCGTCGAAACCGAACTTGTGTGGAATGTTGCTCTGCGGTTCTTTGAACACGGGCAGACTGCCGGGCTCTGTCTGCATGTAAACGACCTCGACCTCGCTTCCCCTGTTCAGGACATCGACGACCGTGCAGTTCTGTTTGACCACGTCCGGTGCCAGTCGCTCGGTGAACGCAGAAACCAGCTTGTCCATGCCGCCACGCGGCTGGAACATTGTCGCCTGGTGGCCGAATATCTCGTCTTCGTTAAACATCCAGCCCCAGAAGCGGGCATCGAGCAGATCCTTGAAGGCCAGCGGCTTTCGCTTCTTGCCGAAATCCATACCGGCGCCGGGGTAGCGCGAATACCCTGCCCGGTCTGAACCTTCGTAGCGGCCGGCGGAGGTGAGATCGCCAAAGTCCTGCAGAAACTCAACGAGTGCGCTCTTGTCCTTCGCGCTGAGTTCGTCGTCGAGCGCTCCCTGATGAACACACTTGTTCAACAACTCCGAAACATAGCCCCGGGTGTCGTAGTGGAGCTGGCGGTTTTCGATGGAGCGACCGCCAAACGCGTTGTCGTCATGATACAACGCCGCCCGATTGGTCGTTATCTGCACCTCGAGCGGAATCGAAAACTGACGGCAATAGTGAAGGACTCGCTGATGCTGAGAGGAGATGCGAGAAGGGCCGGCATTGAAGTAGAGACCGTCATCCCAGTCGCAAAGCTGTTGCGCGCCGTTGAGCTCCTGCACGACGTCGCCCTTACGAATGGTCCTGTTGCGTCCGCCGCTGCGGTTTGATGCCTCGAGAATCGTCACGGAATAACCGGCTTGCTGCAGCTCATAGGCCGCGGAAAGCCCGGAAACGCCGGCGCCGAGCACGACCACGGACTTTCCCTTACCGGAGCCAGGGCTCAGCCGCGGCTCCACAGGGATGCCGCTTTCAGCAGGCACCATTCCAAGTGCCTGCAGCGAAACGAATGCAGCACCGAATCCCATTGAACCGACGCGCTCGACGAACTGCCTGCGAGTCATTGTCATGTTTAAGCCCCCTGGCCACGCCACTTCATTGAATGCTGTAGGTTTTTAGTGTTTCTGACATCCAGCCGGATGCCGCAAGCCGCTGAATCGCAGCGTTGATTTCGGCGAGGCGTTCCGCGGAAACCGTTTTTTTGCTCACCTGCAGGCGATAGGCTCCTGCCGGAAAGACAAGCGGATGAAACTCGACGCTGTCGGCGACAGCTTTTCGCTTTACGAGAGCCGACGCGACATTCACTTCGACGAGGAAGCCGTCGATGGCGCCATCCAGCAGGCGGGCGAGGTTGTCTGCCTCGCTGACCCGAGCTTTTATCTGGTCGTCGTAGCGTGCAAAGATTGCTTCAGTTGCCTTGTCATAGGTGTCGTCCGTCGTTTTACCGAGGACCAGCCCGCCAAGCAGTATTCCCTCGAGGCTTTTGCCGGGAAAATTCTTTGCAGCGTTCTTACGCATCAACAGGCCGATAACTTCATCGCGATAGCTCTCGGAGTACCAGGACCATTCAGCACGAGCCTCCTTGTAGCCAGTCCCGATCGTCACATCGGTAGCACCGTCTTGCAGAGCGACCAGGATATCGCTCCACGACATTTCGGTGAACGTCAGCGAACAGCCGATTTCCTCGGCGACTCTGCTTACCACGTCGATATCGTATCCGACCGGGTTAACACCGCCCGTTGAATACGAATAGGGCTCATAAGGATCCCAGGCGACGCGGAGTTCGCAGCCAGAAACGTCCGGCGGCGCGTCTGCAGCACTGCATGACGTTAACATCAGAGCGAAGACCATGAACGGACCAATAAGAACAACCGGTCGTATCGCCGTTTCCGTTGACGACATCATCGAAACCCTCCGTCAATCCGCACGATTGAGTCGCCGTGCCCGGGTAAATGCTTCCTCGCCAATGTTCGCCCAGCGCATTGCATTGCGCCGTGCCGCAACGAAGCTGCGATGGATTTTGGCGGTCACCGCGTCCCTGCCCGCCAGATCGGCAACAGCCTCATCCGCCTGCCTGGCGATTGCCGATAAAACCGCTTCGCCAAGGAATTTCGGCACAACGCCATGTTCGCCAGCCAGGGTATTCATCGCAATCGAGTTTTTTACATTGAATTCAGCCAGGGACCGAGTGTACTCCGCCGTTGCCGCATTGCGGAATATCGCCCGGTCACGGTCACTAAAGTCATGCCACACATCGAGGTTCACGCCGAGCGTCAGAGTTCCGCCGGGCTCGTGAAAACCGGGGTAGTAGTAGTGTTCGGCGACCTCGTGCATGCCGGCGGCCAAATCGTTCCACGGGCCAACCCACTCCGCTGCATCCAGCGAGCCGTCTTGCAGCGCCTGCCTGATCTCGCCGCCGGCGATGTTGACGGGCAACGCGCCAAGCCGCGACAACGCTTCACCGCCGATGCCCGGCATACGAATTTTCAAGCCGTCGAAATCCGCCGGCTCGCGTATTTCGCGGTTGAACCAGCCACCCATCTGCGCGCCGGTACTGGTACACATCAGGGGCTTGATACCCATTGGGGCGGATAGCTCGTCCCATAACTCCTGCCCGCCTGCGTGCAGAATCCAGCCTGCCATTTCACTGGCCGTCATGCCGAAAGGAATCGCCGTGAAGAAATTATAGGCAGGCGATTTGTGCTGCTGATAGTAGTCAGCAGAATGATACAAATCGGCTTTGCCCGCGGCGACAGCATCGAATACCTCGAACGGTCCAACGCACTCTCCAGCAGCGTGAACTTCGATGCTGATGCGACCATCCGTAGCGGCCTCTATACTGCGCGCGACACGATCGGCACTCGTTCCGAGGCCGGGAAAGCCGGCAGGCCAGGAGGTAACCATGGTGAGTTTTCGCTGCGGCGCATACGCCTCAGCACGAACCGGCGACAGGCCTGTGACCAAGCCTCCCAAGCTGGCTGCCCGAATGAATTTTCGTCTGTCCATGTAAGCTCTCTCCGACGCCTGTAACGGGCAATAGTATTGCAATTTGCGGCGGCAGAGTCCACAAGTATTGAACAAACATTCAGCCAAATTATGGCAACGTAAAACGAATCGCAGTTCAGGTGGCCGTTCAGGTCCCCTTCAGCCAGTCTGATACACTATGCACAAGATCCCACTCGAGGAACTCCCGTCATGATTCGAATACTGATCGTCGCTGCATTCATGGCTTTGGGCGGCTGTACGGCTGGTCAATATTACAATCCACAAGCCGATGAGACGCTGACAGTTGGTGCCGTTCAAAAGGAGATTCACATCGGTATGGCCGGCGGCCAGGTCGCCGAGGTTCTCGGTTCGCCGAACATCGTGTCGACCGATGAAAACCGTAACGAAGTCTGGATTTACGACAAGATATCAACACAATACGTTCGCGCGGACGCCTCCGCGGGAATTCTCGCCATTGGCGGCGGGTCGGACGTTCTTGCAGGCGCCGGCGCCTCGGGCAGTCAGTCGTCCGGAGCAACCAGCCAACGAACGCTCACCGTTGTGATCAAGTTTGATGAGAACAAACTGGTGCGGGACTTTGCTTACCATACGTCTCGATTTTGACCGCTCTCTGATCCTGAAATGAAACGTTCCCGCCTATTTCTCACGCTGGCGACCTGTCTGTCGCTCTGCGCGTGCGCGACCTTGCCCGAGGACGCATTTCGCCTGACCGAGAGTGCTCTCGAGTTGCGGGAAATGCAGTCGCGGGTTTACGAGGACGTTACTGACGTCGAGATTCTCTCGGCGTCCTCGGCCGTACTGCAAGATCTGGGGTATGCGATCGACGAGATCGAGAAGGAACTTGGCGTCGTGTCAGCCTCAAAGCGCGCAGATGCCAAGAATGAGGCAGAGATAGTCGGCAAGATCGCTTTAGACATCGCCGACTGTCTTCTCACTTTCTTGCTAGGCTGCGAAAATCATTCCTACAAGTCATCAAAAGATGTGCAGGACATAAAGATGACGCTCGTTGTAACGCCCGACCTTGACCACGAACGAACACACCGCGTACGACTGACCATGCAGCGCTTTGTATGGGATCGCGGCGGCGAATTATACGAACAGGAAACCATCAACGACGCCGCTGTCTACCAGGCATTCTTCGAGAAACTGTCGAGGTCGGTGTTCCTGGAGAAGGAAAACATTTGAAGAATGTTGCAATACTTGCAGTCGCCCTGATCGTCGTCGCGGGTTGCGCCGCACCGACCGGCGTTATTACGGCAGGCGGAAGCCAGGTCGAACTTCGGCAGATGCAGTCTCGCGACTATGAGACCCTGGATAAACGCGGCACCCTGCGTTCAGTCGTCGCAACTTTGCAGGATCTCGGTTTCGTTATCGACAAAGCGGATTTCGAGCTGGCGACGATCTCCGCGACGAAAGTACAGAGTTACGAAATCCGGATGACAGTCACGGTGCGGGAGCGCGAACGTGAGCGACTCTCCGTGCGGGCGAATGCGCGCTTCAATGAAGACCCTATTGAAGACCCCAAAGCGTATCAGGACTTTTTCGCTGCGCTCGACAAGGCAATGTTCCTGACGCTCCACCACGTTGACTGAAACCTGCTCTGAAATCGAAACGTAAGCGTTCCGGGCCAGCCTGGCGCCCGGTTACCACCGAACTCTCCCGTCGAACCGCTGCATTGATCCGGTAGCTCGTGCAGGGGCGCTCAGAACTCTGCCCATTCCTGGTCCGCGCCGTTCGCTACAGCTGCCCGCTTCGGTGCCACGCTGGTATCGGCCTGACCAATCGACGACGCATCAGACCAGGGACGATCAGCGGAACGTCTTTCTACCGCGGGGGCTACCCGTACAGCAGAGTCACCATCCACCGTAAAAAACGTCATCATATGATTGAGATCGTCGGCTTGCTCACCGAGAGACTCACTCGCGGAGGCGGCCTCTTCGACGAGTGCTGCGTTCTGCTGCGTCAACTCGTCCATTTGCGTGATGGCCTTGTTCACTTCTTCGATTCCTGCCGATTGTTCCTGGCTCGCTGCAGCAATTTCACCGACGATGTCAGTAACTTTCTTCACACCGTTAACGATATCTTCCAGTGTTTCACCGGACTCGTTCACGAGGCGCGAGCCCTCGTCAACCTTTCCGCCACTATCTTCGATAAGGTCTTTAATCTCCTTGGCTGCTGTTGCACTTCGGCCGGCAAGGTTCCGTACCTCGCTAGCGACTACCGCAAAGCCACGGCCCTGATCACCAGCCCGCGCTGCTTCCACCGACGCGTTGAGTGCGAGTAGATTGGTCTGAAATGCAATCTCGTCAATTACACCGATAATGTCCGAGATCTTCTTGCTTGAGGCATTGATCGCACGCATCGCCTCTACTGCCTTGCTAACCACTGCGCCACCTTTCTCAGCCTGCTCCCTGGCGGCCTGCGCCAGCTGATTGGCCTGTCCGGCATTGTCTGCATTCTGCCTCACTGTGCTGGTCATCTCTTCCATGCTGGAGGCTGTTTCTTCCAGACTGGAAGCCTGTTCTTCGGTACGCTGACTAAGATCCGTGTTGCCTTGCGCTATTTCATCAGCACCTGTTTTAACTGAACTCGCGCCCGATGTGATATTACGAACAACGTCGGTCAATTTTTCGATCGTGATACTCGTCGCATCTTTTAGCCTTGCAAAATCGCCCGGAAAGCTGCCTTCCATCCGTTGCGTTAGATCACCGGTGGACAGGCCTTCCATCACCCGGGAGGTCTCCGCAAGCACAACTTCAATGGTTGTCTGCAGGTCCTTTTGGGCGCTTATGTCGGTCGCGTACTTGACAACCTTGAAAGGTTTGCCGTTTAGATCCATTATTGGGTTGTAGGAGGCCTGAATCCAGACTTCCTTGCCGCCCTTGCCAAGCCGTTTGTATTCCTGGGCCTCGTACTCACCGCGATTCAGTTTCTCCCAGAACATTTTGTATTCGGTACTGGCGCCATACTCCGGTTCGGCGAACATGCTGTGGTGGCGACCCTTCACCTCCGCCAGACTGTAGCCCATGGTAAGAAGAAAGTTCTCGTTAGCGGTAATGATCGTTCCGTCCATGTCGAACTCGATCACGGCCTGCGCTTTGCTAATAGCGTCTATCTGACCCGCATAGTTCGCATTTACCAGCTTTTGTTCGGTGACGTCAGTGGCATATTTGACGACCTTGAACGGCTTGCCGTTGGAATCCATTATTGGGTTGTAGGAGGCCTGAATCCAGACTTCCTTGCCGCCCTTGCCAAGCCGTTTGTATTCCCGGGCCTCGTACTCACCGCGATTCAGTTTCTCCCAGAACATTTTGTATTCGGTACTGGCACCATACTCCGGTTCGGCGAACATGCTGTGGTGGCGACCCTCAATCTCCGGCAGGTTATACCCCATGGCGTGAAGAAAATTTTCGTTGGCGGTAATAATCGTTCCGTCCATGTTGAACTCGATGACGGCTTGTGACTTCGAAATCGCCGCAACTTGACCAACATAGTCCGCAAGAACATCGTCATTACCAGACGAGTCTGACTTGGAGAAGGCGCCGAATAACTTGGCGAATACACTCATTTTTATTCCTCTCATAAAATCCAATTCGAGGCTTCGAAACAGAACCGGGTATCGATCCAGGTCGGCCTCCCAAGATCGAGTTTCAAAAAGCTCGACTCATAGCATCGGGACCTTTCATGTTCACGAGCGCGCTAGGCCCACAGCAGATGGTATCGACGACACTCTTGAAAAATTTAGTTAAACAGAGCAGCTATCGTTACGATTTTCTGTGCGCGCTGGAAAAAGGGGGATACGGTGTAATCTTTTCCCATATCCGGCAACCCAGGTGAGCCCTGAGCGTATGCAGCCGTTTCATTCAGACAAAAAAAAGCCGCTACCTTTCGGTAGCGGCTTTTCGTAACTAAATCCTGACGGTGTCCTACTCTCACATGGGGAGGCCCCACACTACCATCGGCGCTGAACGTTTTCACTTCCGAGTTCGAAATGGGATCGGGTGGTTCCCGCTCGCTATTGCCGCCAGGAAAACTGGTTTGGACTAAAGGGGTCAGAGCCCTTTTTCAGGCACTCTGGCTAATCCTTTACTCCGTCGCGAAAAAGGGCTCTGACCCCGTTTCGCGGACAAAATAACAATTTGGATTCTGACGTCCTTGTGTCGCATTACTCATGTCACACACAACACCATTTCAAAGTTCTTTGGCGTTAGGGGTCTGGTCTATTCTTCGCAAAGCGAATCAAAAAATAGACCTGACCCCTTTTGCCAGTTTTGATCTGAATCTTGCGTAGCGGGTATTGTCTACCATACGATACCTGTTATTCCTGCCTGGGGTGCAGATGAGCCAGACTCGCGACATTCTTAATTCCGTGAAAAAGTGCCTCCGTGCTCGTGGACTCACGTACCGCGACGTGGCGGATGCACTTGGTATCAGCGAAGCCAGCGTCAAACGTATTTTCTCCGAGCAAACGTTTTCTTTGCAACGGCTTGAGGAGGTCTGTCGTTTCCTGGATATGAGTTTCTACGATCTTGCTCGCATGATGCGTATCGGCACGGAAGATGAGATCACTCAACTTACAATGCCGCAAGAACGCGGGCTAGCGAAAGATCCGCTCGTACTCACCTACTTTTACTTACTGCTAACAGGTCGTACGCCGGCGAAGATCGGGCGAGAATTTGGTCTCGACGAACAACAGCAGGCGACGATGCTGGCTCGCTTGAGCAAACTAAAACTTGTGGAACTTCTGCCCAAGAACAATGGACGCCTGCTGACTGGGCGCCGTATCGACTGGCGTCACGATGGGCCGATCAGGAAACTGTATCAGCGGCAGGTTCAACAGGCATTCATGGAATCGGATTTTGACGCTAAAGATGAGGTGTTTCGTTTTGACACAGGCGAGTTATCTCCGGCTTCGGTGACGGTGCTTGCGAAGAAATTCGAAAAACTGTCACAGGAATTTGATGAGTTTGCAGAACTCGACATCAGCACTCCGATCGCGAACAAGAAAGCGTACGGACTAATGGTCAGCTTTAGACCGTGGGCCTTCTGGCAGATACTTGAAAGTACCGCCAATGACATGGGCCTGAACGCTGATCGCAGCCAGGTGCGTACGCGATGAACACGTTGACCCGCGTGCTGTTTGTTTTGACGCTACTTTCCGGCATAGCCGCTTGTGCGCCAATGCATACAGTCAAACCGTTGCCGGATTTCGTTGAATCCGCACTTGAGCCCGGCGACAGGATTACAGTGACGACGTATGACGGTGAGACTCACGAATTTGTAGTCAAGGAGCTTCGTGGTGACCTTCTTGTCGGCGAAAACGTACAGTTTGCGTTAAAGGACCTTGCCTCGATCAAGAAGCATGCATGGTCCAGGCCGGACTCACCTTGCGGTGGCGAGAAGGCACTTGGGTGCTCGCTTCCCTTGCTGGTGAGCTTGGTAAGCGATACGCATAGTCACTATAGGAGCAAATTTTACGACGCATGTGCACAACACGATTATTGCTACCGGCACGGTTTCGCAAGCTACGGCCTCGACAGAAATACCTGCGATAGGGAATTCTTGCTGGACATGAAGAACCTCTGTCCCGCCCCTGCCGCCGGCAAATTGGGTAAGACACTGGAGATTTTCGACGACTCTGTCGACTCACGTCGAACATGTTTGAGCGTTGCTGAAGACTATTACGAAGCGGTGCATCAATACGGGGAGGATAAATTTCTGACGGCCAACAGCACCTACTGCGAATACAACGGGCCAGCATCATCTCCCATCAGCGCGGCGACGACGACACCGACGAGCGTAGAATCCAGATAGTCTTGAAATACAGGCAATCACAGTATCGTAATTCGATACGAATTCTAAAGATATTGAAATACGATCCCAAAGAAATACTCTGTGTGTGACCTATTTACATGGAGTAAGAACGATGAATTTCAAACCCCCTCTGATTTTACTGGCCCTGAGTTCAATTTCAGGGTGTACCGCTGCACCATTGCAAAAACCGGCCGCGTCGAATGTTCTGGTGACCCGCAATACTCCGGCGGATGACTGCCGCTTCGTCGGCGAAGTTCTGGGCAGTCAGGGTAATTTTTGGACCGCTGAATTTACCAGTGATGAAGACCTGATCGCCGGAGCCCGTAACCGCATGCGGGACAGGGCCTATGACCTCGGCGCGAATTTTGTCCAGATCGAGCTGGAAAATCAAAGCCACAATACGGCTGACCATTCGACCGGTGGAGTTTACAGTTCGGTCATTCTAGGCAACGCCTACGCCTGCCCATCACTCTAGGCAGAAGCCGTGGGATCTCGCTCACGACAAACCCGAACGTCCTCAGGATACGGCGGCATATCCAGAAAAAAGGGCCGCACCCTTTCGGGATGCGGCCTTTCATAAATAAGTCCGGGTGGTGTCCTGCTCTCGCACGGGGAAGCCCCACACTACCAGATGAAGATCCGATTGAAGAGCACCAGAGATGCGCTAGTCGGCTTCATCCGCCAGGCTGGCGCTCCGCGTGATAGTTTGCCATTTGTGTTCGCTGCCACTGAGCCAGCGAATAAGTCCTTGAAAGCGCCAGATCGCCGTAAGCTGGCGGAACCCGAAATTCTCAACGATTGCGATGAAGTACAGCAGCGCGAGCTGACCAAATTTCGGGTACATATGAAATGAGAACTCTTCCAGCATGATTGCACTGGTCGACAGCATGACGCCGAGGCCAATGGCCAGGCCCAGGAAAATTCCGGCCTCTGGCCAGGACAACCAGCCCATCAAGCCACAGATAATGATAAAGATGTAGCCGGCCACTTCGAGTATCGGTCCGAGCAATTCAAAAACGACATAAAACGGTATTGCGACCCAGGTTACCGTGCCTCCACGAGGATTTATCATCAGCGATCGGTTCAATGCGAAGGCCTGCCCGAGGCCATGCTGCCAGCGAACCCGCTGACCTTTGAGGTCGCGGTAATTCTCCGGTGCATCCGTCCAACACACCGGGTCGGGCACGAACGTAATGCGATACGGCTTGCGCTTTTCTTTCATTAGGCGGTGCAGTCGAAGTACCAGCTCCATGTCCTCGCCTACCGCCTCAGGATTATAGCCGCCGGCTTCGACCAGCGTTTCCTTATGAAAGAGTCCGAATGCGCCAGAAATGATCAGCAGGCCATTTATCGGTGACCAACCCATCCGGCCAAAAAGAAAAGCGCGCAAATACTCGACTACCTGCACCAGGGCGAGGAAGTTACCGGGCAAACCGACTTTCTCAAGAAACCCCTGCCGAACCGTGCAGCCATTCGCAATTCGAACCGTTCCGCCTACTGCGACTGTCGTGGGATCTTCCAGAAACGGTCGGACTACACGTCGCAGGCTGTCGGGTTGCAGGACGGAATCTGCATCGACGACGCAGACTAGCGGATAACGACAAATATTGATGCCGGCATTTGAGGCATCCGCTTTACTTCCCCCATTCACTTTGTCGACGACTCGTAGATTCGCGACACGGGTCGATCGATAAACACCCTTGACCGGCTTGCAGTCCACCCTCGCTCGATAAGCTTCGGGAAATTTCTGCATACCAAACTCATCGATCAGCTTCTGCAGGGTATCGTCAGTGGATCCATCGTTAACGACGATCAGCTCGTACTGCGGATATTCGAGCTGCAGCATTGCTTTCACGGAAGTGATAATCGACGCGGACTCATTATAAGCAGGCACGACCAGGCTAATAGGTATATCGAGCGCAGAAAAAATGTTCTCCGCTGCATGTTGCTCCGAGGTCTGCAGGTATCGCCGAATGCCATGGGCTGCGATGATATTCTGCGTCAGGTAGCCAAGGTTAATGCCTACGAAGTAGGCGAGAAAAACCCACTGGCCGGCGAAAACGAACTCTTGCAGCGTCATGCCAGTCCAACCTCGGCAAAACACTGCTGCAGGATATCGGCTGCGTAGGGATCAGTTTGCCGGCTCCGCAAGGCACGCAGTTGGTTTGGACCCAGAAAAGGCAGTGAGCTCAGCGCTTGGCCCGCCCGGTAGCGAACCCACCACTCTTCGTCGTCCAGTAGTGCCTCCAGCAGGGAGAGATGCTCCTCCTGCCCAACGCGGCCTAGAACTTTCGCTGCCTGCATTCGGACGAACCATACGTCGTGGCGTGTCAGCGACGCTATGCGTGGCACACCGCTGAAGCCACTGACCAGTTTCAAAGCGGCGTTAAGGACACCGGGATCGCGACTGCTGCGAATCAGGTCGTACACCAGCGCGTCAAGAATCTCGGATTCGATAAGTGGGGCGAACTGCAGCAAATAACTCTGCCCGGAATCCTGCTCCGAGCGAATGGCGCGATACATCGGTTCACTGATCCGAGCGCTACCGGCATGCCGAAGAATGGTAGAAACACGGGTTTTCGGCCAGTCACGGCGATTGTTGATCATCGGAACGACGATGCCAATGGCGTAGTCCGGGTCGATATCGACAAGAGCTGCTGCCGCGGTAATGGAAATCGCGGTGTTCTCGTCGCTAACGAGCTCCCTAATTTCGTCGCGAAATTCGGGCATTCTGAGATGACCGATCGTTTGCACGGCGAGGATTCGCGAGCGCACGCGTCGGGTGCGAAACAGCGCCCGAGCCAGATCGGGAATGCCGGTGCGATTTGCGAGTTTTATGAGGTTGTCGACAGCCCTGCCGTCGACAACACTGCGTATGCGATTCCACTCCTCCAGCAGATCAGTTGAATCGCGTCGACGAAGGGGTGGCAAAGGCTGTGAGTCAGGAACGCCGGCGCCCAGCAGCGCTCCGGCAAATACGTTGCGCCACACGGCAAGAAAGCGCCCTCGATCACGCGCGGCGGCGACAGTCGCGAATCGTAGACCAACGGTGTAGACGAACAACACCAAGGTCGTTGCCACGACGGCAGCAATTGACCACAACGCGACATGTGTCACTGGATCAAAGCTTGATCGAAACAGCCATTCCAAGAAATTGCCTCCTGTAGAGGTCGCCCTGGTCGTGAAGTCCAAGCCACCATTGCAAGGTGATCCTTTCACTCAGTCCCCGGCGGCCGCTCACCGAGACGCCGCGGACGCGAGTTTCGAGAACCTGTCCAGGACCGGTTGCCTCGGCCTCTTCTCCACCACTGATTGACAGCCCGATGCTTGAACGGTCGCTGTAGTACCAGTTCGACGTAAAATTATGACCGATTGAATTGTCAGCCCCGTGCAGATGGGAAACGGTCAGCGAATAGGCGAATCGGAATGCACCGGCATATTTTTCCGCCATCGCGCTGCTCGAGCTGACCGTTGCGGCGCTGAAGTTTCGCCGACGAAACGCAAGCGTCATGCCCAGGCCGCTCGCGAATGTCCGTCCCAGGTACAGCCGATAGCTCGAGTCGGGCAGGAAACTCGCATCTGAAGCGGCGGAGTAGTCGAGCCCGGCCAGCCAGTTGTCGGCAAAACTGAAATCGGACCCAATCAGGACGGCGAGGTCCGAATTCGAAAACCTCTGATCGCGTGACACCCCCAGACGATGTCGATCAACGCGTTCCCGTTCACGGCTGACTTCAAAGAATTGCCGGTTCCAGGATGCGGTGCCGTTGTCGAGGCGATCATGGCCGGCCCCAAGCAGAATCGCCCACTGCGCAGCGGGCTCCTTGTCTGGAACCTGCCACCATAGGGCCTCCGGGAATCGCACAGCAACTTCTTCTTCGACTTCGCGGCGTTCGCTTTCCGCCACATCGACTTTGACTCGCGATAGCAATACGTACCGTAATCGCCAGGGCTCCTCGTAGTCCGGTGCTACTGATGTGGCTTTGCGCAGTTCTTCCAGCGCCTGACTATCGCGACCCTGTTGCGCGTAGATCTGTGCGCGCAACAGCATATAGTCGACATCGTCTGGATAGGTAATGCGCAGCTGATCGAGCGTCTCGAGTGCTGTCGCGGTATCGCCGCTACGAAATAATTTCTGCACATCCGCGATCTGGGCGTTTAAGACGGAAGGGAGGCAGAACACACTCAGCAGCAAAGCCCTAGCTACAAAACCAGGAGGAGTAGCCGTTGTCATCGCGATTTCAGCAAGCGTTCGTTGTCACTCACCACGCGCCGAAGACGGGCAAGCAGTTCTTCCGGACGAAACGGCTTTGTCACGTAATCGCTCGCCCCGAGGTTGAGGGCTCTGACGATGTCTGCTTCAAGTACTTTGCCGGAGATGACGACAATCGGGACGTGTTGCCAACTCGGGCTGGTGCGAATTTCCGTTATCAACTGATAACCGGAGACGTACGGCAACAAGAGATCAAGTAGTACGACGTCGAATGGTTCTATGTTCTCGATTGCAGCTTTCGCATCACGCCCATTCGGTGCCACGGTGACTTCGTAGGCAGAGCGCTCCAGTATGAATTCGAGCATGTGCGCGACGTGTTCGTTGTCCTCCACGACCAGCGCGCGATGCGTACTGAAACTTTCCGCGCGTGCAGCGACCATTTAAGCGCCCCGTTCAATCGATTTTGGCAAGCGAGATTACCGCCGGTCTAATGGCAGCCATAATTCCTTACTAAGGTATCGGCCGCGGCGGCGTGATCTGAAGCCACTATGGCCACTGGATCGGCCCTGGGGTTCTTAGATTATGTCAAAATATGTCTTCGCTTGAATCTCATTCGGGCATTAAAAAAGGCCGCACCCTTTCGGGATGCGGCCTTTCGTAAATAAATCCTGGCGGTGTCCTACTCTCACATGGGGAGACCCCACACTACCATCGGCGCTGAACGTTTTCACTTCCGAGTTCGAAATGGGATCGGGTGGTTCCCGCTCGCTATTGCCGCCAGGAAAACTGGTTG
>JAJFKU010000041.1 GCA_021773035.1 Woeseiaceae bacterium
ATGCCGTCTTCACGACCCACAGGCGACGGCATCGGCTATCCCGGATCAACCCCTGTTCAGCACGTTGACCGGTACCGGAAATACATGCCGACTGTCGGGTCTGAGTTACTACACCTGGGCACCATCCGCCCTGAACTGAACAAGTAAACTGCGGATATCATCGGGGATGTGCTTCGACTTGAGGTTGCCATCTTCCTCGATCTTCGCGTAAACGCGCGTTGCGGTCCCCTCACAGATCTGCTGGCCTGTATCCAGGTTCCGCGCATCGCATTGCCAGTGCAGCGTCTTGTCCCGAATGTCGATCAAGGTCAACGTGCATTGTACGCGATCGCCATAGGCGGCCGGACCTACGAACCGAAACTGAATTTCGCCCATGACGAATGCGCTGCGTTCCTCATTGATCATCTTGTTTATAGGGTGACCAATGCGGCGAAACAACTCATGCTCTACCTCGTTAAACCACGCGACTTCTCGTGCGTAGTAGACCAGGCCGAATGGATCTGACTCACCCCAATTGACGGTAAGTTCCTGTACGTATGCAGACATCGGTTCACAAACCTTACGATATGACGACAGCCATAGAGTACCGCATGAGCGAGTCGATTTTCCGGCATCCAGCTAGCTTGTTTCGTCCTCGCCGATATCTTCGTTCCAGAGTTCAGCGTTGTTTCTTTCGAATTCTGCCATGAGTTGCACGCATTCCTCGGAATCAACAACACGCACGTCGACACTGCGAGAACGCAGATATTCCTCCGGGCCTTTAAAAGTACGATTCTCGCCAACGAACACGACGGGAATTTTGTACAGCAGGATCGCACCGCTGCACATATCGCATGGAGACAGCGTTGAGTAGAGAACGGCGCGGCGATAGTCGCCGGGGGATAGTCTTCCGGCATTCTCGATACAATCCATTTCGGCATGCAGAATCGGGCTGCCTCTCTGTACGCGCTGATTATGGCCCCGACCGACGATGGTGTCGTCGAGTACAAGTACCGAGCCGATTGGAATGCCGTTGTCCGACAGTCCTTTTTTCGCCTCGTCGATTGCGGCCCGCATGAATCTATCGACGCTATCAGTGTTCTTGACCATGGTATTTCGCCCTTTCTGTACTCGCCCGACTATTTGACTTGTCCCGGCCAGCGAAAAACGAAACAAGCGCCGCCGAGCTCCTTCGACTCCCGCGCCTCGACGTCGCCGCCATGCAGCGCGGCAATCCGCGCAACGATTGCCAGGCCGAGACCGTAGCCGCCTGTTTCCCGGTTACGGCTATCGTCAATTCTCGTAAACGCCTTGAAGATCGATTCGCGCTCCGAACTCGGAATACCCCTGCCGTCGTCTTCGACTCGAATCTCGTGACCTTCGCCGTTCTCGCTCACCGTGCAGCGCACGTTCTCGTTTGCGTATCGGCACGCATTGACGAGCAGATTGCTGACCGCCAGGCTCATGAGTCGCGGGTCCATTGCGGCCGAGGTCGATGTAAGCTCGGTCAGGATTGTCACTCCATTCGGCGCCTGAACCTTCTCTTGCGCTTCGGCCAGCCAGCGGCCGACCGGCACAGTCTGCCAGTTCATTTGCAGATCGGGGTGGTCGAGGCGGGCGTAATTAAGCATCGTGGCGATCAGCGCATCAATTTCCTGGACATCCGTATCCAGTGCCTCGATCTGTTTGCCGAGGTCGCCACCACCGTTGCTGTTCATTACCGCCAGCGCGAAGCGAATACGGGCAAGCGGCGTGCGCATCTCATGAGACAGCGCTGCGATCAGTTCTTTCTGGCTTTGAATCAGGCCACTTAATCGAGCCGACATGTCGTCCAGGTTACGCGCCAGACCAGTCAGTTGCGTAGTGGTGTTTGCCGTCGATAGTGGCTTACGATAGTCGGCAGCGAAACGGTCCGCCGCGCTGGAGATCAGGTTGATATCCCTGAAGAACGGTCGCAGCCAGAGACCGACAACAGCGAAAATCGACAGGTAGAAAACGGGCGGCAGCAAACGGATAACGAGGCTCTCGTGCGGTACTTCGACCGGTCCAATTCGAATGATCGCATTCATGCCTGGCGCATCCCGAAGATGTGAAATATTGCCATCTGCGTCCGCGAGCATCGCCATCGCGCCCTGCGACTCAGCCGCCATGTGGACATCGTCTCTTTGCAGGATACTTACGTCGAAACCAATCGATTCGCTGAGTTCACGAGCGCGCAGTTCGCGGGCGTTCTCTGGCACTGCCGCGAGTTCCGCTTCGACCAGCTTCAAGGTCGACGAAAGCCACAGCTCTTGCTCGGATGACTGCGCGGAGCGCAGCTGATTGAAACCGAAATCCAGCACGCTTGCGACAACAACGAGTGTGATCGCGAGAAACAGGTAGGACCGGAACAGCAGGTGTCCGTTCGGACTGAAACCGAAGCGCTTCACGCAGGATCGCCCCAGGCATCCGGGACCAGCAGATAACCTTTTCCCCAAATTGTCTTGATGCGCGTTGGCGTGCTGGCGCTGTCTTTCAGTTTGCGTCTTAGCTTCGAGATACGTCCGTCGATGGAACGGTCGAGGCCATCGTATTCAATGCCACGCAAATTACGGAAAATGGTCTCGCGACTCAGCACGGTCCCGGCGTGTTTCGCGAGCAGGCAAAGTAGCTCGAACTCCTGCGTGGTGAACTCTACATCCTCGCCGTCCAGCCAGACATTCTGGGCGGCCTCGCTGATACGCAGTCCACCGAATACCGTGTCACCAACGCCGTGCTTTACGGCCGCATTGCCCTCCACACGCCGTAACAACGCCCGCGTTCGCGCCAGCAGTACCATCGGGTCTACCGGCTTTGCGACATAGTCGTCGGCGCCGGCTTCAAGCCCGATGACCTGGTCGATATCGGAATCGCGCGCTGTGAAAATCAGAATGGGCCCATCGAATATGTGCCGCAATTCCCGGCATACACTCAGGCCGTCGGCACCGGGAAGCATGAGATCGAGCAGCACGGCCCGCGGTCGTTCGGCAACAAAACGCGCTATCGCGTGGTCACCGCGCGACTCGAGCGATACCGTCAAGCCGTTCTGGCGAAAGTACTGAGCAGTCAGATCGGCGAGTCGCCGATCATCCTCGACCAGCAGTATATCGACGGCCCTGTCGTTCAATTGAGATCCCAGACGTGGCGCGTGCGTCGTTTCCGACGGCGATCATCGCTGTCCATACGCAAAACCTCCACCTCGACCACCGCGAGCTGTAAATCACTCGCCTTGTCCTGCATCCAATATCGAAAACTGTGTTGCACAGTGCGTTCGTCCTCCGTGCGACCCTCGCGCTCGTCGTTCCAACAACGAATCGGTGCCTCGAGCAGATCGCTGAAGAGGCAATAATAACCGTTCTGTGCACTCTCCCATAAAACAAGAAACGACATCTGGCAGTTCGGCGTCTTCTTGTCGATGATGCAGAGAACAGGCTTGACGGTTAAGAACATCGAGCCGTCCGTGACGTCGGAATCCGCCACCGCACTTAGCGGCGACAATGCGAATAACAGGATAAGGACACGCGAATTCATATCAGAAGTGAAACCCGAAGCCCGCGAAGTAGCCGAAAACACTATTATCCTCGACCATAGGGCTCGCCGCGGCATCGTCGTTGAGGCGCTCAAATTCTCCGACAATGGAGAACACCCAGCGTCGATTCAGCTGGTAACTCATCGCGAGGCGCGCATGCGCATTGACTCCATGGCCGGCAATGTAGGTCGGTAGCGCCTGATTCGCCTCGCTATCGCGAACGCCCCAGTAGTAGTCGTTCAATGAATCGCTCTTATAGCTCAGGCCAAACGATGGTTCGAAGTACCAGCGCTGGCTGCGCCAGCCATAGGCATAGTCGGCAAACAACTCGTATCCATCATGCTTGCCGCTAATATCGTGGAACGCGCTTAATTGCAGCTGACCCCATGGACCGTCAGCGAGAACCTCCACACCGAGTTCGACGGCGTAGCTGCGGTCCGGCACCTCGAATATGACCTCGTCGGACAACGGTATGCCCGCCGAATCAACCGTCACAAAACGCGTGTCCGTGCGCCCAAAAAATACGCGGTCGCTGTTGACGCGGGCGACCAGGCTTGACGTGATCTTGTCATTATCGGCAAAAGTGAACCCGAGATCGCCATTGTCAAAGAAAAACCGATCGCCAAACCATGCGATGTCGATGTCGATGACAATCGGGAGATCATCAGACTGCACGAGCGGATTCGTGCGCAGGCCGTAGCCGAGCGCGAACCCGAGTTGCCAGCGAGATTCGTCGAACTCCTCTCTTTCGGCGCCCGCAACGGAGCTTTGCACACTGTCGGCGAAACTACTGGCCGGCGGTCCCTCTGCAACACCCGATTGCGAAACGATGAGTAGCAACAGAGTGGTGACGATCGGTGATTTCATGACGACATCGACTCCATCCCGGGCTCGCCAGGGCCCAGGCTAACTGTTTATACCCGCCTAGTGTGACAAGAGCGGCGGCCTGAGCCGGTAACAAAGCTGTATAGAAATTGTCGATAAGTGTAAAGCAAGCCCGATACAAATTTCGACAAACTCGCGAAACAATCTCAACAGATTTCCAGCCACCCACTGCCTAAGCTGTGGGTATCGGAAAAACGGAGAATCTCCCATGAAATCGCTTGTTTACGGAACACTATTCTCGATAAGTTCGTTGCTGCTTGCAGCATGCGGTACGTCATCGAGCGACCCAGGGACCGGCGAGCCGGATACCGGCCTGCTACGCAAGGTTAGCACGGCGGCAGAACTCGAATCGTCGCTGAAATCCGGTTTCACGACCATACGGAGCACGGAAGACGTGGACCTCGCACTTGCGGATGCCACCGCGGCCGCGAACCCGGACAACTTCACCGGAACCTATACACAGGAGGAGAACGTCGACGAGTTCGACGCCGTACGTTATGACGGCGAACACCTGTACATCGCTCCACGGCGTTACTACGGCTGCTGCTATATTCTCGCAGAGGCTGCCAGCGATGGCGCCATCGGCACCGGAAACGACCCGCAACGCTCTATCCGCATCCTCGCGACCGATCCCGACAATGGTGCGGCAAATCTTGCCGGAGAGATCCCGCTTGCTGACGATCTTTCCGTACAAGGTATGTATCTGTCGGACGATCGAATGTTCGCGCTGACGGGTCAGTCCATCTACGGCAGCTTCGGTGGCTTCTGGGCGGATTTTGCCATCTGGGCACCCGAGCGCCTTGGCTACCAGGTATACGATGTCAGCGATCCCGGCTCGCCGCTACTGGAGGTCGACGTGAAGATTGACGGCATCTTCATCGAGAGCCGGCGCATTGGCGATACGGTCTACATTGTCAGCCGATACGCGCCCCGGATCGAAGGTCTCGACTATTACGTAACGAGCCCCGAGGATCAGGCACACAACGAGGCGATTCTTGCCGACGTCACGCTGGATGATATGCTGCCGAAAATCATCGTGAATAACGTCACCGCCCCGCTCGTGGCGCCCAACGATTGCTACGTCACAAATACCGACGATGACCCCGGCTATCCGGTAATCACCAGTATTACTGCCGTGTCCATAAGCGACCCGACGTCGTTCACAACTGCCTGCTATAACGAAGAGACCTACGGCGTCTATGTGTCTGAAAAAGCGTTGTATGTCGTCCAGTCGCGAGCGCAAACGGCACTCAGGCAACTCGATACGCGATTGCACAAGTTTGCCTTGACAGGCACACAGCTGAACTACCGCGGCTCGGTCGATATCGAGGGTCAGGTCTGGCGCGGCGGCCAGGCTGACTTTCGCATGAACGAACATGATGGCGATCTTCGCGTTTTTTCCTCCGTGTTCGACTGGGACAACGAGGACTTTGTCGACCACAAACTGTTTGTCCTGCGGGAGTCGGCTACCCTCCCGGAACTCACGGTCGTCTCGACGCTGCCGAACGAGCAACGACCGGCAGAAATCGGCAAACCGAACGAAGCCCTTTACGGGGTGAGGTTCCTCGCCAAGAGAGCCTACGCCGTGACATTTGAGCAGATTGACCCGCTATACGCGATCGATCTGAGTGACCCGGCCGATCCGTACATCGCCGGTGAGCTATCCGTTACCGGTTTCTCGGATTTCCTGCACCCTGTCAGCGACAAACTGCTGCTTGGCCTCGGGAGCGGCGGAAACGGCGGAATCAAACTCGAGCTGTTCGACGTATCGAATATCGCACAACCACTGTCCCGCGGCAGCACAACGCTGGGCGGGCGCGGCTCCTGGAGTGAAGCAACTTACGATCGCCATGCGTTCACTTACCAGAGCGACGCCGACAACGTTGATCGCTTTACAATTCCGGCGCAACTGCATGCCACCGACGGCAGCTACGATTTTCTCGAGTCGGGGCTGTACCTGTTCGAAATCCGCGACAAAGATATGCCCGAGCTTGCAGCACTCAATAGCGTTGGTTCAATCGTCCCCGATGCCGGTGGACCCGGGAACTGGTCCTTTGCCGATCGAAATCGCGCCTTCATCCATAACGACACCGTTTACTATGTTCGAGACGAAGCGGTGTGGGCTTCGTTCTGGCACACACCGTCGATTTTGAACGGCCCTTACTAATTAGCCGTCAGGAATGTGGCCGGGAGCACCCGGCCACAGTTTTCACCAGAGCCGCAGAGAGCGTAGTATTCGGTATCGGAGAAGCGAATAAAGGACGTACCGATGAGCGCCGGGATAACGATCATCTTATTGACGGTACTCGCTGCTACTCCACCTCTTTGCTGATGATTCTGCGGCTCCTGCTTTTCAAATCGAGGTGGCGGTAACTATAGCTGACGACGATCTTAGGGACCGCGTTACCCGCTACCTGACAACATAGCTGCGAAGTCTCGACGACGCCGCGGTCGGCTCGGAAAAACCGACTAGCGATCAGCGCTCGCAAAGGACGCGGGCGATTCCTGTTCCCGCTGCTGTATCATTGCCTGCCGCAATTGACGGCTGCCGGAGAACCCCATAACGCCATGCCAAAAACCCACCCGCTCATGAGTTATGCCTTCCGGCCGTTCTTCCTCCTGAATGGTCTTTTCGCCGTCATTGTCATCTCAATATGGCTGACAGCCCTGCATGGATTCGGATTCACCTCCCTCCCCGCAACACTGCCGTATTGGCATGGCCACGAAATGGTGGTCGGATTTGGCATGGCTGCCATGGCGGGCTTCGTTTTGACGGCGGTCGCCACCTGGACGAATCGCCCGCCGCTGCAGGGCGCGTGGCTGGGTGTCCTGGTTTTCGCCTGGTTACTCGGACGTTTCGCCATGCTGGCCGCAACGCAGTTGCCTTATTGGCTGCTCGCCTGCGCCGATTCAGTCTTCCCTTTCCTGCTGGCGGTACTCGCGGGACGTGAGGTAGTGGGAGGCAACAGTCGTCGTAACTATCCCATCGTCGGCATTGCGCTGGCCCTGGCGACGCTGAACCTGTTGTACCACCTGGGTGTGCTGCGAATCCTGCCCGGCATGGATCGTCTGGCCCTGTACTTTCTCATTCACCTGATGCTCTTGATGATTGCGATTGTTGCCGGACGGATAATCCCCAACTTCACGGCCAACTGGATGCGTGCCCGGGGCCACGAGCGACTGCCGAAAAACCATCGACTGACCGACAGAATTACCATAGCCGCAACCCTCGCTGTCGGCATATCCGCCAGCCTCGGCCCCTTTGGCCCGGTCACCGGAACCCTCGCGCTGGTGGCGGCGTTGTCTCATGCCGTTCGCCTTGCTCGATGGGGTGGACTGGCGACAACATCGGAACCCCTGTTGTTAATCCTTCACGTGGCCTATCTATGGCTGCCAGTGGGCTATGCGCTTACTGCATTGGCCGCTTTCGGTTTCCCCATTCCTGCCAGCGCGGCACTACACGCCCTGACCATGGGTGCAATCGGCAATATGATCCTGGCTGTAACCAGCCGCGTGGCGCTCGCGCATACCGGGCGATCACTCCACGCACCACGGCTCGTCGTACTTGCCTACGTGGTCCTGAATGTCGCTGTGATCGTGCGGGTAGCTGGAGCGCTGAGTCCGAACCTGTATTTGCAGATGATTGGTCTGTCCGCTGCAGGCTGGATTGTGGCATTCGCCCTGTTTACCTGGGTCTACTGGCCGGTCTTAACGCAAGCCCGGGTCGACTAGCCGAAATACGGCGATCGATGCCACATGGAACGCGGTGTTGGCGTCGCGAACAACGGTCCGTCCCAACCGGTCCTGTATCGCCGGTCGCAGCAACTCTTCCCAGTGTTCGGTCGAGTGCAGCCAGTTTCCTTCGACACCGTGATAAATGTATGGATTGCCAATCGGCAGGTAGAAGTACCCACCGGGCTTCGCTGGGTTCATTGCGTATCGAACGTCATAGGTCTCATCAAGATAGGCACCGATTCGGGATTCAGCCAGATGAAACTCCACCTCGAATTGTGTCAGCCCGGACGGTCGGCTGTCGGCCATTCCAGCCGAAAAGTCGATGAAAGCCCCGCTGTAGTCAATTTCCCAGGCTTCGCCTTTGCGACGCGAACGAGAGTTCGGTCCGGACCAAATGCTGAACTGTTCGATAACGTGCTCGTCGGTAATGATCAGCGGCTCTGTCAGGGCATCGCCCTGAACGACGATCTTTACTATGACGCTCTTGGCCGACGCCGAAGACATCAGGACAAGGGCGAATAAGACAGCGAACGCTTTTGCCGAACGAGACATAGATGCACTTGTGTCGAAAAACACTCTGGATACCAAAGTATAGACTAAATCCTGAAACCGACGGGCGCATGGAGACTTGCATTGACCAGGCCGCAAAACGCCGATAGTGTTCCATGAAGACTTGCCGTCAGCGGCTATCGTGCCTCCAGCCGGGATTGAATAATTATGATTCGGCTCAACTCCAGATGCGTACTACCGATTCTCGTCGTCGGGTTTGTTCAACTGCTCGCGTGCAGCTCGACAAATGTGCAGAACCGCATCTACCTGGACCCTTCTGACGACGGGCAGCATCTGAAGGTGACGTATCGCCTGTCACAGCCGACCAGTGCCATAGTTTTCGCCCGGACGCCGGACGAATCTCGCAGCAGGCGTTGGCGCATTGTCTCATCAGGCTTTGAGATAGCGCGCGCAAACGACAAGGACATGATCCGCCGTGCCGACGGGGTTGTTTTTTCAACGGTGGACGTCATGGTTCCGGCTACCTATGTGCCGTTGCCAAAAGACTACGCGCCTTTTTCACCGTTTAGCGACGGAAGTCTGCTTGTGCACAGTGGACGATTCCACGCATGCCCGGCAGGCAGCGCGGATGACTGCGAAGGGCCGTGGCCGATGCAGGTAGAAGCACCGCACGGCAAACACATTCTGCTGCATGGGAATAAGTACCAGCGATCAGCGAAATGGTCGGATTCGGACAGCGGCACCAAAATATACATTGGTACCGCAGACGCTTTCGCAAATGCAGATTTCGTTCAGATTGTGGACCCGGCACTGCCACCTGCGATCTCTGAGCTGATATCCACATCCCTGCCGGAAGTTATGCAACACCTTGCGCAACGACTTCCGCCGTTAACACAACGACCTATGCTGTTTGCATCCTACGATCCGGACTTCAAGCAGGGCCACGGACGCCAGGGAGGGACGTTACCGAATCAGGTTTTTATGCATTTCTATGGATCGACTTGGGAAAAAACCGGTTCGAACGACAATACACCTGAGGACATAGCCTGGTTTTTTGCGCATGAAGCCGGACACCTGTTTCAACATGGCGTCACGGGCAATCTCGAGTCATCCTGGATTCACGAGGGTGCCGCTGATGCGTTCGCATATCTTTCGCTTGGAAGTCTCGGCAATGTGCCTCGGGAGTACCTTGATACGCGCCGCCAGCAAGCCCGCGAATCCTGTCGCGACGCGCTCGGCAATGGCGTACTTGCCAACGCCGCTGAACGGGGCAGATTTTCAGACTATTATCACTGCGGACTGATCATGTTCATCGCTATCGACCAACAAATCCGTGTCAATAGCAACGGCCAACAGGATTTGTTCAGTTTTTGGGCAACCCTGATTCCCGAATCGCAAGCGGTCGAATCATGGAGCTCAGCGGAGTTTCTGAATAGGGCGGAAAATTGGATAGGCCGAGATGCGGCGCAGCAATTGCTGTCGCTGGCCGTGGATAAGCAAAACAACCCGGATGAAGCTCTCGCCCGACTTGCAGCGCAATGAGCGAGGAGAAGGATGCACTCACCGACGGGCAGCCGGCGAATACATCCTATACATACAGAGTCTGCCTAACCGACTTCAGACGGCAACGCTGAGTTTCGTTTCCTCTCTCACAAGTATCAACACATCCGTCGCGATATCGTTCAGGATTTTCTCGGACGTATTGCCTATCGTAATGCCGGACAGTCCGGCGCGACCGATGTTACCGACAACCACAAGATCAGCTTCGAGTTTTTTCGCAACATCGGGGATGATGTCGGCAGCGGACCCGCGCCTGATATGAACATGGGAGCGATCAATATCGAGAGCCTTCGCGACATCCGGCGGATGCACGAAACTGTCCGCTGTCGGAAAAGCGCTGATAACGTGTAGCTCTGTTTCTTTCACGGTGCCGCGCATACGGGTGCCGAGTGAGACAATGGCCTCGTTGAGCGCTTTGTGGCTCGCGCTTTCCGTGTTGAAATCGACCGCGATGAGAATTTTCTTGAGTTCGTCTTTCGGCTCGTACTTGACCAGCAGCAGAGCGCGCCCCAGCCTGCGAATAAGCTGGCGATCCGAGCTAGCCAGGGAGTTTTGCCGCCCGCTTGCTCTTTTTACGACCAGAGCGACGTCATCGGCGGCTCCCGCCGCGCAGACGGCCTCACGCCAGTCGTCAGCCCATTCTATTTTCGAGTCTATTGTCGCCTTGTTATCCGCAAACTCTCCGAGCATTGCATCCAGCCACAACCTGTTGCGTTCCAATTCAGCAGCCTGAAGCTCGCTCCGGTCGTCGCACTTTGCATCCGAGTACACGCAGAGGTATGCACAAACATCCAGATCGTCCCTGCTATTGGCGATCGAAAGTGCCTTTCTGAGCGCCCACTGCTCAGTTCGTGTCGGGTCGATTACCGCCAGAATGCGGCTTTTTTCAGTGGCCATGATCTACGCTTATCTCTCATGTTTTAGTGAAGGAAACGCTACTTTATGGCCAGCGAAATGGCGGCAGAAGTCGTACTACTACCTAGGTTTTTGCGGTTGACAAAGGTCGCGATGAGTTAGCCTGTTTTGGCTGCGTGTGGCTTTATTCAAGATAGTCCCGACTAAATGGAAATTCTATTTTTGTCGATGGCGATTTACACATAACTCGCATCGGAATTTTCTCGGCGAAGTCTGAGATATCAAGGCGCGCCGATACCGTCGTCTGTGCAACACAGTATTCGCTAACCTTGATCTCCTTATCGCCGTAGGTATTCATATAGCCGGTTATGTCTTCCTGAGTTGACGGCAACTCCGCGCGTACACTATTCGTTATCGGAAGCGGACCCTGCATGATCGTTGTATAGCGTTCATGTCCTTGCTCCAGCAACCACCGCTTGAATGCTTCTTCGTCGGACTCCTGTGTCAGGCGGCGCAGTTCTGCCGCCCAGTCGACCGTACGAGCCGGTTCGTCTTTAGCCGTACCTTCATCGGACGGAGCGTCCTGATTCTGATCCGGCTTCTGCGCCGGGCTCGAAGCTTCAGCCGTCGAATCCGGCTCGATTACCGGCGGTCTGGCCCGAGTGGGTAGCGGTTGCTCAAAGATCGGAACACGATCTGGCTCAGGAGTTAAAACGGCACGCTGAAGCTCGATATTGCGGATCATGCGAGTGACTATGGGGTCCTTCTCGCCCGGTAGAATCAGGCGCGTCATCAGGAACAACAATGCGACGGTCACCGGCAGCGCGATCATGGCGGATACTGCGAATCGCCTGTTCTCCGCACGTCGCTTCGGAATCATGCTGAAAAAGCCGCCAATTGAGTCTCATTTAGATTACGAAGCCCTCTCCTAAGATGCCGGAACGCTGGCGATGGTCGCGTCGGCTTTCCCTGGCAGCAGGCTTCCTTCTCATAGCGGTTAAACCGTTCAGGCGCTCGCCTATTCGACGATTCGCAAATGGAACTCAAAGTCCGGCCGCGGCATTATGCGATTGTTGAGCCACAGAATCGTCATACCCTCTACCCAATGCGCGTTCTTTACAGGACCCAGGTCTATTGGTTCTAAGCCCATACCCGACACCAGTTCGGCGACCCGAATCTTCGCCGACTCATCGTCACCCGCCATGAGAATCGATATGGGACCTTCCGGTTCAACCATCTGGCGCCAGTTGAGGGTACTGAATGCCTTAACAACGAATGCCTCCGGCGCAGCCTCCTGAATGATCTGTGCATTGGACGTTGCGACGCCCAGGCTGAGCTCCGTTTCCCAATCGCCGACCAGCGGGTTGGTAGGATCTATTACGATTTTCCCTGAAAGATCCCCCAGTCCCCGCACAATCTCTTCGACAAGCAGTCCAGGAACGGCGACAACGACTATGCCCGCGTCGACGACAGCGTCCGCGGGCAGCGCGGCGGAAGAGTCGTTTCCGGTTGCAGCAACGAGAGACTTTGCCTTCTCGCTACGTGGCTCGCGAGACCCGTAGACGATCGTGTGCCCCAGCCCCGCGAACTCAGGCCCCAGCGCTTTCGCGACGCTGCCTGTACCGATGATCGCAATTGTCTCTGAGTGAGCTACCGATGCACACAAGAGCAGCAGCGTCGTGATAATGACCGAAATTTTCATTGGACGTACTCGATGTTTTGCAGGATTTGCCTGAAACTAAACGGCCAGCGGCAAAAAATCAAAATAATCCCCGAGCTCCGACACCGGCAGTATCTTGCCACGCGCCGTTCCGGCGAAATCGGCAAGAACGGTTTCTACGTGCTCGATGCTGCGTTCTTTCAACCATCGACTGATGTCGGACGTTCACTAACCCCGCGTACGTTGAAGAGAAAACGGACAGGAAAACACATCGCTGATGTAAACTGCACTCTCGGCGTGTAGGCGAGGAAGCTCTGCTGCAGCTGGGCTAATAGCTTGTCGGCACTTAATTATTTCGGATCAGGTACATAAATGGGTCGCTACGACTCGATCATTGTTGGCGCCGGCCATAACGGTTTGGTCTGCGGCGCATACCTCGCGCGCAACGATCAAAAAGTTCTCATCCTGGAGGCAGCCGATGAAGCCGGCGGTCTCGCTGCCAGCCGCGAGTTTCACCCGGGTTATACGACGTCAATCGCACAATCGGTTTCCCATTTTTCCGAACAGGTCAGTCGCGACTTAAACCTCGCCGCATACGGTTACGATCGTGGCACAACTGCTCTGCCACTGATCGGTCTCGGCGCCTCTGGAAAGCATGTAGTTGTCGAAGCTAAGTCTGTGCAGGGCGTCGGTGACGACGACGCCATGGAGTATACGGGCTATACCCGGCAGCTGGAAAAATTCGCAGACGCATTGCAACCGTTCTGGCTAAAGACGATACCAAGGATTGGGCCGGGCGGTCTGCGCGACGTGCTGACCTTTGCACACCTCGGGCTCAGCCTGCGAAAACTGGGCAAGGCCGACATGCGGGAGTTTATGCGGGTCGCGTCGCTGCCGGCAAGAGACCTGGTCGAAGAAAATTTTTCGAGCGAACTTTTGAAAGCCACTCTGAGCTGGGACATGTTGACCGGCGCAAAGATGGCACCGCGCTCGCCGAACAGCTCCGTGCTGCTAATGCTGTATCGACTGGCTGAGCAATCACGCGGCACGCACACGATTCCGTCCGGCGGCGTTCCCGGGCTCATCGCAGCCATTCAGAAAAGCGCACAGGCAAGCGGCGTCGAAGTCCGCTGTTCGACTGCGGTGGAGAAAATTACCGTTGCCGGCGATGAAAACGGCCTGCAGGTAACGGGCGTAACAACCACCGCAGGCGAACAAATCTCGGCTGACCGGGTTATCTCCGCTACCGATCCGACGCGCACCTTCATTGACATGATTGGCGTTGAATACCTCGACATTGGATTTACCAATCGTATTCGGCGCCTGCGCTGCGACGGTTTTGTCGGCAAGTTGCATTTGGCACTCAGTAAGCTACCGGGCTTTACCGGCCTCGACACACCGAACGCGAGGATGATCATCGCACCGAATGTCGATGCGATCGAGTTCGCCTATGACGATGCAAAATACGGCAGGTGTTCGGACGACCCCGTAATGGAAATTGTGCTGCCAAGTCTCATTGATGCCTCGCTCGCGCCGGACGGTGGCCATGTTTTGTCGGCAAACGTCATGTATGTGCCACGGGCGCTCAAAGGCGGTTGGACCGCCGCGGCACGGGAGCAGATCCTCAATCGCTGTATCGAAGTGATCTCCGCTTACGCGCCGGATATCCGCGACTGCATGGTGCATGCTGAATTTCTCACGCCGGAGGACCTTGAGAACGAATACCGGATAACCGGGGGACACTGGCATCACACCGAAATTGCGATGGATCAGATGCTCATGATGCGTCCGACCTACGAAGCAGCGCAGTATCGCACGCCGATTCCCGGACTTTACCTGTGCGGCGCGGGCTGTCACCCGGGCGGCGACATCACGGGCGCCGCGGGCCACAATGCGGCACACGAGATCCTGCGGTGAGCCACTACGACGCTATCGTCATTGGCGCAGGCCACAACGGTCTTGCCAACGCGGCCTATCTTGCAAAGGCGGGCCTGAAGGTCCTGGTTGTCGAGAAAAACAGCTATATCGGCGGCGCCGCCGTCTCACGGGAACTGCAGGCAGGATGGAAGTATTCCAGTTGTTCCTACGTCTGCAGCATGATGCGCCAGGCCATTCATCGCGATCTGGATCTTAGCCGGCATGGACTGTTGTTGGTGCCCTACCTCGGCACGGTGAATTTCGGCGATGGCGACGAGCGGCTGTTCGCTTACCAGGACGAAGAGGCGGCACATCTCGAACTCAAGCGTCATTCGCCGCACGACGCGGATGCGATGCATCGTTTCCAAACGGATCTCACGCGCTATTCGCAGTTGATCCGCAAAACACTGATGAGGACGCCGCCGGATCCTACGTCCTTCAAGCCACGCGACATTATGGAACTGCTGTTCCTGGCAAAGCAGTTCTGGGGTCTGGGCGAGAAACAGATCTACGAGTACGTCCGCTTCTTCACGATGAGTGCCGCCGAGTATCTCGATGACTATTTCGAGAACGACATGATCAAGGCTGCAATGGCCAGCCCCGGCATCATTGGAACCGCGCTCGGCGTCTACTCACCGGGCTCGTCTTACATCCTGCTGCATCACGTGATGGGTGACGTAGATGGCAGCATCGGTGCCTGGGGGCTGGCACGCGGCGGGATGGGAGCGATCTCAGATGCCATTGCTTCGGCACTGCAGGAACACGGCGGTGAAATCCGCACCGATGCCGGCGTGCACAGAGTTCTCGTCGAAGGTCGCCGCGCGACGGGTGTCGTTCTTGAAAACGGTGACGAGATACAATCCCGTATCGTCGTTTCGAACCTGGACGCCAAACGTACCTTCACCAAGATCGTCGACAAGGCCGATTTACCGGACGGAATTTACGAGAAGGCGGCCAATTTCAAGATTCGTGGCTCGTCGGGCAAGGTCAATATCGCCCTGTCGGGAATGCCGAAGTTCACCGGCGTTCCGGATAACCCCTATCTCAATCGCGGCGGTCAGGGCTTCAACGGCTCGCTGGAAACGATGGAGAAGGCCTACGACTGCTGGAAACGCGGCCGCTGGTCCGATGATCCTTTTATAGAGTCGGTGATTCCGTCTGCGTGGGACCCGACCGTAGCGCCAGCCGGGCAGCACTGGATGTCGAATTTCATTCAATACTGCCCACCCACGCTGGCGGACGGTCCGTGGACAGCGGAAAAACGCGACCAGTTTGGGCAGACCGTTATCGACAAGATCGAGCGCTACAGCCCCGGTTTCAAGGACCTGATCGTCCATATGGAAGTACGTACACCGCACGAGATTGAGAACGAGATCGGCCTGACTGAAGGCAATATTTTCCAGGGTGAACTCACGATCGATCAGCTGTTCTTCAATCGGCCTTTCCCGGGTTACGGGCAATACCGGATGCCGCTGAAGAACCTGTACATGAGCGGTTCATCGACGCACCCCGGCGGCGGCGTTTCCGCCGTCTGCGGCGCAAACGCGGCTCGCGAGATACTCAGGGATCTCAGGCGTCCGAATACCGTTCCCGAAGACGACTTCTACGATGAGTAAGTGATGGTTACGACCGATAGATTCGCAGGCGAGCGCCTTAAGCTGTCTCCGTTCTACCCGCGACAGGAGGAACTGAACATCCGCGAGGCGTGGTCGTCGTGGAACGGTTACAAGTTTGCCGAATACTACTACGACGTCGAATACGAGTACTTCTGCGTGCGCAACCTCTGCGGCACCTACGATATATGCCCGATGCAAAAGTACGAGATCAAAGGCCCCGACGCGGAGGCAATGCTGAATCGAATGGTAACGCGCGACGTCGGCAAGATCGGTATGCATCGTGTCGCTTACTGCATGTGGTGTACGGACGAAGGACGTATGATCGACGACGGCACCGTCTTTCGGCTTGGACCGGACCGATTCATGTTGACCTGCGGTAGTCCGAGTATCGCCTGGCTGGAAAAGAGTTCGTTCGGTTTCGATGACGTCGTCGTCACCGACATCACAGACGACATGGCAGCGCTCTCATTGCAGGGCCCGACATCCTACGCCGTTCTCAAGAAACTCGGCCTTGACGGAATAGAAACGGCAAAACCCTTCGACATCCGGGTGTTTCCGTATCACGGCAGCCAACTGATGGTATCGCGCACGGGATTCACGGGCGATCTCGGCTACGAGCTTTGGGTCGAACACGACCTCGGGCTGACAATGTGGGACGAACTATACAAAGCCGGCGCCGACTATGGCATTCAGCCCTACGGCGAGGCCGCGACCAACATGGCGCGACTGGAGGCCGCCTTCATTATGCCCGACATGGAGTTTAACGAGGCGTTGAAGACGGTTCACTTCCAGCATGATCAAACGCCATTCGAACTCAGCCTGGGTTGGCTGGTGGACTTCAGGAAACCGCATTTTAGTGGCCGCGCTGCACTGCTTGAGGAAAAGCGCCGCGGACCGACCTACACACTGACGAAGCTGGATATCGAGGGCAACCGCCCCGCGGAAGGGGCACACATCTACAGCAATAAGCGCTGCAACCGCGAAATCGGTTATGTGACATCCGCGATGTGGTCGCCGGTGGCGAAAGCCAATATTGCCCTTGCGATGATCAGAACCGAGCATCTCGACGGCCCGCTTTGGGCGGAAATCTATTACGAGAAAGAGTTGCGCCATCACAGTCGCGTCGTGCCCTGCGAAAAGCAATCGAAGCCGTTTTGGGCACCGGCGCGTGCGCGTGCCACGCCGCCGCCCGAGTATTGAGCAGTAGCCTGACACCTGAGATGATGACGAATGTCGCTGTTTCACATGCGGACCGGAGCGCCGGCATGCTAAACCCTCAAGCACACACCGGCTCCTACTACGCCGCCACCGCCAATCAGGAAACCGACTTTGCACCACTCCGTGGCGAGCAATCGGCGGATGTCTGCGTCATTGGCGCCGGCTTCACCGGGATTTCCACGGCGCTGCACCTGGCTGAGCGCGGTTACAACGTACATGTCGTTGAAGCGAACCGGGTTGGCTGGGGTGCTTCGGGCAGAAACGGCGGGCAGATGATTGGCGGTATTGCCGGCGAAACAGCGCTGGCCAAACACTGGGGCAGAGATGTTGAGGAAATCTTCGGCGAACTTCGCTGGGAAGGTCATAACATCATCCGACAGCGCGTCGCTCAGTACGACATCGATTGCGACCTCAAATCCGGATACCTGGATGTCGCGATAAAAGAGCGCCATCTACGCGACATCGAGTACGACTACGAACGCCTGCAGGCCGCTAAATTCGATCACGAAGTCAGGGTACTTTCGGCCAGTGAAACGAGCGATTTCATCGGTACAGACGCCTATATCGGCGCGTTGCTGAACATGGGCAACGGCCACCTGCACCCGCTCAACCTGTGTGTCGGCGAGGCAAAAGCGGCCGCTTCACTCGGTGCAACGCTATACGAACAATCATCGGTCATTGAGATCGAGAAACGTGAGCGGCCCAGGGTCCTTACGCAAAGTGGCTCTGTAACTGCGAACGCCGTCATTATTGCCGGCAACGCCTATCACGCGCTTGAGCGCCAGATGCGCGGCATCTTCTTCCCGGTAAATAGCTTCATCATCGCGACCGAGCCACTCGACGACGAGACCGTCGCCGCGATCAATCCCAACGACGTGGCCGTTTGCGATCCCAATTTCGTGCTTGAGTACTTTCGACTGAGCGCTGACAAGCGGCTGTTGTTCGGCGGCCGAATAAACTACTTCGGCGACGATCCGGAGTTCATCAGGAAGAAACTGCGTGCCAAGATGCTGCGCATCTACCCTCGGCTGCAGAGCGTGAATATCGATTTTGCGTGGGGCGGCAGGATCGGCGTGCCCGTTAACCGCGTGCCGCAACTTGGCCGGGTCGCCAAAAACGTCTTCTATTGTCAGGGGTATTCCGGCCACGGCGTCAATGTCACACACCTTGCCGGGCGCATCATGGCCGATGCGGTAGCCGGCACGCTCGAACATTTCGATCTTTTCGCAGGCGTTCCGCCACTACGAATTCCGGGAGCACACCTGCTGCGCAAACCGATGGTCGCGCTTGGCGTGATGTACTACAAACTCAGGGATCGACTGTAAGGCCGACTCTATGCCCGGGCTTTGGCGATCAGAAAACCTGCCGCAGCGATAATGAACAAGGCGAAATAAGGCTCAAACGGCCAGTAGGGAAGATAGAGTTCAGGCCAGCGGGTAAAGCTGTATCCGTATAGCAGCTCCTCGGCTATCGGATACCACGACTTGGCGAGTGCGGCGAAGACGACGGCAGCACCGATAATCGCGAAACCCAGTAACTTCAGCGCAGGCCTGCTCTCACCGTGCGGCTTGGCTTTACGCTCTTTCTTGTTGCGCTTCCTGGTCCACGCGGCGATCCTCAGTGCGGCAGCCACGAAACCCGCCCAGTAGTACACGTAGTCCAAAGGAACTGGATTCTGGTAGTAGTACAACGCCCACCAATACGTGCTGGCCGCGTATGCCCAAAGAAAATATATGCCGCTTTTGTGCAGTAACTTCCACGCCTTTGGCGTCATTCGTTTTCGCACCGGCATGAACGACGTAACCGTCATCGCCGCCAGGAATGCATAACCAACAACCCCTTCGATCGCGTCACGCAGCGCATACACTTCGTTGATGTAGTAGTCGGAATAAACCGTTACCAACCACAGGATAAAGAAGCCCTGCCAGGCCATACCGGCCGCAAAACACAGGCCAAAGTATTTTCGATTCCGTGATACCCAGAGAGCGGCGGGCCCGGGGTAGAGGACCTGCAGCGATGACGCTGCGAAGGCCAGGAACAACCACGGAACGGAGAAACGGACGGACAGCTGAATCATCGACGAAACGGCGGGGCCATCCCAGCTCGCGGTCCGCAGCGTGCCGACGATCATAACGAGGGACGTCGGGCCGGCAATCAGCCAGAACAAAGGCCAGCCGTTGAGCCGTGGGCTCTTCAGTGTTTTCGCGAGATCCATAGGCACCGGTAACAAAGCGGATCGAGACAGGCTTCGATAATACTATTGTGCAGGCACACGCGTGTTTGTGCGTACCCGGCAGGAAGTTCGAGCCTATTCGACATTCCCGCTTCGCAGTCCGTGCACGGCTCGATGCGCCTCCTCGATCGCGGACTCGGTCATCGCGTTGGATGCCGAGTCCGTACCGGCGATGGCGATATTGCCGACACGTTGGCTGGCATCGATCCACGGACGCTGCTCGTGTTGCCAGAACTCCGTCCACCAGGCGATATCGCCCGACCCGGCGTCGACCGAGTACGCGTAGCCATGCGGCCAGCGATTGACGGTAATACCGGCGATATCGCGCGCCGGGTCGAAGCCGCCCGGACCGAGCACCCGGCCGAGTTGCTCGCGCACATTGCGCTCGAAGGTCTCGAACGATGTTTCCAGCAGAGACCGGCGCCCTTCCCTGAACTGGTCGGCCGCCGCAAGCCCGCGCTGCAGTGGGATATGCTGCAGATGCAGAACGACGGGTTCGTCCGGGGATTCGGCAAATCGATGATCGCCGACGCTTACGGGATGGCTGAGCATGATGACCTGGAAAAAACTGCCGGGGCAATAGACCCGTTGCAAGCCGAGTTTTACCAGGCTTCTCCAGTTGCGGATTAACACGCTGGTGTAAACCAGCGGCGCACGCACCGAACTGGCCTGCGCTTCCGTCTGCGCTTTTGGTATCTCGGGACAGACGTACGGTAGCAACGCATGATAACCGGCCCAGACGACTCTGCTCGCCGTCACCGTACGGCCCTCCCCGCCACTCACATAGCTTACGTCGACGTCGGCGTCCAGCTTGCCGCCCTGATGCTGCAGGCCGACCACGGTGCTGCTAAGGCGAATGCGTGTACGATTCTCCGGCTGGTCAAGCCTTGAGTAGTCAAAACGCGCCGTTACAATGTCCTCCATCGTACTACCCGCTGCGCTCCCGGGAATGAGTTGACGCACCAGCAATCGGGCAATAGACGCATTACCGTCCGGGAACAGAAAATTCTCCGTTTCCTCCTCACTACCGTCGTCATCGCCGTAACCAGGATCCATACCTGCAAACCCCGGGTAGCCATCCGCCCAGGCTACCCATGCGGGTAAAGCGTCTGCACCGATCGCCCAGACGCCGTGCGGCCACTTTTGGACAAAAGCGAGTACTTCGTCGCCGATCCCGGCGAAAGTTTCGAGATAACTGCGCCAGCTGTGGGATTCAAGCACGGCACGACGCTCTGCGACAGTCATACCGTCGAGGTAATCTTCCTCGTCGGCGAACAGTCGTTCGAGCTCTGCCTTTCCCGACGCCGACAAAGGTATATCGCCGATCGCATCGCCGAAGCCGTAGCGTCCGGTCGCAAGGTGGTCTGCCCCGAACGTCTCTTTGTCGAAGAAAGTACCGCGGCCGACACCGAGCGACGTTAGCAACTCCTCGTGATAAAACTCACCGGCGCGCGAGACATCGATACCGAGCTCATGGATCAACTGCCTGGCGACAGCCGGATAGCTTCGCGGCGCTTCAATCAACATCGTACCGCCGAAACCGACAAACGTCCGGCCATCGTGTGTGAATTCGTTTCGTTTCGCGTGACCACCGAAGTCATCGTGATTGTCCAGAATCAGAATACGGGCATTCGGATCGACGTCGCGGCGATAGATGTGCGCGGCTGACAGACCGCTGATTCCCGCGCCGACAACGACGAGATCGTAGTGTTCGTCCGTTCTGTCGCTTGCAAAGCGCTGCCCCTGCACCAACGCATGGGCCGCCTCGAAAGAGCCGGCATGAGAGCCACGCATGCCGGTCTCGGCCGGCGGATAATATGACGCTACATCAACCGCGAGTGGATCGCCGTCTCGTGCACAAGCTGGTAACAGAGAGGCACCGACTGCGACACCGACGCCGTTCAGAAAGTCTCGCCGACTAATTGCCCGGCCCATACCGAGGTATTGATCACGTGAGTTCATACCGTTCCGCCCTTGAGTCCAACCGGTCCAAAGCATAAACAGTTTTATCACCATCACAAGGAATGTGATTGACAGCGCCGGAAGTGCGCGTAGAATGCTCGCCACTATGAACAGCACTAACTATTCAATTTGCACACCGGTTGCCGCCACTGATTCGAGTCGAATCGGCCGCGAGCAGACCAGCCTCCGCGCGTCGCGAAAGCGCCCGGAGATCGGAGACTTTGTGCACTAGCTGTCCCGCTACATTTGCTGGATGGCTCAACTGAACCATCCAGCGGACGATCAAACCCTGTCTGGTTCACCCAACAGGGTTTTTTGTTGCCCGAACAAAAAACCGCGTAAGCAGGAGGGCAAAACTATGATCGTCGCTAATCGTAACGGCCGGCCAACAATTGCCGGAATCTGGAAAACCTATCGCCTGAAAATATCGGGCACCATGGGTCTGCTCACCGTTGAGCGGATACTTGGCGTGGCTGTACCGTTCGTACTGGGTGTCGCTATCAATGACCTCATCGAGGGCAGCTTCAGGGGTATAGGGTGGTTGATCATCCTCGAAGTACTCGCACTGTTTATCGGCACGGGACGTCGACTGTACGACACGCGCGTGTACGCACGTATTTATACCGATATCGCGGACAGCACGGCGCAGCGACTGGACATCGGCGTCAGCCGCCGTGCGGCGAGACTTGGGCTCGCTCGTGAGCTGGTCGATTTTTTCGAATGGGAATTGCCGCAGCTGTTCGCTGCGCTGATTGGAATCAGCGGCGCGTTCGGCATGCTGATATACCTGCTGCCAACGGTCGGCGGTCTTAGTATTTTAGTTGGACTGGTGGTCGCGCTGGTGTTCCTGATTAGTCAGGGACGAATGTTCAGTCTCAACAAGTTGTTGAACAACGAGTTGGAGCGACAAGTTACCATGCTGGAGTCAGAGCGGGAGTTTTCCCGGCGTCGACACCTGTCGCGGCTGGCGCGCTGGCGGATACATTTGTCCGATCTCGAGGCAACCAACTTTGCTATCGCCGAGTTGCTGCTTGCGTCGCTCGTTATCGGTGCCGTCGTTATCACGGTTCGCGCAGGATTGAGTGTCGGCGAGATATTCGCCATTCTCACCTATCTTATTGGTGTCACGGAAAACCTGATTGTCCTGCCATGGACCTACCAGCAATCGATACGTGCCCGCGAGATCGGCGGCCGGATAGCGGGCAACTAGCCGACAGCGCGCTTAAAGTCCGGTAGCATTGGCCAACAACTCATACGGAACCCGAAGGAAACGATCACAATGAAATATTCAGTCGCTATTGCCGCCGCAACGTTCCTTTGTACGTCGTCGCTTGCTAACGCCGGTGTCGTCATGGATATGGTCACACACGATGCGTCGGGAGCTGAGACAGAGCGGTCGAAGATCTATGCCCAGTCGGCGAAAATTCGCATGGAACAGGGCGGCGACGGCGCGGATGGGACCAGCATGATCTTCCTCGGTGAGGAGTTCCTGTACGTCAACCATCGCGATAAGAGTTACATCGTAATGGACGAGGCAATGCTCGATCAGGTGTCGGCGAAGATGAATGAAGCCATGAGGGAAATGGAGGCGCAGCTCGCAGGCATGCCTCCGGAACAGCGCGCCATGGTGGAACAGATGATGAAAGGCCAGATGAAGGGGATGATGGGACCGCAGGCCGAAAAAGCGCCAGCGCCCAGGATCGAGGCGATGGGCAACGGCGAATGGAACTCGCAACCATGCCGCGAATACGCAGTCTTCGAGGAAAACGCCAAAATTCAGCAGGTCTGTGCGGCCGGGCTCGACGACGTCGAAGGTTCCGATGAGGTCATTGGCGCGTTTCGCAACATGGCGGCGTACATCACGAAGATGACCGAGGCGATGCCGATGATGGCCGGGGATCACCCAAACCCCAGCGACCTGATGGATCAGATCGACGGCTTCCCGGTACACACGATTGACTATGAAAACGGTGCCGTCGTTCGAGAGACTTTGCTGGACTCTGTTGTGGAGCGCGAGCTTGAGGACTCCATGTTTGCTGTGCCTGACGGTTATCGCCGGCAGGATCCGTTTGGCGGTCGCTAGCGGGCACCTTTACGATTTTGCTCCGCTGTGTAGCCGAGCATCCTGGTTTCGACTATTCGAGAGCCCTGCCCTCACATAGTCGCCCTGCTACACCTAGTTGTAATAACTCAGACCCGACCGTACAGACAGTGTCGAAATTGATCCAATTCGGATGCAACACAGACATTGGATTCTTGCGCCGGTGCTTCACCGTGCAGCGCAGCAGAGATTGTTAAATGAATTGATGTTCGGCGCAGGGATGCGCTGGGTACGCCAATGACCTCTTCACGACACACAGGCGAGGTCATTGGCGTTCCCACCGCATCCCGACAGTCGGCATGTATTTCCGGTACCGGTCAACGTGCTGAACAGGTGTTGATCCGGGCGGGCGAACAACCCGAGTAAACAAATGAGCAAACACTTCATCATAGACGTTCCACCTCGCTGAGATTCGTGGCGAGCCGTCGCTCAGCAGTTTAACACCCTGCCCCGCTTTTCGATGATCGCCGGACTGTTGCTGATATTGGAGCAAAACAAAACGGCGACGTAGTTAACGCCGCCGTTTGTACTTGCAGAGTCGCAACGGGCTTTGAAACTTCAGGCTTCGCCACCGGTTGTCCGTTCCGGCTAACGACTCGCAACCATCTTGCTGCCCGCGGCGCCGTTGACGTCGAAACGATCGAGCATCATCACTTTGGTCCAGGCATCGACGAAGTCGTTAACGAACTTCTCTTCCCCGCCGGTTTCGGCATAGACCTCAGAAACCGCACGAAGCTCCGCGTGCGAACCGAATACCAGGTCTACCGGTGTACCAGTCCACTTCAACTGACCGGTGGCGCGATCAAGCCCTTCATAAACGCCCTCGGTTTCCGCTGCCTTGCGCCACTTCGTCGACATACTGAGCAGGTTGACAAAGAAGTCACTGCTAAGCGTGCCCGGACGGTCCGTGAATACACCGTGCCGGGAGCCGCCGCTATTTGCGTCCAGTCCCCGCAGTCCGCCGACCAGTACAGTCATTTCCGGGACAGTCAGGTTGAGCTGATCGGCTTTATCGATCAACAGTTCCGCCGGCGAGCGATAGTTGCCATCGCCAAAGTAGTTGCGGAATCCGTCTACACTCGGCTCAAGCGCATTGAAAGACCCTACGTCGGTCTGAGTTTGCGTCGCATCGGCACGGCCCGGTGTGAACGGAACCACTACATCTTGCCCTGCCTTCTTCCCGGCAGTCTCAATGGCTGCAGCACCGCCAAGAACAATCAGGTCCGCAAGCGATACCTGCTTATTGCCACGCTGCGAGCGATTAAAGTCTCTTTGGATACGCTCGAGGCCTCGCAACACCTGCTTCAACTCGCCGGGGTTGTTGACTTCCCAATCCTTCATCGGCGCCAGCCGAATACGCGCACCATTGGCACCACCACGCATGTCGGTGCCACGGAACGAAGATGCCGATGCCCACGCCGTGCGTACCAGTTCAGGAACAGTCAATCCTGAGCCCAGGATTTCCGCCTTCAGGTCGGCGATGTCGCCTGCATCAATCGCCTGGTACTCGACGGCGGGTATCGGATCCTGCCAAAGCAGCATCTCGCTCGGCTGATCGGCGCCGATGTAGCGTGCACGTGGACCCAGGTCGCGATGTGTCAGCTTGAACCAGGCCTTTGCGAACGCGAGTTCGAATTCCTTCGGGTCCTGCTGAAAGTGCTTTGCGATCTTCCGATAACTCGGATCGAACTTCAGCGAGAGATCCGTTGTTAACATGATCGGTGCGTGCCGCTTTGTCTTGTCGAAAGCATCGGGCACCAGGTTCGCTGCGCCCTCGTTATCGGGCACCCACTGAATTGCGCCGGCCGGACTCCTGGTCTGCACCCAGTTGAAACCGAAAAGGTTGTCCAGGAACTGCGAAGTCCACGCGACCGGACTCGCGGTCCACGCGCCTTCCAGGCCGCTGGTAATAGTGCCCGCACCCTTGCCGCTACCGCAGGTGTTTTCCCAGCCCAGGCCCTGCTTCTCGATGCCGGCGGCTGCAGGCTCTGCGCCCATACAGTCTTGCGGTTTCGCGGCGCCGTGAGCTTTACCGAACGTGTGGCCACCGGCGATCAGTGCCACAGTCTCCTCGTCGTTCATCGCCATACGTGCAAAGGTTTCACGAATGTCATTTGCAGCCAGCAGCGGATCCGGCACGCCATTCGGGCCTTCCGGGTTCACGTAAATCAGTCCCATTTGCACCGCTGCGAGCGGCTTTTTCAGTTCGCGGTCACCGCTGTAACGCTCGTCGGCGAGAAATTCCTGCTCAGGTCCCCAGTAGACGAGGTCCGCTTCCCAGTCGTCTTCACGTCCGCCGGCAAAACCGTAAGTCTTGAAGCCCATGGATTCGAGTGCCACGTTACCCGTCAGTACCATCAGGTCGGCCCAGGAGATACTGCGACCGTACTTCTGTTTCACGGGCCAGAGCAGGCGTCGCGCTTTGTCCAGATTCCCGTTGTCGGGCCAGCTATTGAGCGGTTCGAAGCGCTGCTGACCGCCAGCGGCTCCGCCACGGCCGTCGTCTACGCGGTAGGTGCCCGCGCTGTGCCAGGCCATACGAATGAAGAACGGCCCGTAGTGACCGTAGTCCGCCGGCCACCAATCCTCGGACGTTTTCATCACGGCTTCAATGTCCTGCTTCACGACGTCGAGATCGAGGTTTGCGAACGCCTCGGCATAATTGAAGTGTTCACCCATCGGATTGGACTCAACACTGTGCGCACGAAGCGGACTCAGGTCGAGATTGTCCGGCCACCAGAATTGGTTGGACTTCGGTTCACCCTGAGCGAAAGCCGAACTCGATGGCACCAGCGGTGACATCGCGACTGCCAGAGCGGCAAGTAAAGATAGTGTATGAATGCGCATTTTGATCACCCTCATGGAAAAGACGAATGATCAATTTACTCGTATATTAATAACTTAACGATTCAATTAATAGATTACAGTGCGCTAGGAAATGGATGGTACGCGCACCTGGCATTGCGGACAAACGAAGATGTTACGACTGCCCATTGAACGCTGCTGAATCTGCGCTTCGCAGCGATGGCACGGCAAACCCTTGCGGCCAAATACGTAAAAGCGATATTGCTCGTACGACAATCCTTGTTCCTTGAGGGACTTCGCAAGACCCGCTGCAATCGTTACGCCGCGGGTACGGTAAGAACGCCGGCTGATCCTGAGCGTTTCCCTGGCGAGCCGTTTGAGTTCTGCAGTTTCAAGTTCAGCAGGCCGCCGTTCCGGCCGGATCTGCGCGGCCCACAGTATCTCGGAACGCAGGTAGTTACCGTTACCGGCGAGAAACGCCTGGTCGAGATACAAGCTGCCAAGTGCCCGTCTGCGATACTGCAGCATTTGCAGCCGGCTCATGACGTCCTCTGTCGTGAGCTCTCGGTCCAGGATGTCGGGCCCTATGCGCTGCAGGAAGGGATGACTCAACAACTGTTCGTCATCGAGGATTTGGATGTCGGAGGCGCTGTAAAGTAATGCACTGTGCGTATCCGTGTGCAGCGCGACACGCAGCGAACGACGTGTCTCCGGCAATTTCGGGCGCCGCGTTGTGAACCACCGCCCATAGAGTTGGTTGTGACTGTAGAGGGTCAGACCACAATCGAACCGAGTCAACATGGCCTTGCCGCGGGTATCCACCGCGATGACCTTAGTACCTGTCAGACGTTTTTCGAAACGCTTGAGGTCTGGCAGCCCAAAACTGGCATCGGCGATGGTCTGGCCGACAAGCACCCTGGCAACGCGGTCCGCCGCCCGGCGTATCTCGGGTCCCTCGGGCACAGCCCGACTAGTTGTTCAGTTCCGACTTGATTGCCGACAACAGGTCGTCGGCATCCGGTTGGGTCCGCGGGCTGAACTCGGATACCAGCGCGCCGTCGCGGCCGATCAGGTACTTGTGAAAGTTCCACGTCGGATAGGTGCCTGACGCGGCTGCCAATTCGTCGAAGAACGGATGCGCTTCACCTTCCTTCACCGTGACTTTCTCGAACATCGGGAACCTGATGCTGTAGGTCAGTCGACAAAACTCCTGTATCTGCTCCTCCGTTCCCGGCTCTTGGCCAAGAAAGTCATTCGACGGAAAACCGAGGACAACAAGCCCGTCATCGCCGTATTCCTGGTGTAGCTTTTCGAGGCCCTCATACTGCGGCGTATTGCCGCATTTGGAAGCCGTGTTGACAACGAGGATCACTTTGCCGGCGTAGGCATCGCGCAGGTTGACGACGTCATCCGACGCCAGTCGCCTGAAATCCTGGTCGAGAAGGCCGCCGTCGTTTGCAGGCGAAACAGTAGCAGTCATCAGAAACAATACTCCCAGCAATGTACGCATTTCGAACTCCAGAATTCGTGCCTGGCCCCGAGCGGGCCGCAGGTCGCCAAATCAAGTCTCTATAGTGCCTTGTTGTCGGCCGTTATTGCTACGCCAATGCTGTATCAAATCGTATCTAACGATCGTCCCTCATTTCGGCACATCCAGCGAGATACAACAACCTGTCGGGCGGTTCTGCAGAATCTCCGTGGCCAGGTCCTCAGCCTCGGCAATCTGCCCCGGTAACAGTTGCCGCCTGGCCCGAAAAGTCTCAATTTCAACGTTGCCGAAGAACGATTTCGAACCCGGGCCGGCAGCCATGCGTGACGCGTAGTGTATTTCGCGAAACGCCAGCCAGTAGGCGAAACTCTTCGTATGGCCAGCCGGATCCGTCCCCGCTTCATATTGTTGCGCGAAGTGTGCAGCCAGGGAATTCAACGCCATTGGATCACCATCGTTCCACATATCCATCAGGGCGCTCGGGTCGCCCTCCCGGCCCAGTTCCTGTGCAAACGCAGATATCGCCGTACGACTGCCGTTCAGGGTGGCGAAGTCCCTCCATTGTATCGCTTCACCGCGATTCTCCATCGGCATGTCGTTACACCGTTCGTGATTGAGTCGAGCTATAGACTCAGCGGCCGCGGCCGGCATGTTGATCTCGGCAACGCTGACGACGCGACGCTTGCCGTCACGGTACACCGGGACCTGATGGTCTTCGCGAATCATCTGCAGCTCTTCGGCGAACTCGGCCTCGCTCATCGGGGGTTGCCCTGCTCGTTGACAGAATTGCAGTGCTTCCCACAAGAAATATGCCGCCTCAGGGTCGCCGTTCTCAGCCCGCGATTTCAGTTCATCGCATATTAGCGGGTACTCGCTATCGTCGAGATAATTGAACAAGGGCTGCCAGTTAACATCCGCCAGGTCGACGCCCAGCCGCGCAATGGATTGGGCATCCGCCGGGATTCGGTAGCGTTGCCGCAGCGCCGCCGGTAACTGTTCCAGTTCGGCCTGCAGCTGTGTCTTGCTTTGCGTTGGCGCTGCGCTTTGCAGGGGTTCAGTTGTTTTCGCAGCAGCTGCCGGCACCGCGCTTGCTTCGGGCGCCGACAAGGTATCGATGGAACGCTCGGACCACCACAGCGCTACTGCGACGATGATTGTTGACAAACTCAACGCCGCGGACCATCTCAAGGTTGCGCGAGTCATAAGCCGCCCTCACCAATCCAGCTATTGTCCGCTTCCGGTCGGAAACAACACTTCAACAGTGTAGCACTCGCAATGCCTGGTTTCGGCCCGAAACAGCCAGGGCACTAAGAGCAGTGTCAAAACCAGCGCCTGACCTGCCGGCAATACGCGTCGTAGTCCTCGCCGAAAATCGCCCTTAACGCCTCTTCTTCCGGTTTGATCTGCAATTCCGTGATCACTACGACGAAGAGCACGATCACAATGAGGTTGCTTAGACTGCCAAGCCACAGAGCCCACCCTGTCGATATGAGCAGCAGGCAAACATACATCGGATTTCTACTGCGGCTGAATATGCCGTTAGTTACAAGTGACGTCGCTGTTTCGGGGCTAAGTGGATTGACCGTTGTCTCCGCAGCACTGAATAGCCGTATGGCAAGCACAGCAATGACGATCCCGAGCGCGGCCACGCTTAGTGACAGCAAAAGCGGATATGGCACCGCCACCGGGTATGCGAATTCACTATGAGCCACCAGCCACATTATGATGCCGGTTGTGAGGAGCAGAATCGGTGGCGGTACTTTGGCCTTCATGTGGGTTCCAGGTAGCGTTCTGCTGTATTAGAGCACGTCTTTAGGCCGCGTAAAAAACCCTGCAGACAAGAGGAGAAACACCACAGCAATCACCTCAACGATAATTTGCAAAGCAGCGGTGGCATAGGACACCAGAAATGCTCCAAAAGGGTTTCCCAGCAAGAGAGCAGTTATTCCGGTATTCAGGAGAACAAAGATCAACAGCGTAACCCTCGCCCAGTTCCTGCCATGCGCCACCTTCCAGAGAACCCAGCCTTGAATTGCGTAAAAGCCAATGGGCACGAGCGCTCGACCTATTTGAAAAGCTGTTGAGTCAGCGAGAAAACCAAGGAAGGACAGTTCGCTGTATACACGAAACGCGAGGCTGAGCCCGAATAAGCCAATCGCAACTGTGACAAGCTTTGGTCTCTTCATGCAATTCTCCACTGTTGCCTGACTGCATTTCGAACTTCAGCCAGCAGGTTCGATCCGTTCTCAGTTTCCCTGGGGCCAAAAGGCCGAATTGAAATAATCGCCTTTTGAGCTTAGTGAGTCGCCTGTCGATTTGCGCACAATCTTACCATCCATAGAGACGATGGCCGAGGCTGCGGCAGAGCCACTCTAGAGCCTGCGCAGACTCACAGCGTCAAACCACAGCTATCAAAAGCTTCCCGGATCGATACTCTCTCGGCATCCGTCAACTCCAGCATTGGTGGTCGCACACGTCCTCCGACCTGCCCAAGCAGTTCCTGCCAGTACTTACCAAATGCCTGCGGTTTATCCGCCGGTTTCGCCCGCAGCATTGCGTCGCGCACCGGATTGAGACTGTCGCGCACCCGTCTGGCCTCTGCAAACTTTCCCGCAAAGGCCAGGCGCGTGTATTCGTCCATGCGTTTGTCGTTGCTGGTCTGCAAATGGTATGGCGGCGAGGAACAAAGATAGAGTTTCCACCCAAGTTCCTCGACGTTATCCAGCCAGTCATCCTCCGCCGATGTCGATACCTGGATCTTGTCTCCGACCATGTGACTCAGTCGCACATACATCTCGCGCGGCACCGAGTATTTAATAGCAACAATGTTGGGCAGGTCGGCGATACGCGCACACTCTTCCGGCTGCATCAGGTAGCCGGAATCCGGATGGCTCCACATCGCAATGCCAATATCGAGACGGTCGCAGAGCGCCTTGTAGTATTGATACAGGACCTCGCCCCGATCGTGTATAAAACTCAGGACCGGCGCATGCACCACGATGTAATCGGCACCGCAATTCTGCGCGTGGAGCGCGAGGTCGAGAACCGTGTCGAAGTTCTGATCCGACACCGAAACGATGACCCCGGCCTTGCCGTCGCACTCTTCGACCGCGATCTCGAAATTGCGCTTGCGTTCGTCAAGACTCATCGAGAAAAACTCGCCCTGTTTCCCGGCAATGAACAGCCCCTGGATATCGAGATCGTCGATCCAGTGGCGAATGTTCGCGCGCAGGCCGGCCTCGTCGAGCGAGAGATCTTCGCGGAACGGGTTCAGCGCGGCTGCCCAGATTCCGCGCATGTTCTCGCGGGCGTAGTCCTTCGCTTCTGACTTCGAGTATTTGATGGCGATAGTTCCCGTGGTTGATTGGGCCTTGTGTATCCCGACAAAAGATACTTGAAGAAGCGCTCGAATGAGGGCAACTAGATATAGTAAAATACGATACCCAACTATCTTGCCCCTAAGAGAATAGAAAGGCCAGAAGAGCACTGATTTGATGACCCGCCACTCCCGCATTGTCGATCGCGCGATCACGCGCCTCAAGCTCAGGCAACTTCGATTGCTGGTGGCCGTTGGGCAGTACGGAAGCATCCAGAACGCATCGCGCGAACTCCAGATCTCGCAGCCGGCCGCCACAAAACTGATCCAGGATCTCGAGCTTGATTTCGAGGTGAAGCTGTTCGAGCGCACCAATCGAGGCGTGATCCCGACGGCGTGCGGAGAGGCGTTGATCCGCCATGGCAAGCTGATCATCGCGCAGGTGTCCAACGCGGCACAGGAACTGGATGACCTGACGGAAGGCAACAGCGGGCGGGTCGTGATCGGTACGCTGCTGGCCGCGGCGACCAGGCTGTTACCAAACGCGATCGAGTCCGCGCTCGCCGAGCGCCCCAATGTGGCCATCAAAGTCATCGAGGGAACCAATGACGCCCTGATGCCGGCGCTGCTCTCGGGTGAGATCGACATGATCGTCGGACGTCTGCCTGCTTATCGGCACAGAACCAGGCTTGTCCAGGAAAAATTCTTTGATGATCGTGTCGTGGCCATCGCCGGCAGGCAACACCCGCTGGCCGGGAAGAAGTCGCTGCCATTCGATCGGATCAAACCGTTCGGGTGGATCCTCCCGCCCCTGGAAACAACGCTGCGCCGGCAGGTCGACCAGTTCTTTGTCGGTCAGGATCAGTATGTCCCACCCGTCGTTCTCGAATCCGTTTCCTATCTGACCAACCGCTCACTTCTGCAGGCGCGCGATCTCATCGGGCTGATGCCGGACCACGTGGCGTCGCATGACGTCGAAAGCGGTCTGCTCGTCGAAATCGACTGGGTCGCGCCGTTTGGCAATGGGCCGGTTGGCGTCTCCTATCGAGGCCCCGACAGCCTGTCGCCTGCCGGCACTGCGTTTCTCGGCGCCCTTCGTCACGCCGCGAAAGCAATGCGGACACCCTAAGCCCTGCTATCAGGTATTCCGATACCTGCATTCGATCAATTCGCTTGATCATACATCCACCGACATGTGAGTCTGGCCATGAAAGACCGCATACGAGGCACCAGCAATGACGACCTACCCGGACCTACATCTCTATATCGACGGAAACTGGCGCAAGACCGCCGACGATCTTCCTGTCCTCAACCCGGCGACCGAAGAGGAGATCGGGCGCCTGCCCTGCGCGCGGAAGCGCGATCTGGACGATGCCCTCGACGCAGCTGCCAAAGGATTCAAACTCTGGAGCCGGGTGTCTCCGTGTGAACGCGCCAGCGTCCTGTGCAAAGCCTCGGCGATAATGCGCGAACGGCAGGAGGAAATCGCCACCGCCATAACGGCCGAACACGGCAAGCCGCTCAACCAGGCTCGCCTCGAGGTGATCCGTGGCTGTGAGTTTCTCGAATGGGATGCCGGTGAAGCTACCCGCACCTATGGGCGCGTCATTCCCAGCGCACCGGGCGTCAGATACATGGTGCATCACCAGCCGATCGGCACGGTGGCCGCGTTTTCGCCCTGGAACTTCCCGATGAGCCAACCATGCCGCAAGGTAGCGGGTGCCATCGCCGCCGGTTGTTCGATCATTCTGAAAGCGGCCGAAGAAACACCGGCCGGCGCACTGCACATTGCAAGAGCGTTTCATGATGCGGGCCTTCCCCCGGGCGTACTGAACCTCGTGTTCGGAACGCCGTCCGAGATTTCCGAACATCTGATCACGCAGGATCAGGTACGCCTGGTGGCATTCACCGGCTCAACCGCAGTCGGCCGACATCTCACCACGCTGGCATCGCAGTACATGACCCCGGTCCTGATGGAACTGGGCGGTCACGCGCCGGTCATTGTCTGCGAGGACACCGATGTCGAAGCCGCCGCCGTAACAGGCGCTGTTCGAAAGATGCGTAACGCAGGCCAGGTCTGCACGTCGCCCACCCGCTTTTTCGTACACGAAAGTATTTTTGAGGCCTACGCCGAAACCTTCGTGCGCCGCGCCAGCGAAACCGTCGTTGGCAACGGTGTCGATGCGGGCGTCGAGATGGGTCCGCTGGCCAATGACCGCAGGATCGAAGCACTCACGGACCTGGTCGAGGACGCGCGCAAGCAAGGTGCGGAGCTAAGAACCGGGGGCAACAGGCGAGGTGGCAAAGGCTACTTCTTCGAGCCGACGGTACTGGCCAATGTGCCTGATTCTGCGCGCGTCATGCAGGAAGAGCCCTTCGGACCACTGGCAATTATCAACCCTGTTGGCTCTCTGGACGAGGCTATCGAGAAAGCGAACTCTGTACCCTATGGTTTGGCTGCCTACGGTTTTAGCAACCGGGCCGACTACGTGGACCGCATGATCGAGGGCATCGAGGCCGGCAACGTGTCGATCAATACGCTGGAGGCATCGCTGCCAGAGACGCCGTTCGGCGGCGTTAAGTCCAGTGGTTATGGCCGTGAAGGTGGAACGGAAGGGCTGCACAACTACATGATCACCAAGAATGTCTCACACAGCATGACAGTGGTTTGACGACGTTCATACCAAAGCCAGAGCAACCTGGACCCAGCTGTGCCGATGGGCCAGGAATTCAAACGACCGCTCGTTTTCAGAGTCCCATATGAAACCCAGATTTATAGTTGTGATCGCATGGATACTCTCTGTGGGAACAGCATTTATGCTTGGGCGAAACAGTCTTCAAATACCCGTTGAACCCGAACCCAGGCCGACGCCCGGCACGGACGTTCGAATCGCCGAACAGCTGGCTGCACCCACCGGAATCGGCAATGAAACCGAACAATGCCAGCATACGCTGGATGACGACGTCGAACGTGAGCTTGCGGCGGAAAACGCTCAGTTGCTGATCGAAGAAACTTCGTCAGACATTGATCAAGATAGTAGCGAAATGATATTGAGCTACGACTCGCAAACTGAAATCAGAAACACAGCGTACGAACTTTCTACGATGACTGAGTTTTCGAATTACGGATACATTGAGGACGTCGCCTGCGAAAACTCCAAATGCGAAATAGCGGTGAAGTACACCGTCTCGGATAGGGTCTCCGGAAAGACAGGAAATTTCTTAACAGAAATGAACGAACGGCTTGCAGAGAACTCAGTAACATCGACTATCCAGCTAGGAATAACAGAAATCTCATACGGCCCTGACGGCAACGGTATAGCCCGGTTCCAGACAATGCCCCGGCAACCACCGTCTGTAATCATCAATACGCTGGAAGACGTAAGCGATGAACGCTAAGTCGGGGCTCATATTGCCTGCCTTGCTTACCCTGATCGGTTGTACTGACACTGTCGACGAGGTGGATTCATCGTCAATCGCTCTGCCAGTTACAATGAAGCTTTTTCAAAAAGACTCCGATGAGAACTTTCACATACCGGCCGTTTTCGTTTTCGATAACTCGCGAAATTGTATCGCCAAGGCGAATAGTCAATCAATATACAGCGAGGATTTCATAGAACAGATTGAAAGCCGAGAGGCCGTATGTAACGAAATCGACTTATCCGCTGTTGAGAAAGAAACAGAATTCTCCTTCAATACTAAGGTCGACATCTCGTTTCTTGTGCTTACCGACGGCGGCGAGTCCTGCGGCGCTTGCCGTCCCATGATCGCCGAATTTGAAAGCAAGGTTCTTGAAAACGTGAAATCGCCATACGTCGTTCATACTATCGATGTTGGTATGACGGCGTGGTTTTCCGGTTCAAACTGACGGTAGCATCCGATAGCTCAAGGAATCGCAACACCTTTCACCACCTGCACGTTTCCTGTCGTGCTGTCTGAAATTCCTCAGGACAACAGATAGTCAGGAATGCCATCGGCATCCACATCGCCAATACTGACCGTGTCGAAGCCAAGATTCTCGCCGCTGGTAAAACTGGTGAGGGTGCGCAGCAAGGTGCCGCTGACCCCGGAAAAGAGATAGGCCTTTCCGGCCTGCGCCGCACCCTCGCTGCTCAGCCAGCCGGCAACAAAGATATCTCGCACGCGATCAGTCAGCAGGCAATCTACCGGGATGGAGACAATATTGACGATGTCATCGAGCAATGAACCGATATAACCATCGGATCTTCGCTATTCGTTGACCGGGCCCGCGGGCGGAAACATTTGTCCCAGCATAGGCAAGCGCGCGCGCCTGTTGCATTGAATCATTGGCGCCTGACCGCTGGATGCTCCCAGCCATACGGCAGAACCCTGCGGGAAGTAGCGATAATTCTGCGTGAATGCGACCAGAGTGCCATCGGGCAAGCTATTGCTGGTTCTTAACTTTTCCAATCTGCCGACGAAAAGCAGACTCTCTCTCGTCTCCGTAAGCTCAGCATGGGTCCAGTTGTTCGGTGTCGTTACTCGCTCGATTGGCACTCGATCAAAACATACCTCAAAAGTATCAGCCTGCCATGACCCGGGCTGACATTTCTTCCGCTCGCCGCCAGTAAATCGATATCGAACTGTTTGCCCGCCTTCTTTGCATTCGACCGCCTCATAACTGCCATTGGCCAGGCCGCCAATCAGGCCCCTATCGCAATATTGGCTGTATGGAATATTTGTTGGCACGGGCCGGACGATTTGTGGCCCTTCGTTTGAATCGCAAAGCGTTCTGAATTCGCGGTAGCTGCCGGACAACAGGTAGCCAAAAAAAAACCAGGCCGGGAGAGCAACAACGAATCCTGCCCAGTAGTTTGCTTTGGCTTGCGACCGCAGCTTTACAGCCCGGTATATCGCTCTCGCAATATAGAAGTAAGCCCAGATCAGCAGAAGATAAATCAGGCCGACCATTCGATGCCCCCCCGGTACACGACGGTGTACTCGTAAAACAAACGAATGCGAAGCAGGCTACAGCTGAAGCGCCGTGTATTCGACCACCCGTAGTCGTCAGTCAGTTGTGAGGAACCATGCTCGATACGATCATCACTCACGGAAACTTCATCAGGATACCGCGCCGACTCATCAGTAAGTAGGCAGCAATATTACCTAAAACCGCGTAGGCCAATATCGCCGGAAGGAACACGGGAGTTCTATTCAAAACTCACTGAGAAAACCGCCGCACACGGTAGGCCAGCACAGGAAGCCCTTCATGGAATGCAGTCATCTCGAATACTTTCGTTCCATCACTACTGACTTCAGTTGCAAGTATCTGGCTGCCGGCGCCCCAACCAATTATCGTATTACCGTTCGGCAATCGCTGTGCCGATCCCGCGAACTGATTAATGATGTTGGGATCTGAGTAGCTCCATACAAGTTCAGCCGTCATATTTTGCTCATCGAGCTGGAATTCGGCGACCCGGGTTGTTTGACCTCTCGCCGCTACAACCGGCCAGCAAAACTGCCCGTTGTCAAAGACCAGGATATTGCCGTTGGCGAGGCGCGATGCGGTGTGCTGACCGCACAGGTTTGAAAACGGATCGTTGATGAATTGAAACTGATTGCTTCGCCCACCGAGTCGCCATATGACCTGTCCACTCGGGCGTGCAACTTTTACAACCTGGCTCACAAACCGGAATGACATGATCAGGTTGCCGTCGAAGTCCTCAAAGACTGAGTTGATGTGGGCATACTCACTCCGCGGAGACGGAGTCGTTTGATCTTCGTACGGTATCTGGCCCCAACTGTTCCACTCGAACATGACCTGTCGGGTAGCCCGATCAAGGACCTGCACGACAGAATCCTCGACAGTCTCCTGATCCGACAAACCCTGCGCTGTCAGGTCCCGAATACTGCCATCGTATGCCACCAGGATTAACTCGTTGTTGTCATTGATCAGAAAATCATGGAACCCCGTGTGGCTCAGACCAACGGTTTCGATTTGATCGATTTCATTGTTGTCCGGGTCAAGAACAACGATCTCATTGTTTTCTCGTCCCCATTGATTGTCCGTTCCGGTGGAGCGAGCGTAGGATCGTTCCCCTGTCGCCGAATGCCACTTGAAATCCATTACTCTTCGGGGCTCGGCCCTGAAGAACATTGGCACACCGTTGTTATCAAGAGCGGCAACATATTGATTCCCCGGCCCCGGCATATTCAGGTATATCGGATCCGTTGAGGCGCCGGGTTCAAGTACCGTGACCGTTATCTCAGGAAAGTCAGTCGGCAAATACAGGACTTCGTATTCAACCGACTCGGACGCCTGGCTGCCGGTCCCCTGCGCCCGGATTCTCACGACGTCTCCCGGGAACAGATTGCTAACATTCAGCGCTGCACCGCTAACCAGCGCTTCGCCATTAACGGAGAGCGTGACGCCGTTCGCCGCTGTCGCCGTCACTGTTATTTCGCTGGCGCTAAGATCGGCGGCAATTACCGAGTAACGAAGAACATCTGAACTAAAACCGGGATTCAACGCTGCCTTCGCGCCGCTAATATTCAGGGTGGTCAGCTCGACTGAAACAACCGGTGGAGGTGGCGCAGGCGGAACTGGTGGTGGTGGTGCGCTTGATCCGCCGCCGCATGCCGCGACGAGCAGGGCCGCTAAGAGTTGAATCAGCATTACGCGGCGGATTTTCATGCCGGTCTTAGTCGCTTTTTCAATCATTTGGAGGAATTCCTGATCCTTGGTGCGACCGTTTATGATAGCACCATTCGCTTTGCGGCCGGCGCACATATCGTGTACTCGATCACGTGCCGAACGACGTGGCGAGGGCGGTTGCCGCCCGCTAGTCCCCGGGGAGCGCCCGAAGCCAGGCGTCGTCACCGAGACGCAATAGCGCCTGACGCGCTGCCGAGCGAACTCCGCCGTTGCTTTCGCCTTCGTCTTCGCAATACACGATTCGAAGTTTCTCAATCACCGCCGGACCGCCGGCAACGAACGCGTTGACGGCTGCGGCGCGCTCTCGCCATTGATCGCTCGAAAGTGCGGCGACCAACACCGCCAGCCCGGTTGCATCGCCGACTGACAGCTGCTGCAACGCAGTCGCACGAACGCAGCTGTCAGATTCCTCCTCATAGGCACTTATCAAAAGACTCTGAACCCGCGGCAACAGCAAGCTTGCCTGCCGCACTTTCGCGTCCGGATGTCCGACATACTCGAGTGCTCGATGACGCAGACGATCCGGCAAATCGTGAAAGGCTGCCCGGCAGACTGCCAGGGCCGCAATCACGACCTCCCGGCTGCCCTCGGCAAATGCCGTCTGCAGCAAGTGATGACGAACATCATGATCGGCTTCGGCTGACAAAGACACCAGCCACGCCAGGCTGGCGGAACACAGGTCACCACCGCGTGCAGCAAACAAGGTCACGATCGGCAGTCCGAGGGCCGCCAGCCTTTTGCGCGCCAACGAGCCCAGAGGCCCGTTTAACTCTCCGACCCAGTCCGGGACATATACGTCTCCAAGCGACGCCTCCAGTGCTTGCCGGTTTTCACTTAGCAGCCATGCTCGGATGCGTATGACTCGCGGCAGATGCGACAGGTCACGACTGCCAAGAATGGCGGCAGCTTCGACGGCGAGTGTATGCTCGGGATCGCACAGGATGTCCGAACAACGTGCCACCAGCCTTTCATCGTCGAGTAACCCCAGAGCACGCAATAAACTGGCGCGTACGGCGGGTTCGCGTTCGAGTCGCAATCTTCCCCAAAGCGCATCTGCGATAAGCCGCGCTTCTTCATGTCCGTAGGCACTTATCCGATCGGGTTGGTGGCTGATCGCATCAGCGACCTTTAAGCGCACAACGGCATGCTCTACGTTCAAAGCATCGAGCAGTTGTTCCGCCGTCTTGAGTCTGAGCTCCGGCATCAGGCGAACGCGTTCTCGGGTTCGAGCAACACCTCAAGGTCCGAAAAATCGGCGGATGCTGTACACGGTTTACCGCTCACCTTGTCGGCACCCTCTTCGTTACCGAGGCAATTAAGGTACGGGCCAGCCGTCACGTATTGTTCAATGCCCATGAATTTCAGCAGCGGCAATTTCGGCGACTGGTTGCCAACGCTAAACCATTTACCCACTTTGAGCGCCACGAACAGATACAAACCTATGTCAAATCCCGGCGCGTGCGATAACGTCGTCGATACGGCATGATCTCTGGTCTGTGGCGAAGTTGCAGGACCGTTGTATGCCTGATTCGCGAACGATAGCGGCGAATAACGAACGTCCTGATACTGGATGTCAGCGAGTTCGATTGTTACCGGGATCATGACGCTGAGGCCCGGTCCGAAGGTCAGCTTGGCACCGACTTTTCTCAGTGCTTTCAGGACTGCACCCAGCCAACCGAGCTTTGAGGCGATATCCAGCGGAAAATCGTAACTTGGCCGAACCACCATCTTGCCCTTCGTCGACAGATCACCAGCCCCCTGGTCGTACATACCCCACAGGCCGATCCTGACCCCGTCCTTTTCCTTTGTCTCCGGCTTATCTGCGACCTTGCCATCCTTCGTACTCTTCGCGAGAAACTGCTTGATGACGGCGATCAGTACCGCGATCAGGTCGATCTCCTTACCGACTTTGGCTTTGACGATGGTCTTGCCAAAAGCGCGCAGATTGATATTCAACGCCGGCTCGATAGCGTGGCCAACGAAAAACCCCGCCGCCGCCGAATCATCGCTGAGCGTGAAAGTGCCAGTATCGCTGTCTGCATTACCTTCGAGGTCGAATCTCACCCCGTAACCAGGCCCGCACACTCCGGTCTTCACCGTATTCGTCACCGAAAACTCAAGACTTGCAACCCAGACGCTCGGCTTTGCACTCAGCAGTTTGAGTTTGGGCTTCTGCCCCGCCGAGATGCCTGCGCGCAGCGTGCCGATCTTTGGAAACAGTGCGAAGCCGTTAGTGCAAATATCGCCCTCAATATCGGAGGTGCCAATGCGTGTCTTCTTGATCGTCGTCATTGTTTGCTCCTACTCCGGCACGCCGACGATGATGGCTTCGCTACCGTCATCGAATTCGCCGTAAAATACGATCCTGGCCTCGCTGTCCGCCTGGTCTGAATGGTAGCCGTGGGCAGCCGTTACGATTCTCTTTCCACCGAGCCGGTCGCCCGATGAAAGAACTGTGGCCTGCGAACTGCCGTTGGTGACGCACAACTCAAATCCGTCCTCGAGCGTCAAGAGGTAAAACAACAGTCCATCCGGCCCCATGACCGGCGCGGAAAGTCCCTTGATAACTTGCCCTTTCGGCGACGAGTCTCCGGTTCGCGCAACGACGTCGTCACCGAGATAGAGAACTGCATCGTCATCACTGAAGTGCTCGACGATCGCGCGACGGCCGTCCAGAGCTACCCGGGGACCGAAATATATATCACCCGGCGTCGCAGCTTTCGCCGCGGTCGGGCGCACTATGCCGAAAGTACCTCGGGCGCCACCGGTTGATCCGCCAATTACAAAGCTGCCAGCGGAAGGATCGTCCGTTCCGGCCAGCATTGCACTGAGGGCCTGGTCGCGATTGTCCACAAAAGCCTGCGCGACAAAGTCACCGCCTGAATTGACGTCGACGATGCCAAACTGCGAGACGTTGCCATTCGTTCCGCTCAATGTGCTGCTACTGTTGATCAGGTCTCGACCCTCGCTGAGAGTCGCCGATGGTAGATAAAAGAGTCCCGAAAAGACCGTATCAACAGACGCGGTGCTACTCGGGTCGCGATCCGAGAACATCGCGGTGATCAGAAGATTGTCGTTGTTGCCCAACGCAAGATCGCCAAACACACCGCCCAAAGTACCGCCGTTGTCGGGCGCCGGGTCGCCAAGGCCGGCACGATACTCGAAATCGCTCTGTTCACGTGACAGGTAGACGCCAGGCGCCATGAGCGGCAGTCGGTCCGTGTTTATCTCGCCGTCGGTTCCGATGACGGCCGCAATCGTGCCGTCGTCATTGAAGTCCACACTGTCAATACTATCGACGCGGCGGCCGTCTGCGAGTTCCGTGCCGGTCTGCAGCGCGACTCGCGCCCTGCCAACGTCCGGCGCACCGCCGCCAAGGTCAAGCGGAACTTCGAAAAGACCATAACGCTCGCCGAAACTCGCATACATCAGCAGTTGGCCAACGTTGTTGAGCATTACGAGTGGCGATAATTCGAGATCGCCCGGCAAACCATCGATACCCGTCGGATCGATCGGATAGAAACGGAATCCGCTGGGCAGCGGCGTGCTTGCTGACGCAGCGAACCCATCCGAAGCTTCGCGGCCGCATGCACTGAGAACGAATGCGCCCAGGGTCGCTGTTCCAGCCGTCTTGAGAAATCCACGTCGCGATCGGTCATGTTCTGTGGGTTGGTCGGCCATGCAGATTACCCCTCTCTTTATTCTTTGACGCTGAGCACGCGTCCGGCAGTCTAGGCCCGTCTGTCCGCAATTGTCAATCTCTGACCATATTTGAACATTGCGGCATCAAATGAAGAACACGAAACGCTCCGAGCCAGGTTCGCGGCCAAGTCGTTGACAGTCGGACGGGCGCAGCGCCGGGCACAGGCATTCGACGCAGAATAGTGCGACCGTAACAGTTTTTAATCCGGACGATTCGCCAGTACACTGAGGTACGCAGCCACAATAAAAGGAATAAGCTGCCATGCCGGAAAACCACCGCGCCAAACAGGTTCTTGATCTCTGCGAGCGCGCATTGGAACTGGACTCGGCCGAGCGTGATCAGTTTCTCGTCGACGAATGCGGGGATGACACTCGCCTCCGCCGGTCCGTTGACTCGATGCTTATCGCGATTGACCAGGCCGACACATCGCTAGGAACGCTGGATGTGGACGTCGCCGATCTCACGGGTCGGCGGATCGATAACTATGAGATTCAGGAGCGCCTGGGTAAAGGGGGCATGGGTTCTGTCTACCTGGCGCATCGCCATGAAACCGGTTTCGATCAACGTGTCGCCATCAAGTTTGTTCACGGCCACTTAATGAACAGGGAACTGATCGAACGGTTTAATGCCGAACGACAAATCCTTGCTGCCCTGAATCATCCGTATATCGCCGCACTCATCGATGGTGGTACGACACCCGAGGGCATTCCCTACATTGTTATGGAATACGTTGACGGCGAGCCGATCGACGCATACTGCGATGCACACCAGCTCGACCTGAAGGCCCGTATCAGGCTCGTCCAGAAGGTGGCAATGGCCGTACAGGCGGCACACCAGAACCTCGTTGTTCATCGTGACCTCAAACCCTCCAATGTGCTCATCACCCCTGATGGCATTCCGAAATTGCTCGACTTTGGCATCGCGAAACTGATCCAGGTCGACGACGCAGAGAACCGCGGCAACACCACCATTTTTGGCCGCCAGGCGATGACACCGGACTACGCAAGTCCGGAGCAGATTCTTGAAAACAAAGTCACGACAGCCAGTGATGTTTACACGCTCGGAGTGCTCACTTACCAACTCCTGGTCGGCGAACGGCCGTATCACATCCAGACCAGCAGCCATCGCGAGATGATGCAATCGGTCGAAGGGTTGACCATACCGCGGCCAAGCACTCGCCTGGACACGGTAGCGACGGAAAAACTGCGCGGCGATATTGCCGCGAGACGCAGCACCACACCCGGTCAGCTGCAGAGATCGCTGCAGGGCGACCTCGACAATATCCTCCTGATGGCACTGCGTCAGGAACCGGATCGACGTTATCACTCCATTGCGCAATTCTCCGACGACCTGAACAGCTACCTGCGCGCATTACCGGTGATTGCGCGTCAGGATGGCACTCGGTACCGGATGCAGAAGTTCGTGCAGCGAAATCGCTTAGCCGTCGGCGCCGCAGTGCTGGTCGTCCTGTCACTGGCGGCCGGCTTGCTAGGATACGCCTCGCAGGCGCGCGAAGCGCAGCGACAGAGAGATATTGCGGTAGCCGAAGCGAACCATGCTGCGATCACCGTCGACTTTTTGAAACAGGTATTGTTTGTGGGCGATCCTTATTCCACATCCGAGAATGAGCGAACCATCGACGATATCCTTGCTTACGCAGTTGAGCATGTCGACGAGGAATACGCGGGCAACCCGGACTCCAGAGCCACGATTCTGGCTGCACTGGCAGATATAAGCACCGCGCGCAGCGACTATGAGCTTGCCGAGAAGTTGTCGGCCGAGGCAATTGCTCTCCATGAAGAAGAACTCGGGACGACGAGCAACAGCGCCGCGAATGCCTACCGCGTTCATGCGGTGGCCTTACGCTACCTCGATGATTACGAGGGAGCGAACCAGGGCTTCCTGACGGCTATTGATCTTTATGCGAATAATCAGGAACCGGACTGGGCGATGCTCGCATCGGCCTATGACGATATGGGTATGATTCAGGGCGACTTGCTGAAGCACGAAGAAGCCGTCGAGTATTTTCTGCTGGCTTTGTCGACCTATCATGACCACAACGTCGACAATCCCTCGCAACTGGTCGCTACCCTGTCCAACTTCGGCGTTCAGTACCTGGATACCGGCGATTACGATCTCGCTGCCAGGTACATAGGTGAGGCGATTGATGTGGCACGTACAACGGCGGATACCAGCGACGCGCAACTCGCCATGCTGCTGCAAAACCAGGCGGGCGTCATGTCAAGCCTCGGTCGTATGGACGAGTCTATCGGTAACTATGAGCAGGCTCTTGAGCTCATGATCGCGGCGCTGGGACCAACACATCGAGATACGATTGTTCTGTTAACGTCATTCGCTGCCACACACCAGCAAATGAACAACCTGGGCGAAGCGGAGACGGTTATCCGAAGAGCGCTGGCAGCGCAGGCACAGACGACCAGTCCGAATCGTTTCATCGAGTCCTATGTGCAGTACTACGCAGGATTCATTCTGTGTTTGAAAGGCGCAAGCGATGAAGGCATGCCGTACGCCGAAGCATCGCTCGCAACCCGCCAGGAACTGTTACCGCCTGAGCACCCGTTACTCTACTCCGGCCACAGCATCATTGGCGTCTGCCACACGGCTCGCGGCGAGTTCGAGATCGCGGAAACAATGCTACTCGACGCGCTTGCAAAATCACGTGCCGCTCGCGGCGAGGATCACGAGGGGACGCTGGGAATACAGCGGCGCGTTCACGGGCTGTATGCCGCATGGAGTAAACCGGAAGAAGCCGAACGATACGCGATTTCGACCGACTAAAGGGTCAGGAATCTCCGCTCGCCTAGTGCTGAGAGCGAGAACGCTCAGGCAAGCAGAAACCGAAACTGCTGGTTTCGCGCCACCTGCACGCCGTACAAAGTTGACGCAGATGGTGTCTATTGATGCGTAAACATGGCGCGGCCGTGAAAGTTGACTATATTTGGGTAGAGAAAGACTAATAATAACGCACCTCGACGGTGCACTACCTCGGGTGAAATCACTCCATGGCTACCGCGCGAAGACCGAATGACATGGTTGGCATAGCTGGCTCAGACGTACCCCGGCGAGAAATCAATCGCCGCAAAGTCAACTGGGCGCGATCACTTGTTGCCGCAATATCGTTGTACCTGGGTGGATGCGTCACCGTAACCGTAGACACGGTGAACATCGTCGCAGCTGACCCTGCTGGAACGCCGACCACCTTCCAAACGGAAATCAGCGTTCTCAACCACTCCAACCACTGCGAATACCGTTTGGAGTACATCACACCGGACGATCCAGACTGGGCGATAAGCGAGATAGCCGGGAATCAGGGTGGGCCGCAACGCCTCGCTGAACCAAGCTGTACGCCTCCGTCATTTACAGAGACAAATGTTACGAACTTGAGTCGCTATGAAGAACAGACAATCTATTACTGGGTCAAGGAGGCACGCGATTATTCGATCGCTCACCTGTGGATCACGCCGCCGGGTATGCCTGCTACCAGCCCTGACGTCGCAACCAACTCCGTCTCTCCGGACTTGTTGACACGAAATTCGTTTCGCGATCTTGGTTGCTTCCCCGACCCTCAGGACGGCTGTATGCGGGCGTGGCAACACGAAGGTGCAAGACTTCACTTTCTGGCCGGTACAGTAGACGTTGACTTAATTGCCCACGAATACGGTCATTATGCGGCAGGCTACGTATTCGGCCATATGGATATCGGGTTTCTTGGTCTCGATGCTTTTGATGTTACCAACTGTGCCAAACGATCGTTCCAGGAGGCCATCGCAAATACGTTTGAACGCCTGTTCGTGCATGAAATTCAGACAACGGCCACGCCAGCAGCCGCAACTCCTGTTTTCGCCGGAGCCAATGCTTTTTGGCGTAATCAATGTGGCATCACGGATGAAAGAATGGGGCGGCCACTCTGGCAGGCATTTGAACAGGCCTTATGGGGTACGAGTGCCGGCGGACTAACGGTCACCTGGCCCAGCAGTGCGACAGCGAATGACTTCATGGCCAACGCATTCACGCACGCGCTGTCGATCAATCGTGGACATCGTATCCACCAACTGGCCTACGCAATGCTCGACTATATCGAAAACAACCCTGATACCGGTCACGCGAACCGCTACGCCGAAATACTAGCGGTGTTCGCAGAACACGGGATGGCCCCTGCTGCGTTGGGGGGCGCATGCCAGAACAACGACGAGTGCGAATCCGAGTACTGCGATCGCGGTGACGGCACGTCCAAAACTGAATTGTGCATGCCCGGTGCAAATGCCGGAATTGTTGGTGATTTGTGTACCCACGATAACCAGTGTGAATCCGAAAACTGTGAAGGCTTGGTCACAGACGGGTTTAACAACTGGGTGCCCGGGCAGTGTCAGGTCAAAAGAGCATTGAGCGCAAGCTGTTCTGCGAACGGACAGTGCGACTCAAACTACTGCGACGCCGGCCTGGGAACCTCAAGAACCGATCAGTGCATGCCTGCCGCAGGTGACGGTGCAAACGGGCAAGCGTGTTCCAACGACAATCAGTGTACGTCATTCAATTGTAATGGACTAATGCGTGACGGCGCCGGCAACTGGCTACCGGGACTGTGCGATGCCAAGCTTGGATTGGGATCCCAATGCGCTCTGAATCAACAATGCGATTCTGATTATTGTGATACCGGCGACGGGACGTCACGGACGGATCAATGTATGCCGCTGCCACTTTCGGGAGTTACAGGGGATACCTGTTCCAACGACAATCAATGCGCCTCAGACAATTGTGCCGGACTCGTGCGGGACGATTTTGGCGATTGGACACCGGGACAATGCGACGTGAAACGCGGCCTGGCGGTTGCATGCACAGCCAATGGCCAATGCAACTCGGGGTATTGCGACACGGGTGACAACACGTCACATACCAACCGCTGTATGCCCGCAGCGTCCAGCGGAGCAGGCGGCGATGCCTGCAGTAATGACAATCAGTGTGTCTCGAATAATTGCGCCGGTCTCACACCCAACCCGGATGGAAGCTGGAATGCGGGTGTCTGCGACACTCAACGACCTCTTGGTCAGTTCTGCTTGCAAAACCCGGACTGCCAGTCCGGCTACTGTGACAGAGGGAACGGCACATCACACACGAATCAATGTATGCCGGGTGCCGGTGCTGGTACATCCGGCGATACTTGTTCAAACAATAATCAATGCGCTTCCAGTATTTGCCTGGGGCTTACTCCCGATGAGGCAGGAAGCTGGATTCCGGGTAACTGTACGTAGACCGGTCGAATCCGGTCATACAGTCGCGTCACTTCATCTCCGCCGCCGAAGCGGGTTAAAATCGAAGCCCGACAACCTGGGGCTTTTGTGTTGAGACTGAAAAACAGCAACAGTGCTCTCGTTTGTGCCGTCCTGACAGTTAGCGCTGCCCTGTATGCACAAACCGCCGTCGCTCAGAACAGTGCGCAGGCCGAAGCCTTCAATACCGCGTGGGAGCTGCATAAGAGCATACGATCGGGCAGTGACGTCGCTGCAAAACTCGACACGGCGCGCGAGGTCCTGGAGATCGGCCAGGCGTTCCTGCCGGAGAGCGATGAGCGCCTTGCGATGCTGATGCACAATTACGGCACGATACTATTTCAGGCCGGCCGCAACTACGAGGCTCATGATGTTTTACTCGACGCACTGCAGCTGTTGGAGCAAATCCACGGAAAGCACTCGCTCGAACTACTCGAAACGATCAAGGCGGCGGCCGATGCGTGGGGCGGACATCCCGGCTTTGCACGACGTCACTACTCTGGCTACAAGCGCGCGTTGGGTATTGTTGCCCGTCACCACGGCAAAGACAGTCTCGAGTACGCGGATTTATCAATGGAAACGGGTGCCCGTCTCTACGACCTGTCCCGGTCCGACATCGGTGACCGTCGCATTCGGGACGCTCTCGAGTTCTATGAGTCGGCACTACCCTCGCCTGACATTCGCAGCGGTGCCGCGGCCTTCTATCTTGGCAAGATACGATTAGGCAAGGGCAATACCAGGGCCGCGATGGCTTATCTCGAGCGGTCGTTGCCGCATTTTCAGGGCGACTCGGAAGTACAGCGCATAAACCGCTTGCGGTCGATGGCACTTCTTGTCCAGGCCCACAATACCAAGCGGGAGCTCGACAAAGTCGACGAGTACGCCGAGCGCATCGGTCGAGAAATGCAGTTTGCAACGAACCAGGATCTCGTACCGCTCATTACAGTCAACCCGGCTTATCCCGAGCAGTTTCGGGAGCGGGGGATCGAGGGTTACGTAGTCGTCGAGTTTTCCATCGACCAGCAGGGGCATGTTATCAACCCGGTCGCTGTCGAATCGGACAATCGCTTTAGCACAAAGTCTGAAGTCGGCAGCCGGGGCATCCCCCGCCCCGGCGATACGCCCGGTGCGGCTTACGAGTCACTTGAGGACGCAGCTATCGAGGCGGTCAGCCAGTATCGCTACGCACCGCGATATGTCGACAACAAAGCGGTGGTGGTTCGTGGAGTATCGGTCCACGTCGTGTTTGAGAAGAAGCGGTGAGTCTGTACCTGGCACCGTTGCCCCGGGCGATTGCTTCAAAGCAACGGCGCAACCGTATGCGGTGAAGAAACCTCTCGGTGACTAACGTACTCTGCGTTTGATCACCGATTGCCGATACCACCAGAAGACCGTGATCGGCGCTGCCAACCAGAACAACTCAACCGGCGACAGCACCATGAATATTTCAAAGAAACGGTCGAAATCCCTGGGACGAACCCGGAATAAGGCGCTCAGGTATACACCCCCATATATGATCATGCAGATATTGAACAAGGCGTCGCGAGGACCCGGGACTTCCTGACCATGACGTTCCAGCGAGTTGGCCCCCTTCAACCGACCAGTGAGGCGTACCGGCGCATTTGCCAGCGCATAGAGTATGAGTATCGGTATGCCAATCAGGTACACGACATACCTGAGAGGCGTTTCGTTCAAGCCGAATCCATACTCCAGAACATAGGCCAGCAGCCCGGTCGCGATGACCCCGGCTGTCCTGAAAAATACTGAGCTTTGGGACGTCTTTTTCATTCAAACCAATACTGGCGGTTGTCGGTAAGCGGTTATTCTGGCGGCCCAGGCACCGGTCCCGTGAGCATTTCGGCGAAGTCTTCTCCAGCATACGGATACTCGTACAATGCATAGAGATGGCCATCGAAATCCAGGAAACCAATCTCCACCCCTTCCTTCCCAAGTCGATGCGGCGACATCAGCTCGAACCCCTCGTCCCTGAGCTGCTCGACAATCGCATCGAAACGGCCGTTGGCATTGAACAGCGCAACTGATGTTCTTGGCGTTAGCGGTGATTTCTGTAAATCCTGATCCCGCACTTCCACTACCGACAGAACCCGTTTCTTCTCACCCGCATGAAATGTCGCATGCCGGGTCGTGATACTTGGATCGATAGCGAATATTTCGTAGACATAAGAGGTGTCGGGATCAACCGAGATGTCGCCGAGTTCCAGCCCCAGAATATCGCGATAGAGATGAATGGTCCGATCAAGATCCGAAACAAGCACCGACCACCGTCTGAATTCGACACCTTCGTAATCGCCGTCGGCGATCGCTGCGGTCGTGCCGAAACAGGCAATGCCCAACAGCGTCAGTGTTGCTATCATTCTCACGGTATGTCGCAGGGGCTACTCCTCATCTTTCTAAGCTTGTCCCGGTCTCCTGCAGGAGACCGAGGGTACCGCCGCGTGCAACATCCAGGCCGAACACCACAACGCCGCCAGTCGCGTTGGCCATGTTCTTTGCACTGTCGGTAAAGCGGCTGTCTGGCTGGCGCGCCAGTACCTCAAGCCGGCCGTCTGGAGTAACGCCCAGGTAACCCGCATCCGAGACGACGTTGAATGTACCGACGCGAACGACGCTTTCCTTCGACTGTTCACCGTTCGCTTTGGTCACGACGGCCTGGAAGCGCACAACCCTGCCCGACTCCGCGATATCACGCAGCAGTTCGTAGGACAGGTGCTCGACATCATTGATCGATGCCAGCATCGTATCGCTCGCGAACTCGACAAGAAACGCCTCCCGATCGGGAAACTGTAAGTTGGTCAACGAAGAACTGAATCGGGCCCGGGTATCTTCGGCGACGGTTTGCAGCACGCCAAAAAAGACCTTCAGCACGCCGAGCCATTCGTCCAACTCGGCTTGAGCGGCGGCGAGCTGTGCCTCCTGAGTCTCGAACAGATGTTCAAGCCTGGCGCTCTCAGCCTGTTCGCGGGCAAGCTCGCCCCGGGCCTCTTCAAGCAGCAGGACGAGTTCCGGCGCGCTGCTCTCGCCGCCCTCCTCAGCCATGGCTATACAGCATCCAAAGACCAGCAGTCCGGCCACGATTGTCGTTTTTGGACTTTTCATTCAGGCCTACACGATACCGCCAAAATAGCGGGCAAGCTACTCGCGTCTGAGCCTCACACTCGAACGACCTGCCCGGCCCGGGCTCCAGCCCCCCCCTCAACCGTGCGTGGCAAAGATGCATCATCAGGAAATCATCAACACTTCATTAGGTTCTCGAAAAGACTGACCGCTCGTCTATTTGGTCAACTTGTGCCATGAATCTGACCACACTGATCAAAGAGCCTGTAATGACTCGTCCCCCGAAGAAGACCTTCGACAGCTACGATATCGCGATACTCACCGCGCTCATCCAGGATCCTCGCATTACCACGGTAGAGTTATCGTCGGCGGTTCATCTTTCACGAACCG
>JAJFKU010000042.1 GCA_021773035.1 Woeseiaceae bacterium
TGTCATCAAGATTAAATGCGTAAAACAACTCGTCTTGCGGCTTATCGCTGCTGCCCATCATCGGAGAACACTCCGTCAATCAACACAAAGCAATTATCTCATCTACGCTTTACAACAACGAGTTTTTCAACAGAATAGGCCAAAACTCGTCGCTCGTGAATGGCGATCACCACGTGGAATATGGTGACGGTGTGGGCGAACTAGACGCCTCTAACATTCATGGAGTAGCTACCGCGTTGGCAAACTCGGCGATCAAAAAATCTTGCATCGCAACGACGGCCTGGGGCCGACCTTTTCGAATCGGCGCAACCAGACTGAGTTGAGGGGCTCCGGCGTGCCAACTCGACAATACACGCCGTAGTTGGCCGTTCTCAAGTTCATCTCGGCAAGTATAGGCCGGCAGAGCAACAAGTCCGGCCCCGCCTGTTGCGGCATGCTTGAGCGTGGACATGTCGTCGCTTTTCAGTCTGGGCGTAATCTCTACGGCCAGCTTTTCGCCAGATTGCCTCTCCAGTTCCCATTTTCCACGTGGTGATTGCCAGCCGAGCGCGAGCGTCTGATGGTTTTCGATATCCGACGGGTCACCCAGGGATCCGTGCTGATCCTCGTAGTCGCTCGCGGCGAACAGCTGCCACTCGACTTGGGCGAGAGGTCGTTGAATGAGCGATGAATCGGGTAATGCCGCTGAATGACCACGAATTGCCAGATCAACACCCGAGGCAACCATATCGATATTCTGGTTCGTTACCTGCTGAGAAACAGTGACCAGCGGATTCTCCGCAAGGAATCGCGCAATGAGTTCCTTCATTGCAAACTGGGCCACGCCAACCGAACAACTGATCGTGACGTTCCCCGACAGGAGGTTCTTCTTTCGCCTCACGGCATTCTCTGCTTTTTCCATTTCATCGACGACCGTACGAGCGTGAGCGTAGAAAGTCTCTCCAAGCTCTGTGACATTGAATTGTCTTGTCGTCCGCTGAATCAGTCGTGCATCCATTCTCTCTTCGAGCTGTCGGATGTGCCGACTTAGGCGAGATTTGGGCAGGCCCAGCGCCTCGGATGCCGCCGAAAATCCACGCTTCTCGACCACGTGCACGAAGTAGAAGTAGTCGTTTAGATCAGGTTTTGGCATCTGTCTTTTCCATTAGAACGCTCTCTTTCCGCATATTGTTCCATTTTTGTAACAATGAATTCAAATTTTGGGCCTTCTGCTCACCATTGTTCCGTTCTTATACTTTGTTCACCAATTACGACAAGTATCACGAGGCATGACATGAGCAGGGCAACTGATCCGGTTTTGAACAAAAAGGCAGGCAAGGAGAAGACCGTAGCCAGACCAGTCTACGGGGAGACACTGTCTATCGGGCGTGGTTTTTCGGCACAGAGCTTTAGAGCGCGGGACGTAGGCCCGGCAATGGATCCTTTGGTGTTGGTCGATCACTACGTCATGACAGAGGACACATTTGGCACACATCCTCATGCGGGACTCTCAGCGGTTTCGCTGATCTTTCTGGACAGTGAGGGACGCTTCTATAACCGCGATTCGCTCGGCAACGACCTCGATCTTTTTCCAGGTGATCTTTATTGGTTGAAGGCTGGTCGTGGTGCATTACACAACGAATCCCCAAGAGAAGGTTCACGAATTCACGGCCTCCAGGTATTCGTCAACGTCCCACAAGAGTTCCGTTACGAAGAACCTTCTTCGCTGTTAGTTCGGGGGCAGGACATGCCTGTGATTAGTAGCAGCCAGCACAGCGTTCGTGTGGCTCTCGGTGAGTCCAATGGTGTTGAAGGCGCTAAATCTCCCGGATTGCATATGACAATTCTCGACGGTCAGCTGGTTGACAACGGCAGCTTCGAGCACGAACTCACCGGCGGTCGAAATGCCTGGGTACACGCGATTGATGGAGATATCGACGTTGCCGTATTGGCGAACGACGCAAGACTGCGAAAGGGTCAGGCGATCGCAATAGACAACTCTGAGGGTGGTGACTCATTAACTGTGCGAGTTACCGCCAGCAATCACTCTCAAGCTCAATTCGCCTTACTCGACGGCCAGGCGATAAAGGAACCATTCGTTCAGCAGGGCCCCTTTGTGATGGGATCGATGGAGGAAATCGAGTCGATCAACAATGCCTTTGACGAGGGTCGATTCGGGTTCCTCGATTGAGCGGATCAATTGGCCCTTACTAGTAACAGTCCAACTTTTGCTAAGGAGAAAATGATGTCTACCCCCGCACACAATCCCGAGCCACTCACCGCAAACAATGCGGCTGTGATTTTTGTCGATAACCAAGTCGGCCTTATGACGGGTATCCGCGACTATTCGATCGCGGAGCTTAAAAACAACATTGTAGGCTTGGCCAAAGCAGCACGCGCACTCGACCTCCCAATCGTGACGACGACGACGTCCTCCGAAATGCTTTGGGGTCCTGCTATTCCCGAACTGCAAGCAGCGCTTCCTGGGCAGAGCTTTATCGATCGAACAACGGTGAATGCATGGGACGATCCGCGAGTGGAGGCCGCGATTCGAGCGACCGGCCGCAACAAACTAATTTTCGCCGGACTTTCCTTAGAAGTCTGCGCGGCGTTTCCCGCAATGCGCGCAGCAAGAGAAGGCTTTGAAGCCTACGTGGCGGTGGATGCATGCGGAACATTCGATATGACCAAACGGGAAACCGGAATTGTCAGGCTGATACAAAGCGGTGTTGTTACAGCGGACGCAGCCACCCTGATGATCGAAATTCTCGGGGACAACGCTTCACCTAAGGCACCAGACGTATACACGGCGCTTGGAATGGACTGGTCGATTCTGGTCAGTCAAGTCCGCGAAAGTGCAGCCGCATAGGTCATTCGGACTTTACGTTCGATTCCTGGATTACGTCACCAATACGAAAACATCTGGAGAACCCAATGCACATTGGCACTAAAGAACTTAATCAGCAATGCGGTCAACCGAGGCGATACAAGCAGGCCCTACTGGCATTCGTTGGTCTGCTCGCTCCCGTCTACTATATACCACCCGCACTGTCGTCGGTGTTCATTGGTGCACGCCTACTAACCGTCAGCGCGGTGGTCGCGTCGATCGTCGTGCTAATGACTTACGTAATCATGCCTGCATTGACGTACCTCACCGCTAGCTGGCTGTGCGAGCAGCCCAGCAGAAAATCATAGGATTTCGCGAAGACCATCGTGTCTTTCGCAAACTTTTGGAGGAGTTAATCATGAGTAAATCTACAGACACACACGAAAATTCGAGCGGGTTAACGCTGGTATTGGGCGGATCGGGAAAAACGGGGCGACGAATCATTCAGCGCCTTAAGTCGCGTGGAGTTCCGACACGAGCCGGATCGAGATCCGGCAGTCCAGCATTCGACTGGGCAAAACCCGAAGACTGGGACGTGGTATTGGATGGTGTTCGTTCTGTCTATATTTCCTACGCCCCGGATCTTGCTGTCCCCGGTGCCACCGACTCGATTCAACATTTTGTCGACAAAGCCGTCGCTAAGGGTGTTACGAGACTGGTGTTGTTGTCGGGGCGTGGAGAGGAGGAAGCACAGGCTTGCGAGAAGATTGTTCAAGCGAGCGATATCGAATGGACGATAGTCAGATCCAGCTGGTTTATGCAAAATTTCTCCGAAGGCGAATTTCTCCAAATGGTCCTCGACGGCACTATCGCTCTTCCTGCCGCAGATGTTGCTGAACCATTTATCGATGTAAACGACATCGCGGATGTTGCTGCAGCCGCATTGACGGAAGAAGGCCATGCCTACGAGATCTATGAAGTTACTGGGCCGCGTCTACTCACATTCTCGGAACTGTCCGATGAAATAGCTGAGGCCGCAGACCGAGGCGTGCAGTTTGTGCGGATTCCGTCTGAAGCGTTTGCTGAAGGTGTAGCTGACGCTGGGGTGACCGAGGACGTCGCCTGGCTGCTGAACTATCTTTTCGATACTGTACTCGATGGCCGCAATGCGTATCTTGGAGACGGTGTTAAGCGTGCACTCGGTCGGGAACCTGCAGATTTCTCGGCGTTCACCCGTCGGATCGCGGCGCGTGGCGTGTGGCATTCCGAAAGTACGGAGGCAGTCGCATGAGCACGCTAATGACTATTGCGATTTTCGCCGCCATTTTCGGCAGCGCGTTTATAAGCGGCATATTCTTCGCCTTTTCCAATTTCATCATGAAGGCGCTGCAACGCGTTCCAGCTCCTGAAGGGATGTTTGCGATGCAGACCATCAATGTCACTGTGTTAAATCGCGGGTTCCTCGGTGTATTCATGGGCACCGCATTGATCTGTCTAATCCTCGCGATCATCTCCATCGCCGAATGGGAAACGGCACGTTCGCCCTACTTGCTCGGCGGAGCGGTTGCGTACATTGGAGGAACATGGTTGGTAACGGTCCTGGGTAATGTTCCATTGAACAACAAACTGGCTGGAGTAGAGAGAGAAAACCCGGAATCGCTGGATCTTTGGGCTCACTATCTGGAACGCTGGACCAAGTTAAACTCACAGCGCGCCGGCGCAGCTATGTGCGCCTCGACACTGTTCTTCATCGGCCTGATTAACTCGGGATAAGGGAAACGAGCCGCTACGTTGACAATCTGGCACGAATACACATTGAAGTCAGGGCGACTATTTTGAGGTGGCATAACCACTAGAAGATAGCTTGTATCTACAGGTCGGGCGGAAATTTCTTCAGGTTTCATGCGAACTTCACAACCTCTTTTCTAAAACTGGGTCGCAATACGGCATACGTCTGTGCCGATAGCAGAAAACGGAAAATCAAATGGAGAATCAGAACGGCACACCTAGAATTATTTCACAATCAATGGCCACGAGCCCTTGCGCCGCCGAAAGGCGCTATGGCCGGCGACAGAATCCGAGAAAGGGTAAACGAGTAGGTCCAAAACGCCCCTTCAGCTCAGGCCATGTTTGGGAGACTCGACAATACTTGAAGTTAATGGGACGAACGCGAGACCTTGCATTATTCAACCTCGGGATTGACAGTAAACTTCGAGCGTGCGATCTCTTGGATATCTGTGTGTCGGACGTGAGTTCCGAAAGCATGGTCTTCCAACAAGCGACGATCGTTCAAAAGAAGACCGAAGTACCGGTGACATTCGAGATAACTGATGCAACTCGAACGTCAGTTAATGCGTGGATCAAAGAGGCGAAACTCTCACCAAGAGACTTCTTGTGGCGAAGTCGGAACTCGAATTCGAGGCGCCTATCGATGAGTCAATACTCGAGAATCATCAAGCAATTCGCCAAAGTAGTCGGAGCTGATCCAGCTACCATTGCTACACATTCGATCAGGAGAACCAAGGTAACTCTCGTTTATCGAAAGACACAAAACCTGCGCGCTTGCCAGCTCTTGCTCGGACACAAGAAGATTGAAAACACGGTTCGATACCTTGGACTCGAGCTTGACGACGCGCTCAAGATATCACGAGACATCGACATCTAACGGCCAAACCTTCCCGTTCATTCTCTCGGTGGACGCCCTGCAACTTGCCGCACACGAATGACTATTCTTCTTCAGTCAAAGACAGAATCGCGCCGCCGATCTTAACTGTGTCTAGATCTAAAAAATCTTGTAGCTGATGAGCAATATGTACGGTATTCATTATATCGCTAGGAGTAGGGTACATATGAATGTCTCGACCGACAATGTCTAACATTTCAGGTAATGCAGTACCGCGCCGACGCGCCGATTCAATCTCTTGATCAGTGTAGGCGTTGTGCAGGTGAATGTCATAAAACACACCATTTCGAAACTGTTCAGTAGCAAATTTGTTCGCTCCTAAAACACGCTTGTAGTAGGCATTGTTTGGGTGCCAAGAAATACTTGTTCCGTAAACATCAATGTCTAACGAATTGTCTGGTGTGCCGCTTTTTTGTAGCAGAGTATATTGTTCCCAAATATTTTCATGAACGTTTCGTAAGTTTGTTGTAATTGTATTTTTTGATTGATGTATTAAATTTCCTAATTCTTCATTACTTAGTTGCTGGCCCTCAGAAAGGCCTAATGATTGCCTTTGCTCTTTTGCTAAATAATCAGACAATCCCAGGCCAATGGGTAAAACAAGGTGCTCAGCTTCAATAAAAAGATCATTGTGTGGTACATCTCTATAGCCTGGATAGTTGAGATCTTTCTTACCTAACTGCGCAGCCGGTTCAATATCAGATTCAGAGCCATCAATTTTTGTATCCATGTCAACAGCATTTAGTAGTACCCCAAGAACCACACCTTCATCTGAATGCCGCAAGGCTAAGATAGCTAAGGTATCAAAACTACGGCTAATCTTTGCATCCAATACTCCACGTTTCTTACTATCAATACCTAGAGTCTTGGGTAATGTGAATTGATCTAGAAGAAAGTTATTGCTTCCTGTTATGAGTGAGCCAAACTCTACATTTTTCCCTTTAGGAAATTGATTTGTCGTTTGAATAAGTAAATCTGTTAATTGACTCAAACCATAAACATTACCTTCCGGCTCCCCATTTAAAGCGTTAGGGTTCGTTTCTTCAGGCCATGCATCAGTCGTCAATTGTTTAACTAAATCAAAATAGCGTACGATGTCTCTTAAATCAGAGGACACTAACGATTTTTTCGCACAGTCTTTTAGTTTTTCATATGTAGGCAAATCATTAGAAATTAGATCACCTGTATTCAAGAATTTCAGTGCATACATCTTGCGGTTGCCGGGCTGACTATTCTCCTCAGCCTTCTTCTTCCCAAATATCGATGACATTCGCACTCCTCCCATGCTCAAATCATACTACCGTCGGCCCAACAATTCGCCGGTATGCGCACAGGTTCGTTTTTAGATTGATCTGAATGACAAGTATGGGAGAACTTGCCGCTGTATGCCGTTCAGTAGTTTAATGAGGGCTTTACACTGACCAACGTCATGAACAGCGTAATAAAAAACTCAATTCAGCTACTGTGTCTCTGGCTTGCGCTGTGGGTTGCGGTGCCTGTGGCGCAGACTCAACAGGCCGACTCATCACTGATTGCCGCCACGGATCGCTATGAATTTCACAGCAACCTCTGGGTCAACCTACACCATTTTCTGTATGCCCAAGCTAAGAAGCCGGATGACGCAAAACTGCCCCGGGGGCGGTCGCTGAGCCGCGCACAGTGGCAAGCCATGAATGACGCCATCACCTGGTACCGGGAACACCTCGCGGACAGGGATCTGCTTCTTGATGAGCGCATGTATAACATCAAGCGGGCGCTGATCCGGTACGGACCAGACGATGTCCCTGACCATGCGGCGGTGACGGAAGAACACCGGGCTCGCTTGGAGGCTGCGGCGCCAGTGTATCGCAGTCACTACTGGCCTCGCCATGACGACCAGAACCGCAGTGTCTGGGCCTGGAATGAGAGCCTCATCCGCGCCTTGGAGAACGACGTGTTGGACCGCATTGCGGACCTCGCTAACGAGCCATGGCCCGACGGCCCCATTCGGGTCGACCTGACCTGGGACGCCAACTGGGCTGGCGCTTATTGCACCACCCACCCCACCCATGCCGTCATCACCTCGCGACAGGGCGGCCCTGACAACAGCTGGCCACCGGGTGGGTGGCTGGAGTTGCTTTTCCACGAGCCTTCGCATGCACTGATCGATCCAGACAACTCTGCCGTGGCAAAAACCATTGCGGCCGCCGCGAATGAACTAGACATGGAGCCTCCGCGAGGGCTCTGGCACGGCGTGCTGTTCTATCTGTCAGGAGCAGCCACCCGGGAAGGGCTGGCCGAACAAGGTGTCGAACACAGCCTGCTGATGCACGATGAGGAGATTTTTGCTGGCTACCACGAGGCCTTGTCTGCCGGCATTCCGGCCTACCTCGCCGGTGATATCAGGCTCGATGAGGCCATGCTCAGGGTCGTGAAGGTCTTGCAAACAGAAGCGAATTAGCCCTCCCTTTCCCCTAGTGCAAGCGCCAACTCAGGGTCAGCACTAATCACCGGCCAATACTTCCCTTCTGCAAAATTGGCGTTTTTCCCGAAACTCGCCGCTCGCGAGGGCCGTGTAGAAGCGCTCGGTGAAATCCAAAACGTGGTTCGTTGCAGGATCTCGGTTGCTGTGTATGTGCTTCTTGATGCGGTCTTTCTTGGGGTTGCCGAAGGAAGCGTCCGCAGTAGCGTTATCTCAACAGTTTCCCTCCGACTCATTCGGGGATTCAGACTCTTGCCTGGACAGAGACACCGCCAGTGTTCGCTGTTATGTTGGTTGCCCACCAGATCGCTCCAGGCCATCCAGAATGAGATCGAGTATGAAACCGAACTCATCGCCGTCGCATTCGTCATCTAGATGCGCTCGCACATGATCAACCATGTACGGGTAAGCATCGGACATAGTTTCAATGAAGTCGCTGGCCAATTCGGCGAGATCTGTTTTTAGTATTTTTGTATATGCAATTTCTTGCAAGGAAAAACCAACAATATGCATGGTTATGGCATGGTAGCCGCTATAGACAGTTCGGGGCGGCAGCTTCGCCTCTGTTAACACCTTGAGTATCGCATCCATGTAACGGGTTCGCACCGGTCCTGGTACGCGCATTGACCATTCAGTCACGGCCCAGGGGTGGATCAGCAGAACCGTATGCGCGGATTCGGCGGTGCGGCGCATGGTTTCCTTCCAGTTGTGTTCCAGCGCGGGCAACTCGATTTTTGCCACAACAGAATCAACCATGCCGTCCAGCATTTCGTCCTTGTTGGCAACGTGGTTGTAAAGGGACATTACCCCGCACCCCAATTGGTCCGCCACCTTGCGCATGGAAAGCGCGTCGGCGCCGTGCCGATCGGCATAGCTTATAGCAGCCTCAAGAATCTGTGCCTTGTTTAGGTGCCTGACTGGAGACGGCTTCTTTTTCGTCATTTTTGATAAATCTCAGGACTAGGGTTGACAAACGTACAGCGTACGTTAATCTTCTTCAAGTTTACGTACACTGTACGTACCGTATTCCGACCAACCAAGACAGCTGACTGGAGAGATAGCAATGACAACAATGTGCGCAGCCACCATAGACCGCTACGGATCCGGTGAAGTAATTGAAATTAATAGGATTGCGCGTCCGGTCTGCGGGCCGGACCAAGTCGTCGTCGCGGTGCGAGCTGCATCGGTCAACCCGTACGATTGGCATAAATTGACGGGCACTCCGCTGCTCATGAGGATGACCGGTGGAGTTCGGAAACCCAATTTTCGACTTCTAGGGATCGATGTCGCGGGCGTGGTCGAGTCTGTTGGCGACAATGTAGACGATTTAGTCGCGGGCGACGAAGTATTGGGTTGTGCAGAGGGAGCCTTCGCCGATTACGTAGCCGCAGAACGGGCTACGCTGGTCAAGAAACCACCCAATGTGTCATTTGAGGAGGCGGCGGCTGTCCCTGTTGGCGCACTTACTGCTCTGCAAGGCCTGCGCGATCATGGACGGTTAAGATCCGAACAGCACGTACTCGTAAATGGCGCGTCCGGGGGCGTTGGCACCTACGCAGTGCAATTGGCAGGAATACTGGGTGCCAAAGTGACGGGTGTATGCAGTACGAAGAATGTTGATTTGATACGAAGCCTCGGAGCGGAGCACGTCGTCGACTACACAACCGACGATTTCACGAAAAACGTCAATGAATACGACTTAATTCTCGACTGTATTGGCAACAGAAAGATCGCCCACTACAAACGCTGCCTTTCCGATACTGGCGCCTACATCGTGGTTGGTGCACCGAAAGGTCGAGTATTGGGACCGGTTCCGCACATGCTTCGTTCACTGATCGCTTTTAAGTTTGGATCACAGCGCGCTGCCATCTTTATGGCTCAGCAGACACCAGGTGATCTGGAATTTTTCCGAGAACTTCTTTCTTCGGGCACTATGCGATCGGTTATTGACAGAGTTTATCCCTTCGAAAACATCGCTGAGGCCTTCAACCATCTGGAGACTGGGCACGCCAAGGGTAAGATTATTGTATCCATTTCATCAGAGAGTTTACTGGGTAGGTAGCAGCTATGCCTGTTGCGCCACTCGAGTACTCTGCCAGCACTAGAAAGCAACTAGTCGAGGATCTTCGTGACAGGCGCTATGCAGGTCCTAAGACAGCTCAAAAGTGATCGTTGCTTGTTTGCTCCGCAGACTGGCAGGACCGAATTTCTGACGGACGGCTGACTAATTGCCTGAGAAAAACCTGGCGTGCCAGCGGCCGGATTTTGTGGAAGCTGCGGCTCACTAACAACGGGAAGTAAGGGTCAGGACTGACTACTGTCGGCCAGTACTTGCCACTAGTTTTATTGAAGCTGTCCCAAAACTTGCCATTCAGTTGAAGTTAGATGTTGCATTTTCTGATCCGTCTGCGCCATTGACAGTAACAACCACAACATTTAAGGAAATCAAAATGAACAAATTCAAATTTGTGACGATGTTTGCCGCACTTCTTCTAATCCCGCTTGGCGCTTTAGCTGACGACACAATCGCGCCGTATTGGTCGATCACCAATAACGGCGATCAAACAGTGTCGGTACATTGCCAAGGAATCGCGTTTAATACCGATACCTGTAGTAGCGGGCAGTGGTACACAATAGCACCGGGCGAAACAGCGAAAGGTGACTTTGCGTTTCACATGCTATCGATCGAGGAGAAGACACAGTTGGAGGGATCGGAGTTCGGCATTCCACCGGGTGCATTAGTCGACTGTGGCTACGGTGGAAAATGCCTGGATGTGCGATTAGACGTATATAGCGAGGACAGAAGCCATTCGTACGGCGGCTTTCAGGCGGTCTATAGCGGAGCCCCCCTTTTATGGTCAAGCGGCTACCCGGAGACGGGCTGGGCCAATGCAGATGTACTCGAGTGCAACATGACGCCAGGCGACAATGCCGAGTTCTTCACAATGGAAAAGCATACTTTTCCAGGCACGGTACACACTGCCAGCTATGACCCCATTCACGCTCCGAACGGCTATCTAGAAAATATCACCGAGGGCGCTTGCGTGGCGACGGTTTCGGATCTCCCACCCGTGGCACCTCCTCCGCCTCCTCCGCCTTCCTATGAGGGCTACCTCTACCATGAAAGCCGTTCCTGTATGCAAGTCGCAACTAACCCATTTCAGAACGGCCGGAATATCCATCTTTGGAATGACTGCGACAGTGGCTCACCGAAAGAGAATCGAGAGTGGAAATTCGAGGGTTCTACCGGCTACATCCGCAACCTGGACGACCCTAGTTATTGCATCGTAAAGAAAGATTACGGTTGGGCGAACGGCAACAACATTCACCTGTACAAATGCGACGACGCCAATGTCGAGGACAAGACCTGGACGTTCGGCGTGAATGCCGACACAACCCCTACATTGTTCAGGGCGGCTCAAAATCCCAACAAGTGTATTGATCTCTCGGGCGGCAATACTTCCAACGGAACCAACATCCAGCTCTGGGACTGCACAGGCTCCACAAATCAGCTATGGCGTAACTCTTGGAATTAGGGTGTTCAAGTTCCGTTCCGGAACCTAGCCCTATTTAGCCCTGGAGGGAGTTACCCGACGGTAGCCAAACGGTCAACCTTGACCGTTTGGCTCTTTTGTTCGCAGCGATTGTCGCAGTTGGAGAACATTCAACGCAGGGATATTTACGCTCAGGAAACAACGAACTAAATCGTCCATGAACTATCTATTTCGATGAGCCGACGTCGACAATCGGTATGTTGGCGAGCCGATCGGTTTCTAGATCAATCTATTGAGCTTGGCCGGACGAACGGCTGGTCTTGAAAAATTCAGCCACTCAACCTGAGTGGCAAGTAAAGGGTCAGGAATTGCCGCACACCCTACTCCTCTCGGATCTTAACTTTTGCCAAGATTTTGGACTACGAGCGCCCTACTCCCTCTCCGTTTACCAGCGACAATACCGCTGAGGAAAAAGACCTGGTAGACGGAGTAGCGGAATTTCTGAGAAGATGGAACCGCGATGAATAAAAAACTACCCATCCGGGCAGCTGTTCTTGTGCTGGCCCTTGCACCCACGGCGGCCATGACCGGCGATGCACCCTCTTTGAAGGAGATCATGCAGGGGCTGCGCAATGACCTCGTCGAAATCTCCGACGGGTTGCTGACAGATGACTTTAAGCTGGTCGCGCACGGCGCCACTTCGATCGCTGAGCACCCAAAGATTCCCGCAGCACAGGTGCAGCTTGTGGCCGCGGAGTTGGGGCCGGACATGGCGGCGTTCAAACAACTCGATAACTTCGTGCATGACCTGTCCCTGGAAATTAGCGCTGCTGCCCAGGCGCTCGATCGTGACGCTGCGGTCTCAGGTTACCAGCGAATGATCGAAGCTTGCCTCGACTGTCACCGCACTTACAAGGAGCGCGTCGCGGCCGTCCTCAGACCGGAACCCGAGCCGCAATCCGACCTTTAGAAGTCGGGAAACCGGATCATCAAGTGTGCCCCTACGCTCGCAGCCCCTGCCGTATGCTATCCAGTGCTTCTGCATGGTCGGCAAGCGTTACCGAGGTTTCGTCATTGTCTGCAATGCCCAGGCGCTGCACCAACGGGTAGTCGCTCGCGACGAAGTCCTCGCTTGAGCGTTCGTATTGGTAGAACAGCCTCGCCACACACAGCACCTCTGCCAATGTCGCTTGCTCTTGCAGCGGTGGATCGGTTTCCAGCTGCATTTCCAGTGCGTCGACGAGTTCCTGTGACATGTTCCAGCTTTCTGCTATCGCTTTGCTGATGGCCGGGTGCCAATCAGCAAGAACCCGTTCCAGGTCCGGATCGTCCTCAATCTCGCATTCCTGCGACTTCAGCAAGATATACAGTCGACCGATCACACTTAGCAGGCCCGCCAGGAGTGCCTCGTTTGCACTGAGTTTCGTAAATTCCTTGGCGATCACATAGCATCGCGCTGCGAGTTCAATGCTTTCTATCCATATCGCCCGCAGCGCCGTCCTGGTTCGTTCCGATAGCCCTTCATTTCGTTCGGCCTGGCGAAGCGCGAAGGTCAGGACAGAACTTTGAATGAGCTTGTCCCCCATACGAATCACGGCCTGCCGAAGATCAGTAATCTGTCTTGTGCCTCGTACCATTGCCGAGTTTGCGAGCTCCAATACGCGCGCCGCAATGGCAGGATCAGAGCTGATCAGCCGCACGACTTCATCAACATCGACTTCATCGACTTGAAACGCTTTCTGAATACGCACAGCCGTGCCCGAGAACATAGGAAGCTCGAGATCACCCTTGTTCAAATCGCCCGCGAGCTGCTGCACGAAGCCTGCCGCAGTCTGCATTGCTTTCGCAGACATGATGCTGTTCTCCACAAAGTTCCAACGCCTTAATGATTAATCGGCAGCCAGCCCTCAAAATTGAGCGAAAACTTGAGTAATGGCTGGTACTTGAAGTAGTTGTGTGATCGCCAACCTCCCCCAGCACTTGTATATGACTGCCGACGATGACAATTTCCTTGTCTTTGACAATCTCACCACTTGCTCGAATCAGCTCTTCAGGTTCGGAACGCTGCATAAATCCCCATTCTTTCCTCATCGCTGAGAATGCCTGCAAAGGGTGAAGAAGAGCGAAGTCGTGTCGCGTCGTCGTTCATACTGGTGATTATGTCCGCGATCTCGGGCAGGGCTTATCGAGATGGGCCTGCCTCGGGTTTTGGGTGAATAGCCAGGCCCGCCTCACCCTCAAAGCCTGCCGCTCGAACGGCTGCTTTCTGGGTATAATTAGCTTCCGCTACTGACCCTATGTATGGACTCCTCCAACCTAATTTCTTAGGTTGGAAGGTCGACCAAAACCAGAACGGAGTCCATACATGTCGTATTCAACAACAGTCGGGGTCGACCTGACAAAAAATGTCATTCAGATCTCGGTCG
>JAJFKU010000043.1 GCA_021773035.1 Woeseiaceae bacterium
TCTCGTCGAGATTAAACGCGTAAAACAACTCATCTTGCGGTTTGTCGTTGCTGCCCATCATGGGACATCACTCCGCCAATCAACACGCACGCATTATCTCATCGATGGTTTATCAGCAGGAGTTTTTCAACAGAATAGGCCACCTTCAGCCCGTCGTTACGCCGTTAATCGTAGCACGCGGACGACTGCTTTCGAACGCTTACCGGTGATTCCGCCGATAACGCTGCCGGATTGATCTGCCGATAGGTCTCCTTGCAGATGCGTTTGTGGCCTCGACGCTGCGGTGCCGACTTGCTAAGTTCAATCGATTCGACTCGTTGTTGTTCCTTGACGAGTTGCAATATGGTCAGTTTCCGACGAGGGCGGGGAGTTACATTTTTAGCATCGACAATCGTATTAGCACGACCTATAAGTGACCTTCGCCAATATCTTTGCAGGTCTCGCAGCTCAAGAATATGGGAGGCCCGACCTTCGCGGTCGGGCCTCCTGTCAAACAGAGCTTTCAGCCTATCGTGCCAACAACGGCTAGAAGGCCCGAACGGCACGCGCTCCGATAGTTCCGAAAGGTGCAATACTTATCGTATCTTTCGCTATCCACCCGTAAGGGTTACCGTTGAGCCAATCGACAGTGCGTGCACTCTGGGCATTGATCTGCGTTGATGCCCAATAGAGGTTGTACGGCAGCGACGGGAGGGACGTCTGATTTTGATAGTACTGATATAACTCGAGGTTTGATGGCAGAAACCAGTCGTCGAATCCGTTCAGGGAGTATTCGTCTGCTCGCTTGGCGGGAGTCCCTTCAAGCGTGCACCCCGCAAGTATCGCGTTTGTATTGTCTTGTCCCGATCCAATCGCTTCGTTGTTGGCTCCGTCGATGAGTGTGCCTCGGCACCCCCATCCAAACTGGAAAGGACCCAATTCAACGGGACTAATCTCTAATCCAGAAATCCCACCATTGCTCACGGCAAAGACAATTCCGCCAGCAGGCCCGGTATCACCGACGTTGTAAGGCTGTGGTGGCGTAAGGTGGCTTGAGCATACCCAAGCATTGGGATTGGTATCGTAGGCAATCGTATCACCGTGCGGGCAAATGTTCGGGATTTGCGAGCCTGACGTTCCCTGAGGCCCCTGAGGCCCTTCTGGTCCTTGGGGTCCAGGCGGTCCCCCAGCACCATCCGCACCGTCGTTGCCAGCAATTCCCTGTGTGCCTTGTAGACCCTGCGGTCCGGTAGCACCGCCGGCACCATCATTTCCAGGAATTCCTTGAGAACCTACGGCACCGTCATTGCCTGCTACGCCCTGCGGACCTTGGGGTCCCTCCGGTCCAATCAAAGCGACTTCAATTTCCATTGCGTTACTGGTTTGTTCGAGTTCTGTGGCGGCCGGTTCCGTTTCTTTGCTATCGATATCAATGCGAGCGCCCCCACTTGCTACCAGCGCCAAGCCGTTGTTTGCTGACAGCCAGGACGTGACGGCAGGTGTTACATCAACTGAGACAAAAGAGCCTTCGTCCTCACTTAGCACAGAAACACTTGCAAAAGGTGCGGAGCCAATTGGCGGTGCGATACTCGCTGTCAGCGTCTGCTCATCCCACGCGCCGTTGACAAGGTACAGCTCAATTGTGCCACCAACGATAACATCCTTGACCCAAAATCTGAGGGTTGCTGAATCTACGTCAGCAGCTACTGTGGATGAAGATAACGTAGATATGTTGAACTTCGCATAACCACGTTTTTCTGAAGCGACATCCCTGACGCGGACTTCCAACAAGTCTCCTTTGATGATTGTCGAACTGGGATTGGTGAACGTATCGTCCGTTAAGTGCAAGGTATCGGCATGAGTTAAGCCGGCGATTAATAATCCAAACAATGCTGCGATTGACAGTCCTGATCTGGCTGAATGTTCGTATGAATGATGCATGATAGTCTCCTGGGGCGTATGAAGTAACATGAGCGAAAGAGTTTCGGTGACAACTTGTGGCATGCGGCGTAGACCCGCCGTACGTGGCGGTAGTCTCAGAAATTAAGAGCGGATTACCCATCCTTGCGGCTCGCGTTGACTGCGTTTCGCGAATAGGACTCCGCCTTCGCCTCTCGGGAATTGCTTAATTCGCTAAGGGTACGCTTCTCGCCTTTTATCGAATCCGCCAAGACCGGTACCGGTGGGTCGTTTACGCAGAGATACTTGAACTCAAATGGCCGGCGTCGTTTGATCGTCTTGGCGTGGAATTGGAACCGCGCTTGCTTAAACCCAAACCCGAGTACGGTCACGGTAACTGGGGGTCGCTTAGTCAGGTCCTCGAAGTAACGGACGCTGTTTCGTAGTTTTTCAAAGCTGCCCGCCGCAAACTGCTCCAGCGCAACACGACCGCATAGATCGATATCCCACCATTTGTGAGCTTCTGCAATTCTGTAATAACCAGTCGCCTCTGTGTCAGCTACGTCAAAATCAGGCCGCGTGCACCCACCCGAAAAGATCAACAGCGCTTCTGATCTGCGCCCGGCGTATTCGCAACCAGCTTTGATGTGGTCGATATATAGCTGGATTTCTGTTTCCGCGTTGTAATATGGTGGACTTCCGAAAAGACCTCGATAGCTAGCTGCTAACATGGTCTCTTCCTGGGATTGTCCGACAAACCCGGCGTGGCATGGGACGATAACTGCATCTCTAAATTTTTCGGTCATTTGAATCCCCCGTTGGCAGTTGATCTAGCTTGCCCGAGCGCTTCGGGGGTTGGTAAAGCACGATTGGTATAATCCTATCGATAAGACAAGTTTCTGGGATAATACGATTCATACAATTTTTGAGAGTCTGACTCAGCGCGTGATGGCGGTCCTCGGTGACAGCTCTACGACCCTGGTCTGCTTATACGATGGCGACCTGGATTTAAGGGACGGGCTCGCCCTTCACTTTCTGCGGCGACTATCCAAGAAGAAAGTGAACGTGGTTTTCGTGCATTCAGGGCAATCGAAACTCCCCAAACATAGGCTCTCGACTGCACGGAACCTAGTGTTTCTAGGAAGAGCCGAGATGTTCTTGGAGACTTCCTTCGACGAGGAAGCCAGCAGCCTAAAATTAGTTGGGTCGCCTGGCGATTCTGGTCCCTCTCGCCCAGACAACTCTTTGAAATACAGCACGAGTCGCGATTCAGTTGTTTTCACGCGGCAAATCGTCGACGAGCATCTCTTCAATCGTTGCGTCCTCGATTATGGTGTTCTGAGATATCGAGAAATCGACGGGCGGGCATTGGTCAACATTGGAGGAATAGGGGCTCTGGGAACACTTGGTCTTACGATGTATCTGTTTGAGCCGGTTGCCAGAGAAAAGCTATCTAGGGAAATTGAATACTTGATGGCCGAACCGCCTATCGAGTCCGCTTTTTCTGAGGGCTATGTCGAAGTATGCGTCCGAGTCAACTGCGGTGATGTTGAGGGCCTGTCTAGAATCATGGTGTACGCATCTGACCCTACGCCTAAGTCGTTCCCGTTTGCTACAGACCGTTTGCTCGCGGCTGTCGGTTGGAGATCTGGCGGTCTTGGAATGAGCCGAGCAAATCCGACCGCGTCTCCATGGACGTTTCGGGACAATCCCAATGGGGCAGGGGGACACGTCATTTTGCACTCTGGCAAAGAGATCAGGTTGTCAAAGCAAAGATACCGGCTCGTACAGTTACTAGTTTCTGGCTCAGTGGCGCGCGAGGAACTCTGTCGGCGTCTAGGGTATCCAGACAGGCCGCCGTGGAATACGAATCCTCTGACGAATTTAATCTCGGAGACAAACAGAGTGTTCATACGTGCTGGCGTGTCCACAAAACCAATAAGAACCGTTCGAAAAGGACCAATAGTCATGGAAATGCGGGATTAGTCGGTGTCCTGTTATTGTCAGGAATCCGCGCTAGAGCGATAAACTACTTCACTGTAAACGGTGCTGAGAACTTCGATTCGGCTACGCGAAAGATTACCGCAAAAACGGCCGCTGGTAGGTCGCGATATCGGTTCGACCCCCTATTTCTGTTGTTCCTTACGGCTAACGGTATCAATAAAACCAACGGACCTATCGCCCGTTTCGGGATCCAAATCTCCGTTGCGTATTTCCCATACGTACTGATCAACACCATTGTATTGGATAGTCGCCTCATTACTTTGAATAAGTCCTTCACCAGTCCAGAAATGATTGACTAATTCAAGTCTGTGGCCATCATTTGATGGCGTAATAATATACAGATTTTGTCTTGGATAACTGCTGGTCAGACCAAGCATTTCGTAACGTTTGTCCATCGAATTGTAACCCAGGATAAAATAGTAGGACCGTTCATGGCCTGAATTCGAAACGCCTTTCGACTCACAGCGTATATACTGGTCATCTAAGACAAGAGTGCATTCGCGAGTACCACGCTCCCAATATTTTCCATTCACCTGCGCATCTTCAAAGTTCCATTCGCCAAGCAGCCAGCTAAGTCGCTGCATAGGCGGAATTTGTTCCGCAGCGTCAACATTGGGAGTCAATAGTGTCAACAAGATTAATAAGATATTAGGGCCTACCAATATAGACGTCGACGTTGGTCTTAGTGGATTCATTTGAACTACTCTTAAATGTAGACGCTCTTAGACTAACAACCCTAGAGTTGGCGCATCAACAGATTAACGTTATTGCGCTCCATAATTCCGACGAAAAGAATCTATAATTTGTATTGCCACTGACAGTATTAACTTAACCGGTACTTGCCTCTGGCAAACTGCGAGGGAACCAGGATCTATGCAAAGTTAAGATCGGTTAGGAATAGGGCGTGCGGCAAGTCCTGGCCTATTCTGTTGAAAAACTCGTTGCTGAAGACGTTATTGTTGTCGCGATTTAGTCGATGCGAGTTTTCTGATCCGGCATAGCCGGATTTTTTGTTTTTACTCGGTGTTTTTTCTCAACTTACTGCCATTTCGCTGATTTTAG
>JAJFKU010000044.1 GCA_021773035.1 Woeseiaceae bacterium
CGGTGTTGATCCGGGAGGACCGATGCCGTCTTCACGAGCCACAGGCGACGGCATCGGCCCGCCCGGATCAACACCTGTTCAGCAACACGACCGCTTACTGAAATACATGCCGACTGTCGGGATGCGGTGGGAACGCCAATGACCTCGCCTGTGGGTCGTGAAGAGGTCATTGGCGTTCCCACCGCAGCCCTGCGCCGAACATCAATTCGATCAGCTCCGACACCGTCTGTAAGGTCGGGCCTGGGTTATTACACGTAGCACTACAAAATACTGCGACCGAAAGCACTTTGCACCAGTGTAACCGCACGTTCAGCCGAGACGTTTGCCTGATCCAGGAACGGGTTTAGCTCAACCACCTCCATGGAAATCATGCGGCCGTCGTTGGCACAATCTTCGAGCAGCAAATGTGCCTCACGGAAACTCACACCGCCCGGAACCAGCGTTCCCGACCCCGGAATCACTTCGGGATCGCAACCGTCAAGATCGAAACTGATATGAAAGCCCGCAGTGCCGGCGTTTACAAGCTCCAGCGCCCGCCTCGATACTTCGCTCATGCCCAGCTGATCGATATCGCGCATCGTGAACGCCGTGATACCTGACTTGTTAATGAACTCGCGCTCTACACGATCGATATCCCGAATCCCGATCAAGGCGACGTTCTCGGGCGCAACAGCCGGCTTCGACTGCAGAATGTCGGAAAGCTCAGGATCGCCATAACCCAGCAGGTGGGCGAGCGGCATACCATGCACGTTGCCACTGGGCGAGGTCTCGGGGAGGTTCATGTCGCCGTGCGCATCGAACCAGATCAAACCGGAGCGCTGCTTTTGTCCACGTAAATGCGCCGAGATGCCGGAAACCGTGCCCATCGCGATGGAATGATCGCCACCGATAACCAGCGGTGTTTCTCCTCTACTCAGTGATTCGCGAACCGCGACAGCCAGTCGTTCACAAACATCGAGGATTTCGGTCTTAAATCGCGTTTTCGACGCCGCCTGCCCGCGCAGATCCGCGGCGGCAACCACGATATCCGTTTCACCGGCGATGCTATAACCCAGTCGTTCAACGCCCTCGCGTAAGCCGGCAATGCGAAATGCCGACGGGCCGGCGTCCGTACCGCGGCGCGATGCACCCAGGTCGAGCGGCACGTTAATAATGTGTACGGGTTTTGAGGATCGGTCCATTCGTCTTCTCTTAAGCTGCTTTTCTTGAGTGTGCCTGACCGCTGTCGCTCATCAGTCGTTCGAACAGGTTCTTCGGATCGGGTAGTTCGGGCACCAGCGCTATCTTCACGCCCTCGCCGTATTCCTCCGCCATTTGCTGAACGTAACGCAGCGCAGAGTAGTCCTCCATGGCGAACCCGACCGAATCGAATACCGTTATCTGTTCGGCACTCTCACGCCCCGCTTCGGTTTTCGCCAATACACGCCACAGATCGTTCACCGGATGATTGTCCGGCAACTGCTGGATGTCGCCTTCAATTCGTGTCTGCGGTTCGTACTCCACGAAGATTCTTGCAGCGCGCAACACATCGGCGTGTAGCTCCGTTTTACCGGGGCAGTCACCACCAATCGCATTGATGTGCATGCCGGGCGATACCATATCCGGCGTCAATATCGTTGCCCAGGCCTTATCGGCCGTGCAGGTTGTCACTATATCGGCACCCTTTACCGCGGCGGCCGATGAGCCCGCCGGCACCACGTTCAAGCGCGGATAGTCGCGCAGGTTATGCCTGAGCTTCTCTACGGCGTCGCCGTCGATGTCGAAAACCTGCACGGTTTCAATCCCCAGAATGGTATGAAACGCAATGGCCTGGAACTCGCTCTGAGCGCCGCAACCGATCATGCCGAGTACTTTCGAATCGGGGCGCGCGAGCGCCTGCGCCGCCACGGCGGAAACCGCCGCGGTACGGAACGCCGTCGTCAGCGTCAGCTCCGAGACGAAGCTTGGATAACCGGTTTCGACATCGGCCAGCGCGCCGAAAGCCATCACCGTGGGGAGTCCCTTTGCGGTATTCGCCGGATGACCGTTGACGTACTTGAAGGCGTAGCGCTCAGCATCGGAAACCGGCATCAGCTCGATAACGCCAATGTCGCTGTGCGACGCTACACGCGCGCACTTGTCGAACTCCTCCCAGCGCAGGAAATCGGCCTTTACGGTTCTGGCCATGCCAGCGATAAACTCGCCGACGCCAATACGGTTTACCAGGCGCCCAAGCGCCGGAACGTCTACAAACTGGGTCATGATGATGCTCGGGTCAGATTGCAAAGAGCCTAGTTTGAGGCGAAAAAGCCGTAGTTACCAGATAACAGCCTGCGCTAATTGTGCTAATTACTGTCATAATGGATAGCAATACTGGCAATTTGCTACATGCACTCGGGAGTCGGCGATGCTCAAGCTCGATACCACAGACCAGGGCCTGCTGGCGCTGCTACGCGCCGACGCGCGCGTGTCGGTGGTCGAACTCGCGAAACGCCTCAAAGTATCCCGGGCGACGGTGCAAAACCGTATGCGACGACTCGAGCAGCAGGGTGTCATCCTGGGCTATACCGTCGCCATCGCCAGCGACGTAGAACGGCCGGCCGTTCGTGCCTTGATGAGCATCGGTGCGGACAGCGCCAGCGAGGCAGGCGTCATCGCTAAACTGCGCGGTAATCCTCACGTTGTCGCGGTTCACCACACGACCGGGCGCTGGGACCTGATCGCCGAGATTCAGGCGGATACGCTGTCGTCGTTCAACAAGGTCGTCGGCACGCTGCGCTTGATCGACGGGGTGACATCGACCGAGACTAGTCTTCTGCTGGATAGTTACGAATGACGACGTGCTGGCCGGTGCTGTTGTAGGGATCGCCACCGCTATCGACGTCTTTCGATATCGAGAGCTCAGCCGGCTCCCGCAGCTTCGATCTGATAACACGCACATCTTCGCGTTCGGACTCGATCTCTATCGACTCATCGCGCACGACCGACTTCGTTTTTGCGTTATGTAAATTCATGACCCTTCCTGTGGCTATGTTCGCTCAGTAGGGATTTTGAACCGTCGTGGCGAGGATAATTCTGTCACCGGTCGGGAGAAATCGTCCGCTCGTCGGCTCGCTGCCGCTCATCGGTATCGCAGTACCGTTCACACCTCTCTCGGCCGCAGGAGCCGATTCAGCGAAGCGGAACCGGCTAACCTTTGCCGCGAGTCTTTGTGCGTCCGTGACGAGCATTTTTTTCGATGAACTCGATAATCGTGCCGGCTACATCGCGCTTCGTCGCCTTCTCTATGCCCTCCAACCCGGGGCTGGAGTTGACTTCGAGCACGACCGGGCCGCGGCTGGATTGCAGTAGATCGACACCGGCTACATTAAGCCCCATAACCTTCGCTGACTGAACGGCCGTTCTGCGCTCGGCGGGGGAAATCTTCACCAGCGATGCGGTGCCGCCGCGATGCAGGTTGGACCTGAACTCGCCCTCCTTGCCCTGGCGTTTCATGGCCGCAACGACTTTGTCGCCAATGACCAGGCAACGAATGTCCGCCCCGTCGGCTTCCTTGACGAATTCCTGGACCATGAAGTTCGCCTTAAGACCGCGGAACGCCTCGATCACGCTGGCCGCGGCTTTTTTGGTTTCGGCAAGCACCACGCCCACACCTTGCGTACCCTCCAATAGTTTGATGACAACCGGTGCACCGCCGACGACGGCGAGCAGGTCGTCAGTATCGCCCGGCGCATTTGCAAACCCCGTTACCGGAAGGTCGATCCCTTTTCGCGCCAGCAGTTGCAGCGACCGCAGCTTGTCCCGCGAGCGGCTGATCGCGACGGACTCATTGACCGAGTAGACGCCCATGGTTTCGAACTGCCGCACCACGGCCGTGCCATAGAAGGTCACCGACGCGCCGATACGCGGAATGATCGCGTCAAAGCCCTTCAAAGACTCGCCGTTGTAGTGAATATCGGATTCGTTGCTGACGATATTCATGTAGCAACGTTTATGATTGATGACCCTGATCGCATGCCCTCGCTCTTCGCCGGCCTCGACGAGGCGCCGGGTCGAGTACAGGTCACGATTGGTCGATAACACGGCAATTTTCATTCCGAACTGCCCCCCGAATGCGTCGCTGCGAAAGCCTCCACTTTATCCTCGGCGTGTGACACGCTCTTGAACGCCGCGAGGTTAAACAGCGCATCGCCCTCATGCGCGAGCGGCAAATTGCTGCGACCGATGACAATTCCGTCGAACGGTGCCTTCACGAGCTCCTCACTATCACCCAGCGGATCGCTGATGACCGCCACTACCTGTTCTTGCAGGACTCGCTCACCAAGTTCGGCCTTGCGACTGACCACGCCGCTGACCGGTGCGCGCAACCAACTGGTGGATGCCGCAACCACCGGTGTCAGTGCCTTACTCTTTTTGCTCGCCGCCAACATCCCGATATGCCGCATCACGCGGATGACCCCGGAGATTCCGCCTCGAATACTGACCTCATCGAAACGCAGCGCCTCTCCTGCTTCGTAGACCAGCATCGGAACACCGAGTTCTGAAGCACTATCCCTAAGCGAACCATCCCTGATGTTCGAATCGATAACGACCGGTGCGCCGAAGGCCATTGCCAGCTCCCTGTTTGTCTCATTGCCGAGGTTGGTGCGAATTTGCGGAAAATTTGAGCGATTCAGTGCCCCGGTATGCAGGTCAATCCCGACATCCACTTTCGAGATAATTTCCTGAATGAAGATGTTCGCCGTACGAGCGGCGATTGAACCACGCGAGCTACCCGGGAAGGAGCGGTTCAGATCGCGGCGATCGGGCAGATATCGAGACTGATCGAGAAAACCGTGCACGTTAACGATCGGAACGGCGATCAGCGTGCCGCGGATTTCGGCCAGGATCTTGCGCTTGAGCAGCCGGCGAACGATCTCCACGCCATTCAGTTCGTCGCCGTGTATCGCAGCGGACAAAACCAGCACAGGGCCCTCTCTACGACCGCAAACCACCTGTACCGGCATGGACAGGGCCGTACCGGTGTAGAGATCCGCAACGGGCAGACTGATGGCCGCCCTCGTGCCCGGCCTGACTTCGACATCGCCGATGCTGATTGCACGATTCTTCTTTATCGTCGACTTCACCACTGTAACGCCTTCATCCTATCCGCTCACCAGGAACGATCGCCCGGGATCGACGATCGCTATCCCTTTGATCGCCGTCCTTCCCAGCAACATTCGAAACAGCATGTTGTCCCTTTCCGTCAATGTAATCTCAATCGGCCACGACCGGCCAGCGACTTGCACCGGCGTCCTGATGACCCACCGCGGTTCACTATGCCCGCCCGAATCCCTCACGACCCGGCGGTCTATGACGTCGGCAAGGCAGGTGACAACAGTGTCGTTATCGCGCTGATTGGGATGCACCAGGAACTCCACCTGACGCCGCCCGGCCTTTTCAAATTCGCAAACCTTGAAAGCATGCAGCGCCGATGTTCGCGCGCCGGTATCAACCTTCGCTTTAATCCCCTCAAGGCCGAGTTCGGGGAGATTCACCCATTCTCGCCACCCGAATTCTATAAGGCGCTTGCTTTGCATCTCTGTTGGCACCTTGTCAGGCCGGTATCGTTAGTCCAAAGCGGCATTTCCTACTCTTTTGAAGCCGCCGTCAACCACTAATCCGCTACGATCGGTGCCGCGGCTCGGCCCAGCCGTTGCGGCGTATGAAAACCGGCGGAACCTCGGTTAGGATAGGACACTGGATAAAAACCGATAAACAGCAGGAGAGTTCGATGGCGATTGAGTTTGAATTAAATGGCGACGCTGTCAGCCTGAACGTCGAGTCTGACATGCCGCTCTTGTGGGCGATCAGAGATATCTCCGGACTGACCGGCACCAAATTCGGCTGCGGCAAGGCACTCTGCGGTGCCTGCACCGTACACGTCGACGGACAGCCGATGCGATCGTGCTCACTGCCGGTCGCCGCCGTTGCGGGCCGCGCGGTGACCACCATTGAGGGCTTGTCCGAAACCGGGGACCATCCCGTGCAGCAAGCCTGGCGCGAACTCAACGTGCCGCAATGCGGCTACTGCCAATCGGGGCAAATCATGAGCGCCGCCGCACTGCTGGCACGAACGCCAAACCCCAGCGACGACGACATCGATACTGCGATGAGCGGCAACATCTGCCGCTGCGGCACTTACCCGCGCATTCGCAAGGCCATCCACCGCGCAGCGGAGGGCAAATCATGAGCCAGCTACGAAAGATCAGCCGCCGCGAGTTTCTCAAGAAAACCGGCCAGGCCAGTGGCGGCCTGGTCTTTGCCGTAACGTTTGCCAGCGCCTGCCAGCCCGCCGGGCCGGGGCCCGCGGCGAAGGCCGCGGCGAGTATCGCGCCCAACCTCTACGTGAACGTCCGCAACGACGGCGTCGTGGAAATCGTCTGCCACCGCTCGGAGATGGGACAAGGCATTCGTACCTGCCTGCCACAGATTATCGCCGATGAGATGGAAGCCAGCTGGGATCGTATCGAAGTCATTCAGGCGCAGGGTCACGAGAAGTACGGCGATCAGAATACCGACGGCTCGACCAGCATTCGCAAACACTTCGACTTGTTGCGCAACGCTGGAGCAACAGCGCGCGAAATGATGATCATGGCCGCTGCCACGATGTGGGATGTACCCGCAGGCGAGTGCGTCGCGAGGGAGCATGCCGTTCACCACGAGGCAAGCTCGCGATCAGCCGGATTCGGCGACCTCGTGGATACAGCCGAGAAGCTCGCAGCACCGGAGAAAGCCGAGTTTAAGTCGCGGCAGGACTACCGTTTTATTGGCAAGTCGATGGACCTGATCGACGGTCATGCCTACACGACCGGTTCGGCCATGTATGGCATCGACACGGTATTGCCGGACATGCTCTACGCATCGATCGAGCGCTGTCCCGCATTTGGCGGCAGCGTTGCGTCGCTGGACGACAGCGCCGCTTTAGCGGTGTCCGGCGTCAGCCAGGTGCTGAGAATGCCGGATCCTACGGCACCGGCATTTTTCAACATACAAGGTGGCATTGCCGTACTGGCATCCAACACCTGGTCCGCCGAGCAGGGCCGCAAGGCGCTCGTCATCGACTGGGATCGCGGCGCCAATGGCGACTACGATTCCGCGTCTTATAGAGAAAGCCTGATCGAATCGGCAAGCGCTCCGGGAACCGCTGTTCTCACGCGCGGCGATATCGACGCGGTCGCCGGACGTGCAGACCAGACGCATGAGGCTGTTTATTACGCGCCCCATCTTTCGCAGGCGCCGATGGAACCACCGGCCGCCGTTGCAAGAATCAACGACGACGGCAGCTGCGAGATCTGGGCCTGTACGCAGGACCCGCAGACAGCGCGGCAAACCGTTGCGGCAACGCTGGGCCTCGAAAAAGAACAGGTCACCGTCAACGTCACTTTGCTGGGCGGCGGCTTTGGCCGCAAATCGAAACCGGACTTCATCGCAGAGGCTGCATGGCTGGCGAAAGAAACCGGGCGCCCTGTCAAAGTGTCCTGGACGCGTGAGGACGATATTCGCCACGGCTACCTGCATTCCGTCAGTGCGCAATACTTCCAGGCCGGTCTCGATGCTGACGGCAAAGCAACGAACTGGCTGCAGCGAACCAGCTTCCCATCCATCATGTCGACCTTCAGTCCCGATGCAACCGGACCGGGAGGGTTCGAGCTGGACCTCGGTTTGCTGGACAACCCCTACGACATTCCGAATATGCGGCTGGAAACCTGCGACGCCAAAGCGCACCTGCGAATCGGCTGGCTGCGCTCGGTCTGCAATGTGTTTCACGCCTTTGGCGCCAGCGGCTTTGCCGATGAGCTCGCCCATCTCGCCGGGGAAGACCCGAAGGACTATTTGCTGAAGCTCATCGGGCCGGCACGCAAAATCGACCCGGCGGACGATGACGCCAAGTACACCAACTACGGCCAGTCGCTCGAGCAACATCCGATCGATACCGGGCGCCTGAGCGCTATCGTCGAAAAAGTGGCGGAGATGGCCGGATGGGGCAGAGAACTGCCGGAAGGGCACGGCCTCGGCATCGCCGTGCATCGGTCGTTTCTCAGTTACGTCGGCGCCGTTGCCGAAGTCAGCGTCGGTGAAGACGGCAAGCTCACAGTTCATGATATGTGGACCGCTATCGATGCCGGCACGATTATCAACCCGGATCGGGTTACGGCGCAGATGGAGGGTGCCGGTATATTTGGCATGAGTCTTACGATGCATGGAGAAATAACCGCTAAAGACGGCGGTGTTGTGCAGGGTAACTTCGATACCTACCCACTGGTGCGGATGAACGAGTCCCCACATGAAATACATGTGCACATCATGGAGTCCGATGCTCCTCCAGGCGGTGTGGGCGAGCCCGGCGTACCGCCCATCGCACCGGCGATTGTGAACGCTTATTTCGCCGCCAGCGGCAATCGCATCAGGGAGCTACCGCTGAGGAATTCAGGCCTCGCCTGAGTTGCTCAAAACCGGTAGCTAAACTGGGCAATGATGGCATCCATGTCCGGGTACTGGACCGTTCCGATCTGATTGCCGAGCAAGCGGTCGCCGGGGATGCTGCCGCGTTGCTGGTACAGTTCCAGACGCACGCTCATGTCATGGCCGCTCCTCGTTTCCCAGCCGTACTTCAAGCCGGCGGTTAACGCGTCGAAGTTTCCGAGTCGGTAATCGCTGGAAGCGTAGGCCGGGATCGGCAAACCGTCGACAACGCCGACCTGGTAAAACTCAGCCTCCGTCTGCGTATAGAAACGCAGATGCGGTTCCAGGTAGCGACTATCGTCGAACGGCCAGCGGAACCGCAGATCGACAGTATGAGAATCGATCTCCCAGTCATCGCTCATGTAACGGTATGAGGCATCCAGTACCTTGCCGTTCATATAGTATTTGGCCTGCGCAAAGAGGCTGTGCTTGGTTCTCTTATCGGGCCTGTTTTCGAACACGTACTCATGTAACGGACCGGCCAGTCCGGGCACCAGTGCTCGTGGCACGGTATCGCCGGTGACACCGTCGACGACACTCAGTATCTTGTAAGGATCATTCAGATAACCCGACGAGTCGCTAAACGAGTAGTTTGCCTGTACCAGCAGGTTCTTCGTAACCACCTGGCTTATTCCAAGAACAACGTCGACGACATCCTTGTCCTGCTCGCCGAGGCGATTGCCAAGATCGCCAACGTTCCCCATCGGCGTCAATGGAACGGGTGCGCCACCAACAGGATCGATAGTATCTGACGCGAACGCCAGACCGGCCGAAACCGTCGTATTGCGCTGATTGAAGTCCCGGGAGATTTTGGCGTTCGCACCCAGGTGCAGGTAATCGTATTCGTCCGATGCGCTAAGGCCGACATTGATCTGGTACAGGCGGCCCAGCGGTTGCTGCCAGTTGGCGGACAGTGCAACGCGCGTATCGAGAAAAGTATCGTCAAGCGGCAACGAATTGGCCGTTGCCGTATAAGCCGAGTTACCGGACGGCCGCGTAAACGTCTGTGGCTGAGATTGTTGTATCGCACCGCTCGGTGTCGCGCCGGTCAGCGAATCCACCGTCAAACCCATCGTCAGGAAACGATCGTCGAAAAAGGTCCGGCGGGCCAGTACGGCGATGCTCAGATCCTGCACACGATCCTCGTCCTCTCCGTAATAGAGTATCGAAGTATTGAAGTCCCAGCCACCGTCTTCCTGCGCAAGAACCGGCGTTGCCGCGGCTGTACCCAGTAAGCTGCAAGTCGCCGCCGCCAACGCCGCCGAAATGGTCTTATCGCTTTCCCTGCTCATAAATTGTCCCTGCTTGCCTAGTTGCAACCACAACCGCCGCCGCCAAACCCACGGCCGCCACTGGATGCTTCTTTGCTGAAATAGATATGGTCGTCAGTCGCCGCTTCCAGCGCGTCCGTCGTGAGCTGCATTTCTTCCTTCGCCAATACGTCCCGGTCCCAGGCTTCGACACCCATCGACGTGCAGCCAGCCATCAGTAGCAACAGTCCGGGCAAAATTATTGTCTTCATCGGGTATTCCTCGGCAAGTGACTATTTTGAATTCAGGGCGGCGGCGATAGCGGCTTCGTACTCGCCGGCCATGCTGGTTTTGAAGCCCAGATGACGCTCCACGACGTCGCCCTGCCGGTCAATCAGAAAGGTGCTCGGCATCGCCTCGACGGAAAACCGGCGGGCGAGTTCGCGGTGCTGGTCGTAGGCGATCGAGAACTCCGCCGGGTAGCGACGCAGGAACTCATCGGCAGCCGACATTTGATTATCCAGGTTCACAGCAATCACGACGAGCCCGTCGTCGCCGTATTTCCGATGCATTTCGTTCATCCATGGAAACGAGCGCCGACAAGGCACACACCAGGAGGCCCAAAAATCGAGAACGACGACTTTTCCCCGATAAGGGCTTAAGTCGAAGTCATCGCTTTCAGCACCGACGGTCGAAATCGTCAACAGCAGGCTTGCCAGTACGGTGGCGAAAAGCCCTTTGCGACCTGTCAATCTGTCCAAACCCAACTCCGTTTCGATACTGCACGAGCACAGCGTTACGGGTTAGAGAAACAGCGACGGGAAATCCTTCGGGGAAGCGAAGAAAATTCGTAACCCGCCTAGAAGCGCCAGACAACTCCCAGCGACGGGACCAACGGCAGCCAGTAGGCTTCCTTTGCAACGAGCTGCGGCCCGGACGCCGATGGTGAAAGCGAATACTCGGTGCAACAGGGATTGGCTCGATCATAGAGATTGGATACTTCCAGAAAGACCGTCAGATCGCCGCGCCGAACGGCGAACTCGCGACTCAGGCGCATATCGAGGGTATGAAACACGGAGTAGCGGCCGGTATTCGGTTCGGTCGTCGTTGCCCTAAGGTCGATGGAGCCGTCGGGATTCGTAACTGAACTCGTGACCAGGAGGGTTTTCGGCCAGCCGGTATGCACCTCGCCTGCGGCGCTCAGATCCCAGCGCCCCCAGCGCCAGCTCAAGCCCGCTTTGACGGTATGCGTTTGATCCCAACTGCGCGCAACCTCGCCCTCGGGCATTCGGTCGCGAGCCTCGGACCACGCATACCCCAACCACCAGAACAGTTGCTCCCCGGAGTCGCCTTCGGATACCAGCAGTTCAGTACCCTGCGCGGTGGCAGATATCGGGTCGACACGATAGCGATCGAACTGCAGTTCGGGCAACAAGGTCAAGGAGTTAAAGGCGTTCTCGAATCGTGGCCGGACGGCGCGAAAGCGCTTACGATAGTAGGAGATATCAATGTCGATCGCCTGACCGAGTTGATGTTTCAGATTCGCGACGATGTGCTCGGCGCGTTGTGCCGGAAAAAACCGGTCGATGCCGTCGCTGACCTGTAGCTCGTTGATTTCCTGTGCCTGGGAAAACTGCCCCCAGCCAAGGCGAAATTCGCTGCGCTCATTGATCCTGTAGAGAACGCTGAGTCGCGGGCTGGTTTGCTCATCGTTACTCGCCGTCGTGTAGTTCTGATGATCCCAGCGCAGCCCGGCGTCAACGATCAGGTTCTCGCGAAGCTGCCAGCGCGCCTCGATGTACGCACTGTATTGAGCGCCCTCAGGCGACAAATCGAAGTTCCGCACCGTACTGGGTGCGTTGTCGAGAATTGCAGCGAACGGCGACTCGATAAGCTTGCTCGATACCAAGCGATAACGGGCATCCTGATGCCGACCCTCTACGCCAAACCGGAACATCCAGTTCTTCGCCGCTGAATAGGTCCAGTCCTGTTTTACACCGATCGCGTCGAACTCCCGCGACCCGTCCAGACGGCCGCTGACAATCTGTGGCAGTGCCAGCGTTCCGCTGCGTCGATTCGAAATCTCGCTCGCAGACACTATCGTTTCGCTATGCAGCCTGGTACTCCAGTCGGCGCGCCAGTTCAGCCATAGAACACGGTTTTCGTAGTCTGCGTCTGCGAACTCGCCGCGGTCGATATCGACAAGCGTCAGTTTGTCCCTGGACGCCAGAAAATTCGCGCTGAACTGCGTGCGGGGTCCAAACACCCAGGCGCCATGGAACAGGTAGTCCTGGTAATCCGGGCTGCCCACATCGGGGTCGATAACATCGGCGATAAGATCCAGGTTTCCGCGGCGTGCCGCCAGCAACCAGTCGCCCTCTCCGCCATCACCGAAGCTGCCCATCGACAGCACAGACGTGTTGAAAAAGCTTAAGGCAAGTTCGGTTTGTGTGACATTGTCCGGCTGACGCAGACTCAGGTTCATGACGCCGCTCATGCGATCGCCGTAGCGTGCCGGATACGCGCCGGTGTAGTAGTCGATGCCGTCAATCGCGTTCGAGTTGACGATAGTCGCCACCGACTGGAAGTCCTTTAGGTGAAACGGCTCGTACAGACGCAGTCCGTCCAGTAGAAAGAGCACCTCGTTAGCTTCACCGCCGCGGATATGGCTGCGCGTTGAGATACCGCCGCTGGCCGTTCCCGGAAGTCGACTCGTAATGCGAACCGCTTCCTCACCCGCCGCCGGAATTCGCGTCGCGAGCTCCCGATCCAGATACGTCTGCGTGCCGGTCTGCGTGTACTCAAGCCGGTGCAGGCTGGCGCTTACGACGATTTCCGGCAGCGGGATCGGCAGGTCCTGAGCGGGCGTCGTTTCACGAGGGTCTGGCGTTTCCGGCTTTCGCACCAGCCAGGTACTCGCCGGACCTCTCTGCAGCACGAGTCCGTGCGCGGCAAGCAGCGCTTTCAGACTATCGAGCGGCTCGTTGAGGTCGGGTTCTTCCGGGATCAGCAGTTCGTCGGTAACGACGTCGCTGCTGAACAGTATCTGATAGCCCCGGCTGTTCAGGCTTTCAAGGAGTTCGGCAAGCGGACGTCCCTGCCAGCCGCTCGTGGCCGCGAGGGATAAATCGAAGCAGCAGGCCAGTACCGGCACCCACGCAAATCGGGGTAGACAGCGCATTCGAGAATTTTAGAGCAACTCCGCGCCACCGCCAATATTCCATTCTCGCAGACTGCGGCCCCTATTGCTCAATCAGTACTTTATCTGCCGTAACCCGATAGCGCACCGACGTTGTCGCGAGAATCGACTCGAGCGCTTCGTCAGGCGTTAGTCCGGCAATCGAACCGTGTACATCCGTCTGCATCGCAAACATCCGCGACTCGTCGCCTTCGAACTGCAGTTCCCTGCCCGTTTCACGGGCCGCCCACTTCAGGAAATCGAGCAGGGATTTGTTAGCTGTATCGAACGAGGGTGCCAGACCGGCTATCCAGCCCCAGTAGTCATCGTGAGTATCGAGTGCGGTGCGCTCGACATCCTGCCCCGGAGTCAGCATCAGCCGCTCACCCACCCTGGCTGAATAACGTTCTGACTGATCGGCAACATCCACTCGACCCTCGCGGACGGCGACATCCAGCGAGTCACCGGCAATGGCGACCGAAAACTGGGTTCCGACATCCGTGACCGACCCAAATGCGGTGTCGATTGTCAGACCGCCATCTCGATACACAAACAAGCCCGTGTCGATGTAGACACGACCGGATAGCAGCGTAAAACGGTCCGCGGCATCAACGCGGATTCTGGTGTTTTCATCGACACGCAGCGACTCGCTGCGTGCGAGCAACAGACTAAGACCTTCATCCGTCCCGGTCGATACGAGTTCACCGATCCGGACGGACGCGCCCTCCGGGTAGCGTGAGCCGGCCGGCCCGTGACCAACAGTACGCGACACTGTCGCAGCCATGGCAGCCAGCGATGGCGCGGGCTGGTACATAAAAACCACGGCAAGCACGGCCGCAACCGCAAGACCGCCTGGAGCGAGCCAGCGGAAAATCGTGCTCTGCCACGCAGCACGCCGCCAGCTTCGATGTACTTCGTCGTAGACCTTCTCACTACCGGGCTGCGCTGTACTGCTACGCCACTCCTCCCGCACACGATGGTAAACCCGAGACTCGATACCCAGGGGAATCTCTGGCCGCTCACCCGCCAGCTTCATCAAGCCGGCAAGAGACGCCTCATCGTCGCCATCGTGCTCTGTCTTGTCCCGTTCGTTCGCCATGTCAATCCACAATCAATTTGGGCTCAATGTTCCAGATCGCTCGAAAACGTTCCTTGAACGCGACTCTGGCCCGCGTGAGAATCGATTCCGCCGCCTTTTCACCAACACACAGGCGAGCGGCAATTTCCTTTACGCTATGCCCCTGAACGTACTTGAGTTCCAGTGCCTGTGCGTAGTTCGTGGGCAGGTGCTCAAGGGTAACGCGAACAAAGCTCGCGATTTCTTCGCGGCGACGCGCAGTCTCCGGCCGGCCGTCGTCCGCCGCCACGGACTCCAGCGCCGCCTGCACGGCCGGGTGATCCTCGATCGGAATATCCTCGCGCAGATCCAGCTTGCGTTCCCGGAACACCGCGTTCGTTTCATTGCGGCAGATCTGGCAAAGCCAGGTAAACAGCAGCGCCTCGCCGCGATAACTACCCATCTTTCTAACAACGATACACATGGTCCGCTGCACGATGTCTTCGGCGAGCTCGGCGTTATTGTCGACTCTCGTCAGGGTGAAGCGAAACAGCCGCGGGAAATACTCTTTGAAAAAAGCATCAAACGCCCCCTGATCACCGGCCGCCACCTTGGCGGCCAGTGACCGGTCCTTAACGACTTGGGGGGTATTTTCAGTCAAGTCTTCATTCCAGTCAGAGGCGGGGGAACCTCTACAGCATTAGAGTCATCTGAGCCGAAAATCCTTCGCGGGACCTTGGACAACAGTACCGACGACAGCCGCTGCCCGGTCAGCGGGCGTCCGGTCTGACGATATGCACTTGCACGAGGCCGATGGCACGTTCGACAAAAGCGCTTTCACAGTAACAGAGATAAAACTGCCACATCCTGATGAATTCTTCGCTGTAGCCTTGTTTCCGGATGGTGGCGATGCTGTCAAAGAAGCGATCGTGCCAGTGACGTAAGGTCCTCGCGTAGTGCGGCCCGATGTCCTCGAGATGGATCACCCGCATGTCCGTGCCCGTTGTCATTGTGCGGGTCATATCGGTGACCGACGTCAGGCAACCCCCGGGGAAAATATACTTGTTGATGAAATCGACGTTGTTTTTGTACTGATCGTAGCGTTGATCGGTAATAGTAATTGCCTGCAGCAGCATGCGCCCGTTCGGTTTCAGTAGATCGCAGCACTTTTTGAAGAACGTGGCGTGAAACTGGTGTCCGACCGCCTCGATCATCTCAATCGAAACCAGCTTGTCGTAGCTACCCTGCAGATCTCTATAGTCATCAAAGAGCAGCGTGACCCGGTCCTCCAGGCCCGCCTCTGCGACGCGTGCTTTCGCGTATTCGTACTGCTCCTTCGAGATCGTTGTCGTCGTAACGTGGCAACCGTAGTGGCTGGCGGCATGTATCGCGAAACCACCCCAGCCTGTGCCTATTTCGACGACTGAATCTGCGGCCGACAGATTCAGCTTCCGGCATATACGGTCGAGCTTGGCCGTCGACGCATCGTTCAGTGTCGACTCCGCCGAGTCGAACCACGCACACGAATACATCATCTTCTGATCCAGCCAGAGGCTGTAGAAATCGTTGCCGAGGTCGTAGTGCGCAGCGATATTGCGCTTGCTGCCTTTACGGGTGTTTTTGTTGAAGTAGTGCAATAACTTTTGCAACGGCTTGCTGATAAGTGCCGTTCCGGAGTCAACTTCTTCCAGGACCTTGCGGTTTTGCAACATGACTCTGAGAAAACCCGACAAGTCATCGCAACTCCACTCGCCGTGCATGTACGCTTCCCCGGCGCCTATTCCACCGCCGAACGCAACATCGCGATAAAAACGACCGTCTTTGATATCTATCTGTATCGCCTGTTGAAACTCATCGGTCGGCCGCCCGTACACGAATTGACGATCGTTCTCACGAACGATGACCTGCCCATGACGAAGCTTGCCCAATCGCGACAGCACGAGTCGCCGCGCCAGTGCATCCAGCCAGGCGCGTTTTTCGCCTGGCCGCTGTATTTCGAGTGATCCTTCGGAGCTTGCAGTCATGCTTGTCGTACCGGTTTGCTGTTCTTGTCCGGATGTGCGTAAACGGGGCAGCGTTTGAGCCACAGACGGAGTGCCTCCCAATGAATGGCGGCAATGATCTTGGCGGTCTGAAACGGAAACCGAAGTAGCGCGCTTGCCAACGACCACGAACCTATTTCTTTGCGTCGCAGCGACATACCGGCGGTAAAAAAGCGCTCGCCATCGCGCAAGTTCGCCATTCGAACCGCGAGAATCTCGGTGGGCAGAGTCAAAGCCCAGTCGTATTCGATGTCCATCGGAATGAACGGTGAAACATGCATCTTCTTAGTTGGCTGGAAACGCCAGGCCGCACCGACCTTGCTGTCGTCACAACACTTCAGGACGTAACAGTCCTGCTCACCCCAGGGTGTATTGGACACCTCCGCAACGATGAACTCGAGCCGCTTCCCATCGCCGCCATAGCAAAAATAGAAGCTCACCGGGTTAAAGCAATAACCGAAGTAGGACAGGTTAGTCAGCAGGCGAATGGGGCCCGTTGCAGCCTCGCCGGTCGCCTCGTGCACCAGGAACTTTACTGAATCCTTCAACGTCTGCCGGGAGTCACCCAAATGGTGTTCCCGCCGAAAACGCGCCAGCGCCGGCCGCGACACCGACCAGAACCAGTGCCTGTCAAACAGCGCCGGTAGTTCGTCGAGATCGAGGTACATCATGAACAGGCGATAACTGAACCGATGCTCGCGCGGCTGGGTGCGCGTATGTCTAACCTGCCCTTCGTAGATGCAGCTGTCCATCGATAAGTCTCTTTTCGAAATGTTGCAGCGCATTCAGCGCGCTGACGACACCGTCTTCATGGAAGCCGTTGCGCCAGTAAGCACCGCAGAAAAACGTCCGGTCGCTGTTCAGTTCCGCCTGCCGCTGCTGAGCAGCAACCGCCTCCAGCGAATAAATCGGGTGAGCGTAGTTAATGCGTTTGATGATTTTTTCCGGGTCAATTCTTTGCTCGCTGTTCAGACTCACGCAGTACTGTTTCTGTACGGCGAGTGCCTGCAGAATGTTCATGTTGTAGGTAAGCGACGCACGCTGGCTGCCGTTCTCCGGGACGTGGTAGTTCCAGGCCGCCCAAACACGGCGGCGCTTTGGTAGTAAAGAAACGTCTGTGTGGAGAATTGCCTCGTTGGACTGGTAGCGAATAGCGCCAAGGACACTTTCTTCAGCAGCTGTCGGTTCGCGCAGCATGGCCAGTGCCTGATCGCTGTGACAGGCAATGAACACATAATCGAATAGTTCATAGCCGGCGGTCGCAGTCGCGACTTCGACGTGCCTCCCGACACGGCGAATAGACCTGACGGGCGAATTGAGTCGAATACGGTCGCGGTGGGCGGCGACCAGCTTGCTAACGTACTCGCGGGAGCCACCTTCGATTACCCGCCAGGTCGGCCTGTCGCGAAGGCTCAGCAAACCGTGATTGTCGAAGAATTTAACCAGAAACATCACCGGCATCTGCATCACCGCTGCGGGCTCGGCTGACCATATCGCCGCCGCCATGGGCACCAGATAATGTTCTGCGAATTCGGCGCTGTAACGGTTCGACAACAAATAGTCGCCCAGCGTCTGCCGGGCATCGACCTCTTCGAGTCCGTACAAAAGCTCTTCGTTGAAACGAAGAATATCGCGGATCATGCGATAGAAGCGTGGCCGCAGCAGGTTTCTCCGTTGCGCAAACAGGGCGTTCAGCGACGCACCGTTGTATTCGAGCTTACCGCTGCCGGCCTGCACGCTGAAGCTCATTTCACTGTCCTGGGAACGCTGCCCCAGTTCGTCGAGCAGCTGCATGAATTTCGGGTAGGTACGATCGTTGAAGACGATAAAGCCAGTATCGACGGCGACTGTATCTTCGCCGTCGGCGACGTTCACAGTGTTGCTATGACCACCGACGTAAGAAGCGGCTTCATAGACAGTAATGTCGTGGTTCTCCCGCAGTTTGTACGCGACGACATTGCCGCTTATTCCGCTGCCGATGATCGCAATCTTCACCGCCTCACCACCGCTGCGGCACACGCTGCAACAGTGCCGTGTCGTAGCCCAGCGCCGCTACGAAGGTGACGAGCGCGTCATAGTCCTGATCGGAGATGCTGGGTGTGCGAGCCATGATCCAGACAAAGTCGCGCTTCTGCCGCGCTATAACTGTCTGCGAGTAATCGTCACTCAGATACACGACGCGGTAATCGGCCTTAATCGGCCAGACGAAGCGCATTCCCCACAGGGCGTTTGAATTCGTATCCTTGATGAAGGCTTTCGGATTGTATTCCTTCCGTTTGCCGTCAAAACCACCCTTGCGATAGGTGAACGTTGTCGCGATAGTCCCATCGGCGTTCAGCTCGTAGGTCTCGACAGCGTTGTGTGCGCCTTTCTCAAGAAACGTCGGTATGTTCGCAATGACATACCAATCGCCCATGAAGCGTTCAATATCGACGTAGTCAACAGTTTCCAATTCCGTTCCTTTGGACGCGCAGGCGCTCAGGGCGAAGGCTGCCAACACTAGTGTGAGAAGACTTTTGAAATGACTCATATCAGGAAAGCTCATAGCGAATCCGGTGACCACCCTTGGCTACCGACTCCAATGCGAGCCAGCGGTCATCGTCGGAGTACCAAAGCGTTAAGTCGACGCCGTAGGCCGTCAGGCGATAGCGGGTCGCCGGCACTACCTCGCCGCGGACGACAACGCTATCCGCACCGGCGTCGTCGACACTAACTTCAACGTATTCGCCGGTCTGTGGGTTGAGAAGGCTGCTTTGCTCAAGGAAGTCACGATTCCAGTAGGCGAAGGACATTACGCACTCCGGTAATTCGAACGACGACTCGCCGTCGTCCACGGTGAAGCTACCGGTGCGGCGCTGCCCGCTGATATCGAAGCGTTTCCCATTTGCGTTGGTTTCAGCATCGAAGCCCAGCAGACAGTTGTCTGACCATCGCTCTGAGTTGCTGTGTTGAAACCGATATGCCGAGATAAACAGAATCTTGTAGTTGAAGCTTGCTTCACTGCGAACCTGCTCTATGCCATCGGTTCTGGATACTTCGTAGTGGTGTTGTCCAACCCGCTTGTCGTTCAGATAAACGTCGAACTCCCAACGAGAGACCGAATTCTCGGGCATATTCGCAAGTGCAGGCACACTGAGCGCGAGCAGCAGGAAACCAAGCATCATCGGACGCCGGTTTTTCATCGCATATCCTCCACAGCCGCTGCACGTTTGCGCCCGGGCCCCGGGAAGAAGGCGTTGGTAGTCTCTATGTACTCGAGATACTTCGGGCGTCTCTCCGAGATGGTCCGCTCCAACATCGCCACGCCCGATACCTTAAGCAACAACAGGCTCATCAGGATCGGCGACGCCACGCTCCACCAGCCACCGGCAGACACGGCGAACAGGTAGTACGCCCACCAGATGCAAAAATCGCCAAAGTAGTTCGGGTGACGGGTGAAGCGCCAAAAGCCGGTATCGAGCACCCTGCCCGCATTCTGCGGGTCCTTCCTGAATCTGGACAACTGGTAGTCGCCGCCGGCTTCGAAAACGAAGCCCACGAGCCACAGGCTCAGGGCCATTACATCGAGCAGCCCCAGTGGAACGTCCGCGGTAATCGCCGGCAGCAGCGGCAGTGCGACCAGCCATGCGAGCACGCCCTGCAGACCGAACACGATGTAAAGGCTCTTCAGAGCAAAACCGGGCTCGTTGTTACTGCGAATAGAACGATACCGATAGTCCTCCTCTTCACCGAAGTTCCGCGAAGTGATGTAAAGCGACAGACGCAGCGCCCAGATTGCGACCAGCACCAGAACAATTACACCTCTGTCCGACAGGGCCGGCGCCGAAGCCGCAAAGACCATTGCTGCCAGCAGAAAGAACAGCGACCATAAGCTGTCGACGACGCTGACGTTTTCCCGCAGTACGCTGTAGACCCAGGCGCCAATGCCTACCGCAAGTATCGTGTAGAGAGCCAGTGAGTAGGGATGCATCAACATTCCTGCACCTCTGCGCGCCAGCGCTGACGCAGTGTCGGCGTCGCTGGCATGCCGTCGAAATGCTCGGACAGTCGCATCAGAACCGGCATCATCACGGCCCAGCCGATTGCGAGCGCCAGCAACGCGGCAGACGGCGCGACCAGGACGATGCCACCGAGTTTCTCGCCGGCAATGTAACTGAGTGGACCGCCGAAAAAGCCGAACAACGCAGCCGTCGCCGGTTTGCGTCGAAACCAGCGCATCGAAACATTGAGTGTCGTCGCGAACAGCATCCACATCGTGATAATCCAGTACGGCGCCATCGATGCATGGAACAGGCCCGAGGAGTAGGTGACCCAGCCGCTGCTGACAAGCACGCTGTCAAATACCGCGCCCATCAGCCCACAGATCAGCACCAGCAGCAGTTCCTCGATGGGACGGCGCGCCGCTTTGAAGTGCAGTAGCAGAGCCACCAGCAAGGTCACGGGACCCAACCATGGCATCTGCTGCGCGCCGCCGATCACGGATACCAGCCAGCCGATCTGAAACACCACGATATTGATCAGTGTAAACATGTCAGCGCGCCACCTTGTGAAACAGATAATGCCCGACGTACCACTCGGTACCTTCGTCATAGGCGAAGAGTTCGGCACAGGCCATGAAGAACATGCGCCAGCGCTGCCACCAGAGCGCAGCGTTTTCGGCACCGTAACACTCGGTCAGCAGCGGCATGATTTGCGCGCGATTCGTGTCTAAACGACGCAACCAGGCATTGCAGGTGCGCTCATAGTGCTGGCCGTTCCAGTGCCAGCGCTTTTCGATGCCGAGATCGCCGACGAAGCGCAGCGGCAGGTCGGCGCTCGGCATTATGCCGCCGGAAAAAAAGTAGCGGCTCATCCAGTCGCCCGGACCCTTATCGATGTATTCGTAGGGCGTCATCCTGTGACAAAAAACATGCATAAAGAAGCGACCGTCGGGTTTTAACCAGCCACCAATGCGTCGAAACAGCTCGCCGTAGTTGCGCATGTGTTCGAACATTTCAACGGACACGACCCGGTCGTAGTTGCCGCCGGCATCGAAGTCGTTCATGTCGCAGACCGTAACCTGGACGTTCTGTATGTCACGGCGCTCGGCCTGCCCAACAATGAAGTCCCTCTGTGTACGGGAATTCGAAACAGAGTGTATGGATGAGTTGGGAAAACGCTCCGCCATCCAGAGTGACAGCGAGCCCCAGCCACAACCAAGGTCCAGAACCTTCATACCGTCTTCTATTCCAGCGCGCTTTGCCGTTAGCTCAAGCGCCGCGGCCTCCGCCTCGGTCAGCGAGCATTCGTCCTCCGGCCAAAAGCAGCAGCTGTACTTGAGATGCTCGCCCATAACGTGTTCGAAGAAGCTTGCGGGAACCTCGTAGTGCTGTTCATTGGCAAGCTCCGGCAGCAACGCGATCGGCGACGCATTCATCATGTCGACGAATCGATTCAGAGTATTAGCCGCGAACTCGACGTTTCCCGACTGAATCTCCCGTCGCTTGCGTTCCAGCAAACGGCGTACCCCGGCTCGAATAACTGAGTCCGGGACCAGACTCGATTCGGTCCAGCTGACGGCTTTTGCGGTTATTCCGTTCAATCTTCACTCCTGCTTTCCTCGACTGACTATACGACCGGCGAAATCGCTCAACAACGGCTGCAGGCCCTTTGTTACATTCACTTACAAATGGCGGACTCAACAAGCCATACAATGCTTTTTCCGTAAGCAAAAGAGAGAACGAAATGGCACCGGCAATCCTCTGGTTGCGCCGCAATTTGCGGCTTGCCGACAACCAGGCTTTGATAGCGGCTGCTAAGTCAGGCAGACCGATACTGCCCGTCTACGTGCTCGATGAACTCGACTCCGGTGAGGCGAGCCGCTGGTGGCTGCATGGCAGCCTCGCCTCGCTGCAGAAACAATTGCACATAAGGGGCGGCTCGTTGCTGCTGCTAAGCGGTTCTCCGGCACCGCTGTTGCGACAACTGGCTGCGCGCTGCGGGTCCGGGTCCATTTACTATTGCCGCCGTTATGAGCCCATCGCGAGAGCTCAGGAAACCGCACTCGAAACGTCGCTGGCTACGAGCGTCGAGGTTCACTCGTTCAGCGACTCTTATCTGGGTAATCACAAGAACATTCTGACGAACGGCGGCACGCCGTTTCGCATTTTCACGCCCTACTGGAAGTCGGCAAGCGCCGGCCCGGAGATACCCCAACCGCAACCGGTACCGCCGAGGCTGAGCTTCGCTTCGCATGACCACAAATCACAGACTCTCGCCGACCTGAAACTATTGCCGCGACAGCCAGACTGGGCCGGCGGTCTTCGCGACACGTGGACACCCGGTGAAGAGGGCGCATTGGAACGTCTCGACAAAATCGAAAACGCGACCAGTAATTACGCGCTCGAGCGGGATCGCCCGGATATCGATACGACATCGCGACTCTCGCCACACCTGCATTTTGGCGAAATCAGCGTAAGACAAGCCGTCAATGCCATAAGAAACACAGGCGCAAATCCCGCTCCGTCCCCAGGCGCTGCAGCCCTGCTGCGACAACTCTATTGGCGCGACTTCAGCGCTTATCTGCTGTTTCATTTTCCAGCTCTGCCCACCGCCCCGCTGCGAGCTGTTTTCGACCACTTCCCCTGCACTGATGACAGTAGCGACCTTGAGGCCTGGCAGCGTGGCATGACCGGCTATCCGATCGTCGACGCCGGCATGCGCCAGCTTTGGAGTAGCGGCTGGATGCACAATCGCGTGCGCATGATCGTCGCGTCGTTTTTGGTCAAGGACCTGTTGATACCGTGGCAGCGCGGCGCTGACTGGTTCCTCAACACGCTGGTTGACGCCGACCTCGCCAACAACTCTGCCGGCTGGCAGTGGGTGGCCGGCTGCGGTACCGACGCAGCACCCTATTTCCGCATCTTCAATCCAGTCCTGCAAGGCAAAAAATTCGACCCTGACGGCCACTATGTGCGGCGCTGGATTCCGCAGCTTGACGCCCTGCCAACGAAATTCGTGCACGAACCCTGGACCGCGAGTATGGAGACGCAGTTATCCTGCAATGTGTTGCTCGGTCGCGATTACCCACAACCGATCGTCGATCATGGCGTGGCACGAAAAGACGCGCTTAGCGCTTATCAACAAGCCCGCGACAGATACGCACTGGATAGCGCTTCAGAGCAGCGGAATTCGGACCTCGAAGCAGGCCCCCGCTCCCCCGGTGTCAAGCAGCGTTAGGGAACCCCCGTGGGCCCTGGCAACCAGCGTCGCGAGATACAGCCCAAGGCCGGTTCCACCCGACTCGCGTGCCCGCGAACGGTCGCCACGATAAAACGGCTCACCGATATACTGAGCGTCTTCTTCAGGCAAGCCGGGGCCACGGTCGCGGACGGTCATCACCAGCTCGGCGTCGTCTGCCGCAATCGTCAACTCGATCTGGCCGTCGGACGCTTTCGAATAACGCAACGCGTTGCTGAGAAGGTTTTTAAGCAGCAGCGTAATGCGCACCTCGTCGAGGCTCGCTCGAATTCGTTCATCCGATTGAATAACGCAGATACGTTCTCTATCGCGCGAGAAAAAGTCGTCCAGAAGGTCATCAACCAGATCGCGAATCAATACGTTCGTACGCGCCAGCGCAGCGTGCTGGACGTTCAGCCTTTCAGCTTCCAGCAGTGACGCGACGATTTTCTCCATTATCAGAATCTCGTCCTTGAGACTTTCGCGATTTTCTTCTTCGATAAACTCAAGCGTCAGACGCATCCGTGACAGCGGTGTTCGAAGCTCGTGGCTGATGCCCAGCAACAAGGCGCGCTTCGCATCCAGCATGCGCTCAACGTCTGCCGCCAGCTTATTAATGTCATTGGCCAGGTCGCCCAGTTGATCGCGGCGAATATTGCTGATTCGGTGATCGAAGTTACCGCGGCCGATGTGCGCCGCACCATCGCGAATCAGACCGATAGGCCGAAACAGCCAGCGGACAGCCGTATAGGCTATCAGTAAGAATGTCAGGCCCATACCAACGATCAGGTAGGTCAGATCGATGCCGCCCGGCATGTCCGCGATTCTCGGTGTGGACACGACAATGTCGTATTCGCCCTGGCGCATTTTCAGCAGCGCATGATCTTCCCAGTCGCCGAACTCAACGCCCTGCAGTTCATCGACCCAGGCGCCGGGGTCATCACTGAAGTTCGGACTGGGGCCAAACTCCAGTTCGCTCAGCTGCGGAAAGTCCGGATCCGATGCCCAGTCGATGTCCGGACCCAGAATGCGTATATCGACGGGCACGCGCTGGGTAATCGCTATCGCCCTGTCAATCCGTGGCGGCGAACCGATATCCTCTCGTACATAGCTGACATGCAGGGACAGATGACCGCTGATCAGGCCGCGGATGTCATCGCTGTTGTAGACAATCTGGATAGCCTTGAAGGTGCCAAAAACAAATAGGCCGCCGAGCAGGACGAATACGGCTAGCAGGCGAAACGACAGCGACCGCGAGAAATGCTTAATCATCGGCAAGCGGTACGCCGACGAAGGAATAACCACGCCCCCAGACCGTCTGTATGAATCGTGGCGGCTTGGTCGGAGTGCCCAGCTTTTGCCGCAGGCGACTCACCATGATGTCGACCGAACGCGTCAATAGCGCGGCATCGATGCCGCGCAGTTCGCTCAATATTTCATCGCGCGACAGTTTGCGGCCGTGCCGGCGCGCGAGAATCAGTAGCAACTCGTATTCCATCGAGGTCAGATCGACCGCCACATTGTCGACGGCAACGGAGCGCGTCTCGGTATCGATGGTCAGCCCCTCGAACTGCAGCTTGCCCATCGTCGAACCCGTCTGCTCGGCCCGCCGCAGCGTTGCCTGCACCCGCGCAACCAGCTCGCGCGGTTCAAACGGTTTACCAACGTAGTCGTCGGCGCCCAGTTCCAGGCCCGATACGCGATCAATGACATCGCCGCGTGCCGTGAGCATGATGATCGGAATATTGCTCTTCTTGCGGACCTCCCGGCAGATTTCGAAACCGTCCATACCGGGCAGCATCACGTCCAGCAGCAACAGATCCGGCTCGGTGCGCGCGAGCTTCTTGAAACCGTCTTCGGCATTGAAGGCGCAGGTCAGATTGATGCCATAGCGCTTGAAATATGCTTGCAGGAGTTCCGAGTGCTTTCGGTCGTCGTCGATGATCAGAACCTTCGTCATCGCCTGATGATACCTGCTGTTCACAACCTCAGCGCCGCGCAATGGCCGGGGACAACGAAAAAAGCGCCCGGGAGGGGAGTCCCGGGCACTTCGAACCCACTCGGGTTGCTATGGTGCCGGACAAACCGGCACTGCCGAGTAGTCGATGACGACCGGCAACGGCAAGGCGCCTTCGCTGCCGTCGGTCGCCGGATCGCGTGCGATCACGTCCAGTACTTCACCGCCCGTGAAGCCAAGGCCCAGCAGGGAGATTGCCGCGGTTTTGGTGTTCTCCGGGGTCACTATGGCGTCATAGTCTCCCGCGGCGACAGACAGCATCGTCGTATCAGCCCCGAATGGAACGCCCGCGAAGCTGGGGTCAACTCCACTTATGTCCGTACCTGCTGGAACGAGGTACAGGTCAACGTTTCCGGTACTCGGTGAGGCATGCGTAATACGCAGCTTGGTTTCAGTGATAATGCTGCGCGTGTTACCGGCCAGCGGCAGCGCCGTGATCGCCGGATCGCCCGCGGCGAGGAAGCCCGAGACTATCGCTGTCGCTTCCGAGCCCTGCTCGACGAGCAACGGAAACTGCAGTGCTACGACGCTGTTGTCGGCGTTCGCCGCAACGCTGAGCGTATAGTCGCCCGGTGCCGGAACGGCGTTCAGGTTACAGAATTCCCCGAACGATACATTGCGAACCAGCGCCAGCGCTTCATTGTTTACCGTGGAGTTCACATCCGCCAGAATGTCGACGGCGGGTGCATCCGGAGACAGGTGGACCGCAACGACCGAAGCCGGCGTGTTGACATCGTTCAGCGCTGAAGCGGCTGCACCGTCGAGTACGATCAGCTGCACCGGATTGCTGCCCGGACCGACGTTGTCGATGGCAACGATCATCAGATCGGCCGCGGCGGCCAGAGGTATCTCACCGGAGTCGAAGACCGGCGTGAGGGTGGCATCGCCGGCCACGACGATACGAATCTGGTAGTCACCTGCCGGTACTTCCAGGCGGCCGGTGAACTCCTCAAAGGCCAGCGGCGTACCAGCGCCGTTAACCGGCGCGCTTCCCGCCAAATCTGCACCGAGCGCCGTCACGTAAACATCGACGGGCGGAGCGGAAGGCGAAGCGTGCACGACCTGAGCTCTGAAGTATCCTTCGGTGATGCGCTCATCGGAGGGATTGACGATCGCCAACGGCCGGATGCCCGCAGCGACGGTGTTGACGGCGATAACGCTAGCCTCGGTGCTGAAGTCGAGGTTCACATCGGCATCGATAACCACAACGTCGCCAGCCGGCGTAATCGCCTCGACCTGCACGTTGTTTTGTTCGGTGACGGAGAGAAACCCGGAACCCTGGGAATAGTCAACGCCATTGAGCGCAGCCGCACCGTTAACCAGAATGTTCACCGTCGGTGCATCCGGCGATGCGTGCAGCGCACGAATCAGCGGAGTTGCCTCGCAGCTCAGCAACTCCGTTGCCGTAACTTCGCCAGCGTCCAGAACGCCGTTGCGATCTGTGTCCAGGCCACTGTCCAGGGCCGTTCCACCACCAAGACAGACCGCGTCGCCCTTAGGAATATCGCGCGTCGCTAGCAGTGAATTTAAGCCGTCCGCGCCGTTGTTACCGTTTGTTCCGTTTGTGCCGTCGTCCCCCTCGCAGGCGGCGAGAAGCACCGTGGCACATAACATTGTTGCCAGGTACGCCTGTTTGTTCATGTCGATCTCCAGTCGAGTAAAGCAGTGAATTCGTCCGGAGAGCTTATTGAGTAGCGTTCATCGATTCTGCCCGTTCAGGTAACAGGTTGTTTCAAAACGTAACTGCGGCAGTTACGGCGCTACCCGCCCATCGCGCAAACCCGGCACGTATCGAGGCAATCGCGAAACAGGGTTGCTGGTTACACCCGTGGTCACCACGGGCTTCGTCGTCAGGCATCGAACTGCTAAACTTGTGTCACTCAATTCGGGAGCGATCATTGTGCGCAGGTCAATTTATGTAGCCGTTATTCTTAGCTTGCCATTCGCAGCACGATCCGACGAGGGCATGTGGACAGTCGACAATTTCCCCTCGGACCAGGTTGCCGACAAATACAATGTCAACGTCGATGAAGAGTGGCTGCGTTCCGCGCAGCTCTCGACCGCGCGGCTCGAAAACGGCTGCACGGGTTCCTTCTCGTCCGCCGACGGACTGGTACTGACGAATAATCATTGCGTATGGGGCTGCATTCGAAATCTCAGCAGCGATGAACGCAACCTGTCCGACGAAGGCTTCGTCGCGAGCTCCAGGGAGGAAGAACTGCAGTGCCCGGGGCAGCAGATCTCGGTTCTCCTTGAACTCGATAACGTTACCGACGACATCGTCAGCGTAACCCGGGGCCTTGCGGACGCCGACGCCAACGAAGCGCGTAAAGCCAGGCTCACGGACCTCGAGTCGGCCTGCGAAGACGCGGCTGACGGCAAGTTGCGCTGCGAAGCCGTAACGCTGTACAACGGCGGCCAGTATTTTATCTATACCTATGAGCGCTACGACGATGTACGACTGGTATTCGCACCGGAACTCGACATCGCGGCATTCGGTGGCGACCCGGATAACTTCAATTTCCCGCGCTGGTGCCTTGATATGTCATTTCTCCGCGTCTACGAGGACGGTAAGCCTGCATCGACGCCGAACTACCTGCGGTGGCGCGAAGGCGGCCCGCGGGACGCAGAGCCGGTGTTTATAGCCGGCCATCCCGGGGCTACAAATCGCCTTTTGACCACGTCACAACTCAGGATGCTTCGCGATGATGTGATTCCACTGTGGCTGTTGCGCTATTCCGAGCTGCGCGGCCGTATGCTGGCCTGGCAAAACTCGAGTCCGGAGGCAGCGCGTATTGTGCAACAACGCATCCTGGGCATTGAAAACGGCATCAAGGTACGGCGCAATCAACTCAAGGCATTGCACGACGACGATATGATGGCGATCAAGGCCGACGAGGAAACCCGACTACGCGATGCCGTTGCTGCCGACCCCAGGTTACAGGAGGCCTACGGCGATGCCTGGGAATTGATTGATGGCGCGATTGAAGCGCACAGGAACATGTACGAAGAACACCTGTTTATCGAGAACACCGCGGCGTTCAACAGCGATCTGTTTAACTACGCGAGAACCATTGTAAGAGGTATTGTCGAGCGTGGCCGGCCCAACAACGAACGACTGCGTGCCTACACCGATGCCGCCCTGCCGCAGATCGAACAGGGTCTTTTGTCTGCACGACCCGTCAACAAGGATTACGAAAAACTCACGCTCGGTTTTTCGCTGGAGAAAATGCGTGAGTGGTTGGGGCCCGATAGCCGGTATGTCCGTCAGATACTCGGAAAAGAATCTCCCGAGTCTCTCGCAGCACGACTCGTAGACAACAGCCACCTGGACGATGCCGGGTACCGTGAAACGCTCTGGAAGGGCGATGAGAAAGCACTCAGGGAGAGCAGTGATCCAATGATCCAGCTGGCGCTGGCGATTGACCCGGACGCCCGTGCCCTGCGAAAAAGCTATGAGAATACCGTCGAAGCACCACGCAGTCGGGGCGAAGAGAAGATAGCTGACGCCCGGTTTCAGATCTACGGTACGGATACCTACCCGGACGCAACCTTCACACTGCGCGTAACCTATGGCGCCGTTGAGGGTTGGGAAGAACGCGGCGAAATGCTGACTCCGTTCACGCACACCGATCGCCTCTTCGAACGCGCAACCGGTCAACGACCGTTCTCGCTGCCGGCCAGCTGGTCGCGAGCCCGCGAGGACCTGAATCCGGATACGCCGTTTAATTTCTCACTGACAACGGACATTACCGGCGGCAATTCAGGCAGCCCAATCGTTGCCGGAGACGGAACACTGGTAGGGCTCGCGTTCGATGGCAACATTCACTCGATTGCCGGTGGTTACTGGTTTAAGCAAAGCAACAACCGAGCTGTCGGCGTCAGTACCTCCATCATTCTGGAGGCGTTGGACGTGGTGTACGGCGCCGATCATCTGCTGGATGAGCTCACCGTCGTTCACTAAATTTCGTTGCAGATCAGTCTATTAGCGGCAAGCAGGTCGTCTCTGCGCCCATAAAAGTCGCGTGTACGAGTCTTTTTGTAAAGTAAACTAGACTTTTAACGGATAGTGAGTTATTGTTGAGTCAAGTTTACTTTACATTAAGACAAAAGGACTGGACTTATGAATCAATTGAAGACGGACTCAGACGGCTGGCAGGCAAAGCAGAAAAGAAACACGGCCCGCCTGGGCTACTGGACGGCAGCGTGGGTGCTGACAATGGCGATCGCTAATTTCGGACCGCGGTTTGCCTGGGAATCCAATGAGCTGATAAGCGCTCTTGCCATTCTCGTCAACCTTGGCATCGGCTTCGGAATGATCGTGGCTAACAAACGGCACCTGAAGGGGCTGGACGAATTGCAGCAGAAAATCCAGCTCGAGGCGATGGGGCTGTCGCTGGGCGTCGGGCTGGTGGTCGGTCTTGCTTACTCGAATCTGGACGTCGTCAATCTCATCAGCTTCGATGCCGAGATTTCGCACCTCGTGATCCTGATGGGCCTTACCTACTCCTTCAGTGTTTTTGCCGCCCAAAGGAGATACCGGTGAAGAATCGCCTCAAGGTACTTCGCGCGGAAAGAGACTGGACTCAAGCTCAGCTGGCCGCCGAGCTCGAGGTTTCGCGGCAGACCATCAACGCCATCGAAAAAGGCAAGTTCGATCCAAGCCTGCCCCTGGCGTTCAAGGTGGCGCGACTATTCAAGATGTCGATAGAAGATATTTTCGAGGGCTGAAAGCAGAAGACAGTTATCAGTACTCAGGCGATTCAATATCGTTCTTCAATTAGAATATATTGATAAACGATAATTATTAGTCTATTATCGATGCAACTTGATAATCAGAGAAGACTTTAGACGTGTCTACGGCAGCACACAACCCCCTGACCAGAGTAGTAAAACGCAGTCTAGACATCTTTAGGGTTCTCGCAATTACAGGTCTGATCGCGTGGCCGCTGCTGGCACTTTTTATGTCGATTGGACATCATTCTGAAGAAGAAACCTGGGGCGTCGATATTGGCGTCTTTTCGGGCTTCTTCATCGATCTCACCGCATTCACCGCAGACGTTACAGATTCGCCCGGAGTGCGAGACCCGATGATCAGCGGCAAAGCCGTGCTGAATATCGACACATCGAGCCCGCGTGCCCTGTATCTGTTTACCGCAATCCTGGAAGTCGGCGGCATAGCCGGCCTCTACGTGCTGATACAGCTGCGGGCATTATTTACGTCACTGCTGGGCGGCATATCTTTTGCTCCCGAAAACTCCGGGCGCATCAGGAAGATCGGTTTCGTAGTAATTGCCTGGGCTGTAATCAACCCAATCCTGCAGTATATTGGCGGAAGGGCAATACTGGCAGAGTATTCGCTAAACATACCCGGCATTCAGTTGATCCCCGCCTTCGATGTAAACGGCATGGCAATATTCATTGGCGTGGCAATGATCGTACTTGCGGGAGTGCTGAAGGAAGCCGCCCGAATGCACGAAGTTCAAACGCTGACCATCTGATGCCGACAACGATCAAGGTCAATCTGGATCTACTGCTCGTGCAGCGCAAAATGTCGCTTACGGAGTTATCCGACCAGGTTGGAATAACACTCGCCAATTTGTCGATTCTGAAACGCGGAAAAGCGCGAGCAATACGTTTTTCGACGCTCGTGGCCATATGCGAAGCGCTCGAATGTGAGCCCGGCGATCTTCTGCAGCTCGATCGGGAAACCTGATCGTTACGGTATTCCAACTCATCAATCCGGTGTCCGGATTACTGAACTCAGCGAGCTCAGACTCGGATGTATTACTCACTGGTAATAGGTCGGAGAGGCCGGACCAACGGGCATACCAAGAATGAACACCCACAAGAAGAAGAACAGTGACCAGCAGATCATAAAAGCGACCGAGTAAGGCAACATCATGGCTATCAAGGTACCAATGCCGGCCTTGGGTACATACTTCGCCGCAAACGCCATGATCAGGCCAAAATAGCTCATCATCGGCGTAATGATGTTGGTACTTGAATCCCCGATACGATACGCCGCCTGGATAACTTCCGGGCTGTAGCCCAGCAGCATCAGCATCGGTACAAAGATCGGCGCCGTAACCGCCCATTGAGCGGATGCTGAACCGAGCATCAAATTGATGAAGGCGCAGATAATGATGAACAGGAAGAACACGACCGGTCCGGTAAGACCGATGTTCTGCAGGAAGGTGGCACCGGTAACCGCCGTCACCGAGCCGAGGTTGGTCCAGCCGAAGAACGCCACGAACTGTGCGGCAAAAAACACCAGCACAATATAGAGCCCCAATGTACTCATTGCGGCAGCCATAGCATCGATCACATCCCGATCGTTTCGGATGGTGCCTACAACCCGCCCGTAGACGACACCGGGCACGAGGAAGAACACGAAAATCAGCGCGACGATGCCGCGCAGAAACGGCGAATTACGAATCTCGCCGGTGTCCGGATTGCGCAGTACGGCGCCCTCGGGTACTACCAGGACAGCGACCACAATCGCCAGCATCAATGCCGCCAGACCTGCCAGCCGCAGCCCGCGCCGCTCCTGCCCGCTCAGCGGATCGAGACGATGTTCGTCCTCACTGTCGAATCCGGCCTGCGCGGCATCGTAGGGGCCAAGCGCCGGTTCGACGACCTTGAGGCTGATCGCGCTGGCTATCGCCGTGATCAGAAAGGTACTGGCAATCATGAAGAACCAGTTGGCGCTGGCGTCGACCGTATACGCCGGGTCGATCAGCCGCGCGGCTTCCTGTGTAATTCCGGCCAGCAAAGGATCGACCGTGCCAAGTAAGAGATTTGCGCTATAGCCGCCCGAAACACCGGCGAAGGCTGCCGCCAGGCCCGCCAGTGGATGACGTCCGAGCGAGTAGAATACGACCGCCGCAAGCGGTACCAGCACCACGTAACCCATCTCCGATGCCGTGTTCGAGATCACGCCGGCGAAGACAATCGCAACCGTTACCATGCGCGGGCTGGCACTCAGCACCATGCTGCGAATGATCGCCGTGAGAAGCCCCGACCGTTCGGCGACGCCGACACCGAGTAATGCCACCAGTACGGTACCGAGCGGTACGAAGCCCGTAAAATTGCTCACCAGGTTCAGCACAATGCGCCGAAAACCATCTGCGTTCAGCAGGCTCACAACCTCGATGAGGCCATTCGGCGCACGACCACGCGCGCCCTCCGGGCGCGGATCCAGCACAGCCACGTCCAGCGCTTCCATCAAACCACTGAGTAGAACAACGCCCAGGGCGAACAAGGCAAACAACGTTACGGGATGCGGCAGCGCATTACCCAGCCATTCTACGACACGCAGAAAGCGGGTGATCCTGCTCGCCGCGGCGTCTTCACCATCGCTCGATGCGCGATGCTCAATCTCTTCGTTTTTTTCGGTCATGGTCCCTGCGAAGCGCTGTTGCGCGGTGAGCCCTGGAGCATTTAGTAGCCGAATCGACCTGCAAGATTACACATCCTGCCAGTAAATAACATCAGGCAGCATACGTTAGGCGCGGCAGGCGTTCGATGTAAAAAATGCATCGATATCGGCAGCGAATGCATCGCTGGCGTTCACGTCACCGCCGCCTGCGAGTCTTTCTCCAGTCGATCCGAGACGATGGTCGTCCACGCCATATCACCCATGCAGTTCACCGTCGTATTTCCCATGTCGACCAGCCGGTAGACGCCGGCAAGGATACCGGCAACCTCCAGCGGTAAATTGAACGCCTGCAAAAAAATGAATGCCAGCACAAGCCCTCCCTGGGGAACGCCGCCGGAGCCCTGCGACAGCGCAAGACCAACGAGGACGACCGCGACGAAGTCTGCCGCCGAAAACTGCATACCGATTGCCTGCGCGGTAAACAGGAAAATGGTAACCAGCGTAATCGCCGTTCCATCTTTATTCAGCTGTGTCCCCAAGGGCAGCGTAAAACAGTAAACATCCTCGGAAAGCCTGACCCGCTTGCGGGCGACTTCCATCGCGACAACCAGGCTTGCGAGACTGCTGCAGGTTGCGGCAGTTGTGGCATAGAGAGGGCCCGTCTTGCGTAACCACGACCAGATTGAGCGCCCGGTGCTGAGGTGCAGGACCGTCATGTGGCCACAGACTACGACAAACTGTGCTGCCCAGACGGTTGCAACGAATTTTGCCAGCGGCCCAAAAAGTGCGCCACCGTACTCCCCGACGCTCGCGGCCACCAGCGCCGCTATCCCCAATGGAGAAAACTTCAGCACCAGCCCGACCAGTTCTTTGAACAGGCTGGACAGCAAGGCAAAGCCGTCTTGCAGGCGGTCGCGCTGCGGCGCGGGCAGAAGCAATATTGGTACGCCGATAAAAACGGCAATAACCACAACCTGAACTATGTTGCCGCTGCTAAACGCCGCAGCCATATTGGACGGCACCATATCGAGCAAAATTTCGGGCAGATTTGGCAGGGCAACGACCGACTCGCTGACGGAGCCAGCCACCTGCATCCCGATACCGGGCTTCAGCAGGCTCGCAACCAACAGGCCGACAAGCAGGGCAATCGATGTTGTCAGTAAATAGAAAAGCAGCGTCCGTACACCGAGTTTTCCCAGCGCACCCGTGTCGCGCAGACCGCTGATGCCCGATATCAGATTGAAAAACACCAGCGGAACAGCCGCCATGAGAAGCAGCCGCATGAAAAGATCGCCAACGGGTCTGACATGGCTGGCATGCTCACCCAGAAGCAATCCGGCGACGACGCCCAGCACCATCCATGCCAGAATTCTGCTACTCAGTGACCAACGCCGGTAGCGCGAAAACCAACTTGTCGCAATCGAAGAATCAGCCTGCGCCACAGAAACATCCGGCAACCCGTGTGACGGCAGTATTGCAGATATCGCTCAGCGCCGGCAAAGAAAAACGGCGGCCTGTATAACAACAGGCCGCCGCGTACAGATCACGAAAAGGTTCCGCCGTCCTTTAGAAGCGCATCGACGCACCGGCGTAGTAGTAACGGCCGGTGATGTCATACAGTGCATGATGGTTTTCGCCGACATCGTTATCGCTGTTCAGACCGTAGAGTACCGGCCCCTGGTTATTGCCAATATTGTTGATGCCGAAGTAGACACGCGATTCGCTGCTCCCCAGAAAGCCTGGCAAGTCGTAGCCCACACGCAGATTGTGGGTCATTTCAGCGTCCAGGAACAGGGCGATCTTGTCGCCACAGTTACTGTTCGTCTGGCACGCGTTGAGCCGAGTGCGGTCGGGATCGTCGTTGAGCATTTCGCCAAGATAGCTGGTACGCCAACCGATACTCCATCGGTCGTGATACCAGTTGGCGGAAAACCGCGTCCGGTATTCCGGAGCACCGAGCAAGCCCGCCGTATCCTGAATGAAAGTCTGATCGCTACCCGGGACGGGTGCTTCTTCCTCAAGTTTATCGAGCTTGGTCATCGTCAGACCAAAGTCGAGGCTTCCCGGCATAAACCCGGGCTCCCAGGAATACCGGGCCGTCAAATCGATTCCCGACGTTCTCAGGCCATTGATGTTCAGTGACGTCTGCGTAACCTCGTCCAGCTGGCCCGTCGCTGTATTGCGAATCGGTATCTGGCAGGAGGGCGTGTTCGTAAAATCACCCGACGTATAACAGAGCTGAAGAATATCCTCGGCCTCGATATCGGCAATCGCGTCCTCAATGTCGATGTCGTAGTAGTCGATCGCGATACTGAGACCTTCGATAAATGTCGGCGTAAACACCACTCCGACAGTAAAGGTATCGGCCGTTTCTTCCTTCAATAACTCGTTTCCAACGGTCGGTTGCTGAACCTGCAGACCCTCGTTCAGGAATATGCCGTCATTGGCGATAATCTGTGCGACCAGCGGATCCTGCCTGCAGGTGTCGTCGAACGCGCCCGTCGATGCCGCCGTAACCGTATCGCAGGGATCGGCCAGACCGCCCTGGCTGCCGAGACCGTTGCTGAACAGTTCGATGTTGTTCGGTGCCCGGTTTGCCTGTGCAAATGAAGCGCGCAGACGAATATCGTCAAGCGGTTGCCATGTCAAACCGTACTTGTAACTCGTAACACCGCCGATCGTTGAATAGTCGCTGCTGCGAACGGCCGCCTCGACTGAAAGGTCCTGAAACCCGGAAACGCCTGTTAAAAGGGGAACGACAACTTCGAGGAAATACTCCGTGACGTCCTGCTCACCGTCCTGGTTTACCTGTTGCGTAACGGTACCGCCGCCCGAGGTGCTGATCGGATCCCAGCGTGTCTGGCTCTGCTCCTTGCGATACTCGAATCCCACGGCCGCACTGAGTGGGCCAGCGGGCATTTCAAACACGTCACCGCTCGCCCACAGACCACCTGTTGTGGTCCGGTTCTTCGCCCGAAGCTGGTCGCGGAGAATTATCCACTCCACCTGTTCCGGTGTTACAGAACCCAAACCAAACGGGTTTAGCGGCACGCATCCGGCGTTACGCGCAAAGTCGTCGGCACACTGGAGACCCAGGGATGGGTCAAGAGGATCAACGTACTCAGCGTTAATCGCAGCCTGGTAATTGGGAATAACGAGGTCGCCAACACGACTCTGGGCACGACGCCACTCGCCGTAGCCAAAATACCCCTCCCAAGTCCAGCTTTCTCCGAAGGATCCCTTGAGACCCGTCCACAAGCGCAGCGTGTCGTTGTCGGATTCACGAAAACGAGTCCCGTTTTCTTCCCAGCGACGGCGGAAAAAGACCGCGTCCCGGCCTACTTCGATCATGTCGTCGAAAATTTCCTGCGGCACGAAAGGATGCGGCGTTACGCCGTCCGCAAGATAGATGGGAAAGTCGGCCGACATGCGGCCGGAGTTGGCCGTATCGGATGCGCGTTCTGACTTTGTGGAAACCGAAGAGTACTGAGTGCTAACGAAGTACTGCACCTCATCCGACAGGTTGTAATGCATTTTTCCGGCCACGAGAATTCGATCCCGGGGAATAGAGATTGTCTCCGGCCCAAGAAAGTTAAAGCCGTTCGCGCTGGTCGAGTAACCCGGCGTCAAAGCCCCGGTTCCACCATTCGCGAAATACCAATAGCCGGAGTTATGATCCGGATTCAGCACATCTCCTTCGTTGCCACTGAAGCGTCCTCCTGGAATATTCGAACTCCAGTTCACTTCAAGTTCGTCCGGCTGATCGTTCGTGTTTACATCGACCTCCATGTCGACCATTGCCTTCGAGCGTTGGGATTCGCGAATCGCACGTTCTTCGTCCCATTCCAGGGAGAACATGACATTGCCGCGGTCTCCCGCGAAGTTTGCGCCCGCCATCACGCCGAAACCCTGTTCTTCATTGCCGCCGTCATGCGAGTCACCGAAGCGGGTATCGAAGCGGAAGCCTTCGAAGTCGTCTCTCATGATGACATTCACTACGCCGGTAACGGCATCCGAACCGTAGACCGCGGACGTGCCACCGGTGATTACTTCGATGCGCTCGATAAAGGCCTGTGGAATAGTATCGAGGCTGATCGTGCTGCCCGTCGACGTATTGCCCACCGTGCGACGGCCATCAATCAGGGTCAGGGTGCGTGACGAACCCAGGTTCCTCAGCGAGATCGTAGACTGGCCACTGCCCTGCGTACTCGACTGGCTGGTTTCGCTGGTGACATCCGGCGTGATCGAGGGCAGTTCCGCGATTGCCTCACTGAGTTCGTTGACACCGGCGATTTCCATATCGCGAGCGGAGAGTGTTTGCGCCGGAACCGGTAAGTCGAATTCTGCGGAGCGTTTGATACGTGAACCCGTGACCGTGATTTCTTCAACGGAATCATCGGCACCGTCACTCGCGCTTTGCGCGACCGCGGCCGTTTGCGTGAAAACGGCAGCAGCAGATATCAACAGTGTGTAACCCAGTATGCCCGTTACGGTCGAGCGGCCCCGTTTGCTTATCATCGTCTTTCGTCTCCCCCAGGTTTTGCAGTCCTAAATTTGGCGCAACATTCTCGTCGAGCGATTTTCGTTCATCGGAGGATGCCGCATTTATTGGACACCTGTCAACTTTTACCGGACACGTGTCAAGTTTTTACCGTATATAACTCATAAGCCGTCGACGAAGTCCGTTATCCGCTGCACGCCGTTTCGGAGTTCGTCCCAGGAACGCACGCAGGTAATGCGAATATAGGCGTCGCAACCGGGCCCGAACGAAATGCCCGGCACCGTTGCAACGTGTTTTTCCTGCACCAGCCGGGTGCAGAACTCCTGCGACTTCAGTCCCGTGCGGCCAATGTCGACCCACGCATAAAAACCACCTTCCGGCATCGCTACGTTCAACATCTCATGGGCATCCAGATTGTGGCTGACGTATTCACAGCGTGCTTCCCAGTCTTGCCATAGCGGCAGCATCTGTTCGATCACGTCGGCCTGCAGAGCCTTGGCTGCTGCAATCTGTCCGAACGAACTTGCGCAAGTCATCAGGTGCTGCTGCATTTTCGTCATCGACTCGATGTAACGCGGAGCCGCGTAGGCATAACCAATCCGCCAGCCACCCATACTGTAGGTCTTGGTCATTCCCATCAGGCCGATGGTTCGCTCAGCCATTCCCGGCATTGTGTAGATCGGACAATGTTTGCGACCGCCCCAGGCAACCGCCTCGTAGATTTCGTCCGCAATAACTGTCAGCTCATGTCGTAACGCAACCCTGGAAATGGCCTGCAGGTCGTCACGGGTATGAACCGTGCCAGCCGGGTTGTGCGGACTGCAGAACAGGATAGCCCTGGTTTTTTCCGTTACCGCCGCCTCGAGCGCTGCTTCGCTCCAGCAATAGCGGCTTGACGAATCCGTCGCGACAATAACAGGCACTGCGCCGAACAGTTCGATCGTCGGTGCGTAGCTGACGAAACACGGGTCTTCAATAATGACTTCATCGCCCGCGTCGATAACAGACAGTAACGAGAGTACGAGACCCTGTTTGCAACCGAGGGTCGCGATGACGTTTTCGCGTGCATCGAGTTCGATGTTATTGACACGCTCGAGTTTGTCCGCAACCGCTTCCAGGTACTCAGGAAGACCGCGCGCCTCCGTCTGATGCGTTCGACCCTGCCGCATCGCAGCAATAGCCGTTTCACAGACGACGTCCGGCGAGTGCTCTGCGGCCCTGCCGGCCGAAAAATCGACGACCTCATGACCGTCCCGACGCATACGGGCCGCCAGGTCGGCGATCGCAACCGTCGACGATTCCGGAATCCGGGAGCTTCGCCTCGATATCATGCCTGCGGTTCCTCGTGTTCCACTGCAGGCGCGTTCTTCTCGATGTCTGAGAGAATAGTTGTCCAGACCAGGTCACCCATACAGTTTACGGTCGTGCCGCCCATATCGATGAGGCGGTAGATGCCGGCGACAATACCGGCGATTTCCAGCGGCAGATTGAACGACTCGACAAAAATCAGTGCTATAACAAGACCACCGCCGGGAATACCACCCGACCCTTCCGACAAGATCAGGCCAACCACAACGATCGTGAATTGTTCTGCAAGGGAGAACTCCACTCCGGCAGCCTGCGCTGTAAACAACAGGACGATCGTTAACATGATTGCCGTGCCGTCTTTGTTTAGCTGCGCACCAAGAGGCAGCGTAAAGCCGTAAATGCGCTCTGGGATGCGCAGCCGATTCTGCGCAACGTTCATCGAAACCACCAGGCTCGCCAGGCTGCTGCAGGTAGCCGCCGTGGTCGCATACAGCGGCGCCGTCGTCCTGAGCCAGCGCAGCGGAGAACGGCGTGTCATCAGGAACAGTACGATCATGTAAAACGCCATCATGATCAAGTGCGCCGACCAGACGGCACCGATGAACTTCGCCAGCGGGCCGAAGATTGCGCTACCGTATTCGCCGACGGTAGCCGCCGCCAGCGCACCAACACCGATCGGCGCAAAGTACAACACGACGCGCACGAGTTCGCGAAGCAGCATCGCTACCGTAACGAAGCCGGTTTTAAGTTTGTCTTTTTGCTCGGGAGGCAGCAGCAGCGTCGCTACCCCGACAAAGATCGCGAAAACCACAACCTGAGCTACATTGCCTACGCTAAAGGCCTGAAAAATATTGTCCGGGAAAAGATCGATGACGACCTGCGTGACGCTCGGGACATCGCCAAAACTCTTGTCGACGGGCTCACTGAGCTGCATGCCCTCGCCCGGTTTCAACCAGTGCGCGAGCCCTAGTCCGAGTGCAAGTGCGACGGATGTGGTACCAACGTAGTAAAAGACGGTACGCAGGCCCAGGCGGCCCAGTATGCGAATGTCAGAGAGGCTTGTTATGCCCGCGACGAGATTGAAGAAGACCAACGGTATGGCGCCCATCAGCAGCAGCTTGATGAACAGGTCGCCGACAGGCCGGACCACGGTAGCTTTCTCGCCGACGACGATGCCAAGGGCAATCCCCAGGCCCATCCAGATCAGGATTTTCACACCCAGCGAGAGATTCTTGTAGTAGCCCAGCAGGCTGGTGCTGGAGCTCATTGCCCAAGACTCACTTGTCGGCCAGAATTACTAGGGCGCGACCCAGGAGGATATCGTCGTACTCCGCAACATTGTCTTGGGTCAGCGGAATGAACTCGCCGATCTCGGATGGGTCGCCTTCGACGATTCGGCCGTTGGGGGAAATCGTATGACCGATATTCCACATGAACGAAATCACCGGCTTGTCGCTGCCCGGAAAGCTGACACTCTCGGTCCATTCCCAGGTATTGCTGTAGCCGCCGGTATTCATACCGATGGTGCCGCAAAGACCGTTGTCGGTGACGATGGCGTAGAACTGGTCCAGGTGCGAGCCGCCGTTGGGGCCCATGATGCACACCATGTTGCCGGAAAAGTGGACCTCGGCCGGCTGGATGATGCCGTCGGAATCTTTTGGCGCATGTGCGAGTTTGAAGGGCACGTTGTTACTGTATGCCTGCCCTGTATCGTAGGCCTCCTGCAGGTCATCCGTCAGCCATTCGATCAGCCAGGTGCCGTCGTCTACCGTCTCTTTACCGCCGTGGTCGGTCGGGGCTTCACGTTGTTCGAAAGCCGTCACCCTTTCGTTGATAAAGGTCGGGATGACATCGCTGATACGTAGATTGCCGAAGGTCGTTTTGAAGGGCTTCGGGCTAAGCCGTTGGATGGCGTAGGCGCCGAGACTGCCGCCGCCGCTGCGGGTGGCGTTAAAAACGATATCGTGATCGAGAAGGCCTTGCGCCGCGGCGTAGTCCATGAGCCAGTCCATGTCGGCAATGAGCTTGGCGTGGAACCGGTGCCAGTCCAGGACAATGGCTTTCTCATCACCGCTGCTTGTGTACAGATCGAAGGTAGGGCGCTCGGCCACGAGTTCGAACCCCGGGAAGCGTCGTTGCGACTCGTTTTTCCACTCAATCGTTGCCGCATCAACGTACGGGAGGCGGGCTGAATAGACTTCACCGCGCGAATTTTCGAGCGTCAGGTCAAACGTGTCGCTGTACAAGTCCGGCGGCAGCAGGCCGGTTCTCGTCGTGGCCTGCTGTGAGAACTTCTTACGAAAGCCGTGCTCCGTCGAATAACGGATATACGGACGGGCCTGCTCAAATCGCTCCGCAGGCGTAGCGCCATTAACGGTCAGAATCCGGTCGCCGATCGATACACCGAGCGATAGCTCGTTATCTGTTGCGACATCCGACACGAACAGCACAATGTCGCCGGGGACCGAGTAGTCGACGTCGACCCGAACACCGGAAACCGGCACGGTGTCGCCCGAGCCGGGATAGTAACGGGGCGAGTTCAGCCCGCCGGGAACACCCTGCACCGAAAGATGGCGGTCTCTGCGGGCATTGCTGAGGCGGGCCAGCGCGTAAAACAACGCTTCCTGCGATTGCGCGCCGACAATGTCGCCTTCGAGTGAACGCATCGCAGTTTCGACGTCCAGATTGAGGCGTCTGTTCTTCTCCGGCGAGAACGCCTCGCGCTGCATCGTCTTTTCAAGCAGATACTCGAACAGCGCTTTGCGATCTTCGGCACTGCCGATCACAGAATCGGTTTCCGGCGCTTTGCCGCAAGCGCCGACAGTGAGCGTCACAGCAACCGTAAAGGCCAGTACTGCAGCACGTAGATCATTGGTGTTTTTCATCAGGTCCCCCGAACCTTGCGATTTTTTGCTATGGTGTCGCAACGGTCAGCCATAAGTTGACATGTGTCGACTTTAGGAGATCGGCAGGAATCTGTCAATTTTCTTGCAGGGGAAGCTCAGGAGTATTTGCTAGAATACGTTCAAGATGAAGACGAAACCCGCCCAGCAAAGAAGCATCGAGAAAGTCGAGGATATCCTTGCGGCTGCTGAGGAACTGCTTAACGAGATGCCGCTCGACGACATAACGTCGACGATGATTGCCAAGCGCGCTGGTGTCACGCGAACGTCTCTGTATCATTTCTTTCCGTCGAAGTTCGATATCTTCGACGCCTTGTCATCGCGCTATCGCGAAGAATTGCGCGAGAAAGTAATCAACTATTTCGATCCGGACCAGCATACCGACTATCGCGTCGCCTGGGACGGTATATCCGGCGTGTTCTCGCGCTTTTTCAATCGCAATCCAACGGCAAGCATTCTGCTGCTTGGTCGTAAGGCAAGCCGGCAGATTCGCTACACCGAGGAAGCCGGCTCATCGACTTTCGCCAAAGAGCTCAGCCGCCTGATGAAGGAGCACACCGACCTGCAGGCCTACGCAGCCGACTTCGACAAGTCGGGCGATCTGTTCCAGATCGTACTGGAACTCATGACCGCAACCTTTGCCTATGGCGTACGCCGCGAAGGCCGCATCAGCAAGAAAACCCGGGAAGAAGCCAAGGCGGCGACGCTCGCCTATATCAATACCTGTCTGGAAGCAGAAACAACCTAGCGTTCGGGCATTGACGCCGGCGCAGCGGGTTCCTGCGGCGCATCGTCTGCGAGCTTCACGATTCTGTTCTCGGCGGCAACCGTTTGATTGTGCAGGTCTATGTCATTGTTTTCCAACCGTAAAAAGCGCTGAATAACGCCGTCGGCCAGCTTTTCGAACTCGCTCTTCAGTCCATACTGAGCCACCGTCGGCCTGGCGTGCGAACGTGCAACAAAATTGGCGAGACGATATAGCTTGTCGTTTACCCGCACTGGATTCGCATGCAGATCCTTTCGGTAGCGCGCTTTGGGCTGCACCATCATTTGCTCAAGCAAACGAAGCTCCGCAAGAACCTTCCGCGCCGTCGCCGAAGGCTTCTCCATTGCGTCAATACTGTTTGCATAGGCGCGTAAATCGATAACGGCGAGGTTGAGTTCGTCAAGCTTGTCGCGCAGCTCTGACAGGAATCGAAACTGCTCTTCGAGGTCGCGCTGACTCGCTTCGACATTCGGGCCCGGAAGCAACTCGAGCGGCACGGCTAACTCATCGCCGCCGGCGATCAGGCGGACACGATAGCTGCCGGGCACCGCGATCGGCCCGACTTTGGTACTGCCACGTGTAACAACACCCGGAACAACCGTGGCATTACGGTAAGCGAAGTTCCATTCGAAAGTATGCAGTCCCGCCGTGCTACCGGGCGCTTGATCGTCTTCCGGGTCCGCCGTAAATGCAGCGATCGGTTCTCCACTATCATCGAGGAACTCGAGAGACAGCGACGCGACATCCTGCGGCAGCCAATACCGAACTACCGCCCCGGCAGGCGGGTTGCGGTCAGCGGACCAGTCGCCGTCTCGCCGCACAGCAGCAGCGGGGTCGAACAGGTGGACGTCTTTCATAGACTTCAGACCGCTCAGCTCGCGAATCGTATGCAGGTGATCGAGCGACCAGAACGCCCTGCCGTGGGTAGCGGCGACGAGACTGTTGTTCCTGAGTTTCATGTCATAGATCGGGACGACCGGAAAATTACCGTCCGGCTGCACCCAGTCTGCGCCACGGTTTAACGACAGGTAAAAGCCCGACTCGGCACCCGCATAGAGAATATCGGGATTCACGCTGTCCTCACGAACGACACGCATTACCTCGTGCGAGGCAATGCCATTCGTCAAACGGGTCCAGCTCTTGCCGCCGTCACTCGTCTTGAAAATAAACGGCCGGTAGTCGTCGAGCTTGTAAGCCGAGGCAGTAAGGTATGCGGTGCTCGCATTGTGCGAAGATGCTTCGATGCGGGTGATCATCGCGTAGTCCGGCATTTCTGGCGGAGTAACGTCCGACCAGCGCTTACCGCCGCTCGTTGTGACATGGACGAGTCCGTCATCCGAACCTGTCCAGATGATTTTTGGGTTTAGCGGAGACTCTGCAATGCTGTACAGCGTCGAAAACCAGTGATCGCCGTTGCTGTCGCGGGTCAGCGGTCCCCAGTAGCGATCGTTGCCCGACGTATCGACACCGGGCCCGGGCGTGAGCTCGAGTTTGTCTGGATCGGCGCGGGTGAGGTCGGGGCTGAGTAGCTGCCAGGTCTTGCCTTCGTCAGCGGACCGATGCAGGTACTGCGACCCGGCGTAAATCGTCCGCTCATCGTGCATGGATGCGAGCACCGGAAAGGTCCAGTTAAACCGGTACTTGATATCGCGTGTGCCAATACCGTAGTTGGTTTCATCCCGAGGCCCGACGTACTGAATGGCGTCCGTCCGGCGATCGTATTGCAGCAGCCAGTGATGGTCGGAAATGAAAAGCAGGTTGGGGTCGCGACGCGACACGGCGACGTGTCCGGCCTCGGAATAGCCGGTATCGAAGTAGGCTCCCGGACTGGCATCGCGAGCGAGACTCGGAACGATTAACGTGCTCCAGTCCTGCTGCGAGCCGTAGAGATTGTAGGGTTCCTGATCGTCCAGCGTCAGTGTATAGAACTGTCCGGTTGGCTGATTGTGGAGTGTCGACCAGCTGTCCCCACCGTTAAAGCTGATCTGCGCACCGCCGTCGGAACCGTCGATAATGCGTTGATTGTCTGCCGGGTCAATCCAGAAGGCATGATGATCGGCATGCCCGGACGGAATCACGTCGAACGTTATACCGCCGTCTTTCGAGAGCAGAATGTTCCAGTTCATGACGTAGACTTTTTCAGCATCGGCCGGGTCGGCCAGCAGTTTTTGAAAATAGTAGGTACGACCGGTCAGCTCTGCGTGATTACTGATCTTCTGCCAGGTATCGCCGAAGTCGTCGCTGCGATAAAGACCGCGACCACCTGCGGCCGACATCAGTGCCCAGATCCGGTCGGGCTGGCTCTGCGAAATCGATACATCCATTCGTTCTTTGATGCCTTGCGGCAAGCCATCGTGTTCGGAAATATCTTCCCAGCTATCGCCGCCGTCGAGCGTTCGATAAAGACCGGAACCGGGGCCAGCACTACGAATCCCCCAGGGAAAGCGGCGAACGTCCCACAGACCCGCTATCAGTCGGTCCGGATTGGCTTCGTCGAGCGCCAGCCCGACGGCACCGGTATTTTCATCGACAAACAAGACCCGCTCCCAGGACACACCGCCGTCGCTGGTCCGAAAGACGCCGCGCTCTTCGTTGGGCCCGGCGAAATGACCCAGCGCGGCGACATAAACGATATCCGGATTGTCAGGATGAACGATCAACTCCGCGATTTGCCGCGTTTCCACGAGACCGACGTTGCTCCAGGTTTCTCCACCGTCTGTTGACTTGTAAACGCCGTCGCCGTGCGAAACATCGCCCCTTAGCGCCTGCTCTCCGGTACCTGCATAGATGATTTCAGGGCTGGAATCGGACATATCTATCGCGCCAATCGAAGCAACGCCGAGCTGCCCGTCTGACACGTTACGCCAGGTAAGCCCGCCATCCTCCGTCTTCCATATTCCGCCGCCCGTGTAACCGGCGAAAAACGTCAGCCTGTCCACAGGGTGACCGGTAACGGCGTTGACGCGACCACCACGCCACGGCCCGACAAGTCTCCAGCCCAACTCATCGATCAGGCTCCCGGGTGTCACTTCATCGGCAGCGAAGGCGGTGGCACAGAGTGCAATCAATGTAAAAACCACGGCCGGACCCGACCGTTTGTTGCGGATACTATTCATAAAATATCACTCGGGAATATGCAGTCGTTAAAATTGACAGGTGTCAACTCTAGGGTGGCCGCGGCAAGCTGTCAATCGCAACGCACGAACAAGTTCGTGACAAGGTCAGTTATCCTCATCTCGTGCGGACATCGTTATCGAGGCTGGCGAGAATATAGCTCTGTACGACTCATCCGAGTGGGCCGAGCGTGGTTTTCGACCATCAGGTGTTTATCGATGAGAAGCCGGAGTTCTACCGATTCGCCAATGACACGAAAGATATGACCGGGGCAGAGGTATTCGCGATGTACGGATCGTCCGAGTAACTGTTTAGTCGTTAAGTCAGGTCGCATAGCGTACCGTCAGGCCTGCTTTCAAAACGTTCGACTGTTAAACTGTGTTCTTTGGTCCCGTGCACAACAGAATCGCCGAGGCAGAGTTTGTCAGACGTCACAGAGCTCCTATTAAAATGGAACAGCGGTGACGAGAGTGCCCGCGCATCGCTGATTGACAGCATCTACACGGAACTGAATGCGATCGCCGCGCGCCACCTTGCCAACGAACGCCACGTTGTCGAACTGCAGCCAAATTCGCTGGTGCACGAAGCCTATCTGAAGCTCATCGATATGAACCGGGTACAGTGGCAAAATCGCAGCCATTTCCTGGCTATCGCCGCCAAAGTCATGCGCGAGATACTGGTCGACAAGGCACGGCAACGACAGGCATCGAAGCGAGACGGCGGACGGCGTGTGACGCTCAGCGGTATCAGTCTGGCGCTGGACGAACCCACGACCGACGCGTTGATGATTCACCAGGCGCTTGAGCGCCTCGCGGAAATCGATGCCGATCGGGCGCGCCTCGTTGAACTGCGATTTTTCGGCGGCCTGACCATCGAAGAAGCTGCCGAAGTTCTCGAAGTGTCGCCGGCCACCGTGAAACGCAACTGGGACGTAGCCCGCGGGTGGCTCTACAGAGCGCTGAAAGGCCGGGCGGCTGACTAAGACTCGCCGTCGGCCGGCGATGCTTCGATAGTCATAAAACTGCCGGAGTCCTCGACGGCCTGCAACAACGACCTGACGGCCTCCCCCAGTTCGGCATCGCCTGCATCGATCTCCCGGAGAAAGACTTCGCGTACTTCCACCGTGAGTGCCAATACTTCGTCACAGAGGTCCAACACCTGCTTCGGTCGGCCGGGATCGCTCATTCTTTTTCCTGCCGGGGTTCGTTTGCTTTGTTTACCTCAGGTATCTGGCCGATCGCTCTGCGGTAATCGTCGCCGGCGCGTCAAACCGAGTAACAACAGCCCCGACGAAAACAGCAGCAAAGTACCGGGTTCAGAAACCGATACGACCGGCAGCGGTTGAGTGAAACGGTCCGGAACGTCCGGAATGCCATCACCGAACAATGTGAAGGGCTGTGAGCCGGGCGTCGTGCCGGCTGCACCCAGCCAGTTGAAATCAATTGTAAAGGCGCCCAGCAGATCGCCCATCAATACCGCTGCATTGCCGGCGCAGGGCAGGAAGTCGTCCAGGAAACCACACGCGTCGAGGAATCCCGGCTGATTGTCCGCGGAACCGGGGAACAGGAATTCAGGTGCTGCGGCGAAAATATCCCAGCCGGCCGGACCATCGATAACCGCGGAAAAGTCGAAGGCATAGAGCTCCGGATCGAACCAGATCGTAAACCAGTCAATCGGCTCCAGCGCATCGTTACCGACCGTATAGCTGTACTGCCAGGTATTCGTAGCGGGGTCGACGATAGAAACTTCGTAGAAAATAGGATCGGCCGTGGCCGACTGAAATACCAGCAACGATGCCAGTAACATAGTGATTTTCAATGAACGCATGTGGACCTCCCCTGGTCCTGATTATTCTTATTTACCGCGCACAGAATACGCGAGCTTATTATTCATGGCGTAGATTCGACGGGAATTGGCTCAGATAGCTGCCTTATTAATGTTTATGTGAAAAACCAACGCTCATTTGGCATGTTGGGCGGCAACGTCGGCCGTGTGACACATACCAACGATGCCTTCACCCGGCGAAATCGCCCGCAGCCGTTCATCGCTGGCGCAGGCCTCGCAGTACATTCGACGACCGGCGCCGGGTATTCTTGCCAGTTCTCATAACGCGCCTATTCTCCGGTACAGCCGCCGATCACCCGCCTGCCATCCAGCAACCATAATGAAAAGCCGACCTCCTCACCCCCGCCAGCACCGAGCAGCAAAGTGTGACTTTCGAAAATATGATGGGCTTTCTTAACCTCCTTGAACTCGGCCTGACCCAGAAGCAACTTGAAGTAGGCATTGCCATGGATCGCCGCCAGGCCGCCCTGCATGTGCCCGAAGAAGGAAAACCGGAGAAAATGCGCCGGATCGATAGAGGTAGCATTGAAGACGGTAAACTTGCTTGTCGACAGGAAACTAAAGAACACCTCGAGGCCGGCAGCCACGCCCAGGGACGCATTTACGTATCCGGATCCTTTCCACTGGTTGTGTTTGCGGCCGGGCAAGCACTGCGACGTTGCTTTGAGAGCGCTGCCTCCCAACGCTACGCCAAGCCCGTAGAAAAACCCGATATCGGCACCACCCCCGAATATCGTCGTTACGTCCCAGGAAACGTCCTGCGTAGTGCCCAGGCTTATCGGCGTAAACTTCGACTGACCAGCCTGCAATCCGCTTATCAGGCCCAGCGATACACCAATTTCCGGCAGTGACGTGCGACCTGTGGGATCGGTGAAATTAACGGGATCGCCTTTTGCGTAGAGGTAGTCGTGAAGCGTACCTGGATCTGTCAGCGTTCCGGATGCCGGGTCGCGACTGAGAAAACGCATGGACCGCGGATCGTAATGCCTTTCGCGCAGATAAACGTTGCCAGTGGCAGATTCCTGCCACTCCCCGCGGTAGCCCAGCCTGGCAGTTCCGCCTGCGCCCAGTTGCTGGCCAAACGCTGAGTAAGCAGTGGGAGCTTCGATACCGCCCGCCCCGACCAGGCCCCGAATGCCGCTATGGGCATCGTTCACGAACCTTCGCTTATCGGGGCCGGCGCCTTGAGATAGCGGGCCTATTCCGTGGGTTATTGGGAAACGTTCCTCACCCGCCGGGCTTTCTTCAACAATATCGGGATATGCGCCACTGTGATCCTGCAGGTAACCGACCTCGGCGGCGGCAGATCGGCGCCCGACGAGTAAACCATCCCAATCGTAAATGAAGTCGACTACCGCGCCCGAGTCCGCAACGTACTGCACCATCCGGTCATCTGCGGACCAGGCGTAACTTGCCGTCCTGACTCCGGACTCAGCGATGAGTCGACCTGACGCATCGTAGTCATACACGACATCACCAAGCGGACCGTTACTTGAAAGAAGCCTGTCGCCAGGGTCATACGTGTACGAATTCAGCCCGCCTGCTACCGAACTCGTACTACGAACGTTTCCAACAGGGTCCAGCGAATACAGAATCTCATCCGCTAACGCGCCCAACCGGGACTCGCGAATAAGTCGGCCTGCGATATCGTACTCGAAGTCGACCTGATCGCCGTCCAGTTGCGCCACCGATGTAATCCTGCCGGTCCTGTCGTGCGTATAGTCATACTGCGCGATTACGGAATCCAGCGCGTCTCTGTAGACGACCCGACTCACGCGATCACGCAAGTCGTACTCGCGCTCGTAAGTCAGCACGCTACCGGAAGCCCGTGTAAGCCGGTTCAGGTTGTCGTATTCGTAGCTCGTCGCCTCGCCGTCCCGATCGATAATCTGCTCCAGCCTGCCACGCGCGTCGTAGCTGTGACTGACGGTGCCTGTTGGCGTCTCCAGTTCGATGACATTTCCGTTGCTGTCGTATCGATAACGAACGAACGAGCCGTCTGGCTCCGTTCTTTCTTCAAGACGGCCGTACTCATCATAGCGATAGTCGCTTACTCCCCTCGGGTCTTCGCTGGAAAGACGCCTGCCTACAGCATCATAGGTAGCGTTGAAACCAACTCCCGCCACGATTTTTCTTATCAACCGACCGCCTGGATCATACTCGTACTCGACCGTTGTGCCGTCGGGATTGCGGCGCCGTACAAGTTCGCCAGCCGCGTTGTAAACGAGCGACAGCCTGGTGCCGTCGGGATAAATAATCCCCGTACGCTCACCTCTAGGAGAGTATTCGAATACTGTCCGGTTTCCGTTCGCATCGGTCTGCGACAGCAGGCGGCCGAGTTCGTCCCAGCGGTAGCCGGTAACGCTCCCAAGGCCGTCGGTGACACTCTCAACCTGCCCCAGCAGGTCGTAGGTGAAATCAAGTGTCCGGCCTTGCTCGTCGACGATCCTCGTCACCTGGCCAATCGCATCGTACTCGCGGCTGGCGACACTTCCGTCGGCAAACGTCGTTCGAACATGCCGATCCAGTGCATCGTATTCAAACAGCGTCCTCCTGCCAGCTGAATCGGTTTCGGAGGTCACGCGCTCCCTGGCATCGAGCTCAAAGTCCCTTGTTACACCATCAATTTCGATGGACTGCACGGCACCGTCATCCCGGTGTTCTACAATGACCTGCCGACCATCCATCGACGTAGCACCTGCCAACAGCCCGAGATCATTACTCGCATACCGTGCGGCGGGGTTATCCGTTGGATCGGCGGGCGTCGAGTCGCTCCAGACCACGCTTAGAGGCGCGCCGCCAGCAGCAAGATCGATCGATGCCTGACGGCCGTCGCGGGCCTCGAACCCCGTCACAAAGCCGCGCGGGTCCCTGCCAACGGTTTGCGTCGTGCCATCCGGAAAAGTCACGGCAACAATTTCGCCCCTGGCGTTTCGTTGCTGTTCCAGCCGTCGACCGAGTGAGTCGATGAGTGCCGTTTCCCGTCCCAGGTAGTCTCTCTCGATGACGACCTGATTGCCGTTCGGATCGATCATCCTTATCGGTCGGCCTGCAGCATCGTATTCCTGCTCGCTACGGATGCTGGTCATTCCTTCGAACGTTGCAACCTGCGATGTCTGTGTTAGCTGATTACCATTCACATCGTAGCTAAACTCGGCGCGATTTCCGGTTGGCCGGATTCGAGCCGCCAGTTCGCCACTGGGCGTGTATTCGAAACGTTCGACAGTGCCGTCGGGGCGCGTAATCGATGTCCGGTTACCCCTGTCGTCGTACGTGAAGCGACGCTCATAACCGAGCGAATCGATACTCGTAAGGACATTGCCACGACTGTCGAACGTGTAGCGCGTGTCCTGGCCCAGCGGACCGAGCACCTGATCAAAGAGTCCCCGATCGTTTGGAACACCTTCGTATATCGCACCGCTTACCGAGTGTGCGATCGACAGCAGCCCGCCGAACGCATCGTAGTTCAGTTGCTGCCTGGAACCACGGCCGTTTGTCTCCGCCGTAAGCCGATCTGAATCATTCCATTCATACTCTGTAACTACACCATCTTCGTCGACTTCTCTTAAGACATTTCCGCGACTGTCATAGGTTTCTACAAGATTTTCACCACCAGGATAAACAACGGTTTCGATTCTCGCCGCAAGGTCGTGCTGATAACGTGTCGTCTCGCCTTCACCATCCGTCACCGCCACGATTCGGCCTGCCTCATCGTACTCGGTGCGAACTGCTGATCGACCCAGCGGGTCAAGAATCTGGATCAGGCCATGATCGCGGTTGTACTCAAACCTGGTCACGTTACCCAGAACGTCTTCATGACGCGACAAATCGCCGTTCGCATCGTAGCCATAGAGTTGTATGTTGCCGGCCGGGTCGGTGATCGAGGCAATTCGACCGAGATCATCCCGATCGAATATGACGCTCTTGCCATCCGAATGCGCGATACCATCTCTGCTGATGGTAATCGTATTGCCGTTCCTGTCTCTTATGCTACGCACACCATCACGCTTGCTGATGACGACTTCCGTTCCGTTTTCGTGCGTGTAGAGGAAAAGATCGGGATTGTATGCGGCGCTGGTTGCGTCGCTTGTCAGCTCAACAGCACCGGGCTGCGGACTGAAAATACTCAGAAAGTTGTTCTCCAGGCTTCGTAGCTGCCCAAGGGTACCTATTCTTGGGCGGTAGGAAGCGCTGAGCGTCGACGGCGGGAACGGAACCAGCGGCGAAACATCCGGTGTGACGAACAAATCGAACACTTCGACTCTGCCGTCCGGCAATCGAATGATGGCTGTCTGCTGGTCGGTCGGTGTCAACACAAACGCCAGCCCAGACCTGTCGACACGCCAGCCGGTTCCGGGTATCCGGTTGGTTCTGATCTGCATGGACTGCAGACCCAGTTTCCAGCCTACCCCGAAGTCGCCAACTGCCTTATCTCTGCTGTCGTAGCTCCTGACCACGGAAATCGGAATACCTGACATCGGTATCTGCAGGTCGATGAAGTTCAACATGAAGTTGCCCACCTTCATGTTGCCGGCGACCTGCACAGATACTTCGCTGCGGGACTGGTTGCCACCCGCGTCGAATACTGTCAGTCGAATTGTGTACAGATCATTTACTAACAGTGTTGGGTCAAACTGCCCCAATACCCCATCCGTAACCGGCGTTGTGCTCGTGACGATCGTGGTGTAGCTGGTTTCGCCGGCGGGCGCGTAAGCGAGTTCGTACTTGAGGAAATTAGCGTCACCCGCACTCCCGGTTACATCCACAGGTTCCGTCACCGGCGCATTGCTCACCGGCGCAGCGATCGTGGCGACGGGCGGAAGCGTGTCGCCTGCGACACGATCATCTACATTGATTATCGCCGTAGCATCAATACCGTCGCGTGACGCCATCGCCGTGAACGACCCGGCTGTAACCGAGCTGAAGTTCGGACCGTTGGTCCAGCTAACGACACCGGTCAGGTTCTGGCTGGTACCGTTTTCAAAAATACCGGTTGCCATCAACGCGACGGGCTGCCCGGCAAGTACCGTTGTAGTCGCTGGCGACACGAGAATTTCCGACAACACCAGGTTGCCATCGATACCGTCGCAGTCCTGGTCGATGCCGTCGCCGACGCCATCGTCCAGGCCGGGCGCTATCGCATCCGACCTGTCATCGCAGTCGCCCTGATTCTCGGTGAAACCGTCGTTATCGTCATCGATGTCTTCGGGAGCAGGACCCGTCGAGACGATCAGGTCGACTGCGGCGCCGAACTCGGCGACCGCGCCCGCAATCGGCGTCTGACTCGTTATCGAGCCCGCGGCAATCGTTGGATGCGTTTCGTTGCGAACCGTACCCGACAGCAGATTGGCCCCGGTGAGCGCGGTGTTGGCAGCCGCTTCTGTCTGGCCGACAAGCTCAGGTACGACGACCGGTTGACCAACCAACAGCGTGAACGACTGCGGCGTCGCGAAGCCTATCGTGTCGCTGGCGATAACGCTGACCTGGAACGACCCTTCCGTATCCGGCAACCAGTTGAGACGCCCGTTCGCCGTCATCGTCATACCCGCCGGCGCAGCGGCTAACGTGAAGGAAACCGTATCGCCCGGATCGACATCCACGACCCGCGGCGCATACTCATAGGGAAAACCAACCGTCGTCAGTACATCGGGCTGCGATAGGAATACCGGGGCAAGACCCGCCGGCTGCACGTCGAATGTGACCGTCGCTGCATTGGAATCCAGCTGCCCGTCGTTCGCGACATAGGTGAAGCTGTCCGTCGTACCCGCCAGCGGGTCGGGCGGCAGCTTGATCAGGTTGTAGCCGTTCAGCCCGGGCTGCAGCCAGTGGGGAACAGGATTGCTGAGGGTGTTTCCGCTCGCGTCGGTATACGCCTCGTTGGAAATCCACTGGCTGCGATGTGCCGGTGCGTTTGGCAGAGCGTGCGAAGGCGTACCTTCCCAGACCCGCAACGCGAAGTCGAGACTAGTGAAAGACGAAACGATTTCCGCCTCGCCATCGCTGTCAAGATCGGCGACTGTAACAAACCGCTGTTCGCGCGATGCATATCGAATCGGCAGAAACTCCAGGACGGAGCCATCTCGTCCGTCGAAGATGTAGACGCCGTCGTCCTGCGTGCCGGTGAAGACGTTCATGTTCACGACCAGGTCGAAGGCACCGTCGTTGTTCGCATCGAAAGCGATCGGATTGACGCCGTTGAAACGGTTCAGTTCCTCACCTAACTCTCGAATACCGTTGTGGCTCCACAGCAGCGACCCGTCGGTGTCGTAGACCTCCATGTAACCCAGAACCAGCGTGCTGCCAAAGCCATTATGCCAGGCGTACTCAAGTTCCCCGTCGCCGTCAAAGTCGGCAACGGAAATCTGACTTTGTGAGTTGTTACGGACCGGGTTCTGGAACACGATCGAACCGTCGTGATTGAAGAGATAATGATTGGCCGCATCGATAGCGACGATTTCTGCGTACGGGTCGTCGTCGAAGTTGGCGACGGCGCTGGTCAGATACGTCGATAGACCGCTGGTCAGCTCCACCGGTAACAGAAACTCGAGATTGCCGGTGTGATCGACCACGTTCGTGTGAAAGATGATTTCCATCGTGCCGTCGAGATCGAGGTCGGCAACGACCGGTGGCTTGGCATCTGCGTCACCGCGCTGGAGCTCGCCCAGGAATTCCCACAGAATCGTGCCGTCCGCACTGTTAAAGACCGTCATGCCGTTGCGAATCGTGCTGGAGCTAACGCCGAAGATGTACCAGGGCATGATGATCTCGACCGTGCCGTTGCCGTCGATATCGGCAAAGGTCGGACCCATCTCGCCGAAACGCCCGCCAATGTCAACGGACATCGCTTCGCTGGAGCCATCGCCCGGCCAGACCAGGCTGCCATCGTGGTGAACGGCCATCAGTCGCCCGCTGTCGGCGGAGGTGCCGGAAGAGTTAGATCGCGTTCCGATGATCTCCAGGTCGCCGTCACCATCGATATCCTGCAGACCGATATGCGTACTCGATGAAAAACTGCCGGCGTCGAAATATTCGGTGAGATCCGCTATTGGCTGCACCGAACAGTCTTCGCCGTTCACTATCCAGGGTTCGACCTGCAGGTTGCGGCTTATGAAACCAATGCTCACGAGTTCGACTGTGCCGTCGTTGTCCACATCGCCTGCGGCTATCGTGCTGTTGGACGCAATCCTGGTGCTCCGTGGAGGTTCGCACTGGAGCTGCGTGTAAACCCGGTCCGGTGTGCTGATGATATTGTGGCCATTCAGGCGCGGCTGCAGCCAGTGCGGCGTCGGATCGCTGATGATTTCCTGTCGCCGGTCGTCCAGATGCGCCGCGTTGAACAGCCACTGGTCCCGCATGGCCGGCGCCGCTGGCAGGGGGTTAGCAGCGCTGCCCTGCCATATTCGGGTCCGGCCGATGCCGCCGCCGTTGAATGAGCTGATGATTTCCGCTTCGCCGTCGTCATCGACATCGACGACAGTCACGAAGCGCTGCTGGTCGCCGGTATTGCCGGCTGCGAAGATGGCCACGAACTCCAGTAAGGATCCGTCGCGTCCATCAAAAATATAGATGCCGGATTCCGGCACCTGGCCGAAGTCGTAGTGGATGACGATATCGGCGGCGCCGTCCTCGTTCGCATCGAAGGCCGTAGCATTCGGTCCGCGTCTGCGGACCGTCGAGCCGATCTGCAGATTGAGCTCGTTTTCGTGGCTCCACAGAATAGAGCCGTCGGCGTCGTAGACAACCATGAAACCCGGCCCGGTGGCCGTAGCGTTTCCGAAGCGGGTGTTGTAGGCGAATTCCGGTTCCCCGTCGCCGTCGAAATCGGCGACGGTAATCTGGCTTTGCGAAGTATTAGCGGCGGCCTGTTGGCGGATCAGCGTGCCGTCGTTTTCGAAAAGATAGTGATTGGCAGCATCTCGGGCGATGATCTCAGGCTGCACATCGCCATCGAAATTCGCTACGGCCACGGTCAGGTGACCCTGGTCGGCCGTCGGCAGATTGAATTCGACGTTGCCCAGATGATCCACAACGCGATTCTGGAACAGAATCTCCATTGTTCCATCCCTGTCGAGGTCGACGATTACGGGCGGTTTGCCCAGTGCGCCCGCCGCGGTCGAGCCGTTGTTCAGCTCCCATCTCAGGCTGCCATCAATGCTGTTATAGACGGCGATGCCGCCCGCGGCGGCAAAACCGGCCTGATGGATATAGGTCATGACGATCTCAGTCTGGCCGTCGTTATCGATATCCGCGAACGTGGGGCCGGACAGGGTGTACGGGCCGGGGCTGCTGCTAATATTCGGAGCCGGCAGGATGCCGACGGAGGCGCTGCCACCGTTACCCGGCCAGGCTGGCGTGCCATCGTGGTGAACGGCCAGCAAGTGTTGCCCATCAAAGAAGCCACCTTCCGCTTCAGGTAAACGCAGTCGCGGGCCGATGATCTCGAGATCGCCATCGCCGTCGATATCGAGCAGACCGAGCTGCGCTTCGCTTGTGAATCCTCCGGCCGCGACAACAGCCGGGCTGGCCGGCAACTCGATCGTGCAGTCCTCCGCGTTCATAACCCAGAGTTCGGGGATGCCGGCGGAAGTGATGAAGTAGGCGCCTACCAGTTCGGTAACGCCGTCGTTGTCGACGTCACCGACGGTAACTGTGCCATTGGTCTGGAAACCGGGTTCGCCGACGGCACTCGCGAGCTCACACTGCAGCTCAAGCTCAACCGGCCCGACCGTCTCCGGCAGACCCGGCGTATAGTCGAACGAGCCGTCGGTGCGAAAGTCGAGTACGCCGTTAGCGACCGTCGACACCAGCGACGCGGACAACCCATCGCCATCCGGGTCACGGTCATTGCCAAGCACGCCCGGTGCGGCAATGCTCGTCGTTTCGCCGATACGTGCGTCGTAGAGATTATCGACGGCTATTGGTGCACGGTTTGGCGGCGTGACCGTAACGATAAAGCTCTGCAGGGCGAGCGCAGCAAAAGAGTCGCTTACCTGTACGGTGACGTCGTGCCGACCGCTTTGATCGCCAAGCGGTGTGAAAGCGATGCGCCCATCACTATCGATATTCATCCCACCGGGCGCCAGCGGCAAGGAATACGAAAGCACATCGCCGGCATCGGGGTCGCTTGCGCTGGTCTGAACACTGAGCGTATTACCAACGACGATCGAAACATTCGCTATGGGATCCAGTAGCGGAGGATTGTTGTCCGCTGGTTCTGCCGGCGCCTGTCTTACCTCTACGATAAAACCCTGCGTATCGGACAAGCCACCGGAATCCGTGACGCGCGCCATGACGCCACTACTACCGAGTTGAGCAGCGGTCGGCGTAAACGAAACGTCACCGGTAGATCCGTTGATGTCCATGTTGGCCGGTGCTGCCGGGAGATCGTATATCAACGTATCACCGGCATCCGCATCGACGCCGAACAGGCGGAAACCGAGTGTGCTACCGAGGAACATCACGCGATTACCCACGGCCGCCAGCTGTGGTGCGTTGTTTGCAGTCGTCGCCGAAATCGAAACCGCGGCGGGATCGCTGTCGAGCTCTCCGTCGTTAACAATCAGGCTGACGATATAGGTGCCCTCCACGTCAGTCGTGAACGACGGTGACTCCTCGCTTGTCGAACTCAGGCTGGCGCTACTGCCGCCCGGGGCTGTCAGCGACCACAGATATTCAAGAGCGCTGTCTTCCGGATCGCTTGATGCACTACCGTCCAGCTGCACGGTAGCGCCCGGGGCTACTGTGCTTGCATCAGCGCTGGCCACCGCTGTCGGCGCCTCATTCGCCGCTACCACAGATATCGAAACCGTATCCGGATCGCTGTCAATAAGACCGTCGTTGACGATTAACTGCACGACATAGAGACCGTCGAGGTCAGTGACCAGTCGCGCCGTAATCATCAGCGCGTCGCTGAGAAAAGCACTGCTGCCTTGCGGCTGCGTCAGGATCGACCACAGGTAGGTCAGCGGATCGTCATCGACGTCGAACGAAAAAGAACCGTCCAGCTCGATCGTCTCGCCAGCCTCGGCATCCTCATAGGCTCCACCCGCGTCAGCGACTGGCGCCGTGTTCTCTGTCGCAATCGTCACGGTGTCCGGTGCGCTGTTGTCGTAACCGTCGTTGACGATCAGCTCGATAAGGTACTCGCCAGCGACATCGATCGTGAGGCCGGTTTCCACACCGTCCAGCGCAGTCAGGGCTGAAACACTGCTCGCCGGAGCGGATAACAAGGACCAGCTGTAGCCAAGGCTATCGCCATTGGCATCGAAAGACCCGCCGCCGAAGACAAATGTCGAGGCGCCTACGGGAACGGTCTGGTCCAGGCCGGCATCGGCTACAGGCGCCGTGTTGGCCGTCGAAACCAGCACGGTGTCAGCTTCGCTGTCGTCCCTGGCGTCGTTAACAACAAGCTCTGCGACGTAGTCTCCGGGAATGTCCGCGAAGAACTCGGGCATCGGCGACGCGGGCTCGCTGAGCATGGCCGTACTGCCGCTCGGTATGCTCACCAACGACCAGGCGTAGCTGATCGGATCGCTATCCGCGTCCGTCGACCCGCTGCCGTCCAGCATCACCGTTGTGCCGTGAACCAGGCTTTGGTCGGGTCCCGCATTCGCAATCGGCGGCGTATTAACCGGCCCGGTGGAATCAGCGCTAAAAGTCCAGTTGATGCTCTCCGGATCGAATCGGTAGCGGCGATTCTGACGAAAGCTAAACAACTGAGTACTTTGTACGCTGGCAGCGGCGCCAACGTCACCGATACTGACGACGCCGTTAATAATCGTGGTATTCGGCGAGACACTCGACGCGCTGGCCACGACGTTCTGTAGCGCCTCGGCAGAATTCGAGACGGTGATGGTGTAGGTGTAGTCGTAGTAGATGCGCCCCACTCTTGCTCTACCAGTGTACTGATAGTCGGTAACGGTGAGATCGTCGGCATCGGCCAGCGCTGAACCCGGCGGCACGAACAGTAGCATGGCAATGCAGGCAACCGTGATCGCCAGTGCGCCGGCAAGTCTGAACAATCTGCGACGGCTACCGATCCCCGTGCTTCCGCGTCCAATAGATGCTACCAACCCTGCCCGCTTTGACATGACCCGCTCCCGAGTTTCTTGTTTTTGGCCTGCCATCGCAGACTGCGCTTAGTTAAGTAGGCGCAACGGCGGCGCAGAATGGCTCAAAAAAAGGTGGGAGCAGCCTGCCCATAGCGGATGTCGGCCGACACCCGGTGAAGGATCATGCGTTTATCGAAGGCCTCCGGCGGCTGCCGGTCACTCGATATAGGGAATTGCACCTGCCGCCATACCGGCGTTGGAATGGGCAACGCCCTCGACGACGACGACCTGCCATCCCGAACGAACGTTAAACCGCTGCGATTGCCGTTCGCCGGTTTCGTGAAAATGCAGGCCGCGGGCGAATCGATGCTCACCCTGACGCATGGCCTCCGGGGTCCGCCTCAGGCTGTCGTGCTCTGGGTCGTTATCCTGATCGCCCAGTAGCACAACAACGTCCTTGGCAAGTGCCGCGACAACGGCCTCTTCGGAAACGGCCGCACCGTCCAGCCCATAGGGATAGGGCACATCCAGGTCAGGCAATGTGTACCAGCCGGCATTGGCTGCGATATAACGCTTCACCCTGGCTTCGGGTTTGTAGTACAGGAATCTATGCACGAACTGGGACCCCGCCGAATGTCCGAAGAGCGTGTATTCACTTTGCGTACTGTCAAGGCTGCCCACGACCTGCTCAAAGAGTGGTTCGATCACCGAAAAAGACCACAGTGATTCGTCCTGGAGATCGATAGCCTCCGAGCGAAACACGTTGCCGAGGTTGTAGCCTGCGGACTTTGGAAAGTCCTCACTGGAAAACTCCGGGGCAATCACGACGATTCCGTTTTGCTGGGCCAGCGGCTGCCATTCCCTGAGGTAGCGCGCCGGCGCTCTCTTCATGCCATGCATGATGACCAGAATCGGGGCGGTGCTTACGTCCGTATCCGCCGGGACGTAAGCCCATACCGGAATATCGGGTCCGGCCCAGTCGCTAAAGACGAAACGACTGATTTCGCCCGGCGCGAAAGCGCCTACCGTTGGATATGCCTGCTGATTCGGCGCCTGGCAGGCCGATATGAGAACAAGTACAGCGAGAATCGTAAAGCGTTGCATCGGAATATCCGTCAGTTTAGAAATCTCAACAACAGCGATGCGAAAATATCGCATCGTTTGTCACCGGCGGCAAGCCCACTCAGCTATTCTCCTGGTCGAGCAGAGGCAGAAGGTCTGGCCGCTTTTTTGCGATGTAATCGGTAAAGGGAATACCCTCAGCCATCGCACTTCTTGCCAGACGCGCCGCTTCATCGTAGCCGGTGTGAGGAACCAGATAGGTGGCTAAGGCGGTACTCTTTTCCAGGTGTTCCCGGCATTGGCCCAGGTCGACTTCCAGGCCGTCGAGGCAGTGTAGTCGAAACGATTCTATCGCCAGAATCATCATTTCCACTGTCTCCGAAAGCGTCCAGACGATCAGCGGCTCCATCGCGTTCAGCTGCAACTGCCCCGCTTCTGCGGCAAATGTTACCGTCGTATCCGCACCGAATGCCCTGAAGCAAACCGTGTTCATGAGTTCGGGAATCACCGGATTGACCTTTCCCGGCATAAGCGATGAGCCCGGTTGACGGGCCGGCAGAACGTATTCGCCGAATCCGCCGTAGGGCCCGGAGGACAGCAATCTCAAGTCGTTGGAGATTTTCGACAGCTTTACCGCAACCCGCTTCACGATACCGCTGTACAGCACGAAGGCACCCATGTCCCATGACGCCTCGTAAAGACTGCGGCTGCGCTTTAGCTTCAGACCGCTGACTTCTGAGAGTTTCTGGATAATACCCTTTGAGTAAGCAGGCGAAGCACCGAGCCCGGAACCAATCGCTGTGCCGCCAAGATTTATCTCCAGGAACAGCTCCCCAATTCTGGCCGCCTGCACGATATCCTCGGCAATGGTAACGGCGTAGCCCTGCAGTTCAGCACCTACTGTCATGGGCACGGCATCCTGCAACTGCGTACGACCAAGCTTTGCCGAGTCGGCAAACCGCATCGCCTGCCGCTCGAACGACGTTTGCAGTTGATGCAGCGCCTTTACCAGCCGCTCATTGACGAAATAGAGACTCAAACGAACCGCCGTTGCATAACTGTCGTTTGTCGATTGCGACCGGTTTACATCGTTTGTCGGATGCAGGAATTGATAGTCTCCCTTGTTTCGCCCAAGAATCCCCAACGCCCTGTTGGCGATCACCTCGTTGGCGTTCATATTGGTGGACGTTCCTGCACCGCCCTGAATCGGGTCGACTACGAAAGCGTCTCGCCAAAGACCGGCTATCACCTCGTCACAGGCCTGCACGATCGCTTGCGCCTTGTCGGAATCCACGTCGCCGCTTGCCTCGTTCACCAGCGCCGCCGCCTTTTTCACCATCGCGAGTGACTTAAGCAGCTCCGGCATTTCCGAAATGCTGCGCCCGGAAACTGCGAAATTCTGCAGCGCCCGATCGGTCTGAATACCGTGATAGCAGCGATCGTCGAGTAAACGATCGCCGAGCGCGTCACTCTCCCGTCGCATCGCTCTCGGCTGCCTTTTCTTCGGGGTAAACGGCCGCATACGGTTCACGCCCGAGATGGCGGGCGTACCACGCGAGCTCTGTGTTTATCTTGAACAGCCGGTGCTTCGGTTTACGATAGTTGTGCGGTTCACCCGGCGCTATGTAGAGTTCTGTCTCCGTACCGGCCGCCGCGGCAGCCCGATGCATCATAACCGCCTGTGTGGGCGGAACTCGTTTATCCCTTTCACCAACGAAGAACAGGGTCGGCGTCTCGATACGCCAGGCATCGTTTAACAAAGACTGCCGCGCATAGCTTTTCAGCGGCGCGTCTTTTTCCCAGGGCGTACCACCAAACCAGAATCTCCGGTTGAAGCGCGCGTCACTCTCTCCATACAACGATACCCAGTCAGCGACCCCGGCACCCGACGATGCTGCACGAAAACGATCCGTCACGGTGATCAGCTTGTTGGTCATATGTCCGCCGGCACTCCAGCCCATCTTGATGAGCTGATCGGGATCGGCAAGCCCCTGATCGACGAGTGCGTCGATACCATCCAGTATGTCGAAATGCGCATGCCTGAAGTACCTGCCCACCATGTCGCGCATAAACTCATCGCCGTAGCCCGTCCCGCCACGGTGATTGGGGAGGAATATGCCGTAGTTTTCACCGGCCAGCACGGGCACGTAGCGCGACAGATTCCACGACCCGAAGCGCGAAGAGGAGCGTGGTCCACCGTGCGTTATTGTGACGAGTGGAAAGGCCTCGCCTTCACGATAATTCAGCGGGTAGACCAACAGGCCTTCGAGCATTACCGAACCACGGCCACGCCAGGAAAAAACACGTTGTTTCGGCAGCCGAAACCGCTGCTGCAGTTGCGCGAACTCGGTCGTCACCTGCCGCGGCACCGCGGCACCTGACTGCAGGGTCCAGACATCGCCCGGACTGTGCGCGCTCCTGCTAACGAACGTATGTGTATCCGGCGCTGCGCTGTAGGACCATGCGGTTACCTCGCTGTCACCCTGCGTCACAACCGCGAGCGTGGAGGTCCCCAGGCTATAGTGGTAGAGCTGCACCCTGACACCGGTGTTACCGAGGATATACAGGCCGGTACCTGCCCGATCCCACTCCACACCCAGCATCTCCATCGGTCTATCGGGCAAAATCAGGCGTGATTCCTCATCGCCGACGGTATGAACGAATATATTGCGTTCGTAGTACGGCTCGCCGGCAGCGTTAACTGTCGCAATGTATGCCACCGTCATGTTATCCGGCGACAGGGCAGCACTGCTTTCCGAGTAACGGTTATTCGTGATGCGTTGCGATATCTTGTTGTTTGTATCGTACAGCCATAACTCGCTCTCTTGCCGGTCGATCCGCGTATGGTCGGCGCGAACGTAGAGTATTTTCTTGCCGTCACGGGAAAGCACATAGTCGCGCACGTCGAAATCGCCGCCAAACAGGCTGACATTGGTGCCCGTGGAGCGGTCGTGGTAATGAATTTCGGCCATCTCGCCGTCTTCAAAGGCCGCGATTTTCCAGTCGCCCTTCAGGTCCGCTGCCACGTCCTCTGGACGAGCCCTGTTTGCACTGAAGTAAAACCCGTTTCGGCCGGGCGCCCAGGTCACATCCTTGATGTTCTCATTATGTTCGGTGAGTTTTGTCAGCGTTTGATCGCTCAGGTCGTAGAAGTAGGCCTGATCAAACTCATCGTCATCACGCTTGAGTAGCGTAACAAAGCCATCGTAACCGTCGGCCCAGACTGCATCGCCGAAGTCCTCTTCCGCTTCCTCGGGTTCGACCGGCGAACTGACTTCGCCCGTGTCGAGGTCGACAAGCCTGAAGCGGTCGACTTCCTGGTTTTCCTCCCAATTGACCTCGCTGCGCCGGTATATGACGTAGCGGCCATCCGGAGAGAGGGTCGGTCCTCCGATTCGTTGCAGCTCCACCAGATCGACTGCGGTCATCGCACGCGGTTCTGCGCCGGCGCCTGCAACGCCGCCCGGCGTGATCAGGACGCTAAGGACCAGCCAGGCTGACAATGCGCTCAGTCGTTTCATCGTTCCGGCTACTCTCTTTTACGGATTCAGGAAAAGAAACGGGGACCATAGGTCCCCGTTGCACTATCGTGGCAAGAAACCCTGCCCGGCATTTACCAGTTGAAATTCAGGCCGACGTAGAATCGACGCCCGACGGCATCGTAGCTATCGCCAACATTCCAGTCATTGCCGTTCAGGTAGTCGTCCGGCAGGAAGGGGCCGTTTTGATCCTCGATATTCCGAATACCGGCGAAGATCTGGTATTCATGATCGTTTCCGAACTCGTAACGCGCGTAGATATCATGCGTAATCACGTGCTCAACCTTCAGGCCGGCCAGCAAATCATCCGGATCGAAGCCGTTGTCATCGCGCCCTGTTCCCGTGTAGTTCAGCCGGTAGCGAAACCGCCACGCATCGGAAGGATCGTAGCGCAGCGTGAATACGTACTCATCGATGGGCAGTTCGATTTCGCCCGCAAAATCGTCGATGACCAGTCCGTCGGGTCCTTCGAACTGCTCCTCGTTACGCTTGACATGCGTGTACTTAACATCCGTAGAAAAGTCGCCTGGTATGACGGGAATTTCAAAATCGTAATCGATCGTGACGTCATAACCCTCCGAAATCAGCACGTTGAGGTTCTCTGATTGATTGATAATTCTATCGACCTGGCCGTCCGCATCGCGGGTAATGGAGTCACAGAAACGATTATCAAAGCCAACATCGTCGTAACACAGGTCGGCCGCCAGTTGGCTGTCGACCGAGCTGATCGCATCGTTCACCTCGATCTTGTAGTAGTCGGCGATAAAAGTGAAACCTGGAAGTGCGGTCGGTGTAAAGACAAAACCGTAGGTGATGGTGTCACCCGTTTCTTCGAACAAATTCGGGTTACCAACATTCGGACCAAAGACCGAGTTGCCATCCTGATCGAAACCGACCGTATTCGGGTCAACCGTCGGGTCGGCGGCCACCGCGTCTGCGATCTCATCGTTAATAGCCTGAACTACGCTGGCTATCGACCGACAGTTGTCATCGGCAACACCTCCACTCACGAGCGTCACGCCATTGCATGGATCGGTCAGATCGTCGAAGTCACTTCTTTGCGAAGAGAATAGCTCAGTAATGTCCGGTGCCCGCTGCGACTGAGAAACCTGTGCGCGAAAACGAACGTCATCAGACGGTGCCCAGGACAGACCGACATTCCAGCTCGAAACGTTGCCGATTGTGCTGTAGTCCGCGAAACGGTACGCGGCCGATAAATCCAGCGACTGAATCCCGGGCCTGTCGGCGATCAACGGAACAGCAAACTCGACGAACGCCTCCGTCACGTCAAACTCACCGAATACGTTCGGTATGAAGCCGGTCGTCGTGAGGCCGGCGTTCGTATCCGGATCGCCGATCGTCGCCTGCTCCTCTTTTCGATAGTCGATACCGAACGCCGTACTCAACGACCCTGCCGGCAGCTCGAGCAACGGGCCACCGAAAGCCACCGTCACAACGGTCTGCTCCAACTCCTGGTGAAGCCGATCGGTCGCACGAATGTAGTCCGCGGCCGCGGCCGAAACACTGCCCTCCCCGAAAACGTTCAGCGGTACGCAGCCAGCCGCTCTCGCCGCTGCATCGGCACATTGAAAATCAGCACCGTTCTGCGGGTCGTAGTCGGCCTCGGTGAGAGGGGTGAAGTTCTGCGGGTCGATCGGGGTGATATCGAGTGCAAAATCGATCTTTTGCCGGTTCAGCTCGTTTTGACGAATCTGGTTCTGCTCATGATTGCCGTAACCGACATAGGCATCCCAGTACCAGTCACTGCCTATGTCGCCCTGCAAACCCATTCCTAAACGCATCGTTTCGCGCTTGGACGCGCGAAAGCGCGGGCCAACCTCAACGAAGCGGCGACGCCAGTCAACGCTACCGGACAGTGTTTCCCAAACGGCGGGATGAATGAATGGATTGACGGTAGTTCCTTCAACACCGGGCGAAATCTCGTAGGTAATCTCGTCTTCGATATCGCCGATACGTGTCTCGTCGTCGAACGGACCATACGTATGAGCGTCCTGAGAGCTTCCCGCTGCCCGCGCCGCCCTGGTTTCGATATTGGCGAACTGGAACTGTGCCCAGCCGGTGATCGATTCGGTAAAGTCGAATTTCACTTTCGCCAGCGTGCCCCAGCGCTCGCGCTCCGGCTCTATCTGGGTGAGCGGCTGGAAATTGTAGCCATCAAACGCTTCCTGGTAATCATCACAAGCCGGTACCCGGCCATCGTCGAGACAATAGACGGAACCAACCTGGTCGTTCTGCCAAACGCCGCCGATATTCCAGGCATCGTTCTCGAAACGGCCGCCCGGGAGAAAGGAACTGAAGTTCGGTGTTACGTCTCCGTCTGACAGATCGATCTCGTTCGTGTAGTTGGCGAAATCCCGATCACGGGCGAAGACAGCGCTGCGATCCTCGTACAAGCCGCCGATCATGATGTTGCCTCGGCCATCGGCGAAATTCATTCCCCAGGTTGCATCGAAGGACGGCCTTGCAGCACCGCCGTCGAAGGACTCCTCAAAACGCCCCTGGACATCGAGTCCTTCGAACGAGTCTCGCAGAATAATGTTGGCAACGCCGGCTATCGCGTCCGACCCGTAAATGGCAGATGCACCGCCCGTCGTGATCTCGACCGAATCAACGAAACCCGCCGGAATCGTTCCGGTATCCACCCGTTGCGCCGAACCGCTGTTCGAGACAACCCGGCGGCCGTTAATCAGGGTCAGGGTACGATTCGTGCTCAAGAAACGCAGATCGATAGTGCTCAAGCCCGCATTCTGTGTACTCAAGAGTGAATTGCTGGGCGATATCCCCAGGAAAACACCGGGCAGCTGATCAATGATCTCGCCAAGATCGACCGATCCGGAAGCATTGATTTCACCGATATCCAGAACCTGCGTCGGTATCGTGGCACTGGCGTTCGAGGTCCGGATGCGGCTACCCGTCACCGTAATCGTTTCTATCGCGTCCTCTTCGGCGGTCGCCTGACCGGAGGTATCCTGAGCGAATGCGAACGTCCAGCCACTTAGCAGCGCAAGCACGACCAGCGAACGAACGCCCGACTTACCTGGCGACGGCGCCCGGTTTATGGAAAGAGTAGAGAAAAGTGAAAAGACAGACTGCTGCATGATGCTCCCCCGGCAAAAATATCGATTGTTTCTGGCCAACTTGGATAGTAGTAAGATTCGGCGCGACCGCTCAAAGCTATTTCGGTCTTTTGTTATGCATCGACGGCATAGTGGGCTTATTGTTTAATCTGAATTGTTTAATCTGAAACAGTTCTTGCCCGTTGCAGCAAAAAATGCAGCAACAGCGACACCGGGCGTCCCGTTGCGCCGACTTTGTCGCCGCCACTTTTCGCCGTACCCGAAATATCCAGGTGCGCCCACGGATAAGCCGTGGCAAAGTGGGAAAGAAACAACGCCGCAACGATGCAACCAGCGGTTCCATCGCCCATATTCGCAAGGTCCGCAAACTCGCTATCGAGTTGACTGTTGTCTTCCTCAGAGAGCGGTAGCTGCCAGACTTTATCCATCGCAACATCGCCGGCGGTGATGAGTTCGGCAAGCAGGTCGTCATCGTTACAGAACAAGGCCGAGTAGTGACGGCCCAACGCTATCAGGCTGGCACCTGTCAACGTCGCGAGATCGATAACGAGTTCCGGCTTGAAACGCTCCACGTAACTTAGAGCATCACACAAGAGCAATCTCCCCTCGGCATCGGGATTAATCACCTCTACGGTCTTGCCGGACAACGATTTCACCGTATCGCTGGGCCGTGTCGCCTCGCTTCCCGGCATGTTCTCGGCACATGCGCAAACGCCGATGATATTAAGCGGTAATTCGAGTGCCGCGGCGGACTTCATAACAGCCAGGACGGCTGCGGCGCCACACATGTCGTACTTCATCAGACTCATGCTCTGCCGCGTCTTCAGTGCGGTACCGCCGGTATCGAATGTCACACCCTTGCCGATGAGAACAATCGGCGCCGCCATCTTGTCCCCGGACCCGCTGTACTTCAATACAACAAACTTCGACGGCTGCGCGCTTCCCTGTCCGACCGAAAGCATGACGTTCATACCGAGATCGCGCATTTCTTCCTCGCCCAGCACCTCTGCCGTCATGGCAGGAAAACGATTGGCCATGGCGGTGGCGAAATCGGCGAGAAATACAGGTGTGCAGATGTTTGGCGGCGTGTCACCAAGCGCCCTCGCAATGCGGACACCATCGGCAATAGCACGGCCGTCTTCCAGCGCCACCATGTTTTCGTCTGCAGCTGCCAGGGTGATATCGCGCAATTGTCCCGCGCCCCCGCCCGGCTCTTCACTGCGGTAGCGATAAGCAACCGCCTCAAAACAGATGACCTGTTGTCGCAGCTTCCAGGCGGCGTCACCGCCCCGGACCTGCAGTTCGCTCAGGAAGACTGTCGCACTCCGTTGCCCGTATGTAGTCAGGGCGCCATGAACCGTCTCGATAAGCTTTTTGAAGTCGGCGGACGTCAGATCGGCCCAACTCCCCGAGCCGATCACCAGAATCGACTTCGTTCCCGCTGTGCCGGTAACCGGCACAAATATGGACGACCCCAGTTTGCCGGTGATCGTTCCTACCTCGACCAGCGCCGACAGCAGGCCGTTGGTCGCCTGATCCAGGGTCGCTGCCGCGGACGAGAGCGTGCCGTCGCCAGCAACGCAGACAACGGTACATTCGTTGCTAACGCGATCAGCGCCCAGGGTCGTTTGGCTGTAGGAGTAGCTTGGCTTCGATGATTCGATGCTGTCGCTAAAGCCCTGTTTCGATGCGCTGCTGTTAGCGGCCGATTGCTTGTTTTCATTTAGCATCGCAGCACAATACGCCGGTCAATTTGCGCAATTGATGCTAAATGCTGATGACCTCATTCCGAAATTACATAGGCACTGGCGGCGAAGCGCGGTTCGTTACCGCCGTTAGCCTGCGGCTTCCCTGATGTGCTTCCAGAACCTCGCGGCGACCGGGTTACTGTTGGACACATAGCGATACAACTCGATCGACAGCGGAATTTCGAAGCTCTCATCGGATAGCTTTACGAACTCGCCGCTATTGAGCTCGCTCTGTATCGCGCTGGTCGGCAGCCACGCAACCCCGGTTCCTTGTGAAACATAGCCCTTCGTGCAACCAACGATAGAACTCTCAACAACGGTGTCAAGACGCGTCGATGGATGATTCTGTGCAATTTTCTCGGCGATCAGATACGCGATCGACGACGTTCTCCACGGCGAAATATAGGGTAGCGGATCCGTCGAATCACTGCTAAGAGACGTCGCGTAACTCTCTCGCAGAGAATGATGGCAAACCGGTACCAGCAGGTCCTGGCCGACTACGATGAAATCGAACTTGTTGGCATCCATCGCCAACAGGCCGACGCCATGACCATAGTGCAGCAGGAAATCACTCTGTTTGCTGCGGAGCGCCTCGAAATGGTCGTGTATGCCGGAAATATCTGTCTGCACCTTAACGCCGAATTTGCCGAAGTCCTGCTGGATATCCGTCAACCATCCGGGGAGGAAAGACATCGCGAGATTGGTCGATGAAGTAAAGGTCAGGACGCTGCGCTCATCGGCCTGGACGTCCCTGAAATCGTCCTTCATCCGCTCGGCCTGCCGAATCATGTTTTTCGCCGGTTTCAGGAATCGAATTCCGGAATCGGTCAGCGAAACAGGATGCGTCTTACGATCGACGAGTTCCGTATCGAGCCAATTCTCCAAAGACTGAATCCGGCGGCTGAACGCAGACTGCGTCACGTTTCGCTCTTCGGCTGATCGGGAAAAGTTACCGGTGCTCGCCAGCGAGACGAAATCATGTAGCCACTTTAGTTCCAACATCCGCTCCGTAAGCTGGCCAGGGTATTGCAGCCGACCTTGGGATATTACGACAAACGGCGAGTCAAAATGTCACAATTAATCCAACAGGTGTTTCCTGAGAATCAGGCTGGAAATGCCGACCGGCATGGTGCCATTGTCTCGTTTGCTGACGTCGTGACTTTCGTCGGCAGCTAGATCATTTCAAAAACGTCCGCATTTCCGGATCTCGTTCATTGCGCGGGCGCGACGATCATCCCGGCTTCTGCTGTCAGCAACAGCAGCGCAGACTGCACCGCCAGATGGGCATCGATATTTTCCCAGGACTCATCGGGCGAATGAGCATTTCGGGAAACACCGCCACGAGCAATGGTCACTGCCGGAATACTCAGAGAGATCGGAATGTTCGAATCGGTTGAAGATGCACCCAGTTCCGCTTCGATCCCGAGCACCTGTAGCGCCAGGGATGCGTTCTGTACCAGGGACGAGCTTCTGTCCCCCAGGCCGGCGGGCCGTGAACCGACCGACTCAATATTGACCGTCAGCGGCGCGCCCTCCGAGTGCCGTTTATTCTCCGCCTTCAGGGCGTACTGAACCGCCTCTCGCAAAGCCCTGTCCAGGGCCGCCACCTTATCCGGATCGACGGAGCGCATGTCCACTTCCATCCAGCTGCTGAACGGAATGGAATTGATTGACGTTCCACCACCGATGCGACCGACGGAAAATGTCGCCTTGGCGCCGCGCTTGCTGATTCGCCCGGCACGTTTGGTAAACCGTGCAATAGCACCGGCCAGCGCCTGATGGGGATGTGCACGCCCAAAGGCGCCATAGGAATGTCCACCGGGACCCAGGAACTCAACCCGGTAACGATTCGAGCCAACTCCATCCACGACTACCCGGCTGGTTGCACCGCCGTCAATAGCGATGAACTGGTCGATCTTTACACCTTGAGGGCCGAACAGGTGCCGCACGCCGCGCAGATCACCCAGACCTTCCTCTCCGACGGAACCGATGAACAGGATATCGTCGCGCGTCTGGATATCGTGACGCTCCATAACCTCCACGAGGCTCAGTAACGCTACCAGGGCACGGGTATTGTCCGCGATTCCCGGCGCATGCAGTACATCGCCTTCTCTGCGAACTTCGATAGTGGTCTCAGCCGGGAAAACGGTATCCATATGCGCAACGACCGCAACGGTTTGCTGACTGTTTTGCCCGGCTCGACGTGCGATTATATTGCCGGCAGCGTCGATGTACGCGTCCGTCAAGCCCGCGACCTTCAGTCGAGACAGTAAATCGGCCGCTCGCGCCGACTCCTCGAACGGTGGCGCCGGGATCTCGGTCATTTCGATGAGGCGCTCGACATTGAATTCGTCCAGTCCCTCGATAGTTTCGAAGGCCTTGCGAATGGCTACCGTCGAGTGAATATCCGCGGGTGAACTAAGAACGTTATCCTGCGCACGCACCGTTGCGACTGGCAGGGCCGCGATGGCCAATAGCGCTACGATCGCTAAGTGTCTTTGATTCACAGGGCCGAATATCCTCCATATGCGAATTCGGCCACACTGTAGGTGCCAATCGGAACAAGCGCAATGCGTATTAAACATCGGGTAATGCAGACCCGAATATTGACAAGCAAAAAGAAGGCCGCAAAAGTGCGGCCCCCAAAGACTGCTTAGAAGTATCGGTTGCTACTTTTCCATGCGGTACGTCAACGACAAATACCAGGCGCGACCGATGGGGTCATACGCCTCACCTGCAATATTCGTCCCGGTATTGCCGTATTGGCTGAACTGGGTGAGCAGCGGCGGCTGCTTATCGAATACGTTATTCATGCCACCACGAATAGTGTACTGGCCCGTCCCGTAGCTGACTGAGAAATCGTTGTAGACATAAGTCGGAAGCTCGTTTTTGGACGGGTGCACCGGGTTTCCGAAAACGTCACTGTTTTCATTGGTCAACTCGGGCGTGTTGGAGTCCTTTACGCTGTCCCAGTGGCGGATTCGCCAGGACGCCTCCCAGTCGTTCAGTGTGTACCCCAGATTCAGCACCGCGCGATTCTCCGGGTACAACACCTCGCCGGTTTTCTCATCAAGGTCATTGTCGACGATACCGATAAGATCGAATTTAGCCAGATGAGTGTAGAACAGCTTGGCGTTGGCACGTCCTGGTCCGATATCCAGTCCATAGCTTAGCTGCAGGTCCACACCCGACGTTTCGTAGCGGTTTTCATTGGACGTCTGTGAGTTAATATCGACAAGCCCACCGGCTCCCGCCTGCATGTCGCGCGTCACGAGACCGGCGCAGCTTGCATCGAACACGGCGGGCGCAACCTCAAAACAGCGCTCCAGTACCGTGGTACGCGGAGTCGTCGCAATACCGTCGTCTATCTCAATCTGATACCAGTCGATAGACGCCGAGAGGCCGTCAATGAAATCCGGCTGCCATACGAGGCCGGCTGTCAGGATATCCGCGGTTTCTTCCTGAACACCCGGGTTGCCACTGATAAACCCGCCAGGAGACTGTCGCTCAACCTGGGTCAGCACAAACGCGCCCTGGTCCGCGATACGATTGGCAATCACCGGTATCGAGCGACAGTTTTCCGCGACATTTCCCGCCGTAGCCGCATCAATCCCGTCGCAGGGATCCTGCACGGCACGAAATGTCTGCGAAGCACCGGAAAACAGATCCGATACATTCGGCGCTCTTACGGCAGTCGAACCGGTAGCGCGAAAGCGCAGACCTTCGACCAGCGTAGCGTCAAGGCCCAGTTTCCACGTGGTTTGACTTCCAACGCTGGAGTATTCACCGCTGCGAACCGCGGCATCGAGCGACAGGCGCTCAAGCACCGGCACACTCACCTCAGCGAACAGGTCCAGCACGTCGAAGCTGCCGTCGGTGGCGGCGCTCGCGTTACCGCCTGAAACGCCCTTTTGAGTGCCGCCATCCGGAATGTCGGCACCGCGCTCTTCGCGATACTCGGCGCCAACGGCAACAGACACCACACCGCCCGGCAACTCGAGACCCGTTTCACCGGAAGCGGTAACATTGAACACCTCCTGCTCTACGATTCCCTGGCGGGCGTTGGGGAAGGACAGGTAGGCGACGGCAGCGGGTGTGATCATTCCGGCACCGAAGACGTTGAACGGTACGCATCCCTGCAAACGCGCAGTCGGATCGACGCATTGCAGTGTCCCGTCCGCGGCCAGCTCAACGTCGAGCGCGAGCGCAGCTCGGTCGACATTAAGCTGGCCGGTGCTCTGCTGATCCTGGTCTGTCTTGCCATAGGTGTAGTAAACGGTTGCAAGCCAGTCACGGGGCAACTCGAAGTCCGCACCAATGACGGCGCGAAGCGTTGTCCGCTGCACCTCGGTACGACGCGGCCCGAACTCAACCAGGCGGCGAGCAGTGCCGTTGATACCCAGCTGGTTGAGGTTGGTGACGCCCTGGGCCAACAGGTTGTCACGCAGCAGCGTCGGCAATAACGGCGAGTTTGCAACGTCCAGGCCGCCGGGGCCGTTTCGATCCTGGAACCAGACACCGGAGTTCAGATCTACGGCGAATGGTTCGAGTTGAGCCTCCGTACTCGTGATCGAATAGTTCATTTCACCGAACACATCGACCTTGTCAGTGACCGGCATAGAAAGTGCGCCGAAGGCGAAGCGACGCTCAACCGGCGTAAAGATAGTGCGGTACTCAGCTCGGTTAAACCGGTCTGAGTTGTCGCGATCTGCGAGACCGCTGCGCCATGGTGAGCCGTCACCGAGCAAGTTTCCAAAACGACCTTGCGGCGGAAAGCTGGACCCCAGCCATTCGTCCGTTTCGCCCAGTGCGTCACCGTCGAGATCGTAGACGGCGAGATCCGTGTTGGAAAACGCTCGATCGCGCGCAAACAGGGGGTCGTCATTCGAATAGCCAATGGACAGCCACGCATTGCCGCCGTCGCCAAGCTCACCGCCCAGGGTTACATAGACGTCTTCCTTGTTCTTGTCCGAACGGCTGGAGGCTCCGATTTGTGCGTCGATCATTACACCTTCGAAATCGCTCCGGGTCACGATGTTAACAACCCCCGCAATCGCATCCGACCCGTAAACGGCCGACGCACCGCCGGTAAGGACTTCAATTCTGTCAATCATCGACACCGGAATGGCGTTTAAGTCAACGGCGTAACCGACGCTCGGACTAACGCCGGAAACAAACCGCCGCCCATTGATGAGTACTAGCGTGCGTGACGATTCGAGGTTCCTGAGGCTGGTGAGGTTCAGCCCCGACGACTGCACTAAAAAAGCAGAATTCGCGTTATTTATTGCCTGAACGTTCTGCGGAATCGTCTGCAACAAATCGCCAAGGTTCGTGGTGCCGGTCTCATCCAGAACCTGCGAACTGATAATCTCTACGGGTGATGAATAGCTGAACCCATCCCGTCGAATATGTGAACCCGTGACGACTATTTCATCCAAACTCTCGACCTCTTCATCGGGTGCCTGTGCGTACACGGTGCCGGTAGCTGGGAAGAGGATAAGCAGCGCCGTGAGTGAGTACACAGAACACTTGGAATATAGCTTCATGATGTTTGCCCCCATTGTATTCGGAATATTGGCTGACATTTCCAGGCGCGATTCCGTGGAACCGCGTTTTGGTCTGTCGATGCCGGGGATAAAAGCACGCGACAAAGTTTGTTGTGAATTTGTATTCACGAAAACCGTGTACGAGAATTGCCGCACACAATTCGATAGGCTTTTTTTTCGCAACGGATAAACTCGATAGCGCGAGGCGCCGTCCACTTTTTCCGCTCTTTTCCGGAATCCGGTACTGACGGAACATTCCTGGCTTCAGGCCATGATTGTGTCCGAACCGCAACAAACGCTTTCGCGTGCGGCAAGAACGCCGCCTGTCGTATACCCGCAACAAGAAAGTGCGCAGAATCGCTCTGCCGCGAAAATGCGGGTTTATGGTCCGTAGTCGAAGCTGTCTGTGGCCGGCGTTCAGTCGCCGGTCGAGGACGCACAATATGACGAGCTCAGGACTTCCTCGAGAAAATAGCGCAGCGAGGTTAGTCGTGGCTTCAGGCTGGGGGTGCGGGGATTGAGTGCGTTAATGTCGCGGCTTTCGGCGGTGAAATCCGGACACAGCCTGATCAGCCGGCCTTCTTCGACTTTGGTTTCACACATATAGTCGGGCAACATTGCAATTCCAAGACCTGCTTCTGTTGCTTCACGCGCTTCAAGGAGATTGGACACGCAGTACTTGGCGGTTATCGCCACCCTGAGTGCCTCCCCGTCATCCTGGAATTTCCAGGCCTTGAGGCGAGCGTTATCCGTTATACAGTCGTAAGCTTCAAATTCGGACGGGCTCGACAAGTGCCCCACAGCCTGCAGATAGTCACGACTGGCGTACGCGGACTGTTGTACTGCCCCCAGCTTCTTCTGCCAGCAACCGGCTATTTTTTCCGATGCGTGCAGCAAACCAATATCTATGGTCGCAACAATGGAGGGAGTCCATGTCAAGACCGGATACAGTTCAACGAGTCCGCCGCCTTGCATAAAATCGGTCAGCCGCGGGCGCAACAGTTTTTCAATCATATCTAGCGGCGCGCCGACGACCAGCGGCTTGTCGCTGCTCCTGTAAGCTCCGTCTTCCGCAACGCGCCGGGCCGTCTTCGAGGCCTCGATCATTTCGACGCAATGCTCAAAGCAGCGGCGCCCGGCCGTGGTAACACGAACCTGCCGGTTCGATCGATCCAGCAAACTAACGCCCAGCACATGCTCCAGCGAGCGGATTCTCCGGCTCACGGTTGTGCGCTCCATACCGAGCTCTTTCGCACAACGCGATATACCGCCGGTCTCGACGATTTTCGCGAACAGTGCCAGATCGGCGATCTGCTTCAGCTCCGCCTGCATACCATCAGTTTCCCGAAACCCGCTTGCAGCGTGATATTGAGAGTCTGCAAGCAACATCGGCTCGAAACCTCAAATCGAGGTTAAGAACTTCTCAATATTCAGATAACTTGGTTTTTGCGAACTTACTCGCTGGCCTGGGCGGGGCGGGGCGGCAATCCCCCGGCGGCGGAGACGAGCCCCGAGTCTCTGCTCATCGACGCGGTACTGACAATATCGACGACCTCCGTCATTCGCTCGTCATCTTGCAGCGGGCGAAAAATCGGGTCGTGCTGTATCGTTGCCCAGAGAAAGGTCGGCGCCGGCGCCTCCAAAGTACTGCTATACATGCGCCGCGCCCCGGCTAGCAGGACATCCATCGCCTCGTCTGGCCGCCCTGCGGCGATCAGCCAGCTCGCCTGGATCAGCGGGGCATTCCGTCCACTGGGATTCGCGGGAAACTCCGCGGCAAGCCACTCGTAGGCAGACCTTACGTCGCCGGCGGCCGCCTGTTGCTGTGCTGTTCGCGGATCACCAAATTCGACGTCGTGGACGCGCAGGAGATCTATCCACAAGCGAAACCCCGTTTCGCTCTCACCGGCGAGCACCGCCGCCTGCGGCCCGTGAAATACCGGCAACAGATCGAGTTCGCGTGTCGCCTCATACAACTCGATGGCTTCCTCGTAGCGGCCGGCGAAATACAGCGGTACAACTCGTTCCGCCAGGACCGACGACGGGTCGACTGAAAGTCGCGCGGCGTCCATATTGCGGTCCAGAGCCAGTGCGAAATCCCCGGACACGATATCCGTCGCCAGGTTCATGCGCAGCACCCAGGGATCGTCGGGTGCCAGTTGGTTAGCCATATCCATCAATTCTATGGCGCGATCAAATCGCCCCTCGCGAACACTGAGCATCAGCGCCTCGGTGGCGAGGTTATGCGCTTCGTTCGAGCCAAACCGACGCGCAAGTACCAGTTCTTCTTCAGCGCTTCGAAGCACAACATCGTCCAGACCCCAATATTCCAGCCCTTCCTGAGCATGCAGGAATGCAAGCAGCGAATGTGCCGGTCCATAGTCCGGATCGATCTCTAATGCACGCAACAAGAGACTGTGAGCACTTCGCTTCGTCGCATGACTTCGAATACCGGCAAGATTACGGGCCAGCTGAACCATCTCCGTCAAGCGAACCGCATCCGTGGAGGCGCTACCCATATCGACAAACGGCCGCTGTGGGATGACGTTTGCCAGCAGGTTTCGACTGACTTCGCGCGCTGTGGCCAGACAGTTAGTGCGGTCTACCGCCTGTTCTCCCGACCAGACAATTTCGGACGTCTGGCCGTCCTCCAGGTATATAACGAGGCGGGTATCTGCACCCTCTCTCAACAATCGCCCGGTGACACTCGCCGAATGCTCTTTCTGGAATCGGGATTCTTCGGCGGGCGCCGATAAAGGTAGCAACAACCGGCCTGGAATCCGTTTTTGCACCCTTGCTCCCGGGTCCCGGGCGAGTTCGGCGACGAGAACATCCGTCAGCGTACTTGCCAGCTGATCGTCACCGGCATCGCCCGTTTCACTCACAAAATCGTTGACGAGTATCAGTGGGACGGAGTTGCCAGCGACTGGCCGGAACACTACCAGGGTCGAAACCACGACAACGGCTAACAACGTAATAGCGAACGGAACGATCATTGACCAGCGATACACCGCCGGACGAAACGCCTTATCGGGCGCAGCCGCATCAGCGATCAGTCGATAGCCCTTCTTGTACACCGTCTTGATATATTGTGGCTGGCTGGCCTCGTCACCGAGGGCTCGTCGAAGAACGGCAACTGCAACGCTGATGGAATGGTCCGTCAGATAACGCTTGCCCCAGACCTCGGTCATTAACTCATCTCTGTTAACCACCCGGTCGCGATGCTCGTAGAGATAGACCAACAGAGACATGACGCGCGACTCCAGCCTCTTCGTTTCCGAATCGCAGCGTAGCTCATTGGTATCCGGTTGTACCAACCAATCACCAACAATGAAGTTATTCGATCTTTTCATTACGAATCCCTACAACGCCCGGCACAGAGGCACTTTCGTATCTTCGCAGAAGCTGCAACCCGCATGCAGACTCCTAACTTTCACAATCGTTGCATTTCTGCCCAGGCCTTTCAGTCATGAGCATAAAGAGTGCATTGCTCAAGCAGTTGGACCAGGAGAAAATGCATAGTTTCACTATTTTTTCTGTCGAAAAAGCCGTTTGTATCGCAGGCCGCACTTGCACTCAAGTCGACGAAAAATTCCGGAACTGATAAAGCGTGGCATTATTGATACGCGGTTTCTTCCCGCCCTCCAATTACGCTGTAGTTTCGCCACACGATAATCCACCAGACGTGAACCAGCGTGACTGCAGACGTCCCCCTGCTGCGAACTTCATATACCGTTCGGACAGCGTGTGGTCCGAATGCAGGTATCGACATTGCATGCGAAACCCGCCGTCAACTTCACTGAAATCGTCAAACAGTACGTTGGCTTAGCAACCATATCCGCTCTACAGGCATCTAAGTCTTAACAACAAGGCCACGTCATACATTTTTTCCAGGGGAAGAGAAATGAAGCTTACACCTATGTACCGCACAATCGTTGTTCTCGGAATTGTCGCTATTGGCATGGGGACAGCAGTCGCTAAACGCTCTGACGCTCGTTTACACCGTACTTTCTCCGCTGACGAAGTAAGTCGCGTGGAAGTAGCGGCCAAAGAAAAAGCCGTCGAGATCCGGCGCGGCGAATCGGATGAGATCGTCGTGACCGCCCACATCACGGTAAAACGCAGCCTGCGCAGTCGCAACCCCCATCAAGCGGACGACCTGGTGCGGCGATTTCAGAAAAATCCGCCGTTTGACCAAAACGGGGATACATTGATGGTCGGCTACCCCGACGACAAGCAATTCGCGATACATGCGAAAATCAGTTACGAGATATCAGTGCCCGCCGGCGTCGATGTAACAACGCTTTAACCTGGTCTATTTCGGGGCCGGGCCGGGAACAGCATTGCCGGCCAAAACCCGATCAAGGGCATCGACAAGCTGGTCGGCGTGTGTCTTGTTGAACACCAGCGGTGGTCGCAGCTTCAGGACGTTCTCGCGGATTCCGGTGCGACCGATCAGAACGCCGTTGTCGCGCATGCCGTTGACGACTGCCTGTGCATGCAGTGGTGCCGGCTCTCGACTATCGCGATCGAGCACCAGTTCGATACCGGTGAAGAGCCCGGCACCGCGGATGTCGCCAATCAGCGAATGGCTGCTCTGCAATCTCGTAAGAAGCGAACGCAGGTAATCTCCGCAGGTACGCGCATTTTCCTGCAGCTTCTCGCGTTCGATAACACGCAGCACAGCAAGCCCGGCAGCACAGGACACCGGGTTGCCACCATAGGTATTGAAGTAGTTGTGGTCTTTCGAAAACTCGGCTGCGATGTCCGGCGTAGTCACGACCGCCGCCAGCGGGTGGCCGTTCCCCATTGGCTTACCCAGCGTGACGATATCGGGAACCACGCCATCGACCTCGAACCCCCAGCGCTGTCCGCCGGTTCGTCCGAAGCCGGACTGAACTTCGTCGGCCACGCAAAGCCCGCCTGCCGAGCGGACCCGGCGATAAACCGACTGCAGGTAACCGCGTGGCGGAAGAAATATTCCGTTGCTGGAAAAGATGCTGTCGAAAAAAATCGCCGCACAAGCATGGCCGCGCTCGCCCAGTTCAACGATGGCCCGGTCGACGTCACCGACGTAGTTGTCTACCGCATCGGGTTCGTTGTCACGGTGCGTACCGCCGTACAAATAAGGAGCCTGTACGATCTCGACCCAGCTCGAACGCCGCGCCGCCGGTGTGTCCTCCGGCGAAAGCTGCGCAACCACTGTGGTATTACCATGATAAGCATGCTCGGCCACGATGGCGCCCTTTGCGCCACTTGCAGCCCGCGCGATTTGCAGGGCAAGGTCGTTGGCTTCGCTACCTGTGCAGACGAAGTAGCAAACAGATAATTCTTTGGGAAGCGACGCCGTCAACCGTTCCGCGTAGTCGACTATATTCTCGTGCAGGTAACGCGTATTGGTATTCAGGCGACGAGTCTGCGCAGCAATCTCCGCGGTGACCGCGGGATGGCTGTGCCCGACATGTGCGACATTATTGTAACAATCGAGATACTGCCTGCCGTCCGCATCGTGAAGCCACACACCCTCGCCGCGTACGATGTGTAACGGCCGATCGTAGAAAAGGCTCAACGAATCGGTCAGATACTGGCTGCGCCGCCGGCGCAGTTGCTCGTCATCGCCACGCCGGTCACCGCGAACGCGCCCAGGCGTTGCCGGCAACCCGCAGGCCCGCCGAAACCGGTTCACGACGTCGACAGTATTGGCCGCCGCCAGCGCCTCAATCGCGCTCCAGGTCTCCGACATATCGGTGAGGATGTAGTCTCTGTTCTCGGGATGCTCTGCGGCACGCCATTCCGACACGGTCGCGGACGTGAGCAGGCGCGCAATGACAAGCTCCGGGAGGATTTCGAGCTCGGCATCGCTGATCGGCAGCAGTTCGTGGTACCCGACGATCACATCACAAGCTGCACCGAGCGGGTCGGACTGCCCCATCAGTTGATAGGCTATCGCGACCGCGAGATCGTTAATCAACGGCGCGTGCACCATGTCACCGAAGTCAATCAGTCCTGCGACGGCATCGGGGTTACCGCGCTGCGTTACGACGTTCGCGGGATTCATGTCGTTGTGAATTACCTGCGCCCGCAGCAACGGGATCTGCGGTTGCGCGACAGCTTCGAAACGATTCAACAATCGTTCCAGCAATTCACGATGAGTCGTATCGGTGACGCTCGCAAGCAGTGGCCTGAGCGCTGAGCAACGATTGACATCCCATAGCAATTCATGCCGCGCGGCCGGATGAAAATAGCCCCACAATGCACGATCAAGTTGCGCCAAGGTGTTCCCCATGGCACGCCGAAGAGTGGGAGTACTGGAACGGCCCGCCAGTGGCTCACCCTCGATAAAACTCAGCATCCGGACGTAGTAGGACGCTGTTTCGGTTTGCAGTTCATGGATTGTGCTGTCGCTCCCGACAACGTTCAAAACACGCGGCAAAGACAGATTCGGAGCACAGGCCGCCGCATGCAGCAGAGCACCGTTCTGAAAATCGAGCACCGATCGTTCTTCGGCCGGGTTCGCGATTTTCAAAACGTACTGTCGCTCATCGTCGCACTGCAGACGAAAATTCTGATCGCGCTCGCTGACAAGCGGGCTGGCTCTGCCGCTAATATCGAATACCCCGAGTGCCAGTGCTTCAGCAGCAGTCACAGACAGACCGGGCGCCGATGCCGTCAGAACGCTTTCACCCGTTGTGGCCTTTTCGTGCATCGGAGCTTAGTACGGTATAGGAGCAACGCCCGCAAAGTACGGATGCAGCAGTAGTGCAACGACGAAGATTAGCGCAGAAATCGCGAGGCCTTTTAGTTCTGTCTTCAACCCCGGCGCATCGGGTTTGGTATATGCCCCCTCGCGAGCATTAATAAGTGGCATCTGAATCAATGCCCAGAGGCCAAGGCCGCCGAAGAGCAGCAGAGCCCGGGTAGTGCCATTGGTAATCAGATGGCTGATACTCCACACGAGCAGAGACATCAACTGCGGATGACGCACAAAGCGCTTGATCGCCGTGTCATGATGCGCTGCACCAAAAAGCACGAAAGCCACGATCATCAGCACAAAGCCTATTGGCCCGCTCCATGGCGGCAGCTGGTAAAGAGCGACCTGCGGCGCCGATCGCCAGCCGACTACTATCAGAACGATGGACGCTACGACGACGACGGAAAAAGCCAACCGGTAGCGGCCAGCACCCCACGCGGTGATCAGTCGTTGGCGCAGTGGGCGCCCCAGCGTCGGCAAAAAGTGAATGCCGCTCCAGACTACCACTCCCAGGAATAACCAGATCATGTCGCCTCCTACGCCGATGCCGACCCGTGCAGCCGCTTGAAACTTTCAGCCGCGCATTGAATCATAGCCTTTTCGGATACCGCGTTTCACGGATTATGAAATGATCAAGCGATTCTTTATGCAAGTCGTCGAGTCGATGTCGACGACCGATACACCCGCAACGCAGGACACGGACCGGGAAGCTGCGTTACGTCTGGCCACCGCAGTTCTGATGGTCGATGTCGCACGCTCGGATCAATCCTTCGACGAAACCGAGTTCGAGCGTCTGCTGCACCTCGTTGAGTCACACTTCGGACTAACGCCACAGCAGGCCGCGGAACTTGCCAATGCGGCGGGAGAAAAAGCAGAGGACATGGTCTCCCTGTACGAATTCACTCAGCTCTTGCATAAACACCTCGATGAGGGCGAAAAGGCGAAGATCGTCTCGCTACTCTGGAACATCGCCTATGCAGACGGCAGGCTCGATAAATACGAAGACGCCCTGGTGCTGCAGATCAGCGACCTGCTCTATGTGAGCCGCGGTCGCGTTATGCGGCTGAAGCACGATGCGCAGCAGAATACTCAGGTGTAGAGACAAGCTTGATTGGTTGAATATGCAGGCAGGCTGTTCAGCAGCGTCGGATTTGCTGATTGGCTTCGACGCACTGGCAATTGCACAGGGTCATCGATCTGGAAGGGTATACCGGAATGGCTCCCTTCGGTCCGCTTTATTTCCGGTATACCCTTCCAGATCGATGCCTTGAGACAGCGACCGGTGTGTCGAGTCAGAGCAGATACGAAGTACTGACCTGAAATCGACGCCATAAGTGGTAGGCGGGCGGGTGAGAGAGTGTTTACAGGAAATAAAGCGGACCGCAGGGAGCCATTCCTTGTAAATACTCTGTCGCCCGCTCGCCTGCGCGGACTTAAGTTCGCGCACACCAGAGAAACATCTGATTCACCACCATCCCGGCATCACATCTAGGTAACATCCTGCCGTTCTTGATCGTCGACCAACTCCCGCGACTCCATCTGCATCCCGGACCAGCCACTGCGCAGATTGAGATCGCGTTGCGGAAACGGAATCTCGATGCCGTATTCGGTCAGCTTCGTCTCCAGCGCCCAGAGATAGGCCGCACGACTCCGGGTCGGTCGTCTCGCACCCTGCAGGTTCACCCAGACCAGCAACAGGAAGTCCATGCTGCTGTCGCCGAAGTCCACCAGCCAGACATCGGGTTCGCGGCCCTTCATGTTGGTCAGCGTGTAGGACACCTCGGCGGCAGCCTCGCGCGCCGCCTTGCGCACCAGTTCCTTGTCGCTGCCATACGCCACACCGAACGGGATTCGAACTCGCAGAATTCTCTCACCCAGCGTCCAGTTGGTGAGCCGTGTTGTTACGAACTCGGAATTGGGAACGACAATATCGATGTTGTCGTTGGTATTAATAAGCGTACTGCGCACGTTGATTGCTTTGACGGTCCCGGTGAGGCCGGTATCGAGTTCGATATAGTCGCCGACCCGCAGGGATTGCTCGAACAGGATGATCAGGCCCGAAACGAAGTTACTGACAATCGACTGCAGACCAAAACCGATGCCCACACCGAGTGCACCGGCGATCAGGGCAAGACTGCCGAGATTGAGACCAATGCTCGACAAAGCGATGAACACTGCGACGATAATGATCGCGTAGTGGGTCAGCCGTCCCACCGTGTACAGCGACGCCTGCGTGCTGGAGGACTCGCTGCGGCCAACCCGGCCGATCGCGTGACGAATACCGCGCGACAGCAGAAACGCGACGATCAGGATGATCAGGGCCCGCAGTATGTCGCCGCCTGTAACCGGTGCTTTCGCAACTGAAAACAAGGTCACATCGCCCAGACCCATTATCCGCTGCGACAGCCCCTTCAGGTTCCTGCTCACGCCGGTAAACCAGGACGTCAGCGCTCCCGAGTATTCGGCAACCGCGTTGTCGACCGCCAGACCGGTTAAGTCCAGGTCGGCCACGGCAGTCTCCAACTTCGCGATTTGGCCTAAAGTCTCCTGCGCGATACCCAGACGCTGATCCAGCAGTCGGCGTGACGCCCGGTTCAGACCCTCCTGGGAAACTGTCTGCACTGCGAGGAGCTCGTCTTCGGTGCTGCGGCGCCAATCGACCGTGCTTTGCCCGAGACGCCGCGTCAACTCGGACCATTGCAGTGCCTGTTCCTGCAGAACATCCATGTCCGACGACATCGTGAGCTGCAGTTCGGTCCACCAGCGTCGAGACTGTATTTCCGCAAGCGCCACTTCGGCAAGGGCCAGCGAAACCTGCGCAGCCACCATTTTTTGCTGCTGTAGTTTTTGTTGCGAGCGTCCCTGTTTGGTGTCCAGATCGAGACCGGTGGCGGCGAGATCTGCGGCACGCAGCTGCTCCTGACTTTCAACAACGAGCGCCTCCAGGCCTGCCGCCTGTTTAAGCAGATCCTCAAGTCCCGCGTCTTCGGGATCAATTGCTAATCGCTCCGTCGCGAATTCGACACGAGCAGCCATCGCCTCGGCATAAGATGCAGCCCGTTCGTAGCGCCGTGTCAACAACTGCAAACGCCGCGCTGCGATTGCCTGCGAGGAACGACTCTGAATCAGGGTCAACGCTGCGAGCAGCTGCTCATCACCCGCTGCCGCATTCACGTAGTCCTTAAATGCCAGGTCACGGCGCCTGCTGGCGCCCGCCAGAATGCGCTGCTCACGCTCAACGTCGAGTAATTCCTGGGTGGCATTGACGCTCGCTTGTCGCGACTCGGCAGCTAGCGCCAGTAAATCGTCTATGGAGTAACCGGGCGCCGGTGCCGATACTTCCTGCGACGTCAGTTCCGGCTCGTCCAGCAGCGCCAGGTAGGCGCGGACGTTACCGCCGACGGCACCGAGAATCGATTGCGCGAGCGGTCGATTCGACGCCTGCAAAGACGATATCTGTATCCCGACCTCCTCGAGAAACGCCTCGACCCGTGCTTCAGCATCGTCTCCCGGGTGCGCAAAGTATGTCCACCAGTTGGAGTCGAGAGCGTTTAGATCCGGTGTTTCCGGCGTACGGTTCTCAACGTCCTCCTGAGCCTGGCTGCTCACAACGAATAGCGCACAGAGCGATATCGTGAGGAGGCATGTTCTCAGCAAAGTCTTCATTGGGCCGCACTATAACCTTTGTTGCCGGACCTCGCTGCATGGCGGAAACCTTTTTCGCTCTAAACGCATCCAATAGGTCATCCGGGGGGATTTAGACGTTCATTGGAGCTGTGCCTGGAACTACCGCTTCATCCCTTTGCTCGTTGGCAGCTCGGTCATCGACTATTACCTCGCACTGGCGATTGGCGCGGCGACTACGGTGCAGCCTTCACGAAGTTTTTCGTTGAGGAATACACGTATCGCCTTCGACGAACCCACTAAACGATGCAGCTCCTAGGCTGCCGCCAATAACTCGGCGAACTTGTGCTGCGCAAACAATACGGCGCCGATTTCCGGCGGGTTTTTTGCCGGTGTGAGGCGTGATGCAATATCGTCGTCGAGCAGCGGAATCATCCGTTCGCGCAAACCGCCGAGTAACGACAGCGCCGGTGGATTCTGTTCCCACAGCTTTCCGGCCAGCGCGCTCAGGTAGGACGCCCCCGTTCTGACAATGCTGTCCGCCACGTGGTCGCCGCAATCTGCAGCATCGAAAACAAGCCCCGCGAGGCGTGCGAAATCCCGCGGTTTCGCGTCATTCATTCTCTCTATAATGGAAACACCGTTCGTGCCCAGTTCGCGGCAGACACGCTCGGTCATCTGCGTTTCCGGCCCCAACCCATCCTCAGCGAGCAACACGGCCCTGATAGCCTCAAGCCCCAGCCACGCGCCGCTGCAGGTATCGCCGAACATGAACCCGTGCGCCCCGACGACGGTCGATTGCCCGTTGACGGTAGAAAAACCGGATGAGCCCGTGCCGCATACGATCACGGCGCCATCTCCGCCTTCATGAGCGCCGTAACAGGCGATCTCGAGATCCGTGGTAAGAAAGGTGTGCTGGAAGGGATGCTTATACTGAGCCATGACGCTGTAGATACCGGGCAGGTTCACGCCGGCGAGACCAATGCCCGCGACAACGTCTGTCAAATCGTCGCTGCCGAGGCCGGCATCAGCCATCGCAAGATTCGTGGCGTTCTGAATCGACGCTATGGTCTGGTCAAGGCCGTGAAACGGATTTGCCGGCCCGGAAACACCCCGGCCGAGTATTTGCCGGGCAGCGGTCATCAGTACGGCGCGGCACTTTGTTCCGCCGCCGTCGATGCCCAGGTATACCGGCTCGTTTCGCACCCTCTGCTCTGGCATTACGCCATGTCTCCATCAATAAAGAATTGTTTCCGATCTCTATTATGCCGGAAAAGACAACGTTGTCCAGTCTAAATTCAAAGGCTTAGAGAAGGAATATCGCTAGCCGGAGACCGGGCCGGTCGAGTCACGCATAATCAGCTCCGGTCGAATTCCGACCGCTTCCGGCGCGGAAGCGGTATCGCCACTATCGCTGCGTCTGCGGCTGATCTCGTCGATCAGCAAGGCCGTGGCGCTGCGGGCGATTTTCTCATTTGATTGACGCGCCGTCGTCACGTTCGGCCACGTCTGACGTGAGAACGGGCTGTCCTCGAAGCCTGCGATTGACATTTCCTCCGGTACGGCAACTCCACGCATACGGGCCGCGAACAACGTTCCGGCCGCGATTTCATCATTGCAGGCAAAGATCGCAGTCGGACGGGCAGCTCCCTCCAAAAGTTGCTTGGTTCGTTCAACTCCCGATTCGAATGAGTAGTGCCCCTCAACAACGAGTTCCGGGTCGACCTGCAAAGCGCTGTCCTGAAAAGCAGCGCGATAACCCTCGAGGCGCTCTCCCGTCGACATGTGCTCACGATCGCCGCAGAGAAAGGCAATGCGTTTGTGCCCGTTCTCAATGAGGTGCCGGGTAATGTCGTACGCAGCATGTCGGTCATCGATATACACACACGGCGACAGCGTATCCGGCGCACCGGAGCCCGAGATAACCCTGACGAACGGAATACCGGTATCAAGCAGCGCCTGAACGACATGGCTCATTTCGGACAATGGCGGCGTCAGCAACAACCCGCCGACGTTGACGCGTCGCAACAGGCGCATGAGTTCTTCAATAATGTTGCTCGCCCTGCTATCGCAGGGATGGATGACAAGCTCATAACCCCGCTCACCACACTCAGCAAGAATTCCCTTTTGCAACTCGATGACGTAGTGGCTGTTCGGGTTGTCGTAAATAAAGGCTATTGAAGTCGGCTTGCCGCGCAAGTCCCGGGCAGACAGATTAGGCTGGTAACCAAGCTCGTCAATAGCGGCGAGAACCTTCGATTTTAGCTCCGGACCAACGCTGTCAACATTGTTAATGACGCGCGAGACCGTCTTAAAAGATACGCCGGCGATTTTTGCGACGTCCTTAATTGTTGGCATTGATCGTTATTCCTTGTCGCTGTGAACGGAGATTATGACTCAATCTTCAAGACGGTCATACCAGTTCCGTTTCAGTATCCACGACGTAATTGCGCAAACGGCGGCGCTGATGGCCAGGCCATCCATTCTGCGGATGACCAGGAAGATCGGCATGACCACGAGCGTCATCTGCCAGATAATCCCAACGACGATATTAGCCGCATCCCTTCGGAAGTTCTTATTAGCCGCGAATTGCGGGTTCTCGGCAATCACCTTGTCGTGAATCGGCTTCCAGAAACCCCATGGCCGGGTCTGCCTGTAGAACTTTTTCAATACCTCCTCATCGTCGGGCGAGGTCAGAAGACAGCCTGCGATACTACCCGTCAGGGCGACCAGCAGAAGCAACGGGAATTGCTCGATGGCCAGCAGTTGATAGCCCATTGCGTCGAGTACCGGGGGTAGAACCGCGACGGCCAGCATGCCCGATACCATGCCATAGAAATAGCCATAGCCGTTGAACCGCCACCAGATCCACTTCAACGCGTTGGCGGCGACATAGCTGCCGTACAGCAGGCCAACGATCCAGTCTGTGCGTGCCTGGATGTTCCCTCCGGCCAGGCCGAAAACGAGGCCGACAAGAACAATAGTCGCCGTCGCCGCATAGCCGAGGCGAACGTAAGTGTGATCATCGGCGTGATCGTTGACGTAGCGGCGATAGATATCATTGACCACATAGGCCGATCCCGCGTTGATAAACGCGGCAAACGTCGACATGAAGGCCGCCAGCAAGCCCGCGAGTAACAGACCCTTAAAACCGGTCGTGACGTATTCGCTGACGGCGAACGGCAGCACGCGCTCCAGGTCCAGCGCCCCGCTGGCACTGTCGACCAGCTGTGCCGGGTCCATATACACGAGTGCCAGGACCGTGATGCCGGTAATCATGACGTAACGCGGGAACATCAGCACGACCGGCGTCAGGCCGAACATTTTTGCCGCGTCCCTGGGCGTTTTCGTCGACAGTACCCGCTGCATGTCGTAGCTCGGAACAGGGCCCGCCATGCTCGCCCAGATCCCCTTGAACAACATCAGGGTAAATATGAAACCGAAAAGCGTATAACCGTCATCGACTATTCGCTCATCGACAGCCGGTATGTGCTGTGACCAGTCCAGATCGAGTTCCCAGCCAAACCAAAGTCTGTCCCAGCCTGCCGGAACGGCCGCCTGAATCTGTTCGGCGGTGGTCGCGTTCATGGCGATAAAGCCGACGACAATACAGGCGATTGTCATGATGACGAACTGCATCACCTCGGTGCCCACAACGCTGTAGAAACCACCTTTCATCGTGTACAGGGTCGTTATGCCGATGATGATCAGTGCATAGGTATCTTCGCTCGAAAGCGATATGCCGCCTGCGGACCAGGAAATTTCCCAGGGCAAAAACTGCGCTGCGAATTTGCCGATCCCCTCAACAAAATAGGCCATGAAGGCAATAACGATGATAATGGCAAAAAACGTTGTAACGATGTGCGATAGGCGGCTTCCCAACGAGTTTCCGAAGCGGAACGTAATCCACTCCGCGCCGGTCAGGACGTTCGATCGCCGCATCCACACGGCGAGAAAAATCATCATGAATATCTGATTCCATATCGGCCACAGCCATGGAATCCAGGCACTCTTCAGGCCGTACACGAACAGCCATGTCACCGCGATCATCGTTCCGGATACGTCGAACATACCGGAGGCGTTGGACATGCCGAGGAAATACCACGGAATATCGTTGCCGGCCAGGAAGTAAGTCTTGATATTTTTTGAGGCACGCCTCGACAGCCACAGACCTACTCCAACGGTTGCCGCCAGGAAGACGGCAACGATGAAAATATCGATCGAAGTTAGTTTCACAATGTTCTCGCTTTGAATGGCATCATCGGACTACGATCTCATCCACATAAATTGATACGGGAGCCAGGGCCCGCGACTCGTGACTGAACAGTTTGGTGTCGTTGCGACAAATCACGCGGACAAAACGTGCACTACGCTTTTCGAAGTCTATTCTGAGTTCGTGATGGTCCTGCGGAACAGTCGCGGTCGCGGCAGGACTCCATATTTCTCCATCCTGTGAAGTCATAACTTCGACACCGCCTGGCGGATGCAGACGCCGGTGGCGAGAGACATCGAAACCGACACCGACTTCACCGATATCAGTGTTTCGGCCGAGGTCAACGACAGCGTCCATATCCCTGCCATGGAACCCGGCCCACTCGCGATGAAGAAAAAAACGGTCACGCGCTATCACGCCGTTAACAACGACCCGCGCAGCATCGTTGCCCCAGTCGGTCTCGGGTTCATAAGCGAAACGAACTTTGCAACCCAGGGCTTTATGAGGCGCCAGGGTCAACAAGGTATCGCCATACAGGCGGCCGCTACTTCGATCTTCGGCAGACGCGCGCAGTGAGGTCGGCTCGGAGCAGACAATCGGTGCCCGGTAGACAGGCGAATCCGGCGTCGGCCGCGAACCATCGAGTGTGTACCGAACATCGTGATTGTCTCCGTCGCAATGAAGTGTCGCACAAAGCACCTGGTCGCCCATAAGCTCCACCGTCGCATACACCGTGTAGACACTGCGCGATGCGTTGATGCCCATGCAGTCAAAGCGTTGAAACTGCCCGCGCAGGCGCCGGCAAAAGTGGCTCCATGAGCGACCGACCGGATGACTCCAGACCTGCTCGGCCAGCGCGCACATACGCGGCAACAACATGTATTCAGCATGGCTCTCGGTTGCTATGTACTCGGTCCACAGTGCCCCCTGTGCACCGAGGACTTGCTTGCGCTGCGCGGCGTCCAGGCCATCCGGCATCACATCGAATTCGTAAATCTCCCTGAGCGTGCTCAGGCCGTGAATCGCCAGCGGTTCGTCCATCGCGGCCGACTGATAACAATCGAAGTAGAAAACGCCCGGTGAAACGATAACGTCATGACCATCACGCGCCGCCTGCGTGGCTTTTTCCACGCCGCGCCATGCGACAACAGCCAGCTTCTCCACACCGCCACCGTCAAGCACGTCATCCCAGGCAATCGCCTTCTTGCCCAGGTCGCTGACGATTCGGTCGACGCGGCGAACGAAGTATCGGTGCAGGTCGGAAACATCGCTGAGCCCATTGTCCTGCATGATCTTCCGGCACTTCTCGTTCGTCCGCCACTGCGACTTGTCGGCCTCGTCTCCGCCGATATGCAGGTAAGGCCCCGGGAAAAGTCCCGCCACCTCGCCGAGCACGTCCGCTATCATCGACAAGGTCTGTTCTGAAGGGCATAGCACATCGTTGAAGATTCCGAAGTGTGTGGCGACTTCGAAACTACCGTCGCGGCAGCCAAATTCAGGATACGCTGCCAGCAGTGCGGAACTGTGTCCGGGCAGGTCGATTTCCGGAATAACGGTTATGAAACGATCTGCGGCAAAAGCGACAAGCTCACGAATTTCGTCCTGCGTATAGTAGCCACCGTGGCGTTCGTCATCCGTCTCTGCATCACGTCCAAGCGTGTGCCCTGCAACGGTCGCCTCGCGCCATGCGCCGACTTCGGTCAGCCGCGGATACTTAAGACTTTCGATGCGCCAGCCCTGGTCATCCGTAAGATGCCAGTGAAACGTATTAAGCTTGTGTAGCGCCATCCAGTCCAGGAATCGCTTGATGAATGCAACCGGGAAGAAATGCCTGGCGACATCCAGGTGCATACCACGATAAGAAAATCGCGGCGCATCGTCGATACGGACATTGCGCAAGCACCACTCCGCAGAACGACTCGCGGTAAGGAGTTCGATCTCCGGGGGCAGCAGTTGCCGTAGTGACTGCGTCGCGTAGAACGCACCCTGTGCAGACCCGGCGCTGATCGTAATGCGTTCTGTGGAAACCTCCAGCGTGTAGCGCCCTGCTTCCTCAACGGCCGTCGACAGGTGAAAACCTATAGCCCCGGGCTGATCCGCAGTGCCGATCTTCACCTCGAAGTCATACCCGGTCGACTGCGAAAGAAAGGCCGCGAATCGCCTTGCCACACTCAACAGCGACTCGTCATCCACAACGATCGGCGTATCCGCTCGAATCCGGTACGAACCGGACCGATACTCAACATCGCGCGGCTCCGGAATGACACCGGCAGGCGCAGCAGATTTATGTTGTTTTGCAACCTGGCTCAAGAGCACTACTCAGCCGCGGTGTCGTTTCTTCCCGCACGTGCAGCGGCGATTGCCGCCAGCAGACCGTCTTCGTACGTGTCTTCGGCGAGTTGCCAGAACATGATTCCACCGAGTTCGTTGTCGATGGCGTACTGCGTCTTCAAAGCCACTGAGCGCCTGTCATCGAAGGTTGCGAACATGTTTTTCGTGGCGCTATACGCGTACGCCGCTTTTGCGTCGGAGTCCCAGCGCATGGCGAAACTGTCATCGAAGTACGCGTCGTAGTTTCGGAAACCGGTATAGTCTTTGAATGTCGCGGATCGATACAGGACGTCGTCACCCTCGGCTTCAACGCCCTCCCAGACACGTGCATAAAACGCAGCACCGATCACGATCTTTTCCGGCTCGACACCGAGCCCGGTCAGATGGCGTACAGCGCTGTCGGTCGAAATGGATTGTGAAACCGTTGACAGCAACGGTGTGTGGTGTCCGGTGACCGTGCTGTCGCCACTCACGAGGTCGTAGGTCATCAGGTTGACCCGATCCACAAGCGGCATGACCTTCGACCACTCAACTGAGTTATCGAAGAACTTTTTACTGGCGCCGGCAGCAAAGCTAAGCTCGTAGCGACTGCCGAGCACCTCTCGCAGGCGAACGACCAGCGCCGTGAAATTCTCCCTGTCCTCGGCACGATAGGCGTGGCCCGGGTGGCCCTCAATCGCCGGATACTCCCAGTCGAGATCCAGCCCGTCGAGATCGTAGTCCGTCATGATCGTTTTTACGGAGGCCGCAAACTCCTCCCGACCGGCCGCTGTCGAAAACACGTCGGAACAGGTTTCGCAGCCACCCCAACCACCCAGCGCAACCAGTATTTTCAGATCGGGATAGTCTTTTTTCAGGGACACAAGGTTGACGATATCGGCACGTTGCTGGCCATCATCGATAGAGAGCTCGTTGTCGCTCAGATGCAGGAAGCTGTAGATAATCTGCGTTAGTTCGCCAATCGCATGCCTTCGGATATTCACTGTATCGCCGTGGTGATAGGCGATAAGCGGTAACTCGTTCTTGACCGGCTGAGGTTCGACATCGTCCGCAGAGCAAGCTGTGAGCAACGCTCCAAGAACGGCGGCAACGGATAAACGTAGGAAATAGCTCATCTTCGGTTTCCTGATTGATTGCTCACTGATTAAGCTGTCGCAGGTACTGTGCGTGCGGCAGTGCGGCGTTGGCGGCGCCGGTCGCGCTGCGACGTAAGCGGCTGAATATCTTCTCGCTCATTTCGTCACTGATATTGGCCTGCAGGTTCGGAAAATGCTGCATGCCGTAGAGAATGTAGCGGTAGTTATCGTCACTGAATATGGTCGAGAAACTGCCGGCCAGGTCGTGGAACTCGCAGACTTTTCTTTCCCACACGCTGAGCTGATTTTCCAGCCACGGGCATTCCTTGACCGTCGCCGGCGCTTGTCGCCAGAAATCGGTGTCGTCACGATCCGTCAGGCAATAGTGCAGCACGATGAACTGCTTCAGATCCTGGAAGAAACCGCGCATCAGTCGATTATAGGAATCGCGAACCGGCTGGTCGGGGTTACCGGCAGACAGATGCGTTGCGAGAAGACCCGCGCCCAGATTGATCAGATGCAGGCCGGTCGACTCCAGCGGCTCGATAAAGCCGCCTGAAAGTCCGATGGCGATACAGTTGCCAACCCAGAATTCCTTACGGCAACCGATCTTCATGTCGAGGTGGACGCACTTCAACACGTTCGATTCCGGACCCAGGTACTCTCGCAGCTCAGCCTCCGCCGCATCCTTGCCAATGCGGCGGCCATCGTAAACATAACCGCTACCTTGTCGATTAACGAGGTCGATCTGCCAGGCCCAGCCGTGCTTCATGGCGGTGGATACGGTGTAGGGATTCGGGGTGTGCCCATGCGGAAGATCGCGCTGCAGCGCCACAGCACGATTGCAGGGCAGTGCCCTCTCGAAACTTTCCCAGTTGTCCGCCTTCAGCTTCTCGATCAACATGCCACGAAAGCCGGTGCAGTCGATAAAAAAGTCGGCCTCGTAAACCCGCTCCCCGGCCTGAACCGACTCGATGTTGCCATCCTCTACCGTCACATCCGAAATAGTCGCCTCGATATGCGTAACGCCCGCCTCAACCGCTTTCCTGCGCAGAAATCGTGCCATCAGGGTCGCATCTATGTGATAACCGTAGGGCACGATCCCCTGATACTGTTTCGACGTCGCCGTCTTGGGGCCCTTACCGTTCCGGATCATCTCCGCGCTCAGGCAAACCCCTTCATCGAATCGCTCCTGCTCGAAACGCTTCGACAGCATCCACGCGCTGCTTATGTCGAGTGTCTCCCCCGATACCTGGTGTTCAAACGGGTGAAAATACTCATGAGTGGCACCGCTCACCGGTTTGCGCCAGTTACGAAAAAGAATGCCGGTTTTCAGCGTTGCATTTGTCTCGCGCAGCAGCTCCTGTTCGTTAATCCCGAGTGCCGCGAAGAAAAATCTTACGCTGTGAACCGTTGCCTCGCCAACACCGATAATGCCGATGTCCGGGCTTTCGATTACCGTGATGTCAAAGGTCGGCTTATCGTGATTAAAGAGTTTGTTCAGATAGATAGCAGCCATCCATCCGGCCGAGCCACCACCGACGATGAGTAGTTTTTTCATATTCTTTGCAGACCAAAAGTCTTGATGCGTTCGATCAGCTCCCGATGTGGCAGCAACTGGCTGATCACTCGTTCCGCCCGCTGCTCAATACGTCGAAACTCCCGCTGCGCCGAATCTTCGTCCATGTAGCGGTACTGAATGGGCTGTACATCCGTCTGGAATTTCATGCCGTAGAGAACATACAGGTAATTCTCCAGGCCGAAAATTTCCTGGCGACTGAAAAAATCGTACTCACTCGGTGGCTGCTCGCGCCATAAGCGAAGATTTTCAAGCAGGCTTTCCGGCACCGATGCGACATCGCGATTGTCGCGCCAAAAATCAGAGTCATTCCGGTCCGACAGATAATAGTGCAGCTTGATGAAATCGATAACACGATCCCAGGCATAACGAACGCGATGATTAAAGCGTTCGGCAATCGCGGGCATTGCCTCATGACTGGGAGGGAATAACTCCGCAAGCATACGCGCCGTCGCGTCGAATACGAGCAGACCCGTTGCTTCCAGTGGCTCAACGAAACCCTGTGCAAGGCCGATCGCGACGCAGTTTTTCTCCCAGAATTTCTCCCGGTAGCCTACCTGCATCGGTATACGTCGGCACGGCAGTTCGTCAGCCTTGTCGCCGATGGATTCCCGAAGATAGTCGCGAAACACGACTTCCGCCTCGTCGTGACTGCAATACTTTTCTGCATAGACGTATCCGGTGCCACGCCGTTCATGCAGCCCGATGTCCCATACCCATCCGCAACCTCTGGCCGTCGCAATCGTGTGACTGGGAATCGGAGTTTGTTCGTTTTCGTACGGGACCTGAATGGCCAGCGCATTATCGACGAACAGAACGTCTTTTTTGTCGACGAACCCGACACCAAGCGAATCCCCAAGCAACAGCGAGCGAAAACCACTGCAGTCGACAAACAGGTCCGCACAGAGCTCACCGTGATCGTCCGTCGTCACGGAGTGAATGTCGCCTTGCTCATTCAGCACCACGTCGGTGACGTTTGCGAGCAGGTGCCTGACACCCAGCTTCTCCGTCGCGTGCCTGGTCAGCAATCCGGCGAACTTCGCGGCATCCAGATGATAGGCGTAGTTGGTAATGCCGGAAAACTCCGCGTCTGTCATCAGTTTCGGCCCAAGGCCGTGGTCGCAGACCCTGCCCTGTATCGAGACAGCATCGGCATATGCGCAACTGTCCGGCCGGCCTAACAACCAGTACGGTGTAAGGTTGACTCGCGATATCTCAGGGTAGTCGAAGACGTGGTGGTAGTAATTCGTGCCGTTGCTGGCTTTGCTGCCCGACCAATCGACGAACTTGATGCTTTGTTTGAAAGTCGCGTCACATTCGCGAATAAAATCGGTCTCGCTGATGCCGAGATATTGCAGGCTCTGGCGCATGGCCGGCACCGTCCCTTCGCCAACGCCGATAGTCGGAATATCCTTCGATTCGACCAGGGTAATCTCTACACCGCCATCGGAGGCACCCAGTCTGCGCGCCAGGTGGCAGGCCGATAACCAGCCTGCCGTGCCGCCGCCGACGATGAGTACCCGTTTCATCTCAGTTGCCGGCTTTCAGGCTTGCCAGGCGGCGAAGCTGGTTCAGGGACGTCAGATGCGCGTATATCACCGCGAGGAAGCCACGCTTGCGAAGCTCGCCGAACTTCTCCTCGGACAGACTGCCCAGCTTTTCCTCATGCACCGTATAGAGTCCGTCTATGGCGATTCTCTGACCATCGACGTTCACTTTCAGATCCCTGGCGACCAGTAGCTCCAGCTCCGATAGCAAGGCGATGAAGCTACGCGTGATCTGGTCATGTTCATAGTAGTCGCGCAGGTTCTTTTTGCGCGCCACGAGGAAATCGGTCTCTTCACCCTGCTCGTCAAACAAGGCCTCGCCCTGTTGCGTCTGCACGAGCTCACTATCGGTATCGAGACCGATCAGCATCCGCTCCGGATCGTCGTTGCCCGCAATGAGCTTGAAGGGACTATTCTGAATAATCGCCGGCAGATACAGTGCACGCCATTCGCCGTCGGCGACGAACAGATTCTGGCCCGGCGACAGGCCGTACAGTGCAACTAACTGAAACTGCCCGGTCTCCGCATTTTTGACAAAAACCACGGGCGAATCGGAGCTGGCATGGGCGCACTCGTGAACCACCACCGGCAGCATGTGCAGGGTTGCGAGTTGTGACGACGTGCCCGGCGACCGTACTCTAAGCTTCGCATGCTCCTGGTTGTTCAGAGCGATAATGGGCATGATCTTCTCCGTCTGGAATACACAAGGCCTGAAGTATAGCGGTAGCAGCCTGGCGAAAAAAAAGGGAAGCCGAAACTTCCCTCTTTTCTTCGCGCTGTCCGACCCGCTTAGAACTTGAAGGCAAGTCCGAGGGTAATACGCCGGGCGGTCTCGTATTCGTACAGTGGGAACTCCCCGGTGAAGCCGCTGTTTGGCGTGGCTGTCGTATTGTTGCCAAACTGCTTGGATTCCTCTTCCAGGATGTTGTTCACATCGAGCGTTACTGCCAGGTACTCGGTCGCATTCCATGATGCCGAGAAATCGAGACTCGCATAGTCATCATGCAGCCGGTTTCCGTAGGAACCGGATTCGCGCAACATATATTCGCCACGATAACTGTAGGCTAGACGCGCCTGGTACAAATCGTTTTCGTAGTAAGCGGTAACGTTGTAGGAATCGTCCGAGCTGTCACTCAGGAACGGATTACCATCCGTGAACGTGCTTGAGTCGGTTTCGGTATCCGTAAACGTATAGTTGAGGATGGCACCGAAGCCATTGTCGAAGTCATGCTGATACTGCAGCTCAACGCCGCTTATCTTCGCTTCCTGGCCGTTGGTTTTTTCCTGCACGGTCCAACCCCCATCGAGTTCCGCGACCGGTGTGTTGCTCAGCGGGAACGGGATTTCGGCGGACGTGGCGGAGTACTGGTTAATACTCACGAAGTTCTTTACGTCCTTGGTGAAATAGCCCACCGATATTACCGAGCCTTCCGTGAAGTACCACTCGAGCCCAACGTCGAACTGGTTCGATACAAATGGTTCCAGCCCTACGTTACCGACTATCCAGAACTGGTTATTCGGCACATCGTCGTTGGTACCTGTAACGTTTGGATTGACGTACATGTCCACATACTGGGGTCGCGCCATCGCTCGCGCGGCGGACGTACGTAACAACAGGTCATCGTTTAGATCGAACACAAGATTGAAGCTCGGCAGTACCTCGGTGTAGCTGGCGTCCGTTTCTGTTTGCGCATTGTTGACATAGTAGGTCGAGGTTGCATCCGTCGATGCGATACGCACGCCGAGATTACCGCGGAATCCTTCACCGTCGAAGTTTGCCATGACATAGGCAGACAGGTTCTCTTCGTCGATTTCGCTGTAAGAGCCCAGGTCTTCGGTCTCGCCGATGATGCTTGCCTTCGCGATTTGTTTGAGGGCATCCGGGTCGAAACGCTGAATCTGGAAATCTCCGGACCCGACGTTGATGGTCCCGGTGTTTAAACCTGCGGTCGAGACCGCGGCGACGAACGACGGGTCCTGATCGTATACAAACCGTCGGCTGGTCGTGTTGTGATCAGAGTATTTTACGCCCGTCTTGATGCTTTCAATAATGCCAAGCTCAACGTTCCATTCCAGGTCTGCCTGCAGGTAGGTTTCTTCGTCCGTTTTAGGCGTGCGGTTAAACGCTTCGCCGGTTCCGATATTCAAGGTGCCGGGGTCGTAGCTCGTGATATCGAAGCCCGCTGTATCCCAGGTTTGACCGCCGCCCGTGAAGTCGTAGCTGCCGGCGGAAAGATCCGGGGTCAGCCCGTCGTCTACCACCATTTCGAAGTCGGTTCCGCCGCTGGAAGTTGTTTTACCCACGGTGAAGTTCGCCTCATAATTATCGCCGTAGTAGTTCAGTGTCAGGTCGTACACATCGGACTGCATCGTCGCTTCACGTGGACGCATTTGGTAAAAGGCCAGGTTTAGCGGACCTCGAACCGGTGTACCGTTGAGCAGGTCCTCCGGTGGCGTCGTGATGCCACTCCAGGACGTGTTGCCCTGGGTTAACCACAATGCGTAGTTCGTGTTGTCCGCTTCCATCTCAAGCTCGGCGGCGTTGAAGATCAGTTCGACCGCTTCGCTGGGCTGGAACTGCAGCGTGGTCGTAAAGGCTGTGCGTTTGCGCTCCTGTTCAAAGGCAACCGGCCCCGCACCCCATTCCCAGAACGCCTCGTTACCCTGACGCTGCAGGTGTCGCTCCTGAGCAACCGCGGAAACCAGCACACCGAAGTTGTTGTCGTCGTTCTTCCAGCTCAACATAGCGGAGAGCTGTGGATCCTGCTCATCCGAATCGCTCTGATCCGAAAACTCGGCAGAGCCGTGAAATGTCATCGCGTCCAGATCCAGTGGCCTGCGTGTGTTGATGACGACGGTACCGCCGATGCCGCCTTCGGCAAGGTCTGCCTGCGAGCTTTTGTAAACCTCGATGTCGCCGACCAGTTCCGACGGTAACAGCTCGTAGTTGAAAGAACGCTTGGCCGGCTCGAGCACGAACCAGCCGGTCGAGGCAACATTCTGGCCATTGAGCGTGGTGAGCGTCAGTTCGTTTCCGGCACCGCGAATCGAAACGGCCGCACCTTCTCCAAACTGGCGCTGGATGGTGACACCGGGAACTCGTTGCAGCGATTCAGCGACATTCTTGTCCGGAAATTTGCCAATGTCCTGTGCGGTAATGGCGTCCATGATGGATGCACTGTTGCGCTTGATATCGAGGTTTTGCCTCAGGCTACCCCGAATACCCTTTACGACAACTTCCTCAAGGGCCTGGTCCTGAGCCAGGGCCAATCCTGGTGCGGCTCCCGCGAGTACCAGCGCTCCTGCAGAGGCAATCGTTGAACTGCTGATCGCTAAACGTACGGCATCTCGTAAATTGGCTGACATTTTTTCTTCCCCCGAAACAGTAATTTGCTGAAATTCGAAATCAGCTTGTTATGACACGCGTTGCCCATAGTCGGAAAGACAACGTTGACATGGACCTTATATCGCACGGGACAACGTTGTCAAATACTTTTTCGAGTTATCGTGGCGGGCGCCGGGGAGTCATACAGGATTGCCACAGCTCAGCGCAGGGGATCGCGATACATACCGGGCTCGGAATCGGCTATTTCAATCGCTCCGGCAACTTTTTCGTAAAACCCGCGGACATGCTCGCCGGCACCGCCTATCACGGCATAGGCATAGCCAGCTTCGCGCATGGCGGCGAGGGAGGTGACGAGAAGTGCCGCGCCGACGCCAAGACCGCGAAGCTTTTGATCGGTGCCGGTCGGACCGAACACGCCCCTCGCCGTCACATCGGAACAGGCAAAGCCCAGGAGCTCTCCATCGCGGCAAGCGATGTGACAACGAACGGGCAATGCGGACATCGCGTGCTCACATTCGCCGCTCCACGTGGGCCCTTCGGACTCGAATGCCCGCCCAACCCAGTCGATAACGACGTGGCGTTCGTGGGGCATCGCGCGCCTCACAACGATGCCATGATCGCCGATCCGCCGCAGACGTTCTTCCACTCCGGTGAGTTTGTACAGGGGCACCAGCATATCCATCGACAGCCTCCATTGGTTTGCTTCGATTTGTCTGAAATGACGTCACCGGACCTGCGACAGCGCAAGAGTCATGCTGACGACGTGTCGTCCAGCGATACTCCGTCGATCCACGTATCAATGACATTCAACTCGCGATCGGTAAGCACGAAATTGGCACGATACCCCGGGTGGATACGACCCAACTCGCCGCCGAGGCCGATGAACTCCGCTGGATAGCGGCTCGCCATGCGAATGGCTTCCGCGATGTCGACGCCCAGCATCTGTTCGGCGTTGCGCACGGCGGTCGCCATGTCGAGATCCGATCCGGCGAGCGTACCGTCGTCTGCTGTGACACACTTGCCCCCCGACACTTCGATCAAGCGGCCGTCCAGCTCAAAAGATTTTTCGATGGCGCCAACGCTCGACATCGCATCGGTAACCAGCACGCATCGCCCACGCTGTTTACTGGCCAGCGCAATGCGCATTGCCGCCGGATGCACATGGTGCCCGTCGGCGATCAGGCCGCACCAGCTCTGCTTGTCTTCCAGCGCGGCTCCGACGACGCCCGGTGCGCGGCTGGTCAACGGCGACATCGCGTTGAACAGGTGGGTAAAGCCGGTGAGCCCGGCTGCAAGCGCGGCCCGGATTTCATCGTAACTCGCGTTACTGTGACCGGCGGAAACAATGACCCCAGCCTCGACCAGGGCCTCGATATGATGCGGCGATGTCGTTTCCGGCGCTAATGTGACCACGGTCTTGCCGCGGCGTAACGACGTCAACAAAGCGACTGCCGACTCATCCAGCGTGCGGAACTTCGACGCATCGTGAACGCCTTTTTTTTCGCTGTTCAGAAACGGCCCCTCGAGGTGGATTCCCAACAGGCCCGGGACCCCGGCCTCGAACGCGGCTTCGGTCGCTGCGATAGCGGCCGCGACGGTTTCCAGATCGTCGCTGATCAGGGTTGGCAGGAATCCTGTCGTCCCGAAAACACGGTGCGCAGCGCCGATCGTGCGAATGGTATCGGCCGTGGGTGCCGCGTTGAATAATACGCCACCGCCGCCGTTTACCTGGACATCGTTGAAGCCGGGAGACAACAGTTGGCCGGCCAGATCGCGGACTTCGACAGCGCTGCGGTCGAAAGCACTGTCATCCATTACCGCATGAACCAGACCGTCGCGGATGATGACGGTTTGTCCGCGCACAAAACCCTGCTCACCTAGTACCGTGGCATTGACCAAAGCACCGATTGTCATGTCGTTTCCGTAACTTTGCGAAGATGAGGCGGACTGTCCGGGTTGTAACCACGCGCTACGGCGAGTGCGTTGACCATTTTGTAGAAGGACTGAATAAATACGATCGGTGCCGTCGCGGGAAAAACGTCGTTGAGTGACGGCAGGTTCACGGCTCCCTCGTATGACTTGCCCGCGACGACGACGCTCGCACCTCGTGCGGCAAAGTCGGCGACCACGGCATCGACACCGGGACGGGTACCGTCGTTCTGTGTAAACATCAGGACGGGAAAACCGCGATTGACGATAGCCATGGGGCCATGGCGAACCTCTGCGGCACTATAGGCTTCCGCATGAAGGCCGGCCGTCTCCTTGAACTTCAGCGCAGCCTCCTGGGCAACTCCAAGCCCGACACCGCGCCCGATCACGAAGAAGTTATTCGCATCAGTAAGAATCTCCGTTGCGGCACGCCAATCGAGGCTCCATGCTTCCTGCAACTGATCCGGCAGCACCGCGAGCGCCTGTGTCAACAGATCACTGCGCGTCCAGGCGGCGACGATTTGTGCGAGTGCGGTCATGGTCGCAATGAAGGACTTCGTTGCAGCAACACTCGTTTCCTCGCCGGCGTGCAGCGGCACAACCGTATCGGCCAGGGCGGCCAGGGGTGAGTCGACGACATTGACTAGCGCTATGACCAAAGCGCCCGCATCCTTCGCGGCCCTGGCGGACGCAAGCAGGTCAGGACTTTTGCCCGACTGCGACAACGCCAGGAAAACAGCTCCGCGCATATTCTGCCTGGCGGCATAGACAGAACTCACCGATGGCGCGAATGACGCGGTCGGGATACCGGCGAAGGTCTCTATCAGGTATTTTCCGTAGGTGGCTGCATGATCGGAGCTGCCCCGGGCGCAGGTCACAACGACCTGTGCTTGACGTTCCCGGAGCGACTGGCCGATACGCTCGACGAGCGCTGCGTTTTGTTCCAGCTGCCGTGCAACGATCCGCGACGCAGACTGCGCTTCCCGATACATGCGGGTAGCCGTGCTCACCTGAATTTCCTCCGCTTAAACATTCAGTTCTGCAACGAAGTCATAGGCATCACCGCGATAATACGAACGTGTGACCTCGACGATGCGTCCGTCGGCAAGAAAACCGCGGCGCTCAATGAAGAGGCCCGGATCGCGAACTGCAACCTGCATCAACGCCGCCTGCTGCTCGTTAAAAGCGACGGCGCGCAGCTTCTGCAGCGCTTTGGTCGGCCGGTGGCCGGTTTGATCCAGCGCCGCATAGAGCGACGTCCCGACGGCATCGATCGACGCCAGGCAATAAGCAGGGACAATCGAGTGCTCGATAGCCAACGGCATGTCTTCTGCGTGCCGGATCCTGTCAAATCGATAGATCGGCATTCCAGGCGGTAAGCCGAGCTCGATGGATTCATTCAGCGTTACCTCGCCTTCTGTTTTGCTCAGCCAGTCGCTACTCGAGCGCCAGCCACGCGACGCGATGTCCTCCGAGAATGACGACAACGCGGACATGCTTTTCTGGATACGCGATGCGACGAACGTTCCGGCACCGTGTCGCCGGTCCAGCAGACCTTCATCGACCAGGCCGTCGATCGCTTTTCGAACCGTGATTCGGGAAACGCCGAAACGATCGGCAATATCGCGCTCCGCGGGCAAAACGTCGTCCGGACCCAGGCGGCCTTCTTCTATCGCATCGCGCAGGGAACGGCGCAGCTGCCGATACAAGGGCATCGGGTCCGACCGGTCCAGCGGCGTGGAAACGGAAAACTGAGGCATATTGATAGCTTCCTTCGATCAGGAAACGGACAGTACCAATATAGTACCTATTTGTCACGTGGTAGCTAATTGGTACTGTTTTTCAAATCAATACAGTCGCGCTCCACCCCACCTGTTGCCCGTTGTACGGCGATCCAGGGGCGAAAACCGCCCTGGATCGCCGTTGTCGGGAAACGCCCTCCTAGCGTTCGGCCTGGTACAACTTCGCCTCCAGCGCCGCCCTCAGATCGTCCATCCCGCCAACCCGCGCGCTATGTGCCGACAGAAACTTCGAAACATCGAGTTCCTGGCGCGTGAGTGCTGTCGCAAATGTCTTTGTCGAGGAGACCGCCGGCGGAACAGGGCCCTCGGCGGGCAACGCGAAATGGTCGGCCTCAAACAGGATGCCCGCTTCCGGTAAATACGCCACCAGCAGGTGCTCGGTGTGCGCCGTCGGCCCTATATCGATGATCTCGAGCCGGCGTGTATCTGTCTGCAACACCTTGCGATCGTCGATCGTTTCCACGTTCAGCGAGTCCGCATTGGCGGCGGCACGACGAACGACGGCCTCATGGGCTGTCGCCGCGATTACCGTTGCACCCTCTGCTTCATAGGCGGGAACACCCAGCACGTGATCAAAGTGGTGATGCGTCATCATCCCGTACCGGATCGGCTTGTCTGCAACAACCTCGCGCAGCGAATCGATCCGCTCCGGAATGCCCGCCGTACCGCCCGCGGCGAAAATGTAGTCGCCCATATCGACGAACATCACGTAGGTACCGTTGCCACCGATAAGCCAGACACCGTCCGCGATTTCCTGACGGCTCAATGGATCGGGCTGTACCTCCGCCACGGACATCAGGGTCGGCTCAACCGTGGCCAGATCGCCCAGCGGTTTGTTGATCTTCATTGCCACGTTTTTACGTTCGAGATTCGGGTATCCGTTGAGGAACAGATTGAAGGTTTGATTGAACGGAATACCGTCGGCGACTTTGTAGTCGTTGAATTCATACTCGACCAGGCCAAAGCCCGGAAAAACACGTTCGCTGCGATGCAGCAGGTGTGTTTTCTTGTGAAAATACAGACTGATAGCTGGCCCAACCGTCATGGAGAAGCCGACAACGTCATAGGAAACTCCGTCTACCTCGGTATCGCCGAGATAGTAGGCATTGGCGGCACGATCGTTCAGGGTCCGTATCAGCAGCCCCGGCGTAACGCGCACAAAAGGCCCGGAGGTTGTAGCAAAATCGGGCTCGGCGATTTTCGCGGCGGTGCCCGCACGATAGTCCAGCTGATAGCTTTCGTCGCCGTTGATGATGGTTGCATTTCGCGCCTCGAAGCCACCACCGTTGTTTTCGCTCGTTGTTACAAAAACCGAAGCGTCGATGTCGAGAGCATCAATGCCGACGTCTTTGTTCTTGTCCCACGGTGGTTCAGCCGCGCGGCTTTGATCAACCGCGTAGGTGACGGTCTCATGCTCGATAATCAGTGTCTGCAGATCGTCGATTAACGCCGACCCGCCGTGCGCCTCGACGGCTGCGGCAATAATCTCCCGCGCCTTGTCAGTATTGACCTGAGTAAAGTTCTCCGCACCGGCCAGACCCGATGCGAGTGTACAGGCCAACGTCACGCTCAGTATTCGTTTCATTGTATTCCCCTTGGATAACAGACGATGACGGGAGCCGCCTCGCCACAACAGTTCAATGGGAATTAGTACAGGGCCATCGACCTTAGTGCCCAAATACGCGACAAGGCGGGCCGATGCTGCGGCGAACCGTTCTGTGCCTGCGGCCGGACCAAAGTGAAAAGGGGTCAGAGCCCTTTTGCTCGAAAAAGGGCTCTGACCCCTTTTTTCGGAAACTACAAATGATCCAGCGGCAGCGCGGTAGTGTATTTGATCTTTTCCATGCTGAAACTCGAACTGACGTCGTAGAGATCGATGTTCGAGATCATGTCCTTATACATTTCGTCGTAACTACGCATGTCCGGCACGACCGAGCGCATCAGGTAGTCGATATCGCCGCTGAGCCGATGTACCTCCATGACGTTCGGCATTGAGGACACCATTTTGTAGAAGTCGTCAAACCAGTCTGCCGTATGCTCGTGTGTCCGTATCGCTGAATAGACCGTCAGATCGAGGCCGAGCTTTTCCTGCTGCAGCAAGGTTACGCGTGCACCGATGATGCCCTGGTCTTCCAGTATCTGAATACGACGCCAGCACGCCGACTTGGAGAGCCCGACACGATCGGCCAGCTCGCCAACCGTCCGGGTGGCGTCTTCCTGAAGCGCCGCTAGTATTGATTTGTCCTTCCGATCCATTTTGGCCTCCTTTTGATCGGCTACTATGCCTTTTATTCGAACAAAATTCGATAATTCAAGCGAATATAGAAACATTTGAAACCCTGTTCTGCGGCGACACGGCTACACTGGTCGGCAGGCCAGTCTGGCCCGCCATCTTCAGGGGGACGGCAAAATCAGCAAGCGCGCGATAATGAGCACACTGTGCATCGCCTTCGTCATCTACTCGGCGACGATCTACACCAGCGGCACCGCAGCTACGCACGATCAGCGGATGAGCGACGAAGCCCGCCACGGACAACAGCTGTATCAGGAGAAAAACTGTGTCGCCTGCCATCAGTTCTATGGCCTCGGCGGCTACATGGGCCCGGATCTGACGAACGCTATTTCCAGACGCGGTGAGGCCGTTTCGCGTGCCTTTATTACCGCCGGAACCGCCAGCATGCCGAATTTCCAGCTGAGCAATGACGAAGTCACCGCGCTCGTCGAGTTTCTCCGCTTTGTCGACAAGACCGGCACCTATCCGCCGCAAGATTACGACGTTCTGTGGACCGGCGGCGTCTCTCAGGAGGACGATCCACGATGACGAACGATACAACGCATTTTGCCGGCCTGCGCTTCATGCGACTCGGCATCGCCGCCCTCGCAGCGGGGATGTTGTTCGGCGTTATCGGCGGCTTTCAGTTTCTGTTCCCCGATTTTCTGCAGGAACTGCTGTTTACCAAGACCCGCCCCCTGCACGTATCGCTGGTTGTTTCGTGGATATTCCTTGTTGCGATAGGCGGTATCTACTTTTATCTGCCCCGGCAGTGTAATTTGCCGCTGTTCTCGGCCAAAGCTGCCAATTTACACTTCTGGATATTCCTCCTAACGGGGCTGGCAATCATTGGCAGCTACTTGTCGGGCAGGTTCGGCGGACGCGAGTACTTCGAGTTCCACCCGGCCCTGAGTATCCCGATCTTCCTGACCTGGATACTGTTCGGCATCAATTACTTCAACACGGCGCGCCAGGATAAAGGGCCCTGGCCCGTGTACTACTGGATGTGGGGCACCGGTATCGTATTTTTCTTTATCACCTATACCGAAGCACACCTCTGGCTGATTCCCTATTTTCGCGAGAACATGGTTCGCGAAATCACCGTGCAGTGGAAATCCTACGGTGCACTGACCGGCTCCTGGAACATGCTCGTCTACGGTACAGCCTTGTACCTTGCAACACGCATCAGCGGCTGCGAAAAATACGCGCGCTCCAGGCTTGCCTTTGGTCTCTACTTCCTCGGCCTCTTCAACCTGATGTTTGGCTGGGCACATCACACCTACCTGGTACCTTCGGATACCTGGATCCGCACCTTCGCCTACTTCGTCAGCATGACCGAACTGTTTATCTTCGGAAAAATCCTCTGGGACTGGCGCGCCTCTCTCGAGGACTGGCAAAAGAACCGTCATTGCAACGCTTACCGCTTCCTGATCGCCGCCGATATCTGGGTGTTCGTTAACCTGGGCCTGGCACTGCTCATTTCGGTGCCGGCATTCAACCTGTTTACACACGGTACACACATCACGGTCGCTCACGCTATGGGCAGCACCATCGGTATCAATACGATGATCCTGCTGGCGTCCGTTTTCTACGTCATTCGTGAAGAACTACCGAGCGAAATTCATGCCCGCTGCTCGGCGCAGATCAGGACCGGCTACTGGATCGCCAACATTTCGCTAGCCGTGTTTTTTGCGGCGCTGGTTCTGGCCGGTATCGGTAAGGGCGCTTACGACGGCGGCTCGTTCCAGGAGATGATGGCCGGCATTCGTCCCTTCCTGTTTGCGTTTTCGCTCAGCGGTGTAGCAATGATGATCGGTTTCTGGATCATGCTCTGGCATGGCTTCCGGCTGCTGGGCGTCGTCATGGCGCCGTCCGGTGTCGCCGAGCCTGAGCCCGCGTAGTACACTCGGATACGGTGGCAAAGAAACTCAAAAATGAAAAAGCCCTGCTCAGGGAAGCGCTGGTCATGGTGCTCGACGATGCCGTAAAGCGCGGCGTGGTCGAATTCGACGCGACCGACTCTCATGACCTCAAGATTCAGTACGCCTATCGCCTGCTGGTCCACGACAAAGCCATCGCCGCGTTACCGAACGGCCAGGAATCACTGCCAAAGATCAAGCACCGACTGGCGATGTGGGTGACCCACCAGCTGCCGCCGGAGCACGAACTGCTCAAGTGAGCGTGAGCGCCGCTTAGCTCAGATGCTCATCCAGCGCGTCTTCGATTGACGTACGGATCGTGCCTTCAAGCATCGACAGGGCGAATCCCAGCCTGACATCGACATCAACTGTCTCATCGGTCACGGCAATACTGCCGTTAACGCCGCTACCGTCTATATTCAGGCAATCGTTGTTCCACGATGAGCGCAGCCCGTACTTGGCGCAAAGCCTGTCCGCAATTTCGTCGACGCGCTTTCGCACGCCGTCTTTGCCGAGTTTATGATCTCTTTGTATTTTCATGATTTCCCACGGCCTAGCGAAGTACGACTGACTGCTCGATAGCATCAACCGCCCTGCGCTGAAATTCTGCGAACTCCCGATATTCGTCTGGTTCGAAGCGAGCCTCGGACGCGACATAGTCGAACTGAATCTGCCAGCTGCTATCCGCCCCGCTCACTTCCCGGCGCCAGTTGCCGAACTGCGACTCACCGACACCGGGCTTACTGGATACGGCATCGAGTGCACCACCTGACGGGAACTTCAGCGACGTTGTCGCGCTTACGCGCAGCGGATAGAAAAACTCGAACGGAAAACGACGGTCGGCGACACGCTCGTATTCCAGATAATAAGCCTCGAGGAACCCGGGAACCTCGAAACCTCCGTTCGCATCCAGCGGTAAGGTGTAGCGCAATTCCAGGATAAGATCGTAGCCGGCGTCGAAAACGTTCTCAACGACATAGTCGGTTACTTCCGCATCCTCGTATCTCGCGGCGACCCAGCGCTGCATGGACGACAGCATCTCCGAGGTTTCTATCGATCGCAGCTGCCCGCGCAACTCCGCCGCCTGGTAACCGGTCAGGCGAGCAGTCTCCCACACCTTTATATAACCCTCGTCGCCCGGCTCAACGACACGCTCGACACTCAGGCCGGTTAAGGTCGACTGATAGTCGGGTATCGAAACCAGCCCGGACTCGTCGCCCAGCAGCAGCGCATAATTGCCCGCCATTGAGCGCGGCGCCAGCTCGCCGAGCCGCATGTCCTTGTCGGTGGTATCGACAAAAACGCGCTCATCGTTCATAGGCACCGCAACGATGACGTGATTGAACTGATCGGTGTTCGGCAGACCGGGAACAATTTTCTGCTGCAGATTGACAAGCGCCAGTGACGCGTCGATGCCGACGGACTCGAGCATCGAATACAACAACAAGGCGTGATCCTTGCAGTCGCCGTAGCGGTCGCGCAGTGTCTCGCGAGCAGTCTTTGGAATGTACGCGCGGCGGCCGAATTCGAGCGCTTTGTAGTGAATCTCATCCTGCACGTAGGCGCTCAGAATTTCGATCTGGCGCGAGCGGCTGTCGACACCTTCAACCAGGCGCGATGCACGTTCCGAAACACTCTCGATATCCAGTTTGTCTTCGATTTTCGCCAGGTACTCGGCGCCGACGGACTGCCAGTCCGAACCGACGGTACCCAACTGCACCCACGGCAGAATCTGATCGAAATAGGGCTGCAGCGGTTCCCAGCGAAAGGCAAGCGGCGACTGCATCTCCCATACCAGCGCCTTGCCACGTTTGACGGGTTCGGAAACACCGTTCGTCCAGTAACGAATCTCCCCAAGCTGCCCGGTAACGAACAGGGCGCTGTAGGCTATTGGCCGATCGCTGGCCATATAGATGGTCTCAAGTGGGAACGTGCCGTCCTCAACAAACGTCAGCTTGCTGACTACCGCCTCGATAACGACACCAGGCGCCAGGCTCGGAACGGGCAGGTGAACGGTCTTTTCGGTACTCGCCTCGTAACCGTCCTCGTTGTTGGTGATGTAGTAGGTACTGAGATCCCCCTCCGCGAGCAGCTCTCCGGCGGCGCTGCGAACGACCAGGGAATTGACGAACAGGCTCTCGTAGCTGGGGTCGTAGTCGAATTCGAGTGTGCTGAACTGCGCGATACCGTTGTCATCGGCCACGCGAATCTTGCGGTACAGGGTTTCGGTGCGTGTCTCGCCACCGGAAAACTCATAGCCGGTGATGCGGCTCAGGAAGTCAGCGCCGTACCCGGCCCCGCCCGTCACCGCATCGTCTGCCGCGAATATCCTGCGCATGTCCTTCGGCAACGCGACCGCCTCGATAGGCGTGCTGATCGTCGAGACGTCTCCCTGCCCGAGAGTCAGATCTATTGCCTCTATGTACTCCCTTATACTGGAATTGCCGGGCGAGAACGTGAGTGCCGCCTCAAACGATTCGCGCGCCTTGCGATAGGAGCGCAGCTGATACTCCGCATCGCCCTTGTAGTAGTAACTCTGCAACGATCGGTAACCGTTTTCGATGAGCTGTTCGGCCAGTTCGGCGACCGCCGCCGGATTGCCCATGTCGTCAAGAATTGACATACGCTCGTAGACAAGGTCAGCATTAAAAGGTCGCCCTGCCGTCATCTCGTCCAGGATCGCCAGCGCTTCCTGGTACTTCTGCCGGCGGCTCAGCAGCTGCACTTTGAGCAGCCTCATCTTGTCGTTTTCGGCACCCGCCGTATAGTCTGCATAGGCTGTATCGAGACGCTCCCAGAGTTCGGCATCCGCCAGCGCCGTCATATAACTGGAAAAATCATCGTCTTCACGATAGCCATTCGCGAACAGCTCGCTATAGATTCGAATAGCTTTCCCGGCGTCGTCGGTCTGGAATGCCAGCCATGCCTCCCAACTCTGCACTTCCTGATTGTCCGGGAACGGTTGTACCCGCACCTGCAGCCAGTCGCGTGCTTCGACATAAGCATCGACCTCCACCAGCGCGCGTACCGCATTCAGCAAATAGGTATCGTAGTCGGGATAGAGTTCACTGGCTTTCGCAAAATACTGGTGCGCGTCGCGAAAACCGCGGGCAGCGTAATAGTGCAGCCCCAGGCCATTCAGCATGGAGGCGTTAACTCGCTGTTCGAGCGTATCCTGATAGTCTCCGGAAAGCGCCCCCGGCACACCGACAAGTTCGAAGTCGGACCAGAGCTTGCCAAGCTCGCGCCTGACGTTCTTGTGCGCCGCCGGACCCCATGCCGCCAGTGTGTAGGCACAGTGATCGTTAGCTACGATCCATTGATGATAAAGATATTCCTCACCATCTGACTCGTCGACGCCGACGAACAGCTTGCCGGCAGCGTCACCCTTGCGGATTTCATACTCCTCGGTAATAAAATCCGACGGATAATCCTCGCCAAACTGCTGCATTACGACACTATATATAGCGTTATCGGTTGGCCGTTTCTCCTGCCAGCAGACAGGCATTACGACCGTCCCATAACCGCGCGCCGACAAAGCGCCCATATCGGCGGCGTCGTTCGACTCCTGCAGGTCGTCCCAGGCGAACCAGCTCTTGCCGCGTGCCCGAAACCGGTACCCGAATGCCTCCGAACGATAGTCGCGAACGGATCTCTTCGGCGCCACTGCAACGCGGACGCTGGCTGTCGGATCAAGAATCGAGAAAGCGGACAACACGGTATTCGCTTCCTTCCTGACGGCGTCTTCGCTCTCGTCGACAGCGAACGTCAATAGCTGGTAAGAAAACTCACCGACGACGGCTACAGACATTACGTAGATGATCGGCGACGACGCCACTTCAGCGTACAGCACCTTCTGGAAAAACTGCATGCCGTGCCGTTCGATGGCACCCAGATCCTTATGCTCGATATAGTTCGCGTCTTCCCTGGCATTGAGCTCTTCGCTCATCGCGATCTGCGCCAGCCCGGCGTAATCCTCTGCCGACATTCCGCCACCCAGGCTATCGACAATGGCCACCGAAAACGCATTCGGTTTGAAACGAATAGCGGCAAAACTTGCGTCCGGAATCTGCTCACTGAAGTCAACGAATGTATAGGCCTCGTCGCTGAGATCGAGCCTGTAATTAAGTGCCTCGTTCTCGAAGACGGCAACTCGCTCACCGACCTTGTCGGTGTAGGAGAATTCATCCGCGATGGCCACAGCCGGCACGACGAGAATCCAGGCGAGCAGCGTCGCCAGCAGGGTTTGGCAGATATTCATGCTTTGGGATTCTACCCGCCATTCAGCTCTATTGTGTGCTGCAGTCGGCAGCTTTTCGCAATCGAACGCCCGGCGGGCCTGTTCCTTGGCGGCTGATGTTATATAATCGCCCGCCACTGCCGGGCGTAAGGCCCGCGATTCTTTTCAAACCTTCCGGAGCAATAAGTTGAGTCGGGATCAAAAGTTCTTTGATATGTACTCCCTCGTTCTCGGCGTTCTCGGTGCCGTCACGATAGCGATTCTCGTGCTGGCAATGAAAATGTCGGACCTGACGCAGGGCGTCTATACGCGCGATGGCGCCGAATACCAGCAAGAGCTGGCGAGTCGCATCCGACCGCTTGGCGAGGTTTACCTGCCCGGGGAAGAGCGGGAGTCCCAGGCACCGACGGTCGAAGCACCGGCCGCGGCGGAACCGGTTGCCACAACGCTGTCCGGCCCGCAGGTCTATAACACCGCCTGTATCGCCTGTCACGGTAACGGCATTGCCGGCGCACCGGTAACGGGCGAAGCGGCACAGTGGGTCGAACGACTCGCGCAGGGTCCGGAAGTGTTAAAACAGCACGCGCTGGAAGGCTTTACCGGGTCTACCGGCGTCATGCCGCCAAAGGGCGGTCGCGTTGGTCTTTCCGATGCGGAAGTCGAGGCTGCGGTCGATTATATGACCGAGCAGTTACAGTAAGGTATCAGGCAAAGCGGCAGCAGCGCCCGAACGGGCGCCGCGGCCATTGTCATCAGAAACCGATATTGATGTCCGCGTATATGTAGCGGCCCATCCAGGAATGCAGCGACCCCTCGTAACCGTAGGCCTCATCGGCCAGCGGCGGTTCTTCGTCGAACAGGTTGCGTATACCGACACGGACGCGCGTTTCCTCGGCAAACCCGCCTTCAATCCGATAGTCGCCATAAACGTTGACCTTGTAGTAGCTATCGACCGGCAGCGGTGCGCCGGGGTTATCGGTATCGTTGTCCGCCGCTGTCTGGATATCGAACACCTTGCCGACATAGTTCGCTGACAGACCCGCACCCCACTGGTTTTTCCGCCAGGAAGTAATCAGTGTTGCACGCCATTTCGGACGGAATTCCTGCTCGATGAGGTTGCCGACGTTCTGTGCCGGCACACCGGCCTCCACGAGTTGCTGCGTAATGGGACCCGCCTGCTGTTCGAACTCGGTAAGACGTGCGCCACTCAGCTTGACATCGAAATCGCCAAGCGCCGTGTCGAAGCCATAGTTGACACTGAAGTCATAACCGGCGATCGAGCGTGGCTGGAAGTTAATGTATCGATCGAAAACGATTTCCACCTGTCCGAGCGAACCGTCGCCCGTAATCTCACGCTGCACAGCCGGATTCGAGGAACCCTGAGCCCGCAATACGCCGTCGAGCGTCATGTGATTCTGACCGCCGAGAATCCCGACGACCCCTTCCTGGTCGATTTTCCAGAAGTCCAGTGTCAGTGTCAGTGCGTCAAGCGGGGTCACGACGATACCAAACGACGTGTTTTCGCTTTCCTCGGGCTTCAGATCCATATTGCCCTCGCGAACCTCCTGTACACCGTAGCTGGGGACCACGCCGGTGATCGGGTCGACGAGCGCCGGGTCAGAACGTGTATTGACGACCGAGACCTGTCCCTGATGAACCTGAATCAGGTTGGGTGCCCGGAAGCCTTCGGAGTAGGCGGCGCGGAACTGTAGCGCGTCGATCGGGTACCACGAGGCAGCGATACGGGGCTTGGTGATGCTCCCCACGTCGGAGAAGTTCTCGTAACGCGCCGCAAGCTGCACGTCCAGGCTCTGCGCGAACGGTGCGTCGCTCAGCAGGGGCAGCAGGAATTCCACGTAGGCCGACGTGACATCTCGTTCACCGCTGGAATCGGGCGATGCGCTGCTCCCAAGCATATCGCTGACATTCACCAGTGAACCCGTAAGCGCATCGGTAAAGCTGGTCGTACCGTCCGAGCGCGGATCTCTGTCCTCCACGAAATCCTCTTCGCGATACTCCAGCCCCATGCCAATCCCGACATCGCCACCCGGCATCGAAAAGATGGATGGGTTTGAGAACTTGAAGTCGACCAGTTTGATTGACGTGCTGCTCTTGCGGTTGACCTGGATGAGAAATGGATCGATGACCGATTGCGGATTCGGATTGGCCGTTACCGGTGCCGTCGGGTCTAGCGGATTGCCACCGTTAAAAATATTGTAGGCATCCGGTGTATCGAGCAGCAGCGATTGCTGGAACAGCGTGCTGCTGATTCGATCGTCCGTCTGATCGTGCGTGTCGGCCTCGCTGTAGAGCACGGCCGAATCCCAGTCCCAGTCGCCAAATGTGCCGCGCAAACCGGCGAGCAAACGCAGGCTTTCGTTCGTTACCTCGACCCTTCGCGGTCCGGTATCGATCGGGCGGAAGCTACGCAGGCGGAAACTCACACCCTCGACGGGAACCACGAGCGGGTCCAGCCCGGGGAGACGATTCGGATTCGCCCTGCCATCATCGAAGGTCACCGGGCCCAGCGGGTTCCAGTAATAATCCGCCGGAACTTCCATGCGCCCGTTCGACAGATTGCCCGCCTGCTCCCAGACGCGATTCGACACGGCCCGGTAGTAACCGACCTCGCCGAACAACTCTACGGCGTTGTCGAAGTCGTGATTCAGGAATGCGAAGACGTTACTGCGGTCGCGATCCGAAATCAGCGTCCTCGCGCCGTTGCGATTCAGGCGTAACGCGCGATCACCGCTGCCACCATCGAGGCACACACTTGAGTCATTGAGCAGAAAACTGCAGTCCGCGGAGCCCAGGGATCCGCCACTGTCGGTCGTCAGATCAAGCGGTCGCACATGTAATCGGCCGAGACCGCCGTCAAAATCAAACTGGCCCCAGTTGGTCGCCGTCGAACGTCCATCGAGTTGCGTATCACCGGCATAGTCCGGATTGTTCGCGACGCGGGGTCGTAGATCTGCGTTCGCGGCAAATCCTTTTTCCGCGGCCATGATCCCGTCGCGCGTCGCAAACGATCCCGTCAGCGTAACGTTGGTCGCGCCGCCGTTGAAGTTGAAGCCGATTGCACCATCGATAACCGTCTGTTTGAAGCCGGTGTCGGACTCGGTGCCATAGTTGACGTTCAGTTCGGCACCGTCGTAGTCATCGCGAAGTACGTAGTTGATGACGCCCGCGACGGCGTCCGTACCGTAGATCGCGGAAGCACCGTCACGCAGAACTTCGACGCGCTGCAAACCGCGTACCGGCAGCGTGTTCGAGTTTGGCGTCACGACCGGCACGAGGTTCTCGGTTTGCGTGCCCGGGTGCAGCACCATTCTGCGACCGTTGATCAGCACCAGTGTATTACCGGTGCCGAGGCCGCGCAGATTGATGGAACCCACATCGCCACGGGCGGCATTCACGCCGGTCGTCACCGACTCGTTGAAATTGGTTTCGCCGATTTGCGGAATCGAACGCAGCAACTCGGCGCCCGACGTCGCGCCGGTAGCATCGATATCGCTCATCGAAAGTACTGAAACCGGTAACGTGCCTTCGACGTCCGCTCCGCGGATCTGCGAGCCGACAACGATTAGCTCTTCAATGACCTCTTCGCTGTCATCGTTGTCCTGAGCAAGGACAAGGGCGGGCGCAAAAACGGCAACGAGCGCCCAGAAAGCGCCGCTGGAAAATTGGCTGGTAGACATTGATGTTTCCCCTCAAACACACGGTGTCGCATTGAAATGCTGATCAACGAGTGCGGTTTTGCACTCGCATTTCAAACTAGCAACTGCCTTGAAGAGTGACCAATAGCATGTGTTGCCGTGGTCATAGCCCGGGGTTATGGACCTTGAAACTGTACGTGGCTCGCCTGCGTTTCGGCGGCCTCCGGGTTCGCGCTCCCGGAACCGAGCCAGGGTGTCTGCCACTCGATGATCGCCAGATCGTCCATCTCGACGATTACCGGCGTTGCCGTTTCACCGCAGCGCGTAGCTTCGACGAGCAGGCGGATCGAGCGGGTGAAGGTTCGCGGCAACTGAAAGTCGAGTTCGGCCTGCGTGATGCCGGCCCCTGTCTCAATCTCACCGATGACCGAAACCGGTCCTGTCGCCAGTGCATCCGCAAAGCCAACACCGTCGGGCCGCCGCTGTAACGAGAACCTGAAGCGCGCGCAACCGTCACTCTTAAAGCTCGCAACAACTGTGGCCGGATTAGAGCGCGAAAATACCCGCGTAAAAACCTTCATGCCCGTCGTCACCGTCGCGTCGTCTGCCAGGCGTATCTGCATTTTTTTCGAGTCGGTACCGATGACGGAAACGCCGGTGTGCTCTGTCCAGGTCCGGTCGGTCGTCGCGAACAGGCCGCTGTATTCGAAGTCGCCGCGCCGCAGCAGGTCGATGCCGAGACGATACGACCCGGGACCCGTGACCGAGGCAATTTCTGGAACCGGGAGAGCATTCAGTGAACTCAGCCGGTAGATACCGGTGGCGGTTTCATCGCTGCCGACATCAAGATGCTGAGGTGCTAAACGATCCACCCCGCCGCCGCAGGCCATGACAGTGAGATGACCGCCCGAACTGCCGACACAGGTAGTATCACTGTCCGACAAACGAGCAAGTCGCTGCAGGATATCGTAGCGGATCGTACCGGTCGCCGGTGTCGGGACATAGCCGTTGACATGCATCGGCACGACTTCCGCCCGATAGAAGCGATCGTCGTCGTACCAGACGAATAACAACATCCCGGCCTGCGTTGACGGCAGGTATTGATCGAAAACGAAGTTCCCCAGCGAATACGCAAGCAGTCTGCCCTTATAAACTTCGTAGCCCTGAATAACGTGCGAGTGATGGCCGATCGCGAGATCCGCGCCGTTGTCCACCGCCAGTTTCAGCTGCGTTTCTTCGGCGAGCGGTGCTTTGCTGACGTACTCCAGGCCGCTGTGATACTGCATGATACTTAGCGCATTCCCGGGCACCGACCGCATGTCGGCGGCGATCGAATCGGCTGTTCCCAGCGCGGCGCCGCCTTTTGTCGCAGACGCCACCTGGTTCGGCTCGAAATTACCGGGCCACCCGACATAGCTGTGCAGGTAAAGCGGCGAACCGCCCACTTCGGCGACATGAGGCTGGCGCGCGAGACGATCGTTCGCACCGGCACCGGAATAGGCCATGCCGGTCGCCTGCAACGCGGCCAGCGTACGTTGCAGCCCGACATCGAGGTAGTCGAACGTATGGTTGTTGCCCAGTGCCACATAGTCGACCCCGGCCCAGCGGAGCGCCGGCGCGATGGCGGTATCGGTAAAAAAGGCGACGGACTTCGGCAGCGACTCGGTCATCGCTGTTGCCGACAATTGCGTTTCCAGGTTCACCGACGCGAAGTCCGCGAGTTGCAGATACGGTTTCATGTGCTGCAGGATCGCGCGCATGTCGGCCTCTGCGCTGTCCGCGCGAACGAGGACCGGCTCACCGGAGCGCGGCTCAAGAAACCGCCGGCCCATCATCGTATCGCCGCCGAATACCAGTAGTCGGCGTCCTTTTTTGCGGGCAACCAGGGCCATGGCCGGCACATCCAGGCCCGCGCTGTTGGACAGCTGAAGATCGGCACGGCTGAATGTCTGTAGGAACGCATAGTGGCCGGGCGCGGCAATCCGGATCGTGTAGATGTCCTGATCGCTCACGGTCGCGCTGAACGACCCCGAGGAACCGACGCTTATCGCACCGCCGTTGATCGTGACGCTCGCGGACGCTATCGGCAGGCCGCGCTCGTCGCTAACCGAACCGCGAATAGTCGCCGCCGAAGAGAGCGCCGGGGGTGCCAACAGAAACATGGCCAGGAATACGTTGAGACAGGAGGCAATTCGTTTCATAGAACGAATCTTGCCACCGATCGCGGGCGTCCGGGTTCAGATAAGTTCATTCGGCCATAACCTGAGGCTATACTTCGACCAAGTCCCTGAGAGGTTCACGATGCGTTTACGCCAGATAGAGGTCTTTCACGCCGTCTATTCCTGTGGTTCGGTCACACGAGCCGCCGAAGTTCTGAATGTCTCACAGCCTTCGGTCAGCAAAGTGCTCGCGCACGCTGAGCAACAGCTCGGCTACGCTTTGTTCGACCGGGTGCGCGGCAAGCTCGTACCGACTGCGGAAGCCGATCGTTTGTTCTCCCACGTCACTACCGTCTACGACAGCGTCGACCGACTTCGCCACGTCGCCGAAAACCTGCGCTCGGCGGACAGCGGCAAAATTCGCATTGCGGCTACGCCGGCTTTCGGTATCGATCTGCTGCCAAAGGCGATTGCATCGTTCCTGGCGCTGCACAACGATATCGAATTCATGGCCGAGACCCTGCACCACGATGAAATCAATAGCGCCCTGCTTGAGTCGCGCCTGGATATCGGGCTGGCATTCGACCCGGTCGTATTGCCCGGCGTCGCCGAGCAGGTGTTATCGCACGGCAGCTTCGTCGTTTTGACACCCCCGGACGTCGATTTCGGCGATAAGCAAACGCTCAGTATAGAAGACCTTGCGGGACAGGCTTTTATTAAGCTCGACAGCAAGGGCCCGCTGGGTCGCCTGCTGTCGACACACATCGAGTCCAGCGGTGTCGAGTTGAATACGATCGCCTACTCGGAGACTTATCACATCGCCAAAGCGCTGGTGTCCTATGGCGCCGGCGTTACCGTGACGGACGAGATAACGGCGAATGCCCGCGGGCATTCGAACGTTCGCACCTGGCCGTTTTCGCCAACCCTGCAATTTCGGATATCGGCACTGCGTTTCGACGGTGCGCCGCTATCGCGCGTTGCACAGAAGTTCGTGCTGCACCTGCAGGACTGCGTGGACAAAGTGGTGGCTAAGTAGGGAGATGCTCATAGCTTCGAGCTATGGGCTGCCGACTTAAGGTTATTTGAGCCAAAGCGTGACACGCGGCTAGACTCGAAGCCTGTCGCGGAGCGGACGTCAGGGGAGCATCTGTTGCCAGTGGATCAAACAATACGGAAAATCATCGCCGCAGGCTGTTTTCTGAGTCTTGCTGCCGGCTGCATCACAACGACCGGAGAATTCGCCGGCGGCGTGCCCTGCGAGGCGGAAGGTTTCATTGTCGAAGACCAGTTCAACGGCGCGCGGCGCGGCGACTGTGAAGTATTTTCCGACGGCCATGTTCGCGTCAATATCGCCCCGGAAGACGAAGGCTGGATCAACAACAGCCCCTGGTATGCGTTTCGCCTGGTGCCGAAGGTGCCGGGCACGGCAACCGTCAACATCCGCTATCACAACGGCGATCACCGCTACTGGCCAAAGTGGAGCAGCGACGGGAGCCGCTGGCAGCTGCTGTCCCGGAGCCGGGTCGAAACCCGGCGCTCCGGTATTTCCTTCACTGTCGAACTGCAGGACGAGCCCGTACTGATCGCGGCCCAGGAACTCTATCTGCCGCAAAACATGGCGGGCTGGAGTGAGCGAATAGACGCCACGAGCGACGCGCGGCGATCGGTTCTCGGGCAGTCGCAGGGCGGCGAAGCCATTTACCGGCTGGATATCAACCGTGAAGCCAGCGAAGTCGTTTTTCTCGCGGGCCGCCAGCACCCGCCGGAGATAACCGGTGCCATTGGCTTTCTGGCGTTCTACGAGGCCATTCTCGCCGACAACGAGATCGCGAACGCGTTTCGCGCGCGCTTTCATACCGTCGCTATTCCGATGCTGAATCCCGATGGGGTCAAAGCCGGCCACTGGCGTCACAACCTGAACGGCACCGACCTGAACCGCGACTGGGGACCGTTTACGCAACCTGAAACCCGGCTCGTTGCACGGCTGCTGGATGAACTCGACGACAAGGACAAGCGCGTGCGCGTATCGGTCGACTTTCATTCGACCAAGGACAATCTTATTTACCGGCAGGAAGATGGCGTGACCATGGACCCGGAAGCCTTCTCGCAGCGATGGATCGCGGCGTCGCTGGCGCGTCTGCCGGGCTACGCGTTCCGGGACGAACCGAGACCGACATCTGAGCTCGCGACAAGCCGAAACTATATGCATAAACGCTACGGTATCCCGGCCGTTACCTACGAAGTCGGCGACAACGAAGACCGCACCGTCATCCGCCAGGCCGCGGCCGTTTTTGCCGAGGAGTTCATGCGGCTGTTCCTGGAAACACCCGCGAATGCCGAATAGTCAGCTCCACGAGCAACTCGACCACGTTGCGTTTGACGAACTGCCCGATCGCGCTGTGTTTAAGGAGCGCGTTCTGCGCACGGCGATCGCGAAAGGGTTGCTGGATGACCGGCAGCTGATCGCCGGTTTCATCGACGTCGACGGCGTCTCGCGAACAATTACCGAACTCAAAGCTGCGTTTCCCGATCATTTCGCGCATACCTTCGCGGCGAAGGCGAACGCCATGACGGGTTCGCTTGCGATTGTCAGGGATCGCGGGCTCGGCTGCGAGGTTGCCAGTGCAGGCGAACTGCAGCAGGCGCTTCGGGTCGGCTTCCCGCCCGAATCAATCGTCTACGACGAGCCGGCCAAGACGAGGCAGGTTCTGCAGTTTGTCATCGACAAAGGCGTTAGCTTCAATATCGATAACTTCCAGGAGTTTGAACGTGTCGAGGAAATTCTCGGCGAGAACGAGGCACGATCCCGCATTGGGTTTCGCATTAATCCGCAGGTGGGTTCCGGGAAGATAAGTGCGATGAGCACGGCAACGGATACCTCAAAGTTCGGTGTCGCGCTGAGCGATCCCGGTAACCGCGAACGGCTTGTCGGTCTTTACTGCACGCGCAGCTGGTTAACCAGCATGCATACTCATATCGGCTCACAGGGCTGTTCCCTGGACCTGATGATTCACGGTATTCGCAAAGTCGTCGACCTCGTACTGGAAATCAATACTGCGGTCGGGCGCAGACAGATATCGGTGATCGACATTGGCGGTGGCCTGCCGGTCAACTTCGACTGCGAGGTGGTTACGCCGACTTTCGCCGAATACTCCGCCGCTTTGCGAGCGGCGGTACCGGAGTTGTTTTCCGGAGAGTTCGCGGTGAAAACGGAGTTCGGCCGTTCCATCTATGCGAAGAACGGTTTTATCGCGGCCCGCGTGGAGTACACGAAGGAGTCGGGTGGGCGCCGCATTGCGATTGCCCACGCCGGCGCGCAAACGGCGACGCGCACCGCGTTCGTACCGGACCTGTGGACGATTCGGCTAAGCGTGTTCGATAGCAGCGGCAGGGCACGAAATGGCGTAGCTATCGAGCAGGATGTTGCCGGCCCCTGCTGTTTTGCCGGCGACATGCTGGCGTACAAGCGGCCACTGCCGCTTATTGAACCGGGTGACTATGTGATGCTTCACGATACGGGCGCGTACTACTTTTCCAATCCGTTTTATTACAACAATCTTCCTCCGATCGCCGTTATCGGTGCCGCCGAGGACACGGGTCGTGTATCGCTGGACGTCTGGCGACGCCAGCAGTCACTCGATGACATGCTCGCGGTGATCGGCTGATGGACGTCGACTACGGTCTGCTGTCACTGGCGCCGGCGGTGGCAACGCTGATCGTCTCCTTCTGGAGCAAGAATGTGCTGCTGGGATTGCTGTGCGGCATTGCGCTCGGGGGCGTCGTTACCGGCCAATACAACATTGTCAGCGCATTCCTGCTCCCCAGCCTCGGCAGCGAACGCTACGCCTACATCCTGCTCGTTTATCTCTGGGCGCTGGGCGGTTTGATCGGTGTCTGGAACAAAACCGGCGCCGCGCAGCATTTCGCAACCACGGCGGCAAAGCGCTTCGTCAATTCGCGCCGTTCTGCAAAAGTCTTCGCCTGGACCATGGGCGTTGTCTTCCACCAGGGCGGTACGATAAGCACCGTGCTTGCCGGTACCACGGTCAAACCGGTTGCCGATCGCGAAAAAGTGTCCCACGAAGAACTCGCCTACGTGGTGGATTCCACCGCCTCGCCGATCGCAACCATTCTGCCGTTCAATGCCTGGCCGGCGTATATCGCCGGACTCATCGCGGTCGACTCGCTGCGTGCCATCGTTCCCGACGAACAGAGCGCCATCGACTGGTTCTGGAAAGCCATCCCGTTCAACTTTTATGCGCTCATCGCCATCACGTTTACGCTGCTGCTGTCGCTGGACAAGTTACCCTGGATCGGGAAAAAGATGCGCGCAGCGAGGATACGATCCATCGAAACCGGGGAGCTGGACAGACCCGGTGCGACCCCGCTGCTGACGAAGGAACTCGGCACGGCTAAAGTCCCCGAGGGCTACACGCCTTCGCTGATCGACTTTTTCGTGCCCATCGGCGTGCTGTTGGGGCTGTCGATCGGCCCGCTGCTTGCGGGCGGGTCGTCGATGATTCTCGAGGCGTTCAGCCTATCGGTTGTCTCGGCAATGCTACTCGCAGTCATACGCGGGATGTCTATCAACGATGTTTTTGAAGGCATGCTCGGCGGCATCAAGGGCGTCACTATCGGCGCCGTCATTCTCGGCCTTGCCGTTACGCTCGGGAACGTGTCCGAAGCGCTTGGGGCCGCGCAGTTCGTTATCGACAGCAGCAGCGGCGCCTTGCAGCATGTGCCGTACATCCTGCCTGGCGTGCTGATGATCATCTGCATGTTCGTTTCGTTTTCGATTGGCAGTTCTTGGGGAACCTACGCGGTGATTTTTCCGATCGCATTACCACTCGCCTACGCGATCAGCCCGGATAGCCTTTTCTTTGTCCTGAACTTTGGCGCCGTTCTCGGCGGTGCGGTCTTCGGCGACCAGTGCTCGCCGTACTCCGATACGACCGTGTTGTCCTCCATGGCCTGCGGCGCCGACCTGATGGACCATGTACTCACGCAGCTGCCGCCCGCACTTGCCGCCGCCGGGATATCCATCGTGCTGTACGTCACGATCGCGTTCTTCAGCTTTCTCTAGCGGGGCCGTCATGAAATTACGAATTTGTTGTCTTGCAGTAGCATTGAGCGCATGCGGCGGCGAACCCGCGCCATCGCCGGCGGAAATTCGCGTGGAAATCCTGATCGATGGTGGCAGCGTCTACAGCGGACGAAAGGGTGACAGCCTGGCAGTCAAAGATGTCGGTATCAGCGGTGACAGAATTGTCTTTGTCGGTGACGCTGTCGAAGCCGGTGTCAGCGCCGAAACCGTTCTCGATGCCAGTGGCATGATTGTCAGCGCCGGTTTTATCGATCCGCACACGCATTCGCGCGCCGAACTGATCAGCAGCGACAAGAACGCGAACCTTAATTATCTGTACCAGGGCGTCACGACCGCCTTCAACGGTAACGATGGCGACGGCTTCGTCGATATCGCTGCCCAGAGGGAACGACTCGAAGCCAACGGCATGGGCACAAACACGGCGCTCTACACCGGACATGGAAAGCTGCGACGGCGTGTCATGGGCGGCGAAGACCGGGCAGCAAGTGCTGAAGAGCTCGAGCAGATGGCGGAACTGGTTCGGGACGCGATGCGAGCCGGCGCATTGGGTTTATCGACCGGGCTATTTTATGCGCCGGGCAGCTTCTCCGACACCGAGGAAGTTATCGTGCTTGCCAGGGCCGCGGCGGAGTTCGGCGGCGTCTACGACACGCACCTGCGGGATGAGAGTAATTACAACATCGGCGTTGTTGCCTCGGTTGAAGAGGCAATAGAAATTGGCAGGGCAGCCGGTATCGCGGTGCACATTGCACACATCAAGGCACTTGGCGTAGACGTCTGGGGCCAGAGCGAAGCGATTATCGAGCGTATCGAGGCCGCGCGATCGCAGGGGCGGCAGGTGACGGCCGACCAATATCCGTGGCGTGCATCCGGAACGCATATGCGCAACGCACTACTGCCGAAACACCTTCTCGAGGGCGAGCGGAATGACTACCTCGAGCGGCTGCGAAACGCCGAACTGTCGGCGACCGACCTGGCCGCGGTCCACGAAAACCTGCGCCGGCGCGGCGGCCCGGACTCGCTGCTGGTTGTCGTTGCCGACGATACGAGTATTGTCGGCCTGACGCTGGCGGAGATCGCCACCGCGCGCGAAACGCCGCCCGTCGAAACGGCACTGGATATCATCAGGCGTGGCCCGACGCGTGTCGCTTCTTTCAATATGAACCCCCAGGATATCGAAGCCTTTATGGTCAGGGACTGGGTGATGACCTCGTCCGACGGTACCGACGGGCACCCGCGAAAATACGCGAGCTTTCCTGAGAAGTATCGTGGCTATGTAATAGAGCGAAAACTGCTGACGGTTGAGGAGTTTCTTTATCGCTCCTCCGCGCTGACTGCCGATACCTTCGGGCTGCCGGATCGTGGCCGTATCGAGAACGGGAAGATCGCCGACGTCATCGTCATCGATCCTGATGCGTTCGCGCCGACCGCCGATTTCGATAACTGGAACAGCCTGTCGACCGGTGTCGAACACGTGATCGTGAACGGCCAGCTCACCATTCGCGAGCAAACCTATACCGGCGTACTTGCCGGCAAAGTACTGTCAAAGGGGTCAGAGCCCTGAAAGGGCTCTGACCCCTTTTCCACCAAAAAGAATGCTCGGTTTCCCATATGTGTCCTTTCTGGCGTAATATGCCCGTTATCGGGAGATACGCGGAAGGAAAGAGCGATGACCATCGACACGAGGCTGTACGCCTGGGCCCGCCCACTGGACATCGATAAATGGGTAGACCACACCTGGGTCACCGACTACACGCCCGCCTCGACCTACCCGAACATCGCGGCAGTCGTTGCAGCGGACAAGAACTACTGGTTCTGCTGGGGAACGTTTCACGACGATAACTATCGCGATATCGGCGACGACGGTGCAGACTCGGCGGTCGCGAAATGTCTTGTGAAACCCAATGATGCCGCTGCCCATGGCACAATTGCCCGCTATGCGATCGACGGCGTCTGCCACCAGCTGGCCAACCAGGTGTTGTACTCGACGCAGGCTAAGATGGTCGTACGGCAGGCGAATGGCTACGGCATCAGCCAGTTTTTGTACGGCACCTACGGCAGGCAGCACGCGGCGTGGGCCAATCGGGTTGGCATCTGTATTTCTGCCGAGAGTGGGACAGTGGACGATTTTGAAAAACAACTGATGCAGACGCTCGGCGACAGTGCATCACCGGAGAAGGTCGAAGCTTTGCTGGAGATACAGGCGGATTTTCGTGCCGCAATGGACGATATGGGTCAGCGACTGTATGTGGATAACCCGGCGGAAGGCGCCGGGGCGATCAATACGCATATCACGAGTTTGATGACGCGGGCGCACACGATTCTCGGAGACGAGGGCTTCAAAACTGTCTTCGGAACCGAGATGCGGGCGATGTTTGGGCTCGTGGACCCGGAGATGTTCGCCGCGTCCGAGGCTGAGTTCGCGAAAAGCCTGAACACACAGTCTGACGAGTAGGTACGGCTTTTGCGACTTGAAGGTCTCGACCTTGCCCGATTCCTGGCGTTCGTCGGCATGGTTATCGTCAATTTCAAGATCGTCATGGGCGCGGGCGATGACGGTGGTGCGCTCAGCGTCTTCACGGCCGCGCTCGAAGGCAGGGCGGCCGCGACTTTCGTCGTGCTGGCGGGAATCGGTCTCGGCTTATCGGCCTTGCGGGGAGACCAGGTGCGAACCGTCTCTGTTTCACTCGCACGCGCTGCGTTCCTGCTACTGATCGGCTTACTGAATACGCTCGTCTTCCCCGCCGACATCCTGCACTACTACGCGTTCTACTTTTTGTTCGGCGTGTTTCTTCTGCCGCTACGGACGCGCTCGCTGGTGGCGGTTATCATTATGCTGAACGTATTTTTCCTGGCGATGATCCTGGTCCTCGACTACGACAAGGGCTGGAACTGGGATGATCTGAGCTATACGGGTTTCTGGACGCCGGCAGGCTTCGTGCGGAACTTGTTCTTTAACGGTTGGCACCCGGTGTTTCCGTGGCTCGGGTTTCTGCTGTTTGGAATTGTGCTTGGGCGGATGTCCTTGTCCGTGCGGGTAACGCAGTACCGCCTGATGATGTTCGGATCGGTTGCCATTATCGTTGCGGAAGTTTCCTGCCACTTTCTTTCTGCTTCGCTCGCGAGCATTGACCCTGAGCTTGCTGTGCTGGCGACCACGGAGCCTGTGCCGCCAATGCCACTTTATACGCTGGCAGGTATCGGCGCTGCATCGCTCGTCATTGGCTTTTGCCTGCGTATCGCCGGTTGGTTTGATCGAATTGGGTTACTTCGGCTGGTGGCACCGGCGGGCAGGCAGACGCTGACGCTTTATATTGCGCATATTCTGCTGGGCATGGGAACGCTTGAAGCGCTTGGGATGATTGGTGGGCAGACGCTGCTTACGGCTGTCGTGTCCGCGGCAATATTCTGCTTGTTCGCGCTTGTCTATGCGCTGTTGTGGTCGCGGTGGTTTAAGCGTGGACCGATTGAGGCGCTGATGCGGAGGGTGGCGGGTTAGTTAGTCCGAGTTAAAAAGGGGTCTGACCCCTAATTCTAGTCGCTCTCCACTTCAACCCATTCGCCGTTTTGATTACTAACCCATTTCCTGTCACCCATAGAAATATCGGTTCCTGCAGGCAGATCCGTCAACTCGAGGAGGTTTGACGACAACCCGAACTTTTGCTCGAGCTCCTTGATATAGACGGTCGCACCTGATGCAGAGTCCGCAACCCGGATAACCTCACCCGTTTTCCCGGAAATATGCAGGTCGTCGGTGATCTCCGATGGCACTATCCGGACCCTGTCACCGATTGATACGGGCAAGAGACGTAAAGCTTCGCTCGGTGAAGACGCCCTGGTTAAAACGCGTGGTGGTGACTCGTCCAGCACATCGCTGCGACTCGTTTCGCGATCTTCGTCGTCGACTGAATCACTGCACGAAATAAAGGGCAGGAGAAGGCAAACTGACAATGCGACGCGTATATACATTGGTACCGCTCCTGTGCTCATAAGTGGGGTCAGACCGCACTTTATCTCAGAGATCCGTTAAACAGCAGTTCGCCACCCAGTTATTTCCCGTTGCTCTTCAAGTTCTTCCAAGCAACGCCCACAGCATCGTGCTATAAGAATCGGACCGAAGAGGGGTTGGAGCCCCTCGACGGCCCTAACCATAGCCAGCAAAAACGGTGCTGAAGATGGCTGACAGCAATGCTATCAGAGGAAAACACGATCGCCCGCCCGGGTGTCACGTTTTTTCGTGCCCACGCTGGCCTCAACACGAGGACCAGGATCATGAAACCCGCTGTAAACCCCACTTATTCGACTTGCCCACTGTATGTACTCAAACCTGCGCCTGAGCGGAAACTCCGCGAAGAAACCGAGTTTTACGTTCCGGAACTGCTAACCGACGCGGACTACGACGTGGATCACAAGGCGTATGCCGCTTTCGAAGAACACGACCAACACGTCCACAAAGCCCAGGGTCCGGTCGGCGATGCCTGGAACCTCGCCAGCCTGATGCGCTCGGCGATCGGCTACGAGTACGACGACCGCGCCATGCAGACCGACGCGGGCTTGAAGGTGATCGAGAAGAAGCTCGCTAAGGCGCACGATCGCATCGATCGGCTGGGGAGTCGTTACAAGAACCTGTTTTTTGCGTACTGCGTTCTCAAGGCTAAACACGATCGAGACGCTGGTTAGGCTCTGTATATTTTGGATCCGACCGCACTTTTGTGGGTAGCCCAATAAACTAAAGTGCGGTTCGACCCCTATTTTTTTCTGTGAGTTCGATCCCTATTCTCATTCTTGAACTTGGTCGGTATTGGCGTAGTCGCAATTCAACGCCTCAGCACCGCCGAAGAACAACTGCTTCTTACTATCGTCAAGCTCGATACGCCACGCCCACAGGAAATCCAAGCACTGTCGCCCGTGTTTCGTCTGCAGTGACGGATACCAATCTCCTACATTGACATCAAAGTAGGACGCGTCGCCGACTGCTATGTGAATATTTGGCTTGTTCGAATCTCCGTGCCAAGTTACACCTTCTACTTCATCACCTACAGCGTTCAATAGAACCATTCGAAAAAATGGAGGAACCGTTCGATGACGATAGATGAGCACTTCATCAGCTGAGGTATTCTTGACCGTCACACGAAACACATAGGGTTTGATAAATCCCCCAACAACAGTAACTGGCGAATTCAGCTGCTTCCCAGCGCTTTGATCCATGGTCTCTGCTGAACAGTCCGCGGATTGCATAATACAAAGGCTAAGTAACATGTATATCATCGATTCTGCAAGAGTTGGTGCGTTCATCATTTCTGCCCTTCTTTCGCGTGTTTGAGTTGCTTATCTAAATCGCGGATTATAGTCAATTCGTATCGTCCAAGCTTCGAGAACTCATTCTTCGCAGTGGGGTCCGACTCATTTCTGTACATATCCACGTAAACTTCAAGCGCAGCTTGGTGGCCTGCCTTTTCGAACCCAATTAAGTATTCTCCAGGATTTGGTGAGCGGACCCTTATCAGTATCGAGATTCCAGCTGGTTGCTCGTCGAGAATCTCGAGATTGGTCGCGTCGTTCCTGACCCAGTCGATGTGCATTGTCTCGTGCGCTTCTATTGCAGGCTTTTGGATATCATCTAAGTTGGGAGCCAAGTGTACTGCCATGCCGCCCTTCCCATTCGTCATGATTGTGCTTTTGTCGGGATCGAGTTCCGCAACCGGTTTATCTAGCGTGATTTTTATATCTCGCCCACCTGAATGTTCTGGTTCAACAGGAGTGGTTCCTGAATTGTCAGTCTTCGATGCGATTGTATCGGTACTACGGACCTGTAGCGCACCACCCTCAATTTCAACATCGTCCTTACGCCCAGCCAGCCTTGAACCGCCGTTACCACGAGATACGCGACGGGTTTCGCTTCGTCCTCCGACTTTGAATGCACTTCCCTTGATCCGCGACCCCGTACCGGCTTCCTCTTTTCGCGGCTCATCCGTTTTTTCCTGTTCGGTCGGCGGC
>JAJFKU010000045.1 GCA_021773035.1 Woeseiaceae bacterium
GTACTGGTTGTGGGCCGGGTAAGCCCTTGGGGGTTTCGTGGGGGTGGTGTCCCCCCACGGGGCTTCCCCGCACCAACACCGGATCAAGAACTTCATCCAAATGGCCTACGATTTCTCAACCGGACTACTGCCGTTTTCAGCTGAAGGTGCTGCGTAGCGTTTGGCGACCTGCCGGTAGGCATCGCGAAAGGGGATGCCTTCGTCGCGAACCAGCCGGTAGGCTTCGGCCGTTGCGAAGATACCCTCGTCGAGTTGAATGTTATCGGGCAAAAACTGAAGCCCTTCGATAATATATGCCATGATGTCGACGCTCTCGATAGCCAGATCAATCGAGCGGAACAGTGGCGATTTCAGACGCTGCAGGTCTCGATGGTATCCCGATGGAAGTTTGGCCGTGATCATCAACGATTCATCTAGACAGGCTTGTGCGGTTGCTGAGGACGCCCGCAGTAACTCCAGTACATCGGGGTTACGTTTCTGCGGCATGATGGACGATCCGGTTGTGACTTCGGCCGCTAGTGAGACGTAAGCGAACTCCTGTGTGTAAAACAGCAGCAGGTCGCTGGCCATGCGGCTCAAGTCCTGCATCAATAATGCGATCTCGAAGAGCAGCGCGCTCTCGGCTTTACCGCGAGACAGCTGCACCGCAGTGACCGGTTCCTGAGTCGAGTCGAATTCGAGTTTCTGGCTGGTGGATTCCCTGTTCAGCGGCAAACCGGGTGTACCGTAGCCGGCGGCACTGCCCAGCGGGTTCTTGTTAATGCGCTGGAGAACCGATCGCAGCCCGGTTACGGCATCCTCAAATCCTTCCTCAAAACCACCGCACCACAGCGCTACCGACGAGGGCATGGCGTGTTGCATATGGGTATAGCCCGGCAGCTCGACATCACCCTGACGATTGCTGAGTGAGTCGATCGCAGTTCGTAGTCCCGTGATCCGGTCGGCGAGGTCGCTCGCGGCATCGCGGAGATACAGGCGTAGTGCTGTCAGCACCTGATCGTTACGTGATCGGCCGAGGTGCAACCGGCCACCCGCCGGACCGATCGCATCGGTCAGTCGCGTTTCGAGTGCTGTGTGCGCATCTTCGTCCTCAAGACGGATGTGCCAGTCTCCGGCGGCGAAACTATCGCCGAGCGACTGCAGTCCGTCGCAGATAACATCGCAGTCCGCGGCGCTGATCAGGTCCTGTTCCGCGAGCATCCGCGCATGTGCGACAGAGCCGAGTACATCGTAGGCGACCAAACGCGCATCCAGCAGATGATCTTCACCGGCGGTGTAGCGCAGGACGCGCTCGTCCAGGGGCAGGCCTTTTTCCCACAGCCTGCTCATGATGTCGGACTTTGTTCGGCGGGGGTCAGGCCGCCGACGTCGTCAACGACCAGGGTACCGGTGCCTTCGTTGGTGAAGACTTCCAGCAAAATACTGTCCGGTACCTTGCTCGAAATCACATGGACACGCCGCACGCCGTTGGCTATTGCGGCATCGATCGCGGCGGCCTTCGGTATCATGCCATCCGCCAGCGTTCCCGAATCGCGCAGCTTTTGCAGTGCTGCGCGATCGATGTAGCTGATCAGCGAACCCGGGTCGTTGACGTCCTCGAGTATTCCCGGGGCGCCGGTGGCGAGCACCAGTTTTTCGGCATCGAGTTCGGCCGCGATGGCTGCGGCCACGGTGTCGGCATTGATGTTCAGAATGGTGCCTGACTCATCGCAGGATATCGGGCTGACAACCGGCATCAGGCCGTTGTCCAGCTGCTTGCTGAGGATGTCCGCATCTACGGAGTCGATGTCACCAACGAAGCCATAATCAACGGTCGATTCGCCGCGGCGTTCTACCGGTGGCCGCCTGTGGGCGCGAATCAGTCCTGCGTCGACACCGCTGATGCCAACCGCCGGGATCTGCAGGTCGCGGCAGGTGGCGAGAATACGCGTGTTGATCTGGCCGTTGAGAACCATCGTCGCCACATCCATGGATTCGCCGTCCGTTACGCGACGACCGTCTACAAACGTCGTATCGAGCCCCAGCGCCGCGGCCAGCTTTGTAGATTGCGGTCCGCCGCCGTGGACCAGTACCACGCGTATACCGACCTGGTGCAGAATGCCGACCTGTTCCATCAGGGCATTCGCCTTCTCGGTATCGGCAAAGACCTCGCCGCCCGCCTTGATGACGAATACCTTGCCTTTAAAAAGACGAATATAGGGCGCTGCATGTTTTAACGCAGAAACGACGATCGCGCGGTCTTTTTTACTGTTCATGATCAGCCTCCGAGCATCTGGTGGAGCACGGCCATCTGCGCCAGCATGCGGTTGCGGGCTTCCTGTATTACGACGCTGCGTGGTCCGTCGAGAATGTCGTCAGCGACCACAACGCCGCGCCGTACCGGAAGACAATGCATGAAGCGGCAGTCTTCTTGCGCGACGTCGAACCAGGGTTCATCAACACACCAGTCGAGGTGTTGTTCACGCAGTTTCTTGTCGCCGATTTTGTCGCCGTAGTGCCGGGTTGACGACCAGGATTTGGCGTAAATGATATGGGCGCCCTCCATAGCTTCGCTGCGCTGATCGGTCTCTGTAATGGAGCCGCCCGCAGCGTCTGCTGCTGCCGTGGCTTTTTGCATCAGCGGGTCGGGTAGTTCGAATCCTTCGGGCCGCAGGACAGTGACGTCCATGCCGCGCTTGGCGGCCATATATAGGGTTGACGCGGGCACCGCCAGCGGCAATGCGAGTGGGTGGTAGGCCCAGCTCAGTACGAATTTTCCTCCGTTTGCCGGTACGCCGAGATCGTCCAGGGTCTTCCAGTCCGCGAGGTTCTGGCAGGGGTGGTTCATCGCGGATTCCATGTTGATGCAGGGCGTATCGACGAGCCCGGTCAGGGAATTGAATTCGGTTTCCGCCATATCGGTTTCGATGTTCTTGCGCTCGGCGAATGCACGGATGCCTATTGCATCGCCGTAGGATGCGATGACCGGCACGGCCTCGCGAATGTGCTCCGCCGCAGCGCCGTCCATGACAATGCCAGGTCGTGTCTCCAGACCGTGGATGGACATGTCCGGCGAGATCACGAAAGAACCGCCACCCAGGCGGGTCATCGCCGCCTGAAAGGACGCCAGCGTTCTTAAGGAAGGGCTCAGGAACAGCAGTGACAGCACCTTCCCCTTCAGCGCGTCCGGCTCCGGATGTGTGTCGAGTCTGCCCGCGAGTTCTACCAGCGCTCGTATCTCTTCGTTGGAAAAATCGGCCAGGTCGTTAAACGCTTTCATCAGAATTCCTTTAGTGGCTTGCCGGCACGACATTACGAAGTGCCTCGGCAAGGTGATCGATATGTGCGGGTTCGAGAACCAGCGGGGCGAGGATGCGAAGCACCTCCGGGTCGGCGCTGGTGCCGGTAAGAATATCGTGCTCGAGGAGTGCATCCCGTACCTCGGCGGCAGGGCGATCGCAGACCAGGCCGAGCAGCAGTCCCATTCCCTGAATGCGTTTTACGGGTCCGGTGACACAGGTCTCTCGTATGGCCGCTTCGGCGCGACGTACATTCGTCAGCAGTCCTTCGTTTTCAATGGCGTCGATGGTGGCGACGATGGCCGCCGCGGCAATTGGCCCGCCGCCAAAGGTGGAGCCGAGATCGCCCGGGCCGAACTTTGCGGCAATATCGTCGCGACAAAGTACGGCACCGCATGGAATGCCACCGCCCAACGCCTTCGCGCTGGTCAGAATGTCCGGTTCGATGCCATGCACCTGCACGGCGAAAAACTGCCCGCTTCGACCCATGCCCGACTGAACTTCATCGGCGATGAGCAGTGCGCCGTGCTTCTGAGTTGCGGCGCGTAACGCCGCTAGAAACTCGCCCGACAAATCGCAGGCGCCCGCCACACCCTGTACAGGTTCGAAGATCACCGCGGCGATGTCGCTGTCGATCATCGCCCATGCGGCATCGACGTCATCTCGAGGAATAAAATCGACTTCGAACGGCCGGGACGGGAAGCCGTACCAGCGCTCTGAGTTCCAGGTCACTGTCGCCGCCGCCGCAGTACGTCCGTGGAACCCCTGCGTTATCGCCAGTATCTTCTTACGGCCACTGCTCATGCAGGCCATCCGCAGGGCATTTTCGTTAGCCTCGGCACCTGAATTGACGAAGAACACCCGGTCGAGTCCCTCTGGTGCGATACGCGTCAGTTTTTCCGCTGCAAGCGCGCGAATATCGAGCGCTACCGCATTGCTTTGGAATAGTAGTTTTCTGCTTTGCTCCGAGATCGCCGCAACCAGTTCGGGGTGACCGTAGCCGAGGGCGGCGACGGCATGGCCGCCGTAGAGATCGAGGATGCGTCGACCGTCCTGCGTGAAAATATGGCAGCCACTGGCACGCTCTGGCACAAAGGGTAGTTGCCCGTAAACGGGAATAGTGACCGCCAGCTCGCGACTACGCGCATCGTCAGTGACGATTTGTTCGTTGCTGTCGGGCATCAGGTCCACCCCGGCGCGGCGGCGCTGAGACCGGCTGTTTCGGGTAGCTTCCAGAGGCGATTCATCCACTGTACCGCGCCGCCTGCGGCGCCTTTTACGAGGTTGTCGATAGTACACATGACAACGATCGAGTCGCCGTCCGTCGCGACACTGAGGTGACACATATTGCTGGCAACGACATTCTTCAGTTTCGGCGGCGTATCCACGACTTCGACAAACGGTGCGTTGGCGTACGCATCGATATAGACCTCTCTGAGTCGCTGTGCACTGACTGTCGCTTTCGCCTTTGCCTGAACGGTAACGTGAATACCCCTCGCGAATGGCCCGGAATGCGGTACGAAATGCACTTTCGTTTCGCGACCGCTTGCGGCTTTCGCAAGCGCGGCGACCTCCGGCGAATGGCGGTGTGCCAATGGCTTGTAAGCATAAAGGTTGCTGTCGCGTTCCGGGTGATGTGTGCCCGTCTGCGGACTTCTGCCAGATCCGGTGCTGCCGGTTACGCCGGATACGAATACCTCTGCGGCGCTTAGCTCAGAGCGGATCAGTGGCACGGTCGCCAGCAAGCTTGCGGTCGCAAAGCAGCCGGGATGTCCAACGTGCGGGGTCGCAATCGTGTCAGTATGCTCGGGTACCGCGCAGCTGAAATCCGCTAGTAACTGCGGTGCACCGTGTTTCGCACCGTATACCGCTTCCCAGGCGGACTGCTCCGCGTAGCGGAAATCGGCCGACGAATCGACGATATGCAGGGTCAGATTCCTGCTGGCGGCGGTTTCCAGTGCTGCGGCGATTATTTCAGCAGATGCACCATGAGGTGCTGCGGAAAACAACGCGACGTCGCTGCCGTCCGCTATGTCGTCGGCCCAGTTGTTGGTAGCGACGAAAGTTTTGCCGGACAGTAGCTGCGATAAGTGCATGAATGTTGCAGCGATCATTTGTCCGCTACGGCGGTCGGATACGGCGGCGCTGAGTTCGAAATTGGGATGACTCGCGAGCAGACGCAGAAGTTCGCCGCCGACGTAGCCACCGGCACCCAATACGACCGCCGGGATAGTGATACTCATGGAGTCTCCTTGCCGAGCAGGCCAGCGATCATGTCGCCGAGAGCGACACCGTTGGAAAGTGCGTTGATTGCGGGAAGCGACAATCGTTCGTCGATCTGCTGTACACCGACGGCGTTGTCGGTGGCGGGGCCCGTAACGACGGCCGGCTCGATATCGAATTCGTCGCGCAGGATCTTCGTGCCGCCCCAGGCAGAGACCGGATCGTTGGCGCATAGCACAACAGCCGTCAGTGCAGCGCGGATATGTTCGTCTGAGAGTATGGCGGCGACGCCGTAGGCGCCCAGTAAACCGTCACCGAGTTCCAGCACGATTACGTCCGGTCTCAGAGCACCGAGGCCGGTCAGCAGCGAACGCGTCAGAGCGGGACCATTGTCGGCGGTTGTCGTGACGACGCCGAGATCGGAAAAGATCATCGTATCGGCCGCGCCGGCATCTTCCATGGCAAGTACATCACGTCGCAGCGATACGCCCGTTGCTTTGCAGGCGGCAACTTTGAGCCCCAGGTGGCGCAGGCGCCCGACGATGGCACAGGCCGCCGCAGTTTTACCGGAATCCATGCAGGTGCCGGCCAGCGCAATCACGGGAACGCCGTTCGTATTCAGCAACGCATCATCGTCAAGGGTCGTCGAGCCGGCGCGTGCGGGAACGCCGATGCGTTCGCCAAGGTAGGGAAATTCCAGCACCGTGCCGAGAACTTCGCAGTTGAACGGAGCACCGACGTCCGGGTTCGCTGAATCGCAAATGCCGATCACACCGCCGATATTGAGTAGCTGAACATGGTCGCCCTTCCGCAGTTTTTCCGGCAGGTGCCCCGAGTATCCGCGCAGCGCATTGCGATGTCCGAGGGCGCCGACAACAACATCTCCCAGCGTCACTGTTGCCATACGCCCGGACGTCAACTCAAGCTGGTTGTAGCGCGATTTATTATTCAAAACGCGAACCGCAATGAGAACGCCTTCTTCGCAGGGAATGTCCGGCGACAGCCGGAGTTCGGCAGCGAGGTTATTGTGTTGCGCGACCGATGCAACCTTATCGACGACAATAGTCTTCATGTCAGTCTCCCGCAGCTCGTGTTTGCAGTGACCCCGGAAGTGACAGGATGCGCGCGTATCCCAGCGCATCGCTTGCCGTCCATTCCCCGGCCGCCTCGCCGTAGATACCTTTAGTTGCGGCAAGCAGCGAGTGCGGTGAGGTCACGCCTTCGATGAACAACTGGCCCGGGCGCAGCGCGAATTGCACGCTGCCGGTTACGCGTTTCTGCGACGACGTCAGCAGCGCTTCAATATCGTCGCAGGCGAGATCGAGTTGTTTGCCTTCATGCACGAGATCGCCGTACACAGAGGAGACGCTGTCCTTGATACGTAGCTGTTGTGCGCTCAGCACCAGCTTTTCCAGTTCACGATGAGCCGTGATCAGTGTGATGGCCGCGGGTGCTTCAAAGGCGACCCGGCCCTTGGTGCCGAGCACCGTATCGCCAAGGTGTATGCCTCGTCCAATGCCGTAGTTGCCAGTCAGAAGCTCGAGTTTTTCTATCAGGTCAACGGGCGATAAAGGATCTCCGTCCAGTGCTACCGGTATACCGGCGTCGAACGCCAGCGTGTGCGTTGATGCTGGCAGCGGTTCTGTGAAGGCGCTGGCAGATAACACCCAGGCAGATTCCGGAATCGATGCTTCTGACGTAAGCGTCTCACGGCCACCGATAGAAATACCCCAGAGTCCGCGGTTGATCGAATACTCGGAACCTTGCTGCGGCAATGGCAGGTCATGTGCTTGCAGGTACGCGAGCTGTTCCTCGCGCACCCAGCTGTTATCGCGCACCGGCGCCAACACGGTAAGGCCCGGATTGAGCGTTCTGAGTGCTACTTCGAAGCGCACCTGGTCGTTGCCTGCGGCCGTACAGCCGTGCGCTACTGTGGTGGCGCCGCGTTCGATCGCGATCTGCGCCAGTCGTTCTGCCTGCAGGCCACGCTCGGCACCGACGCAGAGCGGATAGGCCTGGCCTCGCAGTACGTTGCCTGCGATCAGGTAGCGGATAACGGTGTCGAAAAAGTCCTGCTTGGCGTCGATCAAAACATGTTCCACGGCGCCCAGTGCCAGTGCGCGCTGTTCGAGTGCCGTCGCCGCTGCCGCGTCAGTGCCGCCCGTATCGACGCAGGCAGTGATGACTTCGCGACCGGTGTTTTCCTTTAGCCAGGGTACGCAGAAGGAGGTATCCAGCCCGCCTGAAAACGCCAGAATGATCGGTGAGGTGTCGTTGCTCAATGGGGTCTCCGTACGGATCAGGAACGAGCTGAATGCTCGATCCGTGTGATTAGATTTTTCTGTGCGATGCTGGACTCGGTCGCGACGAAAACCGTGTCGTCTCCGCCGATATTGCCAACCACTTCCGGCCAGTTGCAGCGATCGAAGGCGAGGGCGACGCGTTGTGCTGCGCCAATCGCAGTTTTCACGACCAGCAGGTTCGGCCCCGCCGCCTGCATCGTGCGAAGCAGGCCGGCAACGGCCGCCACCTGCTCGTCGCCGGCCTGGTTATCGGCCGGTAGCTCATAGCCTCTGGCGGTCTTGATCGCCCCCAGTTCGCGCAGGTCGCGGCTGACGCTGGACTGTGTCGCGTTATGGCCGTCGGCTGCCAGCGTGGCGACCAGCCAGGCCTGCGTTTCGGCCGGCCCTTTCAGCAGCAGTTGTCGAATGGCATCGCGGCGTTTTTCGTGGTTTCCGTTGGGCATTATCATGTCCGCATAAATATGCGCATAATTTGAACATCATGCGCATATTTAGTCAAGCCCTTTTTTCACTTTTTCTGCGTTACACTGCGGCGCTTTGCGGGCCTTGGAGACCAGTGTGCAGATAGCCGATACCGTCGAGGTGACGACGGGAGAAAACCCTCAGGGCAGTATCATCTGGCTGCACGGCCTGGGCGCCGATGGCCACGACTTCGAACCGATAGTCCCCGCCCTCGAACTACCGGCCGATGTCAGCCTGCGATTCGTGTTTCCGCACGCGCCGCAGAGGCCGGTCACGATTAACGGCGGTATGACGATGCGTGCCTGGTACGACATCCTGAGCCTCGATGCCGAGGGACGCGCCGATGCAGCAGGGGTGGCAGACAGCAGTGCCATTCTCGAAGGGCTCATCGCCCGCGAGATTGAGCGTGGTATTGAGCCGCGGAAGATCGTTATCGCCGGGTTTTCGCAAGGCGGGGCCATTGCCCTGCACACCGCGATGCAAACCGGCCACGAGCTGGCGGGTCTGATGGCGCTGTCTACCTATATGCCGCTGCCGGATACTCTGGTGAACGCGACCAGCCGTAAAGATATCCCTATCTTTATGGCACACGGGAGCTTCGATCCGGTTCTGCGCATGGAATGGGGCCGCACGGCGGCAGACCGGCTCATTGAGGCCGGCTATCGCGTGGACTGGCATGAATACCCTATGGCACACGCCGTTTGTCCGCAGGAGATCACCGATATTGGCGCCTGGTTGTCGGGCATCTATTGCTGACGGCCGTCGCGGAAGCTGAAGGCATTGTCGCCGGTCGTTTCACCGCCCGCGTCGAAGCACCGTTCGCGAAACCGCCAACTGCCCTGTGCGTCACGAATCACGATGCTCGAGCTGCGGGTGCCATACTCGGGTAAAACTATGAACGGTGCGCTGACGGCATGTGCCGTTACGAATGGCAAGCGGCCGCTTTCTATTTCGCTGGTCGGTGCTTTATCGCGGTCGTTTACCAGGCGCAGCAATTCGGTTTCGTTGACCCGGTTGTTTTCGATGAGTTGTCTGAGGCGCGCTTTGCTGCGCAGGACCTTGTGCCAGGGAGAGTCCAGCAAAGCGTTACTAAGGCCATAGATACCTGGTGGAAGCACTCTTGCGCCATCGCCGCGATTGGATAACCAGGCCAGCGTTTCGCCGTCGCTCACCAACAGGTTGAAACCTGCGTAGTCCGCGCCCTCGATAGCGTTGAGATAGTCGAGCGGACTACGCTCGCCCTGCAGGAATTCCGTGACGAGGTGGCCACGGGAACGAAATCCGGCCGATACTGCTGCCGCGTCGCGGTAATTGGTGACCGTCGCAAAGCGGCCGTTGCGATGCAGTGCCAGCCAGGTGCCCGCCGCCTGCAGGTCACGGCCGCCGACAAGGTCGGGCTGGTCCGGCCACCAGTGTGCCTGCTTCGTGGGGCGGGCGTGGAACTCGTCGCGGTTACCCGCGACGATGAGCGGGAATTCAGGGTGCTGTTGCCAGCCGAGGACAACCAGGCACATCGTCAGGACGTGGTTTCAGAATCGATCCAGCCGTCGACCAGCCTGCGAGCAATCGAAATCCGAAACGGCAGCTTTGGAAAACCCGAGCGCAATTCCTTGCGCGTAAACCAGCGCGCATCTTCGAGTTCGCCATCGTTCATGACAATTTCTTCGCCGCCGCTGGTGTCCGCCTGCGCGACGAAACCGAGCATCAACGCCGCCGGAAACGGCCATGGCTGGGAGCTGTGATAGCGCACCGTAGAGACCCTGACGTTGGTTTCCTCATAGACCTCTCTTCGGACAGCGTCTTCCAGGCTCTCGCCGGTTTCAACAAAACCGGCGATAGTCGAATAGCGTCCTTCCGGCCAGCCGGCCTGTCGCCCGAGCAGGCAGCGGTCTCCATCCGTGACCAGGACAATGATTGCGGGATCAACACGCGGGAAAATCTCCCGCCCGCAAGCCGTATTCAGGCATAGCCGCGAATTGCCGCCGGTATTGGGTCTCGCGGAAGAGCCGCAGTTTCCGCAAAACAGCTGCGATGCATGCCACAGCGCCAGTCCCCGTGCATGTGCGGCGAGGTTGGCTTCGTCAGCGGGCAGCACCGAGCCGAGGTAGCGCAGGTTTTGAAATTCGCCGAGTTCGGCATAGGGCGGCTTGCCACCGGCGCTGATGGTGACGGCAAAAGCGGGTTTGCCGCGAAACAGTCCGAGGAAAATCTGATTGTTTTCATCGAGAAAACTCTCGATCTGATGACGCTCAAGCAACATGAGCTGCAGCGGGTCGCCGCCGACCAGGCAATGATCGCCCCAGACCGGGACGAAGCGCGTGTCTGCATCCTGCAGCGCTTCGTCCAGCCAGTCCACATCCTTGCGGCGCTCGCCACTACGATCAACGAACGCACCCGCGAACACATTGTGGTTTTCCATGACTGGTTACCGTCGGTGAGTTATCCCTTGGCCAGCAGGTCGCGTATTTCCGTAAGCAGTGCTTCTTCAGCAGACGGTTTGGCGGGCTCAGCGGGCTTTTCCTCTTCCTTTTTCTTCATTGAATTAATGCCCTTGATGAGCATGAAGATGGCGAAAGCAACGATCAGAAAATTGATCACGGTGTTGATGAACAGGCCGTAGTTCAGCGTAGCGGCGCCTTCACCCTCGCCGAGGGCAAGTGCCAGATCGCTGAAGTCGACGCTGCCCATGATCATACCGATCGGTGGCATGATGACATCGGCAACCAGGGACGAAACGATCTTCCCGAACGCTGCACCGATAATGATACCGACGGCCATGTCGACAACATTGCCGCGCATTGCAAAGTCTTTGAATTCCTTAAGCATTTAGTCTACCCCTAAATTGAATTGTTGTTGGTTTTATAGCCCGACAGATTGTACCCCACTAGTGGGCTTTGCCAACGATTTCGCAGGCCGGGCAGCGGCCTCGATCGAGTGCGTAGGCATCCTGTACATAGAACGCGCTGCACTGACGGCAGCCCGCGAGGAACAGCTCGTCGTTACAGGACACGCATTGCAGCAGGTTCCAGGCCCATTCAAAGCTGAGCGCCGGATCGCGGTGCAGCAGCAGATAGGTCTCGTAGGCGCGGCACAGGCGGTGGCCGAATTCGACGTCCGGGCGCGGCCAGCAGGGGTGTACGAAGTCGTTTTGGTCGATACGTATTAGCAAACCGGCCGAAAACAGGGCGACCAGCGTGGTTGCCTGTATCTGATTTTCCGCGTTCTTCACAAAGCGCGTTATCTGCCGTGGGGATTTACCGCGACGGCGTTTGATCCCGCTCGTGCCGCCGTCGCGAAAATACGTTGCGTACAATTTTCGTATGCGGTCGTCGGACAGCCCGGTACATTCGCGAATGCTGCGGGTTCTGGCCTCGTGGCGGATCATTCTCAGCGCAAGCTCAAACTGGCTGCGTTCCCCTGAATAGCGGTCGTCGGTTAGTCGCATTTCTCATTCTTTTTGATAGTAAAAGACCATATATAGTATTAATATAGCTTATAACATCCACACATGGTCTAACAAGAGTAAATTTAATAATTTCAGAAAGCGGTGAAAAACGCCGCAGGAGGCAGATTGTATGGAGCAGTTTATCGAATACCCCGGACCCAGCCCTGAGGACTATGCCAACGTTCAGGCGCTTAACAGCGCTTTTATCAAGGCAGTTTATGTGCTCAAGAGTCCGCAACGCGGGCGCCTGGCGGCGACGCCGTTCCTGCTGTGCTCATTTCGCGAGAACGACCTCGATTGGTGGAATGATGCTTTGGCGGACGCCCCGCAGCGCGACTTCATGGATGAGGCGGAGTCGATGAGCCCTGCGCTTGCTCGCGTGCAGTCGGCAGCGCTGAGTTTTCTCTGGCAGCTCGGCCGTCGCAATCCCTATGTTGCGCGAATCGTCGCCGGTGTATCGATATCCTGGTGTGAAAAAATCACTGAGCTGCCGCTGGTCGCTTTGCTGGAAAGAGCGGGCAGTCGCGCCGATCTGATAGCACCGCGATTGATTCATCCCGTCGCCGTCGGCGACCGGCTGCTCTGCAGCGGTACCAGTTCGAAACATCATGTACGTCGATCGTCGCAGCTGTGCGCGCTGCAGTCAGTGTTGACCTCTGGCAGCAGCGATCGATACTCGAGACTTCCTGCCGCCGCATGCCGCGTAAGCGGCTTCGTAAAAACCCGGGACAAGAAGGTATGACGGTAGCAGTGCGTCATGGTTACAATACGCGACCAAATGAACGCACTGACAATAAGAAACCTCAGAAAAACCTACGACAACGGTAACCAGGCACTCAAGGGAATCGACCTCAACGTCAAGGACGGGGATTTCTATGCGTTGCTGGGGCCGAATGGGGCCGGCAAGACTACCGCGATTGGAATAGTCAGCTCGCTTGTCAACAAGACCGGCGGCGAAGTCGAGATATTCGGGCATAGTATCGACACCGACCTCGAAGCGGCGAAATCCTGCCTTGGCCTGGTGCCGCAGGAAATCAATATCAATCTTTGGGATACGGTCGGCAATATTGTCAGCAATCAGGCCGGTTACTACGGGATCGGCAGGAAACTGGCGCGCGAACGCGTTGAAAAGTATCTGCGGGCGCTAAGACTCTGGGATCGTCGCAACGATATCAGCCGCAGCCTGTCCGGCGGTATGAAACGTCGCCTGATGATAGCCCGGGCACTTGTGCATGAACCCCGGCTGTTGATTCTCGATGAACCCAGTGCCGGCGTGGATATCGAAATCCGCCGTTCGATGTGGGAGTACCTCAGGGAGATAAACGCGGCCGGAACGACGATCATTCTTACGACGCACTACCTGGAAGAGGCGGAATCACTGTGCCGCCATATTGGCATTATCGATGGCGGGCGCATCATCGAGGATACGAAGATGAGTACCGTGCTACGTAAGCTGCAGCGCGAAGTCCTGATTCTTAGTCTTGCGCGGGACCTGGTGGAGGTGCCGAAGCTGGACGGGTTTGAAGCTCGTCTGCGTGATGACTGCGAACTGGAGGTGGAGAAAGGACCCGATCGCAGCATTAACGAACTGTTTGAGCAGCTCAATGCGCGCGGTATCGAGGTTGTGAGTCTGCGCAACAAGGCGAATCGTCTTGAAGAACTGTTTATGCGGCTGGTGGAAAACAAACACAGTGACGGGGATGCCGCATGAACATCGGCCTGAATCTCGTTGCCGTAAAAACCATTATTCGCAAGGAAGTCATCCGCGTGCTGCGTATCTGGGTGCAGACGATCGTGCCGCCCGCGATCACGATGACCCTCTACTTCATTATCTTCGGCAATCTGATCGGGCGTCGAATTGGCAGCATGGACGGCTTCGATTACATGCAGTACATCGCGCCGGGCCTGATCATGATGTCGGTGATCACCAATTCCTACGGCAACGTCGTGTCATCGTTCTTCGGTGCCAAGTTCGGGCGCCACGTCGAGGAAATGCTGGTATCGCCGATGTCGAACGCCTCGATCATTATCGGACATGTCGCCGGCGGTGTGCTCCGCGGCCTGCTGGTCGGCCTCTTGGTCACCGTTGTCGCACTGTTCTTTACGAGGCTTGAGCTTGCGCATCCGCTAATCATGATTTCCGTGGTGTTGTTGTCGTCGGTCGTATTCTCCCTCGCCGGGTTTATCAACGCCGTGTTCGCGAGAAAATTCGATGATATTTCGATAGTGCCGACCTTCGTCTTGACCCCATTGACGTACCTGGGCGGCGTGTTCTATTCGATCTCCATGTTGCCGGAGTTCTGGCAAAACGTCTCGAAAGCCAATCCGATTCTCTACATGGTTAACGCGTTCCGTTACGGTATTCTGGGCGTATCGGACATCGACATCACTTACGCGTACGCGATTCTTCTGCTGTTCGTAATGGTGCTGTTTTCATCCTGCATGCTCCTGATGCATCGTGGCGTCGGTATTCGCGAATAGTTACTCGCGTGGTAACAGAAATGATTGCCTCTGATATTCGAGTATCACACCGTCAGCGGTGATTTCAACGACCACCGGACCCTGGTCAAGCTGTGAACCCTCGCGAAGCTTGGCCATATTGATAAACACGAACCGATCCTGAGGTTCGGTACTGTAAACGTGGATATCAAGATGCAGGTCCGGCAAATCGCTTAGGCCGCTTGCCCTTACTTCCTGAATAGTCGGATACAGATCACTTACTGGAATCGCGCCTGGGTTTTGTGAAATGAGCACGGGGCGAACGGCCGGCGCTTGCGACGATGTATCGGCAACCGCCGCCGTGTTCTCGGGGACAGACGCCGGTGTCTGTTGTTCCTGCGCTTGCTCACGGACTGTTGCGATCTGCTCTACGAAGCTTGGTTGCGACTGCTGTTGCTGCGTGTTTTGCTCGGCGGCGGGGGACGTTACCGCTTTTTCCGGCGTGGCGTTCGGGCGCATTAGCAGGCCGACAAGAACAAGGAGATTGACCGCCAGCAGCAGGCCTACGACCATAAGCCAACGCGGAACGGATCGCGAACCAGGATTGGTCGGGACTGCTGCGAACTCTGCGCTGCTTCGCTGCTGTCTTTCGGACTCTGATTTCTTTAGTGCGTCGAGAATAAAGGACATGCGTCAGTCTCTGGCCAGGCGGGGAATCGACAGACGCGGTGAACCGTCCGGCCCCAGCAGGGAGTTGATAATGATCTGCGTTTGCTGCCCGGCGAGGCCGTCCACATCGAGTCGATAGTCTTTTTGAAACCGTCGCACAATATCCGCGAGTTCGTTGTCGTAGTTATCGCGCTCGATATTTTCGCTGGCATAGCGTTCATCGATGTTGGCGAGACTCTGGCGTAGCCAGACAACGGCGGCACCGCGAGACCCGGGAAGCAGCGACACCGCGGTTCCGCCGGGCGGTCGCCACAGCAGCATGAACTCGCCAAACCAGACATCGGAGACGGTAGCGATTGGGTGGCTGACAGTCACGCCACCTATCGAAAGCTCCGCAGTGTCACCGTGGATCTTTGCCAGCACGATTTCATGCGTTGTGCCGTTGGTATCGATGATGGAGAGTATCGCCGGCCTGTCCAGTCGTCGCAGGCCGTTCCAGGAACCGCGCAGGCGCAGACAGGCGAGGCCGTGATCGGCGGCTTGCGAGCAGCCGTCTCGGGCGCCCGCCAGATACTCGAGATTCCAGAGATCGAATAAGGCAGCAAAGGCGAAATCGTTTGTTGTCAGCTCGCTGGCAAGCGCCAGTTGCTCGTCCAGTGTGGGCTCTGCAACCACGGGGACGATCTCAACGACCGTCTCGGCAGGCGATGCCACCTCGGCGGCTTGCTCTGCTACGGCTACGTCTGTGGCATCTGTGGCAGCAGTATTCCGTAACACCGACCAGCTGCCCGCAGCGACGAACGCAAGCCCGATGACGGCGACCGCAATCGCAGCGCGCTTCGCTGTCCGCTGTGGTTCGAGTTCACCGGAGACCTCGGCTGCGGCCCTTTTAATGAGGCGCTTGTTGATGGCTCGCGATTCCTGGCTGTATGCGCCTAGCAACGCACGATCGCAAATAACATTTACCAGCCTCGGTACGCCCTGTGACAAACGGAAAACTTCCTTCTTCGCGCTGGCGTCAATAATCTCGCCGAGCGCCCCGGCTACCCGCAGACGATGTTCGATGTATTGCGCGGTTTCTTCCCGGCTTAGCGGCTCCAGGTGGTAGCGTCCCGTGATACGTTGCGCGAGTTGCCGCAGGTCGTTGCGGCCAAGTAGTTCCCGTAGCTCAGGTTGTCCTATAAGGATAATCTGCAGCAGTTTTTGTTTCGACGTCTCGAGATTGGTTAGCAGCCGCACCTGTTCGAGTACCGCTGGCGCGAGGTTTTGTGCCTCGTCTACGACGAGTATTGTACGCCTGCCTTCGGCATGCGCGTTGAGCAGATGCTGGTTCAACGCATCCGTCAGTGCCTTAATGCTGTCTCTTCGCTCCGGCACCGGGATGCTGAGTTCTTCGCATATTGTCAGTAGAAATTCGTGGGCGGTGATCTGCGGATTCAGCACGACCGCGACATCGGCATTGTCGGGCATTCGGTTTAGCAACAGGCTGCGCACGAGTGTTGTCTTACCAGTCCCAACTTCGCCAGTTAGCTGCACGAAACCGCCGCTTTCGGTAACGCCGTAGACGAGGTGCGCGAGTGCCTCTCCGTGTCGCTCGCTCATAAACAGGTAGCGCGGATCTGGCGTTATCGAAAACGGTTTTTCGTTGAGCCCGAAAAAGCTGGTGTACATCGCTTCGATTCTACCCTATCGGTCGAGTGTCTTGGCCCGGCCGACCGATAAGGGGCCAAACTTCTGACGAATTTCGTCGACGGTGTCATCGATGGCTGAGTGACCGTCACGCATGCCGTCGTTCTCAAACAAGTCCGCCTGTGCCGCTGGAGCGAGTTTGCTGCCGCCAACGCCAAGTAGCCTGATCTTTGCGCCCGGATTGCTGCTGAGCCAGCCTGCGAGCAGTTCCCTGGCGGCCTCGTAGATCTGGTCGGTGCCGTTGCTGGGCGGCTTCAGGCTGCGCTGCCGGGTATAGGTTGTGAAGTCGGCACGCCGAATTTTAACCTGCACGGTCGAAGCACCGAGTGCGGCCTTACGAAGGCGCGCCGCGGTGCGTTCACTCAGTCGCAGCAGCTCGCGCTCCATATCCGCAGGCTTCGACAAATCCCGATCATAGGTCTCTTCGGCGCTGATTGACTTCTCTTCGCGATTGGGTATGACCGGCCTGTCGTCGAGTCCCGATGCCCGGTCGCGGGTTTTTTGAGTAAAGCGGCCGAAGATAGGTTCGAGATCGCGATCTTCGGCTGTGCGTAGATCGCGCACGGTGACCACGTTTATGCGTTGCAGCCGTTTTAAGGTTTCACGTCCAATGCCCGGAATAACCCTGGCGGGGAGGGGGTCCAGTCTTTCCCGGTAGCTGTCCGGCATGACAATAGTCAGCCCATCCGGCTTGTCGAGGTCAGACGCGATTTTGGCGACGAGCTTGTTTTGCGCGACGCCTACGGAGGTCGTCAGGTGAGTGTCTTCCAGCACCCGCTGTTTGATCATCGTCGCGATCGTCGCCGGCGACCCGAATAGTTTCACGCTTGCTGTTACATCGAGAAATGCCTCGTCGAGAGACAAGCCTTCCACCAGCGGTGTGAATTCGTGAAAAATCGCGAAGATGCTCTTCGAGGCCTCTTTGTAATGAGACATGCGTGGTTTTACCTGCACCAGATGATCGCAACGACGCTTAGCCTCGGCCATGGGCATGGCGGAGCGAATGCCGAAATCCCGTGCCTCGTAACTTGCCGCGGCGACTACGCCGCGATTACTGCCGCCGCCGACGACTAGTGGTTTCCCCCTCAAATCGGGATTGTCGCGTTGTTCGACGGAGGCATAAAAAGCGTCCATATCAACATGCAGAATGCTGCGTTCCGCGGAGGACATGCGGCTATTGGCCGCGCTCGACAATGTAGCGTGCCAGCCATTCGAGGGGCGCGGCGGAATTGCCGAAGGGCTGCAGGTTCCGTAGCGCGCTGACCAGGAGTTCATCACAGCGGCGTCGTGAGGCTTCAAGGCCAAACAGTGCCGGATATGTGGCCTTGTTGAGCGACGCGTCCGACCCCGCGGGTTTGCCGATAACTTCGGTTTCGCCTTCGATGTCGAGCAGGTCGTCCTTGATCTGAAAGGCGATTCCGATGACGCGACCGAAGTGATCCAGCGCCGCAGATTTTTCGGCGGACAGATCGTCGCATAGCAGTCCCGGAGCGACAATCGCGGCGTGAATCAATGCCCCGGTTTTCAGTGAATACATATGCTCGAGTTCGCTGCAGGACAGTACGTTGCCTTCGGCCGCAAGATCGATCGACTGCCCGCCGGTCATGCCTGTAGAGCCGCAGGCGTGGCTGATGAGCCGCACAAGCCTGATTGCGGCATCAACGGGTGCGCCGTCGATATTGGCGAGCACCGAGAACGCCAGCGGTTGCAGGGCATCGGCCGCGAGTATTGCCGTTGCTTCGTCGTATTGCCGGTGTACCGTGGGTTTGCCGCGGCGAAGGTCGTCATCGTCCATCGCGGGCAGATCGTCGTGGACCAGCGAGAACGCATGAATCAGTTCGATGGACGCCGCCGGGGCATCGAGCAGTGTTTTATCCACTCCCAGGCACTCGCCTGCGGCGTAGACCAGCAGCGGGCGTACGCGCTTGCCGCCATTCAATACCGCGTAGCGCATCGCGTCGTGCAGACGCTTTGGACTTGTCGTGGCTGACGGCAGCGCCGTTTCCAGTCTGTCGTCGATGCGCGCCGTATAGGCGGCAATGCGATCTTTGAAGTATTCGGGCACGGTGCTTTTCACGACGAATCGGGCCACGTAGCGTACACAAAATTCAGGCCCTGTGCGCGGCTCCGGCTGAGCTATAATTCGCGTCCTTTTTGGCAACAGCGACGGCAGGAATCCCGCATATGCAGGCGACGGCAATTGCACAGCCGAATATTGCGCTGATCAAGTACTGGGGCAAACGCGACCTCGGACGCAACCTGCCGGCGGTGGGTTCGATTTCGATCACCCTGAGCGCGCTTCATACGACAATCGCGGTCGACCTCGACGCCGGACTGCGGAACGATGTATTGCTGATCAGTGGGGTCGCGGACGTCGAGCGGCTGACACGTATCAGCGCCTGCCTGGACAGTGTCATTGGTGAACAACGGCCGGCAGCCAGGATCACCAGCGAATGTAACTTCCCGATCGCCGCGGGCCTGGCATCGTCGGCATCGGCGTTCGCCGCGGCGACTGTCGCAGCCGCTGCGGCGGCCGGCCTGTCGTTACCGACCATCGAACTGGCGCGCCTGGCCGGGCTGGCGTCCGGGTCGGCTGCTCGCTCGCTATATGGCGGATTCACGGAGCTCAGCAATGCCGGCGACGTGATCGACCTGACTGTCCTGCGTGACGAGCAGTCGTGGCCGCTGCAGGTCGTTGTCGCGATTACCGAGACAGCAGCGAAAGCAACAGGTTCGACCGCTGCGATGGAGATATCGCGGCAGACATCGCCATTCTACGAGAGCTGGATCGAGACCCAGGAGGAGGATCTGGCCAAAGCGCGCGCAGCGATCCGAGAACGGGACTTCGCCGCTCTTGCAGGGGTCGCCGAGCACAATTGTCTGAAGATGCACTCGCTGATGTGGGCGTCGCGGCCACCGATGATGTACTGGAACTCCGCCACTCTGCATTGTCTGCAGACAGTGCGAAAATTGCAGGACGAAGGCCGCCAGGTGTTTTTTACGATCGACGCGGGTCCACAGGTCAAAGCGGTGTGTGTCGCAGACGATGCCGCTGCCGTTCGCGATGCGTTGGCGGCGACGCCCGGAGTGCGCAAGATCATGAGCACGGACCTCGGGCCTGCTGCACGACTGGTAGATGGCAGTGATCGGTAAACGCCTGGCCAAGGCGCCGGGTAAGGTCGTACTCTCCGGTGAGTATGCGGTGCTTGACGATGCGCCGGCGATAAGTGCTGCGATACAGCGTGTGGCGCGGGTCTGGATAAGTGATGCGGAGGATGAGATCAGTTCCGTTTCGGCACCGGGCTATACGGACGTTGTTGGCCGCTTCAGCATTACGGATGGTGAGATATGCTGGCTGGCCGGAGATCGAGAGTTCGCGATCGTCGATACAGTTCTCCGCGCGTCAGGCGGTGACCTAGCCGGTAACTGTTCAATCACCCTCGATAGCAGCGAGTTTATCGATGCGGTGACGCGCCAAAAGACGGGGCTTGGTTCCAGTGCCGCAGTGACGGTTGCCTTGTCTGCAGCCATTCGAAACAGTGTTGACGTTGGTCCTCTGGCGCGGCGCGCCCACAGCGATTTTCAGGGCGGTGTTGGTAGCGGAGTGGATATCGCCAGCAGCCTGCATGGCGGTCTGATCGAGTATCGCAGGGAAGGGGCAACGACGGCGGCTATCGACTGGCCCCCGGAGCTGCGGTTTCGGCTGATATGGACAGGTACTGCTGCCAGCACGAGAGATAAGCTGTCAAAGTTCGGCAGCGCCATCGCAACAGACGCCAGACCGTCCCGGATTCTTCTTGCCGCTGCCGCTGAGCGGATGACAGGTGCCTGGCGAAGCGGGGATGCCGAGGCGGTTATCGAGCAATACAGCAGCTACGTCGAATGCCTGCGGACCTTTAGTGTTGACCACGGTCTTGGCATATTCGATGCTGGTCACGAAGAGTTGTGCGCGGCGGCCGCTGCTGAAAACCTGGTTTACAAACCCTGTGGCGCCGGCGGCGGTGATGTTGGCATTGTGTTTGCGACAGACGACACTGTACTGGACGCTTTTGTCGCCACGCTCGCGGCAAAGCGCTCATGCATTGACTGCGGCATAGACTACGATGGTGTAAGGATCGAAGAGCTCGAATGAACGAATCGCGAATTTCCGGCCTGTACAAGCTGAGCATTGATGAGCGTATTGCTGAACTTGAGCGGCTCGGCTGTCTGTCATCCGGCGATGCGCGCGAGTTGCGGGCAGGTCGGCAGCTTATGTCCGCGCATGGCGCTGACAAGGTGATTGAAAACGTCGTCGGCGTATTTGGATTGCCGTTTGCCGTCGCGCCCAATTTTATCGTCAACGGTCGCGAATGCATCGTTCCCCTAGTCGTCGAAGAACCCTCGATTGTTGCGGCGCTGAGCAATGCGGCAGCGTTGGCAAGGGATAATGGCGGCTTCAAGGCGGTGCTCAGGGAATCTCTGCTCGCCGGGCAGATTCATATCGTCGGTGTCGCGGATGTGAAGGCATCCGCTGCTGCGTTGCAAGCCGCGACTGACGAGTTGCTGGTTCTAGCCAACGATGTCCACCCGCGCCTGAGCGCGCGTGGTGGTGGGGCGCGTGAGATCGAGGTGCGCAGTCTGCGCCTGGCCGACGGAACTGCGCTGCTTGCTGTACATGTGCTGATCGACACCTGTGACGCAATGGGTGCCAATCTTGTGAATACCGTTTGCGAGTCTATAGCACCCAGAGTCGCCGAGATTTGCGGTGGCGATGTCGCGCTTAGAATCTTGTCGAATCTCGCGGATCGCTCCGTCGTGACGGCGACGGTTCGTTACTCTATCGACGCGTTGGCGGTCGGAGGGATGACGGCCACGGCTGTCCGGGACGGACTGATACTGGCAAACGATATAGCCATGGTCGATCCACATCGTGCGGCGACACATAACAAGGGAATAATGAACGGTATCGATGCGCTCGCCATTGCGACCGGCAACGACTGGCGTGCGATTGAGGCCGGAGCCCACGCCTACGCTGCGCGCAACGGTAACTACGCGGCGCTTACTCGCTGGTCCGTTGATCCCGATGGTGGCCTCGTCGGTGAAATCAACGTGCCGGTGAAGGCCGGTATCGTCGGCGGTACGGCGTCTTCGAACTCCGCTGCCGCACTTGGTCTGGCGATGACCGGTGTTCAGTCGGCGGAGCAGCTCGCCGAATTGATGGCGGCCGTTGGGCTGGCGCAGAACTTCGCGGCACTGCGGGCATTGGCGAGCAGTGGTATTCAGGGCGGCCACATGCGACTGCACGCGCGCAGCGTGGCGGCAGCGGCAGGAGCACCCGGCGAAGTACTCGACGAGGTTGTTGCCCGCTTGCTGGACAGCGGCGAGGTCAAGAGCTGGAAGGCCGCGGAAATTCTCGCGGAACTCGAACCTGATCCCGGTAGCGAAGAGGTATTTGAGGTCAGTTCGGCCGGAAAGATCATTCTTTTCGGCGAGCACGCGGTCGTATATGGCCATCACGCCGTGGCGATCCCAATCGGCGGTGCTGTGCAGGCGACAGCGGCACCGGGCGATCGTGATACGACTCTGAGCATTCCGGACTGGGGGCTGCAGCGTGTTATCGGTAGCAACGATAGCGGTGGTGTGGATGCGCTGATCAACACGGTTATGCAGCAACTCGGGGTCGCGGATTCGGGTTTTACGATCAGGATAAGAACCGTGTTACCACCGGCCATGGGGCTTGGTGCTTCGGCGGCGATTGCGGTGGCAGTCACTCGTGCAGTCGCCCTTTGTTCCGGGATCGACGTTGACGACTGTCGGGTCAATGACATTGCTTATGAGTGTGAGAAGCTGGCGCACGGAACGCCTTCTGGCATAGACAACGCCGTTTCCTGTTTCAACACGCCGATGTTGTTTCGCAACGAGGGTGGATTGCACATACAGAAGCTCGCGCTGCAGCAGGGGCCTCCTCTGGTCGTCGGTTTTAGTCACGATGTTGGTGCAACGCGTGAGCAGGTCACGGGTGTGCGCCACAGATACGAGCTCAGGCCGCAATATTACGACGCGGTCTTCGGGCAGATAAACGACCTGGGTATCGAGGGCGCGAAAGCGCTGCAGACGCTGGAGTACGATAAACTGGGCCTGATGATGAACATATGCCATGGCTTGTTAAACGCTATTCAGGTCTCGACGCCTGATCTCGAAAAAATGGTTTCCATAGCGCGCGAAAACGGCGCAACGGGAGCGAAACTGACCGGTGCGGGCGGCGGCGGGTCGATGGTCGCGCTGTGCCCGGGGACAGAGGAGCAGGTCAGCGCCGCATTGCGGCGGGCGGGCTACCGTACGCTGCAACTGCCTCAGGCGGGAGAGCCCCGCGGTGACTAATCTGAACAGAGTCGTGTCGTCGGAACTTGAGGAACTGATACTCGTCGACGAGCAGGACAACGAAGTCGGCTTCGGTTCGAAGGCAAGCTGCCACGATGGAACGGGCATGCTGCATCGCGCTTTCTCCCTGTTTCTTTTCAATACGTCCGGCGAGCTGCTGTTGCAGCAACGCGGTGCCGACAAGCGCCTGTGGCCGGGATACTGGTCCAATAGCTGTTGTAGTCACCCGCGGCGCGGCGAGGACTTGCAGGTCGCAACGCTGCGGCGCCTGGGCGACGAACTCAATATCAGTGCGACACTCGAGTACGTCTACCATTTCTGTTACCAGGCGGAGTTCGGTGTCGCAGGCTCGGAAAACGAGCTATGCCATGTATTTCTCGGTAGCGTCGAGGGTGAGGTTCGACCGAACGAAAGCGAGATTGATGACGTCAGGTTCGTTTCCGCAGTCGATCTTGATCGCGAACTGGCCGAGCAACCCGGGCTGTTCACGCCCTGGTTCAGGCAGGAGTGGAATGCACTCAGGCAGGATTACTCCGAGCGGCTGCGCTGTTACGCGATGTAGCGGTAGTACTCGATACCGAGATCGGAAAAGTGTCGGTCGATACTTCCACCAACCCGGTCGATTACAAATTCGTTGCTGGCAACGTAGTCCAGATCCTGCACCCGCCGGCCGTCGTGTAGCGCTTCGTACTGCTCACGGTTTAGGTCGAGTGTCAGTTGCATGGCATCGGCAAAGCGAATTTTGGCCGCGGCTTCACGCCAGTCGTCTGCCATGAAGAACGGGATGACTTCGGCGGCATCGCCGCTGCCATAACCCAGGGTAAGGACTTCCTCACCGGCGGCCAGCGAATCTTCTTCGAGTGCCTGCTCGAAGCCGGCCGCCATCCATGCGGGCAGCGCGGCTGTGTAAAGATTGCCGAGATCCAGCATTGTGTCGCTGCCGAGTCTGAGCTTATCCAGAATTTCCTTGCGATAGTGGCGCGACGCCCGGAATGCCCTGAGTACCGCCATCGCCATCGGGTACGCTTCATATTGCAGTTTTTCGGGTTCAGCCAGCTTTGAAATCTCGGGTTTGCTGATCATTTCGGCGCGCACCGCGCCAACATCGACGCCGGCTTCATAGCAATACGATGCCAGTTCGGCGCGATCCTCGGCGTTGCCCTGGCCCAGCGCAAACAGATAGGACACCGCCCAACCGGTTTCCGGCATACGGCGATAGGGTCGGTGCAGGAATAGTGTGCGCAAGGAACGCAGGTGCTGCATCGAGTTCAACTCCCGCTTTTCATACATGTCGTTCAGCGCGTGCAGCGTTTCGTCGACATAGCAGGTTGTGGAGTACTTGCCGTTAAACACCGGGAAATCCTGAACCTGGTGCGTCTCAGAACGATCCTGGCCACAGAAGCGCAGCATGGGCTTGCGAAAATCCATGACGCGATAGTCGGATGCCGAACCAGAGCCGACCAGATCGACGATGGCGAGTTTCGGCTCCTCTTCCAGCAGCATGGCGACAGCACCGGCGCCCTGCGTTGGCTCGCCGGAACTGCCTCGTGCATATTCGGCAATGTCGGCACAGACCACTATTGCCTGGCTGCCCGCACCGTCAAGCGCCAGGTGCCGAATCGCGCCTTTCATACCGTAGACGCCGCCCAGGCAGGCGTGTTTGAACTCGGGCACTTCGCAGCTGCGACAGATAGGGGGTTTGCCGCGCGCGGTGAGGGCCTGATCGACCATACCTTTTACGATAATCGCGCCGGCTGAGTTATCGGTGCTGGACTCGGTGCCGAGGCCGAGAAATTTTACCCGGCTGGGGTCGACGTCGTACTGGTCAATCAGGCGAATAACCGCGTTGGCAGCCATCGTATAAACGCTGTGATTCGGTCCGCGAACACGGAAACTGCGCCCGACGACCTCGCGAATCTTGGGCCATTGGTTGCCGCTCCAGTCACACCAGTCCTCGAGCCACACGCGGTACGGGGGCACGTAGGCGGCGAGACCGCTGATTCCGATAGCTTTTCTATTGCTGGATTGATTCATAAGAGACGTCTGCTTAGCCCGGCGATTTTAGTGGTCCCGGGCGTTTCGCTCAACTACTTATTCTACCGTTATCGTTATTGGCGCGGATAGTACGGGTGGATCATGCGGAATATGGAGGTGGTCGCCGAGCAGCATCTGCAGGCGATGGGTGCCCGGTTGCAGCGTAATTTCGGTCGCGGTACTGCCATCGCCGAAATGGATGTGCTGGTCGTCAGCAGGAATCGGCAGGCCCAGATCGGGCGGCCCGGTATTAATTAACAGGTGGTGGTGCCCTGAATTGGGCTGCTGTGTGCCGGCCGGGACTACATCCATACCGCCGATGCCGAATTCGATCCTGATCGGGTTCGCTACCGTGGCACCATCGGCGGGCGTTATGAAAAATACACGGGCGCCCGGGGGTGATTCGGAGCGCGGTAGCGCGGTGCCTGCCGTCGCCGCCGGAGTGTCCGCCTGAGTCACCGGCTCTTCGGCCGATTGCCCACCGCAGGCGGTGAGTAGCGCGAAAATACTGCTCGAAATCAATAGTCGTAATTTCATTGCCTCATCCCCTCTATCAGACTGATAACACGGCGACGAGAAAAGCGCCGAGCATGGTTAATGTTGCGCCGCTCAGGTAAGCGATCAACAGCATCAGGTATTTGATGATTGTGATTATATGTCCCTGCCCGTACACGCAGCGCATGGCTTTGTACAGATAGACCGGGATGTAAAAAGACGTTGCGACGAGGACCAGCATCGGCACTGCGTCCGGAACGGGTGCCAGCGCCATCATCCTGGCGAACAGTATCTGTAGTATCAGTATGAAAAAGAAAAACGCGTGAAAATGTACGAAGAACAAAAGATGTTCGACGAAATAGCGCCGTGACAGCGGATACAGCAGCTTCAGTACCAGGGCCATCGCAGGCAATAATACGATCAGCGCGATGGGAATGTTGTCGAGAATGGCGTCGGCGAAATTCTTGTTGCCACGCGCGTTGTTGCGTTCACAGATTTGTCGTAGTCGTTCGTCGGAAAAGCGCTTCTTAACCCACTCAGGAACCTCTTCGTCATCGGAAATCCTTGCTTTAGCGCAGTCCCCGAAAAAGCCGCTCTCACTGTCGTCGCCGCCGAGGCGGATTTCGAATTCGTCGTCGTCGTCGATAATCTCGGCGGCGATGCCGACCGGTACTTTACCCGTCAAAGCGAGTTCTTCGAGTTTCTTGCGCGCGAGTTCCATCTCTTCCTCGCGGGCTTTAGCGGCTGCGGCGGCGTCTTCCTCCGGTTCGGCGACTTGCTGCGCCGCAGGTTCGGGTTCGAACAGCAGACTCAGGCCGTTCTGCGGATCGAAGAACGCGACCACGAAAAAGACGACGCTCAGTACCAGGTAGCTTCGAAACGGTGGCATGTAGCGTGCTCGTCGCCCCTCCAGGTAATCCTTTGTCAGCTGGCCTGGTCTGATCAGCAGTGGCACAAGGGTGCGCCACAATCGCGAATCGAGCTCGAAGAGGTCGCCAAAGGCCTCGCGCAGTAACTGCCAGATGCTAATCAGACGACTGCGGGAGCGCTGGCCGCAGTTGCCACAGTACTGTCCTCGCAGGCGTGTCTTGCAGTTCAGGCAGACCAGGCTTTCGGTTTTCGCGTGTTCATAGGGATGCTCGGCCTGCAGATTCCGGCTCTGGACTCTGACCTGTCCATCAAACTTCAGCGCTACTTGTGCGTCGATGCCTGCGAAGTACTCGTCAAGGAGTTCGTCGAGTGCGTTGTCGTTCCGGATCTGAAACTGGCACGTCCGTAGGGTATATCCCTCACTATCGGAATTCGATCCGAAGACTCGTACGTCGTCGATTTCATCTTTCAGACGCGCGGTTCTGAGTAGGCCTTCCAGCCACTCATCTAGTTCCGTGAGCACGTCATCGGCCGCGGTGAAGCTTATTTCATGCAATGGACCGGAGAAATCGCTCATGTTTTATCAGGACGTACTTAGGTCTTGCTGCCGCTTTTCGATGTTTTCTTGGCAGCGGCTTTCTTCGCGGTCTTTTTTGCCGCCTTCTTGGTAGCCTTCTGCCTGGTGGTTTTCGGCGATGTAGCAGGACTACGGGCGAGTTCTTCCGCTGCGAAGTCATCGACGGCCAGCAGCGCGAGAACCTTTTCATGATAATCACGCATGTTTCTGGCTTCTGCTTTGCTGATAACCTGCGCCTTTTCTGCCTCGCCGATTTGATCGCCCAGGTACTCTGAGCTTAGCAGTCCTTCCTTGAAAGCCTGCCGTAAACGGCGTTCTACAGGCTCAAATTCCTTCGCCAGCTGCAGGGCTTCCTGCAGCAGTCCAAGCGGGTTGCCCGGTTCCAGCGTAGTGTAGGCCAGGTCACTGAGCCGCTCGCGGGATTCGCCCGGTGTTGTAATCAGTTTCACGACCTGCCCGGAAATCTGGTCAGATGGCGCGGAGTAGGTTCTGCCTCTGGGGAAAATAAAGAACCGCAGCAGTGCGGCAACGAAGCGATTCGGGAAGTTCCTTAAGAAAGCGTGCAGTGCTTCCTGCGCCTCGTACATCAAATGGCGCACCGACCATTCGACCAGTGGCAGGTCGGTCGCCCGCCGGCCCTGGTTTTCGAAATGCTTAAGCACGGTGGAAGCCAGGTACATCGAGCTGAGAATGTCCCCCAGTCGTGCCGACAGCAGTTCTCTTTTCTTCAGGGCGCCACCCAGAGTCAGCATGGCGAAATCGGAAGCGAGCGCAAATGCGGCGCTGTATCGATTGATATTCTGATAATAGCGCCGCGTCGGCGTATTCAGTGGGACTCGACTGAACTTCGCGTGGGTCAGCGCGAGGAAAAACGATCGTGCCATGTTGCTGATGGCATACCCGATATGGCCGAAGAGTGCGTCGTCGAACTCGATTAAACCGCGATCCTGGTCCTCGTCAGCCGCCGCCTGTAGTTCCCTCAATACGAACGGATGGCAGCGTATTGCACCCTGTCCGTAAATGATCAGGCTGCGCGTCAGGATGTTCGCACCTTCCACAGTGATAGCGATCGGCGTTGCCATGTAGGACCGGGCAAGATAGTTGTTCGGCCCCATCATGACGCCTTTGCCGCCGTGCACGTCCATCGCGTCGTTCGCCACCTTGCGGCCCAGCTCGGTGCAATGATATTTGAGGATTGCCGACGGTACGGCCGGCTTTTCGCCCTGGTCAATTGCACCGGAGGTCACCGCGACTGCGGCATTCATTATGTAAGTGTGCCCGGCGATGCGCGTCAACGCGTCTCCGACACCCTCGAAGTTTGCAATCGAGGTGTTGAATTGTTTGCGGATACTCGCGTAGGCGCCGGTCGAGTAACTCGCCGCCTGACCGCCGCCGGAGGCCGTCGAAGGCAGGGTAATGGCGCGCCCGACGGACAGCAGTTCGACGAGCATCTTCCAGCCCTTACCGGCCATTTCCTGCCCGCCGATAATGTAGTCCAGTGGCACGAACACGTCCTTACCGGTCGTCGGGCCGTTCTGGAATGCGATGGTCAGCGGATAATGCCGGCGTCCGACTTCTACACCAGGCGTGTTTGTTGGAATGAGCGCCGCAGTAATGCCGTACTCGCTCTTGTCGCCGATAAGATGCTCCGGATCGTAGAGCTTGAATGCGAGTCCCAACACGGTCGCAACCGGCGCCAGCGTGATGTAGCGCTTGTTCCAGTTGAGGCGAATACCGGTGATGGTTTTGCCATTCCATTTGCCTTTGCAGACGACTCCGCTGTCTATCAGGGCGGCCGCATCCGAGCCCGCCTGGGGCGATGTCAGTGCAAAGCAGGGTATTTCACTGCCATCGGCAAGCCCAGGAAGATAGCGTTGTTTCTGTTCCTCGGTGCCGTAATGCAGCAGGAGTTCTGCCGGACCGAGTGAGTTCGGAACGCCGACGGTCGATGATGCAGTAGGGCTGCGGCTGGCGAGCTTCGTAATGACCGACGCATTGGCATAGGCAGAGAATTCAAGGCCGCCGTATTGTTTCGGAATAATCATCGCAAAGAAACGTTTCTCGATGATGAAGTCCCAGACTGCCTGCGGCATGTCAGCGCGCTCGTGACAGACATCCCAGTCGTCGAGCATGCGGCAGAGCTCCTCACAGGGGCCGTCAATAAACGCCTGTTCTTCCTCAGACAGTTTGGGTGCCGGATAGGACATCAGGCGGTCCCACTCCGGCATGCCGGAGAACAACTCACCGTCCCACCAAACGCTGCCGGCCTCGAGCGCTTCGCGTTCCGTATCCGACATTGTCGGCAGCATCGTGCGATAGATGGCGAGTAGTGGCCGCGTGAGTTTCTCCCGACGGAATTCGATCAGGTTCGGAACGACCATCAGGCCGAAGGCAGCCAGCAGGAAAATATTCCAGAGCCAGTGGCCGTTGCCGAAAGCGACGTACGCCGCAATCGCGATACCGGTTGCGACGGTACTGGTGCGAAGATCAATGCGCTGATAAGCGAGGAAGATACCGCCGCCAAAAAACAGCAAGAACCAAAGTAAACTTACGGTGAAACCGGACAAATCGTATACCTCTCCAAACGCACTAAGTTCGCCCTATTCTAGACTACGACAACTACTTTATAGCAGTTCCTCGATTGCAGCGCGTTCCTCGCGCAGCTCTGTCTCCGTGGCATCCATGCGCGCGCGGCTGAAATCGTCGACGTCAAGCCCCTGAACGATCTCATAGGTGCCGTTGCTGCAGCGAACCGGGTAGGAATAGACAATGCCGGGTTCAATGCCATAACTGCCGTCAGCGGGAATTGCCATACTGACCCAGTCGCCTTCCGGTGTGTCCAGGGCCCAATCATGCATGTGGTCGATCGCAGCAGAGGCCGCCGAAGCGGCCGAGGAAGCGCCACGAGCTTCAATAATTGCCGCGCCGCGTTGTTGTACCGTCGGAATGAAGTCGTCGGCCAGCCAGTTCTGATCGACCATATCAGCGGCGCTTTTCCCGGCTACGCTGGCGTGATTGATGTCGGGATACTGTGTCGCAGAGTGATTTCCCCAGATCGTCATGCGGGCGATGTCATTGACATGGCTGTCCGTCTTGGCCGCGAGTTGCGCCATGGCGCGATTGTGGTCCAGGCGGGTCATGGCCGTGAAGTTCCCAGGGTTGATATCCGGCGCATTGCTGCTGGCGATCAACGCGTTCGTATTGGCCGGATTACCGACAACCAGGACCCTGATGTCGCGGCTGGCGTGATCATTCATTGCTTTACCCTGTAGCGAAAATATCGCGGCGTTGGCTTCCAGCAGGTCTTTGCGTTCCATGCCGGGGCCACGCGGGCGGGCGCCAACCAGCAACGCGTAGTCGCTGTCCTTAAAGGCCACGTTGGCATCGTCAGTCGCAACGATGCCGGCCAGCGTGCTGAAGGCACAGTCATCGAGTTCCATAACGACACCCTGGAGGGCGGGCAGGGCCGGTGGGATTTCCAGTAATTGCAGGATCACCGGCTGATCGGCGCCGAGCATCTGGCCGGAGGCAATACGAAAGGCGAGCTGATAGCCAATTTGGCCTGCAGCGCCGGTAATGGTGACGCGAACGGGTGCTTTCATCGTTTAATTCCTGAGCGAGACTTTCCAAGTCATTGGGGCCGGCGATTCTAGCACCGGCCGGCGCCTCAGACACTGACGGTGATCACTTATTCGCTTCGAATTTGCCTGCTTCCTCTGCAAATTCCCGCTTGAATGCTTCGTATTCCTGCTGTGCTTCCCGGGTAGCACCCGAGCGGCTCAGTGCTTCGATGCAGGCTCGCCAGGTTTCGGCTGTCTCCCGGGCGTCGTCGTCGCAGTGTGCGGGTGCGTCCGATTCCTGCTTTTCGGCGATAACTGCGTAGTTAGCGGACTTTTGTCGGGTTTCCGTTCGCTTCGGCTCAGCTATGGCCGTATCGACTTCATTCAGATCGCCGGGTTGCTGGTCGGCGACGCCCTGCTGAAAGGTCTCCTCAAGAACGGGTTTGACACTGCTGCGAGGGGGTGATGCGGCCGCAGCTGCCGGTGCTGCAACCCCGGAAGGCGCATCGCGATCGGCCGATGAACTTCTCGACGTAACTTCGTCGTCGTGAACAAGCTGCTGGTTTGGTCCGGCTCGCAGGCGAGCCTGGTTTATTGCATCTTCGAGGATTTCAGTGTCCTGCGGGGCGAACTCCTTACTAAGCGAATCGGTTGCCAGCTCTGCTGCGGGCTCCGGGACTGTCGTGAGTTGCAGAACAACGGCAAGACTTAACGCAATCGTCACTGCCCACGCCAGCGGTTTGCTCCAGTGAGCCAGGAGCGTGCTCAGTGTGCCGCGTTTTTTGAGTTCGCTGGCCGCAAGCTTCAGAATCTTCTGGTTCAGGTGTTCCGGCGCTTCTTCATCGCTGTGCTGTCGGTAGCTCTGGCTGACGAAGTTGTCCACGATGTCGCTGTCTCGTTCGTTGCTCATTGCGGCTCCTCAATAGCACTGCGGAGTTTGTTGACCGCGTAGCGAAGCCGACTTTTCGCCGTTTCTCGATTGCACCCGGTGACCGATGCGATCTGATCGATGCTAAGGCCGCCCTCCTCGTGCAGCAGGAAGGCGTCTTTCTGCTCATCCGGAAGTTTGTTGAGCGCCAAACTCAGACGCTCCCTCGCCAGGCTGCGCTCGGCGATGGTATCCGGTAGTTCCGCTGTGTCCGAATGGCAGTCCGGGTCGAATACCGCGGTGTTTGCATGGCGTTTATTGCGACGGACATGATCGATAAAACAATTGTGTGCAACCCGATACATGAACGTCGTGAACTTGGCGGTCGGTCGGTAGTTCGCGCGTGCCTTGATAATCTTGCCCCATACTTCCTGAAACACGTCTTCGGCGGTATCGCGGTGCCGGCACAGTCTGAGCAGGTAGCGATACAAGGCGTCGTTATGACGACGGTACAGTACTTCAAAGGCCGCCGAATCGCCGTCTTTGTACCTGAGCATCAGTGCGCTGTCTTCGGGGGTATGGCCCATACCGGGAGCATAGGCGAGCTCAACAGCGCTGCAAAGGGCTGGCAGTCCTGCTACGGCTTCATCTGGCAACGCTTTCGTGTTCACGGTCTTCGTAATTCCCTGCATCCCTGACCTTACAAACGCGCCAGGTCGGACCGACGGGTTAGCGACCGACGCAAAGAAAAGGCTTGCAAAGCGATTTCTTAGTGTTATAGTTAACTACAACACCACATCACTGAGGAGCGGGGCCAGCCCGGAAGCCGAAAATGTCTAGTCCAACCGTACAATTTAATGATTATGTCAGCCTGGTCATCATGCTCCTGATGTTTGTGGCTCTGCTGGGTGGGCGATCCGGGTCAACTGCGCTGGCGGACGACGGCTTTGACGCCGAGCGGCCCAGCGTATCGATCAGTGCTTATCCGCATGGCGGTCGCCTGAGTGTCGATGCCGATGGTCAGCTGGGTGAGCAGGCGCTCAAGGTCAGCATTGCCGTCGTCGGAGAATTAAGTCATTTCCGTGGCGAAGACGAGTAAAGTAGCGACGGAACTCTCGCGCCGGCCCGTTTCCTGGGCCGGCGCATTTTTAAGTGATTAATCGGGCGATACCGGAAAAGACAGGAACGGACAGCTAATGGATCCGAAATGGAACGAAGATCAGCCGATTTACCGGCAGCTGCGCGACCGCGTTGTAGCGATGATTCTCGAAGGCGTGCTCGCCGACGGAGATGCGCTGCCATCGGTACGCAATGTTGCTGCAGAGTATCGCTTGAATCCGCTGACGGTACTCAAGGGTTATCAGGAACTGGTCGACGAAGGTCTCGTCGAAAAAAAACGTGGCAGAGGAATGTTTGTCAACGAAGGCGCACGCCGGATGCTCCTGAAAGCAGAACGGGAGCGTTTTCTTAACAGGGAGTGGCCGCTGATTGTGGCGACCATAGAGCGCCTGGATCTGGATGTCGCGGATTTGCTGAAACAAGCAGAATCAATCAAATCAAATAAGAATTCTGGAGGGGGAGAATGACTAGTCTGGTCAGCGCTCAGGGAGTATCCAAACAGTTCGGCTCAGTGCGGGCTGTCGACGATATCAGTTTCGAGATAGAGGCGGGCAAGATTCTCGGGCTAATCGGCCCAAACGGTGCTGGCAAGACAACCTTGCTGAAGGCCCTGCTTGGACTCACCGACTGCGATGGCCGGCTGTCGGTGATGGGCCTCGATCCGTTCAAGCAGCGTAAACGACTGATGCAGAACATTTGTTTCATTGCCGATGTTGCTGTGCTGCCGCGCTGGATAAAAGTGGCGCAGCTGCTCGACTATGTTGAGGCGATTCACCCGAATTTTTCCCGGCAGCGCGCGGAAGAGCTGCTGCGGCAAACGAAAATCATGGCCGGTTCCAAGGTCAAGGAATTGTCGAAAGGCATGGTCACGCAGCTGCATCTGTCGATCATCATGGCGATCGACGCGAAGCTGCTGATACTTGACGAGCCAACTCTCGGCCTGGACATCATTTTTCGCAAGGAGTTCTATGCCAACCTGCTGAATGACTACTTTGACGAGGAGCGTACGATTCTTGTTACAACGCACCAGGTTGAGGAGATCGAGAATCTCCTGACCGATGTGATGTTTATCAGCGATGGCAAGATATTATTGGACTCGCCGATGGAATCGCTCGGTGATACCTACGTTGAGGTTTCTGCATCAGGTGAGGCCGCCGACAGAGCACGAGGCCTGGGGCCGATTGCAGAGAGCCAGATGTTCGGTAAGTCGGTCATGTTGTTTGAGGGAATTGGTCGCGAGCACCTTGACGCGCTTGGCGAGCTACGAACGCCTTCGATCGCAGACCTTTTTGTCGCGAAAGTGAAGGGGGCCCGGAAATGATTGCTCATCATCTGATGCTGCTCAAAAGAGAGATATGGGAACACCGGGCTATCTGGGTAACGCCTATTGCTATTGCCAGTATCGTGATACTCGGCACGGTCACCGCTCTGATGTTCGCGGGAGAGTACGCACAAGAACTCGATGTTGCCCTTTTCGGGGCACAGAATGTCGCCGGGGAGACCGAGCGCCGGATGGTGCTGACGGCATTGTTCTATGGTTCTTCGGGCCTCTTCATTCTGGCACTGGCGGTCCTGATCGTTTTCTATTCGCTTGACTCGTTGTATGCAGAGCGGAAAGACAAGAGCATATTGTTCTGGCGTTCGCTGCCGGTCACGGATGCCGAGACGGTAATTTCGAAGCTGCTGATGGCCTTGTTGGCGATACCGACAGCAACCCTTGTAGTCATCATCGCGACGCATCTGATCAACCTGATCGTTACCAGTATCTGGGTATCGATGAAAGGTGCTGACGCGGGCCTGCTTATCTGGGGGTCGGCACCGCTGTTCGACAACTGGCTGTCGTTGGTGATCATGGTCTACGCTGCGGCGTTATGGATGTCGCCGTTCGTTGGATGGTTCCTGTTTGTGTCTGCCTATACGAAACGCTCGCCCTTCCTGATGGCTTTCCTCCCGCTGGTGCTAATTCCGATGCTGGAAGGGATTTTCTCGCACACCAACGAGTTCGCGAGAGTTGTTTGGGGACGGCTGGTAGTGATCCCGCTATTTGACGATTTAGTCGATGTCGGCGAAATTTTCGGTGACGGGGACTGGGAGACAGAGCAGAAGATGGTCAGTGCACTTGCACACATCGATTTCGGAAAGTTCCTCAGTAGCCCATCCCTGTGGGCCGGCATCGTGATATGCGGATTGTTGTGTTTTGCGGCGATCTACGTGCGGCGCTTCCGCGACGAGAGTTAGTCGCAGCAGCGCGCGTGTCGATGCGGTTTCAGGGCTTGCTGCGAATGTCGAATTTTCGCAGCCTGCCCCGGAACTGGTGATAGCTAAGACCGAGCAAATCCGCCGCGAGGCGCTGGTTGAAGCGCGCCTTTTCCAGGGCGGCACTCAGTAGTTCTTCTTCCGTATCGAGCAGTCGCTGCTTCAGGTCCGCTGGCAGCAGCGGCGGCCGACGCTTTATTCCGCCGGTGCTCGTCGGTGCAGGTGGCTCGTCAATCCTGAAAGGCGTGTCAAAAGGATCGAGCGCGAGCGTCGTTATTACCTGGTCCTGGTTTGCTGAACGGTAGACCGTTCTCTCGATGGTATTCTTGAGTTCCCGTACGTTACCCGGCCAGCGGTTACGCAGCAAAGCCGATGATGCCCGTGAACTGAAGCCGGGAAAGTAGCTCCACTTGAGTTCACTCGCCATATTGATCGCAAAAGCATTCGCCAGCGGCAGGATATCTTCTACGCGTTCGCGCAGCGGCGGCACGGTAATCACATCGAACGCAAGGCGATCCAGTAAGTCCTTGCGAAACTGTCCTTCGACAGCCAATCGTTGCAGGTCCGCGTTCGTTGAGCCGACAATGCGGACATCGACGAGCAGGGTGTCGCTACCGCCGACACGTTGAACTTCGCCATACTCAATGGTCCGCAGAATCTTTTCCTGCATGCGCAGGGAGATCGTCGCGAGTTCGTCCAGGATCAGCGTGCCGCCGTCAGCTCGCTCAAAATGACCGATATGCGTCTTGGACGCGCCGGTAAACGCCCCGGCCTCATGCCCGAATAACTCCGATTCCAGTATCGACTCTGTAAGGGCCGCGCAGTTGACCTTTACGACACGCTGTTCCCAGCGCTCGGACAGAAAGTGCAGTCTCGACGCGATGAGTTCTTTGCCCGTTCCGCGCTCCCCGACGACGAGTACGGGCTTTGAGAGCGGCGCGGCCCTTGAGACATGCTCAAGCATTTCGAGGAAAGCCGGCGCTTCGCCGATGATCTGCTGTGGCTGTGCTGTGGCGGACATTAGCATATTAGGCCAAAAAGTAGCAGGAATTGCCAATATCTAGCCAAAAAAACCATTCTGCTTGCTCCTAAGAGATCAGCGCCAGTAGTAAAAAAATCATATAAAACAACAATTTATATCCGTTCACGATAATTGGCACGATTGCTGCAGATACACAGACAGGCTCCAAACACTTAAAAGAGGATATTTCCATGGGCATATTCACGAGATTCAGTGACATCGTGAACTCCAATATCAACGCAATATTGGATAAGGCAGAGGACCCCGAGAAAATCGTGCGGTTGATGATTCAGGAAATGGAGGACACGCTTGTTGAAGTCCGGTCCGCCGCAGCGAGATCGATCGCTGACAAGAAAGACCTGAATCGCAGGATCGAGAGTCTGGAACGCGATTCGGCCGACTGGGATCAAAAGGCAGAGCTTGCATTGCGTAAGGGCAGGGAAGACCTCGCGAAAGCGGCCCTGGTCGAGAAATCGAGGGTGTCCGCCGCTGTCGATGTACTGAAGCAGGATTATCTGGCGGTTGACGAGGGGCTCGCAAAGCTGAATGAAGATATCGCGCGCCTGGAAAGCAAGCTGGGAGATGCCAAGGCTCGCCAGAAGGCCCTGCTGGCCCGGCATAAAACCGCCAGCAGCCGTTTGGCCGTCCGCAAGAAGATTCACGATTATAAAATCGATGACGCGATGGTCCGGTTCGAGCAATACACGCGCCGGATTGACGATGTAGAAGGACGGGTCGAGGCCTATGATCTTGGGCTACCGAAGGACCTGAATCATGAGTTCGCGAGCCTGGAGGCGGAGGAGTCGGTAAGCAAAGAACTCGATGAGCTTAAACGGCGCGTGGCGGCCGGTAATACAGCCCATGTGGAGAAGGAATAATCGGGACGCGGAGGAGGACATCATGAGTCGTAATGCATGGAATATTGACTACGGCCCTTTACGCGGTTTTTATCGCGATCGGGAGAATGGATGGGTCTTCGGTGTTTGCGCGGGAGTGGCTGAGCGTTTTAACTTCCGGGTTGGCACTGTCCGCGTTATTGCTATCATCTCGTTGCTGTTGTTCTTTTGGCTGACCGCAGCGCTCTACCTTGGTGCGACACTGCTGATCAAGGAAAAACCGCTGGTTTATTCCGGGCGCGAGTCCGAGAGTGAGTTCTGGTATCGGCGCCGGCGCGACCATGGGAGGCACGTATGAGTACGATAAGCGCAGAATCCGGACGACGATTTTACCGCGATGCCGATCGTGCCATGCTTGGCGGCGTATGTGCCGGTCTGGCGGCGTATCTTGGTTTCAACCTCAGAGTCACCAGGGTTCTGGCATTCATTGCCTTCCTGATGGCCATGCCGCTTGCCGTGATAGCGTATTTGGCGGCTGTGTTTCTGATCCCTTCGGTATCGCGTGTAGATACCTATGAGGCGAAAGAGCCACCCTTAAGCAGGAAGCAGCGTCGTCGCCATGCGAAACAACAGGCTGCGGCGGCACAGGTTTCTGCAAGGGTTGAAATCGACCGGCGTTGTCAGACATTGAACGAACGCCTGGCGCGTCTGGAAAAGCACGTTACGTCCAGGCGGTTTCAGCTCGAGCAGGAATTGAGCAGGCTTTGAACAAAAGGATTAGCAAAGGGATGCGTCAATGAGCACTATGTTTTATGTCGTATGTATCGTTGCCGTGGTTTTTGCAGCGGACACCTATCAAAAATATCTGAAAATGAAGCACCAAAAACAAGCAAACGATCCAGAGCTCGAGAAATCACTCGCAAAGATTGAGCTGCTGGAAGAGCGTATTCGGGTTCTGGAAAGAATCGTCACCGAGAACAAGCACGATCTCGGCCACGAAATAGAAAACCTGAAATAGCGCCGCTAGTTACTCGAGCGCGATTTATAGGCCCGTATTTCGGCATTGAATTCCTCAACTGTTCGGGTCTGTTCATCGACCGCAGCGTTGTATTTCTTGTCGAACATCGATTTGCGCTGCTTTTTGCCTTGTTCATCGTCATCGGCAAGCGCCTGGGTGGCAACGATTTCGCTGGCCTCTATGCATGAGAGATACTCGGCCATCTTTTCCTGGTAGGTCGCGATGACTTTTACGCCGACCAGCATTTCTTCCTTGTTCGCCGTCGTGCCGTCCGGGAGAACCTTGGGAACGGCCGGATAGTCGCAGGCAAAAGCGACCGATGCGGAACATGCAAGTGCGAGTGAAAAGGCTGTTTTTGTGATTTTATTCATTAGCTTAGCTTCTTTGGTTTCAACGTGAGTGCCAACAGTTCGGAAGGCTCGACGGCAATTTAATCACGTTGTCGCGCCGGAGTGAAGTCAGGCAAACAGGGCGCGGTATGTATCGGTGCCATCGACCTGAGCGAGCTGCAGCTGCAGGTAGTTGTCAGAACTCATCGGATCCCCGAATAGCAGCCCCTGAGCATAGGTGCAGCCCATTTTCTGTAAAAAGTTCAGCTGCGCCTCATCTTCAACGCCTTCCGCTACGACGTCCATATTCAGATTTCGGCCCATCTGAATAATGGTGTCTACGATGGTTGCATCGTCCGGATTCGTAATCACGTCGCGAACGAATGATTTATCGATCTTCAGTGTGCTGATCGGAAACTGCTGCAGTGCACTCAAAGAGGAGTAACCGGTGCCGAAATCATCGATGGCGAGATGTAGCCCGAGGCTGTATAGCTGATCGAGCATCTTGATAGTGCGTTCGGGGTTTTCCATCAACGTGGTTTCGGTAATCTCGAGTTCCAGAGACGTCGGTGATACCTCGTGGCCACGCAGAATAGAGCTTATACGGTTGATGAAGTTGACTTGCCGCAGTTGCTTCAGCGATAGGTTGACGGACACACGCCCGGGTGACGGGACCGTGAGCTGCCAAAGACGAAAGTCCTCGCAGACCTTGTCCAATACCCATTCGCCGATTTCAATAATAAGGTTGGTTTCCTCGGCGATGGGGATGAAATCCGCGGGCAATATCAATCCGCGCTCCGGCAGTTCCCACCTAACCAGTGCCTCTGCACCGAATACTTCGCCAGTTTCAAGGTTGTACTTGGGCTGATAGTGAACCAGCAGTTCGTCCCTCTCGAAGGCGCGCTTTAACTTGCTCTTGGTCATCAGCCGCTCGACCGACGCCTCGTTCATCCTCGGTGCGTAAAACGAGAAGACGTTGCCTCCCGATTTTTTCGCATGGTAGAGAGCGCCGTCTGCGTTGCGAATCAGGTCGATTACGTTCGGTGCATCCTTTGGATAGTAGGCAACGCCCATGCTCGCGGTCATGAAGACTTCGTGACCCTGAACAAAAAACGGGTCGGCAAGCCGGTCGAGAAGTTTCTGTGCGAGTTCGCTAGTGGACACAATGCCTTTTTCATTCGGGCTCAGGTCGTTGACGATCACCGCAAACTCATCCCCCGCGAGCCGCCCGATTACGGAGTTCTTTGGCAAAGCTGCGGATAGGCGTTCGGCAACCGTCTCCAGTGTCGTATCGCCTGCGAGATGACCAAATGTGTCGTTGATTTCCTTGAAACGATCGATGTCCAGGTAGAACAAGGCCAGCGATTTACCCGCACGCCTGGCGCGAGCGATGCCTCGCTGCAGCAAATGCTGAAACTGCATGCGATTCGGGATTTTGGTCAGCGGATCGATTCTGGCCAGGTAGCGAATACGTTTTTCCGCACGCTGCCGTTCGGTGATGTTCTGTGCAGCATAGATACGCCGAGCGGCTCCTCCAGCAGTGTCTTCTACGATAGAGCAGGTATAGGAAACCGGTATGGACTCACCGAATTTACTTTCGAAAATAGCCTCTTTCGGCAGACCCGACGGCGCGTCTTCCGCCAACGATGGCCCTTTGCTGGTGTTGACGACATAGTCGATACTGGTATCCAGCAGCTCGTCTTCCTCGTAGCCCAGAAGCTGAGTTGTCGCGCTATTGATACGAGTGATATTTCCCTTGTCACCGGTAACAATCACCGCCTCATTCATGCCGGAGAGTATGCTGTCGACATAGTCTCGGGAATGGGTCGTCTTGCGTAAGCGGTGACGCATATCGTTGAACACAGAGGCGAGATCGCCGAGTTCGTCATGTCTGGAGATCAGCAATGGCTCGCCGAAATCGGCGTCTCGCAGCTTTTCTGCCTGTACTTTAAGTTGTCGTATCCGTTTCGTCTGACCGCGGATAATCAGGGCTATGACACCGCCGAAAACGAGTAGCGTCGCCGCGGTACCGACAGCTGCCAATAGGTAGTTCATACGGCGGTCTTCGATCTGCGTATTGCTCAGTGCGGTGGCGAAGCTCGCCGCTTCGCTGTGCAGGTCAGTCAGATCGAATGCCACATGGAGCTGTCCGATTTCGTTGTTGTCTCGGGTGACCGGAGAGTTAATCAGTAATCTCTGCGTCAGCCACGTAGTCTCCGTGGCTGTCTCGGTCCGCGGGTAACTGCCCGCCTCGAATACCTCGCCACTGCCTTTGATATAGCGCAGCCCGGCGATCGTATTGTTATCGATCAGGATCGTATTAAGGGCGATAAGAATGCCGGCGGTCGGTTCATCGGCGGCCTGGAGAGTAGCGGCGGCTTTGCTCAATTCGGTAGCGGCGTTGCGCTCGAAAACCGCTTGTGCACGCTGGCTGTATTGCGCCGTGCTGGTTTCGATGAGCTGCTCAGATAGCGAGCGATACTGACCGAAGAAGACGGACAGCATGATAGCCGACACCGCGGCACCGAGTGCCACGGCGAGCAAAAAGAACCGCATTGTCTTGTTGCCGATCATTTCAAATTATTGTTATTCGGCCATAAATTCAGCGGCCAGTGTAGCATTTGCGCTGTCGTCGAATCCAAAGCAATCCAAATTGTGGAAAAAACGATCTAACTATCACGTTTCTCAACGAATTCAAGAGGTTCCGACTGTCCAGTTGTCTTCATAGCGCCCTCGACGACGGCGCCCTCGGCGACGGCAATCGCCTCGCCAGTCACTGTGCCGCTGATCCTCGCGGTATTGGTGATTTCAACTTTGCCACCGGCCGTTATGTCGCCTTCGATGTGTCCGGCGACGATGACGTTGTCGGCGCAGATTGTTCCCTGCCAGAAACCGTTTTGAGCCAGCGATACCGTGCCGCTGACATCGCAGTCGCCAGAGACCTCGCCATTGATGACAAAATCGCCGTTACCGCTTATTTCGCCGCTTATTTTGCAGCCTTCGTTGATGAGAGTCGCCTTGCCTGACGACTGATCGCGCATACGCCTAAACCTTGAATCGTTCATGCCGCCTGAGCCCCGCAGATAATGGATTGGTCTGGCGGGAATCTTACCCTATTTCGATTTCTTCTCTCGGTATCCGTAGCCGATCGTTTCTATCCGAGTCAGGACGCCACCCTCGAAAATCAGGCGTCGCATCAGTTTACGCGGGCCGAAGTTATAGATGTACTCGGTTATGGCGACTTCCTCGGCGTAGTAGCCGTAACCCGGAAAGCGCTCGACGGTCACACCCGAAGCGATGCCGCGTCGCTTCGGAATGTACTTGCCGCGGAGGGCGTAGCCGATATGCCGCGCCGTCGCAGGTTCGCCACAGATATTTCTTACCTGTGTCTCATGCATATTCTCGCGAACAAGCTTCTGACCGCAGCGCAGCGCCTGTGCTGACGTGCTGGTCAGCACCAAAACTACGGTCGCCAGTGCAGCGGGAATTTTGTGTAAGTACCTGTTGGTCATTCGGCTGGCCTCAAGCTCAGTCTAGACGAAAAAAGCCGGTCCGGGAGTCCGCAACATAAATTCGCGCGAAATGCGCGCGACCGCGACCGTTATGGTAAAACAGCAGGCGAATTACTCTTCGTACCTCAAGGAATACTCGTTGAACAACGGATTCGACAAGCGTTTGATCGCGATCGCTGCCGCTGGCAGCGATCTTTTTTACGGCGGTTTGAAAGGTATAGAGAAGGAATCGCTGCGCGTTGCAGCCGATGGCCGTCTGTCCATGCAGTCTCATCCGCCGGGCCTGGGGTCGGCGCTGACCAATCGATATATAACGACAGATTTCTCCGAGGCCTTGCTGGAGTTCGTCACTCCCGCCTGCAAAACGACGTGGGAGGCGTTGCGTTGTATTTGTGATATTCACCAGTTTACTTACGCAAAACTCGGCGAAGAGATGTTGTGGCCGGCCAGCATGCCGTGCCGCATCCCGGAAGACGAACAGATTCCGCTGGCGCGGTATGGCAAGTCCAACGTCGGGCAAATGAAGACGATATATCGTCGCGGACTGGGTTACCGCTACGGTCGCCAGATGCAGACAATTGCCGGCGTTCATTTCAACTATTCGGTGCCGGAGGACTTTTGGGCTGCGTATCAGGATGTGCTGGCAGACACCTCAGATGCTGTTGCTTTTCGATCTGAGCACTATCTCCGGCTGATTCGGAACTTTCGTCGCATGGGATGGCTGGTGCTGTATTTGTTCGGCGCATCGCCGGCACTTTGCAAGTCGTTCGCCGGCGGCGGCGCAACGGTGATGAAGTCGTTTGACGATGAAACCTACTATGAGCCGTTCGGCACGTCATTGCGCATGAGTGATCTTGGTTACAGCAATAACAACCAATCACGCATTAACATATCGTTAAACAGTCTTGACGAGTATGTGCGGGACCTTGGCAACGCGATAGAAACGTCGGAACCGTCCTACGAGAAAATCGGTGTAAAAGTCGATGGCCGTTATCGCCAGCTCAACGCCAATCTGTTGCAAATCGAAAACGAGTTTTATTCCCCGGCGAGGCCAAAGCGAGTGGCAAACTCCGGCGAACGCCCAACCGCTGCTTTGCAGCGCGGCGGGATCGAGTACGTTGAAATTCGGTCGCTGGACATCAATTTATTCGATCCATGTGGCATCAATCAGAACTCGATGCGCTTTATGGAGGCACTGCTTATCTACTGTCTTCTGGAGGACAGTCCGCCGCTGGGCAGTGCTGAACTCAGTGAGCTTAATCGGAACCAGACTCAGACCGCAAAGATGGGCCGGGATCCTGAGTTTCGATTGCACCGAAACGGCAAGCCCGTGTCGGTTCGGGACTGGGCAAGCGAGATTATTTCGCATGTGTCTGCTGTCGCGGTAGAGCTGGATCGGCACGATGACAATGAGAGCTACCTCGATGCTACGCGTCTTATGCAGACGCTCGTCGACAATCCTGAGGCAACGCCGTCAGCCCGGATACTCGGCGAACTGCAGCAGGCGGGCACGGGTTTTTTCCGCTATGCATTGTCGATGGCGAAGAATCATAGAGATTATTTCGCGTCCATCGCGGAGCCCAACAGGGCCGCTATCGCTGAGCTCAACGAAGAGGCACGAGCGTCCGTGCAACGACAGGCGGATATCGAATCGGGCGACGCAGTAAGTCTTGACGAATATCTCGCGCAGTACTTTAATTAGAACGGCAGGCTTGTCCCGTTGGCGTAGGCGAACTCGCGGTGCAGTTTCTGTAAGCGTTGTGTGAGTGGCCCGACAGAACCATCGTTGATGATACGGCCATCGGCTTCAAGAATTGGCGTCAGTTCACCCATCGTTCCGCTGGTGAAGACTTCGTCCGCCGTGTAGAGCTCCGTTAAACTCAGGTTGCGCTCTGTTGCCGGCAACTCTTCGCGACGGCATATCTGCAATATCATCCGGCGCGTTAGTCCCGGCAAACAACTGTCCGCGTGAGGTGTCAGAATCTCCCCGCGTTTTACGATGAATATGTTGGTGTCGTTGGTTTCGGAAACGAAGCCGTTTACATCCAGCATAATGGCCGCGTCGGCCCCCGCGACGTTGGCCTCGATTGCGGCCAGGATATTGTTGAGCAGGTTATTGTGGTGGATTTTCGAGTCCAGGCACTCCGGCGTATTACGTCGCGTGGACGCAGTAACGACACGGATGCCGTTGTCCGAATACACCGGCGGTTTCCACTCTGCAAGAACGATCAGCGTGCAGCCGGACTGGTTGAAGCGCGGGTTCATTCCTGAGGTGATTTTCCTCCCACGTGTCAGCGTCAGGCGGATATGTGCGTTGTCGCGCATGCCGTTGGCTTCGAGCGTGTCGAAAATTGCCGTCCGAACGTCGTCGGATGTTGGTACATTCGCGAACGCCAGCGCCTTGGCGGAGTTTTGCAGACGTTCCAGATGGCCCCCAAGTTCTGCGATGCGACCGTTATAAACGCGTAAACCTTCCCACACCGCGTCGCCGCCCTGAACCGCGCTGTCAAACACGGAAACACTTGCTTCGGCTCGAGGCTGCAATTTTCCATCGACGTATACGACGATAGCGTTGTTTCTTGGATCGGGATGGTTCACGTGCTTTCTCCTGTTGCGCTGGCGCGCAGCGCATGGTGATAGAGTTTTTCGTACCAGGGAACGCAATCGTCCAGTAAAGGCCTTAGATGTTCCGGAAATTCAGTTTTCTCTTCGTACGGCGCGAAGCCGGTGCTTTTGTGAACCGCGTGATACCAGTGCGGCGCCCAGACCCCGTCTTCGACGCGTGTACCGGGAGGCCATGACAACATGTCAGGGCTAAAGCGTATATCGAGACGGCGGCAAAGCTCGCGCAAGACCACGGCCGGATTGAGAAGTAGCTCGCGGGAGTCAAGAATAACGGGCTGCCGGCCTGCCTGCGACAGATCCGCGAATAACTCCCATTGTTGCCTGAGACCCGTATCGTATAATCCGGCGCTCGGTAGCTGGATGGTCAGGGACGGCAGCATTTCTCGCGGGTCCCGTACCAGGAACACGTTGCTCGTGGAACTCAGGAAACCAAGGTCCATCTCAAGCAGGTGATGTGCCATATGCTTGATGAACAAACGTTCACCGGGTTCCTTCGCCTGCTGTAGCAACAATTTCTGCATCACGGCATCACCGTCACAATCCAGCGCCTTCATGACGTCCTCGCGACCGGGGTGCTCGGCGCCGCTCACTCGCAGGTAATGGCCGTAAAGTGGCTCGTCGATGACCCGTATGCCAGCGAGCTGCGCAAAACCGTACATTAGCGCTGTCGAGACGTTTCGTGGGCCAGACCACAGACAGACTGGTGTGGTCATTCGGCGTTTTCCGGGATTGTTGTGCGGTCTGTCACAAAATGACCTGTCATCATTGTTGCGTTGCATCCAATTTAACTAAACTCAGGTATGGCGTCGAAATCGGCGCATGGGCTAATTGTGAACTATAGGGCGGTGAAACCATTTGTTTAAGACTTTTCTAATCGGGATATTGCTGGGCATCGCGGCCGCTGCGGGCGCATTGTATGCGATTCCGGCGGTTGATCAGCACCGCGAGGTATCGATTGTTTCGGTAGCCCCGAACGGTGGCAATTCGGAGTCATTCCACATCAATATTCCAATGGATCGCGTCATGGCGGGTGGCCAGGGCCAGACTGCGGCGCTGCCAGCCGAGCTCGCGTGGCCGCAGGATACGATTCTTGCCGACTTTGGTGCCGAACTCTTCAAGGTACGAAATGCGCGGGATGCAGTGGTTGGTATCGCAGCACGAACGGTGGCAAAGCATGACGGCGCGGAGATTATCGACTGGGTGATTCATTTACCGGCGAGAGGGTCTGTATACGTCAATATGAACCCGATCCCGCAGGAGGGTGGATATCGCGTCGGTCAGATACGTAGCGGAACGCGCGAGTTTGCGACCCTGTCCGGTGCTGTTTCGGAGCGCTGGGTTTCGGATACGTCCGGTGAAGAAGACGCCCCGGCCGGCCGGGTAGAACTGGCGGCTATCTACGTTGGTCGCGCGGAACCGGAAGCCATCGAATGAAGTACATTCTTGCCCTGATTCTCGGACTTCTCGTCGGTGGCGCGCTGTTTGCCGTCGGAGCGACCTACAATCCCTTTGTCGGCAAACAGGGATTGTCACCGCTCGCGGTCAGCAAATCGCAGGTTGTCGTTCTCAGCTACTCCGCGAACGCGTCGGAGGGCATTCTGTTTACGAATGACGGCAAATCCCGGGTCGACCCCCATCCGGAAAAAGTCCTGCAACTCTGGGAACAGTCAATTCGGCAGACTACGGCGATGGCGACGACGTTGCGTGACGCACGTAATCAGGTGGCAGGTGTAGGCATTAAGTTTGCGTCGTTATCAGAGAAGACGCGCCTAATTTCCGGCGAGGCGCTTGTTGACAGCGTTTGGTATGTTTACCTGCCGGGCAGGGGTGGAGTGTTCATCGAGCAAACTGAAAATTACTGGAGCTATTTCCGCGACGTTGTAGTGCCGGCGTATCGTAGTTCTTCGGACACATGGACGGGCGTTTGGCACGGCAGTATGACTTCTGGGCCGGGGGCTCTGCGAACAGCGAAGGTCAGCGGTGCATACGGTGAGTTCGAAGGCAGCGAAATGCTTGGCGTTGAATCGTTGTCAATACGCGCGTGGCGCGTCGATAGCGGCGTAGTCGCTGCCGAAGGGCAGTTGCTGATCGAGTTGCAGGACGATCGCGTCGTCGAAGCCGTGGAGTGACTGTGACTAGCCGCTAGCCGGCCGGTGTAGCCAGCTCTTTCAATTCCAGCCCGGTATCCGCTAAACGATCCCGGTCGATTTTTGCCTGCGCCGCAATCAGTGCCTTCGACTGCACAAATTCACGCGGAGCGTTCACGGCGTCCGTCGCAATCAGTCGACCATCCTTGAGGTACAGGCAGGCAAATGAGCGTTCAGCAGGATTGCCTCTGATAACAACGTCGTCATAGCCGTCGGACAGTCCGGCGATCTGCAGTTTCAGATCGTATTGGTCGGACCAGAACCAGGGGACCTGCGAGTACTGCTTTTCCTGACCACAGATATTAGCGGCCGCAGTTTTCGCCTGTTCCAAAGCATTGTGTACAGACTCCAGCCGTAAATGCCGCTGGTAAATGCTGTTCGGGTGGCGGGTGCAGTCGCCTACTGAATAAATATCCGCATCGCTACTCTGGCAGCGGTCGTCGACGAGGATACCGTCGTCCACAGCGAGGCCGGCGGCCTCCGCGAGTTCCGTGTTAGGGACCACGCCGACACCGACCACGACAACGTCTGCCGGGATCTGTTCGCCGTCGATAGTCTCGACAGTAGCCACACGGCCTGTTCCACGAAAAGCCGCTGTGCCGGTGGACAGTCGGAGTTTTACACCATGAGCTGCGTGTTCGATCTGATAGAAATCAGATATTTCGGCAGAAACTACACGACTCATTACGCGATCCGCCATTTCTACAACGGTAACGTCCAGTCCCTGCTGGCGCGCGACCGCCGCAACTTCAAGACCGATATAGCCAGCACCGACGATCACGGCACGCTTCGCCGCCGAAAGCTCTGCACGTATCTTTTCGACGTCGGCGATGCTTCGCAGGTAATGCAGGCCGGCGAGATCCGCACCCTCGACAGCCAGCCGGCGCACCCGCGATCCCAGTGCCAGCACGAGCTTGTCGTAGGGGATATCGTCGCCGCCACCGGTGGTCAATCTGTTTGCATTCCGGTCAATTGCCGCGATCGTGGTTTCGAGACGAACTTCAATCTGCGGGTCGTCATAAAAAGTCGCGGGTTTTACGTACAAGCGCTCGGCAGGAAGGTCGCCTGCAAGAAACTTCTTCGACAGCGGCGGTCGCTGGTAGGGCAGAAAGGGTTCGTCGCCGACGAGTACAATCTGTCCGGCAAACTTCTGTTGCTTGAGTGATGCAATAAGCTGTCCGGCGGCGTGGCCGGCACCGGCGATAACGACTCTTTCCGTCACCTGATAATCTCCGTATTCAAAAAAAGAGTGACTACACGGGCGCCAGCGGCCACAGTATCGGCAGCAATACCATGACCGCGATGAACACGACGATCGTGAGTGGTACGCCGACTTTGAGATAGTCAACAAATCGATAGCCGCCAGGACCCATGACGAGGATGTTGGCTGGATGCGATATTGGGCTCGTGAAGCTCGCAGATGCCGCCATAGCAACGGCCATCATCGCGGTTTCCGGCTGCACACCGATTTCGGCCATCGCAGACAGCACGATGGGCGACATGAGAACAACGAGTGCAGCGGTCGGAATAATCATCGTCGCCATGGCGGTCAGGATATAGAGACCCATGATGACCGGCCATGGACCGGCGTCGCCGAGCAGTTCCATGACCTGATTCGCGAGATAGATTGCGGCACCGCTTTGTTGCATGGCCGTGCCGAGTGGCAGCATCCCGGCGATCAGAAAAATTGCCCGCCAGTCGATTGCCCGATACGCCTGCTCCATATTGAGGCAGCCCGTCAACACCATGACCGTGCCGCCTATGACAGCAGCTATCGAGATGGGTGCATAACCAGCCATCACGGCACCGATGACAGCCACCATAATCAATGCCGCCAGCGGCGCTCTCCGGGTGTCGGGAGGTTCCTGTCCAAGCGGTGTCAGGATCAGGAAGTCGGAATCGGAGGACAGCAGTTTCAGGCGATCTCGTGGCCCCAGCAGCAGCAGCGCATCACCGATCTGCAGTCGCTCGCCAGCCAGTTCTGTGCCGATAGTCTCCCCCTCTCGCCAGATACCCGCCAATTCGATACCGTAACGCTCACGGAAATTCAGCTGGCCAACCGATCTGCCGACCAGCGATGAACGCGGATCGAGGGTTGCGTCCATCAGTGTCAGGCGCTCCGATTCGAAGGAGCCCAGGTTGCCGGGTACTTTCGTGTCGATTTCGAGCTCCTGCATACCGCGCAGTACATCCAGGTCGTCTTGCTGGCCTTCGATGAGCAGCAAGTCGCCGCCATGCAGGACGGCGTCGCCTCGCGGCATCACATTGAGCTCACCATCGCGGAAGATCGCGAGGACACGAAAATCGAAGACATCAGCGAGCCGGCTCTTTCTTAGCGTTTCGTCAACGAGGTCGCTTTCTCGTGGCAGCCTGACGACGAACATTCGCTCGTCCGTCTGGTAGGTCTCCTGCAGCTCCTCGGGTGAGTGAACCGCAACGTCCTCGAAGTCGGAAAACTTCTCAAGCTGCGCGATGGCCTCGATTTCACCCTGCACCAGCATCTGGTCACCCGCCCTGATCGGGACATAGGCGAGGTTGGTCAGGCGGTAACGCCCCTTGCGCAGCACGCCGACTACCGCGACATCAAAGCGGGTCCTGAAGGCGGCGTGCCTGACCAGTTCGGACACAACCGGCGAGCCTTCCGTAATGCGGACGGTGGCGTAGACAACCTTCGAGGCCACCATGGACTTCAATACCGGCGCCTCGCGTTCGATGACAAGATCGCTCCAGCGCCGCAGTTCGCGAAACTGATCGATACGGCCCTGTACCAGCAGTCCGTCACCGCCGCGGATGATGGTCTGGCGTCCCGGCAGTGTCTCGTTTCGGCCGTTTCGCAGCAGCGACAGAATAATCAGGCCGGTCGACGCACCGATACGGGTTTCCGCCAGGGTCTTGCCGACCAGAACAGAGTCCATCGGCACGTGCATCATGAAAGTGCGTTCCTGTAGTTTGTAGCGGGAGCGCAGACTGCGCTGGCTGACATGTTTGCCGCGTTTGGCCTTGACCTTGGGCAGCAGGAAGCGTCCGCCAATGACAACGAAGAGGACGCCAATCACCATTACGACACCGCCAAGCGGCGTGAAATCAAACAGACCGAAGGGCTCGTAGCCGCCGAGTACCAGCGATTCGCTGATCAGCAGGTTGGGCGGTGTTCCGATCAGCGTCATCAGGCCGCCGAGCAGTGTCGAATAGGCGAGCGGCATCAGCAGGCGAGATGCCGCGACCCCGGTTCGACGCGCGACTTCAACGACAACGGGCAGCATCAGGGCCGCCACGCCGATGTTGTTCATGAACGCAGACAGCACCGCGCCCGTGATCATGATGACGAAGACCAATGTCACTTCGCGACTGCCGCCGATGCGCATGACCTGCCGGCCGATAATGTCAGCGATACCGGTCCGTGTCAGTCCTTCGCTGAGGATGAACATGGCCCACACCGTTATCACCGCGCTGTTGCTGAATCCGGCAAAAGCCTGATTGGCGTCGATCTGCCCGACAATAAACAGTGAGCCCAGCACCAGCAGCGCAACAACGTCCATGCGCACTATTTCGCTGATAAAAAGTATCAGCGAAACAACCAGTATGCCCAGGACCAGTGCGATATCGCCCGTCATGCTTTAGTCTTCGGTGCCTTGCCGTATCAAGAAAAGATCCAATTGGTTTATACACCACCTTAACTAACAGTGTAATCGGTGCCGCGAAGACAGCGTAAGAAAATTAATCATGATCGAGTCGAATGTCTATCAATCAACCGCTACGCGGCGAACACATACGCTGACTGTGAGAGGGGTTGAGTATTGGGTGAACGAGTGGGGCGATGCCGATGCACCGCCGTTCTTCTATCTGCATGGCTGGGCGGATACCGGCTCGACGTTTCAGTTCGTTGTCGACGCGTTGTCGTCCCGCTGGCGGGTGATAGCACCCGACTGGCGGGGCTTTGGCAGGTCTGCGCACAGTGGCGAATCGTACTGGTTTCCTGACTATCTGGCCGATCTGGACGAGTTGTTGGCGTTCTACTCTCCCGATTCGCCGGTACGACTGGTCGGCCATAGCATGGGCGGCAATATCGGCTCATTGTATGCAGGCACGATGCCGGAGCGTGTCAGCCACTTCGTCAATATCGAGGGATTCGGACTGCCTGACTCGAAGCCGGGCGACACTCCACAGCGCTTTCGTAACTGGATAGAGTCCGGGCGCGCCGCCACGGTTTTCTCGCGCTACCGCGACATCGATACCCTGGCGCGGAAAATCAGAAGCCGTAGTCCGCGGATGACAGCGGCGCAGGCGAACTTCGTTGCCCGCGAGTGGACCATGGAGGCGAGTGATGGTGAGGTATGCCTGCGCGCGGATCCCAGGCACAAACTGCCGAACCCGGTGCTATATCGTCGCGCGGAGGCGGAAGCGTGTTGGCGCTGTATCAGCGCGCCGACGCTGCTGATCTATGGTGAGCAGAGTTCGTTCGCCGGGTCGTCCGATAGCCGGGCGTCGCTACCCTATCCCGACAGCCGCCTGTCCGGTATTGCAGGTGCCGGTCACATGATTCACTTCGAGGCGCCCGCAGTCCTGGCTGGGCAAATCGAGGACTTTTTCATGAAACCCTTGTAAATACATCCAGTACTGTATAAAGATACAGAACTTTACGGGGAGTGCTTGTGCAGCCTGCCAAGCAGACGATCGATCATCTGGCGACGCTCAATGCGGCGCAGCGGTTGGCGGCGGAGTACGGCGCGCCAACCAGCGACAAATCTTTTACCTCTGGTCCGTTGCTGGTCATTGCGGGTGCCGGGACCGGCAAAACGATGACGCTTGCCCACCGGGTCGCCCACTTGCTGATCTCCGGTGTGAGCCCGGAGCGTATTCTGCTGTTGACCTTCTCGCGGCGTGCATCGCAGGAAATGACGCGGCGGGTGGAGGCTATCGTCAGGGAAGCGGCAAAGCATGTCGCATCGGTTGCGCTTCCGTCCGGCGGTTTGCCGTGGTCCGGAACGTTTCACTCTATCGCCAATCGTTTACTGCGGCGGTTTGCTCATAATCTGGGTCTGGACCCGGGATTTTCGGTGCTCGATCGCGGCGATGCCGCGGATATGATGGATGTCGTGCGCCACGAGTTGAAACTGACGCGAACGGCGCGCCGTTTCCCGAAAAAAGATACCTGCCTTGCGATCTATTCGCGCTGCGTCAACACCCAGCAAACGCTGGCCGAAACGCTTAGCGTAAGTTACCCATGGTGTGCAGACTGGAGCGACGAATTGGCTGAACTGTTCAAGCACTATGTGCTTCGCAAGCAGGTGAGCCAGGCCCTGGACTACGACGACCTGCTGATTTACTGGAACCACCTGGTTGCCGAAGCGGAGTTTGCCGAGCAGATCGGTGCATCGTTCGAGCATATTCTGGTCGACGAGTATCAGGATACCAACCGGGTGCAGGCGCAGATACTCAATGCGCTGAAGCCGGATGGCAGCGGCGTTACGGTAGTCGGCGATGATGCTCAGTCGATCTACTCGTTTCGCGCCGCCGAAGTCGAGAACATTCTTGGCTTCCCCGATCAGTACATGCCCTCGGCGCAACTTGTTACCCTGGAACAGAACTACCGCTCGACGCAGGCTATTCTCGATAGCGCAAATTGCCTGATAGCGGAGAGCGAGCGGCAATATCGTAAGAACCTTTACTCTGAACGCAGAGATGGTGGCAAACCCTGCTATGTCACTGTTGAAGATGGTGACGCCGAAGCTGAGTTCGTGGTCGAGTCGATACTGAAAAACCGCGAAACCGGCATGCAGTTAAAGGACCAGGCCGTGTTGTTTCGTGGAGCACACCACAGTGACCGGCTGGAGCTTGAACTGGTCCGGCGCAATATTCCGTACGTAAAGTATGGCGGACTCAAGTTTCTCGAGGCCGCCCATGTCAAAGATCTGCTATCGGCCCTGAAATGGGCCGAAAATCCGAAGAACGAGATCGCGGCTTTCCGGGTATTGAAATTGTTGCCAGGTATGGGGCCTGCGAACGCGGCGCGATGTTTCGAACATCTTGTGGTTGGCGACTATCTGTTTGCTTCCTTGTCCGAGTTTCGCGCGCCCTCAGCCGCCAGCGGCAGCTGGCCGGCGTTTTGCGACTTGATGATGTCGCTGTCTGCTGCCGGTGGCAGCGGTCATGGCTGGCAATCGCAGCTCGGCGAAGCGCGCCGCTGGTATCAGCCTCACCTCGAGCGTTTGTATGATGGGCTGGATACTCGGGAGGCCGACCTTGAACAGTTGGAACAGATTTCCGGCCGCTACCCAAGCCGAGAGCGCTTTCTCACAGAGCTGACGCTGGACCCGCCATCAGCGGCCAGCGATTTGGCAGGCGATCCACTACTGGACGAGGATTATCTTATTCTCTCGACAGTGCATTCTGCAAAAGGACAGGAGTGGGAGTCTGTGTTCGTGCTGAATGTGTCGGACGGCAGTTTTCCGTCAGAGTTTTCCGTTGATAAACCACAAATGGTCGAAGAAGAACGTCGCCTTCTTTATGTTGCAATGACGCGTGCCAAACAATCGTTATCGCTGATTTCCCCGTTGCGTTATCACGTCACGCAGCAGCGACGAAACGGTGACAAGCATGTGTACGGTGCGCGCAGCCGATTCATGACCGATGCACTGCTGGCGACGATGGCAAAGCAGTTCGAGGGACGTCCGGAAGCGGCTGAGGGGCAATTGAAGCGGCGCTCTGACCGGAAAATCGACGTCGGCGCGAGAATGCGCGACATGTGGTAAAAAAAAGGCGGTGGCTTTCGCCACCGCCAAGTAGTACGAAACAAACAGCATAAGGGATAGTTAGTCTGTATCGTAACGCTGGGAAACGTTCGGCCATTTCGGCGTTGCGTTTTGCATGATCATTTGATGCTCGTCCGAGCAAAAGGGTTGCAAACAAATTGGAATAAGACACTAAAAAAAAACGCTTTTTCGGGTTTCAGCTGAAACAATTAGCCGCACGGAGAGCAGGCCTTAATACGACAAAACGACGGGGAGTTTCATGAGCAGCGGTCAATCAGTTCGTGCACAGGTTTCGGATGCAGAGTGGCAGGTCAGAATGGATCTTGCGGCCTGTTATCGGGCGATTGCGATGTACGGTTGGGACGACCTGGTTTTCACGCATGTGTCGGCGCGGGTCCCGGGTCCCGAAGACCATTTTCTTATCAATGCCTACGGCATGATGTTTGAGGAAATCACGGCCAGCAGTCTGGTTAAAGTCGATCGCCACGGCGATAAGGTTCTCGATTCACCGCATTTGCTAAACCCGGCGGGCTTCGTCATCCACAGCGCGGTTCACGAGGCGCGGCATGACGCGGGTTGTGTGTTGCACACGCACACCAGGGCGAGCATAGCGGTATCGGCACAGGCGGAGGGCCTGCTGCCAATTTCTCAGACCGCGCTGTTTCCTTACGCGACATTGGCGTATCACAATTACGAGGGTGTCGCGCTCAACGACGCCGAGAAACCGCGCCTGGTTGCGGATCTCGGCAACAACAACGCGATGATACTGCGCAATCACGGTTTGCTAAGCACGGGCGAGACGATAGCCGATGCTTTTCTTCTGATGTACGTACTCGAAACGGCTTGCCAGATTCAGATCATGGCGCAGTCCGGTGGCGGTGAGCTCATTCAGGTCGCGCCGCCGATCGTAGCGGGTATCCAGGCACAGGCGGAGCAGGTTACCAAAGGCCTGGGTGGCGCACTTGTCTGGCCGGGCCTGCTGCGAAAACTGGATCGTCGCGACGCTTCCTTTCGCGACTAGTATTTACGACAGGAATATTGCGTAAGCGGGGTTGCCGCTTTCTTCCCAATGCGCGTAGCCGAGCTTCGACAAGTGTTGCTCGAGTTCTTCCGTTTCCGCCTGCGGTACATCGATGCCAGCGAGAACGCGCCCGTGATCGGAGCCGTGATTGCGATAGTGAAAGAGTGTGATGTTCCAGTCTGTGCCGATGGCATTCAGGAAGTCCAGCAGCGCTCCGGGACGTTCCGGAAACTCGAAACGAAACAGTCGTTCGTTCTGCACTTCCGCCGATCTCCCACCGACCATATGGCGTACGTGCAGTTTTGCCATCTCATTGTCGCTGAGATCGACTACTGGAAAATTCGCCGCTGTCAGTTCCGCGAGCAGCTTGTCGCTCTCCCGGTGATCCGACAGTTGTATTCCGACAAAGATATGCGCTTGCTTGGCGTCCGTGTAGCGGTAGTTAAACTCCGTAATGCCACGACGTCCCAGAACTTCGCAGAAGTGCCGAAAGCTCCCGGGTTGCTCCGGAATTTCCACGGCGATGAGCATCTCGGTCTGGTCACCGATTGCGGCTCGTTCCGCGATGTGGCGGAGGCGGTCGAAATTGACATTGGCTCCACAATTGATCGTGACCAGAGTCTTGTCATGCAGGGCGTTTTCGGCGATGTACTTTTTGGCACCGGCTACAGCCAGGCCCCCGGCAGGTTCGACAATGGAGCGAGTGTCTTCGAATATGTCACGAATCGCCGCGCAGCATTGATCGGTGTTAACCGTGACGATTTCGTCGACATACTCCTGGCAGAGTCGGAAAGTCTCGTCGCCGACCCGACGCACCGCCACACCGTCGGCGAAAATACCGACGTGCTCAAGCGACACGGGTTCACCGGCGGCCAGTGAATCGCGCATGGCCGCCGAATCGTCTGGTTCAACGCCAATGATGCGGATTTCCGGGCGCTGCAGCTTGATGCAAGCGGCGATACCCGCGATTAGCCCGCCGCCGCCGATCGGTACGAATATGGCGTCAATGCCGCTTTTGGCTTGCTTGAGAATCTCGGCCCCGATCGTGCCCTGGCCCGCGATTACGGCGGGATCGTCGAACGGGTGTATAAAGATCAGCGACTCCCGAGCCTCCAGGATCCGCGCATGTGCGTAGGCATCGTCATAAGCATCACCCCTTAGTACGACCTCGGCGCCAAGGGTGCGCACGGCATCCACCTTGATGCTCGGCGTGGTTACCGGCATGACAACCACCGCGCGTACACCGCGTTTCCTTGCAGCCAGCGCCACGCCCTGCGCATGATTCCCGGCGGAACTGCAGATCACGCCGTTGACCAGATCGCTGTCGTCGATGCTGGCAATCTTGTTGTAGGCGCCGCGTAATTTGAACGAGAACACAGGCTGCAGGTCTTCGCGCTTCAACAGGATGTTATTGCCAAGTTTTGCGGAGAGGTTCTTTGCATGTTCGAGCGGCGACTCGATGGCGACATCGTAGACCTTCGCCTCGCGAATCAAATCAAGGTAGTTGCGCTTGTTCATCACGCGGTTATCGCATACACGGCTGTCGTCCGCAAAGCTAACATTGGTAATCATCGTTCCGGCCTTCCATAATGAGATTTCCCTTGTTGCCGTCGGAGTAACCTGTTGAGCAAGCTTCTCTTAACCAATGCGCGCCTCGTGAATGAGGGAGAAACCCGCGACGCGGACGTACTGATCGATGGTGAACGGATTCGTCAGATCGCTGCTTCGATCTCGGTGCCCGATGGCGCGCGCGTTATCGATCTCGCCGGTAAATACCTGCTGCCGGGGATGATCGACGATCAGGTGCATTTTCGGGAGCCCGGTCTAACCCACAAAGGTGACCTGGCGACCGAGTCAGCCGCTGCCGTTGCCGGCGGTATCACAAGCTTTATGGACATGCCGAACGTCAATCCGCTGACAACGACGAGGGCCGCAATGCGTGATAAGTACGCCATTGCGGAAAAGCGCTGTAGCGCGAATTACGGCTTTCACTTTGGTGCGACGAACAGCAATATCGAAGAGATAAAGGCCTTACAGGTCGGCGAGGCGGCGGGTATCAAGGCGTTTATGGGGGCGTCGACGGGTGACATGCTGGTCGATGATCCTGCGGCGCTGGAACTGCTTTTCGAACATGCCCCGATCATCGTGCTGACCCACTGCGAGGATTCGCCGACCATCTGGGACAACGAGGCGAAAGCGCGTGCGAAATACGGCGACGATGTACCGCTTAGCGAGCACCCGTCGATTCGCTCGGCCGAGGCGTGCCTGGCGTCGTCAAGCTATGCCGTCGACCTCGCGAGCCGCCACGACGCGCTGCTGCATGTCCTGCATTTGACCACGGCGATCGAGATGGGCCTGTTTTCCACAGCGCATCGTTCGAAAAAGCGTATTACCGCGGAGGTTTGTGTGCATCACCTGTGGTTTGACGAATCCCGCTACGAGGAGCTCGGCACCGCGATCAAGTGCAATCCGGCCATCAAACGCCGCGAGGACCGGGAAGCGCTGATTGCGGCGTTGAACGATCAACGGATCGATGTCATTGCGACGGACCATGCGCCGCACCTGGCCAGCGAGAAGGCGGCGAGCTATTTTAAATCGCCCGCTGGACTGCCACTGGTTCAACATGCCCTGCTGACCTTATTCGATCTGGCGATGAGCGGTCAGTTAAACGTTGAGCTGATCGTCGAGCGGGCCTGCCACGCACCGGCCGACATCTTTGGCATAGAGGACCGGGGTTATGTAAGAGAGGACTGGTATGCGGACCTGGTCATCGTCGATCCCGACAGGCCGTATCGGGTCGAGCCCACCAATCTGCTCGCCAAGTGCCAGTGGTCACCCTTTGAAGGCCATGAGTTTTCCTCCACGATCGACACGACGATCGTCAACGGAAAGATCGTATATGGAGACGGCAAGCTCAGCGGAGATATCGTTGGTCAAAAGCTGGTTTGCGGGCGCGCTCGTTAGCCGAGCGGAATTTGTTTACTTTCCCTGCGATCCCGTTATGCTAGCGCCAAATACGGGGTAGTTAGAGAGTGCCGGTTTATTGCAGTTCCTGGCGTGACCAAAGAATGAAGCCAACAGATACTTCCAACCCTGACTACTTCCATAAGGTAGTGGACTGCCAGCGCGGCTGTCCCGCACACACCGACGTCCCCGCCTATATCCGCATGATCGCGCAGGGGCAATTCTCCGACGCCTATATGGAGAATCGAAAATCCAACGTCTTCCCCGGCATACTCGGCCGTGTCTGCGATCGCCCGTGTGAGCCCGCCTGTCGCCGTGGTCGTGTCGAGGAAAAACCGGTTGCCATTTGCCGCCTGAAGCGCGTTGCCGCCGATCATCGCGATGACATTACGGCGCGCCTGCCAAAAGCGCCAGACCAGAGTAACGGTAAAAAAGTCGCATTAATCGGTGCTGGCTGCGCATCCCTGACCGTCGCGAACGACCTCGCACCGCTTGGCTACGAAGTCACGATATTCGAAGCCCTGCAGACAACAGGGGGACTGATGCGGACCAATATTCCGCAGTTCCGCCTGCCGCCCAAAGTGCTGGATGAGGAGATTGGCTACATTCTCGACATGAATGTCGATCTCAAACTGAATCACTCCATCGATAGCCTCAAAGGGCTGCTTGACGAAAACTTCGATGCGGTTTTCGTGGGTACCGGTGCGCCGCACGGCAAGAATCTCGAAATTCCCGGCCGTTACGATTCGGAGAACATTCACATCGGTATCGACTGGCTGGAGTCGGTCGCGTTCGAGCACGTAAAGAGTATCGGCAAGCAGGTTCTGATTATTGGCGTCGGCAATACCGCGATGGACTGCTGCAGGACGTCGCTGCGGCTGGGTGCGGAAGACGTCAAGGTTATGGCGAGGAAACCGCGCGGCTACTTCAAGGCGTCCGAATGGGAGCTTCAAGACGCCGAAGAAGAGAATGTTGAAATCCTTATCAATCATTCGCCGAAAGAGTTCCTTATCGAGGACGGCAAGCTGGTCGGCATGAAGTTCGAGTTGATGGAGTACAACATCGACGAGAACGGCCGTATCGATCGCGGCACCGTCAGCGGCGAGAAGATCATCCCCTGCGATGATGTCGTGTTGGCGATCGGACAGGACAATGCGTTTCCGTGGATAGAGCGGGATATTGGCATCGAGTTCAACGAGTGGGATTGCCCCATCGTCGATGAGACCACGATGATGTGCGGCCGCGAAGGTGTGTTCTTTGGCGGTGACTCGGCGTTTGGGCCGAAGAATATCATCTGGGCTGTGGAGCACGGCCACCAGGCGGCCATCTCGATGCATCGCTATTGTCAGGGTGAAAGCATTAGCGACCGGTTGCCGGACGGGCTGAATCTGGCCAGCCAGAAAATGGGCATGCACGAATGGAGCTTCTCAAACGACTATGATGATGCATCGCGTCGACTGATGCCGCATGTCGATTTGAAAGAGCGCTTCAAACAGATCGATATCGAGGTGGAGCTGGGTTTTACAGCGGAACAGGCGGTGCAGGAAGTTGAGCGTTGCCTTAACTGCGATATTCAGACGGTCTTTACCGCGGATCTCTGTATCGAATGCGACGCCTGTATGGACATCTGCCCGGTCAATTGCCTGACGATTACCGAGAACGGTGAAGAAGACGAACTCAGAACGCGACTCCGTGCACCGGCCGAGAACCTCGAACAGGATTTATACGTCTCGGCCGATCTGCCACAGACCGGGCGCGTTATGGTGAAGGACGAGGATCTGTGCGTGCATTGCAGTCTGTGCGCCGAGCGCTGTCCGACCGGCGCCTGGGATATGCAGAAATCGACGATTCTAATCCCCTATGCAAAAGATGAACTTTCCGATGAACAGGTTCCGCTGGTGGCTGGTTCCAGCGCGTAGAAGGGCATAAGTGGCAACTGTAAACGACGTTGTGATCAAGATTGGCACCGTGAATGGCACGGGTTCCGCCAGCGCAAACGGCTTACTCCGCAAATCGATTTTTCGTATGGGCGTACCCGTTGTAGGGAAAAACTATTTTCCGTCCAATATCCAGGGTTTGCCGACCTGGTACGAGATACGCGTAACCGGCGATGGTTATCAGTCGCGTTCGAATCGTGTCGATGTCATGGTGGCGATGAATGCTCAGACCTACGCACGGGATATGGCGGACGTTGAGCCCGGTGGCTGGTTGATCTATGACTCGACCTGGCCGCGCAGCCAGTTACTCAATCGCGAAGACATAACGGTTATCGGCATTCCGTTCTCCCGATTGTGCAACGAGAACTTCGACGGCGCGCGCGCGCGGATCCTGATGAAGAACATCGCCTACGTTGGTGCGGTCGCAGCGTTGCTCGATATCGACCTGGACATCATCACGACTCTGCTTGAGGAAACGTTCGCGGCCAAGGCGCACCTGATCGAGTCGAACATGCAGGCGATTCGCCTCGGCTACGATTACGCAAAGGAAAACGTTTCGTGCCCGTTACCTATGCGTGTTGAGGCGATGGATGAGACCTCGGGCAGTATCATCATCGATGGCAATACGGCAGCGGGGCTGGGTTGTATGTATGCCGGTGCGACGGTGGGCGCCTGGTATCCGATAACGCCGTCCACGTCACTTATGGATGCTTTCCGCAGCTTCTGTTCCCGTTACCGGGTTGACCCGCAAAGCGGTAAGCGGACCTACGCCATTATCCAGGCGGAAGACGAACTCGCGGCCATTGGCATGGTACTTGGCGCCGCATGGAACGGCGCGCGGTCATTCACGCCTACCAGCGGCCCAGGCATATCGCTGATGAGCGAGTTCATCGGTTTTGCCTACTATGCCGAAATTCCAACCGTCATTTTCAACGTGCAGCGCACCGGGCCGTCGACCGGAATGCCAACTCGAACGCAACAGTGCGACATTATTAGTTGCGCCTACGCGTCGCATGGCGATACAAAACACGTCTTGCTGTTTCCGGCAGACCCGTCCGAGTGTTTCCACACCGCTGTGAGCGCTTTCGATCTCGCGGAAAGGCTGCAGACGCCGGTGATGGTGATGTCGGATCTCGATATCGGCATGAACGACTGGATGATCCCGGAGCTCGAGTGGGATGAAAGCTATGTGCCCGATCGCGGCAAGGTGCTGGGCGCGGCGGAGCTCGAGGAAATGGACAAGTTTTATCGTTATCTCGATGTCGACGGCGACGGCATACCGTATCGCACGTTGCCCGGCGTGCACCCGAAGGGCTCGTACTTCACCCGCGGCTCCGGTCATACCAAACTCGGCGCCTATACCGAGGATTCCGCAGCCTATCAGGACGTCGTTGACCGCCTGCTGGTGAAGTGGGAAACGGCGCGCGGCCTTCTGCCAAAACCCGATATTCGCTATGCGAAGTTCAACAAAGCGGCTCTGATTACCATCGGTAGTGGCGACGGTGCGTGCAAAGAGGCGCTGGATCGATTAGCAGAACAGAATATCGGCCTGAACTATTGCAGGATCAAGGCGTTTCCGTTCGCGGCGGAAGTGCGTGAGTTCATCGAACAGCACGACGTAGTCTATGTTGTCGAACAGAATCGGGATGCACAGTTGCGCACCTTGCTGATCAACGATCTCGAAGCTGACCAGACGAAATTGGTCCGATTGCTACATTACAATGGCATGCCGATTAATGCAGGCTTTGTCGTCGACCGCGTGCTGGAAGAAATCGCAAAAGGACGGGCGGCCTGAGCCGGGGAGTTCCAATGAGTTTTATCGCGAAACCAAAAGTCTCACACCCGGGCATGCCGAAAAACAAGCTCGGTCTTACGTCACGCGACTATGAGGGTACCGTCTCTACGCTGTGTGCGGGTTGCGGTCATGACTCGGTGACGGCGGCGATCATCCAGGCGGTATTTGAACTGGGTATCGAACCGCATATGCTGGCGAAGATGAGTGGTATCGGCTGCTCTTCGAAAACACCGGCGTATTTTGTGAGCCAGTCGCATGGCTTCAATTCGGTGCATGGGCGGATGCCGTCGGTCACAACCGGGGCGAATGCCGCAAACAGCGAACTGACCTACATCGGTGTTTCCGGCGATGGTGACTCGCTGTCCATTGGAGTAGGCCAGTTCGTGCATGCGATTCGTCGCAATCTGAACATGTGTTATGTAATCGAAAACAACGGCGTGTACGGCCTGACGAAAGGACAGTTTTCGGCCTCCGCGGACATCGGCAGCAAGCCGAAAAAAGGCGAGCCCAACCAGCAGGAACCCATCGATCCTGTGAGCACGGCTTTGAGTCTGGGCGCTACCTATATTGCGCGAAGTTTCTCCGGCGATAAGGAGCAGCTGGTGCCGCTGCTGAAGGGGGCTCTGATGCATCGTGGATTCGCACTGGTCGATATTGTCAGTCCATGCGTCACGTTCAACGACCACGAGGGATCGACCAAGAGCTACGCGCATACGAGGCAGTTCTATCACCACGTTATCGACATAGACTATGTTCCGCCCGCTGAAGAAATAAAGGCGGCGTACGGGGAAGGTGAGGCAATGCCGATCGAGATGCACGATGGCAGCACGATTGTTCTGCGCAAGGTGGATAAAGACTACGATCTCACCAGTCGGGCATCGGCGTTCAAGTACCTGCGTGAGCACTTTAACGCCGGCGAAATCACGACGGGACTGTTGTACCTCGATGAATCCCGGGCTGAAATGCACGAATTGATGGGCAATATCGATACGCCGTTGTCGCATCTGCCACTTGACGGGCTGCACCCGGGTAGTGAAGAATTGAAGAAGCTGCAAAACCGCTACCGGTAGTTGCAGTCAAAAACGCGCGGGAAGATGTCATTGCAGGAGTATGTGATGAGTCGCTTCCGTGCAGTTCCCTACGAAGATCAAGCCGAAATCAATCTGTCACCCATGCTCGACGTGGTTTTCATCATGTTGATTTTTTCATTGTCGTTGCCACTTTCGTCGATGAAGAAGGCTTGTCAGTTACATTGCCGTCGGACATCGACGTTCTACCACCCGAGGTCGAGTCCATCAGCGTTATCGTGGAGGCCGGTCGCAGTATCGGCATTGAAGTCGTCGCCATTACACGCGACGAGTGAGCACAGACAGGTCGTGTTTGTTTCAGTTAGACTGCTGCTCAGGACCTTGACGGAGAACTAACGATGACAAATAATCGCCGCCAGTTTATTAAGGCCTCAGTTCTGGGTAGTGCCGCCGTTGCCACGGGTTTGCCAACACTCGCGAGTGCCGGCGAAAAGCGGAAGAAAAGCACTTCGCTAAGCATTCTGATTCTTGGTGGAACCGGCTTCATTGGGCCGCACATGGTGCGCGAGGCATTGCGCCGCGGACATCAGGTGACCTTGTTCAACCGCGGCAGAACCGACAATACCCTGTTTCCCGATCTTGAAACGATAAGAGGAGATCGGAACAACGGCCTGGATGGGCTGAAAGGGCGGAGCTGGGATGCGGTGATCGATAATTCGGGCTACGTGCCGCGTCATGTGCAGGACTCGGCGCGTTTGCTGGCACCGAATACGAAGCGCTACCTGTATATTTCGACGGTCGCTGTCTACGCTGATTTCGATGTCGACAACACGGAATCATCTGCGCTCGCCAGCATTGCCGACGAGAGTATCGAAGACGTCAACGGAGAAACCTACGGCCCACTGAAAGCCTTGTGCGAAAAACGCGCGCGTGCCGAAGTCGACGATGAGCGGCTTACCGTCATACGTCCAACCTATATCGCCGGTCCGGGGGATCACACCGACCGATTTTCCTACTGGCCGATTCGGACGCGGAAGGGGGGTGAGATGGTCTGGCCCGGGACTCCGGAGCATACGATTCAAGCCATCGACGTTCGCGATCTGGCAAATTTTTCGATCGATTGCCTGGACAGTGATATCGCTGGTACATTCAATGCGGTGAACCCGGCCAGGTCTTATTCGATGGGCGAGCTGCTTGCCGATTCACAGGCGGTCACCGGTGTTCGCGTCGATCCCGTCTGGATCAGCGAAGAATTTGCGGCAGAGCAAGACCTGATCAGCGGCCGCAATTTTCCGATATGGCGCCCCAAAAGCGGGCCGCGTTCGAGAACGTCCTCGTTCATCGGCGAGGCTGCGGTGCGCGCGGGACTTCACAATCGCCCCGAACGCGAAACCATTCGGGACCTGTTAACCTGGTGGGACACGCTGGACGATGATCGCCGCGCGAATTTAAGGGCCGGCATGTCACCCGATCAGGAAACGGAAGTCATCGCTGCCTGGCGCGCCAGGGACGCCTAACGCTAAAGGGGTCAGAGCCCTTTCACGGCTCTGACCCCGTTCTGGTTTAACTCCAGATTCTTTTCCACCACGGTTCTTTTTGAGCTTCCGCGGTGCCGACAAACTCGATCTTTGCACGGATATCTTCTATGTCCCAGCCGGTCAGGTTGGCCAGTTGCCGAGCTTCGCGCTCCTGCCGTTGACGAACTTCGGTCTGGTATTGGCTGATATCGCAGGACGGTTCACCTTTCCACGGGTGCCGAATGACGTAGCGTCCCTGGTAGTTCTGCCGATCGCCGGTCTCCTGAAATACCAGGTCTTCTGGAAAATGCTCGCCGTCGTAACGTACATGCAGCCGCGTGACGAAGACACCCTGCGCAGGCATGGGGGCGATCTTGCTGCCACCCTGGCCGCCGATCCAGAAGACTCCCAGTTTGCGAAGCTCCTGTGCACTTAACGGGTCCGCGGCGCAGGGGTCGCACCAGGCCATATCCCAGGCGTACTCAAGAAACACCGCGCGTTCGTTTTCGACCTGCACCTGCTGGTCGAACATGGCACGATAGAACTCGGCGAACTCTCCCTGAACGAATGCTGGAACATCCATGTCGCTTGGTAGTTTTACCGTGCGATAGTTGGTCGTTTCAACGCGGCCGGTTCGAGTAAGTGCATAGACGTAAAGTTCCTGCTTGCCTTTCGCGTTTAGCGTGCCGAGTCGAATCGGCAGCATGAACTTACTACTCTCATAGGCAACCTGAAGCGGGCGTAGATACTGATAACCAAGCTTTGCCTGCTCCTCGAGATTGACCTTCGCGACGAAGAAGCGCATGTCCTGCTTCAGGTAACTGTCGACGACTCTCTCAGCGCCGCGGGGCAGTTTGTAGTCGTTGTTCTGCAGCCAGCGAATCAAACCATCGCTCTCCTTCGCTGACAAAACCAAAATGTCATACTCTCCAACGGTATAGCTTGCCTCGATCGTAACGCCCAGGGAGCGCGCGGCATTTTTTGCTTCCTCGTTGAGTACCGACTGCGGGAGCGCGCTGTCCGCCGACGACTTGTAACGTTCGTAACGCATACACGGATCGGGGTCGTGATACTCAACCAGACGTGGCGCCGTGTAGGCATCGAGGTGCTGCACTATCGAGCGGTCGCCGACGTTAATCTGCTCGCGTTCGATCTTTGTCGGCACCGGTATGACAACGGCGAAGTCCTTCACCTCGCCCTCGAAATCGTTGGCCATCGTGATGACCGTGCGGTTGCCGTCACGCACCAGGACGACCTGCGATGCCTTGTTGAACAGGCTTGTATCGGCACGTGCGACATAAAAGCCGCAGAAGGCCTGCACGGCTGTAGCGGCTGCGACAGCGACTGCCGCCGCGGCCAAGGTTGCAATGATTCGCATTAGAACACTCCTTTTGTTGAGCTGATCCGGCGATCAACTACTTGCTCCCACCGGTAAATCCGGCCCTGCATAAACATATCGATCAACGGCACCGTCAGGGCGCAGATGATCAGCGCGAGAATCGGACCGTTGGGCTGGTAGAAAACGAATTGAATGGTGTAAGCCACACTCGCTACCAGACCAGCATGCAAAACACGCCCAATCGCAGTGTTGGGTGTTGTCCTGGGGTCGGAGATCATAAAAAAGGCGAATATCAGCAGCGCCCCGTTTTGCACCTGGTGCAGCGGGATGCTGAACGGATAATCAAGCCACAGCGCACGACCGAAAAGCAGAGCACCGTAGAAAACGATAAATGCGATCGTCGTTTCGGCGCGCTTCGCCTTTGTAAGTACCAGGAATCCCAGGCACGCGAGAGCGAAAGCACCGAGCGCGGCACTGCCCCACTGGCCTGACGATACCCAGACACGATCGCTGAGCAACATCAAAGATACGAGCGCGAAGTTTGCAGGGTTGAAGATGTGTTTGCCGCGGAACCGCAGCAGGAACTTACTGCCGATTGCGAGACCGGCGGCGAGCGCGGCAATTGCCGCTTCGTCGGTACGCAGTAACAGAGTTAGCGACAGAGAGGTAATGAGCGGGCTTAAGGGGTCGAATCGCGGCAGCTTCGCGTACAGCGTTCCCGCGAACTGCACGACCAGTGCGGTGATGACGATAAGCAGCGCGTACTGCCAGCGTATACCAAAATCAAGAACAGCGATGCCGTAGCCGAGTAACAAGCTGAGCACGGCGATCTGGTAGTAGCGCGGGTCGCGCAGTGTCGCGAGGAGACCATTGCGTGTATTCATGCCCGATATAAACGTCGGACAGAGTAGATCGGGTTTAAGCCTTGATCAGGTTTCTCATCGGTCGCGCGGCTCTGCTGTCGGGAAATACGCTCTGCTCGATAAACTCCGGCGCCAGATTAAGGTGGTCCTCGAGCACGCCTTTGAACAGGCTGCGCACATCAACCGTAGGCTTAAGGTCACGGTCTGCGTACAGTTCGCCAACACCCAGTCCCGGCCAGTCGGCGACTACCGCTCCTCCGTTTACAGCACCACCCAACAACAGCGCAGCGGTCGCCGTTCCATGATCCGTTCCCCGGGTTCCGTTGACGCGAACGGTCCTGCCGAATTCGGTAACGACGGCAACAACGGTGTGCCTCCAGGCTTCGCCAAGCCCGTCTCGCAGGTTACCGAGTCCCGTATCGAGTGCCTCTAGCCGATTTGCCAGTGCGCCGTTCGTCGCGCCTTGATTTGCGTGCGTATCCCAGCCTCCGAGTTCGGCAACGGCAATGTTTGGTCCGTCCGGAGCAGTCAGGAAGCGCGCGGCGGAATGCATGAGATCGGCGAATTGTTTCGCATCGTTACGGCGCCGTCGACCGTTGCCCGATTCGGATGCGTCACCGGCAATATCCTGAGAGCGAAGTGCCTGTCGCAGTCTGCTGGCGAAGAACTCGTCATCGGCATATAGATTCTGTAGTCGCCGCAGGGTGCTGTCGCCGACATCGGGTAGCTGAGACGGTGCCCAGCTGGTAGCCGAATTATCACCGCGCAGAACCAATGGCGTATTCTGTGCCAGTGCGACAGCCATTTCTTCACCACTGCGGCGATCCATCTGCAGCAGCGCCCGATTCAACCAGCCATCGCGAACAACTCCGACCTGTCGCGCGCCGTTCTCGAGCAGATCCTGGCCGTCGAAGTGAGAGCGTTCGCGATAGGGACTCGCTACGGCGTGCAGTATCGTTGCCTCACCGGCGCTGAAACTCTGATGAACATTGCGCAGCGACGGGTGCAGGCCGAACAGTCCGTCGAGTTTCAGCAGACCGCCGCTTTGTCCTGGTTCCGGTATCGCCAGTTCGCCGCGCAGTCGCCGATAGTTTCCGTCGCCGTAGGGTGCAGCCAGGGCCAGCCCATCGACGGCGCCGCGCAGCAGCAGCAGAACGAAGTTACCGTCGTGCCGCGGTTCAGCGAAAGTCAGACCCGGTGTGCAGTTCGCGAATGTGGCGAGACCCATGGACTTCAGCACGCTTCTACGACTAAATCTGTAATTCGACATGCTCACCTCCTCTGAAAATCCGGCGAGGCCAGAAATAGCGTTAAACCCTGCGTGACGGTTTCGGCACGTGCCACCGCCTTTCGTGTTTCGGGATCGAAGGCTGCGCCGAGCACGCTGTTGCCGAGATCGACCGGATTGACACGTTTGCCGATGATTTGCGCTACCGTATTTGACCATTCCACGCGTTTATACAGAGCATCCGCGCCGCCCCATTGTGCTGCCGTGTCAGGCCAGCCGGCCGGTGAGCCCGGTCGGTAGGGTGTCTGGCCCATCAGGTCCAGCGCGCCGGTGACAAAGCGGGCCTTGTCGGGCGTATGTCGGAATGCACGCAGTGTCGAGATTACGAAGTCGTGCGGCGTCTTGTACTTGTTGAATACCTGGAGCCAGGCCTCCTTCGAGCGGATCAAAGCTTCGTAGACCGACGGCAGGTCACCACCGCTTTCAAGATAGGTGTCTGCAAGTCGCGTGACTATCGAGTCCGGCGGATCGTCGCTAACGAAATGGCGTGCCAGCTTTGTGGCGATGAAGCGCGCGGTCGATGGGTGAGATGCCAGGTCTCTGAGTACGGCTTCACCCTGTTCGACACCTTTTTGCGCGTAGCGATTTCCGAGCAAGACCTGGCTGCCCGGTTCATGGATGTTCTCCCTGAACTCGAATTTCCCCGGGACGCCGCCGCCGAAACGACCGCGTTCGCTTTCGCCACCGATGGACCAACCGGTGATGACTTTCGCAAACCCCATTACATCCTGCTGCGAATAACCGCCGTCGACACCCAGGGTATGCAGCTCGAGGATTTCCCTTGCGAGGTTTTCATTCAAACCGACCTGCTGTTCTCGCTGTCTGCGATTCGCCCGTTTTCCCACAGACGATCCGGGGCCGACTGAACGCTGATTATCCAGATACAGGATCATCGCCGGGTGCTTTTCCACGGCGAACAATAAGTCGACAAACTTGCCGGACACATTTGGGCGTACGGCTTCATTTTCGTAGAGGCCAGCAATGGCCGGCACGGGTTGTTTGTCGGCCGAGATCGCAAAGTGATTTGACCAGAAATGCACCAGCCGCTCATGAAAGGGCAGGTCTGTTTCGGCGGCAGCGCGATACCGCGCGCTGGTTTGATCCATGTAGTGGCGCCGGACCGTACGACCGTAGGTCTTGACGACATCGTCGTTGCCATCTTTCCTGGCGGCACGTTGTTCCCGCTTGAGTGCCTGCACCGCTACGAGAACCTCGTCCGAAGCCGGAAGTCTGCGAATTTCGCGGTGCGGACGAGATGGCCCCGATAGCTGGTTCAGCAGCCATTTCTCCGGGTTGCGATCAATGGTCGCCAGTTCGCCCGGTCGGGCACCAAGCCCGAATCGGGAGGCGGCGATGACGGCTTTGCTCAATAGGTTCCCCTCTATGATCGCAGGCAGCGTAGCATGCGGATACAACGTTATAGCCGCCTGTTGGTTGACGGTGGCGAGCGGCGATATGACACTCATGGCCCTGAGGGTGTAATTAAGCGAATAAAAACAACTGCTTATGATGTCTGCATCCAATACCGTCTTATTGAGCATCTGAACAGTGAAGAAGTATCAACGATGTTGAAATGGAGTAGAGAAGAATGTCCGAATACATGATCCCCATTGTGATGTTCATCGGCATGACCATCGTGCTGTGTTTGCTGGTCTGGTTTCGCTACAAGGCCCGCAGCGATATGCAGTCAACCTTTCGCGCGGCACTCGACAAAGGGCAGGAACTGTCGCCTGAGGTTATCGATCGTCTCGGCCATCCGAAATCTCCCAAAAACAAGGATTTACGCCTTGGCATCATCTGGCTGTCATTGGCGGTAGCGCTCGTCATGATCGGCTTTGCGGTGCCTGATCCGGAAGCGCTGAGAGGTTTGCTTGCCGGGGCGGCCTTTCCATTCTGCATTGGTTGCGCCTACCTGATACTGCACAAGTTCGCGGATAACGACTAGGTACTGGCAGAGGCCGATGTCTGAACGAGAAGATCATGAGCTGGTCGCGAGGGCGGTATCCGCACAGGATGCCGCTGCTTTCGGTGAGCTGATCCGTCGGCATCAGTCGCACGTCCGCAACTTTCTCCGCAAACTGTGCGGTGACTCGACTCTTGCGGACGATCTGGCACAGGACTGCTTCCTGCATGCCTGGGATAAGTTGCAGACATACAGCGGTCGTGGGTCGTTCATCGGCTGGTTGTTAAAGGTCGCCTATACGACGTTTCTGCAATCGAAGCGGAAATCGAAACGCTACACTGAGATTCTCCAATCGGCCGGGCATGTCGCGGATCAGGAATCGCGCCACCAGGTGCCAGCGAAAGACGAGATCACAGACCTCGACAAATTCCTGGCCGTACTGACGACGGAGGAGCGCGCTATTATGGTGATGTCTTACGCCTGCGGTTTATCGCACCGGGAGATCAGCAACGCGACGGATATGCCGGTGGGAACGGTGAAATCTGTCATATTTCGTGGTAAAGAAAAGATCAGGACGAGTTTTGAAATCAAAGATCATCAACATGGCTGAGAGAATCAAGGACGCAGAAGACAAGCTTCTGGAGACGTTGTTCGCATCGTCGCCCGTGGCAGATGACGGTTTCAGCGCGCGGGTTGTCAGGAAGCTCAGGCGACGACAGTGGCTGAGACGGCTCATTTTGCCGACTGCGGCCGCGATTGGCGGGACCATTGCGTTCAAGCCGCTGGCCGGCCTGATCGCGACCTTGTCGAGTCTGTCGGCGCTGATACCGCAAGATGCCGTTATTGCGACAACGGGCATCATTCCGCACATGCAGACGGTGACGCTCGGTGTGCTATTGCTCGCTGTATGTCTCCTCGGTATGCGCCTGCTGGAAGAATAGCGCCACCGTTAACAGCATCATTGTCTTGCAGCAGGCGCTCAGTTACATTGCGGCAATGAGCCTTCGCGACAAAGTAGAAGAACTGCTTCCCAACTGGGAGCGCTGGTACCCCAGCCTGTTCGATGCTGCCAGCGATCTTGGCATCATAAGGGCCGAAGTCTGCGACCCGGATTCGCTGAATCTCAACCGCCGCCATGCGAAAGTTCGTCAGCGCGCGAAGGATGCGCATCTGGAAAAATGGGGCGGCAAGCCACAGGAATAATAATGTCTTTCGATCTAGAAGCAGTGCGCGCGCAGTTTCCTGCGCTGGCGCTAACGGATAACGGCACGCGTCGAATCTATTTCGACAACCCTGCCGGTACCCAGGTCCCTGTGAGCGTAGCGGCGGCCATGTCCGATTGCTTGCTCGGCAGGAACGCGAATCTCGGTGGTTATTTCGCATCGTCAAAGGACGCCGATGCCGTGGTGGAGTATGCCAGAGATGCTATGGCCGACTTCCTCAATGCCCCATCCAGTGATGAAGTGATTTTCGCTCAGAACATGACGACGATCACGCTACATCTGTCGCGGTCACTGGGGCGATTGCTGCAGCCGGGCGATGAAATTCTGTTATCGCAGATGGATCATGACGCTAATGTCTGGCCCTGGGTATTGTTGGCTCGGGATCTTGGGCTGGAGGTCCGCTGGCTACCATTCAACACGGAGACTTTCGAGTTCGATCTTGATGTTCTCGATGAGTTGCTCAGCGAACGAACGCGGCTGGTCTGTGTCGGTGGCGCGAGTAACCTGACCGGTACTATTAACGATGTGAAGTTGATATGTGCGAAGGCGCGTGCGGCTGGCGCGATGACGTATATCGACGGCGTACAATCTGCACCGCACATCGCGACCGATGTGCAGGATATTGGCTGCGACTTTTTCGTCTGTTCGTCCTACAAATTCTTCGGCCCGCACCAGGGTATTCTCTGGGGGCGTCGCGACGTACTGCAACAATTGCCGCCGTATAAAGTGCGGCCTGCCCCTGACGAACTGCCCTGGTGCTTCGAAACGGGGACCCAGAGCCACGAGGGCTTCGCCGGCGTAGCGGCCGCTGTCGACTATTTTGCGTCGATCGGTGAGACGATGGCCGCGGAGAAAGCCGGCAAATGGTCACAGTTTTCCGGTCGCAGGCAGCATGTTCATGCCGCGATGGATTTGCTGTTCGACTACGAGAAACTGCTGGCGGAACATTTGATCGACGGTTTGCGCAACATCGCCGGAATCACGGTGCAGGGCATCACGGCGCATGACGCAATGGAGCGGCGTGTCCCTACCGTATCGTTCACGCATGCCGAGGTGGCGCCGCAGACGATCGCTATGGCGCTGGCGGAGCAGAATATATTTGTCTGGAACGGTCATAACTATGCCGTGGAGGTCGCGAAAGCGTTGGGCATTCATGAGTCGGGCGGCGCTGTTCGCGTTGGCCCGGTCCACTACAACAGCATTGGCGAAATCGACGAATTGCTGGAGGCGCTGCCGGCGGTGCTGACGCCGTAAACAAAGAAAGCCGCATTGCTGCGGCCCTCGTTCATAAAGAAAGCCGCATTGCTGCGGCTTTCCGTGAGAAGAGTGTATCCAAAAAGGAGCGTCAGCGAAGGGTGAATGGGTGCTCCGGTTTTTGCGTCAGACCCACAGGTTTTCTGGATACCTTAGTTATCTCACGAGACATGGATCACCTCCTTTTGTTGTTTGCCTAACCGCAGTATCTCTCGTAAGTGCAGAGATTCCAAGGAAAAAATTAGTATCAAAAACGTCTTCAATCCACCACAATTTTCGGGTTATTATTACCCGCTACCCTAACCATCCAATAAAGAGAACAAACATGGCTATCGCAGATCTCAAGAACGTGCTCAATATTTTCGGCGGCGCCGACGTTAGCGAAGACCAGCAAAATGAGCTGTTCAAGGAGGTTCTGTTGATGACGCTGGCCAGGGCAGCCGATGCAGATATCAATATTCAGTCGGTTGAGGTCGAGAAAATTCAGAAGATTCTCAAAGAAGCCACCGGCGAAGACTTCAGCTCAGCCGACGTAAGGGTAGCGGCACGCGCTGAGCTCTATGCAGAAGCGACGCTGCGTAAGTATCTGGGCAGCGTACGCAAAAAAATGACGGATGCACATCGCTCAAGGACGATTCAGGCATTGGCAGAGGTATTTCGCAGTGACAGCAATGTCAGCGTACTTGAAGTCGATTTCTTCGATCGTGTTGCGACCGCGCTGCAGGTAACGCCATCACAAATAGCGGGTCTTGTCGCGGGCGATGTCGACTAGACCGCAGCGTCGGTGCTGTCTTTAAGGCCGATTTCCCTGTAAACGACGTAAAGTCCTGACGCGATTATTGTCGCGCCGCCGATGACCACCCAGCGGTCCGGGACTTCGTCCCATATCAGATAGCCGGCGATTGCCCCGCCGATGAGCGCCGCGTACTCGAACGGCGCAAGGATCGCCGGCGACGAGCTACGGTAGCCGTTGATAAATCCGACCCAGGCGATGACAGAACAAATGCCGGCGCCGCATAGCAATACCCAGCCCGTCGTATCCGGTGTTAACCAGTTGTCGTTGTTTATCAGGGCAGCGGCAACCAGCAATGGTCCGAGCACGACATAGACGGACAGGGACAGCATCGATTCGGTTGCGAGATAGCGGGCTGAAATCGCCTGGCAGGCGTAGCAGAAGGCCGCGATAAGAATTGCGGCGGAAGCGAAACTGAAATCGCCGCTTCCAGGTCGCAGCATGATCAGCGTGCCAAGAAATCCAACGAGTACCGCCATCCAGCGCCTCCAGCCTACGTGTTCGCCAAGCAGTGGAACAGACAGCGCGGTCACCATTAGCGGTGCTGTGAAACCCAGTGTCAGAGCGTTCACTAGCGGCATCTTGGACAGGCCATAAAAGAACCCGTACATTGCCCCGATCGCGAGCATTGTTCGCAACAGATGCCATTTCCAGCGGCGCGTCTGCAGCATGCGAAAACCGCCGAAAACACGAGGCGCCAGCAGCAGGAAAATCGAGACACCGATGGCGCTGCGTATGAGGACAAATTGCTGCAGCGAGTAGCTCTGCAGTAACTCCTTCGCGCACAAATCGAGACCGAGTCCGCCGCTGACTCCAAATAGGATCCAGGCGATCGATCTGCCGATACGGTCGGGTTTCGTGGTGTGGGTCACGGGGTTATTCGTCGTTTCATGAATGCGGGCTGAACATCATCGCACGAGTTTTCACTCAGGCAAACCAGTTCAGCAGGCATTCAGCAGCGCGGGTATCTAATGGACCCGTAACCTGCAGGAGGACAGGGCAATGAAAACCCGAACACGAAGTATCAATACCATCTGGACGGCATCGCTGGCGATTTTCCTATTGGCTGGCGGCGCCACAGCATTTGCTGAAGAAGAGTCGGAAGTACGCCTCAGTACAACGTCGCAAGGGCAGGGCATTCAGCGCGGTGCGGGAGCCGGTAGCGTTTCAAAGGATGAATTCAAACCGCTCATCAAACGCGGCGACCGGAAAGCCTCGACCCGCTCCAGCGGGCAGCAGAAGTTAGGCGCTGGCCAGTCTTCGTCGGCGAATACGGACTTCTGGTTTTACGATGCGGACGTCGTGCTCTACTCTGACCTGGATCGCGACGGATACTACGCCGGTATTGACCTGGAGTTCGACGCCGATACGGTCTTTGTCGCCGCCGATGTTTACGCCGTCATCTACCTGAGCTATGAGCAGGGACCGTGGAATGAGTATGCCTCGACCGCCGATTTTTCCATCTTCGGAGCCTCCAGCGACGATAAATACGTCGTTGAAACGGATCTTGTCTCCGGCTATCCGACGGGCGACTACGATATCCTGATCGAATTATTCGACACACTCGACGGTGCCTTCGTGGCCAGTTTCGGGCCTGAGGACTCATCGGAGTTGTCGCTATTGCCGCTTGAGGATGCCGCGCGGGATACGCCGCCGGATACCATCGTTGTCGTCGAAAGCGGCGGCGGATCCCTAGGCGTATTGGCCCTGTTCGCGCTGCTAGGTTTTGCCGGCTACCGGCACCTGGTTGCGGCGGGTCGTGCGCATGACTTTTCTGCCCCACGCTGCAAGGCTGTCGAAGTAGACGTACAGGGCGGGAACCACCAGCAGTGACACGATGGTTGAAAACGCCAGCCCGCCGATGATCGCCCTGGCCATCGGGAAGTAGGGCGGTCCGTCACCGCCTACCTGCGTGGTGCTCATTGCCAACGGTGCCAGGCCGACAATCGTCGTCGCGACAGTCATCAGAATCGGGCGCAGTCGGTCGCGGCCCGCCGTTACGATCGCCCGGTTACGCGTTATTCCTTCCTGTCGCAGGTTGTTGATGTGATCGACCAGCACGATGCCATTGTTCACGACGACACCGATCAGAATCATGATGCCGATCATCGCCATGAAGGAAAACGTGGTGCCGGTTGCCGCAAAAAACAGAAACACGCCGAGTATCGAGAACACGATCGAGCCGAGGATGATCGAAAACGGCAGTATCAGCGACTCGAACAGTGCGGCCATTACTAAAAAGATGCAGGCAATACCGAGCAGTAGGTTGGTCACCATCATGCCAGCGGTTTCGTCTTGCCGCTCGAAGCCGCGTCCTTCCTTCCAGCTATATCCCGGCGGCAGTTCGAACTGTTCCATTAAACTCTTGATTCGCGGGCGGACTTCGTCAGCGCTGGCCTCGTCCTCGAGATTCGCGGACAAAATGACGGCAGTTTGTCGGTCCGTGCGTCTGATGCGATCCGGCGAACGGCCGATGCGTAGCGATGCGACCGACCCCAGGGTGATGCGGCGGTTGTCCGGTGTGTACAACGGCAGGTTTGCGAGTTGCTCGATGCTCTGCCGCTCATCGTCCCGGAACGTCATGCGCACGGCAATCTCACCATTCTGGTTGCGGAATTCACGCAGGTTCATGCCGCGCATGGCGACACCAACCGACTCGGCGATTACCTGTGTCGACAACCCGACGTTCGCCGCCCGCACTCTGTCGATAACGACGCGAACTTCCTTGCTGCCGGATTCGCCGTCGCTGACAATATCCTTGAGTCCCTCGACGCTCGCGAGAGATCGAGCGACATCGACGGCGAGGTCGTTCAGGACTTCGGTTGAATCGCCGCTGATCTGAATGGTGACGCCATCGCCACCACCTTGCTGATCGAAAGAGAAACTCGGTTTGCCGATTGCAATCTGCGGCAGGTTTTCCTCGATCAGTGCGATGATCTCCCTGGTCGACTTCGTCGCATTGTCCTCGCTGGTCAGCAGGATCGTTGACTGCGCGCGGCCCTGATCGTAGTAACTGTACACGGAGCGGATATTGAACTCCTCCTTGTTGGTGTACAGATAATCCTCGATCTTGTCGACGGATTGTTCAATGCGGGAGAGCGCGTGCTGCCCCTGCACATGGTAGGGCATGAACAGCCGGCGTCCGACGTCGTCAGGAAACATGTCGAACTTGACCAGCCCGAATATCAGGGGCAGGACACCGACGGCGCAGGTGAGAGCGATGCCCATCGCCGTCCACCATGGGTGCTTGAGGACCCACTCCAGGCTGGTGCCGTAACGTTTTGTAAGGCGCAAAATCCAGCCGCCGGCTTTGGGTTGTGGCGGTACGGAAACCCGGGCTGCAAGCATGGGTACCAGGGTCTGTGCGATCAACAGCGATGCGATTAGCGCGACAATGATGGTTACTGCGACATGCGTGAGAAAGATGGTTATGTCGGTCCTGGCACCGAAGATCATCGGCGCGAATACGATCACGGTAGTGGCTGTGCCGGCAATAACAGCCATACCGACTTCCCTTACGCCGCTGATCGTGGCCTCAAACGGTTTGTCCGGGTTGCTGGCGCGGTGGCGAAAGATACTCTCGGTGACGACAACGGCATTGTCGACGAGCATGCCAACGGCAAGCATGAGGCCCATCATCGACAGAATATTGAGGGTTAGCCCGGCGAAGTACAGCGCGCCCAGTGTAATCATCAGTGAAAACGGTACCGACGCCGTTACGATCAGGGTGGTCGTGATCTGGCGCAGGAACACATACAGTACGAAGATGGCGAGCAGGCCGCCCAGTGCACCCGCATTCAGCAGGTCTGCCAGTGATTCGCGGACCGAGTCTCCCTGATTGTCCAGGGAGAAAATGTTAATGCCGTTCATTTGCGGGAGTTTGCCGATCTTTTCGACTTCGGCGATCACGCGGTCAGTAACGTCGACCAAGTTGGCGCCTGTCGCCTTGCTGATTTCCACTCCTATGGCGTATTGCCGGTCCAGGCGGCGACCGTAGTCGCGTTCGGGTGTGCGTTGCTCGACATTGGCGACATCGCGAAGGCGCAGGCCACTATCGCTGATCGACAGGTCGCGGATTTCGTCCACCGATTTGAATTCGCCGCTGGGCCGCACGCTAAAGCGCTGTTCGCCAGCTGTGATCTTCCCGGCGCTGACGGCGAAATTGCTGCGCGTCAGCAGATCGCTGATCGTCTGAATGTCGACGCCGTGAGCGGCGAGTTGATCTGGTTTCAGCAGTATCCGGATTTCCCGGGCGTCGACGCCTTGGAGGTCGACGCGCGAAACGCCCTCGAGCCGTTCCAGCCGTCGTGTCAGTAGGCGATCGAGCATCTCGTAGCTATCGGACAGGTCGCGCTCTGACGAGATTCTGAGCTGCAATACCGGTTCGTCGCCCAGCGACCCTGTGAACACGAGGATACGACGCACATCCTCAGGTAGCAGATGGCGGATACTGTCCACTTTCGCACGGGCTTCGATACCTTTAGCGCCCATGCTTTGGTCCCAGCCAAAGCGCAGGAAAATTTCTGCCTGGTTCTCACGCGAAGTGGAGAACATACGCTCGACACCGGACAGCGTTGCTAACGCTTCTTCCACGGGTCGGGTTATCAGGCGCTCAACTTCTTCCGGCGTGGAGCCGTTGTAGGGAATCTGTATGAATATTCCCGGGAATTCGATATCCGGGAATTTTTCCAGCGGTAGCAGGCGCGATGCGAGCAGGCCGACTAACGACAAAGCGACGAACACGACGACTGTTGTAACCGGGCGATGTAGTGCGACTTCGGTATGTTTCATTTCCTGTCCATCAGTGAATAGACAACCGGGATGACGACGAGCGTCAGAAGCGTCGATACGGTAAGTCCGCCGATGACCGTTATGGCCATTGGCGTCCGCACCTCGGAGCCCTCGCCGAAACCCATCGCCATTGGTAACAGACCAAGCGTTGTCGTCAGGGAGGTCATCAGAATTGGTCTCAGGCGCGCGGACCCGGCCTCGAGAATCGCGTCGAAGCGCTCTTTGCCCTGGGCGCGCAGCTGGTTTATCAGGTCGACAAGTACGATTGCATTGTTGACGACAATGCCGGCAAGCATGATAACGCCGATAAACGCCACGATATTGACCGTCGTGCCGGTGATGAATAACGCCAGCACCGCTCCGACGAGCGCCAGTGGAATCGTAAACAGAATCACGAAGGGATGAATGAGCGACTCAAACTGCGAGGCCATGACCAGGTAAACCAGGAACACGGCTAACGCCAGCGCAAATTGCATCGACTGAAACGAGGCCTGCATTTCTTCGCTTTGTCCGGAAACGATGGCGCTGATACCAGCTGGCATCGGTACCTTGGCGACAATGTCGCCGGCCTCAGCGGCGGCGGCACCCAAATCACCATGGGCGAGATTGGCGGAGATAATAGCCACACGTTCCTGGGCGACACGGCGAATCTCAGCGGGTCCCTGCGAGACGGTGACATCTGCCACAGCGTCAAGAGTTACCGGGCGCTCCGATGTCGGGTTTACAATGAGACGCCGGATTTCTTCGATGCTGGAAGCCCGCGTATCGACGCTGCGTACGAGAACATCGATTTTTTTGTCACGCCAGGTGTAGCGCGTGGCGAGTTCCCCACGGACATTGGCCACCACGCGGTTCGCAATATCGCGAACCGCTAGTCCGAGTTTCGCGGCACGCTCCTGGTCGAAGACAATCTGAATTTCGGGATTGCCGCTCTCTACCGTGGTCTTGATGTCGGTAAAGCGATCGGAGGCCGACATTGCCTGCACGACCGCCTGGCTGACGCTGGCCAGGTTCTCGAGGCTATAGCCCGATACTTCAATCTGCAGCGGACTTGTGAATGACATCAATGACGGCCGCGTGAACTCGTACTGAACGCCCGGCAATGCTGCCAGTTCTGCGCGCATTACCGACATGGTCCGATTCTCCGCATCGCGTCCGGCACCGCTTCTGAGCTTGACGTTGAGCGTCCCCGTATTGTCGCCGGCGTCGACCGGGTTTGCGTCAAGACGGTTGCCGCTGCCGGCAACTGAGTAGTTGAGTTCGACCGCCTCGATCCCGGCGGCTGCAGCCTGTGCTATTTGTATGGCACGGTCTGTTTCGGCTAACGGCATGCCCGGGGGTAACCTGAGATTAACCGTGAACTCGCCCTGCGAAAACTGTGGGATCAGTTCTGTTCCAAGGCGCGGCACCAGCGCCATCGTGGATATAAACAGCACGAGGGATATCACGATGACCGCCAGCCGATGGTGTAGTGACCAGCGAAGTGCACCCGGGTATACGGCCGCGATGGCCTTGTACAGGGTCTGCAAGACCCAGGTCGGCACCCACAATATTGCCCAGAAGGCCTTGCGGACGATACCGAATACGGCAGCGAACAGTCTCATCACGGCAGCGACTGCGCGGGTGAAGCCGTTGGCGGCGCTGTCGTTGGCGCCATCATCATAGCGACCCTGAGCGCCGAGCGAAGCCAGCATCGGAATCAGAGTCAGCGCGACGAGCAGTGAAAAAATCAGTGCGAAGGTGACAGTAAGTGCCTGGTCCTTGAACAGTTGACCGGCGATGCCGCTGATAAAAACCATTGGGAAAAATACGGCGATGGTTGTAAGCGTTGCGGCAACCACTGCTGATGCAACTTCAGTCGTACCGTTTCGTGCGGCGTCGACAATCCCCTGACCCTGTTCCTTTTTGCGCACGATATTCTCGAGAACCACGATCGAATTGTCGACAAGCATGCCGACCGCGAGCGCGATACCCCCAAGCGACATGATATTCAGAGATATATCGTTGGTGTACATCAGCAGGAACGTACCGATCACCGAAACCGGAATCGCGATACTGACGATGGTTGTGGCACGGGCATCCCGCAGGAAGCCGTACAGTACGAAGACCGCGATCAGTCCGCCGAGAATTGCCGCAAGACGGACATCCGCCACGGCCGACGATATGAACGTCGACTGGTCGTAAACCATCGTCAGTTCGATATTTTCGGGCAGCGATTCGCGAAGCTTCTCGAGGCGCCGCTGAATTCGTTCGGCGACCTGCACGGTATTCGCGTCACCTTCCTTGTAAACCGCTAACTCAACGGATTCCCGGCCCTGTACACGCGTGATGGCTTCGCGATCTTTGTACCCCTGCTCGACCGTCGCAACATCACGCAGATAGACGGGACGTTCGGCGACAGTAGCGACGATTGCATCACGGAACTCATCGATACTCTGAAACTCATTGATGGTGCGAACCAGGAAGCGCTGGCTGCCTTCCTCGAGCCTGCCCCCCGACAAATTCACGTTTTCGGACCGTATCCGCTCTGCGATCTGCTCGATGCTGACACCGAGCTGCGAGAGTTTTTGCTGGTCGACGCGGATTTGAATTTCGTCTTCCAGACCGCCGCTCACCTTGACAGCAGCCGTACCCTCTTCAGCCTCGAACTCTGCCTTGATTCGATCTTCGGCGAGTCGGCGCAGTGCTTTCAGGCGGGTCTCGGCCGATCCCGCCGCGGCGTCCTCTTCATAGAGCAGGGCGAGTCTCATGATCGGTTCTGAAGAGGGGTCAAAGCGCAATAACAGGGGACGACTGGCTTCAAGCGGCAATTCGAGAATATCGAGTTTTTCTCTGACATCGACACCGGCCATGTCCATGTCGGTACCCCAGAGAAATTCAATGGTGACATCGGATTGCCCGGATCGGGAAACCGACCGTACCAATCGCACGTTGCGCACGACGCCGACAGCTTCTTCGACGGGTTTGCTGAGAAGGTTCTCGATCTCGACCGGCGCCGCACCAGTCAGCTCAGTGCGTATCGTGAGCGTCGGATAGGAGATGTCCGGCAACAGGTTCAGATTCAGACGGTTCAGCGATACCATCCCGAACAGGACGATGGCTATCATCAGCATTACGATCGTCACACGGCGTTCCGTAGCGATCTCTATCAATCGGCGCATTATTCTGCGTCCTCGTCCGACGCGTTGATCACGACGACCCTGGAATCGTTCTTCAATCCGATATGCCCGACCGTGATGACCTGTTCGCCATCGCTCAGGCCGGCCGTTATTTCCACCATACCGCCGCTGCTGAAGCCGGTCTGAATTTCCTTGCGAATTCCGAGGTCGCCTTCGACGACGAATAATGACGTCGTATCTGCGCCTTCTATGATCGCGCTACGTGGGACCTGCAAGACGTTTTCGTGCGAGTCGTAGATAATGCTCAGGCGGCCAAACATGCCCGGTTTTATGCGTTGTTCGTCGCTGCGTATTTCTATCGTGACTTTGAAAGTGCCGGTAGCTGCATCGACGATCGGGCTGATTCGGGTAACCGTTGCGCCCACGGGTGGCCCCGACAGGGCATCTATTTCGATGTGCACCGCTTGCCCGGCGGCAATGCGGCGAAACTCGCGTTCCGGCACATACATGTAAGCGACCAGCGGATCCAGACTGGTCACGCGGAAAACCGGGTCGCCGGTTTTTATCGTGTTGCCGAGTTTGATGTAGCGCTCGGATACTACGCCGTCGATCGGAGCGCGTATCTTCGTGTAGTCGAGTTCAAGGCTGGCGAGGTTGTAGGATGCCTCCAGCGCTTCCAGGTCGTACTGCAGTTTCTCGAAGTCTCCCTCGCTGATCAGGCCCCTGTCCTGCAGTTCCCGGTTGCGGTCGAAATCCTGTTGCATCTTTCTGAGGCGCGCTTTGGATTCACTGAGTTCGAGGCGCAGGCGATCACCGTCCAGCGTGGCCAGAACCTGGTTTCGCGCAACACGATCGCCTTCCTCGGCATGTAGATCGCGCACTTCTCCGGCGACCTTCGCGACGACATCGGCTTCGGCAAATGCTTCGATCGGCGCTGTTCCGGTGTAGGTTGCGACGATATCGCCGCGAACCGGAACACTGATTTCGACCGGGACCGGCTGTGTGTCCTCGTCTTCCTCGGAATCACCTTCCGCAACCTGGTCGCCCTGCTGGCAGGCACTCAACAACAACAGGTACGCCAACGCCGTTGCGCCAACGCGAAATAGCTTCATTCGTTCTCCCCTATGCTCTTGCCATGACCACTGTTGTAAACAAGGGTCATGCCAGAAATGAGATTAGCCGGTCAGCCGATCTCCGTCAGCGCTACTGGCCAGCACCTTGCTGCCATCACGCAGCCCTGAATGGCCGACGACGACAATTTCATCGCCGTCCTGCAATCCGCTCAGGATTTCTACGCGCCCTCTTTGCTTAATGCCGATCGTGACAGCCTGGCGAGAGACTTCGCCGTTGCGGACGACGTAGACCGTAGTTTCATCGTCTTCGTCGAGCAGGGCATTGCTTGGTATGACCAGTACATCAGTGTGTTTTTCATAGGCGACAGTGAATCGCCCGAACATACCCGGTGCGAGGTCGTCCGAGGAATTATCGATAATTGCAGTGGCGCGAAAGGTACCGCTGTCGATATCGATGGTCGGGCTGATTCGAACGATTGTTGCTGCGAAATCGACACCTGGTCTGGATACCACATTGACGGTCGCTGCGTGGCCAACATCAAACTTGCCGAGTTCGGCCTGCGGAATCTTCAGGTAGGCGATCAACTCCGACGTTTCGGTTATGCGAAATGCCACCTGGCCGACGGTGAGTGTTTCACCTGGTTTGATGTCGCGAGAGGAGACCACGCCTGAGATAGTGGCGCGTATGTTCGAGTAGCCGTGATTAAGACGCTTAAGGTCATAGCTTGCCTGCAGAGATGCGAGGTCGAATTTCAGCCCGTCGAACATCGATGTGCTGATAAGCCCGCGAGCATGCAGGTCGACATTGCGCAGGTATTCTTTTCGAGCGCGCTCAAGATTAGCTTTTGCCGCCAGCATCTCGAGGCGTAGACGTTCACCATCAAGGCGTGCGAGAACCTGCCCTGCTGTTACCCGGTCGCCTTCTTCGACGAGAAGTTCGACGACTTCACCGGCGGCCCGGGCACTAACCGGAGCATCGGCATCCGACGACAGCGAAGCGCTGGCGGCATAAGTTGCATAAATATCGCCGCGAACCGGCGTCGTGGTTTCCACGGCCACCGGCATTGCTGCCGCTTCGTCCTCTGTATCGCTTGCTACGCTGGCGCCACAGCCCGCAAGACATACGCTGCCAGCCATCATGATGGCGAAAACTGCGGCGAGAGGGTGACGGCGTATTTTCATATCTTTGTGCTATACCAAGTTAGTGTTGTAGTGAAGTATAACACCAGCTCAGCATAACGCAAGCAGCGACTTCACGCATCGTTGTTCCTATTTAGATGCGCGAAACCTGATTTTGGATTGATTTTTTACGGCGTGACAGCCATTCCGATCGTTGCAGCCGGCGATTGCTGAGGTAGTCGCTGAAGTTTGCCTGGATCATCAAAAGGCTCGGTGTCAGCAGCAAAGTGAGCATCGTTGCAAAGGCGAGGCCGCCGGCAACTGAGGAGGCGAGCTGTGTCCACCACTGCGAGCTGGGCGCCCCGATCGATACTTCACGGTCGATCAGATTGATGTTGATGCCCAGTACCATGGGCATCAGTCCGACAATGGTCGTCACCGTTGTCAGCATGACCGGGCGGAGTCGAATCGCGCAGGTACGCAGGACGGCATCGAAAGCCTTCTCGCCGCGGCTGCGCAGAACATTGTAAGTGTCGATAAACACGATGTTGTTATTGACGACAATGCCCGCAAGCGTGATAACGCCGACGCTACTCATAATGACGCCGAAGGGCTTGCCCATGATGAGATGCCCCAGCAGTACACCGCCGGTTGAGAAAAGCACGGCCGTTAATATCAGCCCGGCCTGATAAATGCTGTTGAACTGGGTGACAAGGATAATTGCCATTATCGCCAGCGCCATCAACATGGCGCGTGCCAGAAACGCCTGGTCTTCTTCCTGGTCCTGCGTGCTACCGCCGAAGGTCATACTGACGCGCGGGTCGATACCGAGGTCGGGTAGCTCTTCGCGGAGTTCCGCGACCAGGTCGTTGACCAGATAACCGGGCGCCACGTCCGCATCGATGGACATCGTGCGGCGCATGTCGGTGCGCCGAATGTTGCTGACTTTCTGTGCCGGTACCCGCTCTACGAACGTGCTGATCGGTACCAGCCCCTGCTGTGACGGGATGCGCAGTTCGTCTATCTGCGCGAGACTGCGGCTGCTCTCCGGATAGCGGACCCGAATATCGATTTCATGGTCGCTGTCATCCGGCCGGTATTCACCGATTTTGATGCCGTTTGTGACGAGTTGTACCATCGCGCCGACCAGAGACACATCGGCGCCGAAGCGGGCGGCCTCGGCTCTGTCGACTTTGATCTGCCATTCGATACCGGGCAGCGGTCGGCTGTCTTCGATGTTGATGATGCCGGCGTGGGTCTCCATCAGCGCATGAACGTCAGCTACCGATCGATCGAGTATCTCCGGGAAACGCGACGAAAACTCAAGACGGATCGGCTTACCGATCGGCGGTCCGGCATCCGGCTTGCGCGGCTCAATCTGGATACCGGCGAGGTCGCGGGTACGGGTCCTGATCTCATCGAGAATGTCGTCCGACTTACGGCGTTGATCCCACTCGATGTAGTTCAGCGTGAGTGTCCCAATCTGATCTTCTGCACCCTGATCGTTGCTGCCGGTTTTGGCGTACAGAAATTCGATCTCCGGCATGCCCAGTACGCGTTCCTCTACCTGCCGGACCAGCGTATCCCGCTCACGGGTCGAGAGATCGCCCCGGGCGCGAATATCGATCATGCCGAATGGCTGTTCGACTTCGGGGAAGTATTCGACACCTTTGCCAAATGCCATGAACGCGATGTAGACGAAAACCAGTAGCGCCGAAACACCGGCTACACCCAGCCACGGCCGTTGCAGGGATACTCGCAGGAAGCGGATATAGCGGCCGGTAAAGCCGCTGACGGTATTCAGGTCTCCGGTTTCGGCCGCGCTCAGGTTGCGCCGCGCCTCTTCGGTATTCGCGCCGGTTCTGCCAAAGATTGAACCCAGCGTCGGCACGAACAGCAGGGCCATGATCAGCGACGCTGAGAGAACCGCAATCAACGTTATTGGTAAGTACTTCATGAACTCGCCGGACATGCCCGGCCAGAATGCCAGCGGCACGAATGCAGCCAGGGTCGTGCAGGTCGACGCAATAATCGGCCAGGCCATTCGTATCGCGGCACGGGCATACGCGTCGCGGCGCGTTTCACCTTCCGCCATGCGGCGGTCTGCCATTTCGGTAACAACAATCGCACCGTCAACCAGCATGCCAACCGCCATGATCAGGGCGAACAACACCATCATGTTGATCGTCACACCGAAGGATCCGATGATCAGTATGCCCATGAGAAAACTGCCGGGAATGGCAACGCCGACGAGCAGCGCCGAACGAATGCCAAGAATCCCGATGATGACGATAAAGACCAGCAGCACGGCCGACAGAACGCTGTTCTGCAGTTCCGACAACATGTCATTCACGTCTTTCGATTTATCGCGTGACGCAACGACTTCCATGTCGGCGGGCCAGTACGCCCGTTCCTCGGCGATCAGTGCTTTCACGCTTGCGATCGTGTCGATGATATTGGCACCGGCACGTTGCACGACTTCGATGGCGATCGCCGGTTTGCCATTAAGGCGGGCAACGCTTTCGGCGTCTTTGTAGGTGCGCCGCACCTCGGCAATGTCCTTGAAGTGAACGATGCGTTCGCCGACAGCCTTGATCGGCAGGTTCAGCACGTCGGCGGCGCTCTCGAAGACGCCCGGCACCTTCACCGGAAAGCGGCCTTCATCCGAATGCAGCGCGCCGGCGGCAACCAGGCGATTATTGAGGCTGACGAACTGTATGATCTGCGCCTGATCGAGTCCGTAGCTTTCCATGGCCAGCGGATCGACGACTACCTCCATCAGCTCTTCGCGGGTACCGACGAGGTTGACCTCCAGCACGCCGCCCAGACCTTCTATCTTCTCCTGGAGGTCTTCCGCAATTGTCGTCAGGGTCCGTTCCGGGATGTTGCCGGCGAGATTGAGAACCAGCATCGGATCGAAACGCGACATCTTGACTTCATTGACGGTCGGTTCGTCGGTCTCGCCTGGCAGCTCGGCTTTAGCCTTGTCGACTTTTTCGCGAACGTCCTGCAGCGCCTTGTCAGTATCCACACCGGCGTCGAATTCCAGCTGCACATTGGCGCCGCCTTCATAGGCGTTCGCCGTCATCTCCTTGATACCTTCGATAGATCGAAGTTCCTGTTCCATCGGCCGCACAAGCAGTCGCTCGGCATCTTCCGGTGAAATGCCGTCGTGCGAGATACTGACGTAAATGATCGGGATTTCTATATCCGGCTCGGCTTCCTTCGGAATCGTTGTGTACGCCACGAAGCCGCCAATCAACACGACCAGCAGCGACAGGATCACGGTACGTGATCGCGACATTGCAGATTCGATCAGATTCATCAGTCGTCAGCCTCCGGGCCGCTCTTGATCGCAACCGCGGTTGCAACGTCTTCCTCGGGGACCGCATCTACTATGGCGCCGTCGGCGACGTAGCCTTGCCCGACCGTGATAATCGTTGCGTCCTGTGGAAGCCCGGTCAGCCACATGCCGTCGTTTGAAGACAGAGCGATATCCGCGTTGACGAACTCGACCAGCCCATCGCTATTGATGATTTTGATGCCGACGTTGCCTGCATCGTTGAGCGTCAACAGCGATGGCGAAACCCGGTGTGCCAGGACTTCTTCCGCGGGCACGCGAAGTTCTGCCGTACCGCCTACCCTGAGAGTACCGCCAGAGTTGTCGATCTCGAGTTCGACACCGAAGGTGCGGGTTGCCTCGTCTGCAACCGGAGCAATGTAACGGATACGGCCCTGTACCGTTTCGCCGGTTGCCAGTTCCGCCTCTGCGGTGTCGCCGACGTCGACATAATGAGCGTCGAATTCCGACAGGTTTGCAGAAACGATAATGGTTCGATTGTCGACGAAGGTCGCAACCGGATCGCCGCGCGATACGAAATCGCCAACCTCGACGACTCTCGATTGCAGGGCGCCGCCAAACGGCGCACGGATATTCATATAGCTGAGATCGAGTTCAGCGCGCGTCAGCTCCGCCTTCGCGGCTTCCAAAAGTGCGACCGCTTCCTGCAGTTGTGCTTCGGAGACGTAACTTTCCGACTTCAACTTCAGGCGCGCTTCGTACTCAACTTCGCGCTGTTTAACCGTTGCCTGCGCCTGCGCCAGCCGTGCTTTTCGATCACGCTCGTCCAGGCTCACGATAACACCGCCACGTTCGACACTTGCACCGCGCTCCGCGCCGATACTGATAACTCTGCCGTCGGTTTCGGCGGCGAGTTCCACTATCCGGGCGGGAGCGGTTTTGCCGTTGACCGTTATTGTGCGCTGTACCTGCTCAGCGGACTGTGTGCGTACGCGGACGGCACTTTTGGATGCCGTCGACGAGGTTGCTGTATTTTCCGAAACCGGGCTTACTTCTTCGTCGTCTCCAAGCTGTCCGGAAAGAAGCCATGCGGTAACGCCAACTGCAATAGCAGCCGATACCAGCCATGATTTATAGCGATTGAGCGTGTTCTGTTTCATTTCTTTCTATTTCCTCGTTCGTGCAACCGCTTAGCCGGTTGCCGATTTTTTTCCGGTACCGTCAATCAGCAAATGCCGATTTTCTTCGACGTACTGTTTCATGGCCTGCGTCATCGCTTTACCGAATCCTGCGACGAACTCCACGCCCGCAGGCCAGTTGGCGGTGCAGCTCGACTCTGCGTCCAGGATCATCTGCAGGCAGTAGTCGATATCCTCAAGGCGACTGTTCAGGACAGTCTCGATTTGTTCCGCGGGCATCAGGTGCGCAAAACACAGGGTCGCCAGAAACTCCGAACGAACTTTATGGCAGGGCGCAGGGTTGCCAAGCGCTTCGAGCAAACGCGCCATGCCCGCATCCGTTATTTCGTAGACTTTGCGGTCGGGCTTGCCGTCCTGCGGAATCTGCTCGCAGGTGACGAAACCCTGTTCGGCGAGAGAGGACAGGGCAGGGTAAATCGAGCCATAACCGGCGGCAAAAAAATGACCGAAGGTCGACTCAAATTGCTTTTTCAGGTCGTAGCCAGACGCTGCTCCGTCTGTCAGCATCCCAAGGCAAACTGTTTTCACATCCATTGCGTTGATCGCCAGCATATATCGGGGCGATGCATACTATCAGTTCGATATATAGAATCCAGACAGCGTCTTAGACGGAATCACTATTTAGCATTAACTTTTTTAAAAACAACAGATTATGTTGCTACTCGGTGGCCATGTGGAAGTCGGGAATGCCGCGCTCACCGGAAATTCGCGCTATCAGGCCACTATTTGAAGTATCGCGAGAGGTACGGATTGAGCAAACGTCCTTCCGGATCGAGCTGTCGCCGCAGTTTTCGAAAGAACTCCATGCGCCCACCGTAAGTCTGCGCAACGTAGGCCGGACGGGTTGCTACGGTGGCATTGAATAACGGTATGCCGCCCCAGTTTTCCGCGAACTCCGAGAGGTCGAGTACAAAATCGTCCCAGCCGCGTTGCTGCGTGGAAACCGTTTGCAAAGCGATCAGGGCTTCATCAAACGATGGCGATAACAAGGCTGAGTTATCCTGTGCAACACGATGACCCACTGCTGGCAGATCGCAGCGGTAAGCGGTGCGCGCAAAGGTTTCCCGGCAGAAACGGGCGTAGGCTTTGACGACCAGCGAGAAGTCCGTAGCCGGGAAACACCAGGTGGAATACAGCAGGTTGCGGGGTTTTCGGCGCCGATGCCGGCCGCCGGCTGCAGCGTTGTTGCCCGAGCGAATCAGTTTGGAATTGACAAGGCCGTGTGTCGTCGCGGAAATGGTATCGATGATCTGATAGCGGACGGATGGAATCGGCATAACACGGCCGAGCGATTTGAAGACACCGGGCAGTACCGTGCTCTCACCCCAGTCTTTGATCTTCCAGGGCGCGTTGTAGGTATTGCCGACAGACGCATCGTAGTGTCGTAAGTCCAGATACACCTGGTTCTTGTACGGCATGAGATAGAACTTGAGCCCGACGTTGCCGTTGGCAAGCCTGTCGGATACATGCGCGAAGGTATCGACATCCATACTGCGATGACTGGCGGAAAAAGTAGTAATCGGTCGTACCCGTAACTTAACCTCGTAGATGACACCCAACATGCCGTAGCTGAGTCGAAACGCGTTTAGCAGGTGTTTCTGCATATGCGAGATTTTCATAGCCTTGCCAGCGGCGGTTACCACCTTCATGCTGATTACCTGCGTCGACAACAGCGACGCATGTTCACCGATTCCGGGTCCCATGCAGGGCGCGGCGATTGCACCGCCGAGCGTTCGCTCGGTTTGATCGAAACTGCCGACGAGTTCCATTCCTTCTTCGGCCAGCGCTGCGATCAGCGCGCCGACGCGCACGCCGGCTTGAGCAGTTACGGTATGGTTGTAGGCGTCGATATGGATAATACGATCGAGGCCGGCCGTATTGATGGTCGTACCCGTTGTCGCAAGGTTACAGTCTGTTGCCGATGTATTAGCTCCCGTCGGCCGCAAGGGTATGGCAACATTCGCGCTGATGTCGAGACAACGCATCAGGCGTGCTAGATTGTTGGGCGTGTAAGCCCCGGGGCGAGCGGGCTCGCGATTAAAGCGGCCCGTGTCACGAAATCCTTGTGGCTTCATATTGGTAACTCCGCTGTCTTAGGTATTTGCCCGTAGACCGGTGGCTTTGCGACACTGCCTTTCAGCAGTTGTGCCTTTTTCAATTGAAGGTCCATCGTTGCACAGTCGACTGGTGCTCTGCAACGTAAAGTTTGAGACCGTGGCTTATTGTAAAATGCTCGGCAGATATTCGTGAGTGGGTCAGGAGTAAGCGATGCGGTGGCGTGGCGGTAGACGCAGTACAAACATTGAAGACAGGCGTGGGCAGCGAGCTGCACCGAAATTACTCGGCGGTGGCATCGGTACGATTGTGCTGGTGCTGGTAGCGATGTATTTCGGCGTCGATCCGACGCCTTTGCTGGACGGTTTGCAGTCCGGTGGTCAGGCGTCGTCGTCGGGGACCCGGCCCAGTGCGGAGGATCTGAAAGACGACCCCCTGGCCGATATGGTGAGCGTTGTTGTTGCCGATACAGAAGACGTCTGGAGCGAAGTATTTATGGCGGCGGGGCAGCGCTACGAAGTACCGACGCTCGTGATGTTCAGCGGTTCGACGCGCTCAGCCTGTGGTCTGGGCCAGGCTGCAATGGGCCCGTTTTATTGTCCCGCTGACAAGAAGGCTTACATCGACCTGGTTTTCTATGAGCAAATGCGGACACGCTTCCAGGCCCCGGGCGATTTCGCGCAGGCGTATGTGATAGCGCATGAAATTGGCCACCACGTGCAGAATCTGCTGGGTGTCTCCGGCAAGGTGCACGCAATGAAACAGCAGCTTGGCAAGACTGAGGCCAACGCACTCTCGGTGCGCCTCGAACTGCAGGCCGACTGTTTTGCCGGTGTTTGGGCTAACCGCGCGGACCGGGCCCGCAAGATTCTCGAATCGGGCGATGTCGAGGAAGCACTAAACGCGGCAAGCGCAATCGGCGATGACACACTGCAACGTCAAAGCACTGGAACCGTTGTTCCGGAGTCATTCACTCACGGCACATCGGCACAACGACAAAAATGGTTTCGTATTGGTCTGAGTTCCGGCGACCCTGATTCCTGCAATACTTTCGAGTAATCGATGTCCCAATACATACGGAACACAGTTGAGGCCGCCGCCGCTGCTGCGCAGCGCATAAAAGGCCATGTTGTACGGACGGCATTGACCCGATCCGAAACTTTCAGCCGCGAACTCGAAGCAGAAGTTTTCTTCAAGATGGAACATCTGCAAACGACCGGCTCCTTCAAGTTACGTGGCGCAACCAATCGCCTCATGACCTTGAGCGATGGCGACCGTGCCAAGGGGTGTGTTGCGGCGTCGAGCGGTAATCACGGCGCTGCGGTAGCGTGTGCGATGCAGAAGCTGGATACGATGGGCCTGATCTTCGTGCCCGAGCAGACCTCTGCCGCGAAAGTTGGGAAGATAGAGGCCTATGGCGGCGAAGTGCGGTACTTCGGCAGCGACGGACTGGATACCGAGCGACATGCGCGTGACTACGCCAGGGAAAATGGCATGTTGTATCTTTCGCCCTACAACGATGAACAGGTTATAGCGGGACAGGCAACCTGCGGTGTCGAGATCGTTGAACAAACAGGCGATGTCGATGCGGTGTTTATTGCAGTAGGCGGCGGCGGGCTTATCGGCGGCGTTGGCAGTGTATTGAAGGCGCACAATCCGGCTATCCGTGTGTACGGCTGTCAGCCGCAAGCCTCGCCCGTTATGGCGCGTTCGATTGCAGCCGGCGAAATCCTCGATCTCCCCAGCGCTGCTACACTATCCGATGGGACTGCGGGCGGTATTGAACCAGGTGCGATCACATTCCCGTTGAACCAGGCAGTCGTCGATGAATTCGTCCTCGTCAACGAACAGCAGATTGCGGACGCGATGCGAACCTTTATGGCCAGTGAGGATCAAACGATCGAGGGGGCGGCTGGCGTCGCAATTGCAGCGATGTTTGAGCGCCGTGCTGCGATTGCCGGCAAAAAAGTGGTCGTTGTCGTTTGCGGCGGCAATATCAGCGATGAACTACTCGCAAGTGTTGTAGACAATAGAAATGCATAAGAAAGTTCGAAACTGTTTTTCACTGACTGTCGCAGGCTGCTTTGCCGTCGTAACGGCTTCCGCCGAGGTTGCAGTTTTTGTCAACGTTAATGTCGTTCCAATGACGGCTGAAGTTGTGCTGCCGCAGCGGACGGTGGTCGTGGTTGACGGCAGCATCTCCGAAATCGGCGACGTGGATTCTGTGCCGATCCCGAAAACTGCGTTGGTTATTGACGGCACAGATCGCTATCTGATGCCCGGGCTTGGCGAAATGCATGCGCATGTGACCGGCACTCAGCCAGAGCAAGTCGATAGAATGGCGAGCTTGTTCGTCGCGAATGGTATTACGACGATCCGCGGCATGCTGGGCCGTCCCGGCCACCTGCAACTGCGAGACAGCTTTGAAAGCGGTGAACGCTTTGGACCGCGCCTGCTGGCATCCGGTCCTTCGTTGAACGGCCGCTCCGTAAACGGGGCTGCTGATGCAGACCGGCAGGTTCGTGAGCAAAAAAAGGCCGGCTACGATTTCATCAAGGTTCACCCGGGTCTTAGCAGTCACGAGTTCGTTGCACTGGCTGAGGCAGCAAACGAAGTCGGTATTCCCTTTGCCGGACACGTACCGGCTGCTGCCGGTGTTGATGAAGCTCTGCAACTGGGTATGGCGACCATCGATCACCTCGATGGCTACTTTGCCGCCTTGCTACCGGCGAGCAGTCCTGGTTCCGGCGGCTACGGCGGCTTCTTCGACGTCATGCTGGCTGTCGACCTCGATGCAGAACAGATACCGGTCATCGCCACGGCGACCGCTGCGGCGGGAACTTGGAATGTGCCGACCCAGGTGCTGATCGAGCAATTGATCGATGCTACGCCGGTCGCAGAGCTTCGAATGCGGCCCGAGAATCGCTTCGTCTCCGCGGCTGTTGTCGATAACTGGGTCAGTGCCAAAGAAAACCTGATGAATGAATCGGGTTTCAATACGGAAGTTGCGGCCCGGGCCATTGAACTCAGACGTCGGTTGATACTGGAATTGCATCGTGCGGGCGCCGGCTTGCTGCTTGGCTCCGACGCACCACAGACGTTTAACGTGCCCGGTTTTTCAACGCACAGAGAGCTCAGCGCATTGGTTGCCGCCGGCCTCAGCCCCTACGAAGCACTGCGTACGGGCACCGCGGCCGTTGCAGAGTTCCTGGCTTCAAACGGCGGCATCGTTGCCGCCGGCAAAGACGCGGATCTGATCCTTCTCGATGCCAATCCATTGATCGATATTGCAAACAGCGAGAGAATTCATGGCGTTATGCTACGGGGCAAGTGGCTTCCCGCTGCCGAACTGGCTTCGCGCCTCGAGCAATTCGCTGTTCAACGCTAGATCGACGACAAAAAAACTCCGCTTGCAACCAAAACCGTTCGGCGCGCGTCTAATCACTACAAAAGACGCTGAAAGACAGAACTGAAGGGAGATTTTCATGCGCAGTTTTATAGTGATGGCGATGTTCGTGGTGAGTCTTGCTCACGCAGGCTGGAAAGACTACGAAGAAGTTCGGAGTATGGAGCTGGACGCCGACGGGCTCGACCGCTTGTCGATTGATGCCGGTGCCGGCAGCATGGACGTCCGGGGAGTTGCTGGACTTGGCAAGATTACCGTCAAGGCTGTGATTACGGTGCCTGACGCCGATGCGGAAGATGCCGTCAGGATTATCGAAAAGCGGGTGATGTTGTCGTTGCAGAGAAGCGGCAGCGACGCTCGTCTGAAGGCATTATTCTCCAACGGTTTTATGGGTCGGCACTCGGACTCTTACATCGACCTGGAAGTCAGCGTGCCACAAGGGCTGGCCGTGAAGATCGATGACGGGTCCGGTTCAATCGATATTGTAGATATTCTCGGCGACCTGACGATAGAGGACGGCTCCGGTTCGATCGATATCGCCAATGTGGCAGGGGTGAACATCGACGACGGCTCCGGCTCAATCGATGTCGTCGGTGCCGGCGGTGACGTATTTATTGTCGATGGCTCCGGGAGCATTGCGGTAAAGCACGTTCAGGGCAGCGTGACGGTTGACGACGGCTCTGGTGGAATTACCGTATCTGACGTCGACAGTGACCTGATTATTATCGACGATGGTAGCGGCGGCCTGTCTTTCTCGAACATTCGCGGCGCGGTTGAGCAGGAAAACTGAACACCAACAGTGCTAGTATCTTCCTGTAAAGGCGTCCGCCGACCGGGCGCCAGCAACGGGAGGCGGTATGAAACTGGTACAGCATCTACTCGACGGCAAGGGCCGGGACATCATCTCGGTAACGGCCGAGACCTCGGTTCTCGATGCCATCAAACTCATGGCGGACAAGGCGGTGGGCTCGCTGCTGGTCATGCAGGACGACAAGCTCCTGGGCATCGTAACTGAGCGTGACTACGCGCGGAAAGTGATCATCAAGGGGCGCTCGTCCGAGTCAACCGAGGTGGGCGAGATCATGACGCCTGATGTCTTTACGGCAAACTCGCAGGAAACCGTCAATGACTGCATGACGGTCATGACCGAGCGTAAAATTCGACACCTTCCGGTTGTTGACGATGGTGTCGTTTCCGGAATGATTTCGATCGGCGACCTGGTGCAGGCGATCATCACCGACCAGAAGGAAGAGATCGAACACCTCGAGCACTACATCAGTGGCTCGTAAGAGCAACTATGACAAGCGTGTCATGCGATTGTTCGACGGCTATGTGCATGGCCAGATCAGCCGACGGCAGTTTCTCGACAGTACGGCGAAGATTACAGCCTCGATGACGGCCGCGGCCGCGATTCTCGCCAGCCTGAGCCCGGACTACGCGCTGGCACAACAAGTCGATCCTGACGATGCCTCGATAACGGCGAGCTACAAGAAGTACGCGTCGCCGGCCGGGGCGGGCGTAATGAAAGGCTATTATGCACGGCCGCGGATTATCCAGCACAAGTTACCCGGTGTCGTCGTTATCCACGAAAACCGCGGGCTTAATCCTTACATTGAGGATGTTGCGCGGCGCCTGGCCGTTGCCGGGTTTATCGCATTTGCGCCGGACGCGCTGACTCCGCTGGGCGGTTATCCGGGCAACGACGATGACGGCAGGGTATTGCAGCGCGAACGCGATCGCGACGAGATGGTCGAGGACTTCGTTGCAGCGGTCGCTTACTTGCAGGAACACCCCGATTGCAGCGGCAAAGTCGGGTCTGTCGGATTCTGTTTCGGCGGCAGCATGTCCATGCGCCTGGCGATACGCGTGCCGACGCTTAGTGCCGCTGTCGCTTACTACGGGCGACATCCGGACCCGGCCGAAGCGGCCTCTATCGATGAGCCCCTGATGTTGCATCATGGCGCACTCGATGAGCGCGTTAACGCGAGTTGGCCGGGCTTTGAGAAGGCATTGAAGTCGGCTGGCACGAGCTATGAAGAATTTCAATACGCGGGTGCCGACCACGGGTTTCACAACGACACCACTCCTCGTTACGACGAAAAGGCGGCCGCACTGTCATGGCGGCGAACGACGGCGTTCTTTTCCCGGCATCTGGCCGTCGGAGACTAGACCATGAGCAAGCGCCTGGTCCTGCTCGCGGTTTTGGCGCTGGCAGGGGTTTACGCGCATGCGCAGGAAGAAACGGGCACCAAAACGGTTCTTGGTCCAAGAAATATCTTTCTCTACGATGGCGCCAATGCGCTGCTGGCGGGCGACGGCGAAGAAGGCGTCAGGCTGACGCTGAAGGGCCTCAACGCGGCGCAGGGGCAGCGCGAGGAAAAAACCGCGCACGCAAATCTGTGTGCCGGGTTTCTGCTAATCAATCAGCTGGAAACTGCACTTGAGCACTGCAACTGGGTGATTGATATCGATCCTTATCATTGGAGGACTTACAACAATCGGGCGATTGTTTATCTGCAACTGAAACGCTTCGAAGAATCGGAGGCCGATATCAAAAAGGGGCAGGCGCTCAATCCAAAGTCCGAAAAACTCAAAGAGGTCAAAGGGCTGTACCTCGACGAAGTCGACCCTGTTGCCGAGCAAATTACTATCGACGACCGTCGCAGCGTGCCGCCCCCGCCCGATAAGGAGCAGGAGTGATGCGACGCTGGCTGCTGTTGACGGTGTTCATCGCAGCGACCCTGCCCCTGATGGCCGAGGAGGAGCCGGTACACGCAAAGATCAGGGACAGCGTTGGCGAGCGCATTCCGACTCACACTGTGGCGCCCACCTACCCGCGCAAGGCGAGGCGCGATCGTATTGAGGCGGAGGTACAGGTTTGTTTCGACATCGACAGAGCCGGAAAACCTCGGCGTATAGCGGTTAGGCAAAGTACGAATCGGGCTTTCGAGAGACCGTCTATCCGTGCCGTAAAAGCATCCAGGTTTCAGGCGCTTGCCGATGACAAGGAGCTGCAGTCAATAAAGTCCTGCCGCACGTTTATTTTCTCTCTGGAGTCGGTTTCGGACCTACTTGGCGGGTAGTGAACCGGTGAAGTCCTGACACAGCTCTATCCACCCGTCGAGCTGGTCGCTTTCTGCAAACCCCGGTGGATCTACGTAGACGAATCCCGTCAGCGGTTTGCCTGTGAAATCCATTTCCCGCGCGTAGGGGAGTTTCAGCGCAGTCGAGTACTTGTCAGGCCCAACTCGTGCCATGAGAAGTTCGTCTTTAACGCCGCAGCACATGTTTCCGGAGTGCATGAAGGCAATACCACCGAACATCTTCTTTTCGACGATGTCAATCCGACCATCGAAGACACTACGGATTCGTTCTGCGACGCCTTCATCGTAAGCCATGCTGTGGCACCAGGGAATTCAGGGAAGTCCAAATACACTACGGAGCGACTACCGCAAATGCAACAAGCATGAGCGGAATGTGGCGCAAGCGTTGCCCTGTTCGTCGCGGGATGACGTTACCTGACCGGAACGAGGGCAACTACGCGAGCCGGGGCCCCGGAACCACCCTCAATTTTCATTGGCAGGGCGAAAACCAGCGCTCCGGTCGGCGGCAACTTATCAAGATTCGTCAGGTTTTCGAGGTTGCTGACGTCGTGTTCGGCGGCGATACGATGCACGATGAAGTCCCTGGACTTTCCATAGTCGGCTGACGCGGTATCCACACCGAGGACTGCAACCTTTCGTTCTTCGACCAGCAGCCGCGCTGCGCTCTCTCCATACGATGGGAACTGCAGTTTGCTGGCGTCCCCGGGCTTGTCGTCGCCCAGATAGGCTTTGGCATCAGGCCAGTACTGATCCCAATCCGTACGCAGCAGCACGATGTCTCCCGGTTGGATGAGTCCGTGTGCTTCCTCGAACAAAAGCACGTCGTGTGCGCTAAGCAGATAATTGCGATCGCCGGCAGCTTTGGAGCTGATGTCGATGACGACAGCGTTACCGATCAAACTGTCCAGAGGAACTCTGTCTGCCGGTTGACCATCCGCCGAAAAGTGCAGGGGAGCGTCCAGGTGTGTGCCGCCGTGCTCCGGTGTGCAGATCGAATAGGCCGAGTAAAACCAGCCCCCTTCCGTCTCTCCGAACGAGATCTCCTTTTTCTCGAACTGCGACGGTGAGGTTGGCCAATACAGGGTATCGCTGCTGTAGGAATGGCTCAGGTCGACAATCTGATATTCATCGAGATCCAGCGCAAAGGCCGGCAGTGCAAGAATCCCGGCGATTAAACCGGACGCGAATTGTGTGCTACTTATCATAACGGTTCGCAAAAAGACCCTAGCTCACCCCGCGGAGACCGGAAAATTCTTTGAGCTGTTTCCACTGCTACAAGCTCACCTTCCTCGTTAACCTCTGAAACCACGACGGAACAAGACTCTGAAGATACCGGTTCAGATATCACTACGCGATAGTCAGTGTCGGGCTCTACCTCAAACGATAATCTCGCATTGCATCCAATCGCCGTAACAGTGCGTGTCATGACTGGCGCTGGCCCGCCGCCGGTAATCCCTATGTCGACACCATATTCGTCGTTTTGGATAGTATCCAGCGATGCAAATAGTGTGAATTTCTTGTCAGCGACTACAGTCAGCGAGCGATACCCTCCAGCGGGAATCCCGTCTTCATTGCCAAACTGAATATGTCGTCTTCTCGTACAGGTGGTTCCGTCATCGAATGTTGCGAGGCCCACTTTCTGCTTGGTTGCCGTATTAGCGAAAGTAATCCTCGAAAGCTGCCCGGAAGTTGGCGACTCATAAACGGCGAAATTCGACGCGCAAGCGCAGACAGTTAAAAGGGCAAGTGTTGGGATGGCGACTATCCTGAAGTTTCGCATACTCATTTAGCTTGTCCATACATCAACGGAGATATAGTGGCATTCCAGAAAATTAACATTCAGATTGTCCGGATTGTGCCGGACAATAGCGGGTAATACGAGTCCCCGATCAATGTCAGCCTAAGGTCGCAGACTGCACACCCTGATAGTCATATGGTGTGGTGCTATTGGTTCTGCAGCAACGACAGTATTCTTATCGTCGCCTGCTGCAGCGATATGCCGAAACTAATCAGCCCTTCGTCGTGACCGCCCATGACCGCTATACCCTGAGTACAGAATACGGTTTCCGAGTACAGCCGCTGAAACTCCTGTGCCATCTCCGGTGTTCCATAGCCGATATCGACGTTCGTTGTCGGCAGGCGGTTGAGGTGGCGGTCCCAGAGCGAGCGGCTATGTACATGAACGACTGCTGCTATCGCAGCATCGAGCTCGTAAATTGCGGCATGCGTCATCGCTTCGGAGGACGCCTGTACCGGGCCGCTGCAGGTGACTTCATTTCTGGCAATGTCGTATGAGGTCACCAACGAGTAATGCTGCTCGGTCGTCTGTTCGATATGCCCGGTCTGTGTGCCGGTGATAAGAAACTGTCCCGGCGCTCCACAGCGCACACTGATATTGCCGAAGCCGACATTGTGTTCTTCGTAATGGCCAATCAGCCCGGCCTCGAACAGCGGTCTTCGTGTTTCCTCGATCTGGCAAGCTACAGCCGCGCTGGGTGCCTCGCCGGGAGACCAGTGGCTTTGGTACTTGATATAGCCTTCATCGATAGTCACTTCGAGTCCATTTCCGGAAACAGGCCGAGCAGGCCCTTTTCGCTGGCGTTACAAACGCCACGCTCGGTGATCAGGCCTGTTACGAGTCGTGCGGGTGTTACGTCGAACGCATAGTTGCTGACCGGCGTGCCGGGTGCGGTAGTGCGAACATGCGTCGTCACGCCGTTGCTCACGCCGTAGATATCCGTAACTTCGGCCGGATCACGTTCCTCGATGGGTATCTCGGCGACGCCGTCACGGCTCTCCCAGTCGATGGTCGTCGACGGCAGAGCGACGTAGAACGGCACCGTGTTGTCGTCGGCGGCCAACGCTTTCAGATAGGTGCCTATCTTATTGGCGACATCGCCACAGCGTGTGGTGCGATCGGTGCCGGTGATGACGATGTCGACCATCCCATGCTGCATCAGGTGGCCGCCGGCGTTGTCGACGATCAAAGTATGCGGTACACCGTTGGCTGCGAGTTCCCAGGCAGTGAGTTGCGAGCCCTGGTTACGAGGCCGCGTTTCGTCAACCCAGACATGCACGTCGATACCCTTTTGATGTGCGAAGTAAATCGGTGCCGTTGCCGTGCCCCAGTTTATCGTCGCGAGCGAACCGGCGTTGCAGTGTGTGAGTACGTTTACCGGTCCGCCGTTTTTCTTCGCTGCAATCGCCTCGATCAGCGGCAATCCGTGATTGCCGATGCCGCGGCTGATTTCGACGTCTTCGTCGCAGATATTTTCGGCTTCGCTTCGCGCCACTGTCCTTAACTCATCGCCGCTGCCGGCCGATTGCAGCCGGGCCAGCACCCGTTCGACTGCCCAGCGGAGATTGACGGCGGTCGGTCGTGACTGCAGGAGCGCCTCGGCCGCGATCTGAATCTCCTGGCCGGGATCGTCTGCGTGCAGAGATGCGAGGTACAGGCTCCAGGCCGCAGTCGCGCCGATAAGAGGTGCGCCACGCACATACATATCGGCGATAGCGACAACGCCATCCTGCCAGGCGCGCAGGTCGTGAATGCGGTACTCGTGCGGCAGCAGGCGCTGATCGATGATCTGTACAACGGTCTGATCGTCCGGACTCAGCCAGATGGTACGGAAGTCTTCAGCGTTCTGCGGAATCATGCGCTTCGTTTAAGCCTCGAGCCCGGCGGCAAGTCGCGCCGAGCGCAGGGTATTGGCCATTAGCATCGAGATTGTCATCGGACCGACACCACCGGGAACCGGTGTTACCGCGCCGGCAACTGTGCAGACATCGTCGTAGTCGACATCGCCGGTCAGGCCCATCTTCGTTTCGCCATCAACCGTCTTCTCAACGCGGTTGATGCCGACATCGATGACGATGGCACCGGGTTTTACCCAGTCCGCCTTGACCATATCCGGCCGGCCGACCGCCGCGACAACGATGTCGGCGCCGGCAACGACCTGCGCCAAATCCCTGGTACGGCTGTGGGTCACGGTGACGGTAGCGTTTGCCTGCAATAGCAGCGAGGCCATCGGCTTGCCAACGATGTTTGAACGACCGATAACAACAGCGTTCTTGCCGGAAAGATCGCCGCCGATTTCGTCAGCGATCATCAGCATACAGCCCGCCGGTGTGCAGGGAACGAAGGCGTCGGCGGTACGTCCGGCCGTTAACTTGCCGATATTGATGAAATGAAATCCGTCGACGTCTTTTGATGGTGTGACGGCTTGTGTGACGGCCTGTTCGTCCAGGTGCCCGGGCAGCGGCAGCTGTACCAGGATGCCGTGAATGGCATCGTTGTTGTTCAGCTCGTCTATGAGCCGCAGCACGTCGGCCTGCGCGGTATCGGCGGCGAGCGTGTGCTGCACGGAATGGAAGCCGCAAGTCTCGGCGGTGCGTTTCTTGTTCCGCACATAGACCTGGCTCGCCGGGTCTTCGCCGACAATAACGACGGCAAGCCCTGGCTTGATACCATGTTCGTCGAGTAATGCCGCTGTCTCCCGGGTGATCGACTCCGCGAGTTCCGCGGCCTTGGCTTTACCGTCAATTCGTTTTGCAACCGTCATCCAGATTTCCTTACGCATGTTATGTCGACCGGCCCGGCCGGCGGACGCATGGTAACGCTGTGTCGAGCAGGTTTCTACCAGGGTACGTCGGCGACCGGAGACCAGCGTTCTTCCCGTCTCGCAATGCGGCGGGTTTGGACTTCACCGTCATAGCTGGCGGGCATCGGATCGGCGAGATTCTCCACCGCAGGCCGCAGCGCATGCGTATTGATGATCCCGAATCGCCCCTTTTGCGTTTCTATAACGGCGCCGGTATAGACGCCGCAGTTTCTGCATAGCAGAAAGTCTGCCGTCTTCAGTCCGAATCGATAGCGATTCAGCTGCGCGGCCTGCGCCGCGTGAAATTCGATTTTCGCCGCTGGATCGGACGTACTCATTGCATCATGAGATCGGCAGAAGCGGCACTGACAGGCTCGTACCGACCAGCACCCCGGGTCAGCAGCACACTCGTAGGAGAAGCCGATAGCACCACAATGGCAGCTACCGCCGTATACGCCCTCAGCCACGACCGCGCCTGCGCATCAGACCGTACAGCAGACTCGCCGGTGCGAGTGATGCGGCCAGGTGTTTGATCGAGTGGCCGCTGACAATATTGCCGGCGTCGTACAAGCTGGCGTCAAAGTGCTCGGCGACTTTGGCAGCCAGATAAAAAGCAATCATCCACCAGATGTAACGGCCAAGATCGCTGCGCGCGCGGTAGAGGGAAATAATCATTGGGATCAATAGCATAGGAAGGAACTGCACGACGGCGTAAGGGCGAAGATCTCCGGCGCCGATCGATTCCGTGTACGCCCAGTAGGCAACAGACGCAGCGCCGGTGAACAGCAGGGGAAGCAGCAATTTCCTGCCCAGCGTCGTCGAAAAGTACTCGGCAACAACAATGGACACCAGGCTCATGAAGGCGATAGTCATCGGCAGCCGATCCCAGATCAGTGAGTCGTTGTCGGGGCGCCAGTGAAAGTAGCCCGATCCCAGGGCGGTCAGCGCGATACCGAAGAAGAAGACGTTCCAGGCGAGGTGCGTGTCCGGCGTCACTGTTTCCGGGTTCGTCGCAATAACTCGCCAACCCATAATGCCGACGATCAGGAACGGCAGATTCGACATGACGTTCAGGAAGTTCGGGATGCCGCTCATTGGACGATTATCGGCGAACAGGTAATACAGCGGGTCCTGCGGGATGGGGTCGGCCAGGGCGGCAACGACGATGATTGCGGCCGCTGCGACGGCCAGCACGGCAGCGCGCCAGGTCATTGGCTTAACCCCTCGCAATCAACACGCATCATCGGGATATCGTGCTCAGGACTCTCCCCCTTTCGGGCCGTAGAAAACGACCCAGGCGGCAAAGTCGGCGCTGAAGTCCACGAATCGATGTGGAACGCCTGCAGCGACAAACAAGGCATCGCCGGGCGCAAAGGCAATGGTCTTTTCGCCACAGATGAAGTTGCCGGACCCGGTCTGCACGATATAAATCTCGTCCTGATCGTGAGGTTCCTGCTCGTCAGTACCGGATGGTTTGTAATAACCGAGTTCCATGCTGCCGTTCTCCAGCAGCACGCCGTAGCGGCCATCGTCGGAATCCCGGGCGGCCTGCAGCGCTCTTATTGTCGTCATGCGCTCGCTCATAGGGTCACCGTACTGCAAGGGCTGCAAGTCAGCAAGGGCCATGCCCGGCGCTACGATTCAGGCTAGAATGCAGCTCTTTTTCGGTGAGCCAAGAATTACAGTGACGAGCTTTTTTCGCAATGTGCGTGGCGTGCTTTTCTTTGGCGTCCTGACCGTTAATACCGTGTTCTGGTTCGTGCCGATTATGCCGTTGGCAATCATCAAACTATTGCTGCCCGTTCCCGCGCTGCGACGCCTTGCAACCCGCGTTCTGATGGCTATCGGTGAAAACTGGATTAGCGTCAATACCTGGGTCATAAGAAACGCCGGCTCGCTAAAACTGGAGAGCCGTGGGCTCGAAAATCTGCGGCGCGATGGCTGGTATCTGGTGATGGCGAATCATCAGACGTGGGTCGATATCGTGATGTTGCAGGCGGTATTCAATCGTCGTGTGCCGTTTCCGAAGTTCTTTATCAAGCAGGAACTCATCTGGTTCCCGTTTCTCGGCATGGCCTGGTGGGCGATGGACATGCCGTTCATGAAGCGTTATTCACCATCGTATCTGGCGAAAAACCCGCACATGAAGGGTAAGGATCTGGAAACTACGCGCCTGGCGTGTGAGAAGTTTCGGGATACCCCTACAACAGTCCTGAATTTCATCGAGGGCACGCGCTTCTCGGAAGAAAAGCGCTTGGAACGGAAATCTCCCTATCGACACCTGCTGCAGCCGCGTGCCGGTGGGCTCGCCGTTGCCCTGTCGTCGATGGGTGAGCTCTTCACTAGCATCGTCGATGTCACATTGATCTATCCGGACGGCGCAACAAGTTTCTGGGATATGTGCTGTGGCCGGGCGGTCAATGTCATCGCCGAGGTTCGCGAGCTGGCACTCGAAGACTGGCTCATCGCTGGCGACTATCAGAGCGATCGCGAGTTTCGCAAAGAGCTGCACGCGTGGTTGGGCGAAACCTGGGCGCAAAAAGATGAGATAATCGCGAAAACGAGGAAAGCCAATGGTTGATAGTCGTCAGTACGATACGGTCGCGTTCGATGTTCGCGAAAACGCCACGATGCTATTTTTTGCGAAAACGACGGATGAAGGGGATATTTCCGATTACCTGTTGTTGATGCGCACCGTCGACGATGAGTTCGACGAGTCTATTTACCTGGAGATCAACGAGACCCAGTACGGCGGGCACGATCTGATCCGCGAGGCCGGTTTGACGGGAAACGTACTGACGTTGCGGTTGCATGAAGCCGCTGACGAACTGGACGGCAGTGACGACATCGTTCTGACCTGGTCGGATACCGTCGAGAACCTCGAGAGTATTGAGGCCGGTGCGTTCAGGGTGTTTGGCGACATCCTCGTTGGAGGTAATGCCTGAGCCGTGTTGCAGATCAGGCCCAACTGCGAGCACTGTGACAAGGACCTGCCGCCGGCATCGGCAGAAGCCATGATCTGTTCCTTCGAGTGCACGTTTTGCCGGGATTGCGTCGACGGCGACCTTGCCGGGGTTTGCCCAAACTGCGGCGGTAACTTCGCGCCGCGACCGATCCGTCCAACTCCGCTTCTGCAAAAATATCCATCGTCGGTCGAGCGTGTCCGAAGCGGGAACTGACGATGACGGATGTGCAATACAGCGTTTACATCCTGCGCTGTGCCGACGACACCTACTACACCGGTATTGCTGCCGACGTTAAGCGGCGGGTAAGCGAACACGAGGACAGCCCTCGTGGCGCGAAGTACCTCAAGGGACGTGGGCCGTTAACGCTGGTTTACTCGTCGGTCATCGGCGACCGGTCGGCCGCTTCACGGATCGAGTATCGAATCAAGCGGCTCAGTCGCAGCCGTAAGCAGGCACTGATCGATGGTCGTAGCAGTCTGCCGGAACTGGTTCCGGATCAGGGCTCGGTTGCCGGTTGAGAAAATATCGCGATTGGCTTGCCAAATTCCGGCATGAATAACGAGGTATCGACATCCCACCGGCGTTGGATTTCATCCAGCCAGGCAGCGGTTTTTTCGAAGTTGTCGACAATCCTCGGTGGCAAAACAGTCTCACCAAACGGCTTTGTGTAATCGTCGAAGTGAATTGGATAAACACTGTGGCTGCCGGTCGCTGTGACTGTGTGCTGCCAATACAAATCCGCGTAGTCGCGACCCAGGGTGTTTAGCTGCGCAACACTCAGAAATACGACGTCTGCGGGAACTCCCAGTAGTCTGTACTTGCGGTAGCCTGCGCTGCCCTGCACCAGCGCTGTACCCTGTGGGTGTTCGACAATGACGGTATAGGCGCCGCCCATGCGCCAGGCCGTCACCGGTTGCGGCATGGTCAATGGGGCTTCGATCTCGCCATCCAGCGGTACCGATCCGCGCCAGCCAATCGGTGCGTGTCTTGCCATGATCAGCGTGACGCGAAATGCACCGAATTCGAAGCTCGCACCGTCGTCGGCAATACTTATCTGGTCCTCCGGAACACCGGCACCGCGAGCGAGTTGCGCCGTGGACTCGGAGCCCACGATTGACGCGCTGGAGCGATTGGCGATAGCGCCGATGTCCATCGCATGATCGAAGTGACTGTGTACCGGAATGATGGCGGCCAGACGCCGCATGCGGAATTCATTCATGACGTAGTTTATCTGCGGTGCATCGTTTTCCACCGGGCGCTGCAGCAGAATATCCGCGAGCGAGGGTCGCGAGAAAAAGCCGTCGATGAGGATCTGCGTCTCGCCGTCATCGAACAACAGGCTTGTAACACCCAGCCAGGTAACTGTTACCGAATCGGCGTCCGCCGACGACGCGACTGCAGGTGTTGGCCATTTGATGGACTCCAGGCTTGGCCGGTCACGCCAAAGCAGAACGGCCGCTAAGCTGATGACGAGAGTAACTGCGACGATCGTCAATGCGGCGCGCCTGACATACCTCATCCACATCGCTACTGGCCGGCGGCGATTCTTGCGAGATGCCCGGTTAGCGGCGCAAGGTAGTTACCCAGTGCGTAGCCCAGCAGGGCGAGGAGTATCGATGCCGGTACAAGATTCGGCCGGTGATGGGCAGCGACGATGGGTGCGGATGCCGCTGCCCCGATGTTTGCGGCAGAGGCGATTGCCACGCTATGCACATCCACCCGGAAAATCCACGCTCCCGCCAACATGAAGAGGCCGTGGATAAATATCCAGATAAACGCGCCGAGTACGAATGCCGGCGCATCACTCAGGCCGGCGATCTCGGCCCGAGCACCCATACCGGCGACAAACAGGTAGACCAGCGCTGTACCTATCGCGGTCGAGTTGGGCAGCGACGATACCGGCGTTGTGGAGAGCGCCAGCGCAATCGTCGTTACCAGCAGAATACGTACCGTCGTCTCTGAGAATATGCCGGCCAGCCCCGGCGATGCAGTAGCGACCCATGCCGCGATCACCGGCGCCAGGGCATGGCACAGGGCGGTTACGGCAAAGACGACAGCAGCCAGATAAAGATACTGTGGCATTGTTGGCGCCCGATCTTCTTCGATATGCATCTCAGCCGCCGCATCCATGGCTGCGAGCCGGTCTGCCGGGACGCGCGCCCAGCGGTTGAATTTATCGGCAAAGTCGCGTGACATCAGCAGCAGCGGCAGCCAAACGAGGTAGATTACATTGTCGGCGACAACCGCCAGCCCGAGCTGCGCCTCGGAGGCACCGAGCATTTCCTTGGTAGCCAGCATGTTCGCAGTACCGCCAATCCAGCTTCCGGCGAGCGTGCCGAAGCCTCTCCAGGAGTCTTCCGGTAACCAGCCGTGTACGATGACGTAGGAAATGACTCCGCCGACCACGACGCCGGCGGTGCCCATGAGCATAACGAGCACACCTTTCCCCATTACCCTGACGACGGCCGGAACGTTTACCCGGATCAACATCAGTACGATAAACACTGGCAGCACAAACTGGCTGAGTCCGGTGTAGATGATTGACTTGTTGGGTATAACCGTGGCCCCGGCGATGGTCAGGTTGCTGAGAAAGACCGGCGTGGCGTAGATGAACAACAAGGGTGGCACGTAGTTGAATAATCGCGCCCTGGTGAGCTGGGCCAGCAGGAAGAAGAAAGCGGCAACAATACAGAGCACCGCGAGAACGCCCATGGGTGACGAAATCAGAGTCTGGGTGGTTTCCATACACTATGCCTCAGGCTTTAAGCTGCGGCTGAGTATAGAGCATCGGCGTTGCCGCCGTGTATTGGCTGCGTTCTAACCGAAGCCCAACTGGGCCTGCAGGTCCTTGCGCGTATCGGCATCGGTCATAGCCGCCGCTTTGACCGTTAACCACACCGTGTGCCAGTCGTCGATCTTGCTGGGCCCGAAAACGAACCTTGCAACATAGCTTTCGAGTTCGTCAATGTGAATGACGTTTTTGGGTGGCGGCGAAGCGAATTCGACCGAGCCCGTGAAAATAACCAGATTCGCTACCGGCACATCCGGGACTACTTTTTGTAACGCCCGCCGGCGACCCTCATTCTGGATAACCGGATTCAGGAAGCGACGTCGCGTGACGCCGTCAACATTTGTCCACTGTGCCTCGTCCTCGGCGCCAAAAACGACGCCGCTGTAGTGCTTTGTCTGTATGCAGAGAATCCCGCCCGCAGTCAGCATGGCGTGGTCCAGCTTCGCGAGGCCGCCGTACGCGCCCGGAATGATGAAGTCATGGAGTGCGTCAGGACTGCGTTTTGCGAGTGCGGCCCGGATGCGCCATTTGCCGATCCTGGTGCTCGCATAGCGCGCCAGATGGTTGGCGGTGGAGCGAAAGATCAGGGTCAATAACAGCGCCGCCGCAAGCGTAAACAGGAACTTCGCAGGACCAACGCTGGTGATTCCTGTTTGCAGCTCACTATCTGCTGCAAATGCAGGCATCGCGATCAGCGGTGCGCTGCTAAGAATGTTCCGGGCAGTCTTCAACATAAGATGGAGAATAGGTCATGAACGGCCTGAAGTATCGTAAACAGGTCACGTTTTTCAATCCCGGTCAGCCTTTGCCGGGGTAGGCCAGGTAGTAGCCGTCTACTTCAGCGACCCGGATGGGCGTCTCGTAGACCCGGCTGAGTTGCTCGCTGGTCAGAACGTCCGTCTTTCGGCCGTCAGCCACGATCTCCCCGGCTTGTAGCAGGACTACACGATCCATTTCCGGCGGTATCTCGTTCAGATGATGGGTCACGATAACGATGTTTCGACCCTGCTGAGCGAGCTGCCGCACGCGATCGAGGTAGTCGAAGCTGGCGGCGAAGTCGAGTCCCGAGGTCGGCTCGTCGAGAATCAGCGTTGCCGGGTCATGCACCAGCGCCCTTGCCAGCAGGCAGCGGCGCTGCTGACCTGTAGACATGTACTCGAGGGGCGTATCGCAGAGCGACTCGACCCCCAGTTCTGCGAGGGTCTTCCTCGCCGCACGCACCTGATCCCGCGTAACACGATCGGCCAGCAGCCCATGTATTCCTATGCTGGAGTGAAATCCGGAAACGACAACTTCAAGCGCTGATGTCGTCGGTGTGTAGCGTTGCTGCAAATCGTTGGATACGACACCGATGCGTTTGCGCAACTCCCAGACGTTCCAGCGCTCCTTGCCGAGAATCCGAAGACAGGAACCTGTTTTTACAACCGGATACAGTTCGCGGTTGATGGCTTTTAACAGCGTCGTTTTTCCCGATCCGTTCGGTCCCAGAATCGCGACACGTTCATGTTGTTCGATGTCGAGTGTGAGGTTCTCGAAGACGCAGGTAGAGCCGCGCCAGATAGTAGCGTTACGAATTTCAATTAGTTTGGTTTCAGACACGTCGCAATACGCTAGATTTCGTTGCCGAAGTTCTTGGGCGCCCAGTCGATTTTGGATTCATAGGCGGGTGAAGATGACTCGTCATGCAGTTTTTCCAACTGAATCGCCAGCCACTGGAACCACTCGAATGCATAGGGATTATCGAGTTCCTCGCGGAGTTCCTTCGTCCAGAGCTCCAGTTTTCCCCATAAGATCATCGTGCTGGAACCGATCAGATTGCTGACCACTGTTGATGGAACGATACGCTGGTGCATCATCACGCCGACACTCTCCAGGGTCGTGGCGATCAGCATGGCGTGCTGCTCGCCATTCGGGTATCCGGCTTTCAATGCTGCAGCGGAGAGCCCGTCCGGGTAGTGCAACACATTCTGGTAAGCATCCGAGAATTGCGGGCTGCCAAAAGAGCGAAACAGTTCGATCGCCGCCAGTTCCCGCCGTTGTTGCCGGGTTTGGCGCATTTGCAGAACCGCAAAAATAATACCGCCGACGACGACGATGGCGCTGAAAATCTCGGCCATGTTGGCGAGTCTCGATATGTCTGTCATTAAACTGTCCTGTACCCGGAACGAAAGCCGCGAATTTACACTGTTTGTAACTTCCATGTGCCGGTTCTGAAAACGAGCGTGGCGAGAATGGTCAACAGCGATTCCGCGATCACAATGGCGAGGAAGGCTCCGTTCGGCCCCAGGGAGGTTCCGGTCGCGAGCCAGTAGGCCAGCGGTATCTGTATCAGCCAGAAACAAATCAGGTTCAGTATCGCCGGCGTGATCGTGTCGCCAGCGCCATTCAGTGCCTGCACGACGACCATACCGACCGCATACATAGGGATGCCGATCGCGAGTATCTGCAGACAGTTTGTGCCCCACTCGAGGACGGCGGCTTCGTTGGTAAACAGTCCGGTGATGAACTCGGCGAAGATCAGCAGAAACACGCCCGCCAATGTCATGAAGAGTGTGTTGTATCGCGCTGCAGCCCAGGCGGATTTTTCCGCGCGTTCCGGTTGGTTTGCGCCAAGGTTTTGACCGACCAGTGTGGCCGCCGCGTTACCGAGGCCCCACGCCGGCAGGAAAATGAATTCCATCATGCGCAGTGCAATCGTATACGCGGCGATCGCGGCGCTGCCGTAAAGTGCGACGATGCGCATAACGGCGATCCAGCTTGCGGTTGCGATAATGAACTGCCCGATGCCGCCCATCGAAATGCGAACGATGCGCACTGACAGCGTCAGATTGAAGCGCAGATACCGGTATTGAAAACGGAGCCGACCGCGACCGTCCAGCAGATACCAGAGCTGGTAGACAACGCCGACGCTGCGGCCGATGGTGGTTGCAACGGCGGCGCCAGTAACGCCCAGTTCCGGAAATGGTCCAAGGCCGAAAATCAGGCACGGATCCAGAACGATGTTAATGCCATTCGCAAGCCACAGCGAACGCAGCGCAATGGCGGCATCGCCAGCACCGCGAAACGCCGCGTTCAGCAGGAACAGGTAGATGATACTGACCGAACCGCCCAGCAAAACGGTCGTAAAACCCTCGCCCTGTTCGATAACACCGCTTGAGGCACCCATTAACTCAAGCAGTTCGCGTGCATGAGTGGCGCCCGCTACGCCGATAACGATCGATATCAGTGCGCCCACCCAGATTGCCTGTCCGGCAACTTGCGCCGCGCCAGCGGTATCGCCGGCACCGATGCGCCGCGACACCATCGCGGTTACTCCCATGCCGAGTCCGATGGCGATTCCGTAGAGCACGGTGATCAGTGCTTCAGTAATGCCAACGGCCGCCACGGCGTCGGTCCCCAGTCGAGAGACAAATGCGATATCGACGACGGCGAAGATCGATTCCATCGCCATCTCGAGCATCATCGGTATTGCAAGCAAACCGAGCGCCCGCCCGACCGGGCCCGACGTGAAGTCTTCATCGTTTTCACGCAAAGCTTCACGCACAAATGACGTGCCACGGCGCCAGGCAGATTGTTGTTCTGTCGAGTTGTTCATTACAATGGCTTGCAATATCGCAGGGGTTCTATCATGCCTGATGGTCTGACATATCTGTTGGTCTTTATTGCCGGCGTCATCGTTTACACAATCGCCAAGGTCGTGGGCTACATGCGCGAAAGCGATCGGCAGTGGCAGCAGGTAGACAAGAGCAAGCTAAAAGAATGGGACGACGAGGAGGATTATTGATGCGTGTTGCAAACGGATTGTCGCAAACACGGCTGGTCATTGCCCTTGCTATGGGCCTGATGTTTGTCAAAGCCGCGGCGCAGGATGAGTACGGGGCCAGAGTGGAAATCGCGAAAGCGGCGGTCGACGCTTATCGGGTTGAGCGGGAGGCCGACATTCTGCGTGACTTCGTCGCGTTGTTGTCGCTACCGAACGTCGCGACGAACCGCCACGATATGGAACGCAATGCCGATCACATCATCGAATATCTTGAACCGCGCGGGTTTAAAACCAGGCGGCTGAATGCCGGCGGAGCACCATACATCTATGCCGAGTTGTTGAGCCCTGGCGCCACGGAAACCTTGCTGATTTATGCGCATTTCGATGGTCAGCCGGTACAGGAGGAAAACTGGGCTTACCCACCGTTTTCGCCAACATTGCTGGACGGGCCGGTTCAGGCGGGTGCGCAGCGCGTCGATATCGATGCGGTCAATGGCCGCTTTGGTCCGGAATGGCGTCTTTACGCCCGTTCGGCGGGCGATGACAAAATGCCGATCGTGGCACTCGCGCATACGCTCGATGCGCTGGCCGACAACGGTATTGAGTTATCGGTGAACCTGAAACTCTTGCTGGATGGCGAAGAAGAGCAGGGTTCGCCGACGATTGCCGCCATAATCGAAGAAAATGCCGCGCTTTTTGAGGCGGACCTGTTGCTGTTCTGCGATGGGCCGATGCACCAATCCCGCCAGACACAACTGGTTTTTGGCGTGCGCGGTTCGACCACGGTAGATATTACGACCTACGGTCCCGCAAGACCGCTGCACTCCGGACACTACGGCAACTGGGCGCCAAATCCGGTCATGCAGCTGTCACACCTGTTGGCCAGTATGCGCAACGCATCCGGTCGAATTCTGGTTGATGGTTACTACGATGACGTCGCTCCGCTGACGGAGCTCGAGCGAGATGCTATAGCGGCGATGCCGGACGTTACTGAAATACTGAAAGACGAATTATCGGTACATACGCCGGAAGGTGACGGCAAACGGCTGGAAGAACTCATTGCGCTGCCGGCGATCAACGCTCGCGGTATCGTCGCCGGCGGTGTTGGTAAGAAAGGGCGCAACATCGTGCTTTCGACCGCAACGACGTCGCTGGACCTGCGGCTTGTGCCCAACCAGACACCGGCGAGGGCGCTTGGTCTGATAGAGGCCCACCTCATTGACCAGGGGTTTCACGTTGTCGACGAAGACCCGACGCCAGACGTTCTTCGCGCTCACGAAAAGGTTGCCAAGATCGACTGGCACGATTCCGGCTACCCGGCCTTGCGAACCGCGCTGGACGATCCGATGGCGCTGCGACTGACAGGCCTGATGCGACAGATCGCGCCGGATCTCATAGTGACACCGACAATGGGCGGCAGCCTGCCCCTGCATGAGTTTGGCAGCCGGCTGGCGGCGCCGATCGTGATCCTGCCGCTCGCGAACCACGATAACAACCAGCACGCCGAAAACGAGAATATCCGCCTGCAGAATATCTGGGATGCGATGCAGGTCTACGGTGCACTGCTCGCCAGTTTCGGCGATCGGCGGCTGTTGCATTAACTGATGGGCTTGTCTCGTCCCAGCAGCGATTCCAGTTCCACCGCCGTATCCTTGGAGGATTGAATGAGCTTTTCTTCCGAATCGTAAATCGCGTGTTGTTCGAGCAGCAGCTGCGAATCGCGTTCGTGAAAAGCCTCGACAATGTGCTTTGCGTTCTCGGGGTCCTGGCCAAGAGCTTCCAGCACCTGCTCCGACATGGCGAGGCTGGTTAACAGCGTTTCGCGGAAAATGTGCTCTATACCGAGGTCCATCAGCTTGTGTGCGTGGCGGCGGTTGCGGGCGCGCGCGATGATCTTCAGATGCGGATAGTTTCGATGGACGGCCTCCGCGATTCTTATCGATTCTTCGATATTGGATACCGCCAGTACAAATATCTTCGCGTGTTCCGCTCCAGCGGCACGCAACAGCTCCAGGCGGGAAGCATCGCCGTAGTGCACCGTTGCACCGTAGCGGCGAACGAACTCGACCTGTGATGAATCCCGTTCGAGTGCGGTGAAGGAGCTGCCCACAATATTTAACAGGCGGCCGACGATCTGCCCGACCCGGCCGAAACCAACGATGAGTACCTCGTGCTCGGTGTTGACCGGTTCGTCGAATTCGGGTTTCTCCGGTTTCCGCATTTTCCCACCTGCCATTTCAGCGGCGGCGTAAAGAAAGGGTGTAGCCAGCATCGAAATAGCGACGGCAAGCACCAGTTCCTCGATAACCGTTTGCGGTAGCACGGACTCGGTGGCAGCGATCGCCAGCAGCACGAAGGCGAATTCTCCGCCCTGTGCGAGAACGGCTGCGAGTTTGAGAGCCGCGGAGCGATCGCACATACCGAAAAGCCGGGCCAGTGGGAACAGGATGAGCCCTTTTGTGGCCATTAGCAGCACAACGATCACGGCAATTCGCCCGGGAATCTCTATCAGTAGTCCGAGGTTGACGGACATGCCGACAGCGATAAAGAACAGGCCGAGCAAGAGTCCCTTGAACGGGGCAATGTCTGCCTCGAGCTGATGTCGGTATTCCGAATCGGCGAGCATCATGCCGGCGATAAATGCACCGAGAACCATCGACATACCGGCAGTCTGCATCAGCAGTGCAGAACCAATAACAACCAGAAGCGCTGTCGATGTGAATATCTCCGGAATTCCCGATCTCGCGGCTATCCTCAATGTCGGTGTCAGCAAATAGCGTCCGGCGATGATAAGTCCGCCTATGGTGGCGATCATCAATCCGATCTGCGCAAAATTGACGCCTTCGTCGAACGAGGCATTGGCGCCGAGTAAGGGTAGAACAGCGATCAGGGGAATAACCGCCAGATCCTGAAACAGCAGTATCGAAAAGGCTGCTCGGCCGTGGTTTGTCGCGAGTTGTTTCTTTTCGGCGAGCATCTGCAGTACAAACGCCGTGGACGATAAAGCGAAGATGAAACCGACGACGACAGCCGTTGTTAACGTGAATCCGAACAGCCAGGCGACCAGCCCAAGCGCCAGCGCCGTTACAATGACCTGAGCGAGGCCCAGTCCGAACACCATGCGGCGCATGACCCAGAGCCGGGATGGCTTGAGTTCAAGTCCGACGATAAAGAGCAGGAACACAACGCCGAGTTCGGCGAAGTGAAGTATGTGATCCGGATCGCGCACAAAGGCAAAGCCAAACGGTCCGATGATGACGCCGGCGGCCAGATAGCCCAATATGGAGCCAAGCCCGAGGCGCCGGCTTAGTGGTACGGCCGCGACGGCGGCGAGCAGGTAGATTAGCGATTCTGCGAGAAGACTCATGCGCCAAGTCTACGGCAGACATCGCCAATTGCCGCATTTTTCTATTACACTTAAATACACCGGAGCTGGCATGTCCGGCGATCCGCCGATCCATCGCACAGGAAGAACGCATGTTTGGAGACAAACTTCTACGTACATTATTCGTAACGTCGACCGTCCTGCTGGCGGTGCTTCTCGGTGCCTGTGGATCGGACGGCGACAGCACCGACGACGCGGCGAAGGAGGCAGGCCGGGCGAATGTTGATGCGATGACGGCCGAGCATGCCGACGATACTACGGACCCGAGCCCGGCTGCGCTGTTCGCGCCCGCGCGGCCTGTGGTCTCGCAGACCATGGCATACACCGAGTACAAGGACGAACTGGTCTACGGTTATTTTTCGGCGCCGGCGGATATGTTCGAACCGCTGCCTGCCATCATCATGATCCATGAGTGGTGGGGGCTGAACGACAACATCCGGGCGATGGCCGATCGACTGGCTGGCGAGGGCTACATCGTCTTCGCTGTAGACCTGTTCGGTGGCAAAGTTGCCGAGACTCCGGGCGAGGCCCGTGTATTGATGATGGAATCGGTCGAAGATCCCGAACCCGCAAAAAGCAATCTGCGAGCAGCTTTCGATTTCGTCAGTAATACGGCCGGCGCACCGCGCATTGGTTCGCTAGGCTGGTGTTTCGGCGGTGGTTGGTCACTGGGTACGGCACAGTTGTTCCCCGACGAGCTCGACGCGAGCGTTATCTACTACGGCCAGGTGACCGACGACGAGGAGTTATTGCGTCCTGTCGGTGCGCCGATTCTCGGTTTTTTCGGGGCCGAAGACGCGGGTATCAAGGTCGCGTCGGTTGAGGCATTTCGCGAGTCGCTTGAACGCCTGCGCAAGAATCATGAGGTGCACGTCTACCCCGGGGCGCGGCATGCCTTCGCCAACCCTACGGGAAAAAACTATGATGCTGCGGTAGCAGAGGACGCCTGGCGGCGCACGCTTGAGTTCCTCGACTTGCACCTTTCCATCGACGAAACCTGATTAAGCGAATACGCGGGTCATGATGAAAAAGGCCATTGATTACACTTACGCAACTGCACGACGAATTGTTGTCAGCGTAGTCGGTGTCAGCGTGCTGCTGCTGGGCGTGGTGATGCTCGTGGCGCCCGGCCCGGCTTTCCTGGTCATTCCTTTAGGCCTTGCCATACTGGCGATTGAATTCGTCTGGGCTCGACGTTGGCTCAAGAAACTGCGCCGCATGATCAGCAACCGTGGCGCGGAATCTCGCGGCGAGCGGGCGGAAGAGCACCGTTAGTCACCGGCAATAAAAAAGGCGCCGAAGAACCCTGTAAAGGCCTCCGGCGCCTCAGAGATAACGGCAGGGGGGATGCCGCCGAACCGTCCTGGTCCGTTTTACACCGAACTCCTATCGGTGGGTTCCGGGGGCGTCCAGCCAGAATATCAGGGGGGGAGAGATCTGGCCGGCCTGCCGCCGGGGGGGTTCAACTTATCTTTGGGCTGCCTGGTAGATTTCAACCGTGCCTGCATCGCCAGCCAGCGCTGTGCCGGCCGCAGCCGAAACGCCGATCAGGATTGCCAGGGCTCCCAGCAGTGCGAGTCCGTTCTCAAAGTATTTGCTTTTCATGGTATTTCCTAAGTTTGAGCCGCATCGCAAGTCCCTGCGATGGTGCAGAATGTTTAAGTTTCAATGCTCTTATTGCACAAGCCGTGCCAACTTTTAAAATTCTTTGAAAACAATCACTTACTATATTTTCGGTGTAACGAAATATCGTTAATTACGAAATATCGTTACATTTTTCACGAAAAACCGTATAGACTGCGCGAATGATTGCGCAGGAAGACTACCAGTGGCTATTTCGCAAGTCGCCGGCCATGGCGACCTCTATTGCGGAAGATGGCGTCTATCTCGACGTTAACGACGCGATGCTTGAGAGACTTGGATTCGAGCGTGACAACATGGTGGGGCACAGCCCCGAAGAATTCACGACGCCGGAAAGTGCCGCCCGGGTTCGCGATGAGCTTCGCCCCGCACTGCGGCGGACCGGCAAGCTCGAAAACAAGCCGATCAGTTTCGTCACAAAGTCCGGCGAGGTGGTCGATTGTCTGACCAACGCGCTTATTGAGTACGACCGGAAAGGTGAGTTCCTGCGGACGGTTGCGATGTACACAGAAATTTCCGATGAGGCACGGGCAAACTTCAAGTACCGAAACCTCTACAGGGCGACACCTGCGATGCTGCACACCGTCGACGGCGATGGTCTGATCGTCACGGTAACCGAGCACTGGCTGCAAAAACTCGGTTTCCAGCGAGAGGAGGTGATTGGTCGGCCGATAACCGATTTCTTCAGCGTACGGGATCGAAAACACTACGCGGATGGTCGCCTGAAAGAACTGATAAGCGAGGGTGATTTCAACAACCTCGAACGACAGATGCTGGCGAAAGACGGCACGGTTCTTGACCTGGTTATGTCCGCAATTTCTCATCGTGACGACGACGGCCGGGTAGATCGAATGCTTGTCGCCTCGAAGGACGTGACCGACCGGCGCCGGGCGGAGCAGGAACTACGTCGCACACTGGCTGAAAACGCCAGGCTTCGCGACGAACTGGAACGTGAACGCGACTATCTTCGTGAAGAAGTAAACGTTGCGATGAACTTCGGGCGTATCGTCGGCACGAGTCCCGCTCTGCGGCGCATGATGGAAAGGGTGGAGGCTGTTGCCGAAACGCCGGCAAGCGTTCTCGTGCAGGGCGAATCTGGCGTTGGTAAGGAATTGGTCGCGCACGCCATTCATGTGCATAGTCCACGCGCCGATGGACCGCTGGTAAAGGTGAACTGTGCGTCGATTCCGAAGGAGCTGTTCGAAAGCGAGTTTTTCGGTCACATGAAAGGCGCGTTCACCGGCGCACATCGCGACAGGATCGGGCGCTTTCAGCTCGCGGATGGTGGCACCATATTTCTGGACGAGATCGGTGAAATCCCGCTGGAACTGCAGGGCAAGCTCCTGCGGGTTTTACAGGAAAGCGAGTTTGAACGCGTTGGTGACGACGTTACCCGCAGTGTCGACGTCCGGGTAATCGCCGCGACCAATCGCAACCTCGAGCAGCTCATTGTCGATGGCGAATTTCGCGAGGATCTCTTTTATCGACTCAGCGTATTTCCTGTCGAGGTACCGCCGTTGCGGGAGCGTGGCGAAGACATTGTGCAGCTTGCGCAGCATTTCATGGAGCAGACCTGCATAGATTTCGGCCGCGAAGAGCTCACTTTGACACAGGCGCAGACAGCGAACCTTCGTGCATACGACTGGCCCGGTAATGTGCGCGAACTCAAGAATGTCATTGAACGCGCGGTTATTCTCTCAACGGGCAAGGTCCTGCGACTCGACCTGTCTATGCCCGGCCTAAAGGCTGGTGTCGACGATGTTGCCGGCACGGCAAGCTCGAACAATGAAGTGTTGTCCGAAAAGGAACTGCGAGAATTCGAGAGAAGCAATACGCTGAAGGCACTCGAACAGACAAAATGGAAGGTCTCGGGTCCGGGCGGTGCCGCGGAGTTGCTGGGCATCCGGCCAACAACGCTGGCTGACAGGATTCGTACCATGAAGATACGCAAACCGGTGCGTAGATGACGGCATCAAAGGGTCGGTTTGGCCTGGCGGCTGCGTTCATGCTGCTGGCGCTGGGTCTCTACCTGTCGCCGCTGGCCGAGTGGGTTGCTGCTTTGGTGGAGTGGGGACAGCAGCATCCGGTCGGTGGGCCAGTGGCTTACGTGCTCTTCGTCGCCGCGGCGACTGTTCTGTTTCTACCAGGCTCCGTGGCGATGATGATCGGCGGCTTTCTCTTCGGTTTTCTGCCGGGCCTGCTGTTCGCGGCGCTTGCCATCCCGCTTGGGGCGCAATGTGCCTTTGAGTTCGGTCGCTGGGTCGCGCGCCCCTGGGCACGCAAAAAAATCGCTGACAACGAGCGTATGCAATTGCTTGAGGTCGCGCTGCGGCAACGGGCATTTCTCATCATTGTTCTGACCCGTCTGTCGCTGATCATCCCGTTTAACCTGCTCAACTACGCTTTTGGTGCAACGGCCGTGAGTGCGCGCAACCACCTGGTCGCCACTGCCGTTGGCATGCTGCCGGCGGTCGCGTTGTACGTTTATCTTGGCACCCTTGCCAGAAATCTGGGTCAGATCATGTCGGGCGACGCAGCGCCACCAGCGTTGGGATACTGGATTATAGGGGTCGGTCTGATCGCAGTCACACTGGCCTCCTGGATTATTCACCGCACGGCGACGCGGGTACTGGAGCAACACTTGAACGATCGCAAAGATGTGGAGTCGACGGGATGAGGCGTACTTTGGGTTTCCTGCTGCTTTTCGCGACAGCGGTGCAGGCGGCTGAGACCGAGCTGCCGGTTGGTGTCCGCAGCGCTCTTAACGCACGTAACGTTGCACACGAGTCGCTGAGCGTATTCGTTGCTGATCTGGAGACCGGGGAGGCGGTGCTGGAATGGCGTAGTGATGAGCCGCGTAATCCGGCGTCGACGATTAAGCTGTTAACGACGCTGGTTGCACTCGATGTACTGGGGCCGACCTATCGCTGGCGTACCGAAGTATTTGCCGGCGGTGAGCTGAAGGACGGTCACCTCGATGGTGACCTGCTTATCAAAGGCTACGGTGACCCGTTTCTTGTAACCGAGCGGGTCTGGCAGCTGGCGCAGAACATTCGTCATATGGGGGTGCGGGAAATCGGCGGCGACCTGTTGCTTGACGACAGCTGGTTTGACGTCGGTTCCTACGATCCGGCGGCCTTCGATCGACAGCCGCTGCGTGCTTACAACGTTGCTCCCAATGCCCTGCTGATGAACTTCAAGGTTGTGCGCTACTGGTTTGAACCCGATCATGCGGCCGACGCTGTCAACGTCCGGCTGGAGCCGCCCCTTGAGAATATCGACGTCGACAATCGACTCGGCCTGGCCAACAGGAGCTGTCGCGGCTTTCAACGCGGCATAACGATTACAGCCAACAAGAGTGTCAACGAAGTGACCTTCTCCGGGCAGTTTCCGGGCGCTTGCCGGCGCTATGCGATGGATAGAGCGGTGTTGTCCCACAATGAGTTTGTCTACGGGCTATTTAGCTCTCTGTGGCACGACTCCGGCGGCACTTTCGAGGGCGGCTGGGGCAAGATCGTAGTGCCGGAAGACACCGAACCGCTGCTATCTTTCGATTCGCCGCCGTTGACCGAAGTGATTTCGAGGGTCAACAAACACAGCAACAACGTAATGGCCAGGCAGCTGCTGTACACGCTTGCTGCGGAGGTTGACGGTCCGCCGGGAACCGAGGCCAATGGCAAAGCGGTGATCACTGGCTGGCTGGCCGATAACGAACTGGCTGCAGCCGGAGTCACGATTGACAACGGCGCGGGCTTGTCGAGAAATACCCGCATTACGGCCAAAGACATGGCGGAGATGCTCAAGTTCGCATGGCAGCAGCCCTACATGCCCGAGTATCTCGCGTCGATGTCCCTGTCCGGTCTGGACGGCACGCTCAGGCGGCGCTTCGACAATACCGGCCTGGTCGGTAAGGCGCACCTGAAGACCGGCTCGCTGGATCATGTCACCGCGATTGCGGGCTACCTGCAGGCACGATCGGGGCGCCGCTTTGCGGTGGTTGCGATGCAGAATTTCGAGGACATTCATCGTGGCCCCGGTGAAGAGGTGCAGGAGGCGCTACTGCGTTGGCTTTACGAGCAATAGCACCGCGACGGCAGCCGTCGGTGTAGTACACTCGCGGCGTGCAAGGGAGACAAGAAAATGCGTCCAGCTAACTGGGGACTCTTCGCGCTGCTAATCGCGACTACGATTGCGGTTTCGCCGTTCGCAGCCGCCGAAACCGCGTACGTAACGGACAATCTTCGATTGGGCCTCCACGAAGCCGCAGATACGAGCGGCCGGCCGTTTCAGATGCTGGAGAGCGGCCAGGCGATGGAAATACTGTCGCGAGACCGAAATTACGCCAACGTGCGCCTGCCGGGGCCGGAAGGGACCGAGGGCTGGGTCAAAGCGGCCTATCTTGTCGACGACAAACCCGCAAAGCTCATCGTTGCTGAAACCAGGGCCGAGCGTGACGCCCTGGCCGCGGAACTTACCCAGACCCGGGCATCGTTCGCGGCACCGGCGGCGACCATCGAGGCCCTGAGAAACGATGCCGAGCAATTCGATGCGCAACTCGCTGCCGCCAATGAGCGCATAACGGAGCTTCAGGAAGAGAACGCCGGTTTCCAGGGTCTTAAGGAGCAGTACAAGGGCAGCCTGCCCCTGAGCTGGGTTGCCGCTGCCATCGGTGTATGTCTTATCGCCGGTTTCCTGCTTGGAATATGGTGGGTCGACCGCCGCAGCCGCCTGCGGCACGGCGGAATTCGGATTTACTGACTGTCGGCCGGATATAAGCGTCCGTTATAAGGCGATAACAAACAAACCGTTCACCACGTAAGCACAGCTCCCTAAGGTAACGCTGAAGGTCACGCATTGCGGCGTGGCCGCGATGCCTTCAGGAGTGTCTCGATGAACAGTTTGCCCATTGACGCGTTGCCGCTGGATGCGGTGCAGACGAACAAGCTGCAAACGGTCGTATCCGGATTGACACCGCAGCAGCTGCAGTGGGTGTCCGGCTACGCGGCCGGGCTTGCGGCAGCCGGTGGCCAGAGCGCCGCGCCTGTCGGCGCTCAGCTAGCAGGCAACGACAACAAGCTGACGATCCTGTACGGCTCGCAAACCGGTAACGGAGAAGCGCTGGCCCAGGCGCTGGCGCAGCAGGCGGCGGTGCAGGGATTTACTGCAGCGGCTATCAGTCTTGCCGACTACAAACCGGCGAACCTGAAGCGTGAATCGTTCCTGACTTTCGTCATCAGTACCCACGGCGAAGGCGATCCGCCTGACGACGCCGAGCTTTTCTACGAGTTTCTGATGTCCAAAAAAGCGCCGCAGCTGCCGCAGCTCAAATACTCTGTGCTGGCGCTTGGCGACAGCAGCTACGTCAATTTCTGCTCAACGGGCCGGGAATTCGATGCGCGTCTGAACGAACTGGGTGCCGAGCGATTCGAAGCGTTGATCGAATGCGATCTCGACTACGACGATGCTGCGCGTGGCTGGTCGGAGCGCGTTGTCGCCGGCCTGCCAGACCTGCTGGGCGCCGCGGACGCAGCGGCCGTACCGTTACTGCGTGCTGTGGAAAGCGTATCGTCCTACGACAAGAGCAAGCCTTTCCCGGCGGAGATTCTGGTAAACCAGAAGATCACCGGCGGCGCGTCAGGTAAAGACGTGCGGCACATCGAGCTGTCTATCGAGGGCTCAGGTCTCAGCTATGAACCCGGCGACTCGCTTGCCGTCGTCGTCAGCAACCCGCCACCGCTGGTCGACGCACTGTTGAGCGAACTGGGCCTCGACGGCGCGACTGCCGTCACCGTGCGTGAAGAGTCGGCCAAGCTTCGGGATGTCTTGCAGCAATCGCTTGAAATCACGGCCGTTAATCTGGCGTTTCTTCGCGGTTGGGCAGCGGTCGCCGAGAGCGACGAGCTTTCGGCGCTGTTGGCGACTGCCGATCAGGATGCATTGACGGAGTTTGTCGACAACCACCAGATCATCGACGTTGTGCAGCGTTATCCGACCAGCGTCGGCGCACAGAATTTTGTCGACATGTTGCGGCGTCTGAGTCCGCGCTCGTATTCAATATCGTCAAGCCTTGCAGCGAATCCCGACGAAGTACATCTGACCGTGGCCGAGGTTCGCTACGAGGCTTTCGGCACTGAGCACTGGGGCGCGGCATCGACGCATCTCGTTGACCGTTTGCAGGAAGGCGATACCGTGCCGGTGTACATTGAGCGCAACACGCGCTTCAGGTTACCGCAAGCCGCCATTCCCGTCGTGATGATAGGCCCGGGCACCGGCGTTGCCCCGTTTCGTGCATTCGTGGAAGAACGCGCCGAGCAGGGTGCCGGCGGTGATAACTGGCTGTTTTTCGGGGATCGCAACATGGATAGCGATTTTCTCTATCAGCTGGAGTGGCAGCGGCATCTCAAACAGGGAAACCTCAAGCGACTGGACGTTGCGTTCTCGCGCGATCAACGGCAAAAAATCTACGTGCAGGACCGCATTCGCGAAAATGCGGCCGAGCTTTATCGCTGGATAGAGCGTGGTGCTGCAATCTACGTCTGTGGCGATGCGAAGCACATGGCCGGCGACGTCAACGACGCGCTGATCGAGGTACTGGTCAGTCACGGTGGCCTGGAGCGTGATGCGGCCGTGCAGGAACTCAAAGTAATGCGAACCCAGGGGCGCTATCAGCGCGATGTGTACTGATGAGTGACAAGACACTGACCGAAGTCGAGGGTATCAAGGCTGCGAGCCGCCACCTGCGGGGCACGATCGCGGACGGGCTTGTTGATCCGCTGACCGGTGCCATTGCCGCTGCCGATACACAGCTGTCGAAGTTTCACGGTATTTATCAACAGGACGACCGCGACATCCGCAGCGAACGAACGCGGCAGAAACTCGAGCCCGCGTACAGCTTCATGATCCGGGCGCGTATTCCCGGCGGGCTGCTGAGCACATCGCAGTGGCTGGGCCTCGATCGCATCGCGCTCGAACATGCGAACCAGACGATTCGATTGACGACACGTCAGGCGATTCAGTACCACGGCGTTGTGAAGCGTAATCTGAAGCAGACGGTGGCCGAGATCAACCAGGCGACGCTGGACACGATTGCGGCTTGCGGCGACGTGAACCGTAATGTGATGTCGTCGCCTCTGCCGACCTTGTCGACGATACACCGGGAAGTGCAACGGCATGCGGAAAAACTATCCGAACACCTGATGCCGAAGAGCCGCGCGTACCACGAGATATGGTTGGACGGCGAGAAAATCGAGTCGTCGAAAACCGATCTGGAACCGATCTACGGCGATACTTATCTGCCCCGAAAATTCAAAGCCGCGTTCGTGATACCACCGCAGAACGACGTCGACGTCTTCGCCCAGGACCTGGGTTTTATTACCGTCGTAGAGGATGGCCGCATCAGCGGTTTCAACGTCACCGTCGGTGGCGGCATGGGCATGACTCATGGCGAAACCGATACCTATCCCAGGCTGGGCGATGTGCTCGGCTTCATCGAACCGGACGACGTGCTCAAGGTTGCCGAAGCTGTCGTTACCACGCAGCGTGACTATGGCGACAGAACGAATCGAAAACACGCGCGCTTGAAGTATACGATCGACGATCGCGGTATCGATTGGTTTCGCGGCGAGGTCGAGAAACGCTCGGGTGTCAGTTTTGGCAGTGCGGTGAAGTACGCGTTTGTCGCCAACGGCGACGTCTACGGCTGGCAGCTAGACGATGTCGGCGCATGGCATTACGGACTGTTCGTTGAGGGTGGCCGTGTTGGCGACGTTGGTAGCCGGCGGTTGCTTTCGGGCCTGCGAGCCATAGCTCGGCTACACAACGCAGAATTCAGGCTGACGCCCAATCAGAACCTGATCATTAGCAAAGTGGCGGCGGCGGACAAGGCAGCTATCGATGCGCTGCTCGCCGAGTACGGAATTGAAAACAGTGCACATGCGAGTCCGCTGCGGCTCAATTCCATGGCCTGTGTGGCGTTTCCGAGCTGTGGTCTGGCGATGGCTGAAAGCGAGCGTTACCTGCCGTCGCTGGTCGATAAACTGGATGCCAGCCTGCAGCAGTACGGACTGGCCGGTGAGCCGATCACGATTCGTATGACCGGCTGCCCTAACGGCTGCGCAAGACCCTACATCGCTGAAATCGGCCTGGTTGGCAAAGGGCCCGGACGCTACACGATGTTCCTGGGTGCCGGTTTCGCCGGTGAACGACTGGGTGTGCCGTTTCTCGACAACGCCAATGAAGAAGAAGTTCTGGAAGCACTAAACCCTTTGTTCGCGGACTTTGCCACCGAGCGAAACGATGCCGAGCATTTCGGCGACTTCCTGGTTCGCAGCGGAGTGGTGCGAGCACTTACTGCCGGGAGAAATATCCATGACGGCTGAGGAGCGAGTAGCGTCGGCGCTTAAAACCTTGCCCGGACAGCACGTTGTGACGTCCAGCTTTGGAGCACAGTCTGCAGTCATGCTGCACCTGGTGACGCGCCAGCAGCCGGATATTCCCGTTGTTCTGATCGACACCGGATACCTGTTTCCCGAAACCTATCGGTTTGTTGACGAGTTAACGGAGCGTCTGCAGCTGAATCTCAAGGTCTACCGGCCGCAAACGTCGGCTGCCTGGCAGGAGGCACGATACGGCAAACGCTGGGAGCGGGGGCTCGAAGGCCTCGAGAGCTATAACCAGGATAACAAGGTAGAACCGATGCAGCGTGCGATCGAGGATCTGGGCGTCGGCACCTGGTTCTCGGGTCTGCGGCGTAACCAGTCCATCGATCGGGCAAAGACGCCGTTCGTTGAGCGCTCGGGCGATCGCTTCAAAATCTATCCGATCGCCGACTGGACTGACAAGGATATTTTCGACTATCTGACAAAACACGATCTGCCCTACCACCCACTGTGGGAAAAGGGCTACGTGTCGATCGGCGATGTTCATACAACCCGCTCACTGGCCGATGTCGACTCGCTGGAAGAAACGCGTTTCTTCGGCTTAAAGCGGGAGTGCGGTCTGCACGAACTGGACTTCGGTAAGTCGTTCGCCGAGGCGAAACCGGCCTAACAAGCTTTACGCGGCTTGCGTGACGCCTTCATTGCAACCGCCTCGAACCGGCAGTTTCGATGCATCGAAGAGTTTGTCGATATCTTCCTGGGATGTAGCGCGCCGGATATCCTCGAGTTGCTGCGGTCCGATGTGCGACGCAAACAGTTGAATGAAGTCGACCATGTAACGACGCAGCACGGTGTTTTTCCGGTAGCCGATCCAGGTTGTGCTGCGGGGGAACAGCCCCTCCGCGTCGATGACCTGCAGGTCTTTTCTATCGGCGCAGTCGGCCGCCATGCTGGCGACAATACCAACGCCCAGTCCCATACGGACATAGGTCTTGATGACATCGGCATCGCGCGCGGTGAACACGACGTCCGGCTCCAGTCCTTCGTCCTCAAAGGCCCGTTTCAGAGACGATTGCCCACCGAAACTGAAGACATAGGTGACCAGCGGAAATCTGGCCAGATCCTGCAACGTCAGTTTGTTCTCGATTGTGGTCAGCTCGTGCCCCTTTGGCACGACGATCGAACGATCCCAGCGATAGCTGGGCACCAGTATCAGATCTGAAAACAAATCGCCCGAACCGGTCGCAATAGCAAAGTCGATATCGTTAGCGGCAACCATGTCCGCGATCTGCTCAGACGTTCCCTGGTGAAGATTGAGTCCTACCTTGGGGAAGCGCTTGCGAAACTCGGCAACGATGTCCGGGAGAACGTAACGCGCCTGCGTGTGCGTGGTTGCTATGGACAAAGACCCTTCTTCTTCCTGATAGTAGTCCGATGCGAGGCTGCGGATATTGTCGGCTTCGCGCATGATGATCCTGGCGCGTTCAATTACCTGATGGCCCGCGGCGGTGATGCCGCCGAGACTCTTGCCCTTACGGGTGAAGAGCTGCATGCCCAGCTCTTCCTCAAGCAGCTTCAGCTGCTTGCTGACCCCCGGTTGACTGGTATACATACGCTCGGCGGCAGCGGTTATGTTCAGACCGTTGTCAGCGATTGCGAGCAGATACTTCAGTTGTTGCAGTTTCATCGGTGCTCTTTTCCTGGGGCGTTCAATTATGTGACCAACGGAACGGCGTTCTGGTTCAATTCGCTGATAACGTGGACGGGAATCATATAACCCATAGCTATATCGGTACAAACACCGCGTCTTTTGGGGCGCTCCCGGGGGCCGATATAGTGGCGGTCAGCTTTGAACGGATACCGCCGTGGACTATTTTCCTGCTTTTCTGAATCTTCGCGATCGCCCCTGCCTGGTCGTCGGCGGCGGCGATATCGCCTTGCGCAAGGCGCGTTTGCTGGATTCCGCGGGTGCCCGTCTAACGGTTGTCGCGCCTCGGCTTAGCGACGAACTACTCGGACTCCTGGAGAGAAAAGGCCACCAATACCAGCGCCGCGAGGTCATCTCCACCGATGTTCCGGGTAACTGGCTGGTTGTCAGCGCGACCGGGGATCCGGCCGTGGAACGATGCGTGTACCGTTATGCGACAGACTCCGGGGTTTTCTGTAACGGCGTCGACGATATCGACAACTGCAGCTTTATCACACCGGCTATCGTAGACCGAAGTCCTGTTGTGGTTGCTATCTCCTCCGGCGGCGCAGCACCGGTTCTTGCTCGCAAGTTGCGTGCACAGATCGAGCAGTTGTTGCCCGCCGGATTGTCGACGCTGGGCCGCCTGGCGCAGCAATGGAGAGACCGGGTACGTGCGCGCGTGGGCAGCCTGCTCGGTCGGCGTCGTTTCTGGGAATCCGTGTTCGATGGGCCGGCTGCGAGCCATGCCATTGCAGGCGATATTCCTGCGGCCGAAGCGGAGATGAGCGTGCTGCTGCAGGCAGCGGACAGAAAACAGTCCGGGGAGGCCTGGCTGGTCGGTGCCGGACCCGGGGATCCCGGCCTGCTGACGATTCGTGCGCTACAAGTCATGCAGGAGGCAGACGTCATTTTGCACGACCGATTAGTCTCCGACGAGGTGCTCGCGCTCGCCAGACGGGATGCCGACCTGATCTCCGTCGGTAAGACGCCGGGGTGTCGCGCGAATTCCCAGGACGAAATTAACACCTTGCTGGTTGATCTCGTTGGCCAGGGAAAACGCGTCTGCCGTCTGAAGGGAGGCGACCCGTTCATATTTGGTCGTGGTGGTGAGGAAGCGGAAGCGCTGGATGCTGCTGGCCATGCCTATCGTGTGGTCCCCGGGATTACCGCCGCGGTTGGCGCCGCGGCGTATGCAGGTATTCCGCTTACGCATCGCGACCTGTCGCAATCGGTCGCCTTCGTAACCGCCCACGGCAAGGACTCCGTTGATAAGCTTGACTGGGCAGCGCTCGCCAGGACCCGGCAGACGCTTGCTTTCTACATGGCGGTGAGGCGCTTCCCCGTGCTCATGAACCAGCTGATCGATAACGGGCTTGCGGCGGATACACCCATTGCTATCATCGAAAAAGCCAGTACACCGGAACAGCGCATTCTGCGTGGCTCGCTGGGACAGCTGGTGATGTTGTCGCAAGCGCATCGCGTTACTGCACCTGCGATGCTGATTGTCGGCGCAGTCGCGGCGCTGGGCAACGAGAAGCCGGTGCCCGAACAGCGTTCGCCGCAAAATTGTGTTACACCTGAACGTAATAACCAAGAACAAAGGCAGGCAAAATGATCTACAACAATATTCTCGAGACTATCGGTAAAACACCGATCGTACGGCTCAATAAAATGGCGCCCGATCATGTGGATATGTACGTCAAAGTGGAGTCTTTCAACCCGCTGGCGTCGGTCAAGGACCGGCTGGCCTTCGCTATTATCAATGATGCGGAGAAACGCGGCACGCTGAAGCCCGGCCAGACCGTCATTGAGGCGACGTCGGGCAATACCGGCATTGCTCTCGCCATGGTTTGTGCCGCCAAGGACTACCCGTTTGTTGCCACGATGGCGGATTCGTTTTCGATCGAGCGCCGCAAGATTATGCGGGGCCTCGGCGCGAAGGTCATTCTTACACCGGCGGCTGAGCGTGGCACCGGTATGGTAAAAAAGGCCGAAGAGCTCGCTGCGAAACACGGTTGGTTTCTGGCACGCCAGTTCGAGAATGAGGCGAACCCGGAATACCACCGCAACACGACCGGGCCGGAAATTCTCAGCGACTTCGCCGGTAAGCGCCTCGATTACTGGGTGACCGGCTACGGTACCGGCGGAACGATGACCGGTGCAGGAGAAGTACTAAAAGCTGCGCGGCCCGACATCAAGATTGTCGCGACGGAACCGTCGGCCGCATCGTTGCTTGCCGGCGCGGAATGGGCGCCGCACAAAATCCAGGGCTGGACACCGGACTTCATTCCCGAGGTGCTGAACCGGGAGATTTTCGACGAGTTGTTGCCGGTCAGCGATGATCGTGCCATCGAAGTGTCGAGAGAGCTGGCGGCCAGGGAAGGTATTTTCACCGGGATTTCGTCGGGCGCAACACTGGCGGCAGCACTGATAACGGCCGAAAAGGCTCCGAAGGGCTCGGTAATTCTTGCGATGTTGCCGGATACCGGGGAACGCTACCTGAGTACACCCTTGTTCGAAGGCGTCAACGAAGGCTCTGATGACGAGTGGCTGGAAAGTCAGTGAGCACACCTAGTAAAAAAATCCTAAATAGCTGAATTTCAGGCAATAATTGTTGCTGCTGAGACATAAGTCACAGCAGTAGAATACGGCTGCTGGCATCGTTGGGCGCTTATTTCACCCGATTCTCGCCCCGGATACAACGTGGTAGCAGAAGTTCAAGCGGTCCTGACAGAGAGGAACATCGGCAAAGCCGGTGGTTTGCTGCATTCGCTGGTTCCTCGGGCACAGGTATTTTGCTTTTATGGACGCAAGCGGCAGTGCCTCTGGAGTAGCGACGGTGGCGAGGATTTCGAGATCGACAATTTTGTCGCGGATCTGCCGCGCGAAGTCATCCGGAAGCTACTCACTGACAACGATACTTTGCGACGGACGCTGTCCTCCGGCCGAACGGCGTTGGCGCTGCCAGTCGTTGGTGAGGATGGCGAATCAGTCGGCCTGCTGGTTGCGCTGTTCTCAAGAAACGAAGGTAAGTCGTCGTCGTTCAACCCGCGTCTTCTGCACAGCATTCTTGAACCTGCCATCGAGATGATCAGTGAGAGTATTCGCGTAAACAAGCGGCTGCGCGATCTCGAACACAACGTCACGGACGCGGAGAGTGAACTCGAGTTCGTCTACAAAGTCGATGAAAAAATACACGGTGCGTCTGGTCGCCATTCCAGCCTCGCTGAACTCGTCGGCCGTAGCGGCCGCTACCTGGGCATCAACTATAGTGTGCTGCTGATTCCGTCGAAGCGGATTCGAATCAGCGCGACGCACTCAAGTTGGAAGAGCGTCAATCGAAAGGTGCTTGATCGTTATCTTATCGACCATCTGATGGTAAAGCTGCAAGGCAAGCGGGAGCCGCTGATCTTTGAGATTCCTGCGATGGAGGCAGACGGAGGCACAGAATTGTCTGGTTACCAGGCGCTATTGTGCCCGTTGATGGACAGGCAAGGTAACGTCGAAGGAATACTGGCGCAGCTGGGTCGCGTCGACCACAGCAAATTCGACAAGCGCGATCGTCGTTTCATATCGTATGTCGGGCGCAAGATCGAATACGTGATCGAGCAATCGTTTGACGCGACGACGGGGCTGATGAATCGCTCCGGTTTCGAGGCGCAGTTGCGCGAATCGTTCGCTGCTTTGAAATCTAATGGTGACGCGCATCAGATTATCTACTTCGACCTCGATAACCTGCAGCTGGTCAACGATACTTTTAGTCGCAAGGCAGGTGATGAACTAATCATGCGATTCGCTCGTTCGCTTGAGGAAGACCTGCCCAAGAGTGCCGTTTTATCCCGTTTGACGGGTGACGATTTTTGCATGTTGTTGACACACGCGGATTCAGACACGGCGCTGGACTACGCGAGCAGGGTTCGTAAAAAAACCTCAGCCCTTCGTTATCTTGAAGGTGACAAGTCTCTGCAGGTTACGATGAGCGTCGGCATCGCCGGGTTTGATCGCTGTTGCGCCGACGAAGGCAATGCACTAACAACGGCTCGCATGGCTTGTGAGGCAGCCAAGGAACATGGTCGCGATCGTATCGAGATATTCGATGAGTCTAATCGCAGCGTTGTGCGCCGCTACGACGATATGCACCTGGTCGCGCAGATTCAGCAGGCGCTGGACGGTGACGAGTTCGAACTACTGGCGCAACCGATCGTGAGCCTGAACAGTGATAGCGACAACCCGCGTTTCGAGGTGCTGTTACGAATGGCCGATGGCGACGGCGGCCGCGTCCAGACCAACGCTCTGTTCTCGGCGGCCGAACGCTACCGCATGATGCCGCAAGTCGACCGCTGGGTCGTTTCTACAACCATTGCCAGGCTTGCTGAAGCACGTGGGTTCGTCAAGGGCCAGGGAGCGATCTTCGCTATCAACCTTTCCGGCCAGTCGCTTGGTGACGACGATTTTCTGAAGTTTATCGAAGAAGAGATCGATCGCAGCGGTTTGCCGGAATCGTCGCTGTGTTTTGAAATCACCGAATCGGCGGCGGTATCCAACATGAAGAAAGCGCAGTCTTTTATCGATCGCCTTCGCGAACGTGGTTGCCAGATATCGCTTGATGACTTCGGTGCCGGACTGAGTTCGTTCGCCTATTTGAAGAACTTCAATGTCGACACGCTGAAAATCGACGGTGGTTTCATTCGTGACATAACCGACAACCGGATTTCTGAATCGATGGTTGCGGCCATTACTCAGGTTGCCAAGGTCATGGAGCTGAAAACTGTCGCCGAGTATGTCGAATCGGAGGAAATTCAGGCGTTGATTCGTCAATTGGGCGTCGATTTCGCACAAGGTCACCTGGTCGGCAAACCGGTTACCCTGGACTCGGTACTGCGGGGTACGGTGGAGACTGCAGCGCCATAATTGTGTCGGGGCGGCGTCGATTTTGGTTAGACTGCCGGCATGGGGAACGCTGTTGACCAAAGCATCGCCGGACTGCCGAACGAACTGCAGCCATATCTTAGCCTGTGGTTCGAAAAACTCGCCGACCAAAACCGGACGTTGCCCGATGCGCTCGTTGAACCAACTGCACGCATCGTGGCCTGCAGTGAGTTTGCCGCTAAAACCTTGCAACGTGAGTTCGACTGGTTTGTCGAAAACGCCACGGCGCTTGATGCTGGCGTAGACAACGCGGAGCTGCATCGTTTTGTCGAATCCGTCGCGACCAGCGACGCAGACCCCGCGTCGATCAAATCGCAACTGCGGCGTTTTCGGAATCGCTTTATGCTGGCGGTTCTGTGGCGGGAGTTAAATGCCGACGCGAGTCTCGACGAAACTCTGCGACAGTTATCGTTGCTTGCGGACCGATTTCTCGACGCGGCGGCTCGCTACGCGGAAAGGCAGCTCCGGAAGCGCTTTGGCAAGCTAAGAAGCGCCGCCGGCGACGTTGTGCCACTTGTCGTTCTGGGCATGGGGAAACTTGGTGGTCATGAACTGAATTTCTCCTCGGACATCGATCTTATCTTCTGCTATTCCGAAAACGGAGAGTCGGACGGCGGTCGCTCACTCAGTGCGCAGGAGTACTTTGCGCGGCTGACTCGCGAGATTATTGCTCTGATTGACGAACGGACTGTCGACGGCTTCGCGTTTCGTATCGACACAAGACTGCGCCCCTTTGGCGACAGTGGTCCGCCCGTCGTCAGTTTCGCGGCACTCGAATCCTACTTGTTGCAGCACGGCCGTGATTGGGAGCGATATGCCTATGTCAAAGCCCGCATAGTTGGACCGCAACCGGAGCCGGGTATCGCTAAGGAAATGTATTCGGACCTGATTCAGCCGTTCGTCTATCGGCGATATCTCGATTACGGTGTATTCGAATCGGTCCGGGAAATGCAGGAGATGATCGCAGCAGAAGTCCGGCGCCGCGATCTTGCCGACAATCTGAAGCTCGGTCCCGGCGGCATCCGCGAGGCTGAGTTCATCGTACAGGCTTTACAACTGGTTCGCGGCGGCAGCGAAAAGGAACTGCAGTGTCGCCAGCTGCAGCTTGTGTTACCGAAACTCGTCAGCGATCGTGGACTCAATGCCGACGATGCAAGCAAACTGAGGTCGGCCTATCGGTTTCTGCGGCGAGCCGAGAATTATATTCAGGCGATCCGCGATCAGCAGACTCACGATCTGCCGCACAGTGATATCGATAAGGCGAGACTGTGTCTGGCGATGCGCTGTGATAGCTGGGATGAACTGACGGCGGCACTTGACCGGCATCGCGAGGCCATTTCGACCTTGTTCGGGGCAATCGCCATTCGCGAACGCGACGATCAGGGCGAGCTGCGGAAAACGTTCGGCGTGCTGTGGGAGTCCGGTGCCGACCGGCATCGCTGGCAGGCAGTGCTCGGTAAATCACTGCCTGACGATGCCGCTGAACTGGCGCAGCAGATAACGGCATTTGCCGCATCCTCGGCAACACAGCAGATCGACGCGGTCTCGAACAGGCGCCTGCAGCGTTATCTGCCGAACCTCCTGGGTCTGATAGTTGAGTCGAAGCGGCCGGCCTCGGCCCTTTCACGAATCCTGGCCGTAACCAGCAGAATCCTCAGACGCAGCGCGTATCTGGCGCTGCTCAACGAAAACGAAGCGGCGTTGTCGCGGCTGGTCGATCTGTGTAGCCGAAGTCAGTACATAGCGGACCAGATTGCCCGCTACCCGGCGCTCCTTGACGAACTGCTGGACCCGGGAAGTTACTCGGAGCAGCTGTGCAGAGACGATATCGCCGAAGAAATGCGCAACCGGTTGGATGACGATATGGACAGCGAAGCACGAGTCCACGCCATTGCGCAGTTTCAGCGCTCGGCGATGTTTCGCATCGCTGTTGCCGATTTCAATGGCGAATTGCCGATAATGAAAGTCAGCGACGGACTTACGTGGTTGGCCGAAGTCGTGCTGGAAGAAGCACTGCGCGTCGCCTGGTCCGACATGATCAAGCGTCACGGCGTGCCTACTTACCTGTGCGATGGAGTTCGACATGAGGCCGGATTCGGCATCGTTGGTTACGGCAAACTGGGTGGTCTTGAGTTGTCCTATGGGTCCGACCTGGACATAGTGTTTCTACACAACTCCGGTGGTGAGGAGCAGGTGACTGACGGTGACAAGCCCCTGGACAATGCGATGTTTTTTAGTCGACTGGTTCGGCGGCTTGTGCACTTCCTGACAACGCAGACAGGGTCCGGAGAGCTTTACGAAATCGATACACGTCTGCGGCCTGATGGCCGTTCCGGCCTGCTCGTTACAAGCACCGAGGCATTTGAGCGCTATCAGGATGAGAATGCCTGGACCTGGGAGCATCAGGCGCTGCTGCGCGCGCGTGCTGTCGCTGGCAGCGCTGCAATCGCGCGGGAGTTCGAGCGCATTCGCCGGGAAACGCTCATCGGCCGGGTCCGGCGCGATTCGCTGCGCGATGACGTTGTTTCGATGCGTGCTCGCATGCGCGGGGAACTGGATCGCAGCGCTGCGACGACTTTCGATCTTAAGCACGGCCGCGGTGGGATCGGAGATATCGAGTTTCTGGTGCAATACCTGGTGCTGCGCGAGGCCGATAAGGACGCTGATGTGGTGTCTTATTCTGACAATATTCGTCAGCTTGACGCGCTGGTTGACGCCGATATCGTCGAAAAACAACGTGGCGAACGTCTGCAGGATATTTATCGTGAGTACCGTCTGCTCGTGCACCACCTGGTCCTCGACGGTCGAAAACCGCTGTGCGGGTCGGAGCGTTTCGTGACTGAGCGTGAATTCGTCGCGTCGCTTTGGGATGACTGGCTGGCCTGAGCCGCCTATAATCCGCAGTCCGTCAAGTAAACGAAAGAACGAGCCGTGACAGCCAGAGCAGGAACCGTCGACCAGAATCTGATTCCGGCGAACTCGCAACATAAATACAGTGTCCGGCCAAAGGATCTGCCGCTGAGCTGCCCGATGCCGGGAATGTATTTGTGGAATTCGCACCCGAAAGTGTATTTGCCCATTGAGGCGAGCGGAGCGGCAAAGTGCCCGTACTGCGGTGCGCAATACGAAATGATGGCCGCTGACGAGTAAGCGTCGGATGTATATCGTAACCGGCGGCGCCGGCTTCATCGGCAGCAATCTCGCCCGCACCCTCGTCGAGCGTGGTTGCGACGATGTCGTCGTTGTCGACGATCTGACTGATGGCCACAAGTTTGTGAACATTGCGGACCTGGCGATTGCAGACTATATGGACAAGGACGAACTGCTTGAGCGTCTGTCCTTGGACGCGGGCTTCGCTAAAGGCATCAAGGCGGTATTGCATCAAGGCGCCTGTTCGGAGACCACGGAGTGGGATGGCCGTTACATGATGCAAAACAACTACGGTTACTCGCAAAAGTTGTTGCACCATTGCCTTGATTACAAGACATCGTTTATTTATGCGTCGTCGGCCGCTGTCTACGGTGGTGCGAAGGAGTTTGTCGAGGACCCGCTGTTCGAGTGTCCGCTCAACGTCTACGGTTATTCCAAGCTTCAGTTTGACCGCTATGTGAGACGGCTTACGGTGGGGTCGGATAGCCAGGTTGTCGGACTCCGGTATTTCAACGTCTATGGTCCGCACGAACAGCACAAGGGCTCAATGGCGAGTGTCGCCTGGCATTTCAACCAGCAGATCCGGGAAGATGGCGAGGCCAAACTGTTTACCGGCAGCGACGGTTATGGCGATGGTGAGCAGCTACGTGATTTCGTCTATGTTGGTGACGTCTGCAGCGTCAATCTGTGGTTTCTCGAAAATCCCGGTGTCTCGGGAGTCTTCAATACAGGTTCCGGCCGGGCGCAGAGCTTTAACGATGTTGCCAATGCGGTAATCGGCTGGCACGGCAAAGGCCGGATTCGTTACATCGACTTTCCAGATCACCTGAAAGGGGCGTATCAGAGCTTCACTCAGGCCGATCTGACGCAGCTGCGGCAAAGTGGATGTGACGTTGAATTTCGCGGCGTTGAAGACGGCGTAAAGCACTACCTGGAGCAAATTGATCAAGCAGGCCGCTAGCGACCCGATACTGCTCGTCGGGCCGTCATGGGTCGGTGACATGGTCATGGCTCAATCGCTCTTCAAAATACTGTGGAACCAGGAACCCGGACGTCCGCTGGATGTGCTGGCACCGGGCTGGTCCCTACCCATCGTTGAGCGCATGCCGGAGGTCCGTGCGGGAATCGCGTCGGAAACCGCGCACGGCGAGTTCGGGTTCTCGAAACGCCGGCGTATTGCGAAAACGCTGGCGGCGGCGGGTTATCAACGCGCCGTTATTCTGCCGCGCTCGCTCAAAGCGGCGCTGATTCCGTGGTTTGCCGGAATCCCGCAGCGAACAGGCTATCGCGGTGAATCCCGCTATCTGCTGGTGAACGATGTTCGCAAATTCGATCGTGCTCGCCTGGACCAGACGGTAAAGCGATTTGCGGCGCTGGGTCTGGCACCAGGAGAAGCCCTCACAGACATCCCGAGCCCGTCACTGTGCGTGTCGAAGGAGCGGCAGCGGGCATTGGTCGATGCGCTCGGTCTATCGCTCGATCGTCCATTGGTGGCGATGATGCCGGGTGCAGAATACGGTCCCGCGAAATGCTGGCCACTGGACTACTTCGCGACGCTCGCGTCGATGCTTGAGGAGTCCGGCTACGGTGTCTGGCTGATGGGGTCGGACAAAGATTCGTCCGCTGGCGAGCAGATAGCGGCGGCCAGCAAGGCAGTAAACCTCTGCGGCAAAACTGCGCTTGCGGACGTTATCGATTTACTGGCTTTATGCGAGCGAGCGGTCAGCAACGACTCGGGTCTGATGCACATCGCCGCGGCGGTCGGTGTTCACGTACACGCGATTTATGGCTCTTCGTCACCGCTTTTTACACCGCCGTTGACGGAGTCGTGCGATATTCACCATCTGGCGCTCAGCTGCAGTCCCTGTTTTGAGCGGCAGTGTCCGCTGGGTCATCTGCGTTGTCTGAAAGAAATCCCGCCGGCCAGTGTTTACGAGAAGATGCGCTAAAGTTCGCTAAATACTGAAAAAACCATCAATTTTGTCGGTAACGTCTTTTATTGTGATCAAGTTCATGGCGTCTGGGTGGCGTATCCGCTGCCCCCAGCGCAGTTGCTCTACGGCTTTGCCCAGGTATTTTCGGGCAGCATCCGGGTAACGGTTCACCGTCAGTTCGCGGGCGGCAAATGGCCCGGTGCGGTCAGGGTTCGAGGTGGCGTACAGGCCCAGTACCGGAGTGCCGCAGGTGGTTGCGATATGTGCGGGACCCGAGTCGGGACAGATCAGCAGATCGGACGCCTCTATCAGTGCCGCCAACTGCTTTAACGAAGTTCTGGCGACCACGTTCTCGGCGGAGCCCTTAGCCGACAGCGCGGTGCCGTACTCGATTTCCAGGTCACTGCGGCCGCCGCTTATCACCACATCGCAGCCCAGCCGCTTCATATGGCTGATGACTGCGGTGAAGTTCTCGATGCTCCAATTGCGATAATTACGACTGCGCTGGCTACTGCACGGACTAATGGCGACCAGCGGTCTGCCCGGGTTTTTGAAACCGGCCGCGAACTCGCGTGCCTCGTCATCGATCGGTACATCCCATCGAATCGGCTGCGGTGGCACGCCAATCGCAGTGGCGAACGACATCATTGCCTCGAGAGCGTGCTGTCCCTTCGCTGCAGCGATTCGCTGGTTCGTAAACAGCCACTGAAAGTCCTTCGCACGCGCGCGATCGAATCCGAGCCGGATCGGCGCCGCTATCTTTCTGCACAGGAAGTTCGCACGCATTGACGCATGCATGCAGAGGGCCACGTCGAAACTCCGCCCTGCGAGCTGCTGCTGTACTTTCCGGTACGCTCGTCGCCCATCGGATTTATCGAAGATGATAAACTCGATGCCTGCAATGTCGGCAAGCAGTGATGCTTCGGTTTTGCCGATGATCCAGGTGATATCCGTAGCGGGCCAGCCGTCCTGAATGCGACGAACGACGGCGAGGGCATGACAGGTATCACCGATCGCCGAGAGGCGAACGACGCACAGTCTTGCCGGCGGTGCTTTTAGAATCAGATCGGACAATAGAAAAGGACGGACCCGTTGACCGAAACCGTCGAGAGAACAAAGAACGGCGCCATCCTATACGATAAGGCGATTATCAACCAGATTTCTGCGGAGCGCTTCACCCCGCAGGGATGGCTGCACGCCGAGATACTGACAGGCCCCCTGCGCTCCGGTGGTCGTGGCAATACGATGTTTGTCGGTAATGTGCCGCGACAGTTCGTGCTGCGGCACTACATGCGCGGTGGTCTGTTGGGCAAGCTCGTCCGCGATACCTACGTTTTCTCGGGCGAAGATTTGACGCGCTCGTTCATGGAGTGGCGCCTGCTGGACAAGCTGGCCGCGAATGACATGAACGTGCCGCGACCTGCCGCTGCCCGATTCGTGCGTAGCGGCACCTTTTACCGGGCCGATATCATTACAGTGCGCATTCCGGATGTCGTTTCCTTGTCGCAGTACATCGCCGAGGAGGAGCGCGGCGAAGCGTTCTGGCATGTGCTTGGTGCGGCGATCTGGAAGTTCCATGAAGCCGGTGTCTATCATGCGGATATGAATGCCTACAATATTCAGGTCGATCATAGCGGTGATATCTGGATGCTGGATTTCGACAAAGGCGCGCTTAGACCACCGGGGCCATGGCAGCAGCAAACCCTGAATCGCCTGCAGCGTTCGCTGGAAAAAGTGCTGAATCTCGATCCAAAGCTGCATTTTCACGCGGCAAACTGGGAACAACTGCTGGAGGGTTACTTCAATGCAGCGAGATCCGAGTAGAGGTCCGTATAGCCGTCCGGCAGGTCTTTGAACTTGCGGTGTATCCAGAAGTACTGTTCCGGACAGCTGCGAATGTGCTGTTCCAGAACATCCAGATAGCGGCGTGTATCTTTGACCGGGTCGGCGCCTGGAAAGTCCTCGAAAGGCGGCAGTAAGGTCATCTCGTAGCTGCCGTCCTGCAGCCGCCGTGGAAAAAATGGTATTGCGACGGCCTTACCGAGGCGTGCCAGCGTTGACGTTGCGGTCGTATGCATACCGGGCACGCCAAAAAAGTCCATGACCTCTGCGCCTTTGCGATTGTAGCTCTGGTCAGGTGCGTACCAGACGGGACGCCCGTTGCGAAGGCTGCGCACCATCTTCTTGATGTCGCGTTTTTCAATGGTGTCGTCCGCTGCGCGCTCGCGTCCGCTACGCTGCAGCTCGGTAACGAAGTCGCTGCGGTTTTTTCGAAACACCGCGTCAAATGGCGGGCTGTTAAGGGCAAGCACGCGCCCGCTGATTTCGAGAGTGGTGAAATGGGCGCTCAAAAGTATCACGCCCTGACCAGCATCCGTGGCACGTTTCAGGTGTTCCAGGCCTTTGAACTCGGTGATCGACGCCAGGTGCCTGTCGCTTGCCCAGCGTCCGAGGCCCATTTCGATAAGCATCATTCCGAGTGCTTTGAAGTGCTCGTAAGCGAGGGCGTCGCGTTCGCTGGCTGACAATGTTGGGAAACACAGTTCGATATTACGGCGCACGACAGCCCGGCGGGATCGGCCCAGCCGATGCGCAAGTCGCCCGATCGTACGACCAAGGCCGAGTGCGGTCCGGTGCGGCAATAGACAAACGACACGCAGCAGGCCCATGCCGAGCCAGGTTGGCCAGTACTTTGGGGCCCAATAACTTGTAAGGGGTTTTCTGTCTGCGGTCATAACGCCCGCAGTTTACTCGGACATGCCGTCCACGTAACCACCAGCGGCGGATTTCTGCGCGACGTCGGCATCTTCTTCAGTTGCTGCCGGCTCGTCGGTTTGAATGCCAACATGGAAAGCCGCGAAGCCAGGCATGACAACCTGGTTGCGTGCCATGCCGATGATGCGGCCCGAATACGGCGAGCGCAGCTCGGTCCTGGCGTTGCTCATTGGGTCGGTGATCGATCCCAGCAGATCACCTTTTCTGACCGAACTGCCCAGGGACACGTCGGACAGCAAAATACCGCCGTTGTCCGCCCGCACCCAGGAGGAACGATAATAGACGGGTTCGGGGTCGCCCCAGAGGCGCATACGACGAGTCATTCCCAGGGTCGTTAACAGCGTTTCCACGCCCTTTACGCCGTGCTTGACCTCGACCAGCTCAAGCTGGGACGGACCGCCAGCCTCCACGGTAACGGCCGGAATCCCCGCCAGGGTTGCGGCGTAACGCAATGTTCCCGCTGTCGGCGCGCTGTGTAAGACGACCATCGCGCCAAACCCATGCGTCAGCGTAACGACATCCGGGTTGCGCAGATCGGCCCGTAGCTGCGGAAGATTGGTGCGCTCAAACGATCCGGTGTGTAAATCGATTAACGCGTCGCAATGCGAAATAACGTCATTAAACAGCGAGTGCGCAATACGTGCGGCGGCGCTGCCGTTCGGGTTTCCGGGAAAGTAACGATTGAGATCGCGGCGGTCCGGCAGATAACGTGAACCGCGGCGGAAGCCCTGTACGTTGACAATGGGTACGCCGATAAGGGCGCCGGCCAGTTTTTTTGGCACGATGTCGTGAAATACCCGGCGCACCATCTCGATGCCGTTGAGTTCATCGCCGTGAACGGCGGCTGTAAGGCAGAGGGTCGGCCCGGGTGCAACGCCATTAGCCACCAGCACTGGCGTAGACACCGGAACGCCTTCAAACAGTTCCGTTGCCGACCAGGACAGCCGTTGTGAGGTGCCCGGTGCAATTTCGCTGCCGAGTAACTGTAGTGGTTTCGCCTGACCTTCTGCGTCGGTCACCGCGTCTGCAAGGGGCCCCATGTGTTCTCGCGCCGGAACAGGGTCGACCAGGTCCTCGGCCGCCGCCGATGTTTCGGCGGAACGAGAATCTGTATCCAGGGTCGAATCCTGAAGGACGTCGATACCATTGTCCGAGGGATCGACGGCCGCCTCGCTGGCATAGCCATTGCCGAACAACATCAGCACGGCGAGTCCTGCCAGGTATTGGCAAATGCTCCGGTAGCTGTCAGATTGTCGGCGTGGCATGCTCATATCCGCTCAGAGTAGGGTATTTCACAGCAATTTTCTGTGAAGTAATCAATAATTTGCGATTGAAACTTGAATACTTATAAATGACAAGCCCAAGACCGTTTTTATTACTGCTTTTATTGTTTTTTTCCACGTTCGCGGCCGCCGACGAGGTATTTCCTCAACCGCCGGAGTTGCAGGCAGATGTCGATTTCTGGATCGATATTTTCACTGTCTATGACGATGACGAAGGTGTGCTGCACGACAACCGCAATCTCGCCATCGTCTACGAACGACTGACGATGCCGGCCAGGCTGAGCCGGCGCGAGCGCCAGCGGCGGGTAGAAAAGCGCCGCAAGGAATTGCAGGCCACGTTGCGGTCTCTGGCATCCGGCAAACGAGACGGGCTGACTGCGGAGGAGGAGAGAGTCTTGTCCTTGTGGCCCGCCGATGTCAGTAATCAGACATTGAATGCGGCCGCAAAGCGCATTCGTTTTCAGCAGGGATTGAAGGGGCGCTTTCGTCGTGGGCTCGAGCGGTCCGGTCGATGGCGCGATCACATCGATAGGGAATTCACCGCTCTGGGCGTGCCGATCGAGATAGCGGCGCTGCCGCACGTGGAGTCGTCCTACAATCCGGAAGCGCGTTCGCACGTCGGTGCATCCGGCATCTGGCAGTTTACCCGCAGTACCGGAAGACGTTTCATGCGGGTAGATCATGTTGTCGATGAGCGCAACGATCCCTTCATTGCGACAACGGCCGCAGGCCGACTCATGGCCTATAACTACTCGATAACCGGAAATTGGCCGATGGCAATCACCGCTTACAATCATGGGCTTGGTGGTGTGCGACGAGCGATGCGCCAGTATGGCGACACGGCATATGTCGACATCCTGCGAAAATACAACGGCCGCACCTTCGGTTTTGCATCGAGAAACTTCTACGTCGCATTTCTCGCGGCCAAGGAAGTCGACCAGAATGTTGAGAAGTACTTTCCGGGCTTGAGAGCAGAATCGCCGACAGACTATTCCGTGGTCAGTCTGGAAACCTATATTGCTGTCCCGGCGCTGACACGGGCACTGGGGATAACGCCGGCGAAACTGGCGCAACACAATCCCGCGCTGCAGGCCACGGTCTGGCAGGGCAGCAAGTATTTGCCAAAGGGTTACGATATACGCCTGCCTGCCGCCTCGCTTAAACAGCCGCTTGGGGAGCTTGTCAGTTCCATACCGTCGGATGCGCTGTTCGCGAAACAATTGCCGGACATGTTCCATACGGTATCGCGTGGCGATACCTTGTCGCAGATTGCCGCAACCTATGACACGCGCGTATCGACACTGGTGGCATTGAACGGTCTTACGAGCAGCCATCGTATTCGTGCGGGTCAACAGCTGCGGCTGCCGGCTGCGGGGCCGGCACCGGCAGTGTCGCCGTCAACGCCGCCTGCACCGCCGGTAGTCGTGGCGATCGCCGAGCCGCAAAGCGAAGTCGGGATTGTCGAGGTAACCCCGGGCGCCATGGCCAGCGATCTGGCGGCGACACCGACCGGCACCATCCAGACCTCGCTGCTGTCCGATCCTAGCGACTATAGCGTCGCCGCGGATCAGACGATAGAAGTCCAGGCGCTGGAAACACTTGGCCATTTCGGCGATTGGCTGCAGATAAAAACGCAGCGCCTGCGCGATCTGAACGGCCTGGCGTTTCGCACACCGGTCGCTGTCGGCCAGCGTATTCGACTGGACCTCGATACCGTCGAGGCGGGCCTGTTCGAGCAGCGGCGCATCGCCTACCATCAAGCGCAGCAGGATGCCTTTTTCAAACAGCATGTCATCAGCGGCGTAAGCGAACACACGATCAAACGCGGTGAGTCGGTCTGGATACTGGCGCTGCGCCAGTACGATGTACCCATCTGGCTGTTCCGGCAATACAACCCGGGGATCGACGTGCACCGGGTACGCCCCGGGACTAAAGTGCAGATGCCATTGCTGACGGACGTTGGGGACGGTTGATGGACACCGGTCTCAAACTAACGCTTTGGCGATTGCTGCCCGTTATCCTGTTGTCGGCAGCAGCGGCGTTCTGGTTTAACGACGTACAGCAGAGTGGAGAATACGTTGCGCGCAACGTGATACCGCTGGTGCTGCTGATTCTGCTGTCCGGCTTCGTCCTCCATCGCGGTTCGGGACACTGGTTCGGGTCCGGTAAGCGCCTGCCACTGGGTATCGTCGGTTACGCCATCCCCGCTCTTGGTCTGGCGGTGTATCTGCACTACGCCTACTCGGTTAATCTCAATGACATGTTTACCGACGCTACGCATCCAGAGCGCGTGTTTCGCTATTTGCCCATCTACACCACCGTCGCCGGCGGTATCGGATTTGCTATCGGCTGGATCGTTGGGCGAAATGTCTGAACGGGGTCAGAGCCCTTTTGTGTGATGCACGCTGTTTTACCGTGAGCAGAGGTTTGTTAGTCTACGAAAATGACGACACGAATCCAGACGGTATGCCTGTTTCTGACGCTGTTTGCACCGGGACTGCTGCAGGCCGGTGAGTTTCCGCTTGCTGACCGGGTCATCATCGACAAATCGGACCGCGAACTGTACTTGCTGAATGGCGGCGAGGTTTTTCGTACCTTCAAGATTGCTTTGGGAATTCGACCTGCAGGTGACAAGAAAAAAGAAGGTGATTTCAAAACGCCGGAGGGCGAGTATCTTCTGGATACGCGCAATCCGAACAGCGACTATTTCCTGTCTATCCATATTTCCTACCCCAGCGTGGCTGATCGCCGCGAAGCGAACCAGTCCGGCGTCGAGCCGGGCGGGGCAATCATGATCCACGGGCAACCGAATGAACCAACGCGTTCAGAAACCTACTATCGGACCCGGGACTGGACCAATGGTTGTATCGCGGTTACAAATTCCGACATGATCGATATCTGGCTGATGACCGCCGAAAATACTCCGATAGAAATTCGACCTTGAGCGGTATCGACGCGGAAGTCTGGCCGGAAGGCAGTCTTGAGGTGCTGTCGCAGCACGAGGTGGACCTTCTCAGGAGCAACGGCAGCAGCGGTCTTTATGGGTTGTTACGCCGTTGCATGCTGGCGGTTCTGAATTCCGGCAGCGAAGACGACGATGCCAGGGAAGTACTGCAGGCCTACCGCGATTTCGAGGTGGGCTTCATACAGCAGGACAGGGGTCTTAAGGTCTCGTTGAAGAATGCGCCGGCAGGCGCTTTTGTCGACGGGTCGATGATACGCGGTACTCGCGAACTCCTGTCCGCGGTCCTGCGGGACATTGTTTACACCCGCCACGAGATTCTCGACAGTGGACGATTCGATCTCGAATCGTCCGAAGGCATAACCAACGCTGTATTCCATATTCTCAGGAACGCCGGCCTGCTGGTGCTGCCCGCCGACATCAATATGGTGGTTTGCTGGGGCGGACATGCGATCAGCCGCAACGAGTACGATTACTCGAAACTGATTGGCTACGAAATGGGGCTACGGGGACTGGATGTCTGTACTGGCTGTGGTCCGGGTGCCATGAAGGGGCCGATGAAAGGAGCGACGATCGGGCACGCCAAACAGCGTATCCGGGACGGTCGCTACGTTGGCATTACCGAGCCGGGCATCATCGCCGCCGAGTCTCCCAACCCGATCGTTAACTCGCTGATCATCATGCCGGATATGGAGAAGCGGCTGGAGGCCTTCGTAAGAACGGGCCACGGCATCGTGGTCTTCCCCGGCGGTGTCGGTACCGCCGAGGAGATTCTCTACCTGCTCGGTGTCCTGCTGCACCCCGATAACAGCGCTCAGCCGCTGCCTTTGATCATGACCGGTCCGGCATCGGCCGCCGCCTATTTTCGCCAGATCGACGATTTCGTCGGCGCTACCCTTGGGCCCGAGGCTCAAAGCCGCTACAAAATTATCATCGACGATCCGCAGGCCGTCGCACAGGAAATGAAGACCCGCCTTCACGACGTGCGCGAGTTTCGAAAGCTTCACGGTGATGCCTTCTACTTTAACTGGCGCCTGACGATAGACCGTGAATTCCAGGTACCGTTTGTCGCGACACACGAGTCGATGCGTGAGCTCGATATCAGTGAGGACCTGCCGACGCACATCCTTGCCGCCAACCTGCGGCGCGTGTTTTCCGGGATCGTTTCCGGAAACGTTCGAGAGGATACGGCAGAACGGATCGAGTGCGACGGACCGTTCGAGATCCGCGGGTCGCAGCGAATAATGGATATGCTGGATAACTTGCTCGCGGCGTTCGTGCAGCAACAGCGCATGAAAATTTCCGGCAAAGACTACGATCCCTGCTACGTTATTAAGTAAAACCACTAGATAAGTTGCTGATACAAAAGAGTAAATACGCAAAGTGCATTGTGATGCAGTTCCTGTGATTTATGGTTAATGGCCGTTAGCATTTGTTCAAAGGAATGACTGAGCAAGCGCATGCCGGATAGTAAAAACATCAAGTGGGCGGATAGCTTCGGTAAGGAAGCCGAACGAGATGCCGAAGCCAAGGATGCGACGCTGGACAACAAAGTGCCGGCGGCGAACGATGCAGACGGGTGGCAGCAGTATCGACGCTGGATATCCAAGGCGCCGACGACGCGTGGGCAACGCTCCGGTATCGATCCCTCGCTGTACTCCTGGAAGGGTTATCGCGATTGGTCGGATCAGGTAAAACGCAACTGGTCCAAAGATGAGAACAACGACGACTGATCGCAGGAATATCGCTTAAGAAACGCCGACCTTGTGTCGGCGTTTTACGTAATGACGATCGCTGTTTTCGGAGCGTGAATCAGGTCCCGAAAGGCACCGGAACTGTGTCTGGTTTCCGGGTAAAACAACGTCTCCCAGGTAAGTTCCAAAGCAAGCTGTGACCTGCCTCACGGAGTGATAAAGCCGGCCTCTCTATAGTTCATTTACACCCGCAGAGATTGTTGACGCGAGAATGTCAAAGAAGCAGCCTAATATTGAATTACCCATCGAGGCGTTAAAGAGCGAGTCGGCTCGCCAGCGCTGGGAGTTGTTTCATCGTGCTATCGCACATGCCAAGGAATGCAATCATGCGTCCATGGAAGATGGCGAGCCGAACGGTGCCGACCCAGAGGCTGTCGGCCCACTGCTGACGATCGTCCGCTAGGTATCGATAATGGAACGACTTCTGCAGTATCTCGACGATCTTGACGACCTTTATGGAATGCTCGGGCTTATCAAAGAAAGGCTGCGCCGGTTTGTGTACATTCTGTGTTCGTGCCTTGCCATAGGTTTCGGCGCGACCGCGGGTGTCTGGCTGGCCCTGCTGCATCCGCCACTGGCCCTTGCGACGTCAATATTGTTGTTTGTCACGCTTCTTTACCGGTCTGTGACCTCGCCGACCGCGCGCGCTTACCAGACAGCCTGACAATTTCCGCCTGATCACCCCGTGCGGCCTTGAAATAGGCTGCAGAGCCTATATCGTGTGTGTCCCTAGTCTTACGTCGGGAGACGATTGCGTGAGCGAGCAGCGCGAAACCCTCGGTTTTCAGACCGAAGTCCGTCAGCTACTGCAGCTGATGATCCATTCTCTGTATAGCAACAAGGAGATTTTTCTCCGCGAGCTGATTTCCAACGCATCGGATGCGGCTGACAAACTGCGCTTCGAAGCGCTGGCCAGCCCGGAGCTGCTGTCCGAAGATACCGAGCTTGGTATCAGTATCGAGATTGACAAGGAAAATCGCAGCCTGACGGTCGTCGACAACGGCATCGGCATGTCGCGTGATGAACTTATCGACAATCTGGGCACCATAGCGAAGTCGGGTACGGCTGAATTTCTGCAGCAGATGACCGGTGACAAGCAGCACGATGCACATCTGATCGGGCAGTTCGGTGTCGGTTTTTACTCCGCCTTCATCGTCGCTGACAAGGTTACGGTCGAGTCTCGTCGGGCCGGCAGCGAGCCGGTCGCCGCCGTGCGCTGGGAGTCCGAGGGCGAAGGTGAATTCACCATCGAAAACATCGAGCGCGCCGAACGCGGTACGCGAGTGACTTTGCACCTTAAGGAGGACGAGTCCGAGTTCGCGGAGTCGTTCAGGATAGAGTCGCTTATTCGTAAGTACTCCGACCATATTGGCTTCCCCGTATCGCTGCTGGAAATCGGCGGCGAGGACGAAGCGGCGAAAGTCGTAAACTCGGCAACGGCGCTGTGGACACGGTCCCGGTCGGATCTCAGTGATGATGAGTACAAGGAGTTCTACAAGCACCTTTCTCATGACTTCGCCGACCCTTTGACCTGGAGCCACAACCGTGTCGAGGGCAAGCGGGAATACACGAGCCTGCTGTACATCCCGGGTGCCGCTCCTTTTGATCTTTGGAACCGGGAAGCACCGCGCGGACTGAAACTCTATGTGCAGCGGGTCTTTATCATGGACGATGCCGAGCAGTTCCTGCCGCTGTACCTGAGATTCGTGAAAGGCGTAGTGGACTCATCCGATCTGCCGCTAAACGTTTCCCGCGAACTACTGCAACAAAACCCCGACCTTACGGCGATGCGTGGTGCGCTGACGCGGCGCGTGCTGGATATGTTAAAGAAACTGTCGGCGGATAAGGAGCAGTACCCGACGTTCTGGCGTGAGTTTGGGCAGGTCTTTAAGGAGGGCCTCGTTGAAGACCACGCGAACAAGGACAAGCTGGCCCATCTGCTGAGATTCGCGACAACTCATAACGGCAACGACACTCAGGATCAGTCGCTGGATGACTACGTCGAACGCGCGGCGGACGGGCAGGACAGGATTTACTACATTCTTGCCGAGAATTACGCTACCGCCGTTGCCAGCCCGCACATCGAACAGCTCAAGAGCCGAGGCATCGAGGTGCTTCTGCTCACTGATCGTATTGACGCCTGGTTGGCGGATGGTCTTGCTGACTACGAAGGCAAGAAACTGGTGGACGTTGCCCGTGAGGCGCTCGATTTGCCGAACGAGGGCGACGACGCCGGTCAGGAGGAACTCACCGATGAGCACAAGGCACTGCTGGAGAAAATCAAGGGCGTGCTGAGCGAACGGGTTGAGGCTGTCAACGTCAGTCGACGGCTGGTCGATTCGCCCGCCTGTGTGGTTGCCGGCGATCAGGATCTCAACCCGCAGGTCAGGCGCATGCTCGAAGCCAGCGGGCAGCAACTACCGGACGCGAAGCCGATCCTCGAGATCAATATCGAGCATCCGTTGGTAACGAGACTCTCCGGAGAAGCGGACGCAGGGCGTTTCGGTGCGCTGTCCAATATCGTTCTCGATCACGCGTTGCTTGCAGAGGGCACACAACTGGAAAACCCGGCAGAATACGTGCAGCGCATGAACGATTTCCTGCTGCACGTCGACAGTGGAGCGGCCGGTGAATAAGCCCGACGACGCGCATTTGCGTGGAAAACTGAGTGAAGAGCAGTACAAGGTCACGCAAAACAGCGGCACGGAGCGCGCATTTAGCGGCAAGTACGTCGATCATAAAGCCGATGGTACCTATCGTTGTGTCTGCTGCGACGCGGCACTATTCAGTTCGACGCACAAGTACGACTCTGGTTCCGGCTGGCCGAGTTTCTGGCTGCCGATGGCCGGCGATATGGTTCGTACCAATACGGATAACAGTCACGGCATGGTGAGACGTGAGGTAGTGTGCAAGAATTGCGATGCCCATCTGGGGCATGTTTTCGAAGACGGTCCGCAACCGACCGGACTTCGTTATTGTATCAACTCTGCATCACTGGATTTTGAGGACAATGAAGAATGAACAGGCTTTACTTGGTAGCGAGTGTGCTGGTCGTACTGGCAGGCTGCGAGCGGTCGGTAGAACCGGCGGAGCAGGCGCAGCAAGCGGCAGAGGAAGTTACCGTCATGGTTGACTGTCCGGCTGCCGACGATGCGGGTGTCATCGAGATCGTGCCGGGGTTGACCGCCAGGATCATGAAAGCCGGTTACGGGCGTGCGGCTGTTAAGGGTGACTATGCCGACACCAACGTCTGGTTGTGGAAACTCGACGAGTCCGCAGAAGACAGGCGTGGCGATTTCATCTGGGAATCCGGCGATGACGTGTTTCAGTTCCAGCTCGGCAGCGGCCAGGTGATCAAGGGCTGGGATCTTGGCGTCCCCTGTATGCTGGAAGGTGAGACGCGTGAACTCGTTATCGCGCCGGAACTGGCGTACGGCGCCGCGGGGGCCGGTGATGACATACCGCCGAATACAACACTCATCTTCACGATCGAACTACTTAAACTGACGTCACCCGAATAGACAGACTACCGCCTAACGGGCCGGATTCTGCCATTCGATTTCTATGCGCCGGTTCAAACCGCGGCCGTAGCGGGTAGCGTTGTCGGCTATGGGCGTCGTCGAACCGCGGCCCAGGGCGTGCAGGCGGGTGCGCGGAATGCCGCCGAGTTCGAGGTAATCTGCGACTGCGGCAGCACGCGCCAGACTCAGCGCCTGGTTCCAGGACTCGGGACCGGACGCGTCGCTATGCCCGATAATCGCAATGGTGTGAGGGTTGCAGGCGGATGCCAGCGCGACCACCCGGTCGAGCCGTGGATAAGCGGAGCTGCGCAGTTCTGTTGTGGACTCCTTAAAGCTGATCGGGCCGGAATCGAACGCCTCGAAGGCGCTTTCACAGACTTCGACGGTATTCACAACCGCATCGACGACGATCGTATCGGCCGACAGCAGAACGCCTTCCGGCAGCGATTCCCGTAGCGTGTCGAGCCGGTTTTGCCAGGTGGGTGCTGCGGCGGTTACCGCGCGGATAGTGAGCCCGCCGGGCGTTATTCGCACATCCGAGGATACCGTTTCCGCCAGCGAATGAAGTGCTATCAGCGTCATATCCGGCCAGTATTCCGGGGTGACGCCGAGAGGGCTGAAGTCGGTGTTAAAGGACTTGCCGGGGAAAGAAGAGTCCAGGGCCTGCAGCAAGGCCTGTTCGTGCTTTATCGACATCGTGTGGCCGCTAAGCGCAAGCGTGTCCCGATACCAGCTGAGGTGGAAGGTCGGTGCCACGGGAGCTGACGCCGCAATAAGGCCTGAATCTATCTCGTCATCGTCCAACAGTGGAGCAGCGCCAAGGGCAGCGGCGGCCATGATTGTGGCAGCGATCCTAGTCGCTGGATTCTTGATCACACAGTTCCCGCGCCTGTCCTATCCAGTCCTCGCGATAAATACGACTGCGAAAACCTTTCAATCGTTTCGCGATGCGATCAATGTCGTATTCACTCATGTCGGCAATTTGACGGAAATGGAAAATACCCATTTCATTGAGCGTTTTTTCGATGGCGGGACCAACACCCTTGATACGCTGCAGCCTGTCGCACGAGTTTCCGATGTTGTCGTCGATTTCCGGCCCGCTGTCCTCGGGCTCGTCATCGCCGGGCTCGTCGTCCTCGCCGGGCGGGTCATCTTCAGGTTTGTCATCTGCGGGCTTGTCATCCCCCGCCTCGTCGTCCTCCCCGGGTGCGTCGTCCTCGCCAAGTCCGCCATCCTGCGGTTCATCATCTTCCCACCCGTCTTCCCCAGGCCCGCCATCTTCGGCTTTGCCATCATGGATCGGCTCGTTCGATGCGTCGCGGCCGTCGGTTAGCGCCTCCGGGTCCTGCACGGGTTCGATACGCGTCCTGCCGGCTTCGCTGACGGTCGTAAGTTCAGCAATACGGACCTCCGCCGCGGCGAGATCGGTGGCAAGTTTTTCGGCGTCTTCATTTCGTTGCCGGAACTTCTCGATCAGCGGGGGCAGCCGGTTCTGCCAGTTTTTGAGTTCCGCCTGAAGCTTTCTGATGCGTTCATCTTTTTCGTCGGAGTCGGCGCTGCTGTCAGCCTGCGCGCTGATGTCGGACTGTAGCTGTTCGCGTTCACTCACCGAAGCCTCGAGCGATGCACGGATGTTCTTGATCTCCCGCTGCAGCCGATCGCGCCGGGCATACGCCTCCTGCACTGCGATCGACAGTTCCTTAGCTCTGTTCTTCGCGTCCATATTAGACGCCTGATACTGACTGATCTGTTCCATCAGGCCTTTATTCTGATCGGTGAGGCGATCGTGTTCGACGCGCTGCGCATTAATCTGTTCCTGCCAACCGGCGTTGACGGCAGCCTTCTCGGCCCGTGATCGACTGCCGCGCAGGAGCCAGCCGACAATTGCACCGACAACGGTCATTGCGGCGATAATGGCAATGTGTAGGGCCTTAAGTTCGGGCATCAGGTGTGTCCCATTGTTCTTGTGGCGGTTCCGAAATGCGGACATATTACATAAGATCATAATTTTACAGCAGTATTCACGAATCTATCCACCCCGGAAACCCAAATGCCAAAGCCACCACGATCTGAAAAGCTATTCCTGGATGGTCCAGCCGGCCGTCTGGAGGCGATTTTCGAGCAACCGGTCGAGCAGCCTGCCGTCGGCAATGTCGTCGTTTGCCATCCTCACCCGCAGCATGGCGGCACGATGCACAACAAGGTTGCGCACACGCTGGCACGATCGTTCGTGCGTATGGGCTTCAATGCCCTGCGGTTCAACTTTCGTGGCACGGAGCTAAGCGCAGGGGAGTACGACGAAGGGCGCGGCGAACTCGACGACGCCCTGGCGGCGATTGACTGGTTACGAGCAACAGATTCCAGACTGCCGTTCTGGGTGGCCGGTTTCTCTTTCGGTGCGGCGATCGCCGTAAGAGCGGCGCTCGTCAGGGACGTTGATGGCCTGATTAGCGTGGCGCCCGCGATCAGCCGTTTCGCGTCCGGACTGGAATCGCAACCGCTTTGCCCGTGGTTGGTCGTGCAGGGTGATAAGGACGAGTTGGTCGATATCGCTGAGACCGTAGCGTGGGTCGATAGTCTGCCGCCCGGTCCCGAGTTGTTGATCGTTGCCGACGGCGAACACTTCTTTCATGGTCGCTTGCTTGAGCTTCGCGAGGCAGTTACTGCGTTTGTGGAAAAGAGCCAGGCATAAAAAAGCCGGGCGTACCCGGCTTTCTATCTGCCAGAATGCCGCAGATATCAGACCATGTCTTTAAGGCCCTTCAACGCGGAAACCTTAACGGCTTTCGACGCCGGCTTCGCCTTGAACATCATCTCTTCGCCCGTGAACGGGTTGGTGCCCTTGCGAGCTTTACGAGCCGGCTTCTTCACAACACGCATTTTCAGCAGACCGGGAATAGTAAACATCCCCGCGGCGCCGCGGCCGCCAAGATTCTTTTTGATCTGGCCGTTGAGTGATTCGAATACCGCTGCTACGTCTTTGCGCGTCAAACCTGTGTCGTCGACAATCTTTGCGAAGATTTCGGACTTGGTTGGTGGCTTCTTGGTGTTTGCTGCCATGAAAAACTGACTCCTCAAAAAAAACATAAACGGGCTGGCGCCCGCACCGAATGCTGCGCGACGATAACACATGTTTTCTAGGTGTGTAAGCGCTAAAAGGCCTTTTATTTAAGGCGTTTTTAGGGTATTGCGATAGCAATCAGTCGCTGTAGAACTGGCGCTTGAAGCGAACCTCCGAGACCCTGTCCTCGCCATCCGGTTTTACGGAGATATCGAATACCAGCGTTTCGCGGTTTCGAATATTGTCGTCGCCAATATAGTAAATGGCGGTGACCTCGCCGGATTCTTCAATCTTACGCATGTCAAAGTTCTTCAGTTGGCCGGTGAGATTAACGGCTTTGACCGTGACGTCGGCGTTAACGGGCACATTGTCTGACTTGCGAATGACAGAAACGCTCAGCATTGCGATTTCATCGCTTCGGACGAGGTTGTACTGGGTCGCAAACTGGCGCGGGAGTTGATCAGTCGTTTGCGCATTGAAATGCACGACGTGCTCACCGAGATCGGAGAATGTCACACCAGCGGGTTCGGCCTTCGGTACGGTAGCCGAGTCGCCGGGGCCGCCGCATGCGCAAAGCAGCACGAGTAGCGAAAGAGAAATCAGTAGTGTTCTTTGAAACATGACACTTGCCCCCTTTTTTAAAGCCACTATAAACCATTCCGCGCGGATGAGGAATTGCCGCTTTTGGGCGTCTATAGCCCCAGTCGATTAAAGCCCATCAGCAGCCGCGTCAGTGCGCCGAGCAGAATGATGACCAGTATGGGAGATATATCGAATCCGCCGATTGGTGGTATCAGGCGGCGAAACGGTCGCAATACCGGCTCCGTCAAGGTCGCGATAATGGCCGTCGCCGGATTGCTCTGGCCGGGAGCGATCCAGCTCAGAACGATACGGATGAAAATCGCGAACATGAACAGGTTGACCGATAACAACGCCAGTTTGACGATTGCCGTTGTAGCAATCGCCGCAAAGCTGGCGCTGATGCCAACAATTAACAGTACCAGCAGGATGCTGAGATACTGTACGACAACGGCGAACACCACGGTCGCAGTATCGAGCCGGCCAAAGGATGGAATGATTCGCCGCAACGGCACGATTACGGGCGATGTCAGCTTGAGTATCCCCTGCGCCAGCGGGTTGCGGAAGTCGGCGCGTAACCAGGGCAGCCAGAATCGCAGCAGCAGAACAAGCAGATAAAGGCTGGTGACGGCGTTGACAATGAAGACCAGAGCCGAGGCTAGATTTGCGGGCATAGTTTAGTCCTGTTCGAATTCATGCGCCTGATCGGCGAGTGTCTGTGCTTTGTCGCGGGCTGCTGTTAGAGCTCGCTCGAAGATATCACGTATGCCCTGGTCCTCAAGGCTGTCGATTGCGGCTGCAGTCGTGCCGCCGGGGGAGCGAACCCGCGCAATCAACTCGTCCATCGAGTCACCGCATGCATGCGCCAGCGAGGCGGCACCTTTTGCGGTTTCGACGGCAAGTTGCCGGGCAGGGGCTTCTTCCAGGCCGAGCTGGATGCCGGTCTTTGCCAGTATATCGATCAACAAGTAGAAGTAGGCCGGGCCGCTTCCGGAGATGGCGGTGACCGTATCGATATCGCGCTCATCGGGTACGCTGACGACCGTTCCAACGGCCGACAGTATGCGGTGCGCAGTATCGACCTGCGTAGCGCTGCTGGTGGCGTTTGCGTAGATTCCCGAGACTCCCAGACCCAGCAGAGCCGGTTGGTTGGGCATCGCGCGGATAACCGCGTTGCCGCCGCCCAGCCAGGTGTCAATGTCGTCGCTTCGCGGACCGGCTGCAATTGAGATAATCAGCGGTCGCGTGTTTTGTACCGTGTTCGCCAGTTGCCGGCAGACGGCGGGCAGTAGCTGTGGTTTTACCGCCAGCACCACGTTGTCAGCGCTGCCAACGACGACGACGTTATCATGACTCAGGAGGACGTCCGGGAAGGCGACTTTGAGCGCTGCGCGCTGCTGGTCCGCCGGTTCCGAGATCAGGATGCTGGTCGCAGCGTAGCCGCTTTCCAGCAGACCGCCGACGATCGCCCGCGTCATGTTGCCGCCGCCAACGAACGCGGTTTTTTCGTCCTTCATTCTGTCACCTGTAGCCGCTCGCCAAATAATGCGGTGCCGATACGCACGATTGTCGCGCCCTCGATAATTGCAGCGCGGTAGTCGCCGCTCATCCCCATCGACAATGTATCCGTGTCAATGCCATCGGCGCGCAGCGCATTGGACAGCTCGCACAGTCTGTTGAAGGGTTTGCGTTGTTCGTCAAAATTCGCTCTCACCGCCGGCAAACACATGAGACCGCGTAGCCTGAGGTTCGGCAATTCAGCGCAGCTTGCCGCGAGTTCCGCCAGCCCGTCAACTGCAATGCCCGACTTGCCGGCTTCGTTGTCAATGTTGACCTGCAAACAAACATTGAGTGGCCCGAGTATTTTCGGTCGCTGCTCACTGAGCCGGGTCGCGGTTTTGAGCTTGTCTATGGTGTGAACCCAGTCAAAGTTCTCGGCAACCACACGTGTTTTATTGTTTTGCAGGTGTCCGATGAAGTGCCAGGTCAGATTCATATCCCGAGTCTGGTCGATCTTCTGCAGACCCTCCTGGACGAAGTTTTCGCCGAAATCGCGCTGTCCCGCAGCGGCTGCCGCGAGAATCTTGGAAAGGGGCTGTTTTTTGCTCACGGCGAGCAATTGTACGGCGCCGGGCTCGCGTCCGGCCTCAATAGCCGAAGACGCCAGCAAATCTTTGATTAACGCTAGGTTTTCCGTGACTCCAATCACGTTTTAGTCCGCTTACTTGGCTATACTAGGTTCAATTCTGCGCCGGGTTATGGTAAGTCCGGTGCCATCATATGAGGGAGAAATATGGCCGTTGACGTAGCTCAACTCCTGTCGTTCACGGTAAAGAACAACGCCTCCGACCTGCACCTGTCAGGTGGTGTGCCGCCTATGATTCGCGTTGATGGTGACATCAAGCGAATCAATATGCCGGCGCTCACCCACAAGGACGTCAATAGCATGGTGTACGACATCATGAATGACAAGCAGCGTAAAGACTACGAAGAGTTTTTAGAGACCGACTTCTCCTTCGAAATTCCGAAGCTCGCGCGTTTTCGCGTGAATGCCTTCAACCAGAATCGCGGTTCCGCCGCGGTGTTCAGAACGATTCCCTCGGAGATACTGACGCTCGACGACTTGGGTGCGCCATCGATTTTCAAGGATATTTCGATGCATCCGCGAGGAATAGTGCTGGTGACGGGGCCGACCGGCTCCGGTAAAAGTACGACGTTGGCGGCGATGGTGGACTACATCAACGAGAATAAGCCGGATCACATTCTGACGATCGAGGATCCGATCGAGTTCGTGCACGAGTCGAAGAAGTCCCTCATTAACCAACGCGAAGTGCATCGCGACACGCTTGGCTTCAACGAAGCACTGCGCTCGGCGCTGCGTGAGGACCCGGATGTCATCCTCGTTGGTGAGCTCAGAGACCTTGAGACGATTCGATTGGCGCTGACGGGCGCGGAAACGGGCCACCTGGTCTTCGGTACCCTGCACACCAGTTCGGCGGCGAAAACTATCGATCGTATTGTTGACGTATTTCCCGCGGCTGAGAAAGAGATGGTCCGCGCGATGCTTTCGGAGTCGCTGCGCGCAGTGATTTCTCAAACGCTTCTGAAGAAGGTCGGCGGCGGCCGTATTGCTGCCCACGAAATCATGATTGGAACGCCCGCGATCCGAAACCTGATTCGCGAGGGCAAGATTGCGCAGATGTATTCTGCGATCCAGACAGGCCAGGGTTCAGGTATGCAGACGCTCGACCAGAATCTTCAGGAATTGCTGACGAAAGGTCTGATCAACAAGGAAGAGGCGCGTTTTCGGGCCGCCAACAAGGAAAATTTCTAAAACTGCCACGTAACATGGCAGTTTGATTGGAGTAGAGGACGATGGAACGCGAACAAGCGGTACGGCTGACGCAGAATTTGTTGCGAAAAATGGTCGAACGGGAAGGTTCGGACTTATTCATCACGGCGGCTTTTCCGCCGGCGATCAAAGTCGACGGCACAATCCATAAAGCGACCGACACACCGCTGACCGCCGATCAGGCAGCGATCATGGTCCGCTCTATCATGAACGACAAGCAGATCAAGGAGTTCGACGCGACCAAGGAGGCGAATTTTGCCATCGCCCCGCAGGGTATCGGCCGCTTTCGCGTCAGCGCGTTTATTCAGCAGGGCATGGTAGGCGCGGTTCTGCGAACCATTACCACGGAGATTCCGACACTCGAGGATCTCGAGTTACCACCGATTCTCAAAGACGTTGTGATGAACAAGCGCGGCCTTTGCATCATAGTCGGCGGTACCGGTTCCGGTAAATCGACGACGCTTGCGGCGATGATCGGTCACCGCAACGAGAATTCGCGCGGTCATATTGTCTCTATCGAGGACCCCGTTGAGTATGTGCACCCGCATAAAGGCTGCGTGATTACGCAGCGCGAAGTCGGTGTAGACACGGAGTCCTGGCATGCCGCCCTTAAGAACACTCTGCGGCAGGCGCCGGATGTCATTCTGATCGGTGAGATTCGGGACAAAGAGACGATGGAATACGGTATTCAGTTCGCTGAAACCGGCCATCTGTGTCTTGCGACTCTGCACGCCAACAGCGCCAACCAGGCGCTCGACAGGATTATCAACTTCTTTCCGGAAGAGCGTCGCCAGCAGTTGCTGATGGACCTCTCCTTGAATACCAAGGCATTCGTATCGCAGCGACTGATTCCGCGCGAAGGCGGGATTGGCCGTGTAGCCTCCATGGAAATACTGTTGAACACGCCGTTGATTCAGGACCTGATCTTCAAGGGCGAGGTCGGGCAGATCAAGGAAATCATGGCAAAGTCCACGCGACTTGGCATGCAGACTTTCGACCAGTCACTGTTTGCGCTTTACGAAGAAGGCACGATTACCTACGAAGAAGCCATGCGCAACTCCGACTCGAAGAACGAACTGCGCTTGCGCATCAAGCTCGAAAGTAAGCGTGACTCGTCGATAGCCGACCATCAGTCGGAGAGCCTGCGGATCATGGAAGAGGATTCAGCTCAGACTTTCTGAGCTCAAAGGGATTACGATCGATGAACGTTAAACCGCTATTCAAGTTAATGGTCGAGAAAAAGGCCTCGGATCTGTTTTTCGCGCCGTTTTCGCCGGCGAAAATCAAGATCGAAGGCAAGATCATGCCGGTCAACAAACTCGAAATGACACCCAAGATGGTGAAGCAGGCAGCGCTCGAGTTGATGACCGAAGATCAGATGGAGGAGTTTAACCGCGAACTGGAGATCGACTTTGCTTTGTCCGAGCAGGGGCTTGGCCGTTTTCGTGTCAACGTATTCCACCAGCGTGGCAGTGTTGCGATGGTACTGCGCTACATTACTTCCGATTTGCCGACTCTGAATGAGCTCGGCATGCCGGAGCAGCTCAAAGATCTGGTCATGTTGCGTCGCGGACTGATATTGATGGTCGGTGCTACGGGTGCTGGCAAGTCGACGACACTTGCGGCGATGATCAATCATCGCAACGAGAAGACATCGTCGCATATTATTACGATCGAAGACCCCATCGAATTCCTGCACCCCAACAAGCAGTCGATTATCAATCAGCGTGAGGTTGGCCTGGACACCAAGTCTTACAGTCGTGCACTGAAGAGTGCGGTACGCGGCGCGCCGGATGTCATCCAGATTGGCGAGATTCGCGATACAGAATCGATGCGGGCAGCGCTGGACATGGCGGGGACGGGCCACCTGGTTTTGGCAACGGTGCACTCCAACAACGCACCGGAGACGCTGGATCGAATCATCAATCTGTTCCCACAGGAACAGCACGGACAGGTCTTTATGGACCTGGCACATTACCTGCGCGCAATACTGTCGCAGCGCCTGGTGCGCGCCCGCAACGGCAAGCGCGTTGCCGCCGTTGAGCTGATGCTGAATACCCCGCATATCAAGGACCTTATCCTCAAAGGGGATATATCCGCCGTCAAAGAAGCGCATAAGGATAGTGGCGAGCAGGGTATGGTGACCTTTGACGATGCGCTGCTGGATCTTTACAAGAATGGCACCATCACTATGGACGAAGCGATGTCGCACGCAGATTCGCGCGCCAACCTGGAAGCCAAGGTTAATTTTGGTGGATAGCAGGTTCCGCCGCTAGGCCCAAATTACGGTGTCTGCATCGAACACCGGGCCGTCTACACAGACACGTTTCATGGCTTCACCGTCCGCCGTGTTGATCCTCACCGTGCATCCCGCACAGCCGCCGACTGCGCAGGCCATGAACTCTTCCAGCGAAACCTGACACGGCAGGCCGTATCCGGCCGCGAGTGCCGCGACAGCTTTCAGCATCGGTGTAGGCCCGCAGGTGAAAACTTCGGTCTTCGCGAGTTCGTCGTCGCTCAGTGTTGCTAACCAGCGGTCGGCCAGATCCGTTACGTAGCCGTCAAAGCAGCCGTCGTAGCCTGACAGGGTTGCCAGGCGGCAGGGAATGTTCCAGTCCTCAAACAATGGCATGGTCGCGTCGATGTCGTCGTTCAGCCACGGCGTTTCCAGCACCGACGAGCGCGCTTCAAAAGGGAACGGTATCTCCGAGCCAAGAATCGCCATGGGGTTCCAGTTGTCGCTGTCCTGGCGAAGATAGTCCGCAAGGAAAACCATCGGCGGAATACCGACACCACCGCCGATCAACAGCGTATTCGGCCGTTCTGGGGAGGGTCGAAAGCCCTGCCCGATTGGTCCGAGTACGCTAATCGACTCACCGGGTTTCTTCGCCGATAGCCAGCGCAGACCGCTGCCGACGATTTTGTAGAGAATATCGATGCAATCGTCGTCAACACGCATGATGGACAGTGGCCTGCGCATTGGTAATGTGTCGTCGCAGGTCACATGAACAAAACTGCCGGGCTGTGCGGCCCGCGCACATTTCGGCGACCGAATTCGCATGACGAACTGATCGCCGGGGAAGGCATTTACCGTCAATAGCTCGCCTTCTTCGACAAAAATCGTATCGCGATTTCGCTGGGCTTGCTGTTGCGCGGCTGTAATCACTGTGCGCTCATCATCTTGCCGATACGACTCAGGACGGCCATGCGTATGGCGACTCCGTTCGTAACCTGCTTTGCAATGACGGAGCGCGGGCCGTCCGCGAGCGTACCTTCGATTTCAATGCCGCGGTTCATCGGGCCGGGATGCATAACGATCGCATCGGGCTTCGCGAGTTTCATACTTTCGTGACTGATGCCGTAGTTGGCAAAATATTCGTCGATACCCGGTATGCCATCGAGGTTGCCAATGCGTTCGCGCTGGATTCGCAGCGCCATGACGACATCGGCATCTCTTAATCCATCGGCCAGGTTGTCGACGATGACAGCGCCGGGAAATCTGCTGGCATCCGGTATCAGTGCAGGCGGTGATATCAGACGCAGTTCGCCTACACCCATAGCCCGCAAGGCCTCTGAGGCCGACATTGCGACCCGGGAATGCTGGATGTCTCCGACAATGGCGACGGCGAGGTTGCCGAAGTCGGGGTTATGCTGGCGCATTGTCAGCAAATCGAGCAAACCCTGCGTGGGGTGCGATACATCCGATTCGCCAGCGTTCAATACGCTGACGTGGTCCTTCACATGGCGCGCGATATAGGCCGGGACACCGTCGCTCGCGTCGCGAACGACCATGATATCGACCTGCATGGCTTCAAGCGTGTAAATGGTGTCGAGGATGCTCTCGCCTTTTTTCCGGGACGAGGTGTTGACGTCGAGGTTCAGGACGTCGGCACCGAGTCTTCGACCTGCCAGATCGAATGATGCACGTGTGCGGGTGCTGGGCTCAAAAAAGAGGTTGCCGACCGTGCGGCCGGCCAGCGAATGATTGCGCGCTGGCAGCGCGCCGGGGGCGGTCAGGTAAGCCTCCGCTTCGTCCATCAGCCGGGTCAGCAGCGTTGCATCGAAGTCTCGCAGCGACAACAGGTGCCGCAGGTTACCGTCGTCATCGAACTGCAGTTTGGTGTCGTCTGGCTCCATCGCGGGGGCATTCTACCCAGATGAGAGGTATCTTTCAGCGATAAATACGGCCGCTGCGCTGTCGATCATTTCCCGGGAAATGCGGCCACGGCTGCCGGCAGCTCGAGCTTTCTTGAGAACCCGTTCAGCTTCTATCGACGTGTAACGCTCATCAACGGTGTCGATCGCCAGCCCGTAGCGGCGCAGTTCCTCGACGAACTGTCGGACCGGCTCCTGTATTTCACTTGCGGAGCCGTCGGCATGCATGGGCATGCCCACGACGATACCCGTCGGGCGCCACTCGTTTATCAAGCAGGAAATCGCTTCGTGATCGATTCCGTCGTCGCGATTGGCGACGACGCCCAGCGGACTTGCCGATGCCGTGACGTCCTGCCCCACCGCGACGCCGATCCGCCGTAAGCCGAAATCGAAGGCCAGGATTGTCTTGGGCTGGGGCATTCAGGCGTGGCCGACTTCCGGAGAAATGCTGGCAATATCGATTCCCAGCAGGCGGGCGGCGGAATCCCAGCGCTTTTCGAACGGCGTATCGAAAACGAGTTCGGGGGTTGCGGTAACGTTGAGCCAGGAGTTGGAGAGCATCTCTTCCTCCAGCTGTCCGGATTCCCAGCCGGCGTAACCAATGGCAACCAGCGATCGATCCGGACCGGTGCCGAGGGCCATGGCGTCGATGACGTCGCGAGACAGGGTTAACTGGATATCGTCAGATACCGTCACCGTATTCTCGAAGCTGTGTTGCCTGTCGTGCAGGACGAAACCGCGTTCCGTACCGACGGGTCCCCCGGACATAACCGGATTGCTGGCTGCGAGCGGGTCGGCGTCATCCACGGACAATTGCTCAAACAGTCCGGAGAGCTTCAGATTCAGGGGCCGGTTGATAATGATGCCGAGTGCGCCGTCGTCGTTATGTTCACAGATCAGCGTGACAGTCGTGCTGAAGTTAGGGTCCGGCATGCCGGGCATGGCGATAAGTAGTTGATTTGTCAGTGCAGTGTCTGAACTCATACAGCTAGTATCGGCGCTCGTGCTCTCCGGTACAAGCGGCCGCTCCCTGGTTACTGGGCTGCGCTCGTCGTAAGCCGATCGTCGAATACCCACTTGTACTCAAAACGAACGATGTCGTATTCATTTGCCACCTCAGGCGGGAAGGGGTCGAACGGCGAGGCGCGTTGCAAAATATCGAGCGCCGCAAGGTCGAGGATTGTGGAGCCGCTGGACTTGCGGATGACCGCCTCTATCAGGTCGCCTGATACGTCAACCGCCACCGTCAACGTCGGGCTGCCGGAGATGTCGCCGACGCCGTTAAGCTCGGGCAGGTAGGAGGCGCCGACACTCTCGATGCGTTGCCTCCAGGTATCGACGTAAGTCGCGATCACGGATTCGCTCGTGTCGACGCTGACGATCAACTGGCGCGGCTCGTCGTCGCGGATCAGCATCGTCGCCCGGGCGTCCTGCGGTAGCGGCAAAGTGACTTCGCTGCCGGCCTCCATCGCCATCGCGGTCGTAGTTTCGGGCTGCGGCTGTGATCGTGGATCGATCTTGACCACGCGATCAGAGGCGTTCCGAGAGGCTAACAGCTCATCGGCGGACCGTTCGTGTGTCTGAGCGTCGAGCAGAGCGGTGCCGTCTTCCCGGCCATCGTTATCGACCGGCAGCGCGCTTTGCAGCGGCGCGGTGGGTCTGACCTGCTCGCTGGTATTGCCGCCACCTTCCTGGCTGGCCTGCGCGAGGTAGGCCGCTTCATCCGGACGGTCAATTTGCTGGTCGGTATCCGCGACTATAGTCACATCGAGTGAGATCGCGCTCCCGAACGGGTTGGTGATTTCCGGATTGAAGGTGATACCGATGATCAGGACGCCGTGAACCAGGGCCGCCAGAAACAACATGGCGGGCAACCGGTCCGGCACGGGCGGTGTAACCAGTCGCAGCTCGTCGAGCGGATCGCTGTTTGGCGCAACGTTGGGCATTCGCTATTTTCCGGCTATGGCATCAAACAGGAGCCCGGCAATGTTCAGGTCGAATTCGCGGTCAAGTTCACGAATGCCGGTCGGGCTCGTCACGTTGACTTCGGTCATGTAATCGCCGATGACATCGATACCGGCGAAGATGACGCCATGGTCGCGTAACACCGGTCCGACCTGTGCGCAGATACGCTGATCGGCTGCCGAGAGTTCCTGCCCCCGGGTAGTCGCGCCCGCGACAATGTTGCCACGGTTGTCGTCACCGGTCGGAATTCGCGCCAGCGCATACGGTACCGGCTCGCCATCAATCAACAGAATTCGCTTGTCCCCCTGCGTGATTTCCGGAATATAGACCTGCGCCATCGCAAAACGCTGTCCGTAGTCTGTCAGCGTTTCAAAAATCACATTGGCGTTGTTGTCGCCTTTCTTAACGACGAAAATCGAGCGCCCGCCCATACCATCGAGCGGTTTGACGACAATGCGCTCATGTTCGGCGAGGAACGCCTTCATCTCCGCCATCGAGCGCGTGATCAGCGTCAGCGGCGTGCAGTCCGGAAACCAGGCGGTATAGGCTTTTTCGTTCATGTCGCGCAGCGCCTGCGGTGCGTTGACAATTAACGCGCCCGCCGCACGGGCGCGGTCGAGAATATAGGTCGTATAGACATACTCCATATCGAACGGCGGATCCTTGCGCATCAGGATAACGTCGAGATCGCCGAGTTCGAGTTCCTGTCGGGCGCCGAAATCGAACCAGTCGTCATAATCGTCGCGCACGGCAAGCCGTGTCGAGTGGCCGATCGCCGTGCCTGAGAGCATGCAGAGGTCTTGCTGCTCGAAATAGTGAATCTCGGCGCCACGACGATCTGCCTCGAGCAGCATCGCGAATGAAGAGTCCTTCTTCGCCGTAATGGACCCGATCGGGTCCATGACAATGCCGAGTTTTAGCGCTTTTTCAGCCATCTTCTTAGCTTCGAGAGTGGTTTGCATGGAATGCGGCCAACTATACCGCGAAATCTGTCGTAAGCACCGGAAATCTCGTGATTTTGCTTATCGTGGCGGGCGTCGTAGCGGGCTTTATGTCAATATGGTAAAAGTCGCTTTTCAACGTGGGGAAAATTGGTGTCTGCTAACGCATCTCGAAGTCTTAACGGGCTAAAAATTCTGGTTATCGATGACAGCAAAACGATCCGCAGAACAGCGGAAACCCTGTTGTCGAAAGAGGGCTGCCAGGTATTCACGGCGATCGATGGCTTTGATGCCTTGTCGAAAATTGCCGATCACCAGCCCGATCTTATCTTTGTGGATATCATGATGCCGCGACTAGACGGCTACGAGACCTGCTCGTTGATCAAGCACAACAAGGTTTTCAAGACGACACCCGTCATCATGTTGTCGAGCAAGGACGGTTTGTTCGACCGTGCCCGTGGCAGAATCGTCGGCTCCGAACAATATCTCACCAAGCCGTTCACCAAGGACGAATTGCTTGGCGCGATCTCAAATCAGATTAACTAAGGGATTCAAGATGGCAGTTGTACTCATCATTGATGACTCACCGACTGAGCTGCATTTGTTTCAGAATACACTCGAAAAAGCCGGTTTTGATACCCTCGTCGCCGACAGCGGCGAAGAGGGCCTGAAGGTTGCCAGGACCGCGCATCCGGATTGCATATTGATGGATGTCGTGATGCCGGGCATGAACGGTTTCCAGGCAACGAGGCAGTTGACGAAAGACCCGCAGACGGCCGGGATTCCGGTCATCATGATCACAACCAAGGATCAGGAGACGGACAAGATCTGGGGTATGCGCCAGGGTGCTGTCGAGTATCTGGTCAAGCCGGTTGCCAACAAGGAACTTATTGCGATGATCAATACGGTGATGGCCGCCTGAATGAGTAGTTCCGCGGATCTGGCGGCGCTGGTTGAGCAACCGTTTGAGCTGTTGCAGGAAATGGAACAGCGCAGCCGAGTGGCGCACGCTGGCCAGGGCTCAGGTTCGGGGCCGGCAGAATGGGTCGGTGTCGGGTTCCGTATCGGCGAGGAGCGCTTTGTCGCAAATCGAGAGCAGGTCCGGGAGGTGTTGATGTTGCCCGAATCGATGACTCGGGTGCCGGGTGCCGACCGCTGGTTGTTGGGTATCGCGAACCTGCGTGGTCATTTGCTGCCGCTGGTGGATCTCAAGCTTATGCTCGGTAGTGGCCGAACGACGCTGCGCCGAACAACGCGCGTCATATCGGTCAATCATCGCGAGGTGCCGGCCGGGCTCGTCGTTGACGAGGTCCTGGGTTTTCGGCGTTTTATGGATCATGAATTTGCGAACAAAATTCAGGAAACGGTCGTACGCTGCGATCGTTTTCTGGGCGGCGGTTTCCAGCGAGGTGAAGAGTCCTGGCCGGTGTTCAATTTGTCCGATTTAGTCGAAAGCAATACGTTTCTGCAGGCAGCTGCGGAATAAAAGGTGAATGATGGCCAGTAAAATCGACAATACATCCAGTTTCCGGGCAGTCGCGGGATTCACGGTATTCCTGCTCGTAGGTGCTGCGGCATTGATGTACCTGCAATCCGGGGGCGCCAGTCCTTCGGCCGCAAAGCTTGCGGCGCTATCGCAGGCGATTCCGACCCAGGCGGCGCGAGCGCTGGCCGGCGAAAGCGGTGCATTCGACGCGCTGGACGCCAGTGTGAAAAGCGTGGCGGCACTGCGCCGCAGCGGTGCACCCGGTCGTTCGTCCGACTGGCAGCAACTGGAATCGCGTGCCGCGGCGATACTGGCCCGGCGCGCAGAAGTTGAAGCAGCCCTCACGGCCGCGAATAGTATCGCGGGCGATGCTGCGTCCGTCGTCGTGTCGTCGAACGGACTTATGGACCGGTCCGGTGCCGCGGCGACACTGCAGGAGTTTCAGCAGCGTGCCGATCGTATTCGTGAAACGGCGGCGGGTTTACCCAACGGCGGCGAAAGCGCGGCCAGTGCGATAGCCGAAGACCTGGGTTTTCTGCGTAACGTCGCTAATGCACTGGACGGCGCGCCGAGCGACCTGGATATACGCGCGCTGAATGGTGAAGATCGGGAGGCTGCGTTGCTACCGGTCCTCAACAGCCTGGAGAATATGGAAGCGCAGTCGACGATTCTTGGCGGCAGCATCGGCGCTGTTAGTGCGCTCGTGGATACACAGGGCGAGCTGACGGCGAGTGCCGAAGTATTGCTGGGGTCGGCGTTCGGTTCCGGCGGCGAGTCCAAACTGCCCGGTTTTCTGGGTAATTCATGGCTTCCCGTGGGTTTGATCGTTGTCGCATCGCTGCTGGTCCTCGGTTTGCTGGCGCTGCATGCTAAAAGCTCTGTCTTCGAGCAGGTCGCACGCGAGCAGGCAGAACAAAACGAGCGCAACCAGCAGGCTATTCTGCGGCTTCTCGATGAGATGGGCAGTCTCGCCGACGGCGATCTGACCGTCGAGGCGACGGTAACGGAGGATATTACCGGCACGATTGCCGATTCCTTCAACTTTGCTATTGAAGAGCTTCGTAAACTTGTGGCGACGGTAAATGATACGGCGCTCATGGTTGATACAGCGACCAAGCAAACGGAAAACACAGCAGCGCATCTTGCCAAAGCGGCGGACAACCAGGCCAAGGAGATTAACGCGGCAACGGAATCGATCGTATCGATGGCGGCGTCGATCGAAGAGGTTTCCGGTAATGCCGAACGTTCGTCCGACGTCGCGCGCCATTCGGTGGAAGTTGCGCACAAGGGCGGCGAGGCCGTACGTCGAACAATCGATGGTATGAACGCTATTCGGGAGACGATTCAGGAGACGTCGAAACGTATCAAGCGGCTGGGCGAAAGTTCGCAGGAGATCGGCAATATCGTTGAACTCATTAACGATATCGCCGAGCAGACCAATATCCTCGCTCTGAACGCTTCGATTCAGGCATCGATGGCCGGTGAGGCGGGACGCGGTTTCGCCGTGGTTGCCGACGAGGTGCAGCGGCTCGCCGAACGCTCAACGAACGCCACTAAACAGATCGAGGTCCTGGTAAGAACGATTCAGGCGGATACCAACGAAGCCGTCGTCTCCATGGAGCGCAGTACGACGGACGTTGTCGGCGGAGCGCTGCTGGCCGAAAATGCCGGCGCGGCACTCGATGAGATCGAGCAGGTCTCGAATCAGATCGCCAGCCTCGTGCAGAATATCTCCAGCTCAGCACGCCAGCAGGCGGGATCGGCGGCCGACGTAACTCGCCGCACTACCCGCTTACGTGAGATCGGTCATCAGACCGGCCAGGCGACAACGGCAACCGCGGCGTCGATTTCCAAGCTGTCGGAGCTTGCTACTCAGCTGCGGAAAACGGTGGAAGGATTCGCGCTGCCTGTGGAGATGATGCAAGCGAGTTCACTGGCGCGAACGTCGTCGAACGTACAACAGGTAGCATCGCCGCAAGCTCCTGCCGGTGGTCAGGCGAAAGCCGGATAAGTCACGGATTTTCGCGAGCGACACGGACTAGTAAATGACGGGCGATACAGGCATTCACGAGCAAATGGTCGGTAACGATACGGATAGTGGCGCTATCAGCGCATTGTCGATCGTTAGCGCAGAACTCATGGAGACTATTCGCAACGCGCACCTCGCGCTGGAAGACTGTGTCGATGGGCGTGGTGGAACGACAGCGCTGAGGCGTGCGGGCGAGCTGCTGCATCAGGTACGCGGCGCGCTGCGAATGACAGAGACCTACGGGGCCGCGCTGCTCGTCGAAGAAATGGAGCTGGCCTGCGATTACCTCACTGCGCTGCGTTCGGGCAAGGGCCGGGAAGACGGGCTCGAAGCATTGACGCGCTCCATGGTGCAGCTGCCGGTTTACATAGAACGCCTGCTGGGCGGTGGCCGGGACATCGCACTGGTGTTGCTGCCGATGCTCAATGATTTACGCGCGGTTCGCGGCGAACCTCTGTTGTCAGAGGGAACCTTGCTGCTGCTGAATCTCTCGCCCAGCCGCTCCGAGAAAAGGGATGCACCACGCTCGGGTAGTGGCGAAGACCCGGTACTGGTGGCGAAGCGCCTGCGGCCGAAGTTTCAGCTGGCACTACTTGGCTGGATAAAGGGCGGCGATAACCGGCGCCACCTTGACGCGTTGAGCCGGGTATCGGCTGCGCTCGAAAACTCGTCGACCCGCGACGATATGTATCAGCTCTGGTGGGTCGTATCGGGCGTGCTCGAGGCGCTGCAAAACGGCGGCCTGGAAACGTCAATTGCGATAAAGCGGCTGTTGGGCCAGGCAGACCGGCAGCTTAAGTACCTCATCGATGAGGGCCTGCTCGCCTACGAGCGGCACCCGGTCGATGATTTGCTGAACAATCTGTTGTACTACGTCGCGCGTTCGAGCAGTTCCGGAGAGCGGATCAGCGAGATTCGTGCGGCGTTCAATCTGGCCGAACTGCTGCCCGGCGATGAGCAGGTCGAGGAAGCGCGCGATGCGTTGTCGGCACCCAGCGCGAAACTGATGGAAACGGTCGCGTCGGCGATCAAAGACGACCTGAGTCGCGTTAAAGACGTCCTCGATATTTTTGTGCGTACCGGTATGAACAAGTCGTCGGAACTGGTGCCGCAGCTGGAGCTGCTGAAGAAAATCAGCGATACGCTGGGCGTGCTCGGTCTTGGCGAATTGCGTGGTGACGTTGATGGCGAGATCGATCGCCTCAAGTCAGTCGTCGAGCGCGGCGGGGTCGCCAACGACCAGGTCATTCTCGACATTGCATCGACATTGTTGAGGGTTGAGGATCGCCTCGATCAACAACTCGTGCGGCTGACGGCACCGAAAGAATCCAACGCCGCTCTCGCTTCGACGGACGACAGCGAAGAATTCCAGAAGGTCACCGAATCGGTGATGCGTGAGTGCATCATCAATCTTGCGCGTATCAAGGAAACCATCAGTCAGAGTTTCACGGAACAGGCAGCGTCGCAGGGGCTCGACAGCCTGCCGGCCCTGCTGCGCGGCATCAAATCTGGCTTGCTGATGCTTGATAAGACACGTGCTATGGAGGTGGTGGAACGCGTCGGTCGTTTGATTACCGCAATCCTCGGTGCCGGCGGGCCGCAGATTCTCAACCAGAAGGAAACCGATCGCCTCGCCGACGTTGTCGTCAGCATCGAATATTACATGGAGACCGTGAAGGCTGGTCGCAGCGAACCCTGGTACATGCTCGACAATGCAGAGGCGTGTCTCGCCGTACTGCGTGACGTCGAAGAGCGTTTGTTGGAGATCCAGGACGCAGAACCGCCGTCGCATGAGGCGACGCAAAAACTGTCCGTTGCGAGTATTGAAGAACATGCGGCAGCGTCGCTGCAGGATGTCGCGGACGCGGCTTCGCCGCTGCAGGCGACAGAGGTCATTCCGTTACCGGTTGTTTCAGCGACTGCGGAGCACATGGACCCGGAGCTGCTGGAACTCTTTATCGAGGAAGCGAAAGAGGAAATCGCGTCGATCAGGCGTCACCTCCCGGCATGGGCGGCAAAACCGGACGATATGGACATGCTCATTACCGTCCGGCGGTCGTTTCATACCCTCAAGGGCAGCGGGCGTATGGTGGGGGCCGAGCGCATCGGCGAATATTGCTGGGCGGTCGAGAATCTGTTGAACAAGCTGATCAACCGAACGCTGACCCGCACGCCGCCGATGGTCGATTTCATTGAAGTGGCTGCCGGTGCCGTGCCGGAACTGGTTGAGCAGCTGGAAATCGGCACTGAACCCAAGTCGGATATCAGCCTTTATATCGCTCGCGCCAACGCCTTTTCGGACGGTGATCCAAACGCCGCCATCCTGACGATTGCAACGGCTGCCAGCGAAGAACCGGTTGCCGATAAGCCGGCGCTCGAGATGGATCCGGTTCTCTACGATATTTTCTCGAAAGAAACGACGGGCCATCTGAAAGTCATCAACGATTACCTCGATGCCTGCGAAGGACACGAACCTCCGTTTGAGGTGACTGACAAACTGCATCGCGCGTGCCACACCTTGCACGGCAGCGCGAATATGGCAAACGTTGAGCGCGGGGTCGCCGTAGCCGCAGTGCTGAACCGATTCGTACGCCAGGTATTCGATCAGAGTATCGGTTTTCAGCGTTCGGGACTCGATGCCTTGCGTGCGGCCAGTCGTGCCATAGAAACGATCGTTGGTGATATCAATAACCCGAATCGTGACCGGGCCGATTACACGGCACTGATCGAGCACATCCAGAAAATCTCCGAGACCGCCCGATCGATCGAGGTTGAGGAGCCTGCAGAGGAGGCGCCGGAAGTTGCGCAGGAACCCGCGCAGGCACTGGTCGAGGAAGTCGTCGAAGAGGCGGAGTATGACGCCGAAATTGCGGCGATCTTCACAGAGGAGTCAGCGGAACTCCTGGAAGAAGCCGATCAGGCACTCATCCGTTGGTCAAAGGACCGCTCGGCACAGCCGATGGAAGAGCTGAAGCGCCATCTGCATACGCTGAAAGGCGGTGCGCGCATGGCTGGCATAACGGCTATGGGTAACCTGAGTCACGAACTCGAAACGCTGCTGCTGTCGGTCGACGATGGGCGTGTCAAGGCGACCCCGGCTGTCGAGGATCTGCTGCAACGCAGCATCGATGAACTGCATCGCATGCGCGATACCGTCATAGCCGGCAAGCCGGTCAAACCGTCGACGGAGCTGGAACATCGTATCCAGCAGGCGAACGCGGGCTTTGAAGTGGCGGACGAAACTGTTGTTGGTGGCGTTGCAGAAAACGATGACGTCGAGGCGGCACCGTCCGCAGAGTTTACTATCGAGCCGGAGGACACGGTCAGCATGGTGATCGTCGATTCGCCGCTGGCCGACGAACTCGCGGAGCTCGCACGGGAAGAAAACGCGACAGCGGATACCGCGGCACACAAGACCCTGGAGCTTGATGAGGTATTGGAGCTCGAGCCGGAACTTGCCGCGGAGCCGGAAATTGCCGTAGAGCCAGAGCCAGAGCCAGAGCCAGAGCCAGAGCCAGAACTTACCGCAGAGCCGGAACCAAAGCCCGCGGCCGAACCCGAACCGAAGCCTGCCGGTATCCGGCCGATCCGGGCACCGGAGACACGCCAGGAATTCGCGCGCATCGACGCGGAGTTACTCGAGGATCTGCTGAACGCGGCCGGTGAAATCAGCATTTATCATTCGCGACTCAGCCAGCAGGTCACTTCGTTCGAGTTTCATGTCGAGGAACTGGAGCAGACGATTGCGCGCCTGCGCGAACAGCTGCGCAAACTGGAAAATGAAACCGAAGCGCAAATCATGCACAGCCATCAGGACACATTGGTGGCTCGAGATTTCGATCCGCTCGAACTGGATCGTTATTCCACGATTCAGCAGCTGTCCCGAGCGCTCGCGGAGTCCGCGAGCGATCTCGGCAGTCTAAAGGACCTGTTGCAGTCCGTGACCTCGGAGGCCGAAGGCCTGCTGGTGCAGCAATCGCGGGTAACGGCTGAGTTGCAGGATGGCCTGATGCGCACACGCATGGTGCCGTTCGAACGACACGTCAGTCGATTAACACGCCTTGTCAGGCAGGCGGCCGAGGAATCCGGCAAGCGTGCCGAACTGGTGGTCGAAGGTGCCTCGGGCGAACTCGACCGCCAGGTTCTCGATAAAATGCTGCCGCCGTTCGAGCATATGCTGCGCAATTCTATCGTGCACGGTATCGAAGCCTCGTCCGAGCGTCAGGCGGCAGGAAAGCCGGCGGTGGGTCGAATCGCGATCAGGCTGCACCGGGAGGGGGCGGAGATGGTCATCGACGTCGCCGATGACGGCGCTGGCCTTGATGTCGATGCGATTCGGCGCAAGGCTTACGAACTCGATTTGCTGCAGCCTGACAGCAAGGTCGACGACGACGAAATCATGCAGTTGATTCTGACGCCCGGTTTTACGACGGCGAGTACGGTGACGCAGTCTGCCGGACGCGGTGTGGGCATGGATGTCGTGGCGAACGAAGTTAAAAAACTGGGTGGTTCGTTGCGGATCAGTTCGGTGACAGGGCAGGGTACAAACTTCACCGTGCGACTGCCGTTTACGCTGGCGATTACGCAGGCGCTGATCGTTCGTACCGGTGAGGAGGTGTATGCACTGCCGCTGCCTACCGTTGAAGGTGTGGCCCGCATTCCGCGCGCCGAGCTGGAGAACCTCCTTAGCCAGACCGAACCCAGTTATCAATACGGCGAACAGTCTTACAAATTTCGGCACCTCGGTATGTACCTCGGTGGCCAGGCGGCAACTCTGCCCAAAGACGAAGCGTTCATTCCCGTCATCCTCGTGCAGGCGGGCGAGTACTCGGCCGCATTGCTGGTCGATGAGATGCTCGCCAGCCGGGAAATCGTCGTCAAAGCCGTCGGCCCGCAGCTGGCGAGTATCCGCGGTATCTCCGGCGCGACAATACTGGGCGATGGCAGCATCGTTCTGATTCTCGATATTCATGCACTGGTCCGCACGGGTGCGCCCGTTGTCGAGCTCAAGAAAGCCGCGCCGACACCGGCGGATGACAGACCGCTGGCACTGGTAGTCGACGATTCGATTACCGTGCGCCGCGTTACCGAACGCTTCCTGCAGCGCAACGGTTTGCGCTGTGCCACAGCGAAGGACGGGCTTGATGCCATCAGCGTGATACAGGAAGCAAAACCCGACGTCATTTTGCTCGACATCGAAATGCCGCGCATGGATGGCTATGAGTTCGCGTCACATGTGCGTAACGACCCGCGGGTATCGGACGTGCCGATTATCATGATTACCTCCCGCGTCGGCGATAAGCACCGCGCCCGTGCCATTGAGCTTGGTGTTAACGACTATCTTGGCAAGCCGTATCAGGATACACAGCTGCTGGAAGCAATCCGCCGGCAACTGGAAGACAGGGGAATTGCGCTGCAATGAGTGCTGAATCCGAAGAGCTGTATAGCCTGCTGGTACCCTTGTCCGAGGATCGCCTGATCGTGCCGCGCGCCTGTGTTGCGGAAGTCGTGCGCTTCACTCAGGCCGAAAGACCGGAAGGTGCCCATAGCTGGATGATGGGGGCCGTCAACTGGAACGGCCGACCATTGCCGATCATCTCCTTCGAAGGTGCCCTCGGCAAGGAAGTGCCGCCTGCCAGCGGGCGAACCCGGGTAGTCGTGTTCCACGCCAGTACCGGGCAGCTCAAGGGTGGCCATTACGGCATCCTGACGCAGGGGTTTCCGCAACTGGTGCGCGTCAATCGAGACGTCCTCAAGCTTGAGTCTAAAGACGGCTGGGCGGAAGGTGCTCCGGTACTTTGCCGGGTGCGCATGATCAACGAGTTCCCGTTAATCCCCGACCTCGAGAAGCTTGAATCAATGCTCGCAACGGAATCGTTACAGACCTGACCCTGCTGCGCAAATGCCAGTGCATCGATGCCAGGGAGCCATCTGACTGAACAGCTATCGAGCGGCGCTCCCGACTCGTCTGCCAAGACGTTCAAGCGCCTCGAAACACGAGTACGTCCGGACTCGAATCTAACGCAGGTCGCCCCATAAAGACTGCAGGACGGCGAGCGCTGCGATAGCGGCGGATTCGGTGCGCAATACCCGCGGGCCAAGCGATACCGCTGTAAAGCCGGCGATACCGGCATCTTCAAGCTCAACGTCGCTAAAGCCCCCTTCCGGGCCGATCAGGATGCACACCTTGGTTTCCGGTGGGGGAGTGGATACCAGTGTTGTTGCCGCCCCCGGCACAAGAATCAGTTCAGCATCCACCGATTTGGGCTTGTCACCGAAAAAACTTCGCAACGGCGCCGGGGTATCGATCAGCGGCAATCGCGTGCGGCCTGATTGTTCGCAGGCGCTGGCGGCGATTTTTTGCCAGTGTTCGCGGCGTTTTTCGGCGCGCTCCGCCGGCAATTTGACGACGCCGTACTCGGTTAGCACCGGGGTCACACGCTTGACGCCCAGCTCGGTGGCTTTTTGCACCACAAAATCCATGCGTTCGCCGCGGGAAATGCCCTGTACGAGGTGAATCTTGAGTGGCGACTCGGTGCCTGCTTCACGAGCGTCGCCGATCTTCAAAATCACCCGCGTCTTGGCGATGCTCTGAATCGTTGCGGCCCATTCCATGCCGTCACCGTTAAACACGGTGAGCGGGTCGCCAACGCGTGCACGCAGTACTTTTCCGAGGTAGCGCGCGCGATCCCCGTCAAGCTCAAGTTCGGCACCGTTGATCAATGTGCCGGAAACCAATAGCCTCGTACTCATGTCAGCAAAATCATGTTCCAAAAATCGTGGCCCGCGACTATACCGTTAATCCGCAAGCCGGGCTGATCGAGTCTGCCCGGCTATGCCTCAGCCCCAATCGTGACGCCCGCCCGGTCGGCGCGGTGCCCGGGCTGATTCTGTTGCATGGTATCAGTCTGCCGCCGGGCAGTTTTGGCGGTGCCGAGATAGAGGCCCTGTTTCTCAACAGGCTGGACTGGGACGCGCATCCATACTTCGGCGAAATTCGGGGTCTGCAGGTATCGGCGCACCTGCTGCTGCGGCGCGATGGAGCGTTGCTGCAGTTCGTGCCGTTTACTGAGCGTGCCTGGCATGCCGGCGACTCGAGTTTTCGCGGTAAAAGCCGCTGTAACGATTATTCTATCGGCATAGAGCTAGAGGGCGAGGATGATACGCCCTACGACGAACGCCAGTATCAGGCGCTGCCGGGCCTGCTGATTGCCCTGATGAATGCCTATCCGGACATTTCGGCGCGTGAGATTGCGGCTCATAGCGACGTTGCTCCCGGGCGTAAGACCGATCCAGGCCCTGCTTTCGACTGGCTGCGCTTGTATGATGCACTTGGGGATCAACTCTAAAACGGTATTTCATGAATCTCATCGCCTTACTTATCGGACTGGTTATCGAGCGGCTTGCGACGCAGCTACTGCACTGGCGCCGCATGCGCTGGCTGGACCGCATCATAGACGCCGGTTTTCGGCAGGCGGCTCGTGTTGGCAACTGGCCTTCGCTGATACCGGTTGTCATGCTGGCTGCCGTGCTGGTGCTACCCGTCTTTGGCGTGATTTTCAGCCTGCGCGGGACATTGCAGGGCTTTACTTACCTGCTGCTCGCCATCGTGGTGTTGCTGTTCTCCATCGGGCCGAAAGACATTGGTGAGGAAGTTGGCGAGTACTGCAAGGCGCTGGAAGCCGAGGACGAAGAGCAAATTCAGAATGCCGCGAAGGCGATTATCGAGGCCGATGTGCCGACAGCGGCCCGTGAACGAATTTCACGCGTTGAGGAAGCGGTTTGTGTACAGGCCAATAACCGTTTGTTTGCCGTCATATTCTGGTTCGTGGTTCTCGGGCCCCTGGCCGCCTGGAGTTACCGCGTGACCGATCTGATTCGGCGACGCGCCGTGTTTTCCGCGGCAAGAGATGAGCAGGAGAACGGCAATGTGGCTCGTATTCGCGACGCAGCCGAGATGCTGCACGGCTGGCTGGCCTGGGTGCCGGCACGGTTGACGGCCCTGGGTTATGCCACAGCAGGGCACGCCGACGAGGCCATCGCTGCGCTGCGTGCGCCCACCGAGGACCGCGATGCCACGACGTCCGAGCATAGTGAGCACCTGCTAGCACGCGTCGGCGTGGCGGCCCTGGCGTTGCAGGATCGCGCCGACGAATCGATTACCGAGCGCGGCGTTCGCGGCGCAATGGCGGCTAACAAGCTGGTGTTTCGTCAACTGCTGATCTGGGCCGTCATCATTGCGGCGATGACGCTCTACGGCTTGACGCGTTGACGTTGACGATCCGACCGGCGGTTGCCGGGGATCTGGATGCGAGCATTGCGCTGCTGCAGGACGCCGGGCTGCCGAGCGCCGATCTTACGCTCGGCAAGATCGCTTTAGTAGCAGAAAAAGATCAGTTGTTTCAGGGTGTTATTGGCATGGAATCGTTTGGCAGGACGGCGTTGTTGCGCTCCCTGATCGTATCTCCGGCTGCTCGCGGCAGCGGCGTCGGACCGGCGCTGGTGACTGCACTGGAAGCTGCCTGCGTTGCCGATAGTGTTGGTGAGCTCTGGCTGTTGACGATAGAGGCCGATCGTTTCTTTGAGAAACTCGGTTACGTTGTCCGACAACGTGACGATGCACCGGACAGCATCCGTAGCACGGGCGAATTCTCAGGGCTGTGCCCCGACGACGCCGTATTGATGTCGAAGGCGCTATAGAGTTGTCCCGCCCGTGCCTCTTACTCTGCTTCGCTTTTTGCCTTGCATCGAGTTTTGGGTGCGTATCGACTCATGCCGCCAGTAGTCAGAATGCGGACGGACAGTGGCAGCCGGTCGTCAAGAATCCTGAGTACCCGAATCGCGCCGGCCCCGTGATCCTGGTCGATGCTGCTCACGGCAATTTTCACACGATTGACGGGCGCTTCTCGGCGTTCGCGAAGCTGCTGAGACTCGACGGCTATCGTGTGCACAGCGCGAATGCCGAGGTGACGCCGGAACTCCTTGCAGGGGCGACTGTGTTTGTGATTTCGAACGCGATCCGCGGCGGTAGCGGTGCAGAATGGACGGCGCCGACACCGGCCGCGTTTGCGCCGGGCGAGATCGAGGTGATCGTCGATTGGGTTGGGTCCGGTGGATCACTGCTTCTTATCGCCGATCATATGCCCTTTCCGGGGGCGACGGCTGATCTGGCCAGTGAATTTGGTGTCGGCTTCTTCAATGGTTTTGCCATGAAGTCTGCGCATGAGAGAGAGCTGTTGTCGTTCGCGCGGGCTTCCGGCCTGCTGGCCGATCATGCTATTACCCGAGGGCGATCCGAGTCGGAATCGATAGAGACGATCACAAGCTTCACGGGTCAGGCATTCAGTTTCACACCGCCTTTCGAGCAGCTAATGCAGATGCCGGACGATTGGGTGGTGCTGTTACCTGCAAAAGCATGGGAGTTCGACGAGAGTACGCCGATGGTATCTGCGAAAGGACTCAGCCAGGGCGGCGTTGTGCGATACGGCAGTGGTCGTGTCGCCGTGTTCGGCGAAGCCGCGATGTTCACAGCACAGACTTCGCAGAAAGACGGCGTTGTTCGCAGTATGGGCCTGAACCACCCGTCGGCAGCCGAAAATACGCAGTTCGTCCTTAATCTCATGCACTGGCTGACCGGACTGTTAGAAAACTAGTCGATAGGCGTTGGCAATCGAGGGCCGTCTCAGCGGCGCTCGCGATTCCACAGGACTTCTTTTCCGGATTCCGCCCGCGCGACCACCCGCGCAATCACGAACAACAGGTCCGAGAGCCGGTTCAGGTACTTACCCGCTTCTGGCCGGATATCCTCGACACCGGCCAGCGTGCCGACCCGTCGTTCTGCACGCCGGACGACGGTTCGCGCGACATGACACGCGGCGGCAGCCGGCCCGCCGCCGGGCAGAATGAACTCCTTGAGCCTCGGGAGATCCTCGTTAAAACCGTCCAGATCCGATTCGAGGCGATCGATAAAGGCCTGGCTTACGGCAGTATGCCCCGGAATACAGAGCTCGCCACCGAGTTCGAAGAGGTCGTGCTGGACCTCTGTCAGGCAGGAGCGAATAGCGGTGGGCACCGAGTCGATCGCCAAAATGACGCCAATGGTCGAGTTCGCTTCGTCAACGGTGCCGTAAGCTTCAACCCGCGCCGAGTCCTTCGCCACGCGACTGCCGTCGCCAAGCCCCGTCGTACCGTCGTCGCCGGTGCGGGTGTATATTTTGCTGAGTCGGTTTCCCATGCGGCGACGATAGGCAGGCGTCTCTGAGCTGTCAAGAAACGCGGCTTGTTTCCCGTCCCGGCAGCAGCCATAGTTCGGCGTCTGTCAGCAAAAAGGAATGCAGGATCAGGTGGACAGCTTTAAGCCCGAGAACGCATCGGATCACCTCAAAGTCGCCCTGGCGGCGGCCGACAAGGCGGCCGATATCAGCCGTCGTTATTACGCGGGCAACTTTACCGTAACTACCAAGGCGGACATGACGCCCGTTACGCAGGCGGACGTTGAGTGCGAGCAGGCGATACGCGACATCATTCTAAGTGCGTTTCCCGAGCATGGTTTCTATGGCGAAGAGACCGGGCAGACACAGGCTGACGCAGACTATCTCTGGCTGGTCGATCCGATAGACGGCACCAAGGGGTTCGTGCGCCAGTACCCGTTCTTTTCGACGCAAATAGCGCTACTTCACGACGGCGAGATTGTGCTGGGTGTGTCCAGCGGCACGATGATGGATGAGCTGGCGTGGGCGGAAAAAGGCCAGGGGGCCTGGCTGAATGGAAAACCGCTTAAGGTTAGCGACATTTACGACCCGGATCGTGCCGCTGTTTCGACCGGCAATCTGAAGTCACTGGCGGACAGTGACGGTTGGTCGGCGCTCGGCGAAATCGTAAAGTGTGCGGACCGCATTCGCGGTTACGGGGACTTTTATCACTACCATCTGCTCGCTGCCGGCAAGATCGACGCGGTCATCGAGTCGGATGTGAATATTCTGGATATCGCCGCGTTGTCGGTGATTGTTACAGAGGCGGGCGGGGTGTTCACCGATATGAACGGCGACAAACCGGACCTGGATATTCGCTCAGTGCTCGCAGCAAATCCGTCGCTGCATGAAAAATACCTCAGTCGACTGCGCGGCTACATTACCTGAGCTTGATCTCACTGGCTGTCAGCGGACCGATAAGCGCGTATTTAAGACTCTTCGGAATCACGGCATCGTCGTCGGCGAGCGCGATGCGCCCGCCCATGATCTCTGCATAACGTTGCGGGTAGAGCGGCTGGCGGTCCGGTTCGGCGAGTCCGTCGGGGCCAATGGGTTGACCGTTAGCTGCATTGTACTTGTCGCTCGCTCCCAGCGTGTGCAGGAATTCATGCGCGATAATGACATTGTTGCTGCCGCGGTAGTGGCGACTTGCATAACCGTTGACAATACCGACCATGCCCTTCTGCAGACCGACAGAGTTTTCGAGCGGTAGCGAGAAGTCGGGTTTGTGATAGCGCACGAAGATTCGAACGTCCGGCTCAATGCGGTCCTGAGACTCCGTCACGCTGCCGGCCCACCAGCGCATTTTCAGCGACCACAACATCACTGTGAGGAAGTTCGGGCGATCGCCAAGCTTTGGTGGCTGCCGGCGAACTTCGCGACCGAGTTCAATACGGACGGGACGCTCCACCTTCCTGGAGTAGCGCAGCGCCTCGCGGGCGAGGAATGACTCAATGCCTCCGAAGTGCGAACTCTCCAAACCCTCAATATAGGCGGCGGCCTCGTCGCTGCCGTCGCCATTGATCGGGTAGACCTTGATCCAGAGGCTGTTGTTCCAGTCAGTACTTCTCGCCTGCGTGAGTATCGTGCTGAGGGCGACGAACAGCAGCACAAACAGCAGTACGGAGATTCGAATGACTTTTATCATTGATCAAAATTCAGGTGGCCTGCGGACATTGCCAGTCTGCTCAAAGGCGTACGCGATCTCTATGAGCTGTTTCTCATTCCAGGCTGTTGCGATGAACGAAAGGCCGATCGGTAGTCCAGCAACAAAGCCCGACGGTACGGTGATACTGGGGTAGCCGGAGATTGCGGCCAGTGAAGAGCTGCCGATACCGAACGAGTCGCCGTTGACGTGGTCGATCATCCAGGCCGGACCGTTGGTCGGAGAAATCAGTGCATCGAGCTTATGTTCGTTGAAAACATCATCGATGGCGGAACGTGATATCCGTTTGCTGGTCTCAAGCGCTGTCAGATAGGCTTCGTCGCTTAGCGGGCCCTTTTCGACCGCCTGCAGAAATACCTCCTGGCCAAACACGGGCATCACTGTCGCCGCGTTGGCGTCGTTGTAGTCGATGAGTTCCGCGAGACTTTGTATCGGCGTTTCCGACTTTTGTAGATAGTCGTTGAGGCCTGCGCGAAACTCGTACAGCAGTACCTCGTATTCCGCGTCGTACATCTCGCCACCATCGATCTCGATAGCGTCGATAATGATGGCGCCGGCATTGGTCAGTTTGTCGATGCTGGACTGATACAGAGCGTCAACGTCCGGGTTTGAGCCGGCACCGTACCAGGAGCGAATGACGCCAATACGTTTCCCGTTGAGTCCGTCGGCGTTGAGGTTCGCGGAATAGTCGTGATGAGTCTGGGCGTCGAGTGTCGCCGGATCGTCACGATCCGTGCCGGTCATTGCCGTCAGCAGCAGGGCAGCGTCCCTGACGCTACGGGCCATCGGGCCGGCCGTGTCCTGGCTGTGTGCGATGGGGATAATGCCACTGCGGCTGACAAGCCCCAGCGTTGGTTTAATGCCCACGACGCCATTAACGCCCGCGGGGCATACGACAGAGCCGTCGGTTTCCGTGCCGATCGACACGGTGGTCAGATTGGCTGCCACGGCGACCGCGGAGCCGCTCGATGACCCGCAGGGAGAGCGACGGGTGTCGTAGGGGTTGAGTGTCTGGCCGGCGATACTGCTCCAGCCACTAGAAGAACGTGTCGAGCGAAAGTTCGCCCACTCGCTCAGGTTCGCCTTGCCGAGTATTACGGCGCCGGCATCGCGGAGCCGTTTAACGACAAACGCGTCAGCCGCGGCTGTGTGCTCGGCGAGCGCGAGCGAACCGGCGCTCGTGACCATCCGGTCGGCAGTATCAATATTGGCCTTTAGTAGCACCGGTATGCCATGCAGCGGTCCGCGCGGGCCGGATGTCCGCCACTCTTCGTCCAGGGCCCGCGCGATATTCAGGGCGTCCGGGTTGACCTCGATGACCGCATTCAGCGTGGGTCCGGCGCGATCGATGGTCTCGATACGGTGTAAATACCAGCGCACCAGCCCCTCGGAGCTTAGTTCACCGCGCTGCAGATGATCGTGCAATGTGGCAATGCTGGCCTCGGAGAAATCGCGCTCGCCCCCTGAGCAGGCTGCGAGCGCGAGAAATACCAGTATCGCGAGGCGAATTCGCATTAGCCGGGATTTCTGAATCTCATCACAAAGCGATCGGTCTTGCCGCGAAGTTCCGGCTCAAAAACGCTCTTGCTGAGGTCATCGTCCGGATTGCGGAGAATGTCGCTGGTCGCCTCGCAGACAAAACCCGCAGCCTCCATAGCGGCGATGACTATGGCGGGATCGATACGATGCACCGTATTGCCTGAGTCCGAGGACGAACCGGCTTCTGCGTAGTGATCGACGATACCGACAACGCCGCCGGGCTTCAGGCCCTTCCTGAGTTCAGCGAGAAACGCCGCTACGTCGATAGCTTCCCAGCCGTTTTCCGCATCCTCGAGGTAGAGGTCGTGAAAGGAAAGCGCGAGCATAACGGCATCGAGCGTGTTTTCCTCTAGTGCGAGACGGTTGTTTTCGGCCATCAGTATCTCGGCTTGCGCGATACGGCCCGAGTCGACTCTTTCTTCCAGCGCGTCGCCCACGAAGTTCTTGTAGGCTTCATTGGAATGCGCGATGACTCTGCCGCTGTCACCAACGACGTGCGCAATAACTTCTGCATACCAGCCGCCGCCGGAGAACATATCCAGTACGGCCATTCCCGGCTCGATACCAATGAATGCGAGAACCTCGGCCGGTTTGCGGCCGGCGTCGCGTTCGCGGTCGGCTTCCGGCCGCAGCTCGTTGGCGACCGCGGCGTCGTGAATCGATACGGCGGGCTCTACCGCTGCTGCAGGTTCGGCTGTGGTTTGCTCGGTGGCTTCCTGACTGCAGCCGGATATGCTTGTTATGGCGAGAGCTGATACCAGTCCGCCGATGATCGTTGTTCTGTACATGATTTCTCCCAAGTATTTGGCCTGATCCTATTCCGACCGCTGCAAAAGGGCAAAGTGCCGGGCAAGAAAAAGCCCCACGGCGTTAGCGGTGGGGCTGGATTTCTCTTTTTTTCAAAAGAGGTAACTGCGAATCTGATAACCGGCGACAGAGTATTTCTTATTGTTATTGGATCTGGATCTTCTTATTTTTTTTGTTATTTTTCTTCTGGCGTCTAAATCCTGTTTCTGACCGGTTTTGTTACCAGGCGCAGTTACTTTTCGCTTGGGCAGAGTATTAAAGGCAAGACCTGTGCCAACTCAGTCGGCGGCACCGCGTTATCAATGATTTAGCAATCGCTCAATCCTCCGTCTGCACCTGTTTGCCGGTATTTTGTAAAATATTCCGACGCTAATAGTTGTTGCGATACGTCTGGGGAAGACAATCGACGGATAAAATCCTCGTCTATTATGTTCAATTTCTGCTGGCTGTCGAGAATCCAGACATTTTCGCCACTTTTTGTTAAATTATTCGACACTTTCCGCATTCTTGGCCCGATCAAACAATCCCGACACGCTATAAAAGCGCCCGTTTCGGACCACGGCGACCACATTTAGCGCATCGTCAATGTCGTGCAGCGGATCGCCATCGACAAACACGAGGTCGGCGGCTGCCGCGACGGCAATGCGGCCGAGATAGGGGTCGGCCAGCATTGCCGCCGCGGCGTTTACACCGATCGCCCGCAGCGTTTGCTCTGGCGTAAGTCCTGCGATACGCATCGCTCTGAACTGTGTCGCGAGTGCCTGACCGGCCGGCAAGCCTGTCGAGCGGCTGCTGACCACTGCGGCTGTAACGTCGAGTTCAGGCCTCGACAGCGGCCCGATTTGCCATCGGTCAGTGCTGAGTAGCCGCGGCCCGGGAATCTGTTTACCGGACCAAAGAGCGTTCAGGCGTTCCGTGTCCGGGTGCTCTGCGACGACGGTGCTTATGCCCATCGCCAGCAGATCCGGCCCATGGCTGGCCGTCAGTCGCCCGGGGAGCCGCGCGTCTGCGTCAATGAAACCCGGGAGCAGCGTGAGATCGCCCATGTCGATGACAATCGAGGCTCCCCGATCGACCTGTTCTTCGATGGCGGTGATGCGGCCGCCTTGTATAACGATATCCTTGTCGTATTGGTAGCCGGGGTTCACGCCGTCGAACAGCCGTGCAGCCCGGATAACAAACTGACCATTTGGTTCGTCGAGCCAGGGCATGGGGGGGCGTTCGCGTTGTACGCGTGTTGTATTTCTAGCTGGAATCGTCGCGCGAAAGTGCAGCGGACTTGATCGCCAGGCATCGAACAGGCGTCGCCGGATTTCGCCGTTCGCCGAGTAAACCATACGCTGCCGATCCAGCCAGCTGACCGGTGACATGACGAATTGTTCTCCGTCCGCGTAAGACCGGATCAGGCGCGGTTGTGACAGGATTACCATGTCGATTGAGATGCCGCTCTGGCCGCCTCGTAAATAGCTGATCAAACTACCGTCCGGTCTAAAGCTTGGCGCCGCGAGTCTTTCCGAAGACGTCAGCAGGACCTCCTCGGGCTGAGCGTGCCTGCGAAGGATCAGCGACCACCGCCCAGCGGAATGGTGTACGTACACGAGGTCTCGTCCGTTGGACGACCATGCAGGCTCGGTTTCGTCGCCTGGCCGGTCGCTGATGCGCCAGCGCAGAGCGGTTGGTACATCCACTTCCCACAGGTCGAAGCCGCTGCCGTTTGTTGTCGAGGCATAGACGATCTTTTCGCCGTCGGGATGCCACGCGGGATAACCGTCGAAACTTGCGTTCGCGCTGATGCTGCGCGTTGTTCCCGAGCTGAGTTCGTGAATCCAGAGCCCCTGCTGTCCGTCGACGGCGGCTTGATAGACAAGCCGTTTACCATCCGGTGACCAGCGTGGCCGCTGCGCTGATTTCAGATTCTCCGTGATTTGCCGGGCGTCGCCACCGCCGCCAGGAACGATCCAGATGTCGCCGCGCAGATCGATCGCCAGCCGTCCGTCGCTGGCGGCGTCGACCGACAGGTCACTACCACGCGTAATCGTCGTCTGTGCAGCGACGGGCGTGCTGCAGAGCAAAGCGGTGAAAAGGGCAACTAGTGTTCGTAGATACACGTGCCACCTTCGCGGCGAGGGTCGGCCGCAGCGACCAGGCCTGCCGTCGCATCGAATACCGCAGCACCAACGCCGCCGAAGTACATCACTCGTTCCGGAAAGACACTGACCGGCAGATCGATTTCGGGAAGCTCCAGACCGGGCTCCGCCATCAGGCGATCCTGCTCGCCGCTGGTATCCACATGGACTCTGGGGTGCGCAATCGCTTCGCCAAGCGGCATCTCGAACGACAGATAGCTAATAAGAAACTGCTGTAAGGCCGTCGTGATCCGGTCCGCCCCAGGGGAGCCGACGGCAAGCACAGTACCATCGCGGCGCGCCACACTGGGTGCCATATTGGAGGGCAGCCGCACGCCAGCCGGGCCGGCATCAAGGCCGCGTCGATTGAGTTCTGTTTCACCGAGGCAGTTGTTCAGCCAAAGGCCGGTTCCGGGAGGCATTTCACCCGAACCGTAGCCGGACGACGCCGTGATGGAGCAGCCCGTTCCGCTGCTGTCGACCACCGATGTATGTACCGTTGACGCCGATGCACTGCGATTCAGTAATTGTCCATCGCGCGCCGCGGCAAGTAAGCGCGACACCTCTTCGCCGACATCGACGGCGAGGTCGAGATGCCGTTTTCGAAAATCGAGGCAAGCACGCTGCGATTGGATGAGTTGCAACAGGGATTCGCGGTTCCAGCGCTTGCCAGGAAGGTCCTTGCAGGCGAGCAGCATCGCGGCGAGCACCGCACCGCCGATCGCCGGTGCGGGGTTGCTGGCGATCTTCCAGTCGCCGATCTCAAGCAGCAATGGCTGTCTTTCGATGGCCCGGTACGACGAAAGATCTTCGCGGGTCAGCATGCCGTCACCGTCGCGGCAGTGACTGGCAATCTTTGCCGCGAGTTCGCCTTCGTAGAACAGGCGAGCGCCCTCACGTGAAATCGCATCGAGGGTATCGCTAAGATGAGGGATGACGATCGGGGTGCCGGCGTCACGCAGGGCACCGTCGCTATGGTGTAGCGCGCGTCGCCCATCGTCGCTGCGGCCGAAAACACAGTCTCCCGAGTAAGTCAGATAGTAGTGACAAGCGCTGGAAAGCGGAAAACCCTCGCGCGTGGCACGGATTGACGGGGCGAAAATCGCCTCCCAGGCTGCGGCTCCATACTTTTTCCAGGCGTGTTCGATGGCGGCGAGCGATCCCGGGACCGCAACCGAGCCGCAACCGACCAGCGTTTCGACACCGCCGCCGTAGTCCATCGATACTTCTACGGCGCCCCGCCCCCGCAGCTCCGCGGCGAGTCCGCTGCCCGGCACAGCGACATTGCCGTCGATGGTTACCGGCTCCATTCCATCCTGCCACACGGTGATGAATGCGCTGCCGGCCAGTGCGCAGACGCCCGGTTCGGTGTTCATCGTCAGCAATGCCGCCGCCAGCGCACAGTCCACCGCGTTGCCGCCGGCGGCGGCAACTTCGTATGCGGCGTCAGCCGCCAGCTGAGAACTTGTGGCTACTGCAACGTCGGTCACTAAATGCGCGTCTTAGAAATGAATCACCGAACGAATACTCTTGCCTTCGTGCATCAGGTCGAATGCACGGTTGATGTCTTCGAGCGGCATCGTATAGGTGATGAACTCATCAATTCTGATATCGCCGTTCATGTATTGATCGACCATTCCGGGAAGCTGCGAACGGCCTTTGCAGCCACCGAAGGCCGTGCCACGCCAGACCCGGCCGGTAACCAGTTGAAAAGGGCGTGTAGAAATTTCCTGTCCGGCGCCCGCGACACCGACGATGACCGACTCACCCCAGCCTTTGTGGCAGCATTCCAGCGCCGAGCGCATCAGATCGGTATTACCGACACACTCGAAAGAATAGTCGACGCCGCCTCCGGTGAGTTCAACGATAACGTCCTGAATTGGATCGTCATAGTTCTTCGGGTTGATGCAATCGGTCGCACCGAACTGTTTCGCGAGTTCAAATTTGTCTTCGTTGATATCGACGGCAACAATACGACCGGCTTTGGCAATCGCGGCACCCTGAATAGCGCTGAGACCGACGCCGCCGAGACCGAAGACGGCGACACTTTCGCCCGCCTTGACTGCGGCCGTGTTAAGCACTGCCCCAATACCGGTGGTGATGCCGCAACCAAGCAGGCAGACCTTCTCGAGCGGAGCTTCCTTGCCGACTTTGGCGACGGCAATTTCCGGCAGCACGGTGTACTCGCTAAACGTGGAGGTGCCCATGTAGTGAAAAATCGGCTTGCCGTTAAGCGAAAAACGCGATGTGCCGTCGGGCATCAGGCCCTGGCCCTGGGTGACGCGAATAGCCTGGCACAGATTGGTCTTGCCGGAAGTGCAGAAGTTGCATTCGCCGCATTCCGGCGTGTACAGCGGAATAACGTGATCGCCGACGCTTACCGACGTCACTCCCTCGCCGATCTCTTCGACGATGGCACCGCCTTCGTGGCCGAGAACGGCCGGAAATATGCCCTCCGGATCTTCGCCCGACAGGGTAAAGGCATCGGTATGGCAAACGCCGCTGGCGACGTTGCGGATCAGGACTTCGGAGGCTTTCGGTCCTTCAAGGTCCAGCATTTCAATCTCGAGAGGTTTGCCTGCTTCCCAGGCAACGGCGGCACGCGTCTTCATTTTTTTGGCTGTCCCCGAACGGTTCTGGAGTTTCTTGTGAACGGCATGTTCTCACGATTGCGTGGCTTGTTCATCCTGCGTTCATAAATTCATTAAAAACAACGGCTTGTATTCAGTATCGGTTCATGCCGGCGCGCCTATTCTGCAAGCGTACCCGAACGAACCGGAGATCAATCATGAACAAAGTACTCATTACAGCTCTGCTCGCCGGCGGTCTGTTGCTGTTGGATGCTCCCGAGGCCGCAGCCCATAAGCGCGGGCATGATCAGCAGCGGTATTCGGACCGTGCTTATTCGCGCTCCTACGACCGCGATTATTACTATCGTGGCGAATCCAGATACCAGCGCTCTCACAAGATGCCGCGCTGGCTCAAGCGTGATCGGTCGTTTCGACACTGGTACAAGCACACCCGGCTGCGAAGGGACCGTCACATTTCCTGGAATCGCCTGTTTGATATCTATCGCTGGGAGCATTCCTATTACAGGTATCGCAGGCACTAGCCATCGCCGCTTTTCCAGCGTCGTCGATCAGCCGGCCCGAAAACTGTCGGGCCGGCTTTCACTGCTGGCCTCTCTGCTGTAAAAGGAGAGCGAAACCCAGCCAAAGACGCCAGCAAAGCCCATGAGTCTCGATGAACTTCGTAATAAGCTGTCAGCTGTCGATCGACGCCTGATTGAAATGATTGCCGAACGGCAGCGGATCGTCGCCGATATCGGCAAGACAAAGCGTACGGCAGGAACCGGTACCCGCGACTACGCGCGCGAAAAAGATGTGCTGGATATGGGCCGGGCGCAGGCGGAGGAAATGGGTGTCGATCCGGATCTTGTCGAAGATCTGTTGCAAATGCTGATCCGCACATCACTCGAGAGTCAGGAACGTGATCGGGTAGTTGCCGAAGCCAAGGGAAATGGGCGACGCGTGCTGGTTATTGGCGGTGCCGGCAAGATGGGTCGCTGGTTTGTGGATTTTTTCGCATCGCAGGGTTTTGCGACAACGGTGGCCGACGCAAGCGTTCAGGATGACGTTGCACAGTTCAGGAACTGGACCGATGCCGGTGTCGATTTTGACGTCATTGTTGTCGCTGCGCCGCTGGCGGTGTCCGGGAGAATTCTGGCGCAGCTCGCCGTTCTCAAGCCGCAGGGGCTGGTGTTTGATATCGGGTCGCTGAAGTCACCGCTGCTTGACGGGCTGAAAGAGCTGCTGTCAGCCGGTTGTCGGGTCACGTCCCTGCACCCAATGTACGGGCCTGATACCCGCCTGTTGTCCGGGCGCCATCTGATTTTCTGCGACGTCGGCAATGCCGATGCGACGGCCGCGGCGAAGGAGCTGTTTGCAGCGACGATGGTCGAGCAACTGGATATGGGACTCGAAGATCACGATCGTCTGATCGCCTACGTTCTGGGCTTGTCGCACGCACTCAATATCGCGTTTTTTACAGCCCTGGCAGAAAGCGGCGAGGCGGCGCCGAAACTGGCGAAGCTGTCGTCGACGACCTTCGACTCGCAGCTGCTGGTGTCTCAGGCTGTTGCGCAGGACAACCCACATCTGTATTTTGAAATCCAGAATTTGAACAAGTTCGGGCTGGGACCGCTCGATGCTTTGTGCGAAGCCGCAGGGAGAATTCGCGAGACTGTCGCGGGCGGCGATCAGGAAGCGTTTGTCGAGCTCATGCAGAAGGGCCGAGACTATCTCGCGTTACGGGGATAATGAGACGCTAGGGAGAGGCTGCTCATGCAATCGAAAGAGGAAACCGGTGCGCAACTCAAAGCCGCGCGTCGTCGCTTGGACGAGCTAACCGCGGAAGTTGCCCGCAACGACGACAAGTTGCGGCGGACGCAGCAACGCGAACTCTGTCTGTTGCAGGCAGAAGACCTCGAATCGTTGCTGAACGTTTTAGTCGACGGACTCCGGCTGAGCTATGGGCTTGAGTACGTTAGCGTAGTGCTTTGCGATCCCGACCACGATATCCGGCATTTGCTGCTGGCCAGCGGCGCTGCGGCGGAGGGCTTTCCGAACCTGGTCATGGTCGAGTCGCTGACCGGTCTCGCGCCACAGTACATTGCCTTACATCAACCGTGGCTCGGTGCCTACGCCGGCTGCGATCACCAGATGATCTGCCCGGGCGCCGTCGGCGTGAAGAGCATCGCGATGATCCCGCTGACGCACCGCGGCAAGTTGATCGGCAGCATCAATCTCTGCAGCGGCGATGCGCAGCGTTTTACCCGGGATCATGCCAGCGACTTTCTGGCACACCTCGGAATTATTGCATCGTTCTGCGTCGAAAACGTCGTCAATCGCGCACGCCTGTTACGCAGCGGCTTCACAGACGTGTTGACGGGCTGGCATAACCGCCGCTATTTGACGGTGCGGCTGAGCGAGGAGCTGGCCAGGGCACGACGCGATCAGAGCGGCCTGGTCTGCCTGATGCTGGACGTCGATTACTTCAAGCGGGTTAACGATACCTGGGGTCATGCCGCCGGCGATGCCGTCCTGCGGGAGCTGGCGCAACGCATTGAATCGCAGGTACGAGCCAGTGACGTCGCCGCACGTTTTGGCGGCGAAGAATTCATTGTGCTGCTGCCCAACACCGAGGTGGCGTCGGCGAAACTCCTCGCTGAGCGCATTCGCAACGCCATATCCGAAGCCGGGATAGAGCTGCCCGATGGCAAAAAGGTAGCGGTCACCGTGTCGATCGGTATCGCCGAAGTTCATCCGGGTCCGGGTGATAAGGACCTGAAGACGCTGGGTGATTCACTGATCGCGCGCGCAGACGTTGCGCTGTACGCGGCGAAATCGGCGGGCCGTGATCGCGTTATGGTTGAGGCCGCCTGATGAGCCGGTTTTTCGTCATCCTAGTGTCGGCGTGGAGTCTCGCTGCCTGCGATACGGCGCGACCACCAAAACTCGCACCGGAGCCGATCGTCGTTTACGCGACTGCCGTTGACGAGTCGAAGCTCAACGAGCGGTTCAAGGTCTTTACCGAGGAGTCCGGCATACCGGTTACCGTGAAATACGGTGACAGTGAGGCGAATACGAACCTGGTTATTTCGAATCAGGGCTCGCCGCACGCCGATGTGTTGTTGACAACCAATGTCGCGGATATCTGGCGCGCGGCTGATGAAGGCGCGCTGCTGCCGATTCAAAGCGAGAGATTGCTATCCGTTGCTGCAATGTTCAAAGATCCGGATCGCCTCTGGGTTGCAGACGAAGTGAGGCTCGCCGCCGTGATCTCGAATCGCGGCAGCGCTGGTCCCGAGGTCGACAGCTTCAGCGATCTTGCCAAGCAGGGGCTGCAAGGTCGCTTGTGTCTCCTCTCGTCCGGTCACAGCCTCAGCCGTTCCCTGATCGCGATGCTGATCGAGGAACTCGGAGTCAGACCGGCCGAACGGCTGGTCAGGGGCTGGGTGCAAAACCTCGCATTGCCGCCATTCGATTCAGAGCAGCAACTCGTCGCGGCAATTCAGAGCGGCGCTTGTGCCTACGGCATTCTTTCCGACGCCGCGACGGCCGAAGAAATGATTGTGCTGGTTCCGCAGCCCGCGTATTTCGATATCGATGGTCTCGGTATCGTCCGCCACTCGAGATACCCGCAGTCGGCGCAACGACTGGTCGACTGGATGCTGTCGAAACAACGGTTTGACTCCGCAGTCGTGAAGCCGCGAAACATCGGCGCTGCCGGCTGGCGCGATAACGACGCAATATTGCTCGCAGAACGTGCGGGCTATCACTGACTAATCGTGCGCGTGCGTGTAAAGTAAGCGCCAGTTGAGGTTTGTTACGGTTGCTATGAGCAACGATTGGATAGACGCCGAAGGGTTTCGTGCCAACGTCGGCATCATTCTTGCGAATTCGAACAATAAGCTGATGCTTGGTGGCCGGGTTGGGGCCAGAGGCTGGCAGTTTCCGCAGGGTGGGATGCTCGAGGGAGAAGAACCCGTCGAAGCCATGTTTCGTGAGCTGCACGAAGAGGTCGGGCTCGTTGAATCCGACGTAGAAGTACTCGATGTGACCAGCGACTGGCTGCGCTACAAACTGCCCGATAAATTCATTCGTCGACACAGCGAACCGCTTTGTATCGGCCAGAAGCAGCGCTGGTTTATGTTGCGGCTGATATCGAACGAGGATGCGGTGCGCTTTGATCGCTGCGATAAACCCGAATTCGATCGTGCCCGCTGGGTCGACTTCTGGCGCCCCGTCAACGAAGTCATCTATTTCAAGCGCCGTGTCTACGCCCGTGCCTTGCATGAACTCGGTCCGTCTGTGCACCCGGACGGGCTGCCGCCGCGACCGCGCTGGTGGCCAAAGCGCTGGCGGAAGGTTTTTGAGAAGGACCTAAGTACGGCCCACAGAGCGGACCAGGAACCCTGATCAGAGTGGTTTCACCACGGCGAGAATGACAATGCCGAGGAGGAATATCGTGGGAATCTCATTAAACCACCTGAGCCACTTTGTCGCCGCCGTCTCGTTTGTTTTTCGCAGACGGCTTATCCACGACCAGCAGCGGTAGTGGTAAATCACAAGGCCGATGAGCAATGCCATCTTGATGTGAAACCAGCCGGCATGCAGCAGGCCGGGATTGAGTGCGACCAGCGTTAACCCAAAGGCCCAGGTCAGTGCTGCACCGATGGTCATGATGATAAACAGCCGCCGTTCCATGATCGTGAAGCGCTGCCGATCATCGGGGCCGGAGGCCTGCACGTGATAAATGAACAGCCGTGGCAGGTAAAACAGCCCGGCAAACCAGGTCACCATAAACGCGATATGCAGCGCTTTGATCCAGACGTAGTAGGCGGCCATCGGTGATTCCTTTTGAGGCAGGGCCGCAGTTTGCAACAATGTCCCGCCCGCAGCCAGCGCGTTTTCTTCGTAATCCGTGACCTGGCGCACTTCTGTTCATACGGGGAGCCGCGTAACATAACGTCTTTCCCGAACTTCCAGACGCGGTTCTCAAGTGGCAGTGAAATCTCCTCTACAGCAGCATGGCGCCGGCAGGACCTGGGTGGTGCGGTCCGTTATCGTCGCGCTGGTGGCCGTCAGTGCTTACCTGGTGTTCGAGTACGGTCGTATAAAGGCGGGCTACGATATTATCGAGGCTGGCAACGTAGGCCAGGCCTACGAAGATCACATCGCAGCGCTTGATGATCAGATAGCCGAATTGAAACAAGAGGTTGCGCTACTCGAAACGAACCGGGAAGTTGATCGTGCCTCGTATCGGGAAGTCGAGGCGAGCCTGAGTACGCTGCAGGCGAAGATTCAGGAACAGCGCGATGCGATCGCCTTTTATCGTGGCATCGTTTCCCCGTCGGACGGAAATTCCGGTCTGCGGGTGCAGGATCTGAAGCTGACGCGGGGCAAGGAAGAACGTGAATTTACCGTACGCCTGGTCCTGGTGCAGGCGATGAAGCACGATCGCAAAGTATCCGGAGACGTTAACCTGAGCATTGCCGGCACCCAGGGCGGCATCGAGACCACCTATGCCCTGGCGCAATTGCTGCCGGACGAAGCCGACAGGGCCTGGGCCTTCTCCTTTCGTTATTTTCAGAATTTCGACCGGCAACTGGTGTTGCCTGACGGTTTTACGCCCGAACGCATAACTGTTGAGGTACGATCTCGCACAAGATCGATAGCCAGTATTGAGGAAAGCTTTGCCTGGGCGACCAGTCAGGGCTAGTGGAACGCGCAGGAATGAGTCAGGCAGCCCACTAGTAACAAACGCCGCGAGGCGATGGAGAACCAGATGTTCAACAGGAAGCAACGCAGACATACGGTCGTTGATACGCTCGTCGGCTCGAACAGCAAGATAAGCGGTGATCTGCATTTTGACGGCGGTTGTCATATCGACGGTACCGTCAAAGGCAATGTGAGTGCCGATCCGGATACCGAGTCTGCGTTGAGCATCAGCGACATAGGCCATGTCGATGGTGGGGTCACCGTGCCCTACGTCGTGTTAAACGGCATTGTAAAAGGCGATGTCTTTGCGAATCAGCGCGTGGAACTTGGGGCAACCGCTCGAGTCATTGGTAATGTATATTACAATCTGATCCAGATGGCGGAAGGTGCCGAGATTAACGGTAAACTGGTTCATCAGCCGGAAGGTCAGGTACCTCTTCTGGAGCAGACCACGAGAATTGACGAGAAAGCCGCAGCGTCCGGCGAGTAGAATCACATTATGGATACAGTACAAGCAAGCGCACCCCCTCCGCCCAGCGTCGTCTTTACCGATGCGGCAGCTCACAAGGTGGGCGAGTTAATCACCGAAGAAGACAATCCAGACCTGAAGCTGCGGGTTTTTATTTCCGGTGGCGGTTGCTCCGGTTTTCAGTACGGTTTCACTTTTGACGACAGTATTGAAGAGGGTGACAGCCAGGTTGAGAACCAGGGCGTGATGTTACTGATCGATCCGATGAGTGTTCAGTACCTGATGGGTGCCGAGATCGATTACAAGGAAGACCTGCAGGGAGCGCAGTTCATTATTCGGAACCCGAATGCACAAACCACCTGCGGTTGCGGTTCGTCCTTCACAGTCTGAGACGCAGCAGCCGGAAATAATCGCGGCCGTTGATCTCGGCTCTAACAGCTTTCATATGATCGTTGGTGAATTGCGCCACGGTCAGCTCGCGGTCATCGATCGCATTCGTGAAACCGTGCGGCTCGCCGAGGGTTTATCGTCCAGCGGCGATCTCTCCGCCGACGCCAGAAAACGCGCATTGGCCTGTCTTTCGAGATTCGGTCAGCGGCTCAGAGATATGCGTGCCGGCAGTGTGCGTGCCGCTGGCACCAGCACCATTCGACGGGCTCGCGACGATAGTTCATTCATGGCCGAGGCCGAGGCGCTACTCGGTCATCCCATCGACATCGTTTCGGGTATTGAAGAGGCACGCCTGGTCTACAGTGGCGTTACGCATAGCCTGCCGCCAACGGACGGACTGCGGCTGGTCAGCGATATCGGGGGCGGTAGTACCGAGATTATTCTGGGGCAGGCCGCTGTGCCGCGCGCACTCGAGAGCCTGCATATGGGCTGTGTATCGATGACTGAACGATTCTTTCCCGAGGGCAGGATTACGCGCTCCGGATTCAGCAGAGCGCGCATGGCCGCGCGACTGGAACTCCGGCCCGTGAAAGCCTTTTTTCGCGGCGTGTCGGAAATTCAGGCGATCGGTACGTCGGGCACGATACGCTCCACGGAAGCGGTCGCCCAGGCGCTGGGTTTCGTTGAAACCGGTATCTCGCTCGCGGCTATCGACTCTCTGATCGACAAGGTGCTGGAATTCGAGTCCGTCAGTCAGTTGTCGCTGAAAGGGTTGTCGGAGCGTCGCGCGCAGGTATGGCCGGGTGGTTTATCTATCCTCGCCGAGTTGCTGAGTACTTTGCGCATTGACGATATGAAGGTCTCGGATGGCGCTCTGCGCGAAGGGCTGCTCTATGATCTGCTCGGCCGTTTGCAGCATGCTGATGCGCGCGAACGAACGGTTGAGGCGATGGAATCGCGTTATCAGGTCGATAGCGAGCAGTCTGGCCGGGTCGCAGCAACGGCAAGCGACCTCTATGGGCAATGCAGGGAAAGCTGGGGTTTCGGCAGCGAACTGTCCGGCAGGGTACTTGAATGGGCGGCGCGGCTGCATGAAATCGGGCTCGACATATCACACGACGGCTATCAGCGGCACGGCGCCTATATTGCCGAACATGCGGACATGCCGGGTTTCCCCCAGGCTGAGCAGCACTTCGTGGCGACCCTGATCGGGGGACAGCGGCATCGAATTGATGTTACACGGATAGACTCGCTACCGCGTTCCTGGAGAGTTGCCGGGCTGCGCCTCCTGATGATCCTGAGGCTGGCCGTGTTGCTCAATCGCAGTCGAAATGTGACGGAGTCGCCGCAGGTAAAGCTTCTAACGACCGACAGCGGATTGTCTTTGAGCTTTGATGATGATTGGCTTGCGACCAATCCGCTGACAATTGCGGATTTGGAAAGAGAGCGGGATTTTCTCGCGCATGTAGGTTACGAACTCGACTTTGAATAACACAAAGGGGTCAGAGCCCTTTGGGCTCTGACCCCGGTTGACGTCAAATGCGAAGTACCTAGATAGGCGTAAGTTTGCGACGGCGCAGTAACAGCAGGCCCGCCAGCAACAGAACCATCGGCAGTCCCACCGCGCCGCCACCCGAACCACCGCCGCCGGTTGAAGGTCGCTTTTTCGTGTACATCGGTTGCTGCTGATCAGCACGACGGTTTTGCGGAGCCTGTGTCGAACGAGCTTGTTGTGCGGCGCGCTCGGTGGCTACTCGGTCGCGGTTTGTACGGTCGATTCCCTGTGCGGCAAAAACCTCTTCACGAACAACGATCATTGACGTGTAGTCGGTGACCAGTCCGTACTCCGTTGCAAGATCGGTAATCGCATCTTCGGTATCCTCATCCGCGCCGAAATAGTCCATCTTTGCCTGCAGGTTTTCTATCGTCGCGTAGGCCCAGATACGCTCGAGTTCCGGGTTGAGGTCCGACTGTACGGGGAAGGCGAAAGCGGTCTTGTATACGACTTCGGTGCCGGCGATTTTGCCGGTAAGCCGGATTTTCGCTTCGCGGTCACCCCAATAGTGGCCCAGAACCTGCAGCTGTTCTCCGTGATACAGGCTGCCGATACTTTCCGGCGTGAGGTCGGCAACCTTAAGGCCGTCAATAGTCAGGCTGACATCGTGCAGGGCGGCATGGCGAATCTTCGCCGTTGCCTGAATCAATTGCCCGGCGATATCGTCGCTGTTGGAGGTCTCCATTGCGAAGCCGTTGGAGACGTCGGTCATCGCTTCGAGTAACGGCCGGTTCGCGCTGTTACCCATAATGAACGTGAACAAGCGGATATCGTGTTCGCCCATCAGCTTGAGGAATTCCTTTTTCTCCGTGACGCCGACATTGGCGACACCGTCCGTAACGAGAGCAATGCCCGACGTACGGTCGCTGTCCAGGCTATCGATACCGGCCCGCAGCCCGGCGTAGAGATTCGTACCGCCTTCGGAACGCAGTCGCCCGACGACTTGCGTGTAATAAGCGACGTTTTCGACACTGGCAGTGACGAAGCCCGTACTTAGCTCACGAGCGGAGTCGCTGAACGTAAAAATGCGAAAACGATCATTGGGATTCAATTTACCCAATGCCTGCTGCACACCGTCCGCGAGCGTAGCGAACTTGCCTTGCATGGATCCGGATACGTCGAGGACAAATACCCAGTCGCGGCCGTCTTCGATCAACGGCAGATCGTCGCCCGGTGTAAAGGTCAACATGAAAGTACCGCGACCGGAGGCATCCGGCTTATGTGTCACCAGATCGACCGAACCTGGCAGGCCCGGAGCGTGACGCCAGTACACAACGATGTCCTTGTCCAGGTTTGTGACGCCCGACGGCCGGGTCGCCGGGGCAGGGGCAGCGCCGCTTTCCAGCGCCGCGACCTGCTCGGCAAACTCTTCGCTGGCAGGTGTCGAACCTACGGCATGCAGGCCCACAGTCCAGTGCCCGGCGTCGAGTTGCGTCAACGCGGCGTTGGGTTGTTCCGGCAGGCGGATGGCATCGACCGGGTATGACGACTTCAGTTCCAGGTCGAAACTGAAATTACCGGTGACGGTATCGCGCACATCCCAGAATGCGCTGCGTTCCTCATCGACGCCGCCTTCTTCCAGCGGGTACACATAGCGACCGATGCCGGTATCGGTGCTTGCACTCTGCACGTAGACGAGGCGTACACGGACGTCGCTGTTCGCCCGCACCGGGTAAACCGATATATCGAAGCTTCGATACTCGTCCTTCTCCGCGAGCGCCGTATCGCGACCCGCGGCTTTTTCGCTTTCGTAAAGATCGCGCGCTTCCTGTTTCTTCAGCACCTCACCCGTGACCGGGTTGCCGTCTATCCAGTAAGTAAACTCCGCGACCGCAGCATGTGAAGGCACGGGGAAGCTGTAAATCGCTTCAACGTCATTGCCACCGGCGTTAATAAATACCTGGTCAATTTCCGTAATCACATAACCGTCATCCACGACGACTTTTACGTTGTGGTCGCGAATATCGAGTGAGCCCGATTGCCCTTTCGGTGTCAGCAGGCCGGCCGCGTTCGTCGCAGTTGCGCCAAACAGCGTCAGAACGACAGCGATGAGACTCATATAGCTCCTGGTTTTCATGATGTACTCCAAATTAAACAATGTTCAATTGATGGTTAAAGAAAAACCGCTTTATTAAACGGTGTTTAATTTATACACGGATATTAAACGATGTTCAAATAATGTTACTGTCTGGCGCTGGTGAAGGCGTTTAAATTGGACATAATGCATGGGCAGGCGTAGCGACCACAGCCGCGAGGAGATCCGGAGCATGGCGATCAGCGCCGCGGCAAAGCTGGTCGAAACGGAAGGGTTTCAATCGCTTACTGCTCGAAAAGTTGCGGCGAAGATCGGTTACACGGTCGGCACGCTGTACCACGTATTCCGCAATTTCGACGATCTGGTCATTCACATGAATGCCCAGACGATCGACGAAATGGCGGCCCTGATTCAGCAAAAGACCCGCAAGAAACGTAACCCTGAAGTCCGTATCCGCGCGATGGCGGAGGTCTATGTTCAGTATGCGACGGATCACCCGGATCGCTGGCGACTGGTCTTCGAGCATCAAGCGCCCAGCGGTCTGCCGACGCCGGCGCAGATGAAGGAGCGCCGCGACGTTATGTTCGAGATGGTTGCCGACAATTTACGAGAAATATCGCCCGAGCGTATTCCGCAGGAAGTCGCCCACACAGCAACGGCTCTGTGGAGCGGTATTCATGGTATCTGCATTCTCGCGCTAACCGGCAAGCTGTATCTGGGCGGGGCGTTTTCGATGGTCAAGCTGATCGATACACTGATCGACTCAGTCCTGAACGAGTTTCGACACCGCTAGATTCTGAAGAAAAGTCTCCTGGGCGGAAACAGGCGCGTCTTCGCCGGGTGTGAGCCGGGTATAGCTGCCGTCGCCATTGAGTGCCCAGGCCTGGCAATTGTCGGCCAGGAACAGCTCAAGATCCTTACGTAGCCGTTCCTGTATATGTTTCTGGCGGATTTCGAAGCAGGACTCATTGCGTCGAAACATGTTGCGGTTCATCAGGTCGGCACTCGAGCAGTAAAATTCCTCGTCACCGTCGTTGAGAAAGTAGTAGACGCGGGAGTGCTCGAGGAACCGACCCACGATGGAACGCACCCGAATGTTCTCGGAAAGGCCTTCGACACCCGGGCGTAAAGAGCAGATTCCGCGCAGGATGAGATCCACCTCGACGCCTGCCTGCGAGGCCTCGTACAGGGCCTCGACCAATTGCGGTTCATTCAGCGAATTCACCTTAACGATAATCCGCGCCGCCTTACCCGCCTTGGCGTTCTTCGTTTCCTGCTGAACCTTTTCCAGCAATGCGTCGAACAGCGAGAAGGGCGATGCCAGCATGCGCGTCATGCCGCTTACTTTTGTCAGGCTTGTTAACTGCAAAAACAGTTTATGAACGTCCTCGCCCAGTCGCTTGCTGCCGCTCAAATAACCGTAGTCGGTATAGACCGATGTTGTTGCATGGTGGTAGTTACCCGTGCCGAGATGAACGTAGCGGACGAGCTTGTTCTCTTTACGCCGCACCACCAATGTCATCTTCGAGTGTGTCTTGAATCCAACCAGCCCGTAGACAACATGTGCGCCGGCTTCCTGCAGACGGTTGGCCAGAGAGATATTCGCGGCTTCATCAAAGCGCGCCATCAGTTCAATGACAACGGTAACTTCCTTACCCGAACGTGCAGCCACAACGAGATGGTCGACAATTGGTGATGCTGCTCCGGCGCGATACAGCGTTTGCTTTATCGCCAATACATTTGGGTCCGTTGCGGCGGTGGCAATGAAGTCGATAACCGGGGCAAAGGACTGGTAGGGGTGGTGCAGCAGAACGTTTTTACGATCGAGAATCGAGAAGATACCCTCTTCGCTGCGTAATTCTTCCGGCAGGCCCTGCGTGAACGGGGTATAGAGCAGGTCCTGTCGCTTGTCCAACTCGCAGACAGTTGCGAGGCGGTTCAGGTTGACCGGTCCGTCGACGAGATAGGTATCGTCTGCATCGAGTTCGAAATGATCGAGCAGAAACTCTCGTAAATCGTCCGGACATTCATGCCCGATCTCGATGCGAACGGCGGCACCGTAGCGGCTGGCCGCAAGTTGCCCTTCGAGCGCCCGAACCAGGTCGCTGACTTCCTCGTCATCGACGTACAAATTGCTGTTGCGTGTAACCCGAAACTGATAGCAGCCGCCGACGTCCAGCCCAGGAAACAGCCGGTCGACGTTGATGCGGATGATGGATGACAGGAAAACGAAGCTTTGCTCGCCGGGCTTGCTGATGTCGTCCGGCAGGCGAATAATTCTCGGTAACGAACGCGGTGCCTGGACCATGCCGCGATGGCGGGGGCGGCCGAAGGCGTCCTTGCCTCGCAATCTTACAATGAAGTTCAGGCTCTTATTGAGAATACGGGGGAACGGGCGCGCCGGGTCAAAGGTTAACGGGGTTAGTACCGGAACGACCTGTTCGGTGAAATAGTTCTCCAGCCATTCGCGTTGCTTTTCGTTCCAGTCACGGCTGTGGACGAAGCGTACTCCGGCTTCGGCCAGACGAGGAAAAAGTTCGTCGTTGAGAAGTCGGTATTGCTGCTCCACCATGTCGGCGATACCGACTCGCAGTTCCTTGAAAATATCGTCGGCCGCAACTTTTTCGGGGCCCTGGGCGGGGGCGCCGAGTTCCATACGTTGCTTAAGCCCGGCAACGCGAATCTCGAAGAACTCATCAAGATTGGTACAGGTGATGCACAGAAACCGCAGGCGTTCGAGCAATGGTACGTCCGGGTCCTGCGCCTGTGCGAGCACACGCTTGTTGAACTCAAGCAGGCTGAGTTCGCGGTTGATGTAGTGTTTGTCCATGACTACGGGAAGTGTATATCGCCAACAAGTACTTTGTGTGACGCGCTTGTCACACTTCGCAGGCCGATATGGAGATCGATCATCGTGTTACTGGTCGTTGTACGCGACGGAAGGTGTCTGCGCGCTTTTAAACTGTTCCAGTTCTCTCAGTATGGGTTCCGCGGCGGCCATGAACCGCTTGCGGTACTGCTCGTCAATGGGCTCCGCATCCGGAAGGGCGACGGTTCGCGGGTTTCGATGTACGCCGTTTAGTCGATATTCGTAGTGAAGGTGATTCGCGGTCGCCAGGCCGGTCATGCCGACAAAACCAATTGTTTCGCCCTGCCTGACTCGTGAGCCGACACCGACTTTGAGCATGAAGCTGGACATGTGTGCGTATAGCGTCGTGATATTGCCGCCATGCTGCAGGATAACGGTCTTGCCATAGCCCGACTTGGTGCCGCGGAAGATGACCTTGCCATCGCCGGATGCCTTTATCGGCGTTCCCCTGGGTGCCGCATAGTCAACGCCCCGATGGGCACGTATACGGTTCAGGATCGGGTGTTTTCGGTTCGGGTTGAAGTTTGAGCTGATGCGGGTGAAGTCGACCGGCGCGCGAATAAACGCTTTTCGGACACTGTCGCCGGCCGGTGTGAAATAGTCGCTGCGCTCTTCGTCATCAATGAAGCGTATGGCCTGTATGCTACGACCGTTGTTGTTGAATTCGGCCGCGATGATCTCGCCGTCGGAGACGTGTTCGCCGTCCTGCCAGATTTCTTCGTACTGTACGTAGTAGTTGTCGCCCTGACGTATGTCGAGGACGAAATCCACGTCCCAGGCGAAAATTCCGGCGATGTTCATGATTACCCTGTCAGACAGGCCAGCCGATGCGCCACTTTCGAACAATGACGACTCGATAACTCCGTGCGCCATACGTTTGCGAATCTCGATCGGCCGCTCGACGATTTCGGCGGCGAATCCTGACTCGTTCCTGTTGATCTGGAGGGCGCTGGTCAGGTCCAGCTCCGAATACAGGCTGATTACCTGGCCGTTGTCATGCGTTACTTCGAATACGTCGCCTGGCTTGATTCTGCGGAAACGGGTTTTTGCCTCGGAGAGCTCCGCAATCGTCATCAGGTTACCCAGATTGAGGTTATTACGGCGGAACAATTTCTCCATCGTATCGCCAGAAGCGATTTTCAACACCAGCTTATCGAACTCCGGCACCGGCTCAGGCAGCAATGCGGCCGCCTGCTGTGCCAGTAGTTCCTGCTCTGGTTTAGACACCGGCGGCACGATAATCGACGCATCGTCGCTGGCAGTCATCACCGCTGTGCTGCCCGGTGCGGCCGCAGGTGCGGGTTTATCGACGATGCTGAGGAATGCAACGGCGGCGAGCGGTACGCCGAGTCCGACTGCAAACCATTGAAGGGCTTTGGATTTCCTGCGCGGGCGTGATGCGGACGGCTTGTAATCGTGTAGTAGTGGACTAACCGGACGATTCAAGTCTGTGTCCTCCGTGGCTGGAAGTCGCTACTCTACCGTGCGCCTTTTTCGAGGTCAAAGAAAAAGTGTTATAACTCATGGTGTTAACGTGCGAAGGAATGCTACAGTTTCGCACCCGCAACCCCCCAAAGCGATAGAGCAAGAAAAACCGATATGACAGGCATCAGCGAACAGCTTGCAGAGCTAAGCCGGGGGACCGATGAGGTCTTACCGGAGGACGGATTGGCGGCGAGGCTGAAGGAAGGGCGCCCTCTGGTCGTCAAGGCCGGCTTCGATCCCACGGCGCCCGATCTGCATCTCGGTCATACCGTCCTGATCAACAAGATGCGCCAGTTTCAGACGCTCGGACACGATGTAGTCTTCCTGATCGGCGATTTCACCGGGATGATTGGCGATCCGTCAGGGAAAAACGCGACCCGTCCACCGCTGAGCGTTGACGAAATCAGGGAAAACGCGGCGACCTATGAAAGTCAGATATTCAAAATTCTGGACGAAGAGAAAACGCGCGTTGAGTTCAACTCCACCTGGATGGGCGAGATGGATGCTGCGGGCCTGATCAGGCTGGCGGCTCGTCACACCGTAGCGCGTATGTTGGAACGCGATGATTTCAACAAGCGCTATTCCGGCGGGCAGCCGATCTCCATTCATGAGTTTCTGTACCCGCTGGTGCAGGGTTACGACTCCGTCGCGCTGAAAGCGGATGTCGAACTCGGCGGCACGGACCAGAAATTCAATTTGCTCGTCGGCCGCCAGCTGCAGCAGGATTTCGGCCAGAAACCGCAGATCGTCATGACGACACCGCTGCTGGAGGGTCTTGACGGCGTGCAGAAGATGTCGAAGTCGCTGCATAACTACATCGGCATCACGGATGCGCCGGGTGAGATGTTTGGCAAGATAATGTCGATTTCTGACGACCTCATGTGGCGGTATTTCGAGGTTTTGAGCTTCCGCTCTCTGGATGATATCGCGGCCCTGAAGAAGTCGGTGGACGATGGCATGAACCCGCGTGACGCAAAATTTGAACTCGGACAGGAAATAGTTGCCAGATTTCATAGTGAGGCCGATGCGAAAGCCGCCAAGCAGGAGTTCGTGTCGCGATTTCAGCAAGGTGCCATGCCGGAGGAAATAGCCGAGTTAAGCCTGCCGAGTCAGGACGGGAGGCTCGGAATCGCACACCTCCTTAAGGGTGCTCAGCTGGTTAGCAGTACATCGGACGCGTTTCGAATGATCAAGCAGGGTGCGGTGCGAATCGATGGCGAGCGAGTTGCCGACGGTTCGCTACAATTGGAAACGGGAACAACCCATGTTTACCAGGTTGGCAAGCGCAAATTCGCGCGCGTTACGCTAACCTGAGTTAGCCGGCGATCTGCGGTGTATCGTCCGGCGTATGACTTTGCCGGAGTAGGTTCATGAAATTTTCGTACACAGCAGTGTTCGTGTTGGCGTCGTCGTTTGCAGGCGCTGTTTCGCCCGTATTCGCCGACCTGCAGGATGACGCGCGTGCCGAGATGGCCGAAGTTATCGACGACCTCAACGATGACTCCTACAAAAAATTTCACGCCGCGATTTCCGAAAGGGATATGAAGCAGCGGATTCTCGGTAATTTAAGCATCGGCCCGGACGTTGCCGGTGCGTTTGCCCAGAACTTCGATGCGAGTATGGAGTCATGGTTGTCGGGCTCATTCCCGGTGGACGAGCGCGAAGACATCATCGGTGCGCTGGTCGACTTCAAGCTCGACGGTGCGAGCGGGACGGCGCTGGTTCGCTATGAGCTGCCGAACTACCGCTATTCCTATCACCTTTATGAGTTACAGGTGAACAAGCGCGGTCGGGTGACCATCGTCGACTGGCTCGACTATCTCCAGGCGCACCGGCTTTCCGTATTCGCAGGGCATTCGCTGGTCTGGTCTATGCCGAACGAGATGGCGATTCGTGGCTTACTGACGCTTTCGCCACTCAACAGCAAGCAGATTTTTCAGACGCGTGAGCTACTCAAGGCGTACCGGGATTCGGCGCACGATCGCTTCTTCGATATTGTCGACGACATGGATGCTGCCCTGCGGGACGATCCGTTCATCGTCGACCTGAATGCTCATGTCGCGCTGTTGGCGCAGGACTCACAACGCTACGACGAAGCGTTGCTCGAGCTGCTGGCCCACTATTCCGATAATGCACTGTATGCGCTGACGTTCGTGGACTACTACATGTGGAGTACTCAGTACGATCGGGCGCTTGAGGTCATGCAGACGTTTCAGGAGGCTATCGGTATTGATGACGGGGCGACTCTGAGTCGAATGTCCGCTCTGGCACTTGCGACTGGCGATGCAGAGAACGCGGTGGCTTATGCGGCCCGCGCGACAGCCTTTGAGCCCGAACTGGAGCTCGGCTGGTGGTCGCTGCTCAGGGCGCAGTCGTCGTCGGCTGATTTTCCGGGCGCTACTGAAACGCTGACTCGACTTGAGGAGGGTTTCGGACACCGGCTGGACGCGGTGAAGCTGATGAAGGACCGTTTTCGCGGTTTCACGAAGCTCGCAGCCAGTCAGGAATTCAAGGACTGGCGCGCCGCGCGAGACTGAGGCGTAAATCGTCAATTGTTCCTCTTGCTACGGAGAGCCATCAAGGCAGGGGCCCGGGCCCAAACTGACGTGCGCGACGATCGCTCGCTTCGTCGATTCGGGTTGGAAAACGCCGTATCTCGAGTCCCACAGCGGCCTGCTTGCGGCATTGGCCCTGTATGAATCTGCGGGATTCCGTCATGAACTCCCTCCGGGCCTGTTGGATTGCGGGCGTGCCGGTGTTTACGGGCGCTAGCGGCGGGGCTGGCGCATAAGCTCCAAAAGGCTACTTTTCCTGCAGAAAACACCAGCTTTCGGGCCCCTGAGAGTGGCCGCCAAAGCCCCGCCATCCGGGCATTTCAGCGAATGTGAAAAAAACTTCAAAAAGGTGTTGACGGAATCCGATGGCACCGTATAATGCGCGGCTCGCTGAGGGAACGGTGTCCCTCGGAGACTCCCAAGAAAGACGATGCAGGCGCACAAGGGCTAGTTTTTTGAACCCTTCCGGCTGTATCATTGTGGGTCTGCCCTAAATCAGCGACAGCCAAGGCTGTCTCTTGCTTCAGGGACGTTCTTTAACAATACAATCAGATAATTTGTGTGGGTGCTTGCGTCGGACTTTGCGAAGGCAAAAAAGACGTAAGAACCAAATAGTCAGTTTTAAGTAATTGAGTACTGGTGATTGCGCACTTTAGTAAAAGCTACAAGCTTTAAACTGAAGAGTTTGATCCTGGCTCAGATTGAACGCTGGCGGCATGCCTAACACATGCAAGTCGAACGGAAACGATGGAAGCTTGCTTCCAGGCGTCGAGTGGCGGACGGGTGAGTAATACTTAGGAATCTGC
>JAJFKU010000046.1 GCA_021773035.1 Woeseiaceae bacterium
AATGGACCTCTCCAACGTTCATCAGAACAGACTCAATGCGGTTGCAAGAAGACTTAACGAACGACCGCGAGAAACGTTACAATTCTACTCACCGGCCGAGAAGTTTAATGAATGTGTTGCGTCCACCGGTTGAAACCGCAGACGGAAGCAGCCCTTCGAGAGTTTAGCATGATGATTTCCTGTACTCTTGCCGCATGAAAAACTGCAACTCATGCGGCAAGTGTTGTGAGACCTGGGGTGGTAGCGGTGGCTTGTCTGCTACAGCAGAAGAAATCGAGTGGTGGGAAACACACCGACCGGACATTGCTCGCTACGTCCAGGGTGAAAAGATCTGGATTAATCCGGCAAGCGGTGAATATTTTGCCCGTTGTCCCTGGCTGCGGAAGTCTCCGGACAGCAGGAAATACACCTGCGATATCTATGACGTCCGTCCTGAAGACTGTCGGCACTATCCTACCAACATCGCTGAGATGGTTCGCGACGATTGTGAAATGCTTGAGCAGCGTGACCTTGTCAATCTTAGTCGCGCCCAAAGACGACTGGACGCGATAATGATCGTCAGCCGACCACCCGCTGGCAGACGTCCCTGAGCGCTTCCGAACGGCTGGGCGATCGGCAATGGTCAGTTCCGGCCAGTCGCGAGATCAGGAATCTAGCTCGGTTCGTAGATTTCGAAAAACGTTCGTACATTAGGCTTCGCGTAGAGGTAGCCGCCATCAATTTCACTGCTGACTGCCCTGTTTATCGACAACTGCTTTTCTGGTTTCATCACCGGGTACACTGAATAGACGCATTGCGCGCGTCGCCGCTAGTTTCGTTGGGAACTCACCAAGACAATAGGAATTTCCCTTAAGAGTTACACCAAACAACGCCCAGAATTCAGCGTCTTCTTCCGACGCGGCGATATCACCCGAAGTGGCGTACCAATCACCATGCGAGTGGCCACGCATCGGGTGAAGTTGAATTGACTCGATCTTCTCAGACATGTGCGATGTGCGTGTCGCCTTTGGGTCAGTAACAGCCTGTCGGCATTCTAGCAGCCCAGTGGCTGCATTCGGCCAACTTGAAGCAGTTCCGGTTTGCAGGTGCAGGCGGTCAGGGTTGCGCTATAACCCCGGCAACGCTGGCTTCAGCACCATGATTACCAACGCAGCGACAGGCGTGATCAGCGCGACCAGGCCCCACAACTCCCATCGTCTGTAATTCTCCACATAGGTTTTCCAGGCCTGGTCCGTTGTATCGGCTTTACGCGCTATGTCGAGGATCTTTCGTTGCAGAGGCGCGATACATATGCCGAAAACGAGACCCGATATCGAAAACAGGATGATCGACCACAAAATCCAGCTTGTGCCCAAGATCGGCAGCTTCGCAATAATCGCAGCGGCGACTCCGGTTACGAGAATGCCTACCACGCCGGGACCGGTAAACCGTCGATCACTTCGAATAATGCCATCGAACGTCGCTGAAATTAGAACGAAGTCCCGGGAATTGTGTGCGTGACGGGCCCAAAACAATCCGGTGATTATGTTTCCAAGGAAAATGACCACAGAGGCGATATGTAGTAGCTTAAGGAAGAGGTAGCTCATCACTCTGACTCGGTAGTGATTGCTTTGAGCATTCGAGGGTAGCACATGTTGACCGGACAGCGACTTGATGTCACAGCCAAAAGCGGACGTTCAAGTTATCGTGACAAACAGACCTTGATCCTGCTTTTGTACATTCTTCGCCAGATCAAAAAAACTGAGCAATTGTGCCTCGATGAACTCGCTTGTTGCAGCGCCCCCTTCTGCAAAGTAAACATCGTTTGCTTGCAGCATATTCCAGTCGAGCTTCTTCACTACCTCGGAAATCGACAAAGAACACAATGTGTCTGCTACATTCGAGATAGCCTCTGGCGAGTGGACTTCGGCCGTTTCACTGATAATGTCCAGCGAATAACCGCCCTCTAGAAAATTGAGATCGGTCTTTCCAGTCGTAATGTAGTGGATAACGTTCCAAGCTTTGTCTATGTCTAGAGACTCATCAAAATCGTCAGCGTGGAACGTATCCATATCGCCGTCGACGGCCGCTGAATAAGCCTTTCGAGAAATGGGATACAGGGTAGCTCTCAAACTCATAAACAAAAATCTCTCAGACAATGACCGTCTGCTTTGTATATGGACTCCTCCAGTCTAGCAAACAGTTTCTTTGATCAGAGTTAAGACGCGTTTGTATATTCGGCCTTTGGTTGGAGACGCTATCTCCTGGCCCTCTATGTATGCGCACTCCGGTTCCTCTAAGGGTCAGTGGGCTCCAGGGCCTCAAAGCAGTGTAGGTTTGACCGGAGCAGATATCGTTATCTGATACAGGTTTCTGTTTGCAGGACGTTTTGAGCAGCCATCTCCAGTTGCAGTCGACGTTGATAATCTGTTCCCTGGGTCGCCATCGCCCAGGCCGTTCGTACGTTCTTGTTCGCGAGCGCCACCGCAGCGCGGTTCGGTCCCGCTCGTTCAATTAAATCCTTTAGCCAGCGATCTTTCAAGGATCGCGGCTCCTTCATTCTATACACATAGGCTCGTGCACCCTGGATCAGTATCGACCGCAAGCGGTGGTTGCCGACCTTTTTACTGATGCCGACAATGTTGGTCTTGCCGCCGCTACTGTACTGCCGTGGCGTCAGACCCAGGTAGGCAGAGAACTCACGGCTCTTGCTGAAGGCCTTGCCGGATCCCATCACGGCGTACAACGACAATGCGCCGATCGGTCCGATACCTTCGATAGCGGTGAGTCGCTTACAGACAGGATGTTGCTTCACCAGTTGGCCGACCTCTTTGGTCATCGCCTCGATGTCTTCGCGGAGCTCGACGAGGCGAGTGTGCATGCGATGCAACGTCGGCCGGTACAAGTCTGGCAGTTCGTTGTCGCCATCCTCCAGGATCTCCGGCAGCGCCTTCATCAGCGAAGCGAAGCCCTGTGGGATCGCAACACCGAACTCGAGCAAGATGCCACGCAAGTGGTTCGGCAGTGCTGTGCACTCGCCGATCAGCAGCTCTCTCGAGCGCTGGATCGCTTGCAGTCCTTGCTGCTCAACCGTCTTCATTACTATCGAAAATCGTAAGAGGCTGTATTGGGTCACCTCGAGCCCTTGAGTATACAACCTGGGCGGCTGATTACGGCCCCAAGCGGACTCCAGGGAGTGGTTTTCAGTTACTTCGAAACTGCCGTCACAGTTACAGTCGACGAACCTTCCCAATCCACAGGCAAAATCTGGAAGCTGAATAACCTGAACGGAATAGGTTAAAAAAAACGCCGCGAGGGCCGACACAATTGAAACGTGGTGGATTCCAATTCTCATGTTGGCGCGTCTTTAACGACGGTCGTTCGCGCGCGGCAAATTTAGGTCAGAACCGGCCTCTGGCTTCTCCTGATGGCTACTTCGGTTCGTCGCTATTTGATTGAGGCTCGAGCCCGTTTAGCCGTCTCACAAACTGCCATGCAAAGTGCGGCCGAAGTTTGCTGATTCGATCCCACAGCACCTCGTAGGGATGCCCGCTGTCATTCGGCGGTGCCGCTGCGAGTTCGGGTGACTGGAACAACTCTGTATAGAGCGTATTGCAAGAAATCTCGCGTATTGGATTTAGGTCATCGCCTGTCGGTACGTAGTTTGTCCAATTGAACGGCTTATACCTGTCCCCTGATTTCGTGACCTTGCTAAGACCCATCTCCGTCGAAATCCAGAGGGCATCCGAGTGGACCACCATGCCAGAGACCATAAACCCGCAAGCTTCCATTGGCCGATCTGCGTACAAAGTATCGTTCGCAAAATAGGCGGCCAAAGTGCCGACGGCGACGCCTTCGCCGCATTCGCCGAAATACTCGGTTCCAATCCACAGTCGATTTCCGAAGTATTCCAGGTGACTGACCGACGAGTCGGCGAGAGGACCTGGCCTGTAGTATCTCGTGGCACCCGTCGTTGTATTCTGCTCGACAATGCCGCCGACCCCCCAAGAGCCCTCACCGCTGTAGAACGATATTCCACCCCAGCGCTTCCCGGGTCCGTCAACGCAAACACTGACATACTGCTCAAAGCCGGATTCCGGTTCCCAGATATCATTGAACCGATTTTGCAATCCAACGTCCGGCGGTGGGTTCATACACGACTGCGTGTTGCCTCCTGGCAGTTCGGCGTTTTCTCGAACTTCCCAATCGCCGTTCTCATCCAACGCAATGACGTTTGCGATGGTGGTCCCGGATTCGGGATATCCTCGGTATGGCCCAACATAGGTCGTCAGCTGACCGTCAACGACATCGAGCGCCAAAACACCCGGCAACAAAGAACTGTCAATGCCGCACGTCCACCCTGCAGAAACTGTGTTTGAAACAGAAAGCGCAGCGTATGCGCCAACAAGCAACAACTTTTTGAGCATCATTGAATGATTATAGCCGATCGACACATCCGGGCGCGCTACGCAACCTCCCCACCAGGAAATCAACCGCCACCTTCACTTTAGGCACACCATAGCGCTGCTTTTGGTACAACAAATAGATGCCCAAGTCGGTGCCCTGCGTTACACGTAAGGGCGTATCAAAGAGTAGTTCTATTAGCTGCCCACCGTTAAGTTCGCCTTCCAAAAACCAGCGCGGTGCCATCATAATGCCCCGCCCCGCCAGGGCATGACCCGCAAGCCACTTGCCATCGTTAGACACGGCCACCTTATTACCCGACACATCGTGCCACTGCCCATCAATCTCACACAGCCAGGGTGATGGCCCCACCGGCGTGCGATAAAACAATCCACGATGATCTTTCAGTTCCAGTGCATTGGCCGGCGTACCCATTTCATCAAGATACACCTGTGACGCCACAGGTATGAACTCGTTCTCCATTAGCCGTATCGCCTGAACACGCTCATTGGGGGCATAGCCGCCACGAATAGCGATATCGACTTCATCGCGGCCCAAATTGGTCACCGTATCACTCAGGCTAATGTCCAGAATGATGTCTGGATAGAGCTGCTCAAACTGATCCAGTAACGGCAGCAGAAGCCGCTCACCAAAACCAACCAAAGCGCTAATGCGTAATTGCCCCATGGGTCTGGCCTGGTAGCTGCGCACAGTTTCATCGCTCTGCTCCAACTGATGCAGAACATCTTGCACCTGCCGGTGATACGACTCGCCAACCTCCGTTAGCTGCACCGACCTTGTGCTGCGCTTAAGCAGAGTGGCACCCAGGCTGTTTTCCAGGTCGGCGATGCGCCGTGACAGAGATGACGGTGGTACTGAAAACACTTCTGCCGCGCGGGTAAAGCTGCCTGTTTCGGCCACCTTACTGAAATACCGCAGCGCTCTTAGCTGATCCATCGTAACCCCCAATATGCTAGCCGAAGACCTTATTATTGTCATTTAGACAATAATAAAACCCCAATCTGGGTATTTATCTTAGCAAAAATACTAATAATAATGCCTGCACTACACCAATGAACCTCTTTTAAACCGATGGCCGCTAAGAGCGCCCTCGCCTCACCGGAAAAAAATCATGAGCAATTACACCAGCATTAAGCTTGCCGCACGCCCCGCTCCCGGCCCCATCACCGCAGATAGTTTCGACGTCGTACAAAATGAGATACCGACACCCGGGCAAGGCCAGCTGTTGATCAAACAAACGCATATGTCGCTCGACCCTGCGATGATCGGCTGGATGCAGCCAGACCCCGAAAGCTACATTCCGCCTGTTGGCATCGGTGAAGTGATGCGCTCGTCAGGCGTGGGGACCGTGGTAGAGAGCAAGCACCCCGGCTTTGCCAAAGGTGACCGCGTTGGAGGGCTTATGGGTTGGACTGAATACCTCGTTAGCAATGGCGACGGTCTCAACAAACTACCAGCCGAGTTAGACCCGGAAACGGTGTTAGCCGTATTCGCACTGCCTGGCCTGACCGCCACCCAGGGCCTGTTCGGATTTGGCGACCCGAAAGAAGGGGAAACCATTGTGGTAAGTGGGGCGGCGGGTTCGGTTGGCTCCATAGTGGGTCAACTGGCAAAAGCCGAAGGTCTCAACGTTATCGGCGTAGCAGGCGACGACGAAAAGTGCGCATGGATTCGTGACGAACTGGGCTTTGATGGCGCGATAAATTATAAGAGCGACGACATTGCCGCTCGACTCGCTGAACTGGCACCAAGCGGTGTAGACATCTATTTTGAAAACACCGGTGGCCCAATTCAGCATCATGTATTCGACCGCATGAATGCCCACGGACGAATTATCGTCTGTGGCATGATCGCCGATTACGGTACCGACAAACCATCTGCTGGGCCAAACTGGATACCTTTGATTAAGAAACGTATCACTATTCGAGGCTTCGCCATGCCAGACCATTTGTCCGACGCGCAGGGACTAAGCGAAAAACTAACCCCTTATGTTATGGGCGGCAAGATCAAGTTTCGTACCCATATTTTAGAAGGCCTGGAATCATCAATTGACGGTTTGAACTTGTTTTTCACGGGCGGGAATCGAGGCAAACTAATCGTAAAATTATGAGCCACCACGTGCGGCAAATCGTCCTGAATCAAAAGGAAGAAAAAATGAAGCTACTCTGCCAGATCTTCGCCTTCACCATTCTTGCGTCATGCTCGGATGAAAGCGGCTCTAACCTGTCAGAGCGAGAATGTTCTGCCCTGGGAGGCAAGTTGGTTAGTGGCGAATGCACAACTGGAGAGTTGCCAGCTGAAGAAATGAAAAAGATCTGTGAAGCAAGGGGCGAAGAGTACCTGCCTGAACACAATGCTTGTCTCATGAAATGACAGTATCGAGCCGGTTGGTCCGATGACGATGAGTTCTACGCGCGTATGCCTTTGTCTGGCGACCCAGTCTTTATCGGCAGGAGCTAAAGGGGGGGGGTGAATCGGCCGATGGCAGTCGATCCATCTAAGTCGTTTGATTACTCGTGGCTTTGCCTCTTCTCAGATACGGCGCTCCGCTTTTTCCGAGCAGCTTTGTTGCTTCATCGAGCAAATCCCTGTCCAACTTCGTCGCCCGATGTGACAACGGATCGAGGTGCAACCCGGATGCAGCGGCACTAACACGCTCAAGGTCGGCCTGACTGTACTTCGCCACGATGAAATAGGCCCAAGAGTACATTGGCAGAACGATCGTATGCCGACGGCTCAGATCCAGCGCGAACTCTCGATACACATCTTCCCCGGTTTGCTCGAAGAGCCGATCAGCAAAGTCTACGACCTGGTACATGGGATAGACGGACCGGTTCTCAAGGTACGGGCGATTATTCAAGGCCTTTCGTAAACTGCGCATCGCCGCTTCGTGGTCACCCGAGAACGCGGCGAGTACTGCATAGGCCAGGTCTTCATCGAAACGATAACCAAGATTCGATGGTCCGAAGGACTCGTTTAGAAGCAATTCATCGAACTGCGCTTCGCGCGCTTCGAGCGCAGCGTAAAGGTATTCTTCCCGACCCAGGGCTGCCGCGCTGAACGCATAATATGGCAGGTACTCGTCAAGGTAATAGTAGTAGGCCGTTTCGTTAAACTTTTCGTAGGCCTGTGCGTAGTCCTCTCCCAGGAATGCAGACATCGCCCCGGCCAGCATCGTGTAGCGGTGATCAACCTCCTGATCGTCCTCTGCATGGCGAAGTACCTGTGGAGTCGGCACCAGCGGGTCATGCCCGAATTCCCATCGAGTGTCTCTGACGATGGCCGACTCGACCGGCTCACTAAGCCCGTTCTCGGGTGTGGGCGACGTCGTTCGATGCCGGTAGCGCGGTAGCGGTCGCGAGTACGCACTGGATACGACAGCCGAGAAATCCGGCCCGGGAATCCGATCCATAGTCCCGGCCAGCAACAGATAGCGCGGTCCCAGGCTAACTGTTTCTTTCCATCTCTCGCCCGCACGTGCTTCCGCCGCCCGCCTGGAGTCGGAAGACTGAACCCACTCAGCGATCTCTTCGATGGTCGCAGATTCCATTCGATGCCCTACCAGGGCACCGGACCACATCTCCGCATTCTGCTCCCTCGCCTCGAACTGCTCCAGAGTATTCCAGGCCAGTTCCGATTCACCAAGAAGGTGCAGGAGCTGCAGAAAATCCCTGAGCCCGTGCTTGCTGTCATAGCGGCGAACACGATTTGCCGACCAACTCGCCGCAGACTCGAGATCGCCGTCGATCAAAGCAACCCGGGCAGATGAGGTCATGTTGGACGCCGAGCCGGTGCCGCCGTTTGCAGCGAGCTCGAGCAACGGCAACGCCAGTTCGTACTGGCCTATCCAGAACAGCATCGCTCCAGCAGTGTCGGCATGCCCTATCTCAGCCAGCGACTCCGCTGCGTTGTTCGCCTGGAAGTTGGGGTGGGACAGCCAGGCCTCCTGCGCTTTCTTGTACTCGCCGCGTCGTTTGTAGATTCTACCCAGCGCGTAGTAGAGAGATAAATCTGTGCTGCCCGCCTCGATCCTGGCTTTCAGCGCCCGAATTTCAGCGCCTTTATCGTCTGGCGCCCGCGCGAGTTCAATCGCGTACTTGGTTCGTGTCGGGTGTCCCACAAAACGATCAGCGTATTGTGCCAGCAGTTCCGAGCGAACGAGTTCAGGGTCGTCGGACGCTTCAGCGGCTTCGGCGATTTTCCACTTCAGACACGAGAACGCCGTCCACCTGTAGTCAATACAGGCTTGAATCGCACCGTCTTTCGCCTCTTTAGCGGGGAAGGAGTCATACCAGTCCGAACTCCTGGGCCATTCAAAATACCGTCTCGAATAGTGTGAAAACTCGCTGCTCACAGGAATCCCGCCGGCCGGTACGCGAAACTGCGCGTAGCCGCGAGCAACCTCGATAGCATCCGTCGTAAGACGACCTGTCCACGCAAATCCGTTTGCGCGCGCTTCTCTCGAAGCCGTCAGGAGGTTATTCCTCTCCGGACCAACGCTGTCCTTCGCCATTGTCTGCAACACGCGCCCTCTGAGCAGCGATACAGCCGGGTGGCCGGCATAGAACGGTTCAAACCGATCGAGCTCCTCGAGAGCCGCCTCGGGAATCACCCTCGTTACCAGGTCCTCTTCCACTTCACGAAGGTGGTTCGCGATGGTTATGGTCTTCGCCAACTCGAGGATGTCGACAGTCGCAATTATTGAGGCAGCGCCTGCACCGGATCTCCGGTCTTTTACAATTTGTGACTCAAGCGCTTCTATGTGCTTCCACAGCAACCTCGTCAAATCGATTTCGTCGGGCAGGTCGCCGACGACGGCTTGCGCCTCAACGTAAGCTTCAAGCGAAACTCCATCTATCGGCACGAGGTTATCGAGCGCATATTTTGGCACCGCGGCGGAATAGTTGGCCCAGTCTTCGTAGTCGCGCAAGGAGCGATACAGCAGCGGCGCCCAGGTGGGGTGGGCCTCGACGAAACTCTCAAGAAGATCGGGATCGTCCTCTGCTCCGTACACACGCCCAATTTTTTGCAGGTCTCTCACCGCCATAAAACGAAGAACTGACGTCTCATCGTCTTCGAAATAGGACTGCAGCGCAGGAAGATCACCGTTCAGTGCAGCCAGCAATGCCACCTCGTGGCGATTAGTTGCTTGACCGAGCACAGCGACCGCGGCCGGCCGCCGGTCCAGGTAGGCGTAAGCGCGCGCTTTGAAATATCGACTGAAAGGTACATCAGCCGGCACTTTTTCTAGTTCGACCAACGATCTTTCGAACAGGTGGTCCCTTGTCTCATTGAAAGAACCACGCGGATGCAGCATACCGAGGAGTTGCAGGTAGGCTGCGGCGTGCAGCGGCGACTCACCCGATTTCTCGACCAGGCCCTGCAAGGTCTCTGGAAATACGAACTCGTTTTCGCCGAACACAGGACGCTCGCCGGGAATCTCCAGCCGCCGGTCCGTGGCGAACTCTGCAACGTCCTGAACGATCTCCATGAAAGAGGCGGACGGTGGAGTCGAGTCGCTGAAAGTCAGGTCGGCCCAGGTTTCGGTTTCGATATCTGTGCCCGCTGTCGATATCAGCGTTGCGCTAAGACTCCAGCGGCCATCCCGGTCGTGTTCGGCGCGGAGTACCAATATCTTCTCTGCTCTGACGCGGTTCGCCAACGTCCGGATGTCTATCAGCGAATGCGTCGATCGATGGGTACCAAGGTACTGGAGAACAGCGCCGGGATCAGCGACATAGTTCGGGTCCAGCTGTGCGATATGATCGCTCAGCAGGCGCGTAATCAAGGACCGCTCAACCGGGTCGAACGCGTTCTTATCGCCCTGAACCGGTGCGATCAGAAGCGAGACATCAGCACGTGTCAGATACTTCAGCGCTGTGGTGCGTTCGTTACTTAGCCAACCCGACTCCGGTATGTTTTTGAAGTCGACGGCGATACCGTGATCTCCGTCTGCGTTGGGGTCCAAAACATAGGATGTGGCTGCGCGCGTCGGAACATAGCTGTCGTCATCATCCAGGTAGACGAACTTGAAGTAGACGGCGACCAATAAGATAAGCAGGAGTCCACCGACCCTGGTTACTCCACTATTCAATACTCGGTCCTCAACTTGTTTGGGGCTGTGCGGATGTTCATGAAAGCGCCGAATCCTGCCTTGCGGCAACGCGCTGTGGCAGGGAAGTCTAACCGATAGTTATGAAAATTCGTGGTCGATCTTCACAGAATGCAAAAGTGGTAGCAGATGCATGGAAACAGAGAGTTCACAAAAAAGGTCCAGCGATGTTCTGGCACGTACGCGGTCCGATAGGACAAGCCCTTTTCCGTCCCCAGGCTGTTGACCGGAGAAACCAGAACAACTCGGTAGCAAAACCGATTGTGGCAGTTCGATATGCAGTCAAGCAGCCAGTACTGTTTTGCAGAACGCTCTCGTGAGCGCTTTTGACGGCGGGGTCACCGTTGCGAATCGCTTAGTTTCTTTTTTGGTGCCAACGTTCCGGTGGGTCTGAACTCTAACCGTGATCCCCGTATCGTTCTTACTGCCATTGATTTCATTAACAACATAAATCCCGTCGCGAAGGATCTTTTCGTTGACGAAGCTCAAACTCAACGACACAACACAGTGCTTCTCAAGAATGCCAATACGACTTACATTCACGGAAATTTCCTTCTTGCCCATGGTCAGCTTAACGCTTATCGGAGCCCTCCTACGAATCTCCTGTCGAAACTGTTTAGCTTCTGTTTTGGCCAGTTCCGCAAGACTACCCCTCAGTTTGCTGACCATTCGCCCGAAGCATCGGGTTGACCACAGTCGCCCTTAAGCTCATCGAACAACTCTTCCCGAGCGGTATCTGACAACCTGTTATCGTCCAACCGTTGTTCTTGCAAATCAAGCACCAGGTTTGTTTCAAGCTCCTTGAACTTGTTCTTCAACACCCATGCTTCAATGTAGTAGTCTCTGGCGCGCGCATAAAAAGCCAAGGCCCTTCTAAAAGGCGAGATAGGGTCGCCTAGCGCGGTGCGCGCATCTTGCCGAACATTGCCCGGAATTTGCATTACGGCATACAGCAATAAAGCAACCGCAGAGATTCGTACCAATCGAAGGTTATCCAAACTCGCTTCTCGAATTTCCGTATAGAATTGCGGCAGTACTCCCTCAACAACAGTGCCGATTTTCGGAACCTCAGTAGCCAGCCAACCGATGACTGCCAAAACGAAGAAAACAATTCCGGTCCACAGGAAATAACGCAGTTGAAATCCTATGATCCCGTGCTTACCCATGTTCAACGTACTCTTAAAAACGGGAAGGAAATGCGGGGATAGTACGTCACCCAGGTCAAGCTTCATTACTCTATTTCTAAATGCGCGGGAATAATCCGCGTAAATCCATATGAGTAAGATGACTCCGAGGAAAATTGAAAGTTGTCGTTCGTACTCGTGCAACATTCGATCGGTCCCTGACCTGTTTTGATTTTGTTATTTTGAGGTTGAACCAGTTTGTTCGATTGACCTAAACCTACCGACGATCCACCGATCTACGCTACTTAAGAGAAAAACCTATCTCTCAGCTCTTTCAGCTTCTTCTTCCCCGGTTTCGTGATCTTAACAAAGTAGATTGGTGCCTCCGCGCTGCCGCCAACCGTTGAAAAAAAACTGCGCCATAGCTCATTGTAAGCCGTCAGCACTTATGGAACAGCTATAGCGCTGGCTTAAAGGAGAGTTTTTGTTCATCCTAATCTGAGGAGCAGAGATGAAACAGAAACCATTAGGACGACCGTCGTCGTCAGAACAGACTATTCGTGATATCAAGCGCAAGACCCGTAAGCAATACCGTGCGGAGGAGAAGATTCGCATTGTCTTGGACGGCTTGCGAGGTGAAGACAGCATTGCTGAGCTTTGCCGCCGGGAAGGTATTGCTCAGAGTTTGTACTACAAATGGTCCAAGGACTTCATGGAAGCGGGCAAGAAACGACTGGCTGGGGATATCGTCCGGCAGGCTAACAGCAGCGAAGTCACGGATCTGCGTCGTGAAGCCCGTGATCTCAAAGAAGTGGTCGCTGAACAGACCCTGGAACTGCGGTTGCTCAAAAAAAGCATGCTCGGGGATGGGGATGAACTCGAATGAGATACCCGGCCGCTGAGAAGCTTGAGATCATCCGGCTGGTGGAACGATCGCACCTGCCGGCCAAGCAGACGCTCGACAAGCTGAGTGTTCCGCGCACCACGTTTTATCGCTGGTACGCGCAATACCGTACTGGCGGCGAGGCGTCGTTGCAGGACAAAGCACCGCTGCCGGGACGGATCTGGAACCGTATCCCCGATAAGATCCGGGAACGGATACTTACCCTGGCGCTCGACCAGCCGGAACTCAGCCCGCGCGAGTTGGCGATCACGTTCACCGACACGCAAGGCTATATTGTCTCGGAGTCCAGCGTTTACCGGCTTCTCAAGGCTCCCGATCTGGTCACCAGTCCGGCTTTCATCGTCATGAAGGCTGCCGATGAGTTCCAGGACAAGACCACGGCCATCAACCAGCAGTGGCAGACCGACTTCACGTACCTGAAGATCATTGGTTGGGGTTGGATGTATCTGTCGACGATCCTCGACGACTTCTCGCGTTACGTGGTGGCCTGGAAGCTGTGCACTGGCATGACCAGCCGTGATGTCACCGAGACTCTGGAACTTGCTTTGCAGACAACGGGTCAAGTTACATCTCCAGCAATCTGGCTGACTGGCTCAGTGACAATGGCATGAGCCACGTTCGCGGTGCGCCGTACCATCCGCAGACCCAAGGCAAAATCGAACGCTGGCACCAGACCTTGAAGAACCGGATCTTGTTGGAGAACTACTTTTTACCCGGCGATCTTGAGGGGCAGATCGAGGCATTCGTCGAACATTACAATCACCAGCGATATCATGAGAGCTTGAAAAATCTAACGCCAGCTGACGTCTACTTCGGTCGTGGACAATCAATACTGGCGAAACGAGAAAGGATCAGGAAGAAGACCATCGCGAAGCGTCGTTTGCACTATCAACGGCACGCCGCGTAACATGACCATGAGGAACAAAACTCTCCAGTAGCAAATCGCTACGTCTGTTCCATTTGTTTGACGACGGACACAGAGGGCTTCCCCATCGATTTCGCTACCGACGCTTCGGTCTCTTCGAGCGCGAGCAAGATGCCGGTCATGCTAAGGTTTACTCACTGGGCAAGATTCAGTCGCTTGACGTAACGAATCAGTCATACACCGCCAGGCACCCTGTGGAGATCAACGCATCCGGTCCGACCTCGATGCCCCGTCTCCGCGCAATTGGTTCGGCTACCACCATTCTCTGCCAACCCTATCGCTCTTTCATCGCCTTCGTCGTCGATAGTGAATGGTTGCGGCAATCGAGAAGAAGAACAGTGGAAATATTCCGAGTATTGTGATTCTCAGGAGCATCACGCCGTTTTTGCCGATCTTCAGCTCCGTGTCCTGATGATCATCAAATTTGATTGGCGGAGGAAATTCTTCGTTGCTGAGCCAAGCAAATAGTTGCGTTACAAATGCTGTATTGAAGGTATCAAATCGCCCCATGGCACCATTCCCCATGAAATCGGCATCGCCGATTACGAATATTCTCTGCTCACTCCCGTTCACCTCCCGCGTCAGGCCAACACCGAGCGTCCGGATTTCATTTTCACCGCCGGAAATAAGAATGGGCGTTCCTGAGAATACGCTATCCGGCAATACCTCAAGGCTGAGCGGCCTATCGAGTAATACGAACTTGGACCCCGACCTCGGCGGGTAGGAAAACGATTCTGGCACGCTTTCAGAATATCGGGTTGGAAAGCTCGTCTCGCCATACTCTTCATCGTCGCTCAGGACCGGCGTATTCGATAACGCCACGCCTAGCGTTGAAATAATATCGTTAATAGAGCCCTGCCCACCCGGCTCGACGGCGATGACCATATTGCCACCTCGGGCGATGAAGTCGTGTATATGTGCGACTTCATCTGACCCAAATGCGACCTTCGGATCAGCAATAAGCAGGATATCGGTAGTCTGAGGTATCGGCGCGGCCCAATCTGTCGGCGCGAAGTCAAAACCCTGACTCATGAGCGCTCGGCGGTTGTTTGGATTGGTGAGCGCCCAATAGTAATTCGAACCACCTTTCCCATGAACGTCACGCTCGCCATGGCCGGCCGAATAGGTGATGGTGCTCGGGCCGATCAACAAGCGCTTCAAGGCCGCTGTAATCTCCTGTTCTCGTGGTTCCTGAATCAGACCTAAGTAGTCACGCATCCGAACAGTCTTGTCTCCCCACTGCAGCAGATGGGTAATCCCTCCTTCCGCCCTTAAGTCGATGATTCTCTGTATCTCGACAGGAGACAAGACTCTTTCAAAATCGAGGCCATACCGTCCAGCAATGACCTCGGCAATTTCTCGATCTGTTTTCCCAGGATGCAATCTGTACAGAACAGAGTCGTCCACCGCCCGATAGTAATAGACTTGCTCAAAGCTGATATCAGAGTGCACGCGGCGGTATGAATCCATAAAAAAATAGCTGAGCCTGCGAAACCAAGGTGCATAGGAAAAGAAACGACGGTCCAGAACATTTGCAAAAGTTGTAATTTTCCACTCTCCCGGAATTTGAGAGGCGACATCGTCGCTTTCCTTCGACAGTGACTGGTACTTACCTCGCGTCATGTCATAGTAGGTCGAAATCGCTGGTTGTGCCGCGATCTGTATCGCCGCAATCGCAACCAAGAACACCGCGGCATATTTGGCCGCACGAACAGCTGCGCCCTCCACTTTCCGGCCCGCGGATAGTTTCAGGGTGGTAAAGCCCAGGAACATCCCAATGATGGCAAGAAAATAGAATACATTCTTGGTCTCAACCAAACCGAAGATGAAGTCGTATGCCCGCCCGCCCATATGCAGCCAGTAGGTGATCCTACCGACGATCGGAATCGTTTGGCCCAGCGAGTTACTCACACTCAATAACGATAACGTTGCGAGAGTGGCGATCGCCGCGACTGCTGGGTAGGAGGTTAGCGAGGACATGAACAAGCCGATCGCTCCATACGTGCAGGCCAACAAAAACAGTCCCAATATCCCCGACAACACTGCCAAATAATCAAGGTTCTCGACAATGCCCCCTGCGATCAACATGAATACAACCAGCATCACCATCATTGCGACGATATAGACAATCAACGCCAGGTATTTACCAAAGACTATCTCTCGTGCCCTTACGGGTGAAGATTGCAACAATAGAAAGGAACCGCTCTGTAGTTCTCGGCTGATTAAGCCCATCGTAATCAATGGAATGTATAGATACAGCCGCCCCGTCAGTGGTACGAACATGCCAGTCCTGCCCGAAAATAGTCGCTCGGTAAGCGACTCAACGCCAGAGCCTGATGAAACTGCGGCCATGCTCAAATCGGAAACGATTTGCACAAACAGTATGCCGGCATCAAAGACAAACACGGCCATCAACAGCAGAGCAATAGGTGAGTACAATATTGTGGCTAACTCAAACTGGGCGATTCTGCGAATAACGCGCATAAGTAGTGGTTGAGATCCATTCAAGGTGTGGGCGGGTCTGCAGAGATCGATCGATGCTCGAACCAATAACTACAGGATCATCTGTTTCGATGAATACATGTGAGCGTAGGGCCCATGTCGGGCTGACAGTCGTTGCCTCAACCGAAGGTCTCGATAGAGTTATTGACGAAATCCACTATCGTCTCCTTCGACGATAGTGAATTACGGCCGCGATCGAGAGGAAAAAGAGAGGAACAAACCCAAATATCGCGTATCGGAGCAACTTGACCCCACTCTTGTCGATCTTCAAATGCGTGTCCTGAAATTCCACGATCGTGATCGGCGGTGGATATTTTTCGTAGCTCAACCAAGAGAACAACTGCAGAACGAATTCTGCGTTCATCGCATTAATACGTTTGATTGAGGCAATCGCCGCATTGCCCATGAAATCCGCATCGCCGACGACGACAATTCTTTGTTCACGTCCGTTCACCTGCCTAGTCAAACCAACGCCGAGGGACCGCGATATATTGTCACTCTCGTAGACCAAAATTGGCGTTGCCGTGAATGAACTGTCCGGCAAGACACCGACACTGACCGACCTATCGAGAAGAATCGGTTCGTGATCCCTTCCCGGCGGGTAGTAGAACGACGCCGGTGCCTCATTGGAGTAGCCAGCTGCAGTGGAGGTGCCTCCAGACTCGCTGTCAACACCAGCACCCTGAGTGCTCGATAGTGAAACAGCCAAAGGCGAAAGGACGTTGTGAAGAATGTTCTGCCTGCCCGGTTCAGCAACGATAATCGCATTGCCGCCCCGGGCAACGTAGTTCTGAATGTGGGCCGCTTCCTCGGCGCTGAATGCAGTCTTGGGATCCGCGATTAGCAGAATATCGACGGTCTGTCTAATCGGGAAACGCAAATCAACCGGTTCAAGATCAAAGCCTTGACCTATAAGCGCTTCACGTCTTCGTGGAGCAGAGAGCGCTAAAAAGTAATCGGCATCACCCTTCGCATGAACTCCGCGCTCACCGTGTCCGGCAGTAAAGGCAATTGTGCTCGGCCCAATCAACATTCGCGACAACGCCGATGTAATTTCCGATTCCACAGGGTCTATAGGCCAGCTACTATAAAATCCCAAATGGGCTACCCGGCCACGCCACTCGATGACACGATGAGGCCAGCTGCCAATGGCATCCGCTTCAACAACTCTTTCGATTTCGTCGGGAGACAGGACCTCCTCTATGTCCAATCCGAAATGCTCGTCAACCACTACCTGTGCAATTTCGCGATCAGACTTGTCCGGGAACCTTTTATAAAGGTCAGGATTATCAACCGATCCATAATAGTAGACATACTCATAGTGGATTTCGGGATGAACGCGAGAATATCGATTCATGAATTTCGTGTTGATTCGACGCCGGGCCGGCAAGAAACGCGGTAGTGAACGACTCAGTACATTGACGTACGTTGTAATTGTCCAGACACCCGCCATCCTCGATACAACATTCTCGCTCTCCGGTGACAGTGAGTTGTACTTGCCTCGCGTCAAATCGTAGTGTGCGGTAATCGCCGGAATTGCTGACACCCGCCCGATGGCCACCGCGAGAAGAAATACGGCAACGTACTTGACGATACGAACTGCGCCATCTTCCACTGTACGTCCTGCGGATAGCTTCAGAGCAGTAAAGCCCAAGAACATTCCGATGATGCAAAGAAAATAGAATATGTTCTTGGTCTCAACCAAACCAAGAGTAAAGGCAGCGCCCCGTCGGCCGAAATCAAGCCAGTTTGTGATTTCTCCGACCACTGGAATGTCTTGTCCCAGCGTACCGACGACATTCAATAGCGACAGCGCCGCCAGAGTCGCAATGGCTGCCACCGCAGGATAGGGCGACAGTGAAGACATAAACAGTCCGATCGCCCCGTAGGTGCAAGCCAGCAGAAATATTCCCAGTATGCCGGACAATATGGCTGCATAGTCAAGGTTCTCGACGATGGTTCCGCCAATCAGCATGTAAGCGATAAGCACGGCCGTCATCGCAACCACGTAGCTAACTAGCGCCAGGTATTTGCCAAACACAATCTCCAGCACCTCTACCGGTGAAGACTGCAGCAGTTTAATGGACCCGCTTTGCGACTCTCGGCTGATTAAACTCATGGTTATCAATGGAATGTATAAATGCAAACGCCCCATCGCCGTTGGAAGAACGCCACTTCGGGATTGAAATATAGCGTCCGTAAGCGATTCATAGAGGGCGGATCCGACAAGTTCTGTGCTCAACCGATCGTCCATGAGACTCGAGAGAGTTAAACCACAATCGATCGAAAACACCGCAATCAGCAACCAAGCAACCGGAGAAATAAAGAGTACCGACAGCTCTGTTTGTGCAATCCTGCGGACGATACGCATGCGAATAGAACTCATAGGGGAACGTGACCTTTCGAAAGTTCGTTATTCGCCAGTTCGACCAACCGAAAGTTGAGCGAAGGTTTTCTCCAACGAAGTGCGCTCGAATTGGATTTCGCTCAAACCCCAGCCCTGCCCTACGCTCAACGCGACCAGTTCCTCGGAAACCGCCTTCCCGCCACAAAAACCCAGACGAAACCGGCCATCCGCAAGTTTCTCGACTGACGTTACTGTTTCTATTGACAAAAGCTCTTTTTCCACCGGCGGACTACTGAAGATAACCAAAAGAGAGCTCGGTGGCGTATGTTCGTTGAACTCATTCATCGATCCCGAAAACACGATTTCGCCCTTGTCCATCATGACGATGTTGGAGCAAATGGCGACGACCTCAGAAAGAATATGGCTCGAAAAAACCACGAAACGATCTTTGGCGATGTCCGCAATCAGTTGACGAACCAACTGGATTTGATTGGGGTCGAGCCCGTTGGTTGGCTCATCCATCACAACAACATTGGGATCATGAATTATTGACTGAGCAATGCCGACGCGCTGACGGTATCCGCCGGACAAGTTCCGAATAGTACGGCGGCTAAAGTGGCCAAGCCCGCACCGGTCTTTCACTGCCTCCAGGGCAGCCGGAATACTTGCCGGTTCCATCAACCTCAAATGCGCGCAATACCTTAGGTATTCATCAACCGTTAACTCCAAATGAAGTGGCGCGTGTTGTGGCAAGAACCCAATGCGTCTTCTAGCTTCGAGAGAGTGCTGGCGAATATCAAGACCATCAATGATGACATCTCCCTGCGACTGAAAGAGAATCCCGCACATAATGTTCATGAGTGTCGATTTGCCGGCGCCGTTCGCCCCAAGCAGCCCCAATATGCCAGACCGGGACGCATCCAAGTTGATCCCCTTCAGCACCCAGTCTTTGGCATAGCGGTGCGACAGATTGTTAACCTTCAGAATGGAGCTATTGGTCACAGCGATAGTTTCCTCCGTCCTTTCTCCCAAGGAGCATCGCAGATGGGAGAAAGGACCTGTACTTTGTTATCAACGATTCGGGAGTATTGCCGACGCATTAAAACGTGCATTCAGCGGGCTATGCTCATATACCCGTGAGCGCCAACTCATCGCGCAGCGCTTGCGTTCGATAAAGTTCCGTGACAGTCAGCAAATCATGACCGTTTCCTAAGTGGTTTAGTTGATAAGAAATCAGATTCGACAATTGAAGGGTGGGCCGATACCGAATGACCTATGACCCTGATTGCCACCCGGTAATGTGGGCGTCAAATCACCGGGTGGAAAAATTTCCTTGCCTATTCGAACTGGCCACCGACACGCAGCATTCCGATCAGAATGTCGCACTAACACCGAGCTTGATTGACCGACCGCCGATGTAGCTTCGCCGTGTCGTAACTTCAGGCACACCATTGACGCCGCCGATGGAGTTCTTCAAGGTTGGGTCGCTGGAGCCATCGAGTAGGTCTTGCCCCTCGAGCCAGAAGCGGTATTGCCCACCACGGTCCGATGACAAGCGGTATTCCGCCCGAAAATCAAGGCTGTCTGCTTGGTCATGGTATTGATCAAATCCGAATTGATCAGATCCAAAGGCACCAAGCGCTTGCAGTCGGCGCGCCTGCGCGCTGTAGGACAACGAGGCATCAAGGCTGTCCCGCTCATAGGTTAGTGCCACGGTTCCGGAATTCCTGGCCTGTTGAAAAAAGGGCGCCTCTCGAACGTATTCAATCTCCTCACGGCCTGTCAATACTCCGTTGGTGTCAAAGACCGGGCTTGAAAACCAGCTTCGGGTCACGTCACGCTTGCTATCACTAAAGGTGTAGTTGGCATAGATTCCAAGCCCATCCAGCACTCCCGGCAGATTGGAGAAACGGTGCTCCACCGCCACCTCTGCGCCCCAAATCTCTGCCACGTCCTCCGCATTTCTGGGACGGTTAACGTTGATAAAGATATCACCTGGCAAATTCTGAAAGCGAGGATCGTCCGGCAGCGTGATCCCGGCCAGCGAGGAGGAGCCCGACGTTACATTGGAGTCGATAAAATTGTTGATTCGTTTGTAAAATACACCCAATTTGATTACGCCAATATTGTCATCGTAGCGCTCGACGCCAAGATCAAAATTGTGCGTGACGGCTGGCTCAAGACCCGGGTTGCCAATGTTCACGTTCAACGTCGGTTGGTTGTTGGCGGGGCCCCCAAATGGAGCCAAAGAAAGGCTAATCTGCGGTGATTTTGACAGGCTGCTAATGGTTGGTCGAGCCACGGTGTAGTAATAACCGCCGCGAACGACGAGATTCTCTGAATGCCGATAGTTAGCGATCATACGCGGCAGCACGTCCGTCACCGTGTCGTCAAATTGCACTACGATAGTGTTCGCCTGTTCGAATGCAGTGTCTCGAGTGCCGTCGGCGCGAGTCAAAAAAGGTGTCTGAAGCTTGCTCGCCGTCGTTTTCACTTGGGCAACACGAACACCGCCCACGATTTCCAGCTTGCCGAAATTGAGTGCCGCTTCGAGATAACCCGAGAGTTCCTTCTCAAGGGTGTATTCCCCGGCGAGACGAGCGTCCGCGGAAAATAGATTTTCGGTAACGCCCGAGCCGGCATTCGCCAAGACCACCAAGCGGGCGAGCTCCGCGTCAAGATTACCGGTAGTAAAACCGCCAACACCGTTCCCGGTCCCTATCCGATCCAGGACGTTCGTATTAATAGAAAGTCCAAGATCAGCCGCGGTGGCACCCGCGCCTGTATAGAATGGAATAGTATCCCGACCGGGGTTACTCTCCACATCAAATTCGGCTGTTTCGTAGAACATGCCGGCCTCTATGTATTGCACTGTATCGCCGCCAAACGTGTAACGTGTGCTCAGCTCGGCGGTTTTACGCTCGTTTGAGCTTACAAATGTGTTCGCGCCGGCGTTTGAAAACCGGTAAAGAGCCGGGTCGTTCAAAAAATCGAAGCCAGCCTGGGTCAACAATGGCTGCTGAATACCGCCCGTAACGGGCCCGAAAATGGCCAGAACGCGTCCTTCAATCGGATCGACCGCGTCGGGCGAAACGAACGTCGGATCATGAAATATAAAGGCGGTGAACGACAAGTTCTTTGTCGATCCACGCTGCGATCCCTTTGCGTAACCACCACCGTACTCAACCGTCCAATTACCCGGCTCGCTCACGCCCCGATAACTGATTGCGTCGGTGCTGCTATTTGTCATCCGTGCCTCTTGATTTCTGGACGTATTTAGAGCATTGAAATACATCAAAGCTTGACGCGTGTCGCCGCCAAGCCCCACCACCGGCTGCGGCCTGTAAAAACTAAAGTAGGATTCGCTATTATCTTGTCCCTGAAAACCCGTTTCCGCGTCGATGTTTTGCACATCCAGGCGCCAATTAGTCCTCGGGCTGACCTGCCATTCAGCCGACAGACCCACCGTTAGGTTCGAAGTGTCCGTTACATCATTAAAGATTCGCTGCGAGCGGGGATAGACATTGCTCGCACCCGGCTCGAACGGAAACAACCGCCTTGGATCGATCTGAGAATGATCGATGATTGAAGTGGAACCGTCCGACTCCAGCGGCAAATATTGACCAAATAGAAATCTTTGGCTTTGGCCGATAGTCTCAAAGCGGCGTTCACGATGTTGCACCGAGAGGCTGAGGCCGAATTGATTCTCCAAACCGAACATCCCGGACAAAGTACCGGACGCCAACAGATCGTCGTTGAAGTCGTCGCCGCTCTGGCCGCCTTCGATCGAGGCATTGAAATGGCGTTTCGGCCGATCCAGTGGTGACTTGGTCTCAATCTCAACCAAACCACCCGTGCCCGAACTATCGTGGCTCGGTAACAAGCTCTTGTTTACTGTGATCTTGCTGACTGAGTCAGCCAAGATATTGCTGAGATCTCCGGATCGCCCTCTGCCAGAGTTGTCCGGCAGTCGCAATCCATTGAGGGTTACGGTGTTCATGTCGGGCCCCAATCCACGCACCATGATGTTGGTGCCTTCACCGGTTCGGGAGTTCTGCTGGAAAGTGATTCCGGGTACCCGCCGCAACGCCTCCGAAATGGTTGTTCCAGTGAAGTTACCCAACAGGTCGGCGGACACCACTTCGGCGTTGTTCGCGGCGGTGCGTTGTAGATTGAGCGACAGGGCTCTTGCCGAGCGAGTGCCAATCACGGTGATCTCATCCATGCTGTCCGACAACGAAATGCTTAGCTGATTGCCGTCTCCTGATTCTACGTCAACGGTCACTGTCGATTGCGTCGAGCCCAGGTACGAGACCTGTATCATTTTCGTGCCCGTCGGGACATTCAGAAAACGAAAATTGCCGTAGTCGTCGCTACGCGTCGTCTCGCCGGTTTCGATCAACGTGATGAGTGCGCCTTTTAGATTGGCGCCGGTACCAGCATCTGTGAGGTTGCCGTGAATCGTACCGGTCGCACCATCAGTCCTGCTCGTTGTCGGGCTCGCTGCGCTCTGACTCATCGACGCCTGGGCCATCAGTATCGGGCTCGGCGTCGTCGGTGCGTTTCCCGATTGACTGTCACCTCCCTGATTCGCGTTGCCCGAATAGGCTGTCCCAACTAGCAGTGTTCCGTTGTCATCGACGTAGTAATCGACGCCTGTATCAACTAGCAAGAGATCAATGGCGGCGGTAGTGGTGAATTCACCTTCCAGCGGGGCCACCGTTTTGTCGGCAACATCGGCACTGACGAAATAGACTTCTTTGCCGCTTTGAACGCCGAATTCTGTGAGCGCTTTACCAAGCTCTTGCGCAGCGATGTCAAATTCAACGACATTGGTATCTTCTGCGAAGGCGGTGCTATGTACCAGTGTCATTGTTGCGCATAGGGCGATACCCCAACGCGTAAGTGAAATCCGATTCCCGATGTTCATCCTTCCCCCTGTCGCCGACTGGCGAGCCTTTGTGTTTTTGTGCGGGTTCTTAACGCACAAGGTGCGCTCCACAAAAACTAAGACGGAGGTTTGCAGAAATGTTGCAGTAGAATTTTGCAGAAAACTTAGGAGGGACCCTATTTGGGCTAATCCTGCCACACCAACGTCAGCTCGTTCTGACCCGAACGTTCGGCGCTTAAGGGGTGCATGGTTTCGAGCGCGGTCACGAAGGATGAGGCACGACCAGTGTTGAACACACCACTGACCTGCATATCGATGAGGCGCTGATCGTCAGAGAGCACGATCTGCTGTGTGCTGTAGCGGTTCATCTCCTCAACGACCTCGGTCAGCAAGCGGTCGCGGAAAATCAATTGACCGCGACGCCAGCTGGTCGCCTCGATCGCATTGGTGGTCTGCACGTCCGGTGCCTGATCCAGCTTGGCAATCAGACGCTCACCCGGGCTGAGACGCACCGCGGCCACCGCAACCGGGTTGCTTGCGGTCGATGGCGGGTTGGGCACCAGGCCATCGACCTGCACACGCCCCTCCACCAGGGTGACCTGCACCCCATTGTCGTTATCCAGCCAGACATCGAAGGCGGTGCCGAGTGCAACCACGCGTTTGTCACCGGCCTCCACGACGAAGGGCCGATCGATATCCTTGGCCACCTCGAAGTAGGCCTGACCGTGGTTCAGGCGCAGAAAGCGTTCGGCGGCGGTGAAGTCGACGTCAATGCGGGAATTGGTATTGAGGGTGACCACCGAACCGTCCGAGAGGGTTACCGTGGAGCGCTCGCCGATGGCGGTTTCATAGTGGCTGGCAACGACGGTGTTGAGTGTGGGTGACAACACGCTGTTCAGATTGAGCAATACAGCCGCGCCCAGGGCCGCGACCACGGTAGCCGCCATGGCCAGCGTGCGTACCCGTCGCTGACGCCACAGCGGCGGTCGGGTTTCGGTACGGGCCTCTTCGACCAGCGCCTGAATCATGGGATCGGCGAGATGGCGATCGACAAAGGCGTTGCCGCGCTGCAAGCGTTGATAGACCTCGCCGTGTTCGGGACTTTCCTGTTTCCAGGCCTCGAAGGCATAGCGGTCTTCCGGGGTGCACTCTGGCGCGGCCAGGCGCACCAGCCAATAGGCGGCGATGTCCTCGACACTGTCTGACCTTTTGTAGTCGGGCGCAGTCATTCCGTATCACCAAAGGCCAAGCCGATTCTTTTGGCCGCCGCCATCAAATGTTTGTCCACGCCACTGACCGATATTCTGAGGCGTGAAGCCACCTCTCTTCGTTTCATGCCGTCGACGCGGCAGAGCAGGTAGATCTGGCGCGTACGCGGCGGGAGCGTCTCGAGGACCTCGATCACCCGTTTTACGGCCTCCCTACCTTCTAAGACGCGTTGCGGCGAGAAACCTTCAGGGGAATGGGTGGATTCTTCGAACTCCACGTGAAATGTCTGCCGGTGGCTGTGCTTTTTTCGCAAGAAATCGGTGAAAACACTGGCGGCGGTCTGCATCAGATAGCCTCGCGGGTTCTCGATCTCACCGGTGTCGGCGCGGGCTGCCAGGCGCACGTAGACTTCCTGTACCAGGTCCTGAGCAATCTCTGGGCCGGCACACCGGCGCTCGAAGTAGCGCTTCAGCACCGAGCCGAACTCGCGAGCGAATCCCTCCAATCGGTCGTCCGGTGTCGCCGAACAGACCGTCAGTCGTGCCTTGTTGTTGCTTCCCTCGTCCATAGTCTTCACGTCATTGGTCGTCACTAAGGATTACCACAGGGTTGACGCCTGCTGCAAATCAGGACGATTGCAATGCTGGTGATTAGCGGGCGAAGACACCGACGAAAACCGATGTAAAACACGGCTTGCACGTCCAAATAAGTTGACGTGTCAACACACCCCCGCGCAAGGCTGTGTTGGGGCGGATTCGGTCGCGACAGCGCGATCACCGACGAACCCTTATGCAAAAACCCACTCGAGCGTGCCGATCTCTGTGTCACATATGCTTCTGGCCCAAAACAGCCGGTCAGAGATACGGAAAATTGCGTTTTGAGCGGCCGCTTTTGGTTGCGACTTCAACCGGTCGATGCAACACATGCATTAAATCGTTCCACCGGTGTTTCAAAGTCTAGCGCCTTTCTCGGTCTTTCGTTGAGTTGCCGTGCGACCTTATTCAGCTGCGCCTGCGAGTGCACTGACAAGTTAGAGCAGCTAACGCTTACCTCAAAGCGTTGGTGGCCTGGTTTCCAAATTTGACATCAAAGTTGAGGGGGGAAGCGACAATGTCGGTTCCTGGTTTATTCGGCGGCGATCCTTGAATGCCGCACCAAGAACTTGAACTAGTGAGATTGCAAAGTCATCCGCATATACCATCGCCTAACTGAGTACCGCCCGGTAGCGGTGGCAAATGGTATTGTCGGCGGTTCGTCCAAATTTGGGACTCGCGTTAGATAGGGCGATATGAGTCCCGAGCAACTATTCCACTTTGTGCATAGGCATTTGGCTCAAACGCTCGAGGACATACTCAAGATATATGCGTGTACTGTGGTCTTTTGACTTGTAGATACCCCTCTCGATTTCATCATGAAGGAGCCTAAATTCGTTACGCAAGTTGCTTTGAATTCCTACCGACCCAGCCGACTGGCCTACCGCCTTTTGAAGGCGATCTACATGTGCCCGTTGGAGCTGTTGTCGATAAGGTCCAATTCTGACCAATTTGTCCGCGAGTTCGGTCCAAATTGCTCGGCGAATATCTCCCAGGTATTCTGTTAGTCCGTATGAGTCGACACCGCTTTCAGTCGCCAGTTCAAACTCCATAAGGTTGCTTAGGCGATCAGCCCTAAACAGGTCATCGAGAACTTGTATCTGAGGCTTCACGACATTGTCAATCGTGCCACTCGACTCGAAACGGCGAGTAATTGACGTGTCGGCTAGATACAGCGGTGTAGCGAACGCGGCGTCGGACAAATAGGCCATTGCCTCACGTTGTCGAACGGCGGGTAGTGGAGAATAGACCGGCCCGGATTCTATTCCGTTCTTGGGGTGGACCGTGTACCCACCAGCCATCGATGCGACGTGACGCATCAACGTGACCCAATGATTGATAGCCACAAAGTACATTTGTTCAAGTTGGAAATTCCCGCCCTCTTCATGCAGTGTTGCTGTAGGAAGCACACTGAGGGCTCGTCGCAGATTCTTAAGGCCCAATCGAGTTGACGTGATCGGATCCGCCGCGTCAATTGCATTGTTAAATATTTGCGGACTTATGCCGTATACGCCGCAGACGTAAGAATACCAAGGGGAAGAATCAACTTCGCGAACGATCGTCTCGAGGAAGGATCGTTCTTCTCTCATTGTATTCGCATCGGCTACAGGCGTATATCCCCACCGAATTTGATGAATATCGGCCGGCCCCACACGAGGAAGCAGATACTCCACCGGGATGTTGTCCTCTGGTTGGGCCGCATAGTTGCAGCGTGAATAATTCATAACACTTGGACTGAACCCCATCGTTTCCAGCCACGTTTGGTCGCGCAGTTTTTCGGTCGGATAAACAAATTCCCCGTAATTTCCATCGATGATGCCGAAGGCGTGACCCGCCTCGTGAGCTGCCGTAACTTTGTAGAGATCGCCTTGCAGCGACTTCGGAAATGGAATCTGGCGCGCGCGCGGATCAAGTGCACCACAAGATACGAAATAGCGATTTTGGCTTATTTCATTCGGAACAGAAATGAGGATGTCAGCCTTCAATATTTCACCCGTTCTAGGATCACTCACCTTATAGACACTTCCGCCACCACGCGCCTGATCGCGTGGAGTTGAATATCGACGAACGCCCATCTTGTTGGCAATCCGCACGACAGAGTATCGTAAGCTACGCTCATCAAAATCTGTATCGCTAGCCGGAACATTGCGTACAATAACTGCATTCTCGAAACCCGCCGCCTCGAAGGCCAGATTCCAAGACTCGATCCCCGCTTTCAACGAGGGTTTCATCCAGCCCGGTGTTTCTGTCCCGAGATAAAAGACAATTGGCTCTCTAACTTCGCTGATTGGCTGTGAGGGATCACGTTGTTCCAGCCGCCACTTTAGAATGCCTGTTGAATAGGCCGCCGCGACATTGAGGTCCGCCGTGTCCGGGAAAAAACCCATGCGCGGATCGTGTAATCGTGGTCGCATCAGCTTTTCTGGTAATTGCAGAATGCTCCAAAAGGCCCCAATGGTGAGCGGCTCCCCATGCTGACGCCCGAGCTGGTATTGATTCAGCACTTGTTTTCTCAGGCTGGACGGCGTTAGTGTATGTGTCGCGCGAATTTCCACCAAGTTCTGAAATGAGCGGACTTTCTCGATAGCGGATCGATCGTGATCGATCGTTCCTTCGACTGTTGGAATTCCGCCAACTGAATTAAGGAAAAGGTTCGTTGCGTCAAATTCGAGACTACCTTCATTCGTTGTATCCATTATTGGAAAACTAGCAAGTATTGATGGGCGCGCCGACTTGGAAAGGTGCCCTCCAAGATATGCGCTAGAATGGATATCCGGACCAATAGTTGTCTCTATCGGCGGCGCCACCAACTGTATCGCGTCCTCGACACGCATCCATCGTACAAGTGTCTGACCCACTCGATCGCGCACGATTAGAAAATCTTTGTTCAGTGCGGTCGGGGAAAGTCTTAGCAGGACTCGACCATCTTTTAGATCGGCTGCAATTGCGATCGGTTGGGGCGGGGGGGAACTCGTCGTCGCGCCGCAAGTTTCGATAGAAATTGGTAGAAAGCAGACCAAAAAAGTTACGAGCCATGGAAAAAAATTCCTCCGGTACACGTCGATTCTCCTATGACAAATCCACCGTCAACAAAGGGGTTGCTGGAATATAGCCGCAGCGCAAGTCTCGGAGTCGTTTTGGACGAAACGTCATCAAAATATGATCGACAACAAACGCGCCAACCTTACCGATGAGTGTCTGCCGATCCGGATAGCGCCCATCGTGATTGACAGAACTCACGTGATACCGCACCTAGAATGTCGCACTAAAGCCAACCTTTACCGCGCGCCCACCGGTGTAGTTCGCACCCGTTTCGTACCTACGTGCGCCGCCGAATCCACCGACGGTGGTCGACAGAGTGGCATCGCTAGCGCCGTCGAGGAGATCCGAGCCCTCGAGCCAAGCTCGATAACGGCCACCACTTTCTGTCTCGAATCGATACTCAATACGGAAATCTAGGCTATCAACGCCTTCGGCGAAAGAATTGAGCCCATTGTCGCCCACCCTGATCATTCGTCTGGCCTGGGCCGTATATGAAAGCGCAGCGTCGACTCCATTCAGACTGTAAGTCGCTGCCGCGGTTCCCGATTGTCGGGGTTGTTCCGCAAAACGCACGGAGGGCAGCACGTAGTTCAGCTGTTCACGACCGATCAACACACCATTCACGTCAAAAATTGGACTCTCATTCCAAACTCGAGACACGTCGCGAGAACTATCGGTGTACGTGTAGTTTGCGAAAACGCCGAGACCACTCCATATCCCTGGCAATTTCGTGAATCGACGCTCTAGCGAAAAATCGAAGCCGGAAATTTCGGCCGTGGTGTCGCTGTTTGTCGGGCGAAGAGCAGATATGAATATATTTGTTGGCAAGTTTTGGAACCGCGGGTCATCGGGTAAATCCACATCACCGAGGGCTGAAAATCCAAGACTCGACACATTTTGAAGAAAACTGTCGATCCGCTTGTAGAATACTCCCGCCTTTATGAGCCCTATGTCGTCGTAGTACCTCTCGACCCCCAACTCGAAGTTGTGTGACAACGCGGGCTCAAGTCCTGGGTTTCCCTGGCTGACGCTGAGTTGCGGTTGGTTGGAATCCGGGCCGCCAATAGGCTGAAGATTGAGAAGTATGTCAGGCGTGCGCGACAGGTCATCTAGCGTCGGCCTTGCGATCGACAGGAAGTATCCGCCGCGAAAAATTGTATTGTCAGACTGACGATAGATAAGAAGAACTCTGGGAAGTACGTCCGTTACAGTATCGCGAAGACCAACAAGTTCTGTGTTCGCCTGCTGAAAAGCGAAATCAAGCGTTCCATCCGCCAATACGAGCCTTGGAGACTGGACTTTTCGTACCTGCGTATCTACGGAGCTTATGCGGACACCACCAACAATCTCCAATTTGCCAAATTCAATCGCCGCCTGCAAATACCCTGTCTTCTCGGTTTCCTTCGTTGTCTGCTCGCGGAAGATAGATCTACGCGGAAACGATAGGCGGAGTATTGAGTCGGTTGAATCTAACAGCGTCGTCACACTTTGAATGACGGCGTCGGTGCTTGCCAGTGACATCGTGTCGATGCTCTGGCTCGCACCAATGCGGCTCAGAGCATTCTGATCAAACACGCCCCCAAGCGAGGCTGCCGTCGCTCCGAGTCCAATAAAGAGAATCTCATCCGTGTCTGGAGCACGATTCACAAACTCCGCTGACTCGTAGAACAGCCCCATCTCTAGGTATTTGAGTTTTTGGCTACTGAATGTGTATCTTCCACTTACTTCGCCCGATGACCTATCGTTGAAACTCATAGAACCATCAGATGGAGCACCAAAGCTGAAGCCATAATTGTCTGGGTCGTTGAGTGCATCGAACCCAGCCTGCGTCAAAAGGGGGAGATTTATGCCACCTCCGTTAGATAGTCCAAAGATTGAGACGACACGCCCCTCGATCGGGTCAACGGCCTCTGGCGCAACAACACTCGGGTCAACGAACGGATTGAGGCCGTTGAAGGCCAGGATCCGATTGATCGGCGTGTCTGTTTCGCCGTTGGCAATGCCGGCGGAGTAGCTGAAATCCCAATGTCCCTTCTCCGTTTCTCCTCGGAAACTCGCGGATACGCTCTTTTCCTCTGATTCTTCTTGCAAATAATTCTGGCTGCTAAAAACGAAGTTGGCGAAGGTTAATGCATACCGAGGATCCCCGCCGAGTGCAGCGACGGGAAGCTCCGCATACGAATGGAAGAAGTTGTGTTGAATGCTCCGATTGAACTGTTTTCGATCAGCCGAAATCTGCTGCAGGTCAAATCGAAGATTCGTATGATCTGCAACCTGCCACTCACTGGAGAGGGTAGCCGTCAAGTTCGTTGTGTCCGTATTGCGATAGTCAACACGAAGACTTGTAGGGTAGACATCGTCGGCGCCGGGCTCGAAAGGAAACGCAAGTCGCGGGTCTACTTGTCCTCTGCGCATGATCGACGTCGTCCCATCCGCCTCCAACGGCAAATACTGTCCGAAGGCCAGTCCTTGGCCGTAGGATAAATTGTCAAAGCTTCGCTCCCGATATTGTACGGAGGCACTCAAACCGAAGTTGTCAGACTCACCAAATTGCCCGGATACAGTCGCCGAGCCGAGAAAGTCGTCGCTGAAGTCGCTACCGCGTTGGCCGACCTCAATGGATACACTTAGGTACCGACGCGCTCGATCCAGCGGTGACTTGGTTTCAACTTCCACAACGGCACCAACTCCGTTGCTGTCATGGCTGGGTAGTAGGCTCTTATGAACTGTAATACTGCTCACGGAGTCCGCAAGCATATTGCTGAGATCGGCCGCACGACCTACACCGGAACTGTCCGGTACACGGAGGCCGTTTAGTCGGACTGTGTTCATGTCCGGCTGGATACCTCGAACAATGATATTCGTACCTTCACCGGTCTGCGGATCCTGTTGGAACGACACCCCGGAGACACGGCGCAAGGCTTCTGATATCGTCGTTCCTGGGAAGTCACCCAGCGTATCCGCTGATACGACTTCTGAGTTATTTGCCGCCGTTCTTTGCTGATTGAGAGACAAAGCTCGAGCCGATCGAGTGCCGAATACCACAATTTCCTCGATAGCATCGGACAACGCGACGTTGAGCGGATTGTGATCTCCCGACACGACATTGATGGATGCTTGTACTTCTGCGGAGCCGATATACGACACCCTAACTATATGTGTTCCGATCGGTACGCTCAGAAACCGAAACTCGCCGAGCTCGTCGCTGCGCGTAGTCTTACCGGAGTTAGCCAACGTAATTAGCGCACCTTTAAGGTTGGCACCACTGCGAGCATCTGTGATCTTTCCGCGAACGGTTCCGGTAATACCGTCACTCCTGCTCGTCGTTGGGGCCGCTGTGCTCTGATTCGCCGACACCTGAGCCATCAGGATCGGGCTCGGTGTCGGCTGTGCTTTTCCCGGCGCTGCTTCCCCCTCTTCAACGGCACGAACCACCACCGTTCCGTTGTCGAGCTGCGTGAACTTGAGGTCCGTATTACCAAGCAATGCATCAAACGCTTGTACGGGTGTGTAGTTGCCAGCAAGCGCAATGCCTTCGAGACCTTCGGTAGTTTCAGAGAAGAAAGCGATATCAAGACCGAATTCATCGGCGACGGTTTTTAAAGAATCCGACAGTGGTTGTTCGTCAAGCTGCAGTTCGCGACTGTCGTCTGCAAATGCGATAGGCATTGCGAACAGACTCGCCAGCGTTACGAGTAGGATGGTCACTAATCTTGGTGTGCATCTCATGTCAATCTCCCCCGGTTTAGCACTCTGTGTTTTTTGACGTCGGTTTGGTTACGTCTCTGTTAGGTATAGAGTCCTAGGTTTGTCGACCTGACCCCCCTTGAGGTCAAAAGAATGCTGCCTACTGATGGATGGGAAAGATCGTTGCAGCGGCGTTAACAATTTCCAGGCTGCCGTCCGCGTGCTCTACCGACTGAACCGGTGCCATTGATGCCAACACCTCAGCAAACGCTTTTGGGTCATCCACGGTAAAGATGCCGCTGATACGACGCTGACTCAGTACCGCGTCGCGGATGACGAGCTTGATCCGGTTGTAGCGGTTGAATTCGGCGATCACGGTGGCTAGCGTGTCATCATCGAAGACGACACGGCGTTGTGTCCATGCCGTGGTTCGCTGGGTATCGACGGGTATGGGAATGTCGGCAACGGCACCGTCGGATCGAATGGCCAGTTGCTCGCCGGCGTCCAGTTGAACGGTGGCACCGATGCCGTTCAGCGTGCCGGTATTTGTAGTGGATTCCGGTTTGGGCGCTGACGAAACCGACGCTCCAGCCGGATCCAGCTCGGTGGGTTCGACCTTCACCTGTCCCTCAATCACCGTCACCACCGTGCCATCGTGGTGTTGATAGACGTTAAACCGTGTGCCGATGGCCTGCACGGTGACATCGCCGCTGTGCACCCGGAAGGGTCGCAGCGGATCTTTGCGCACATCGAACATGGCCTCACCGCGGGTGAGCTCAATCTTGCGAGCCTCGGCGTTGAACTGCACCGTGACGGCGGAATCGGTGTTGAGTTGCATCACCGAACCGTCATCAAGCACGATGGCGCGCTGCTCGCCCAGCGTGGTCACATACTGTTGGGGTTGGTTCGAACGATCAAACGGCCAGGGGCTGTTCACCAACGTCATTGTCACCGCGACGAGCAATGCGGCGGCGAGCCCGGCCCATCGCCAGCGGCGCCGTCGCGCTGAAGGCCAGCTGGTCGTTGCTGAGGTCTGTGGCAGTCGCGTGCCGTGCTCGTTGAGCGGCAGCACGTTGCTGTGTGCCTCCTCGAGCAGTGACTGCAACCACGCCCGGTTGTCCGCACGCGCCGCCGATAAGCCGCCGTGCAAGGTGGCGACCGATAAGAAGGCCTCTATGTGGGTGGGTGATCGCATCAGCCAGGTCGCAAAGCCCTGGCGGTCCGCGTTCCCGGAGGCCCTCAAATCGTCGAACCAGCCAATCGCATCTTCCATCACGCTGTCGGGTATTTCGGCTGCCGTACTCATTGCTCGTTGTCCGTGTCCGCCGGTGCCGGCCGGATGCCGGCACCAATCATGTCTTGGCGCAATCGGTCGTAGGCCTTGGCCAGGTAGCGTTTCACCTGCCGCCGCGTCACGCTCATGTGCTCGGCGATCTGCGGATAGGTTAAATCCCTGGTGACGTGCAACACCAGCGCCGTGCGGTGATTCAGCGGCAAGCTCATCAGCGCGGTTTCGACGACCTGGCGGTTCTGCTGTTGATTGAGCCAATCCTCCAGGTTGCCCGGGGCCGCCAGTGTGTCTTCAATCGTCGCATCGCTGCGGTCGATCGGCATTTTGGCCAGGCGCAGTCTCCATTCCTCGGCAATGTTAATCGCCACCCGGCAAACATACGCCCGTGGGTTCTCCACCAAATCCAGCGTGTCGACCCGCAGCAAGCGCAAATACACTTCCTGGGCGAGGTCCGCGACATCGGCTTTGACCGGTAAGCGGCGCGCCAGAATCTGTAACACGAACGGATGCCACCGCTCGCGCCAATTGATGACCAGCTTCTCGCGATCTGCCTGCCTCACGCGGCCTCAACTCTTATTCAACGTCCGTTACATAGTATAGAGGCCCGCGACAGGCCGACTGGCCCCCTTTTTCCCAGATAAATAGTAGAGAATTGTTCGATAGGGCGTCCAAGCGCGGGCGGCTGCGCCGATGTGCACGGTTCGCTGAGCGCTCATCCCCATTCCGGGGGAATGGCGACTGTTGGGGACAGCCGTTACCAACGCTGGCGCGGTGTTGCAAGGCGATTGGGCTGCTTGACTGCCCATGGATCGTTGGGGCGAAAAGAACCCACACCCAAGCTTCTCTGGGTGTGGGTTAATGGAACGTGCATAAGGGATACACACACGCCTTAGTGTCGTGGTCGTAAGTTTATGGCTACTGCGCGTTTTGAATGATCGACAACAGCGATGCGGTTTACTCGAAAACGGTGGACTGCGGTCACTGACTTAGCGCCTCACGAATAACCCCCGACGTCAATATCTGCGGCAAGAGCTGCCCTTCATCGGCTGACGATCCCGGTGCGAAGTACAAATACATCGGCACGCCGGCTCGCTCGTAGCGAACCAAAATCTCGGTGATATCAGGATTCTGATTGGTCCAATCACCGACGATCACGGACACGCCTTGCTGTTGAAATAGCGCTGCCGTCGCCTCTGTCTTTATCGCAACACGTTCATTGACCTTACAGGTCACGCACCAATCGGCCGTGAAGTAGGCGAACACCGGCATTCCGGACGACAGGGCATGGTTCAATGCATCCGGAGAGTAAGGCGTCTCCTCAAACAGTGCCTTTCTTGATGAGACCCGGCCCGCTTCGGAATCGTCCATCTTGTAGATTTGAGCAGCCAGACCCGAGATCAGCAGAATCGCCGTCAATGCCGTCACCAACCACCGCACTCTCGGTGTGCCGTGCACTTGCTGCCGCCCGAATGCCCAGCCGGCAATGCCAAGCAATAATACGGCAATCAGACCGATGGTCATTGCATCGCTGCCGCGCTGGCCACCCAACACCCACAGCAACCAGATGGCGGTAGCCAGCATCGGGAATGCCAGCACTTGCTGCAGCGTGATCATCCAGGCGCCGGGTTTGGGCAGCCAGGCGCGAGCCCCCGGCACATTCGTGACCAACCAGTAGGGAAAAGCCAATCCAAGGCCCAGCGTTGCGAAGATCAACATCGCAACGGGTACGGGCTGCACAAGCGCTGCCCCGATTGCCGCCGCCATGAAGGGCGCGGTACACGGTGCTGCTACCACCACCGCCAGCACGCCGGTAAAAAACGAGGCCTTGGCACTGTGACCTGCTGTCAGGTTTTGGCCGACACCGCCAAACCCCAAGCCCATCTCAAACACGCCCAACAAGTTAAACCCTACAGCCGCCATGACCAGCGCCAATGACAAGATCACCATTGGGTTCTGTAGATGAAAACCCCAGCCGACACCGCCCAATACTGAACGCGCCATCAGCAAGACCCCTGCCAATGCGACAAAGCTCACAATCACGCCAGCGCTGTAGTAAATACCTTCTCGGCGCACAAGTGCAGCGTCGGCGCCGCTGGCCTGGGCTAACGACAGTGCCTTCATGGAAAGGATCGGCAGCACGCAGGGCATGAGATTCAGAATCACACCACCGATGAGTGCAAACAGCAGAGCCTGCCAGATGCTGATTGTCGCCAGGCCGGTCGAACCCGCTCCACCGTTGCCGCCCGTCAGCGGTGCGTTGATCAGGAGTCCTCGATAGTCGCCGTCACCGTCCGTAAACGCGAGGACACCCGTTAGTGCGGCAATCTCGCCTTCGTAGTAGTCGTCAATCGGCAAAGTCGCTGTGAGCTGGCCGTCGGAGACATCAAATTCCTGCGAAACATCGTGCCAAACCAGCTCATCAAAACTGAAAAAGTGCGGCTCGGAGAACGTCGCGTCGCCCGACACGGACAGTGACATCGTATCGCCATCGCGTGTGGCCGCGACATCAAAACCCTCTCCAGCCTCCGGCATCGGCGTCGCATCGAGTGCCGCCTGCACCTCTGCGTTCTTGCTCGGCGCCTTATCCGAAATTGAGATTTCGAGCTCAAGTGCCGCGCCGCCAGGAATGCAGGACTCGTATTCACACATCAGCCACTTGACGGTTGCGCCGAGCGTGACAAGCTCACCGAGCGGCGCGGTGGGCGAGACAATAACGTCCATCGGCAGGTATTGCTCGCCGTCAAAGCCATGCCCGGATACATCACCAGTCTGGGTGTAGATTTTTCTGGGCACCGGCCAATCGATTGCGCTTGCAACCCAGTCCTCGGGTAGATTCCATTCGATGCTGGTGGCTTCACCGATGCCCGGGCTCAACCAGTACGTGTGCCAGCCGGGGTCGTGATTGAGCTTGAGAACTACCGTCGTGCGTCGGCCGGGTTCGACGCTCAGATCGGCCACCACTAACTCCGCGGTGACCTGCGCCCGCGCAATAGCAGTCCCAAGCAACAGTAGAAAAAAGAACAGATTGATTCGTACAACGACCGGCATGACGAAGGGTAAACTCCAAGAGAAAGAATATCTGGCCCGATGTCAGGCTCTATGAGTCAGGAATCATTAGCCTGCAAGAACGACTGCCCGAATCCGCTCACCGCGCGGACACGAATGCCAATCAGTGAATGATCGCCGCTACCCGCTCGGCAGCCTCCGCCGTCAACATCTCATCAAGCAACGTTCGAAGATTCCTGCCCATATCCACCTCTGCGGTGCCTGCATAGATGGTGCCGTCGCGATTCAAGAGCATGTATTGGGGAAAGCCCTGGTAACCGTATTTGCTAGCGATCGTCCATCGTTGCCCCTCGCCATTAACTGTCGTCCACGTCAGTCCCAGCTCATTTTCAATTCGCAATACTTTTTTGCGCTTTGTTGTGGCGTCATACGCGATGGAAACCACTTCAAAACCCCTGTCTTGGTATCGGCGATAAATTTCATCCAGACGCGGCATAGCACTAATACAAGACGAGCATCCTGTACTCCAGTGATCGACCAAGACAATTTTACCCCGTAGATCCTTCATGTCGAAGGACTCACCGTGTAGCGTCTCAGCGGTAAATTCAAACGGTGTACGCTTCAGCTCGATAGTATTGAATGCGGCTTCTGCAAGGGCCTGGAGCTTTTGATTGTCATAGGCCAACATGGGCTCAAAAAAAGCAAGCAGATCGTCATCATCGAGACCGAATGACTTGTAGTCTCCCAGGACTCTGCCCGAGTACAGCCACACAGCATCCGAGTCTTGATAAGACGTCCATAGCTCATGGATATGATCAAGAAGTGATTCAACCCTCGACATATCATCTCGGGAAGTGAATTCTCGACGCACATCCCACAATTCTGCCCACACCTCTTTGCTGCGAATGGAGCTGCGATCCTCCTCGGACGTGGCCGGACTATCCCAGATCTCGGCACGCAATGACTTATACTCAGACGCCCATTCAGCGCGAGCCTGGAAGTCAATATTGGCAGCACTTGAACTATCCATTGTAGAATGACGAATTCCGTAAATAAGGTCTTTGTAATAGCCAGGAACCTGCCAGTTCGACATCCGAAGCCATTGGGCCCTCCACGCATGGTTCGGGTAACGGCGCCAAAACTTAGCACCGATAGCGCGGAATTTTCGCCGTGCAACTTCAACCTCTCGCGCCTGAACAATGCGCCCAGCAACCGTGCTGGTGGGGCCCTGCCGTGCCTTCGGCAACGATCGCCACCGTCGTTCGATTCCGCTGTCATTGAGCAGAGGTTGAACAGTCGGTAGATCGGTGTTCTGTTTCAAATAGTCACCCAGAACTTCATTGAAATTTCTGAACCCCTCATTCTCGGTTGCCATCATTCTTGACCAATAGGCCAATGCGCTCTCCTGCGTCCAGGCGAATGCCGGACCGTACTCATCTTCCTGCACATCGATTCGAAACGTCAGATCCGAGAGCGCCCCGAAAATACTCCAATAATCGGATTGATCGAACTCGCCCTCCGATTTGGGATACGCTGTTGCGAACATCAAAACCTCGTCCAGTACCGATTCCGTATCCACCATCTCGCCACGCACATGCGCCTCACGAAGCCGGAGGATTTTCTGCTTTATTTCGCCAAACCACAGATGACGACGATCCTGTTCGCTGACCTCGGGCGCGTTCCAGAACGCGTCCCGCATCGCGCGGTAGCGTGCGTCCCATGCCACCATCGCTTTCGTGTCGATCGCCGCTTTGTTGGGTGAGACCTCAGTTTCATTGGCCGCCCAATCGTGAATATCAACGGCATAGTGCGGTGGCATATTGACGGTCAGCAATAACCACTCATAACGCCTCGGATCATTGGGGTAGCCGCTCCAAAATGCCAGCCCAAGCTCGCGACGACGTATGTCCGACATCTCCACCTGGCGCATAAAATAGGCCAGCGACTCTTCGCTTTCCAACCGATCCTGCCGCGCACCACTGGAGGAGAGTTCTGCCCACGCCGCATCGGCCCGTTGTTGCAATGTCTGCATCTCGGTCGCGTCACCGGCCTGCACATTCTCTTGCGGGCCGTCGGCGCCGCGATTGCCACAGGCCACCAACAAGGCAGATGCGGTCAGAAGGCAAAGTGTGTGTCGGGAGAACGAGCGCATTATGGAAACCTCAGTATGGGTTTGACAGAAAAAAGCGCGCCCCGCCAGGTGTTCTCGGCGGGGCGCTAGAAGCAATCCGTCAGAACGTCGCGCTAACACCCAGCTTGATGGAGCGACCGCCAACGTAACTTCGAAACGTCGTAAGCTCTGGTATACCGTGCTCACCACCGAGGGATTGAGACACGGTCGGGTCGCTGGTTCCATCCAGGAGATTCTGCGCCTCGAGCCATAGGCGGTATCGTCCACCCCGATCCGGAAACAATCGATATTCAGCCCGCAAATCAAGACTGTCCGCCAAATCCTCAAAAACATCAAAACCATGATCGCCGAGATTTCTTAGGCTCCGCGCCTGCACGCTGTAAGACAAGGAAGCATCAAGATTATCGTGTTCATAGGTAAGCGCCGCTGTTCCGGAGTGCCTGGATTGCTGAGCAAAGGGCGCCTCGCGCACATAGACAATCTGCTCGCGTCCGGTAATCGTACCGTTGATGTCGACGATCGGGCTTGAGCGCCATACGCGGGTTGCTTCGCGACTGCTATCGCTAAACGTATAATTGGCGTATACGCCGAGCCCGTCCAATAGCCCCGTCAGCCCGGAGAAACGGTGTTCCACACCCGCCTCTGCACCCCAAATCTCCGCTGTATCTGCAGCATTGCTTGGGCGACTAACGGTGATCAGTATGTCACTAGGGAGATTCTCGAAGCGCGGGTCATCGGGCAGCGGGATACCGTCCAACGCTGCCGATGTCGACGACACATTTGAATCGATGAAGTTGTCGATCCGCTTGTAGAACAAGCCGAGCTTGATGACGCCGATATTGTCATCGTATAGCTCGACACCCAGATCAAAATTGTGGGTGAATGCCGGTTTTAACCCTGGGTTACCCATTGAGACACTCAAGGTCGGTCGGTCGTTGCCTGGCCCACCAAAGGGAAACAAGGACAAGACTATTTCTGGGAACCGCGACAAACTATCGATGGTCGGTCGGGAAACGGTGAAATAGTAGCCTCCGCGAAATATCAGATTCTCTGATTGACGATAATTGGCCAGCACGCGCGGCAGCACATCAGTCACCGTATCGTCGAAATTGACGATCTCCGCATGTGTTTCTGCGAACGCGGCGTCGAAAGAACCGTCAACAAGTCGCAAGGCTGGCCTGCTCAGCTTGGTCGCCGTTGTTTTCACCTGAGCGACGCGCGCACCACCAATAATCTCCAGTTTTCCGAAATTGAGTGACGATTCGAAGTAGCCGGAGAATTCCTCTTCGCGTGTAAACTCCGGGGCAAGGCGGCTGTCCAACGGATGCGTCAGAATCGTCACGCCGTTGCCGTCCAAACTTCTCATTCGCGCGATAAGTTCGTTGAGATTCGCCTCACCAAGCGTTCCAACACCGCTCGGCGCCTCAATGCGGCTCCAAATGTCCGTGCCGATCGTCAATCCGATGTCCGCTGCTGTCGCGCCGCTTCCCCGAAACTGATCGAAGCTGTCTTGCCCAGGCCACCGCTCAAAATCAAAACCCGCGGACTCATAAAACACCCCGGCCTCGACATAGTTTAGGGTATCGCCACCGAAAGCATAGCGGCCGCTAAACTCAGCTGTTTTGCGCTCATTAGAAGTGACGAGGCGTACTAGGTTCCCAGCCCGGAGCGCGTAGAGTGACGGGTCGTTGAGAAAGTCAAAACCAGCCTGCGTTAGCAGTGGCTGTTGAATACCGCCAGCGACCGGGGCGAATATCGACGGAACGCCCCCCTCAACCGGGTCGGTCGCCGCCGGCAGTACGAAGGCGGAATCGTGAAACATGAAAGCGCCAGCAACTATCGAAGAATCTGCACTATCTCTCGATCCCTTCGTATAGCCGCCGCCGTACTCAAACGTCCAGTTTCCCACTTCGCTCACGCCGCGCAAACTGACTAAGTCGGTCTTGTTGTTAGACTGGGAAGCTCCGAGGTTTCTGGACGTGTTCAATGCATTGAAATACGTCAACGCCTGCCGCGGTTCGCCACCGAGGGCGATCACGTTGGATGGCTGATACAGACTGAAGTAGAATTCACCACCCTGTCGCCTAAAAACATCTTGATCGGCATCGACTTTACTCACGTCGAGGCGCAAATTAGTGTCTGTACTGACCTGCCATTCGGCTGCAAGGCCGATGGTCAAGTTCGTTGTATCCGTTCTTTTTGAGCCCGCCGACTGAGACATGGGGTAGATATTGTCCGCGCCCTCTTCGAACGGAAACAACCGGCGCGGATCTACATGAAATGGATCCATAATTGGCGTAATGCCGTCTGCCTCCAGCGGCAAATACTGGCCGAACTGAAACTGTTGCTCCTGACTAACGCTGTCGAAACTACGTTCCCGATACTGCACCGAGGTGCTGAAGCCGAACTGATCCTCGGCACCGAACGAGAGGGATGCCGTACCGGACGCCAACAGGTCATCGTTAAAATTCTTGCCAGTTTGCCCACCCTCAATGGACGCGTTGAAGTAACGTTTTGGCCGGTCGAGGGGCGACTTGGTCTCAATCTCAATCAGACCGCCCGTGCCCGAGCTGTCATGACTGGGTAGCAAACTCTTATTCACCGTTACCTTGCTGATCGAGTCGGCCAGAACGTTGTTGAGATCGCCGGACCGCCCGGTGCCGGAATTATCCGGTAGGCGCACTCCGTTCAGCGTCACGGTGTTCATGTCCGGCTCTAGACCACGCACTATGATATTGGTGCCTTCACCGGTCAGAGAGCTCTGCTGGAATGTAATACCTGACACATGTCGAAGCGCTTCTGAAATTGTGGTACCCGTGAAGTTGCCCAGCATGTCGGAGGACACTACGTCCGAATTGTTCGGGGCTGTTCGCTGCAGGTTTAGCGAACTCGCGCGTGCTGACCGTTGGCCAACAACCACGATTTCCTCGATAGAGTTCGACAATGCGATGCTCATAGCGTTGGTGCCGCCAGAGATTACCTCAATGGTCGCCACGCTCGGTGCGGCGCCCAGGTACGAGAACGTTAGTGTTTGCTTACCCAGGGGAACCTTCACGAATCGGAAGCCGCCTAGATCATCGGTTCTCGTTGATTGCCCGGTTTCTGTAATGGTGACCAAGGCGCCTTTAACGTTGGCGCCGGTGCGTGCATCGGTTACCTTACCTCGAACGACCCCGTCGCCGGTATCATTCGGATTCGTCGTCGGGTTCGCTGTGCGCTGACTCGTCGACGCCTGGGCCATCAGTATCGGGCTCGGCGTCGTCTGTGCGTTTCCCGAGTCTTCAGCAACCTCCGTATTTGCCGCCTTCACCAATATCACGTTGGAAGACGTTGTTTCGTAGACCAGCCCCGTTCCGTCAAGCAGCACATCCAAGGCCCGCATCGGTTCCATATCACCCGACAAGTGATTTGTCGTTTTACCCTCGGCGAGGTTGGTCGCAAACATCAGTTGCCTGTCGGCGGTAACACCGAAGCTTTTAAGAGCCTGCTCCAGACCTTGCGCCGGGAGATCGAATTCGATTGTTTCCGCCTGCGCATAGGCGGTTAAGCAGATACTCGCGCTTATTATCGCCAGCACACCGGCTCGCAACAGCACCCCCAACCCGACTGATTGTGATTTGTTCAACGCCATGGAACTTCCCCCGCACACATTGTGGTGCTTTTGTATTGCGAGCCCCCCACGGTCCCGCTTGGTACATCCATGGAAAACGTACTTAGTCAAAAATCACTCAGCAAAAAGTTGGAGTAGCTCAGGTTCTCTGTTGCGGCGCTTCGTCACTGTCGCCGATGCAGTTCGATGCTGGACGACGTCATCCGTCTGGCATCCACCGGAAAATAGGCCTCCACGGCCTCGATGAAAGCGTCGGTGTCCCCCGCATTGAAAATGCCGCTGATCCGCAGCGCGTCGAGGCTATGGTCCGCGACAGAAAGTCGTATGCGCGAATAGCGGTTCATACGCGCGACCGCGACGGACAGGGAATCCCCCTCAAGAAAGATCCTTCCATCCCGCCAGGCATTCGTCTTCTGCATATTGGTATCGTTGACGATCTGCACTTCCTGCCGAGCAGAGGCAACCAGAAGCTGCCCTGGTTTCAGTTTAAGGACCGGTGGCGCTACAGCCTCAATCGGAAGCGAAGGCATTGCAGGCATCACCACCGATGCGTCGGTAACGATCACCTCACCTTCAAGCAGCGTCACCAGAACATTGTCGCCAACCATCTCCACGTTAAACGCCGTACCGGTCGCGACGACGGTCTGATCGCCCGCCACCACCCGAAACGGGCGTGTCGGATCTTTCGCCACGTCGAAATGCGCCTGGCCTCGCTGCAGTTCGATATCGCGTTCGTCAGCCGTGTACCGTACATTCAGGCGGGTAAACGCATCGAGTGACACACGGGAATTGTCGGCGAGTGTCACAACCCGGGTTTCGCCAATGTCCGTTTCGAAGACTTGAACCGCGGCGACGCCGTTCGCCGGCTTATCGCCCACCTGTTGCCATAGGAAGAATGTCGGCACCGCGATCACGGCGAGCAGTATCGCCGCTGCCATCGCTTTCAACGGTCGCGGTATCGACCGGAATGCCGCCCAACGGCCTGCAGCGAATTTGCCGGATCGGTCCAGCGCGTCACGCCGTACCCTGACCACTTCCGGTGCCGCAGCATGGTCGCCCAGTATCGCCCATGTGCTACGGGCACGTTTCATCGCCGCGCCATGATCCGGCGACATCGCCAACCAGTCGAGGTACTCCGTACTGTCATCATCGGCGGTGCCGTTGCGAAGGCGCAGATGCCATGCGGCCGCCTCCGCGTTGAGTCGGCGGCGCTCGTCCTGCCGTTCTGTTTTGTTAGGGTCGATCATTGTTCGTCAAACCTGTCCATCATATGGGCGAACGCCTGGATCAGGTGCTTCTCCACGGCGCTCACCGACATGCCATAGAGGTCTGCGATCTCCCGGTATTTCATTCCTTCCAGACGGCTGAGAATAAAAATGTCCCGTGTCTTTTCCTTCAACTCGGCCAGGGCGCTCATGGCTCTCGCCAGCTCTTCCTTGCCCTGGATAACGCGCTCGGTACTCAATCCCTCAGTACCTTCCTCGCGAAGCTCCAGCTCCCCTTGATACTTTTTTCGCACGTCGGCGCGACGCGCCCGGTCGCGCAGTAGATTGCGTGCAATCTTGAACACATACGCGTCGGGGCTCTCGACATCACCGGGGTTGCTGCGATGTAAGACACGAATCAGGACTTCCTGCGCCAGATCCTCGGCCTCACCGTAGTCGCCGGTACGCCGATTGAAGTACGCCATCAGCGGCGCGCGATAGCGCACCGATAATGACTGCTCAAGATCTTCCTGCGCCACAGGCTCCTGATACCCGGTATTTCGTCTGTTTTTCTCTTCGGCACTCGCCATGGGTTGCTTTATTCAACCAGATCAATCACTTCGGGCCCTTCAGCCAGCACCTTAGCACACGCTGTTTCGGGGGCGATCTCATCCTACTTACGATGGAAGACGCCTATCCCCTCAGTTCACTCAGTATTTTTTGCGAAAAGGGCGGCAGCGAATGCGATCGTTGAACCTCTTGGTGGCTCGCGTGTGCGTTTGCCTGCGTTACCGCCGCCGTCGACGATACACAACCGAGGTGCTAATCAACGGTGAGGCGCCAACGATCGTCGGAACGCTAATGATCGACCCAGACCGCATCGCGTGCCCGCGGTTCCAGCCGACAGTGCCAGGTGTCGGTCAACGCCATCGCCTGCAGTCGCGGCCCGCTAAGGCACCTTACTGGCTACGCACCCGACAGCGGTGTTGTACGCAGACAGACCACCCAGCCGTCGGCACCGTCCACGAATACCGTACGAACAAGATTTTAACCGTCGACAGATTTGGGTCGATCGCGGTTTGTCTGCGCGCACAGTTGACGATTTTCTGCACGGACCGCAGGTCACCGCGTGGCGCCTGCAACATTCGAGCTCACGAATAGTGCACTGACCAGCGTCCCAAGATGCTGAAGACACACCGAATTTCGGTGCGTGGTGGGGTGTATTCTTGGGTGGTTTATCGTATTTTCCATTGTTTTTTGTATTTTTCTGATAATAATTATGATTTTTCAGCTATTTTGTCTTGTTTATCGGATTTTTAATTGATATTGTTGTTTTTTTGTAAATTTAGTGGTTTTTTCATATGGAATCCGTAGCGCATTTCGACGCCCTGGTCGACAAGCTCCGGGCGGAATACCTTGAGGCGTTCAAACAGGCCCGCCGCACCCGCGATGCAATGCATCTTCATTCCATCGATCAAATGGGCGTGCTGATTCGCGAGCAGCGAAAAAAGCAGCGGCTAACACTGCAGCAACTGGCTGACCTGTCGGACGTCGCCTACTCCACGCTGAGCAAAGTCGAGAAGGGTGACACCGCCGTTCGATTACAGAGCCTCAACAACGTACTTGACGCGCTTGGCCTGAAACTGTGGATCGCATAGCCGACGTCTATTACAAGCATCGACTGGCCGGTGTGCTGTCGGAGACATCGGACGGGTTTCAATTTCGCTATGACGCAGAGTATCTCGCGATTGGCACGCCATTGAGTTTCAATCTGCCGCTGCAAGCCGAAGCCTATGTGAGTCGAGCGCTATTTCCATTCTTCGAAAATCTGGTGTCGGAGGGCTGGCTCAGAAAGCTTCAGTCGCAGCAACAGAAAATTGATGAAAACGATCGCTTCGGCCTGCTGCTCTTGAACGGCCAGGACCTGGTTGGAGCCGTCACCATCGTTGTGGCCGATCTTCCCGTCGAGAAAACGCCATGACCTACTGCAAAATCAGTCTCAATCCCGTCGGTACTCGGTCGAAGTACCCCGACTACCGAAATAACGAATTTGCCGCCTTGTTCGGCAGTTTGCGTGCCAACCCGACGATGAATCTGACGCGCGCCGCCTTTAAGCGGGAAAGTATTCGCTATACGACCGGACTGTCCATTTCGGGGGTGCAACAAAAACTCTCGGTCGCGATCAACGACCACTATCAGCTGGAACCGGTCACCACCGGCGGCCACTACATTCTGAAGCCCAGTCCTGAAGAGTTTCCACATGCCGCAGAGAATGAACATGTGGCCATGAGGACTGGCGTGTTGCTCGGTATTCCAACCGCCAGCTGCGGGCTCGTGAGCTTTGCCGACGGCGAACTCGCCTACATCACTCGGCGATTCGATCGCCTGGGTGACGGTCAAAAACTGCATCAGGAAGACCTGGTACAAGGCTTTGCGATGCCGAGCGACAACAAGTACAGCTGCAGCTACGAGGAAGCCGGTGCACTGATTTTGGACATGACCAATGGCCGTAAAGCCGTCGTTCTCGACTACCTGCAGCGTATTATCCATGCCTATCTCATCGGCAACGACGACATGCACCTCAAGAACACCAGCCTGCAACGAAGTGCCGGTAACACTACGCCATACTATGACCTCTTGACGCCGAACTACGATTGCCTGTTTGCCGGTACGTTTGAGAATCGGGACGCCGGTGATTTTCTGGCATTGGACCTGTTAGCCGATGGTTTCACCGATGCCTTTGAGGAGTACGGCTACTACACCGGACACGATTTCCTGGCACTCGCACAGCGGCTCGGTATCCCTGAGAAGCCCGTGCAAACCTTTATCGCAACTATCGCCGAAAAAATGCCACAGCTCACGGCCACTGTTGATCGAAGTTACATGCCTGTCGACATGAAATGCGCGGCGAATGCCCTCATCACCGATCGGCTGAGGGCCCTGCAGATTGGCCTGTGAGTGAGCACCCGTCCTCCGGTGCCAGCGCTCAACGGTGATAGTCAAAACAGGAAGAGGATGGGGTTCACGGTAACGATAATTTCCTGGGGTCGGAGGTTTTGATGGGGTGCGGCGGCGATAATCGCGAACCATCGATTTGTCAGAACGTGGGCGCCACCTAACAGGCGGCTGTATGCGCGGTGTCCTTAACTAATAGATGCTGTGCGGTGAACATGTGCCCCCGTTTTTGTGAGGTGAGCCAGCATGTTTGATGCCACTACACTATAGTGACGCGCGTGAAGGGATCTACATCAGTTGCAACGGCAGTCCGTTCTATCGATTTCGGATAAAAAACCGCACACCGATCTAGGAAGCGCGGGTCAGGAGCAGCGCTCACGTCGGTGCAATGACGCCAGCAGCGGCGGTGTTTGGTAGGTGTCCGCCAACGGCAATCCTTTGGTGTCTGCAGTTAGGAATACACAATTACTCTAGTGTCTTGGCGCCGACCTATTGGATACCTGTGTTCTTGATTCAGCGAGTGTATGGGCCGAATGTCAACCGTCCCCAAGTCAGCCTCGCTCATTTAGTACACGATTGATTCGCTACGAGATCTCGGAACGAATGACCAGAGGACTGGCGACAAACTGCCAGCTGTAAACGTGCTAGGGGAAGGTCAGTCTCTTTCGTTCCACTGACTCAATACGCGCTCGCTCAATGTCTGTCGGAATCGCTCGATAACACCCGCCTCGATGCCTTTGTCGGCTGCCGCGATGAACGTATAGTGCAACAGCGCACGCTCTGAGGTGGCAACCCGTTTTACGATTCGAAGCGGCTGGGGTTTTTCACGAGAACCGTGGTCCACGTCAAAAACGACGATCCACGCGCGTGTCGCTTCTTCCGAGGTCGACGCCGTATCGTTGGGGTCGTCGAGTTTCACCACCGCTTTTTCGGACAGCGATGGCGCACCGAGATGACGTTGCCAACTGTCCCACACCGGCAACGGCAGAACAATCACAAACCCCGTGCCACGATGTTGTCTTGCCATGCGGACTTTGAGAATCATCTGATAAATGGTCCGCTTAAAGATATTTGCTTTGTTCGGACCCTCCATGCCGGTACCACAGATCTCCGTGCAGCCCTCAAGTACGTCATGGTAACCGTCCGCGCCGCCAGCAGGACAGATGTTTTGCAGCAAGCGCACAGCGTGTAGCGGACTGCCATGAAAATCGGCCGTTTGTACCTCCGAATTGTTCGGTGCCGTACGCTGCAGATTTAGCGACGTAGCACGAGCTGATCGCTGACCGAGAACCACGATCTCCTCAATGGAGTCCGACAGCGCAATGCTCATGCTGTTTTCATCACCTGCGACAACCTCTATGGTCGCCGCACTCGGTGCTATACCCAGATACGAAAATCTCAGGGTCTGTTTGCCGAGGGGCACATTGACGAATCGAAAGTTGCCAAGATTGTCCGTGCTGGTGCTTTGCCCGGTCTCTTGAATCTGCACCAGCGCACCTTTGATATTTGCACCGCTTCGAGCATCAGTCACTTTGCCGGTGACAACACTCGTCGTTCCGTCACTATTTCGTGCGCTCGTCCATGTCGGCGTCTGATTCGACACGTTCTGCGCCATCAGTATCGGCGCTGGACTCAAGTTTTTTGGGTCACTGTCACCTCGCTCTTCTATTGCCTCATGATTCCTGGGCCGAACCGCAACCGATGTATCGCTAATGTACGTGTATTCGAGGTTGGTCTCGGTGAGCAACGTTTCGAGCGCTGACTTCGGCGTGTAGATACCGTCAAGTTCGGGCGCTTGCAACCCTTCTGTTGAGTCGCTGTAGAAGGCAATGGTCAGGTCAAACTCTTCCGCCACCTGTCTGAGCGAGCTTGACAGCGGCTGACCCGCGACATCCAGTTGCAGTGTCTTCGTTTCCTCTGCAACAGCATTGAGCGTGCTGCCCAATACCAGTGCGGCTAACATTACCAACCATCGATTACTCATCTGTTCTCCCCCGAAACTTTGCTGTTTCTTTGTGACGTTTGGCCGGGTCGTTTCCGGCGCTTGGGAGAGGGATGGGGCAAGGGCATCATGTGGCCCCTGGATTTTTGAGCGTCTACTCATTGACGTTGTGGACGACTCGCGCCAGCGTACGGTGACCGTCCGCCGTGCGTTGCACGTTGATGGACTCCAGGCTGGAGAGCAATGCGATGAATTCATCCGGATCGTTCGCATCAAAGACACCCGAGATACGACGAGTGTTGAGACCATCATCCACAATAATCACGCGCGAGCGATTGTAGCGATTGAATTCCGCCACAATGACGACCAGGGGCTCATCATCAAATACGAGTCGTCGCGCCGTCCAGGCGGTCGCTTTGTCCAGATTCGCAGGCGCAGGTTTTGGGATTGGGTCGGTCCGGGCAACGGCGACCTGCAAGCCCGCCGTCAGCTCGACTCGTTCAGGTAGCATCGCCGGCGTTATGCCGTTGCTGGATGATGCCCCGGTACTCGATGGTTCCGCCTCGTGGTTCACCGCCACGCGACCCTCGACGACGGTCACGACGGTATCTGCCTCGCGGCGATACACATTGAATCGTGTGCCAATGGCCTCGACCAGCACATCGTCACTGCTAACCCTGAACGGTCGTGTCGGGTCCTTTGCCACGTCGAACATCACCTCACCGCGCAGCAAGGTAATCTCTCGAGCCTCCAGCGTCATGCGAATGCGCACACTGCTTTCGGTATTAAGTTCGATGGTTGAGCCGTCGGACAGCAATACGGATCGCTGTTCTCCCAGCGCGGTGACGATCTGATCGGGGTCGCCGGCCGGATTTATCGCACCACTCCATAGCAACCAGCTAGCGATGGATACCATCGCAAGCGCCGCGACCGCCGGCCAGTACCGTCGGCTTTGCGCTGGGGGTTGGTCCGTTTCTTTGTCGGCGACCTTGCGTGGCATGGCAACCACATTGCCCTCGGATTCCACGAGCAGCGATTCCGCCCACTCGGGATGACGCTTGAGCGTGCCGGTGAGTTCCGCCCGCATCGCACTGATCTGCAGGTACTCGCTAACGTGCACCGGCGACGTGAGCAGCCAGTCGGCGAAGGCTTCTCGCTCGCGTTGTAAAATCGAATCCTTCGATAGCCGTTCCAGCCAGTCGCTGGCGGCCTCGGTGATCTCGATGGGTACCTTATCGTTCGCCATGCTGCGAATCGTCCTCTAATTGATAGTCTGTGCGGTAGGCCTGCAATTCTTGCCGAAGCTCGGCGTAACCGTTGGCGACATAGCGCTTCACGGCTCGCCGGGTCACACCCATGTGATCGGCAATCTCCTCGTAGGTCTTGCCGTCTCGCAACTGCAGGGTTAATGCGGTTCGGGAAGCCAATGGCAGCGCCTTCAGTGATCGTTGCACCGCCCGATCCTGTTCGATTTGCCCGGTCGCTTCAACCGGATCGTCTGCCGCGTACAGCACCTCCAGCGGCTCGCTGGAATGCTCCATGGACTGCGGTGCTCGCAGGCGCCACTCTTCGGCCACGTTCACGGCAACGCGGTACAGGTAGGATCGCGGGCTTCGCACCAGGTCCAGGTGCCGGGCACGCAGCAGGCGCAGGTAGACCTCCTGCGCCATATCGTCAACGTCCTCCTTGCGCCGCAACCGGCCAGAGAGTGCGTGTCGAATCAGCCGCTGCCAGCGCTCAAACCACTGCGCTGCGGTCTTTCGGTCTGTGTTGTCCGTGATGCTCATTGAATGAGACGAGTGCCCTTCCCCACAGTGTAAATGATAGCTACCTATAGAGAGGATCGGGTGAGGCGTCCAGGTGGCCCCCCACTATTTGGTCAATAGGACTCGCTTCAGAACGCATCCCTTTGTCTGCCAGTCCCCCCTGATTAACCAGAACGGGCGAAGCGACGTTATGCAACTGATGCAAATTCCCATTCGCACGTCTTAGTAAGAGGTACAGACCCGTCACCGGGAGGCCACCTGATCACGGTGGCCACTCATTATAGGTACTCCCTGGCAATCGATGACAAGAACCATGCAGACCGCCTGCGCACAGCCTTCCACTGACGAATGGGTAGCCACGCACCTTTGTGAGCTGCGCCGTCATTTGCAGTCACGGCTCGCCTGCGATGCCGATGCTCAAGACATCGCACAGGAAGCGTGTTTAAGCTTGCTGCAGGTCCAGCGGCCGGAGTCCATTCAGAATCCAAAGGCCTACCTGTATCGGATCGCACACAATCTTCTGTACCGCTACTACAACGATCGCTGGAACTCGATGGCGATACATCACGAGATAGACGTTTTCGAATCACCACAGCCTGCGGTCGACGATGCAGTTGTCCACGATGTTCGTCTTGAACAGATTAACCGTGCCCTGCAGGAGTTACCGCCCAAGTGTCAAACGGCGCTGGTGTTGCGCTGGCGTGAGGGACTTCGGGTCGCCGAGATTGCCGAACGCATGAGCCTGTCGCGAGCGATGATCAAGAAATACCTGGCCTACGGGCTCGCTCATTTTCGGAAGCGTTTGCGCTCGTACGTGCTCACCGACCAACCACACGCGTCAATAGCTCGCGGACGTGAGCGGTATACACCGCTTCCGGAGCAATCGTCCCCAGTGTCCAGCGCAGCTGCACAAAGCTCTGATGGATGGCATCGCCACGAGCCGGAAACTGCACCGTGTAGGCCGGTACTGACAAGTTAACTTTTTTGGCACCGAAAAGTGGGTATTTGCTGCAACGGATAAACTCAAATCAGTGTCTGGGTGGCTACTTTCGGCGACGTAAGAGGCAACATGCGCAATATTGGGTAGCGTCTGCCCAGGCCTGTGAGTTAACTTGTCAGTACCCTTCTCCATCTTGATCCACGGCGCGCCATAGGTATTGCTGCTTGCCGTTGATCTTCACGAAGACCTCATCCATGTAGAACGTATCACCGTAACCGCGGTGTCGCTTTTTCAGTCGACGCGCGTATCGAGTGCCAAATTTGATGCACCAGAGTCTGATGGTTTCGTAACTGACAGTGATGCCTCGTTCCGCAAGTAAATCTTCGACGTCACGATTGCTTAGGTTGAATCGGTGGTAGAGCCAAACCGCGTAACTGATGATGTCGGGAGGAAACCGGTGACGCTTGTAGGTATTCATCAACGAATTATCGATCAACGGCGGTTAAGTTAATGGTATGGACCCACCCCCTTCTACCGAGGCTTCAAATGAGCCAGCATGAAGACGTTACTTCAATCATGCGAACAGAAGAGGATGGGCCCACTTATGAACATTACGACAGT
>JAJFKU010000047.1 GCA_021773035.1 Woeseiaceae bacterium
TCTCGTCGAGATTAAACGCGTAAAACAACTCATCTTGCGGTTTGTCGTTGCTGCCCATCATGGGACATCACTCCGCCAATCAACACGCACGCATTATCTCATCGATGGTTTATCAGCAGGAGTTTTTCAACAGAATAGGCCGCATCCAGCCCTTCACACGCAACAAAATTGGGAGCCTCGAGAGACAGCTATTGATGAAAGCAGACGTTCAGACTACCGGTTGGACAATTGGTTTGAGCGATAGCTGATTGAGTCCCGAAGGTTCTTTGTTGCGCAGATTGATGCATTGAAATTCGAAGCGAGAATCGCGTCGGACTTCCTCGGACCATAATTGATCGAAGGAAATGAACAGGTAGACGAAGGCTGTTAGGTTTAACAAGCTGAACCGAACGGCCCTCGTCACCAGTCTGCACTGGTGACGAGGGCCGCAAATCCAGTCGCAACAACGGTCACAGGCAGAAATTTGTCGTTATGGCCGGATGACGGCTCCGAAACCGACGGTTCCACAATCGAATTTAACCGCGGCCACAGCGGAGAAAGTGGCACCAGGGCGCGTCAGGATCCTTTCATCAGCGCCACGATCATTGATCGAGGATCCATCTTCAAAACAGCCGTTCGTTCAACGGCATGCCAGTCTCGCAGTCCGAGCTGGCGTTCATCACAGGAGGTAGGAAGTTTGGCAGGCGAATCTGTCTTGCTCCTAGCCATCATCTTATCCGTTAAGCCGCGCAGTAAACGGCCAAATCAAAGGAGGCAATCAAAGCCAAGATCAAGAATAGGCCTTAGGGCCAAGTTGGAAAACTATCGGGAATATCTCCATTGCGAGCACCCGGTACGGCCTGATACCAGGCACGTTCAGAGCAGGGGTTGGTGTCCCAGGACCATTGTCACTTCGGTGAGCTTCGCGGTTAAGCCGCAGGCGGTCAGATTCACTTACCGATTTACGACGCACCATAAGCTCTGGGCAACCAACATTTTCGACGATCTGCACTGCCCTGCCGGTTCTGGAATCGCCCGATCCGTTTCGTTGTGTTGCGCAGATTTCGCAGCGACCACAGGCAAATGGTCTGCGAACAAGCCGATAAATCGGCGGGGGCCGAACGGTAGCCTAGCGTACCGCTCGCGAAACTATTATATTATAATCAATAACTTACAAGGGAAAATGGCGGAGAGGGCGTCCACTTACTTAGCGTGTGACAAGATGTGAAGACGTGTGATAAATACAATAAAAATAGTAAGTTACATAGAATTCCGTGTTGTCGTTGTGTGCTTGAATGTGAGACCATGTGCGTTCTAAGTGTGGACTGGAGTGTGTAACCAATATCAACATGACAAGATCGGCAACGAAGAAAACAACCACCCCCACCCAACCGCTCGCACAAAATAAACCGTTCACCGAGGCCAGGGTTAAGGCGATTGAGAAACCCGGTATGCACCCCGATCCGAGTACGTTAGATCGCGGGTTGTATTTGAAGGTAACGCCGAGCGGCACCAAGTCGTGGGTATTCCGATACAGGAGTCGAACGGAAACCAACAAGAACGGTAATGTCGTGCAACGGTACATGGGGCTTGGCCGATACGGGCCAAGGGATGTGACGGTCGCACAGGCCCGCGAGGCGGCCGCGGAGTGCCGCCAACAGCTTCGCAATGGGATCGACCCTATAGATCAGCGCCGGAACCTCCGAGCAGCATTGAAGGCCGCGACCACACAAATGCCGACCTTTCGCGAATGCTGTGAAAAGTACATCCAAGCTCAAGCAGCTGGCTGGAAGAATCCCAAGCACAAGGCGCAATGGGAAAACACGTTGCGCGACTACGCGGGACCGGTTATGGGTAAATTACCCGTTGACCAGATCGACGATGTTCACGTTTTGGCGGCAATCGAACCAATTTGGTACGAAAAAACCGAGACCGCATCGCGACTTCGTAGCCGCATCGAAAGAGTTTTGGATTGGGCGACGGCCCGCAAATACCGCGAGGGCGAGAATCCAGCTCGCTGGCGTGGGCACCTGGACACGATGTTGCCGAAGCCCGGCAGGCTGAAGAGAGTGCGGCACCATCCGTCGTTGCCCTACCCGGAGATGTACAACTTCATGCGAACCCTAGAGGAACATGAAGGTGTATCTGCTCGCGCCCTGCGATTTCTGATTTTGACCGCCTGCCGAACCTCGGAAGTTACGGGAACACGATGGAGTGAAATCGACCTTCATACCAAAGTATGGTCGGTCCCGGCTGAGAGAATGAAAGCGAATCGGCCACATCGCATTCCTCTGAGTGACGATGCCATCGACATACTGAAACAACAAGCCGGGTACGATAGCATTTACGTTTTCCCGGGAACGCGCGCAGGCAACCGCATCAGCGCCGCTGCAATGCCTGAATTGCTCAAGCAATTGCGGCCGGAAGTCACTTGCCACGGCATGCGATCGAGTTTCAGGACCTGGGTTGCCGAACGAACGTCATACCCCCGCGAAGTGGCGGAAGCCGCACTAGCACACACGAACAGGAACAAAGTTGAGGCCGCATACCTACACAGCGATCATCTAGAAAAACGGGCAGAACTGATGAATGCGTGGGCAACGTACATCAACAACGAGGCTGAAGGGGCAGCTAAACAATAGAAAACGGCCGCGGCTATTACCTGGGTCTACGGTACAGTGATGATCTGACAGTCACCTCCAGAAAGGAAGCGCCTTGAAACAAAACATAGAAGACGTCGTTGCAGAGATGTCCGATGCTATTGAAGCGGCTGACGAGGCCCTGATAATGGGTGTGGCAGGCGTGGTCCACTCGATGACTGACCTGAGAACGGCCCTATCCAGCCTCGATAACCTCCTGAGTCAGCGAAGATTCGAAAAGGCAGCTTCGCTGGGGTACCGTGATATCAGTTCGAACTACGTTTTCCTGCAACGCACATTGGGCGCATTGCAGAAGGCAGACGACAACAAGACGAAGATAATCCAGGACGTCGCCACGAAAGCACAATTGCCCTACGAAGAGGCGGCGCCTTTCGTTGATCGCTTAATGGAATCCTCGAAACCCAGGGGCTCAACGACAACACTTCCGACGCCTAGAAGCGGCGACTGATGGCAGAGTCGGTCAGTAGACAATCTGCCGCTACGACCTGAACTGGATTCCGCAACTGGGTAGATCATGGCCTCAACACAGTATAGCTGGCGATAGACAGTGTTCTCGATAGTCGACGCCAAGCGGTGATGACTTTTCGCCGCAGTTGTGCCCTGCCCAGCGCAGCCTAGCTACGTTCCTTGATCAGTCATCGCAAGAGTATTCGACCTCGCAGTGGCTACAGATCAAGATTTGGCGCAACTCCAAACGCCCGTCTTCTAATTGTTCGAGAAGTGTACCGATTTTGCACGACGGACAGAGGGTGTCCATATCCTCTTCGGGCGATGAGGATGTTTGCGAATAGGCCCCTGTCTTGTACGCCATAGAAACTAGCCCTGAGCTGCGTCGGGCCAGTAGTTGAAAGCATATCCTGCAGCGATAAGTAGGTTTAGTTGCTCATCTGTATCGGCGGCCTCCGGCCAGTTCACAGCGAAAAGAATCTGCCGAAGAATATCCTTCACCAATTCGTCTCGCGAGTCGTTCAATCGGTTCGTGTCAAACTCAAAGTCCAAGACCGCGGCATCATCCAAGGTCGACCGAGCCCCCTCTTCCGCGAAATTGCCCGGGAAGTGAAACCACGGTACGTCGCGAATCTTTCGGAGCTCCAAATTCGCGGTGAGGTTTCCTTGATATCCGGAGCTTTGCAACATGCGTTTCGCGTGTTCTACGAACGCGAGCAAATAGCCCAACAGTTGATTCAAGTGAATACCAACCTGTCGATCGGGCGGATCGTCTTCGCGCGGAGGCGGACCAATTGCGATTTCAATTTCAGTTGAATAGGCGAGCACTCCCCAAAGGCTTACTTCAATTAGGGAGAAGCTCAAACCTGGCCTTAGCACTAATACACTTTCGTGCTGCGTAATGTCTCCGTCCTGGCCCATCGGAAAACCGACGTTACGCCAGTTGAAGCGGTTGTTTCGCATCGCCTCGATCAGAGCAACACGATCGAATAACTGGCGATTAGGATAACGCGGAGAGATCACCAGAGACAGATTTGAACCCATTCCGTTCGGGTTACGACCTCGTCCCTGATAGGCGGAGTCAACATATGCAGTGAAACGCGACTTAGCGCGTTCGGTCAGGAACGAACGTCTGTCCAGAATCGCCTGTCGACGCCCAGACAACCTCAGGATTTCATCAAGTGTTGCCATCTTCGGTTCGAAGTACTGACCGTATTCATCGGTACGTATGTATATTCCTTTCCTGTCGTTCAAGAAGTGCGGTGCCAAGTCACTTTCCGGAATGAAAATGACGTACAGGAACTTGCCATCTACGCCGGCGACGGGAATGGCTTCAGAGACCTGAATATCGATCGGCGGACCGATGTACTCGAATGACCACTGAACAATTGTTTGCTTGTAATTCAGAACTTCATCGATACCCGGTAGTGATCCGAGTCGACCACGCACACCCTCTTCCTCCGCCGCGCCGATGACGAGCCAACCGCCATACGTATTCGCAAACGAACTGATCTTCTTCATCAATTCGGCCCGAGTTGGCGCTTCTCGCTTGAACTCCAAGCGGATGTTTTCTACAGCACCTCCCTCCAGTAATTCCTGCAGGTCATCGAACTCCAGGTTGGCGAGTGGTTTTGAAAAAATAGCCATTCAGTTGCTCCAGTTCTCCATAGCTGCGCATTAGCACCGCCCAGTCCTAGCGAACCCCATCGTCACTGCATTCGCCGTCAAACTCAGCGTCGCCAACGAGCAGGATGGAAAACACGTAGTCATAGGCATCCGCCGAAAAGGCCATTTCCGTACAGATGCGATCAAACCACACGGTGTTCGACAACTCTACGCCGATGCGCTCGACCTCACTAAGGCATCGGCGGGCCAGTGCACCGCTAGGCACTTCTATAGTTTGGTTGGCTGTCTTGAAGTACGCTCGGCGTCGCATAGCCGCCTTACTGGACCTGGCCCAAAGTATAAAACCGTCCCTAGAAACCACGAATACGGCGGGAATGGCTGTGTAGGCAATCCATCGTAGACAGGCAGCCATGAATGAAACTCCGTATCGTTCTGCGCAAGAGGAGATATGATCAACTGTTGGAATTGCACTGTCGGGAAGCTGGCGGCGGAAATCGTCTAATGGCATTAGTAGGTTGGCGGCAAACTCATTTGCCTCGCGTTCTATCTGAGCATAACCACTGTCCCAACGATACGTATCGCGCTTAGTACAATGAAATTCGGGTGGACCGTCAATTCGGTGAATAAGATAGTGGCCGAATTCGTGCGCTAGCGTAAAATTTATTCGACCAGTTGAACGAACATCTTTGTTGTAGACAATGCCCCATCCGGTCTGACCGCTAGGTGCCCGCACAAGAGCACCTTCAAAACCTGGCAGTGACTCTGCCATAATTGCGGAAATCGGGTCGTTCGGATAAAGCGATTTAGAAATGTCCCGAGCGATCGCCTTGACGTCAATCGGAAAATGATCAATACCCAGCGCCTGGTTAAGGATATGAGTCAACCGGAACGCCCATCGATGGGGGCTCAGGGGTTCGGTCACTTATCGTCCTTCCACACACGCACCATCGCACGAATCTTATCCTTGGTATCGTCCGGCATTTGTGCGTATTCGCGAAAGAAGGCTTCGTCCACCGCGTTTCGCACGTCAAGTTCTCCGTTGATATCCAGCAAATAATCGGCTGTCACGTCCAACGCCGCGGCGATCGCGGCCACTTTTTCGCCGGAGGGCCTCGGTGGGTTCTTATTCTCAAGCTCCCAAATGTAAGATTTGCTCGACCCTGAGGCTTCGGCCAAACCATCCAGTGTCAAGTTCTTCTTTTTCCTCAAGGTTTTGATCTTCTCACCCATTGCTGTCGTCATAGTCGTGGCACTCCGTTGGTTCGGAGTAGACTAACATACTATGCGTTTAGTATGTTATGCTGTCTGCTAAGTTCGGAGTAGGCCTATCTCCTGTTCGCCAAGGAGTGGCCGTTCACAACCCTTTGCCAGAAGAAGGACAAGCAATACATGAATACCTCAAACCCATTCGACGATCCACTGGACCGAATTCTGGCGGAGATCGCGATTCGCGTGCAGCTGCCACCGAGCAGGTACCAATTGGCGTGCGACCGATATGCCGCCGTCGCGACGTATGCTGAGCGTGACGGCAGTCCTCTCAAAGGCAAGATTGCCCGCTTTTACCCACAAGGCAGCATGGCCATCGGCGCAACCATTGCGGCTCGCGGCAAAGATGAAGAATACGATATTGATATCATTGCTGAGCTCATGTTCTTGCCAGGCGCTAACCCGGCGGCGATCTTGAACGCCCTCTATGAAGCTATTCGAGGTGAGCCAGGCTCCCGATACTACGAAATGGTTGAGCGCCGAACACGCTGCGTGACCGTTTACTACGAAGACGGCATGCATATGGATATTACGCCGGCCATTCTCAGAGTAGAGCGATTGGAGCGAACCAGCGACATCTTTCACAATGATCCTGATGAACCTCAGGAGCCTGCCGACACACTGTTGATGAACGCGTGGGGTTTCTCGCAGCTGTTCAAAGAACGGACTGCCGATTCGACCACTTTCTCAGATGCCTACGCACGCCGGAGTCACGCCAATGACATTCGCGCCGACGCTGAAACAGAAGAAGTCGACCCCCAAGAAGATCCGGCGCGCAAGTCCTCGGACGTCGTCGCATTGCAACTTATCAAACGCAACCGCAATACGCGATACGCGGATCGAGACATTCGGATGCCGCCGTCAATTCTGCTATCAAAATACGTATCGGATGTCGCTCAACCGGTGGAGTCCTTGTCGCAGGCACTGATGCTGCATGTCGAGAATATCCGCAAGCAATTGGTTCGCGCTGAATCGAGCGGCCGATTAGTCTATGCCGAGAATCCGACCTGTCCAGAAGACTGTTTCACTGATCGGTGGCCATCGAGCAGAGGCGATCAACGTCAGTATATTGTTGATCTCGGTGAGTTGATCGTCGCGATGCACGAACTGCGTGATTCCGATAAGTCGATTCGCGACATGCAAGAGTCGCTTGTCGGCTTGTTTGGTGACTACCCGACCAAGGCCGCCGTTCGTGCGGTGCAGGCGCACGTCGGATCGGCAACTCGAACGGCTACGACCGGACATAGAATTGGCGGCGGATTATCAGTCAGTGCTGCGGCCGCCGCGCGGTCAGCGCGAGCGAGCACGAACATGGGCGGAGAGCTACTGACTCAATGCGATCGCTAAAGGAGCAAATATCGGCGATGGAACGCCTATACCCCAACGTTCCCGTATTGAGTCAGCGTGACCGGTCGTGCGTCTGGGGCGGCACCATTCGACCGTATCGAAAAGCATTCCAACTCGAAATCGGCTACCGCGTGCCACTCATTCCCGAGAACGTCACTGTCGCCGCCATCCAGCCGCGTGTTCAAATTCGCCAGCCAGTGCTTGAGCGGCATTCAAATCACCAGGAAGGTCCCATCCCGCACGTCTATTGGAATGACGACGAACCATGGTATCCGTATCTCTGCTTATTCGATCCCGAGGTGCCGGAGTGGACTACCAGCGATCTCATCGCCGACACCACCATGCCGTGGGCAGAACGGTGGTTGATCAACTATGAATTTTGGCTAGCGACGGGGGTGTGGGAAGGCGGTGGCCGTCACCATGATGGACAAGCTGACGATACGCATATGACGATCGCGGGAGCTAGCAAACCTACGCGCCGAGGTGCAGCCTAGTGGCCGTGAGCCCAAGAACACGCTGCGTAGTCTGGGGGCGATCGGCCGGTCGCTGCTTATTCCCTGGTTGCAACAAACGGCTGATAGGCGATCTGATTGCCGGCAACGACGACATGAACGCGGCTTATGTGGCGCACATTGTCGCAGAGACACCGGGCGGTCCGCGCGGCGACCCCGTGCGCTCGCCGGAGCTTGCAGACGATCCAGCGAACCTGTTGTTGCTCTGCGACCCGCATCATCGATTGATTGACAGCAAAGAGGAGCGAGAAAACTACCCGGAAGCTCGACTGCTGGAGATAAAGCGCATCGCTGAGAAACGCATCGAGCTTGCGACCGACATCGCTCCAGATCGTGCGTCGCATATTGTTCGCTACGGTGCCATGATCGGTGTAAACGAATCGGTTATTGCCACCGCGAAATGCAAAGAGGCGATGATCTCGACCCACTATCCGGCAAGTCGCGAACCGATTGATCTTTCGATGTCAGGCTTGGATTTAGCCGACAGTGATCCTAACTACTTTGCGCTGCAGGCGAAAAACCTCCAGCGCCAATTTGATGCCAAGATTAGGGGGCGGTTGGAATCGCAAGAAATCAATCACTTGTCCGTGTTCGCTCTGGCACCGATTCCTCTGCTGATCGAGTTCGGGCGGTTACTTTCTGATATCAGGCCGTGCACTGTTTACCAACTCCATCGCGAGCCGGCCGGCTGGGGTTGGGCCCGCAGCGGCGATCAGATCGAATTTGTGACGAACTCTCCTCAGAACGCCGGCGCGCAGGTGGCTCTCAAGTTGGCGTTATCGGCCAATATCTCCGACGATCGAATCCACTCGGTTCTAGGTCAAGACACCTCGATTTGGCAGATCGCAGCCCGAAATCCGCACAATGACTGCATTCGATTTCCGGAAGACGTGAGTCAGTTCCGACAGACCCTTCGACAACAGCTGAATGCGATTAAGACGCATCACGGTGAAGATGTAGTTATCAACGTTTTCCCGGCGATACCCGTGTCGATTGCAATTGAAACGGGCCGGGTATGGATGCCGAAAGCGGATCTGGCGCTTCGCTTATTCGACCAGTCGAAAGACGACGCCGGTTTTGTTGAGCGACTGTTGCTGATCTAAGTAATGTTAACTAAAGAGCCCTGCTCAAGGCGCGAATGACAAAACCACACGCTGGGCATGACGGGTCAACTTCTTGTTCGATAAACCGATCAACGGCACTACCGAACGCGAGTCCGAGAAGTGGCCCAATCAGCGCGCCGTAAGGATGCGTTCTGCCGAGCACTGCACCTGTCGCGGCAAGGATTAGCTTGCCTCCGACCGGATTGTGCTGAAATTGATGTCCGCAGTTTGTGCAAAGACATTGTCTCACTGTCCTTCTCCTTCATTGTCATCACTCAATATCCAGGCGAGTCCAGCAGCAATGAGGATGCCACCGACACCCAGTCCTAGCAGTCCCGCCCCTGCTCCACCGAGTATTGACGCCAAAATATTGTTGGCGTCCTTATTACCCTTGTCCGCGTGAACGATGGTGCGGTACAACAAATCTAGGCGTTCAGCCGTCTTGCCTTGCGGTACCGCCGCACCTTTGGCCCAGCGCAATACGGTCGATGGCGACACCTGTAACAAATTCGCGACCTGATACAAGGTGCCGGGTTCACCGCGAGCCTGCAAAACCTGGCATATTCGATCTAGTTTTTGTTGAGGGCTCACGAACCAAGTATAGCCGTTTAGCTATTATTTGCAAATATGAACGGCTATTCTATTGGGCATCCTAATGCTATTGGCACGTCGAATGCATCATCGGACATTACACCAGCTTGTAATGACTGGATCCGAACTGTGGATCTGGAGACCTTCGGATAATGGGGCAAAGCGATCATAGGAATTCAGATGTGTACCGCCCTCAACTAGTGAGAAAGCAGATTATCATTTGTATCGATCATGCCGCATATCGGTACGCTACCTGTAACTAGAGGGAACCTTGTCGTACAGACATGTTAGTCCAGACCTTGCCAGGTTTTCGCTCGCTCTACTTTGTCGGCATTCGAGCACTGATCGGCGAATGTGACCTCAACCTCGCCACCGCGAACGCCGTTAAATGAGGCTGCTCGTGTCGAATTTTGCCCTTTCCGTGTCCGGGTCAATACAACCACAGGAAAACGACCTAGAGTGTTGGTTGGCAAATAGTGCGTTTCTGAGCATCAGCCAGCTACGAATTCGGCAACCAACTTCATATGCTCCCTAATCATGTGTTCACCTGAGTGAACCGTACATCCCTTCTGCTCGGCGGCTTGAAGTAAAGCGGTAATCGGTGGTTTTGCGATAGCGTCGACAACGAGCTGACCTGACCGAAGCCGATCGACATCGATAGGTAAGAGATCTTCACGATTCAGACCAACTGAAGTGGCATTGATGACAATGTCGTATCCGTAAGGATCCGGTGGCGCCGTCTCAGCGAAATTGCGCTGTGCGTACGCGTTGACGGAGGAGCACAAAGAATCAGCCTTGGCGACAGTGCGATTGCTGACCGCCAATTGGGACGCTCCTTCATCCATCAGCGCATACGCAATCGCGGTACCCGCGCCGCCAGTGCCAACTAGCAAGGCATTCTTGCCGCTGATCTCATGTCCCATTGCTCGCAGACCGTTAATGAAACCGGGCCCGTCAAGTGCCGCGCCAACCATGGTTCCGTCGTCGTTCCGACGAATAGCGCTTACTACACCCATCGCTTGCGCGTGTGAGTCGGTTCGGTCGCACAGCGCAGTCGCTGATTGTTTATGCGGGATCGCGACACCTATTCCTGCGAGATTCTGCATTCTCCGAAACGCTGTCCAAGCCACTTCAATATCCGCAGCGGCCACATGAAACGGCACGGCGACGATATTCGCATCGATACTGGCGAAAATCGGATTGAGTAGCTCGGGCGTCCTCAATTGGTGTACAGGATCTGCGACAACCGCGTAAATCCGCGTTTCCCCATCAACTTTCATCGGTCATGCTTTTTGGTCAGCGCTGTCATATCGTTACTCGTAAGTTGGATCTCCCCGGCCGCAAGGTTTTCCTCCAGATGCACGATCGATGTTGTTCCAGGAATTAGCAGGATGTTTGAGGAACGGTGTAATAGCCAGGCAAGGGCGACCTGCCCCGGCTTCACGCCGAGTCGTCTCGCGACATCCGCATGCGATCCAATGTCTAGAGCCAAAGGCGCTGATTGGAACATCGTCTTTGCATTGAGTGGATTGTAGGGTATGAAAACCGCACCGTGTTGAACCGTAGCGTGCAGCACGCTCTCAGACGATCGATCAGTGAGATTGTAACGATTTTGAACGGTGTTGATTGTCGCGACCGTTCTCGCCTCCGCGTATTCATCAAGCGACACGTTCGAGAGTCCGATCAGACGAATCTTCCCTTCTTGACGTAGCTCTTCCAAGGCGCCGACCGACTCAACTATCGGTACGTTTGGATCTGGAATGTGCAATTGATACAAATCGATTTGCTCAAGTCTTAGTCGATGCAAGCTGGCTTCCACGCTGGTGCGCAATGATGACGGGCTTCCGTCCAATCGGCTTTTGCCCGGACCCATCTTAATGACCCCGCCTTTCGTAGCAATCACTAGTGACTCGGGGTAGGGGTACAGGGCTTCGGCAATAAGCGATTCGGAAATCCCCGGCCCATACGCCTCGGCCGTATCAATGAACGTAGCCCCAAGTTCCACGGCGCGCCGAAGCACTCCGACAGCAACCTTTGGATCGTCTGGCGGACCCCAGTTGCCTGCGCCGACCAATCGCATCGCACCGTATCCGATTCGGTCAACCGCGAGTTCATTGCCGAGCGGCAAGAGAGGATAACTCATGGTCGGACGCGTCCTAGCTTGAAGTGGTAGGTTGTTCGATGACTTTGACACCACCCCACTCCGCTTTCTCTCCACTCATCGGCCAAACGATCCCAATCATGACAGCCGCTGAAACTGGTACCCACCAGAAGAAACTGACGTTCCAGTGCTGCAGGAACCAGACCGTCAAGAACGTGCATGCCAAGCCAAACAAGTAAACGCGCCAGGTTCCCACACCGATCCGAGCCAGCACAATCGTTCCGAGAGTCGCGCCCCATACGTAATTTGGCAACTTAAACGTGAGATCAAGAAGCCCCTCGGCTTGAAATCGACTGAAGAACACAGCCAGCGCGCCAAAAAACAGTCCCCATGTCGCGATCATCGCACGCGACGCGAACAGGTAGTGGCTTTCACTCGCATCGGTCCGAATGAAGGGCGCATACACATTCGAAATGCTCACGTCGGCAACCTCCGCCAGATGGGTATCGACCGTCGAGATTCCGGCAGCAAATATTGCCGCAATAAAGATTCCAGAAATACCGTCAGGAATTTCGGTTGCAATGAAGTAGGGAAATATCCGATCCGGTTGGGTTTCGAGGCTCGTGAGCACGTCGCCGGCCAGCGGGTTAAATTCGTAAAACACCGACAACCCGAGACCAACAATAATTAGGCTTACCGCAATGAAGTAAAAAAGGCCCGACACGACGTATGCCTTCTGCGCATCCTTGACACTTCGACAAGATTTGATGCGTTGCAGTGCGCCTTGAGTGCCGACCGATGCGAGACTCAAGAACGATGCACCGAAGAGCCCCGCCCAAAGGGTGTAGCTTTCTGACGGGTCTACAGAAAAATCGAACAGAGCAAGTTTCGCCTTTTCGTCAAGTAACTGTAGGGTTTCGGGAAGCGGGATGGGTGCGGCAGAGAATGTCCAATAGGCGGCAAATATTGACCCCAGCGCAAAGACAGCGAACAACGCAAAATCGGTCCAAATTACGGTCTTGACGCCTGCGATCCAACTCCATAGTACCGCCGCGACAACGACAGCAAACACGCAAGTCGGTAAAGGCAAGTCCGTGATCACCTGCAGTACCACGGCGGATGTCAGAAGTTTCACGCTCGCTGTGATGCAGGTGATCACAATCCCGATCACCATCGACAGTTTTCCGACCTTTCTATCCAGGCGCTGCGATATATAGTCGTAGGTTGTACTGATCGTCTTGGACTCGTACAGCGGACGCACGAACCACGCCGCAACGACGGCCTTCCCGACCATAAGACCCAACAGAATCTGGATATAGCCCAGGTCACCACCTGGCCTGAACACCGCTGATGGGATTGAAACGAACGAAACCGAGCTAATTACGGTCGCAATGATTGACGATGATACGGCCCACCATGGGAGGCTCCCACCGCCGCGAAAAAATTCTTCTCGACTCTTAGTTTGCCCTGAGACGCGGTGTCCGAATACCGTTACCCCGACCAGAACGAGGGCAATAATTCCAATATCCAGCCAAGACAGATGACCAATTTGATCCATGAGTTCGAACTCTTATTGTAGTGACGTAGGCACAACCAGCCGCGAAAGTGGAGCACCTGAACGACTGCTTTTCAACTGGATTTCGGCCGTCGCAGCATTAGAAAAGCGAAGGGGCACCCTAAGTTGGCGCCCCTTCGCTGTGCTAGCTAGCTGAACTGTCCAGTACCAGCTCTTAGCGGATTGACCTCAATTGCCGTGCTACTCCAAGGTCCATTTTATGGACGCATAGATCATACGCCCACGCGGGTTCTGGACCGAACGTAGTATATAAGGGCTAAATCCCGTCGTCAGGATGTTGGGCTCGTTGTCAAAGGCATTGAGAACACCAAAGGTGGTCAACCACCTCGAGTCACCGAACTCTCGTGTGTATTGAAGATCCAGAGTCGTTTCCGCATCGGCCGTGTCGGTGTTCGCGCCGACGGTTCTATCAACGTCACTGCGATGGCGCACAATGGCATTGGCTGAATGCGGCCCATTCGACCAGGCCAACTGAGCATTTCCTCGCAGCTCAGGTAGCGCAACACCGATGTTGCTACGATTGTCTTCGCCGATGCCATCAATGACTGCACCACCGGGGGTCTCCTGAATATCATAGGTAGTCCAGAGTGACGCCTGTACTTTCACCCCGAGGTCACCGCCGAAAAGGCTCCAAGGTGTATCGTAGGCCACATCAAAGTCGATACCTCCTGCTTCGACACGACCGGAGTTGAAAAACGCCGTGTTCACCAACGTAATACGATTGTCGACGGACGATCTAAATACGTCCGGCCCATTCGGGTCCGCATCGATCACTCCTTGCGGCGAAGGCGTCGCGAGAAGACCGTCAAAATCAAACGCCCAAACATCCACTCCCAGACTCAGCGCATCGGTTGGCGTCACAGTAATGCCGACGTTCCAGGAGTCGGACTCCTGTGGTTCCAATCCGGCACCGCCAGTCGTACGAATTTTGATTTGGGCGTCCTCACCTAAGACAGGGTCAAAAACCTCCGAGCGAAATACTCGCGTTCCGAATCGCTGAAACAATGACGGCGAAAGGAATGAAGACGCGGCCGATGCTCGGACCGCAATTAGCTCGTTTCGAAACAGCAGCGAGAGTTTCGGATCGAACGAGTCCAGATCATCGATCTCCTCATAGCGACCTGCCAGCGAAAGGTCTAAACGACCGGCATCGCTGTTAAATACTGGTATTGCGAACTCGACAAATACGCCAGTCGATTGACCACTAACGCTATAGTCTTCCTCGCCTTCACCGAAGAAATTTGACAAACGTGCGGTCTTAAACTGGTCAAAATCTTGAATCAGCTCTTCATCGCGATACTGCACGCCAAAAGCAACGCCGAGAGGACCCGCCGGCATCTCGACCAAATCACCAGTAATGACTGCATCGACAGACCAGAGTGAGGTTTCGGCGCGATCCCTCAAAGCAAGCCGGAATCCACTAATTACGTCGTCGGTGTTCGCAACGCCCCCGAGAAGGGAGTTGCCAAAGGGATTGAAGTACGACTCACCGGCATCTCCACCCAGTCCGTCGACGGCATCCTGAAGCGCCGTGGGTATGCTGTCCGCCTGGCTGAGCGTCAATGACTGCTCTGAGAATGTCCAACCGGTACTCCAAGACCAATTGTCGTTGATTTCACCCAGCAACGCCGCATCGACGCGAATCGTGTTAATGGTATTGAAATTATCCGCTGCCGCACCAAAGTTGGTTGTCGACAGTGGTCGGAAGAATCTGGCCGTCACATCCTCATTGAATGCGATACCGCTGGCAGGATCCAACGGATTTGCTGCCAGAATGACCGTGTTGGTGGTCGCGTCGCGATCTGGGATGCCATCGCCATTCGTGTCTTGAGCGAATAATGGATTTCCATCCGCGTTAACCGCGCGGTATGGGTTTCCGGGGTTATCGCCTGAAACAAAGAGCGGCGCGACGATCGGAGCTGAACCTTGAGCGGCATCTTCCGAGCGCGAACGCGCGTAATTGAAGCTGCCTTCAAACGACACTCTTTCGTTGATGTCCCAATTCACCGAAGCCATGCCCATCAGTCGCTCTTCATCTTGAAAATAGGGGATAGTTCGGAAACTAAGACGACACCGCCCTCCGCCTAGGAACGTGTCGGTACCGCCGAGGTCGGAGTCATTGAATGTAATATTTTGATCCGCAACCGCCTGACAATCTGGATCCGCCAAATCGGCCGTCGCACCGGTCAGATTGCCTAGTGCGTCTCGAGTGGGAACTCTCCAAGTACCTGGAAACCCGCTACTTGACCCGCGAATGTCTCCTTCGGGATAGGTGAAATCAGGCTCTCCACGTTGTAGTGGTTCCTGCGAGTAGTATTCCACCGCCGCCGTGACATGAATATCATTGTCGCTGCCAAGAGCTGCACCGAAAAGCGCACCGAGCGTGAAATTAGAATGATTGAAACTGTTCGTCGTACCGCGACCGTCGATACTGAGCTCAACACCCTCGAAGTTTTTTCGACTCAAGAAATTGACCACACCGGCCACGGCATCGGTGCCGTATATAGCTGATGCACCGTCGTTGAGAACTTCAACTCGCTCAAGCGCGATACCGGGCATTAGGTTTGTGATTTCTGTCCGGCCGTCATCGGCCAACGGGAATCGAGTTTGGCGTCGACCGTTCATTAGCACCAGCGTCGCGCCACCGCCCAATCCGCGTAAATCCAAGCTTGCGCCGCCGAATGTTCCCTCCAAATCGGTGGACCCATCGAGAACAACGCCGTCGAGTACGCCGAGGTTCTGCGGCAAATATTGGAGGACTTCGGACATCTTGCCGGTAGGCGCATTTGCTAAAATGTCCTCTCGGTCAAGAACGTCAACTGGGGAGCCGACATCGTCGAAAGACTGACGCTTGATAAAGGAGCCGGTAACGACAATTTCTTCTACAGCATCCTGTGCATCGTCCTGTGCGAATGCTGCCGGAGTACCGGTTGCTGTAACTAAGACGGTGATGATAGCGGCCGTCCAAATGGTACCAATTGTTTTCTTCACGTCAGTTCCCCCGATAAGGTGTTGTTTAACTAAGCGAGTTTTTCTTCCATAGCGACCTACCCCGCATCGCTCAAAATCCTATTTTTATAATTTCCATATATCGGAAAATTGTTTCATATTCTAGATCGCCAGCTGCACTACTGTCAAGCGAGTGTGCTAAAGGGCGCTCAGCAATAGTGCATTACCCGGCTGACGATCGCGGATTTTTGGCGCCTCATTCATGACCGAGAAGATCTCCAATACACTTTGTTTCCGCCGCCATGAACGTCATGGAGAGGTCTTAGTGGCATTGTTCGAGTGGTGTCGAACGCCACAGCTTCAACGACACAGCTTGTCGTGTCGCTATCGTTGCGCTAACCTTTGTAAAAGAAAAACTTTTTCAATATACGGATATTTGCTGTGCGATGAAGTGCAACGATATCTCGATAGCACCTACGAATAAGGCCGCATCGGATGACACAGACCCCCATACACAATACTCGAGTAATTGCGTTCACCCACTTCGCCGCAGGACCCATTGCCGCGCAGTACCTTGGTGCACTTGGCGCCGACGTCATTAAAGTAGAATCGCCCAAGCGTGATCTGAACCGCTACGCAATTCGAGATCCGGAGGACGCACTCAATGGCGTGAGCCCGTACTTTGTCTGCACCAATCGAAATCAGCGCGGCGTCGTTCTGGATTTGAAGTCGGAAGCCGGCTTGGAGGCCGCCAGAAAACTCATCACGTCCGCCGATGTTGTTCTCGAAAATTATCGGCCCGGCGTTATGGACAAATTAGGCCTGGGGTATGAGGATGCAAGGCGACTGAAATCTGACATCGTTTACTGCTCGTTCTCCGCATACGACTCGACGGGGCCGGCGCGGGACCGGCCAGGCCAGGACTTGCTCATGCAGGCCTTGAGCGGCTTGGCCAGTCTGTCAGGTCGCGTGGACGATCCACCGGTGCCGGTCGGCGCGTATGTCATTGACGGATTTACGGCGATGCAAGGCGTCATCGGAATTCTGAGCGCGTTACTCTATCGGACAACAAGTGGCGAAGGTCAGCACGTTCGGGCCGATATGATGTCGACGGCACTGTATATGATGACGCAAGAAGCCTCCTTCGTTGCCAATGCCGGACAAATGATCGAGCGAACGCGCGCGGGCTTGGCGCACGTCAACCATGGTGCGCCGTACGGGATATATAAAGTTAGCGATGGCGCCATCGCTATCAGTGTTTTTGGTGGCAGTGACGTCATTCGGGGACTGGCCGTCGCGCTGAAGGTTGAGGATGAATTGGACGACTATCTAACCGAGAGAGGGCTAAAGGTGAACCGCGACGAAATCGCGCTGGCTTTCGCACGATCATTGGCAAACCTCAGTCTAGACGAGGCAACAGAGAGACTGACCGCCGCGGGAGCCTGGGTTGCCCCAGTGCGCACGATCGCAGAGGCGATGCGAGATCCGGCCGTTCAGGAAACCGGTATTGTCCGCCATTACTCGCCGCCCGGTATGGTGCAACACACGGTCGTTACTGAACCGTTGCAAATGAGCGCAACGCCACTACGACGAGATCTAGCGGCGCCCACGCACGGCGAGCACACGCTCGAGGTCTTGCGCGAGCTAGGATACGACGAGGCGGCAGCGCGCTCATTGGCAGAGAGCACCTCGACTGCCGTGCCGCCCGTTCGCTCGGACAACAGCAATAAATCAAGCGCATAAACCAACCGGCCCGCGGTCAGAATCTCGCGCCACAAGGCCGCAAGAATTCTCGCCCATCGGATTTCGATACCGACGCCAAACCGCAATTCGCGCTTTTTAATCCTCGACGAAGGAACAACCGATGAAAATTCTAGTGACAGGGGGCAGCGGTTTTCTCGGCTTTGGAGTAGTGAAAGCGCTTCAGGCCCGAGGTGACACCGCAATCGCATTTGATGCAACGATTTCGCCCCAGCTCGCCGCACTTGATAAAACTTGCAGCAACGTTACTGTTTTCAGCGGAGACATCGCTGACCCCATCAGTGTCATTGACGTATTCAAGAAAGAACGACCAGACGCGGTTGTGCACTGTGCCGCGATCGTTGGCGTCGCCAATTCGCTGGGGAGCCCGCTCAACGTCCTGCGTGTCAATCTTCACGGCAGCATCAACGTTCTTGACGCGATGAGGCTGTTTGACACACGACGCATGATTCACATCAGTTCGTGCGAAGTCTACGGTGATTTCCAATCCCCTGTCGTTGATGAATCGCACCCGCTGAATCCCCTGATGCCGTATGGCATCTGTAAACTTGCGGTTGAACAATTCGGTCGCACCTACGTCGATCTCTACGGCATCGAGTGCATCAATCTTCGGGGTTCGTGGATCTACGGATCCGAACTTCCACGCATCCGGCTTCCAAACCTTCTCGTCGACGCGGTCCTTGCCGGCCGACCCCTGCATCTGCCAAGTGGCGGTGAATCGCTGATGGACTACATTCACCTGGACGACTACGTCGACGCGACGCTTGCCGCGCTCGACAAAGTCGATCACCCATACGATGTCTACAACATCGGCTTCGGCCAGGCTACATCGCTGAGTCAGCTATTCGGATTGGTTGAAGAGATCATGTCCAATGCCGATATCTCCGTTGGGCCGGGTCGCTACGAATTTAATCCCGGGACACCGATGCGCATACAGGGTGCACTCGACATTTCTCGGGCGAGCGAGGCATTGGGTTTCACGCCGAAGATTGATCTTCGGCGTGGTCTCGAATTGCATATCGCTGAGAAGAAGGGCGTCTAGGAGACACAGATGAGAAGCAAGGCCATTCATCGCAACTTGAATCAACAGTTTCCGATCGCCGTTCGGGGTGACGGCCCATATATTATTCTGGACGACGGCACACGCTATTTGGACGCGTCCGGCGGCGCAGCAGTTTCCTGTTTAGGACACAGCTATACCCCGGTTATCGAAGCGATTCAGCGGCAATTGAGCAAACTCCCCTACGTACATAGCTCGTTCTTTAGTACCGAACCCTTGGAGGAACTTGCGGAACTCCTGGTGGCGATGAGTCCGCCTTCGTTTAATTCCGCCTATTTCGTTTCGGGAGGATCGGAAGCGGTCGAAGCCGCAATAATGATGGCGCGCCAGTTTCACCTGCAGAGCGGACGTCCAAACCGGCGACACATCATTGGACGCAAGAACAGCTACCACGGAATGACAATGGGTGCGCTCACCGTTGGCGATACTCATGTGCGCCGACAACCTTACGCCCCTATGCTGGTCGACACCATCCACGTTTCGCCGTGCTTCCCGTATCACGGACAGCGCGATGGCGAAGCGTTGAACGATTACACGATTCGAGTCGCCGATGAATTGGAAAAGGCGATACAGCAGTGCGAACCGGATTCCATTGCAGCATTCATCGCCGAGACTGTGATTGGTTCGAACGGCGGTGCCGTACCGCCCACGCCCGGTTATTTCAAGCGCGTCTGCGAGATCTGCGATCGCCATGACATCGTATTAATTCTCGACGAAGTATTTTGCGGCACCGGTCGAACCGGCACGATGTTCGCCTTTGAACACGAAGGTATCACGCCGGATATTGCGGTCATTGCCAAGGGACTCGGCGCAGGGTATCAACCGATCGGTGCGCTGGTCGCTGCCGATCGAATTATGGAACCTATACGGCGCGGCGCGGGGGCACTTGCACACGGTCATACCTACTCCGGTCATGCCGCGGCGTGCGCCGGCGCGACGGCGGTGTTGACGGCCATCCGTGAGAATAACCTCTTCAGTCGCGTTACCACCCAAGGCGCAAAGCTAATGGCCGGCCTGCGCGATCGGTTTGACGATCACCCGAATGTCGGCGACATTCGCGGAACCGGTTTGCTGCAAGCCGTCGAGTTCGTAAAAAATCGCAGCACGCGCGAACCGTTCGATCCGTCGCTCCGATTACACGCTCTACTGAAGACGACGACCCTCGCAAACGGTCTCATGTGCTATCCGCAAGGTGGAACCATCGATGGCGTGCGCGGCGATCATATTACGCTTGCGCCGCCTTTTATCATTGAGGACGAACACATCACAGAAATCCTCGACAAGCTGGAGCAGGCCATTGACGACGTATTCTCAGAACTCAACATCCGGTGAACCTAACATTGTGAGAGAACATAGAAGCTATGAATGAAATTGATGTAGATGTACTCATCGTGGGTGGCACACCGGCCGGTTGTGCGGCGGCCATCGCGGCAGCGCGCAGCGGCAAGACAGCCTGTATTCTCGAGCCTACGGTTGTGCTCGGTGGCGCGGTCACCAGCGGCGTATCCCCATACGATGCAGCAAGTGAAGCGGCCATTTGCGGCTTGGCTACTGAATTTTGTCAGCGCGTTGCGCAATATTACCGGGACTCCGGCACCGAGGGCGCGTTCTTGGATCGCACATCAACCGTATATTACGAACCACACGTTAGCGCCAAAGTTTGGCGCGAGATGGTCGACGAGCATGACACCATTCAGGTGTTGTTCGGCGCGGCCGCGGTCGCCGTAGAGATGGTGGATGATCGCATTCGCGGCGTTCTGTGGGAACAAGCGATTGATGCCATGGGCAACCTTGCGCCAAAACCCGCCGAACAGTTCCTGTCTACCGGCAAAGTTTTTGTTGACGCGACCTATGAAGGGGACGTCGCTGCCGAAGCAGGAGTGCCGTTCCGTATCGGTCGCGAGCCGCGCTCGAACGAGGAACCGCACGCCGGTATACTTTTCACCAATACCTACGCCTACGACAGGCAAGTCGCATCCTACTATCCGCCGCACACTATATTGCCTGGGAGCACTGGTGCCGCAGACGATCGCCCTATGGCATCGAACTCACGCATCGTCTGTCAGTTTTTCGATGACGACGGTCCAGATGCCGCGCATCGAATTGATGCACCGCCGCCTGACTACGACCCGAATAACTATGCCTGGAATCCGAATGCATTCGTCAATGGTGTAGCTCAGCATGGCTCTGGCGTCAGCGCGTGCGCCGGTGGCAAGTTTGGCTTGAATCACAAACACAAGGGCACTGACTTCGCTGAACCGGTACGCGACTTTGTATTGGCTCACCCTCGGGACAGAAAGGTCCTCCGTGAGAAATTCGTCAATCGGGCGTTAGGCTTTCTCTATTACATCCAGACGGACGGTGGCACACCGCAAATCGGCTTGGCCGTCGATGAGTTCATCGACAATAACAATATCCCGTACTGCATCTACGTACGCGAAGGGCGACGAATTGAAGGCCTGACCACCATGACCGAGTCGGACATTAATCCGCACCTTGTCGGTTATGGGCCTCGCCCGCCGCTGAACAGCGACGCTGTCACCATCGGTGACTATGAGATCGATATCAAGAAGTGCCAGGACGACGCCGATGGTGCGCACGAGTATCCGGAAGGCGCGATGTTTAATCGCGCCATTCGAGCTCCGTATCAGATTCCTTACGGTTGTATGGTGCCCAAGAACGTCGCCAATCTTTTTGTGACCTGCGCCCTTTCGATGACGCACGTAGCGTTCGCGGCAACGCGGTTGGAACCGTTTTGGACACAAACAGGCATGGCTGTCGGGCTCGCTGCAAGCATCATGATCGATCGGGACTGCGGTGCAACTGGCGTGCCTATCGCTGAGTTACAAAGCGCAATTATCGCCAACGACGGTAAGCTCATCTATTACGCGGACGTTTCGGCTAGCACGCCATACTTCGAGGCAATACAATGGGCCGCACTTCAGGGTTATGTGCCTCTCGATTGGCAATGGCGGTTCCGTCCGGACCAGCCGGTGACTTGGAACGAGTTAGCGCCTGCGCTGGTGTCGTGTCTTGGCATAGCCATCAGTGTTACCGGTACCCATTTTGAAGGCATCGACCCGTCAAACCCGCTTTTTCGATACGTAGAAACGCTCTACGACCTCGGCAGCCGTGCCGGCGTCGATATATTTCCGAACATGCGGGACCCACATTTTGATCATCACGCTGAATTCCATCGCGCGGAAGTTCGTACGCGTTGGTTGAGATTGGATGCCGAGAAAGCGCTCAAACGCGCTGAGGTTATTGAGCGGCTTGAAGCTGTTGCCAATGCGCTCACTATCAAGGTGGCCAAAGTCGATGACAGCCCCGCGGCCAACGAGTTCGTATCCAGGGCGCAAATGTGTGCGTGGTTACTAGCGTTAGCAATTCCGACCGACGAATCCGCCGTTTGAGCAGCGTCTAGGCAAAGCTCATCGGCAGCATGGGTATTGCACAATTAGAATGCAATAAGACGGTGGCCGATATCCGTCGCGGTTTGCCGCAGCACCTTGACCTCCTTGATCAAGTCCTTCTTGGAGATCAGATAGGCCGGCGCCGCAAGCGCAAGTGCCATACGTCGTGGCGATCGTGCTGCCACAACCGGCACGGCGATCGAGCGGATGCCAATTTCGTTTTCTTCATCCGCAACGGCGAATAGGCCTTCACGAATTTGTTCAAGCTCAGTGTTCAGGTCCTTGCGCTTGGTGATGGTGTTACCAGTGACCTTCTGAAACTTCATTCCCTTAAGCAGCTCGTTGCGTTCTTTCTCCGGCATTGTTGCCAAAATAACCTTACCGCTTGCCGTTGAATGAAGGGGAAGCCGCGCACCCACCGGAAACTGTACATGAATCGGCCGCGGAGGCTCAGCACGCTCAAGTACCAATGTCTCGGTTCCGTCCAACACGTTCAGTAACGCCATGTGGCCCGTTTCATCTGCCAGCTTTTTCATGATCGGCAACGCGATTTCATTAAGAGTATTGACCGCAGCGACTTTGTGGCTGAGCTCGAATATTCGCAAGCCGAGTGTATAGAGACGAGAATCCTCCGAGTAGTCCACAAAACCATGGCTCACCAGTGTCGCCAAGACCCGATGCGTGGTTGCTACCGGAAGCTCGCTTTCTTGAGACACGTCCGTAAAGCGTGCGCCAGATGGAAACTCGCCCAAGACACGCAAAAGCATGAGTCCTTTCGGGAGCGTTCCCTTGTCGCTCGGTGTGATCCTACTGGCCAAGAATCGTCTCCTGATGTATCAGAGCCCCAACGACTCATCCGCCGATAATACAAGTATTTTCCGACTATTGGAAAAACTTTATCCGGATCCTATGCCGTATTGCCGCCTACCACGACAGATCGGCGCGCGGAAACAACACAATCGACCCATCCTCTACTCCGAGCAACAAGTCGGGTTCTTCGCCCTGGCCATTGAAAAACGCTTCTGGCGAGCACGCATGCATTCCCGCGGCGATGGGCTCGTGTTTGTAACAAATCGCCGTCGGTGGCGCGAACGTCGGCGCGGAATTGCTGCCGATATTCTCGAGCAGTAGCACCGCGGCCTGATGCGTCGTGTGGCGAGGCATTCCATCCGGTCCCGGCGGAACTGAAGCCCTGCCGTGCGTGCCAATAATCAGATCGAGTCGGCCGTCGCCAGTCCAGTCACAGGCACACAATTTAATACGCCCTAATCCGCCGCCTATGTCCTCGGTGAACTCGATCGCTCGACCGTTCTCCCAGTGCAGTGTGCGCTTATCAGCCAGGTTAATGTCGTCGTCCCTACCATAAGTCGCAAGCATGCCGCGCTCATCAAGTGTGACGTACGACAACTGACCGTTACCGAGCCAGTCAACAACAGCAGGTCGAACGCGCCATACTGTCTTTAACCAGGCGCCATTGAAGTTCAGTGGTTGGGCGGCGTCAAATTTGGGCGGATACTCACCGCCCATGTTTTTGTAAAGGCGATGATAACCAGTAATGTCACTCATCAAGATATCGGGATGTCCATCCTGGCTCCAGTCTGCCACCGTGGGGCATGTGTAGCCGAACTTGCTCTCTGACGGACCTTGAATCGATCCAGTTGGCCCTGCCATTACCCGGATAGGTGCGCCTCCGGCGGTCAACATGACTTCCCGATCAAATTCCGGTCGGCCCGGTTCGCCGATGTTTCTATAGAACAGGAGTTCACCGCCAGAATTTCCGACAACGAGATCGGGAAGGCCATTGCCGTTCCAATCATGCGCCGCCGGGACCGGCAAGACACTGGCATGCAGAGCGGGATGTTCGGTCTCTAGTCGCGCGGGCGACTTAAAAACAGGGTACGGCGACGCGCTCCCCACGTTCTTCAGTAGGCTGATGTAGCCGTCTTCCGATCCGACTAACAGGTCAGTCTTGCCATTTCCATTCCAGTCGACCGCACACGGAAAGTGAATGCAGTGAGCCAGGGTCGCATCGCCAGTGGAATCTGCCAACAATGTCGGATCACCAAACTTCCCGCCACCCTCGTTTGGCAAAAAGTGCAGAATGTCTTGGAATTCGCCGCATACTAAATCGCATTCGCCCATGCCACGAAAGTCGCCGAAGGTCGGTGCAAGCTGTCCATACACTTCGATAGGGATATCATTTGATCGCAGCGGCACTCCTCGAGTAAGCACCGGCTCTCTCAACGAACCGCTATTCTTGAATACGTACACAAAGCCACGCAATGGACCACCAAGCCAGCGGTCTGCCGCGTCGAATCCGCGGTAACCGTGCTCGTTCCATTCAATACCGTTGGGCCAGTAGTCGTCCCAGTAGTCGGTACCAACGACGAGTTCTTTCTCACCGTCACCATCTATATCGACAAAGCGCGCCAGGTGAATGATCTCACGCTCGCTTTTTACCCAGTCACAGTCCAGGCCCAATTCCACTGGAGCACCGAATTGTGGATCGCCACAAATGCCAACATTCTGATAAAAATACAATGTTCGTCGCAAACGCGAGGCACTAAGCAAATGAAAAGTGTTCTCGTCAGGTACAGACGTCACATATCCTGTAATGCCCTCCAATACTTTTGGGGGTGACAGAGCCGGCGTCCCATCAGTATTACGTCCTGTCTCTCGGCGCAGGAGTGTTTGTCCGCCGTAGCAGGCGTCCCACGACGAAAGCAGAAGATCCCGTGTCGATTGACCGGACCAATCCACCACGTCAATACAGGTAATCAATCCGCCTGAAAGAAAACCCTTCTGAACGGATGCCGCGTAGCGCAGAGCCAAGTCATCATAATTCGGACCTTTCCAAATAGGTGTCACATCCTCCCAGCGCTTAGATTTCATCAATAGCTCCATTTTGTCAGACCGGGGTCTGGTATTATACGTTTTTCATTATTATAATGTTTTTTCACTATGTTGGAAAATTTGAAATTAAGTCACCGATTCTCCTTCGCACCGCCCTCAGACGAAAGAGTCTGCTCCGCTTCTTAGGTAAAACCGCTATGCAATGGCAATTCAACGACAGTCAGCTCGAAATCCAGGCGATGGTTCGGGAGTTCACGCGACGGGAAGTCACCCCTCACGCCGAGGAGATCGATGCAACTTCAAAATTTAGACTCGACATTTTCAAGAAAATGGGCGACAGCGGAATTCTCGGTATCGTCGTCCCCGAAGCGTACGGGGGTATCAACGCCGATTATGTGAGTTGGTGCCTCGCCGTCGAAGAGATCAACAAAGGCTCCGCGGCAATTGGCAATGCTCTGACGCTCACGACATCAATGTGCAACTACCTCTTGCTGATGGGTTCTGAGAAGCAGAAGCAAAACTACTTGGCACCGATTGTCGCCGGAGAGAAATTTTGCGCCTTTGGGTTGACCGAGCCGCAGGCAGGATCCGACGCCAAGGCGGTAAAAAGTAGAGTTGAACCGGACGGTGATGGATATCGATTAAACGGTCAAAAAACATTCACGTCCGGGGCCAAGTTTGCAGACTACATTGTTGTGGTCGCGACAGAAAACCCATCACTCGGTACTAAAGGCATTTCGGCGTTCCTGGTCGACATGAAGTCGCCCGGTGTCGAGATTGGCGATGCGTTCGACATGATGGGAATGCGCGGCATGGGTACCTGCGAAGTCTTCTTTTCGGATGTCCGGGTCGAAGGAAAAGACCGATTGGGCCCGTCCGGCGGTGGCTTGCGAGCGATCTTGGGCGGACTCGACGGTCCGGGTCGACTTGGCGCGGCCGCGCAAGCGGTAGGGACCGCCATTGCAGCATTCGACTATTCGGTCAAGTACGCGCACGAACGCAAACAGTTTGGCGAGGCGATCGCCACGTTCCAGGCAATGCAGCAGAAAATCGCATCGATGTCGATCGATATTCAAGCGGCACGCTTGATGGTCTACAAAGCCGCGGAACTTACGCAGAACAAAATGCCACACACGCGCGAAGTGTCAGAGGCCAAAGTGTTCGCCTCTGATGCTTGCATGCGCGTAACCACCGAAGCGATGCAGATTCTTGGCGGTTACGCCTACGTAAAAGAGTATCCCATCGAGCGTTTTTTCCGCGACGCCAAAATCCATCAAATTTGGGACGGCACCAACGAAATACAACGCATGCTGATCGCCAGAAACGTCTCGGAATTGGTGACCCGCGGCCAAGACCTCTTTTGAAACATTCTTTTGAGTTTGATGTATGAACAATGACCCCATACGAGGCCTGTGCACGGCCGTCTCAACACCGGTAGACAGCAATGGCTCCATAGACCAGCGGCGATTCTCCGCTCATGCGCTGTGGTTGCTAGAGAATGGTGTCGACGGCATTTGTCCGTTTGGCACCACCGGCGAGGGCATCGCCTTTTCGGTATCCGAGAAAACCGCTTCGCTGGACGCTCTTTCATCGGAAGTCTCGCCGACGAGAATGATGCCTGTCGTCGGCGCGAATGCGCTGAGAGACGCATACGATCTCGTTTCGCACGCACATCGCTTGGGGTGCCCCGGTGTACTGCTTCTGCCGCCATCCTATTTCAAGAATCCCAGCGACGAAGGTGTTTTCGAGTTTTACGCGCGAGTGATCGATCGCGTCAATGACGGAGCGCTGCGACTGTTTGTCTACAACATTCCTCAGATTACGGGTGTCGTGATTGAGCACCCGGTCGTTGAACAACTGATTACCCGCTTTGGTCCGGTGATCGCCGGTGTCAAAGACAGTTGGGGCAATCTGGATCGCACACTGGCCTACATTAAGGCCTTCCCCGGTCTCGCCGTATTTACGGGCACCGATCACCACATCGTCGAGAGCATGCGAGCCGGTGGCGCCGGTACGGTCACCGGCATGGGCAACGTAAACCCAGTCACCTTGCGGGAAGTGATTGATACCTATGAAACGCCACAAGGCGAAGCGCTGGGTCACGTCGCAGGCGAGGTTCATCTTGTAGTTGAGAAGTACGGCGGCGTGCCAGCGATGAAGGCGGTGATTGCACACTATCGCGATGACGGTCAGTGGGAAGCGATGACACCGCCGCTGGTGTCCATTTCAAGCGAACGTCAGGCCGACCTTATAGCCGCGCTTAGTGCGGCCGGCCACGTTTGGCCTGATGGGGATTAACGGCAATGTTGGTTGAAGTTCTCGGCAGCATCAACATGGACATCGTCACTGCAGTCGAGGCGCTGCCTCGCCCGGGTGAAACCGTGACGGCAACGGACCTCGCGCAATTCCCGGGTGGAAAAGGCGCCAATCAAGCGATTGCCGCAGCGCGCTTGGGTGCCAAGACGCGCTTTATCGGTGCGGTCGGTGCTGACGAATATGGCGCGCGACTGCGACAGTATCTCGCCGACAACGCTGTCGATATCGGTGCACTGGTGACGAAGAAAACGCATCCGACAGGGCAAGCGTACATCAGTGTCGCAGCGAGCGGCGAGAACGCCATCGTGGTTGTACCGGGCGCAAACCACGCACTAAGAGCTGACGAACTACCAGAGTCAATTGCCAACCAACCTCGCGTCAGTTTGACGCAGTATGAGACGCCGCTCGCCGTGATTGATGCGCACTGGTCGGGAACCCCTTCCGACACTGAAATCCGCATCGTCAACGCCGCACCTGCTGTGCCCGATGGTCGAGCGCTGTTTGATAGAGCACATTTCATCATCGTGAACGAAGTGGAGATCGCCTGCTATGCCAGCGAGGCTTCGCAACCATCGAACTTCGTTGAAATGATCGATCAGGCCCGAACGCTTCTGACGCGGCACGATCAATACGTCATCGTAACGATCGGTGCCAAGGGTGCGATCGTGGTGTCAGCGACGGATTGGTATCGGGTTGAGAGCAAGCGCGCGAAAGTCGTTGATACGACCGGTGCCGGCGACTGTTTTTGTGGGGCACTGGCGGCGGCGCTAAGTCAAGGCAAGAAACTTCGTGAGGCGATCACGTTTGCGAATGCCGCTGCGGCGATCTCGGTCGGTCGGCGCGGCGCCGGCCCCTCGATACCAACCCTTAGTGATATGCGGGAGTTCGGCGCGTTTTAATCGCTTACTTGAAAACGAGGTTTCGGGTTTCGGCCCAGCGTTGTCGCCCGCTGTCCCCCCGGCCGGATGGCGCGCCGGGCCGCGACTCGGCCAAAACAACAGGGAACGAAGTGAAAATATTCGCCGATACGGCAGACATTGAAGAACTCAAAACGCAGGCTGAAATGGGGTTGCTGGATGGCGTCACCACCAATCCGAGTTTGATTCGCCAATCCGGCCGGCCGCAGTGTTGATGATCGGTGATCACGTTACCGGCGCCCAGGCGAGCGAAATAGTTGCGGAGCTTCAGATGATCGGGTTGACGGCGTCCCGGAGTCGCTTAACTAATACGAAAATGGACGGTCCGGTCGGGCCCCAGGGAGCGCAGCGTCGTGTCTGAACGAATGACACTAAAAGATCTGCAACTCTGTCTTCCTGCAACAAGAAGCACGGAGCCAGAACTGTTTGAGTCCGCGTATTGGCGGCTAGTTCGATGTATCCATACCAGCAAGAGAGCGGTCCTTGCCGCCATGCAGGTGGAGAAGAACCCCAGGGCGCGCGGTGTCCTGATCGAGGTACTTGGTGACACCAAAGACCCTGCATTAGTACCAGTGTTCAGACGAGAAATCGCCACCAAAAATCACGAAATCGCATTTTGGGCCTTTGTGGCACTCTATCGCATAGGCACGAATCAGGCTTTCGAACTAACACGAAACTATCTGGATCGTGCCCGTACCACTAGAGTGGTCCAAGGAACCTATGAGTGACGAGCATCGTGTAACCGCCCGAATCGCCAAACCAAACCATCAGGGATACCGTTTCACATGACCCGTAAGCACATCATCGATCTGTTTCGGGCCGAGAACTTAGCTGGTCGAGCATTGGCCCGATTGGCTGCGGAAGGCGCACTCAGCGAGCGCTTAGTCGACGCCTACGTGGATAATCTTCGGCTCATCCGGCGAGCATCGATGCTGCCATCAAATGCAGCGGCAATACTGGCGGAAATTGAAGCTGCGTTCGGCCCCGGTGACAGGGTAGAACTGTTGAGTGCGTTAACCGATTGGGACGAAGTCGAGCTGCAAACACTCTCGAGCGCCATAGTCCGGCTATCAGCAGAACTAAAAAATGTCGTGGATGTCCGCATGGTTAGTCGAGAGCGTCTACCGCCTATTCCCGACTAGGGAACTCAAGAGACATGAGTTTGTGAATCAGGGAGGAAGAATTCCGTAGCCGATGATAGGAAACCTCAGCATGGAGTCCCACTGTGCGAATACAGAATTAGTATCTTGTATAGGTACGAGCAACGGGAATGAGAATGACCTAGGTATGGCCGAGAGACCCAATTAATGAATCAATCGATATTCGCCCTTATCGCTGGTACGGCGGATTACGAATCTGCCTGCGATTGTATCCCGATCTGTATCCTTGGGATAAAAAATCTTTATTTAATAACAGCTTATAGCTCAGAAAATTTGTTGCCCATGCAGTTGTCGTGGAAGGAAAACTACAGCAAGTGTTCCACAGTTCAGACCGAGACTCCATTCCCAAAACACGTCAAACAATGTCAGCGTTTGATGCTATAGCCAACGACCGATCCCCTAGGCGGAGACTTCTCCGCCAAACTGCATTCACGCTTACACCGAATGCGGGCGTCTGAGCCGCGCTGTCCATCCCTCATCGGAATCGAACGACTGGCTAGTGGTGCTGGAGCCCTCGCTACGCCCAATTCATGCGAAATTTCCTAGTATTGGAACGCGAAGCAGGCAGGAACAGCCAAACAGAACGTAAGGCGGATCTAAGTGTGGACTGAAATGTGGATCGAAAAATATTTTTCTTTAAAATCAGTTACTTATCTATAGTATTGGCGGAGAGGGCGGGATTCGAACCCGCGGTACGCTATAAACGTACACTCGCTTTCCAAGCGAGCGCCTTAAGCCACTCAGCCACCTCTCCGTTTTTACTGTCAGCCGCTGTCGGGTGTACCACTCAAGATCGACGGCGGCGTTTCTATGCACCGCGACCCTTCCGGACGCGGTGTCGTTTCCGACTTGGGGATCGGCATTTCCTTGAAGTCGTCCAGTGGATCCAGGCCTTCCGGCACTTCGATACGCTTGCCGCCGACCACGGACTGATACGCCTGAGGCTCATCGCAGGTCAGAACGATCTCGCCATCTCCGCCCCAGAAGCAGCCCGAAATACTAGTCAGCAGCAAGAAACCCGCAACGGTCGATAAAGCCTTGGTCGGCGTCATGCATTTTCCTCCGGAGCAACACCCGCCTGGCGCATCGCCGCTCGCATTTGTTCATGATACTGCGCCGAGTATGGCGTCAGTGGCAGTCGAATATGGTCTTCCATCAAACCCATCTGACTCACGGCCCATTTAACCGGTATCGGATTCGGCTCAATAAACAAGGCCCGGTTCAGCGCCTGTAAGCTGTTATCCAGTGCTCTCGCCTCGTCACTACGGCCCTCGATGGCCAGGCGACACAACTCGGCAACCTGGCTCGCCGCGACGTTGCCGCTGACCGTGACCACACCATGACCGCCCTGCTCGATAAACGGCAACAACGTGAAGTCGTCACCGCTGAATAACAAGAACTCCGGCTCAACGAGCCGCTGAATGGCTTTCAGGCGTTCGATATCGCCAGTCGCTTCCTTGATCGCAAATATATTGTCGTGCGTCGCAAGCCGCGCGACGGTTTCCGGCAACATGTCGGCAACGGTGCGCCCGGGAACGTTGTACATCATCAGCGGCTTGTCGAGCGCGTCGGCAATGACCGTAAAATGCTGATACAAGCCCTCCTGCACCGGCCTGTTGTAGTACGGCACTACAACCAGGTAAGCATCGATGCCGGAGCCGGCAACGGCTCGGGACAGCTCAACGGTTTGTGCAGTCGAGTTCGAACCGGTTCCGGCAATCACCGGCAGGCGCCCGTCGGCGATCTCGACAGAACGCTCAATCAGCTCGACGTGCTCCGAGCGTGCGAGTGTTGCAGACTCACCGGTCGTGCCACCGATGACCAGCCCATCGCTGCCCTTTTCGACATGAAATTCGATGAGGCGCTTGAGACTCGTGTAATCGACCCGATTATCGCCATCGAACGGTGTAACCAGTGCGACCAGACTACCGCTAAACACATGTTGTCCTCGCCACAAATAAGGCGGCGATGTTACTGTTCATGTCCGGTGCTGGCAAGGCCTATTCGGCGAACGCAGCTCTTAATAAGGATTTTTCTAGATAAATGTCGCAACTTATTGTTATTTCAGCAGTTGGGTCAGATCGGACTGGTGTTGTTCAAGATCTGACCAAAGTTATCCTCGCCTGCGGTGGCAACATCGAGGAGAGCCGCATGACAACGCTGGGCTCCGAGTTCGCCATGCTGCTGCTGGTATCGGGCAACTGGGCAACGCTGAACAAACTCGAACAAGGCCTCAACAAACTCGGCGACGGCGAGGCTCTGAAGGTATCGATCCGGCAAACCGACGCCAAAATGCCGGCCGGCGATCGTATGCCCTATGCCGTGGATATCGTCAGCCTCGATCAGCAGGGCATCGTTTTCAATCTCGCCAACTTCTTTGCCTCGAGAGACATCGAGATCGCCGACGTGGCGACTAAGAGCTACGCCGCCGCCCACACCGGTTCGCCGATGTTCGCCGTGCAGATGGCGATTAACGTGCCTGGGACAGTGCATATCGCCCAGCTTCGTGAAGATTTTCTGGAAATCTGCGACCGTTTGAACCTCGACGCCATCTTAGAACCTGTAAAGACCTGACCGGAGCCCCTATGCCAGCCCCCCGACTCAATCGCGTCGTCGCCAACTTCAAGGCGGCGGCAACCCGTGACAAGAGCGTGCAGCTCAAGGAGTTACGAGGCCAGAACCTTGTCCTGTACTTCTACCCGAAAGACAGCACCCCGGGCTGTACGACCGAGGGACAGGACTTTCGTGATCTGCACAGCAAGTTCAGGCGGCAGAAAACGGTCGTCCTGGGTGTCTCCAGAGACAGTCTTGCCTCGCACGAGAAGTTCCGTGACAAGCAAAACTTCCCGTTCGACCTGATATCGGACCCGGATGAGACCCTGTGCCGAAAATTCGACGTCATCCAGGAAAAAACGCTGTACGGCCGCAAGTTCATGGGTGTCGAGCGCAGCACCTTTTTGATTGATGCCGGCGGGAAACTGCGTCAGGAATGGCGTAAGGTGAAGGTCAAGGGTCATGCGGCGGAGGTGCTCGAAGCCGTGAAAACGCTGAAATAACGGGAACGTAGCGACATCAGCCCAGTCGAATTACAAATGCCGAGATTCTCCATAAAAGCCAGCCTCCTGGCCGCAGTCCTCGCCACTACCGTGTTTTGCAGCGGTGCCGGCGCCGACGACATCCGCCTCCCCGACATGGGCAGTCCGGCCGATGCCATTTTGTCCACTAACCAGGAAGCGCAAATTGGGCGCGCCATCATGCGCGATATTCGGGCCAGCGGCCAGGTGGTCGAAGATCCGCTCATCGCCGAGTACATCAACGAGGTCGGCAACAAGGTTGCCGCTCAAACGAACGAAGGCGATCGCGATTTCACTTTTTTTGTCATCGAAGACCCTCGCATTAATGCCTTCGCCCTTCCCGGTGGCTACATTGGTATACATACCGGGCTGCTCGAGGCGACTCGCAGCGAAGATGAACTCGCCGGCGTACTGGCGCACGAGGTTGCCCACGTAACCCAGCGGCATATCGCGCGCGCGCTCCATGCCAGCTCGCGCCAGAGCATCCTGTCAACGGCGATGATGCTTGGCGCCATACTCGCTGGCGTCGCCGGCGGCGATTCAGATGTCCTGCAGGCCGGCGTGGCAGTGGCACAGGGCACCGCCGCGCAGCAGCGCATCAATTTCACGCGCTCGAACGAATACGAGGCTGACCGTGTTGGCATAGCGGCACTGGCCGATGCCGGCTTCGACCCCTATGGGATGGCCTCCTTTTTCGATGTCATGGCGCGCCAGAACAGCCGCGCACCCGATGAACGCGCACCCGAATTCCTGAGAACGCACCCGGTGACGACGGCACGGATTGCAGAGGCACGGAATCGGGCCAGAAACCATCCACAGATCACCAGCGACAATTCCATCAGCTATGAGATTGCGAAGATTCGCAGCATCATCAATCGTTTCGACACACCCAAGGAAGCTATCGCTTATTTCGAAAAACGTCCGTATCAAAATCAGAATGACGTCGAACGCTACGGCAGGCTACTCGCCTACATGCGCGACGGCAGCTACTTCAAAGCGCTGGACATCATCGAGTACCTCGTCGATAAGAACCCGGATGTAATCGCTTACCACATCGCACTCGGTGAAACGCAGGTGCGCATCGGACGCGTCGACGATGCCCTGGAAACCTTCGAAGGAGCGCTTGAGCTGTTCCCGAGAAATGTGCCATTAGTCATCGCCTACGGCGAGCGTTTGCTCGAACTCGACCAGGCGCAAAAGGCACATACCATGCTGCTGGACCTGCTCAACAATGTCCCGCCGACACCCAATCAGGTTCGCCTGATCGCCCGTGCCGCCAGCGAAGCCGGCGAAAACGCGGAATCGCTCTACTATATGTCGGAGTACCGGCTGATGATCGGCGATCTCATCGGCGGCATCGCTTTCCTGCAACAGGCCCTGCGCCTGCCCGAACTGCAGGAAATCCAGAGAATTCGATTTGAAGCTCGTATAGACTTCATTCGTGAATTTATGTCCGAAGAACAACTGCGCCAGATGCAGCGGGGCCGCCCGTCCGGCAAGTCCGCGCGTAACGCCGTCTAGCATGCAATCAAAGCGCTGTGGAGCCGTTGCGCTGGTAGCGCTTGTCGCATCGTTATGCGCCTGCACTACGATCCCACCGGAACAGCGGTCCGACACCGATCCCTGGGAGTCGATGAACCGATCGCTGTACAAGGTCAATGTCGCTGTCGACAATGCAACAGCAAAGCCGCTGTCAAAAGGCTATCGGAAGATCGTTCCAAAACCGGTCCGTAAGGGCATCTCCAATTTCTTTCGAAACCTGACGACGCCACGTTCGGTCGTGAACAATTTCCTGCAAGGCAAACCCAAACGCGGTGTTTCAGAATTCGGACGCTTCGTATTCAACAGCACCTTCGGCATCGGCGGCCTCATCGATGTCGCGTCAATCGGTGGCATGGAGGAGTATCGCGAGGACTTCGGACAAACCGCTGCTGTCTGGGGAATGCCGGACGGGCCTTATGTCATGCTGCCATTTTTTGGGCCACGGACGCTGCGCGATGCGCTGTTCATACCTGTGGACCGTGCCGCCAACCCGTTGTATCACTACGACAATACATCGGTGCGCGATAAGCTGCGGGTTCTGCGGCTGATTGACCTGCGCTATCGCCTGCTGGCAACGGAGAAGTTTCTCGACGATTCAAAAGACCCCTATCTGACGACCCGGGAGTCCTATCTGCAAAATCGCAACTACGAAGTCTACGATGGCGATCCGCCGGAAGACGACGATTTCTTCGACGAATTCCTGGAAGACGACTACGAGGAAGAAAACTAGGCCCGGTCGCCGCTGCCGGTTTCCGGGGCTTCAATAAAGCCCGCCCAACGCTCGCCGCGCGACAGTAAGGCATCCACTTCGGTCGTTTTAGCGATCGCCAGAATGCGCTCCGGCATACCGGTAAAGCGAATCTCCCGGACAGTATGGTTGGCCCACGTCACCCACTCCAGCAACAGCGCCAAACCGGCCGAATCTGCAAGCGTGACCGCGGACAAATCGATCTCCAGCCGCGTGTGATCCTCAAACAGCTGTTCGCTCGCCTGCAGAATACGCTCTGCAGTGTCGAACGACATCTCACCGGCCAGCGCAAAATGGCCGTCGCCGCGATCATCAAGAGTGAACTTACTCATCGCCCGCGATGTCGGTCTCGTTCACAAGTTCGTCGCCCGCGACATCGGCCACGATACCAGCCTCGTTCTCGAGCCGTTCAATGACCGCACCAAGACTCGAACCGCGAATCTCCGAGTCCAGTTCGGCCCGAAAATTCCGGACGTAGGAAATACCCTCGATAACGACGTTAAACAGCAACCAGCCGGACTCTCGTTTCACCAGCTCATAGTCCACCGACACGGTACTGCCATCATCGAGCTTCACGGTGCTCCTGACTTTAGTGCGCGGTTTCGATACGTCACCGCGAAATGGCAGAACCGTCACCTTGCTCTGCTCAAATTCGAGCACGCCATCTGCATAGCGTCGCAACAACGCCTGGTAAAAAGCCTCGATAAAACGCTCTCGCTGTTCGCCATCCGCACTGCGCCAGTGTTTTGCCAGCACTACCTGTGCAGCGAACTTGCGATCGAATCGTGGCAGCAGGATTTCGTCAATCACTGCATACAATGCCTGCCGGTCGGCAGCCAGCTCGTCTCGCCGGCCATCGAGCTTTTCGGCCAGCAACTCTACGGCGCCCGCGATAACTTCTACCGGCGTTTCGTCTACCGCGGCCAACGCGGACACGGGAAACAACGCGAAAACCAACGCTATGACAAGCTTCTTCATTCGTCGCCTCCGGACCCGGCATTCACAAGAAATTTGCCGATAAGATTTTCAAGCACGATGGCAGACTGCGTGAAATAGACCTCGCTACCTTCTTCGAGATAGGTATCGGAGCCCCCCGCCTGGAGGCCGATGTACTGGCTCCCCAACAAGCCAGACGTCAGAATGCTCGCGTCCGAATCGTCCGGGATCTGGCTGTACTGGCTATCGATTTCGAATCGCACCCTCGCCTCCAGCGTCTCCGCATCGAACGAAACCTTGGTTACCCGGCCGATGGTCACTCCCGACATTGCCACCGGTGCACGGCTCTTCAGGCTGCCGATGTTTTCGAAGCTCGCCTCAACCGTGTAGGTTTCAGCGGCCGAGAAACTATCTCCACCCGTGGTCTGGGTCGTCAAGAAAAACAGGGCCGACATTCCGAGAAGAACGAATAAGCCGGTGCCGATTTCTACTGAACGTGTTTGCTGCATGTCTGCTCCTTAAAGCATGACGGCCGTGATCATGAAATCCAGAATCAACACTGAAATTGCCGTGATCACAACGGTTCTTGTCGTCGCCCGGCCAACGCCCTCGGCGGTCGGAATAGCATTGTAGCCTTCCCACACCGCCAGCACGCTGGCAACGACACCAAATACGATACTCTTGAAAATGCCTTCGCGAATGTCATCCATCGCCACCGACAGCTGCATCTGCTGCCAGAAGGCACCGACATCGACGCTGAGCAGGTTAACCGATACGACATTGGCGCCAAACAGCCCGATACAAGTGAAGATTGCCACCAGCAGCGGCATCGCGACGACGCCACCGAGGAACCGCGGGACCAGCACGCGGCGCACCGGATTGACGGCCATCATCTCCATCGCGGATAACTGGTCGGTCGCCTTCATCAGACCGATTTCCGACGATAATGCGGTTCCGGCCCGTCCGGCGAACAGCAATGCCGTAATCACCGGCCCAAGCTCCTTGATCAGGGCGAGTGCAACGACGGTGCCAACCGAATCTTCGGCATTGAAACGCGCCAGATTAGCGTAGCCTTGCAAACCGAGTACGCCGCCGACAAAGAAACCGCAGACCATGATAATCACCAGCGACAGCGCACCGGCATTGTAAATCTGCTTAACCACCAGCCCCGGACGACGCAACAGCATTCGCGGCGAATGCTGCAACAGTCGCAGGAAAAACAGCTGGAATGCGCCGAAGGTGCGGACGAATTCGTGACTGGTACTGTAAATATCCCGCAGCAGTGCTCTCACTCCGAATCCCGTCCCAGCAACTGTTCGGCGTAATTCGGCGCCTCGAAGTGAAACGCCACGGGACCGTCGGCCATGCCGTGCATAAACTGCCGCACCAGTTCGGAGTTCGCCGCGCTCAACTCATCGGGGCTGCCGCTCGCCGCGACTTTGCCATCTGAGATCAGGTAACTTCTGTCGGCCACCGTCGAAACCTCGGCAACGTCATGACTGACGACAATGCTGGTTATGCCAAGCACATCGTTCATACGGCGGACAAGCCGCACGATCACACCCATGGAAATGGGGTCCAGCCCGACAAAAGGCTCATCGTAAATGAGTACTTCCGGATCCATGACCATCGCCCGGGCTAACGCCACACGTCTCGCCATGCCACCCGACAGTTCGGCGGGCATCATATCTGCGGCACCGCGTAATCCGACGGCGTGCAGCTTCGTCAGCACAATATGGCGTATGAGGCGATTCGTAAGCTTCGTATGCTCGCGCAACGGGAAAGCAACGTTCTCGAAAACGCTGAGGTCGGTCAGCAGCGCACCGTTCTGGAACAACATGCCGAAACGCTGCCGCATCTCATACAGCTGCCGCTGATTCAGCGTGGCAATATCCAGGCCATCGAAGTAGATCACGCCGTGCTGCGGTACCAGCTGACGCGTAATCAGTCTCAACAAGGTCGTTTTACCGGTGCCACTCGGACCCATAAACGCGCTGACCTCACCGCGTTTAATGGTCAGATTCAGGCCCTCAAATATTACGCGCGAACCGCGTGAATACTTGAGATCCACGATCTCAATCAGATTTTCCGAGTTGTTGCCCAAAGCTCTATCGCCCCGCCCGCCAGCGTCCACCCCATACTCGTTTCGTACTTCCCGAGGTGAGGCAGACTGTTTAATTTTCAGGTTCGAAATTCGCGACGGCGCATCATATCAAAAGCGACCGATCCGATGTACGAAAATCACCCCGGCTATAGCCTGCGGCGCGAAATAGGACTAAAATGGTCCCTTATTGATTTTCAACCACCGGACCCGATGCTCAGAATCAGCAAACTCACCGACTATGGAACCGTTTTGCTCGCCCACCTGGCGACAAACCGGGGCTCTGTATGCAGTGCCGCCGAAGTGGCAACCGCCACCGGTATCGCAATGCCAACCGTGAGCAAGTTATTCAAGTCGCTGGGCCGGGCCGGACTGGTTGTTTCGACCCGGGGCGCCAACGGCGGCTACCAGCTGTCCCGCGCGCCCTCTGACATCAGCGCAGCCGACGTCATAGACGCACTGGAAGGCCCGGTATCCATCACCGAGTGCAGCGCCAGCGACAGCCAGTGCGAGCACGAGGGCGTCTGCAGCGTCGGCGGTGCCTGGCAGCGAATCAACGTCGCTATTCGCCATGCGCTCGACGAAGTTTCGCTGCACGACCTGTTGCGCAGCAGTCGCCCGGTTCCACAGTTTCGCTTCGGCGGCCTACCTATCAGCGTCGAAAAAAAGGACGCCTAAACAGATGACGACCCGACAATGACAGCAGAAAATCTGGAAAGCCTCGTCAACAGACGATACGAACACGGCTTCGTTACAGACATCGCCACGGAGAGTCTGCCGCCAGGACTTAACGAGGATGTCGTGCGTGCTATTTCCGCGCGTAAACAAGAACCGGAGTTCATGCTCGAATGGCGGCTGCAGGCGTACCGGCAGTGGCTCGAAATGAAAGAGCCCGAGTGGGCGCATATCCACTACCCGCCCATCGACTTCGACGCCATCTCTTATTACGCGGCGCCCAAATCAGACGACGATCGCCCGAAAAGCCTGGACGAAGTCGATCCGAAACTGCTCGAGACCTATGACAAGCTCGGCATTCCGCTGCACGAACGGGCGCGGCTCGCCGGTGTCGCCGTCGATGCGGTGTTCGACAGCGTATCCGTAGCAACGACATTCAAGGAAAAACTCTACGAGGCCGGCGTGATTTTCTGCTCGTTCTCCGAAGCCGTTCGAGAACACCCCGAACTCGTGCAGAAGTATCTGGGCAGTGTCGTTCCCCGCCGCGATAACTTCTATGCCGCGCTGAACTCCGCCGTCTTCAGCGACGGTTCTTTCGTCTATATCCCGAAAGGCGTTCGCTGTCCGATGGAGCTCTCGACCTATTTTCGTATCAACGCCGCCAATACCGGTCAGTTCGAGCGCACGCTGATCATTGCCGACGAAGACAGCCATGTAAGCTATCTGGAAGGATGCACAGCGCCTATGCGCGATGAGAACCAGCTGCATGCCGCCGTCGTCGAACTGGTCGCGCTTGAGGGCGCCGAAATCAAGTATTCAACAGTACAGAACTGGTATCCCGGCGACGAAAACGGCGTGGGCGGCATTTACAACTTCGTCACCAAGCGGGGGGACTGTCGCGGCGCCAATTCGAAGATTTCGTGGACGCAGGTCGAGACCGGTTCTGCAATTACCTGGAAGTACCCCAGCTGCCTGTTACGCGGTGAGAACTCCGTCGGCGAATTTTACTCCGTCGCGGTGGCCAACAACTGGCAGCAGGCCGATACCGGTACGAAGATGATTCATATCGGCGCAAATACGCGCAGCACGATTGTCTCCAAGGGAATATCGGCGGGCCACGCGCAGAATGCCTATCGCGGACTTGTCAAAGTCATGCCGCAGGCACACGGCGCTCGTAATCACACGCAGTGCGATTCGCTGCTGATCGGCAAACAGTGCGGCGCCCACACTTTCCCGTATATGGAAATCAAGAATCCGTCAGCGAAAATAGAACACGAGGCGACGACGTCGAAAATCTCGGCCGACCAGCTGTTCTACTGCCGGCAACGCGGTATCTCGGAAGAAGATGCCGTCAACATGATCGTTAATGGCTTCTGCAAGGAAGTCTTCAAGGAATTACCGATGGAGTTCGCCGTCGAGGCGCAGGCGTTGCTGAACGTCAGTCTCGAAGGGGCCGTCGGATAGGAATGAAAATGCTCGAAATTAAAAATCTGCAGAGCCGTATTGGTGACACTGAAATTCTTCACGGTCTGTCATTGTCCGTTAACGTCGGCGAAGTACACGCCATCATGGGCCCGAACGGTTCCGGTAAGAGCACGCTTGCGCAGGTCGTTGCCGGCCATGAAGACCATGTCGTGACCGGCGGCGAAGTCCTCTTTAACGGCAGCGACCTGCTGCAACTCGCGCCTGAAGAACGCGCACGCGAGGGGATATTCCTCGGCTTTCAATACCCGGTCGAGATACCCGGTGTAAACAACGCCTACCTGCTGAAAGCCGCCGTCAACGCGAAACGCCAGCATCAGGGACTCGGTGAAATCGATGCCTTTGAGTTCCTGAAGCTCGCCAGGGAAAAAATGGCGGCACTGGGCATGGACCCGAAGTTTCTGAATCGTGGCGTCAACGAAGGCTTCTCCGGCGGCGAGAAAAAACGCAACGAGATTCTGCAGATGGCGATGCTCGAACCGAAGCTCGCGATACTCGATGAAACCGATTCCGGTCTCGATATCGACGCGCTCAAAGCGGTGGCAGAAGGCGTAAATGCCCTGCGCAGACCGGATCGCGCCATCGTGCTGGTAACCCACTACCAGCGCCTGCTCGATTACATAGAGCCCGACCACGTTCACGTATTGTCCGGCGGCCGGATCGTACGTTCCGGCGATAAATCACTGGCTCTGGAACTCGAGGAAAAGGGATACGACTGGGTACGTGAGGCAGCGAGCGCATGACGCAGGCGCCTCTATCAGTCGACCGGATCCGACGGGCCGTCTCGGCATTGCCGACGACGCGGCACGAAGACTGGAAGTACACAGACTTAAGCTCCGCTATCGACATCAGCACGCGCTGGTTGCAGGAGGATGTCAGCCGCGCTCCGGATGCCGCTTCGCCGCAGGCCATTGCAGCGCTTACGGCGGCAGTCGATGCCGACTGGATTGTTATCGAAAATGGCGTGCCCGATCCCTCCTCCTTTCCCGAAGGCGGCGACATCGGAATCGAACGCTTAAGGCACGCAGAAGCGCTCGCCGACGACCCGCTGGCCAGGCTCAACTCGGCCCTGCAACGCGATGCGCTTCGTATTGAGATTAACGCTGCAACCGAGAAACCGCTCGGCATACTCATTATCGACGAAGCGCTTTCCGGTGCGCAGGTGTCGCAGGCAACTATCGACATCGAGGTTGCGCCCGGTTGCGATGCGGAGATCATTGAGTATCACTCATCATCTGGCGACGGCGACCACTACAGCAACTCTGCGGTCACATTGCACATCGGCGAGTCGGCGAAAGCAGCCTACGTCCGCATCCAGGATCGCGACCTGAAGCACGTGCAAACCGCCCGCTTTGCCATCGAGCTCGATACCGACAGCGAACTGCAAATGGCCGGCTACGACCTCGGCGGCGGACTCATTCGCAACGATGTTGACGTGAATCTGGCCAAGCCGGGCGCGTCGGCGAATTTCAACGGCCTGTATCTTGCCGGTGACGACCAGCATATCGACAATCACACACGGGTAGATCATCGCGTCGGCCCTGCATCCTCTTCACAAGAATATCGGGGCATCCTCAACGGGCGCTGCCGATGCGTCTGGAACGGCAAAGCCGTCGTTCACGAAGGCGCCGATGGCACCGACGCCAGGCAGGCGAATCACAACCTGCTGTTATCGGACAAAGCTGAAATCGACGCCAAACCCGAGCTCGAAATTTACGCCGACGATGTGAAGTGCGCCCACGGCACAACCGTCGGACAGCTGGACGAGGCCGCGATCTTTTATCTGCGCACACGCGGGCTTGATCAACGTGCAGCCCAGCAACTTCTTACGCATGCCTTCGCCGCGGGCTTCGTAAACCGGGCGCCGGTGGCAGCAAGCCGGGAGGCGGTTACGGCACTGGTCGAGGCGCGTCTGTCGACGCTTGTTCGGGAGGCGATATCGTGAGCCAGACGCAGGCAACATTCGGTACGGGTATTGCTCAGTGTCGAAGCGACTTTCCGGCACTGGATCAGGACGTCAACGGCCACCGGCTCGTTTACCTCGACAGTGCAGCCTCCGCCCAGCAACCCGCAGCAGTCATCGACGCGGTTGCCCGCTATCAGCGCAATGACCACGCCAACGTTCATCGTGGCGTGCACACACTGAGTCATCGCGCTACGGAACTCTACGAAGGCGCGCGCGACAAGCTATGCGCCTTTATCAATGCATCGAACCGCGCCGAAATCGTACTCACCAGCGGTACGACCGAGGCCGTTAATCTGGTTGCACAAAGCTTCTGCCGGCCGACCCTGAGCGCCGGCGACCAGATACTAATCACCGGTCTCGAACACCATTCGAATATCGTTCCATGGCAACTGGTATGTGAGCAGACGGGCGCGGAACTCATCGTCGCGGACATCGACGACGATGGCGACGTCAACCTCGAACATTTGTTTGCTTTGATGAGCGAGCGCGTGAAACTGCTTGGCATTGGCCATGTATCGAATGCGCTTGGAACGATAAACCCGCTGGCCGACATTATTGCGCAAGCCAGGCAACATGGCATTGCTGTCCTCGTCGATGGCGCGCAGGGCGTGCCACACATGAACATCGATGTTCAGGCGCTGGGCTGCGATTTCTACGCCTTCTCGGGACACAAAATGTTCGGCCCGACCGGCACCGGCGTTTTGTGGGGCCGCGAGGCCCTGCTCGAGGAGATGCCGCCCTATCAGGGCGGCGGTGACATGATCCTCGAAGTCAGTTTCGACAACACCGTCTTTAACGAACTGCCTTACAAATTTGAGGCCGGAACACCCAATATCGCAGGCGTTATCGGCCTCGGCACCGCCGTGGACTACCTGCTGTCTGTCGGCATGGACAGTATCTACGAACATGAGAAGACCCTGCATGCCTACCTTGCCAGTCAGCTCGCGAGTGTCGACGGCGTTCGGCTGATCGGTACCGCAAAGCATCAGGCCAGTGTTCAATCGTTCATGCTGAACGATATACACCCGCACGACCTCGGTACGATTCTCGACCATCAGGGAGTCGCCATCCGTACGGGACACCACTGCGCCATGCCCGTCATGAAACGATTCGGTCTTCCGGGAACCGCCAGAGCCTCCCTGGGGCTTTACAACAACAGCGACGATGTCGACCATCTTGTCGCAGCGCTGGAGAAGGCGCGACAGATATTCGCATGAACGATACACTGCAAAAAGACGAACTCAGGGAACTGTATCGCGAGGTGATTCTCGACCACGCGCGAAAACCGCGGAATTTCGGGCGCCTGGACGATGCGACGCATACCGCCGAGGGCATCAATCCTCTGTGTGGCGATAAATTGCGCCTGTATCTCATCGTCGACGCAGAGCAAACGGTCGTCAGCGTCGGTTTCGAGGGCTCCGGATGCGCGATTTCGATGGCGTCGGCATCGCTGTTGACCGAGACCGTCACCAGGCTCTCTGTCGAGGATGCCGATGCCTGCTTCCGCACCGTAACGCAACGGCTGACACAGGCAAATGACGGCGCGTCGGCAACGCAGGAAACCGACCTGTCCAGATTACGAGCGCTGGATGGCGTCCGTGAGTATCCATCCCGGGTTAAATGCGCGACCCTGGCATGGCACGCGTTACACGCCGCGCTGAAACAATCCGATTCGAAAGCCACAACCGAGTAAGGACCCACATGTTCGGCCATACCAATGAACCATTCTCACTGTCCCGCGACGTCACTGCCGTCATTATTCCGGCGGGTGAAGAGTTAACGCTGCGCGAGGGCACCAGCGGATTTATTACGCAGGCGCTCGGCGGCAGCTTCACCGTTTATGTCGAGGGAAATTTGTTCCGGGTATCCGGTATTGACGCCGACGCAATCGGTAAGGAACCGGTCCCGCCACCCAGCATCCCCGAGAACGCGACGGACGCCGATATCGAGGCCGTTATCTGGGAGCAGCTGAAAACCGTCTACGACCCGGAGATTCCGGTCGATGTCGTTAACCTGGGCCTCATTTACCGCTGCGACATCACGCCGCTGGGTAACGGCCAGCGCTCCGTCGGCGTCGATATGACGCTGACCGCACCGGGCTGCGGCATGGGCGACGTACTGGTTGCCGATGCACGTGAGAAAATCGCTATTATTCCGACGATCTCCGACGTTAACGTCGAGCTGGTATTCGACCCGCCGTGGAATGTCGCTATGATGTCTGACGAGGCACGTCTGCAAACAGGTCTAATGTAATTTCTTTATAATAACGTTAACCATATGAAAATATTAACGTTAATGAGGCACGCTAAATCGAGCTGGACATCCGGCAGCTTGAGCGACAAGCAGCGACCGCTGAATGCGCGCGGCGAACGCGATGCGCCGCTCATGGGGCAGCGACTCGTCGAGCACGGTATCAGACCGTCGCTGATTCTCGCCAGCCCGGCCGTTCGTGCCTGGACGACGGCTCAGGTTATCGCCCGCGAGATTGGCTATCCGATGGAATTTCTGCAGCGCGAGGACGGTATCTACATGGCGTCTCTGGAGCGGCTGCTGGATACCGTTGTCGCCCAGGATAACGGCTTCAACAGCCTGATGGTCATCGGCCACAATCCGGGCCTGACGGTCTTTGCCAATTTCTTGTCCCCGGGCATCACCGACAACCTGCCGACGGCGGGCGTCGTTTCCGTGCAGATCGATCGCGATGACTGGCACCTTTACGAGCAACCGAAGACGGAACTGCTCGTGCACGACTATCCAAAACTCGCCAACTGACGAGTCAGCACTCAGGAACGTTTACCGCCAGCCCCCCCTGCGAGGTTTCCTTGTAGTGCGTTGACATGTCCAGGCCGGTCTGGCGCATCGTCTCGATAACCTGATCCAGTGTCACTTTGTGCGTACCGTCACCGTGCATTGCAAGCTGCGCCGCATTGATCGCTTTCACGGCACCCATCGCATTACGCTCGATACAGGGAATCTGCACGAGTCCACCGATCGGATCGCAGGTCAATCCGAGGTTGTGCTCCATACCGATTTCCGCCGCTTCCTCGATATGATCGTTCGAGCCGCCAAGCGCGGCAGCGAGTCCGCCCGCCGCCATAGAACAGGCAACACCCACTTCACCCTGGCAGCCCATCTCTGCCCCGGAAATCGATGCGTTGGTCTTATAAAGCACGCCGATCGCACCGGCCGTCAGCAGATACTTTCGCACACCCTCCTCGTCCGCGTCGGGGACGAATTGCTCGTAGTACATCAGCACCGCCGGGATAATGCCGGCCGCGCCGTTGGTCGGCGAGGTTACGACGCGCCCGCCTGCGGCATTTTCCTCGTTGACCGCGATCGCATAGGCGTTGACCCACTCCATCGCCTGCAGCGGCGACGCGACGCTGCGGCTCGATAAGGTCTTGCCGAGCTTCGCGGCGCGCCGTAGCACCGACATATTGCCCGGCAGCACACCTTCCGTTCGCAGACCCCGGGCAACGCAGTCTCGCATTGCCTGTGCCAGCATCCCCATGCGGGCATCGACTTCCTCCGCCGAGCGCCACGAGGTTTCGTTTCGATAGACTAATTCGGCAATGCTCAGGCCATTCTCCTCCGCGCACTGCAGCAACGTCTCGCTGGTATTGAACGGCAGCGGCGGCTCACCCTCCTGCGACAATGGCTCCGGATCGTCGTTCTTCGCGATAAAGCCGCCGCCGAGCGAATAAAACAGCTCCTCGGACAACGGCTCACCGGACGCCGCCCTGGCGACAAAGCGCATACCGTTTGTATGCCGTGGGAGCTCCTTGTCGAAATCGAACACAAGATTTTTTTCGGGATCAAAACCCAACTCACCAATGCCAGGTATATTCAGGCGCTTATCGGTATGCATGGCTCTAAGCCGATCGTCGACAACATCCGGGTCGATCGTTTCCGGCTGTTCGCCGGACAGACCCAGGAGTATCGCCGAGTCGGTGCCATGACCCTTACCCGTCCAGGCGAGTGAGCCATGCAGTGATACATCGATGCTGGCGACGTCGGCAGCTACCCCGGACAGCGACTCGACAAACGCTAGCGCCGCTTTCATCGGTCCCACGGTATGCGAACTCGATGGTCCGATGCCGATCTTGAAAATATCGAAAATACTGACGGCTGCCACTACTCACCTCCGAGCGACAACAGGCTGGCGTTGCCGCCAACCGCCGATGTGTTGTTGCTGACCGTGTACTCGCTGGCGAAGCGCGGCAGGTAATGCGGACCGCCGGCTTTAGGCCCGGTGCCCGACAGCCCGCGGCCACCAAACGGCTGCACGCCGACGACCGCACCGATCATGTTGCGGTTGATGTAGATATTGCCGGCAGCGGAAAGTGCCGCAAGTTTGCTCGCCCGCGAGTCGATACGGCTGTGCAGTCCCATCGTCAGCCCGTAGCCGGTGTTGTTTATCGCATCGAGCGTAGCGGACATGTCTTTACTCTTGTAGCGCAGCACATGTAACACCGGCCCGAACACTTCGCGTTGCAGTACGTCGATGCTCTCGATCTCCACCAGCGTCGGCGCGAAGAATGTTCCTGCACCGGTCGCTGGCTGCAGTTCGCACCGATGCAGCACCGTTGCCTCAGTCTCCATCCGGGCAACGTGTTTCTCAAGCAAAGCACGCGCGTCTTCGTCAATCGCCGGCCCGACATCGGTGTCCAGCAGGGCCGGGTCACCTATCGATAACTCGTCCATATGCCCTTGCAGCAACTCAAGAACCCGCGGCGCGATCTCTTCCTGCAAACACAGCAGTCGCAGCGCCGAACAACGCTGCCCGGCACTATTGAACGCAGAAAAAATACTGTCCAGTACGACCTGCTCGGGCAGTGCCGAACTGTCTACAAACATCGCGTTCTGACCACCGGTCTCGGCGATCAGCACGGCAATCGGCCCTTCCCGATCGGCCAGTGATTTATTGATGACGCGAGCGGTTTCCGTGGAGCCGGTAAACGCTACGCCGGCAACCCGCGGGTCGGCAACCGCCCGGCCACCGACGATTGCGCCGTCGCCCGGGAGAAAATGCAGTACGTCGCCTGGAACGCCGGCTTCAAGCATCAGCTGCACGGCACGAAACGCGACCAGTGGCGTTTGTTCCGCCGGTTTAGCCAAAACGGCATTTCCAGCCGCCAATGCTGCAGCGACCTGCCCGGTGAAAATTGCCAGCGGAAAATTCCAGGGGCTGATGCAAACGAACACGCCGCGCCCACGCAAACCGAGTGTGTTGCGCTCGCCTGTCGGACCGGGCATCACTGCCGGTTCACCGAAATGAGTACGCGACTCAGCAGCGTAGTAGCGCAGAAAATCCACCGCCTCGCGCAACTCGGATACCGCATCAGGGAGCGTCTTACCCGCCTCCTTGATACAGAGCCCGAGCAGCTCGGCCGTATTCTCCTCGAACAGGTCGGCGACTTTGTTGAGTATAGCCGCACGTTCGTCCGCCGGTGTCCGGTCCCAGTCAGGCTGCCCTTGAGTCGCAATATCGATAGCTTCGTCGACCAAAGTCTCGTCAGCCTGCTGACAGGTTCCGACGATTTCTTCGGTATTCGCCGGGTTATAAGACTGAATTTCCTCCCCGCTCCGCAACTCGCCGGCAACAATGGGCGCGCCGCTCCAGGTTTCGGGCGTGCGCTCATCCATTGCCCGGTACAAGTCGCGGCGAACTCCGCGGTCCGGGAGGTTGACACCCTGCGAGTTCTGTCGCGATTCCGCGAATATCGCCGACGGGCTGGCGATCCTGGGATGCGGCGAACAGTCGTGCTCCCGCGTCGCAGCAATTGGATCGGCAACAATCTCGCTGACGTCGATCGACTCATCGACGATGCGGTTCACAAAAGACGTGTTCGCGCCGTTTTCCAGCAACCTGCGAACCAGGTAGGGCAGCAGGTCCTCATGGCTGCCTACCGGAGCATACACACGACACGGGCGCCCGAGTTTTTCCTCGTCAATGACTTCATTGTAGAGCTCTTCTCCCATGCCGTGCAGACGCTGGAACTCGTAATCCCGATTCGAACCGGCGTAGTGCAGGATACTGGCCAGCGTATGTGCATTATGCGTCGCGAACTGTGGGTAGATACCGTCGCGGGCCGCCAGCGCCTGCCGCGCGCAGGCAAGATAAGATACATCGCTATGCACCTTGCGCGTAAACACCGGATAGCTCTCAAGTCCCTGTTCCTGGCCGCGCTTTATCTCGGTGTCCCAGTACGCCCCCTTAACCAGCCTCACGGGAATTCGTCGCCCCTCCTGCGCTGCAAGGTCCTGCAGAAATGTCAGCACTGAGCGCGAGCGCCGTTGATAGGTCTGTAGCGCCAGCCCCAGGCCATCCCATCCGCTCAGCGCGGCATCGCTATAAACCGCCCTGAAGACGTCGAGCGAGATTTCGAGGCGATCCGCTTCCTCCGCGTCGACGGTAAGGGCTACGCCGGACGCCTTCGCGTGTTTTGCCAATTCCGTGACCAACGGTACGAGTTCCTTTTGCACCCGTTCCTCGTGGGTGTAGAGATACCGTGGATGCAGCGCCGACAGTTTCACCGAGATGCTGGGGGCCGAGAATATATCCGGCGACCCGCCCTGCGGCCCGTTTCCGATCGCACCGATTGCGTCATGATAGCTATCGAAGTAGCGGCTGGCATCGGCCTTCGTTAACGCCGCCTCACCGAGCATATCGAAAGAATAGCGGTACGCTTTGTTGTTCTTTTTCACCGAGCGCTTCAACGCTTCTTCGATCGTACGGCCCATGACGAACTGGTGACCCATGATCTTCATTGCCTGCCGCATGGCGGTCCGCACGACCGGCTCGCCCGCCCGGCTGGCCAGCTTCTGCAGCACTTTGGAGGGGTTTCGTTTCGCCCCGTCATCGACCTGCAGCAACTGGCCAGTTAACATAAGACCCCAGGTTGAGGCGTTCACGAACAGTGAGTCGCTGACACCGAGATGGTCCTTCCATTGCGCCGAGGTGATCTTGTCGGCGATGAGCTTGTCCGCCGTATCCGCGTCGGGGATACGCAGCAGGGCCTCGGCAATACACATCAGCAACACGCCCTCTTCCGATGACAGATCGTACTGCTGCAGGAATGCTTCGATACCCCCGTCTTTACCGGTATTCTTGCGTACGGCCCTGACCAGCTGCGCCGCCGTGTTCAGGATTTTCTGCCGCCCCGCTTCGCCGGGGTCCGCCGCATCGGCCAACTCGCGGACCAGGGCCTGCTCATCGCAGAGGTAAAGATCGTTAATGCTGGAAATCCTGCCCTCGCGGGCTGCCGGCTGATCGACAAAACTCATAGAAATGACTCCGCAGACCCACGCTCTCTGGTCGCTTTGATTAGTTGACCTAAGGCCGGCGATTATAGGGTATTAATATTGCTCATTAATATAGCCACGGGCATCGGTATTGGCGAGAATTCGATATATAATCCCGGGCCGTTTTGGTCGCTGGAAAAACTCGTGTCAGAAACCTTCTTCGAAACGCTCGCAACGCAGACAGAATCGCTGAAAACCGAAGGGCTTTTCAAGTCGGAAAGGCTCATCGCAGGGCCGCAACAGGCGGCCATTAACGTTCGCTCAAATGGCGGCACCGCTGAGGTTCTGAATCTCTGCGCCAATAACTATCTCGGACTTGCCAACCACCCTGAAGTGATCGCGGCGGCTCACAAGGCGCTCGACGAGTATGGCTATGGAATGGCATCGGTACGCTTCATCTGCGGCACACAGACCATTCATAAACAGCTGGAAGACCGAATCAGCGCCTTCCTCGGTACCGAGGATACGATCCTTTACCCCTCCTGTTTTGACGCCAACGGCGGCCTGTTCGAAACCTTGCTCGGCCCGGACGATGCTGTGATAAGCGACGCGCTCAATCACGCCAGCATCATCGACGGCATCAGGCTCTGCAAAGCGCAACGTTTCCGCTACGCGAATGACGATATGCAGGACCTCGAAACGCAACTCGGCAATGCGAGCGATGCCGACAATCGACTCGTTGTCAGCGACGGCGTGTTTTCGATGGATGGTACGATCGCCAATCTCGCCGCCATTTGCGACCTGGCCGACAAACACGATGCGTTAACCATGATCGACGATTGCCACGCCGCCGGGTTCCTTGGTGAAAACGGCCGCGGCACGCATGAATACCGCGGTGTCATGGGGCGCATCGATATCATTACCGGAACGCTGGGCAAAGCGCTCGGCGGCGCATCCGGAGGTTATACATCCGGCCGTAAGGAAGTCATTGGCTGGCTACGGCAACGGTCCCGGCCGTACCTGTTCTCGAATTCAGTTGCACCCATGATCGCCGCAGCGTCTATCGCCGTACTGGACCTGCTCGAACGGGACAACTCGCTACAGCAGCAGCTACACAGCAACGCGGCCTACTTTCGCGAAAAAATGACCGAACGTGGCTTCGACCTCAAGCCAGGCGAACACCCGATTATTCCGGTCATGCTCGGCGACGCGATGCTGGCATCGACGATGGCGGATAAGCTGCTGGAACGCGGTGTGTATGTGATTGGCTTCTCTTTCCCGGTCGTTCCAAAGGGGCAGGCAAGAATACGCACGCAGATGTCTGCCGGTATCACGCGGCAACAACTGGACAAGGCTATCGATGCGTTTACCGACGTCGGTCGCGAATTGAATGTAATCAGTTAGGACAACTATGAAAGCACTGGTTAAGGCAAAAGCCGAACGCGGCATCTGGATGCAGGACATCGACAAGCCGGGCGTTGGACACAACGACATTCTGATCAAGGTTAACCGCACCGCAATCTGCGGTACAGACATCCACATCTTCAAGTGGGATGACTGGGCACGCGCGACGATTCCGGTGCCTATCGCCGTCGGCCATGAGTTCAGCGGCGAGATTGTCGATATGGGCGTCGAAGTCCGCGGCTTCGACAAAGGCGACCGGGTATCGGCCGAAGGGCACATCACCTGCGGCGTGTGCCGCAATTGCCGCGCAGGCCGCCGCCATCTGTGCATGAATACCGTCGGCATCGGCGTCAACCGCGCCGGGGCTTTTGCCGAGTTCATCGCGGTCCCGGCCGTCAACGCCTTCAAACTACCCGAGACCATCAGCAACGACATGGCCGCGATTCTGGACCCCCTGGGCAACGCCACGCACACGGCGCTATCGTTCGACCTGGTCGGCGAGGACGTCCTCATTACTGGCGCGGGGCCCATCGGCGTGATGGCGGTAGCTATCGCGAGATATGCAGGCGCGCGCCACATCGTAATCACCGACATTAACGACTACCGCCTCGATCTGGCGAGAAAAATGGGGGCGACACGCGCCCTCAACGTCACTACGGAATCGCTCGACGATACGATGCAGGAACTCGGCATGGAGGAAGGTTTCGATGTCGGCATGGAAATGTCCGGCAATCCGCAGGCCTTCCGTGACATGATTCGAACGATGCACCACGGTGGCAAGATCGCCATTTTGGGTATTCCGCCCGATGAGACCAGCATTGACTGGAATCAGATTATTTTCAAGGGACTGGAGCTAAAGGGAATCTACGGCCGGGAGATGTTCGAAACCTGGTACAAGATGTCCAGCATGCTGCAGAGCGGGCTCAATATCGAAGCCGTGATTACGCATCACTTCCCGGTCGACCAGTTCCAGCAGGCTTTCGAGCTGATGGAATCGGGCCAAACCGGCAAAGTCATTCTGAACTGGGTCTAAAAAGGGTCAGGTTTGAGTGGCACTTACTTAAGTGTAAGCAATCGTACACTCGCGACAGCGATGGCTACGATTTCTTCAAGCTGCTCACCAGCGATGCGTTGCTGAATACCGTCGAGCAGTGCTTACCGGGATAGGCTGTGTCTGACCTGACATCGGCGCACTAGCATTTTCGCAGGGTCATCGATCTGGAGAGGTATACCGGAATGGCTCCCTGCGGTCCGCTTTATTTCCGGTATACCTCTCCAGATCGATGCCTTGTGACAGTGGCTGGTGTGTCGTGTCAGTGCAGTTACAAAGTGCTGGCCTGAAATCGACGCTATACGTGGTAGGCGGGCGGGTGAGAGAGTGTTTACAGGAAATAAAGCGGACCGCAGGGAGC
>JAJFKU010000048.1 GCA_021773035.1 Woeseiaceae bacterium
GATGGTGATGCCGGGTGATAACGTGCAGATGGTTGTAGAGCTGATTGCACCGATTGCCATGGAAGACGGTCTGCGCTTCGCGATTCGCGAAGGTGGCCGTACCGTGGGTGCCGGTGTCGTTGCAAAGGTTATTGAGTAACAGAATTAGGCCAGTAGCTCAATTGGCAGAGCGGCGGTCTCCAAAACCGCAGGTTGGGGGTTCGATTCCCTCCTGGCCTGCCATTTGAGTCATCTGGTTTTAGAATAAAAGCATGAGTGCACAAACAGAAACATCACAGAGCGGCGTGCTCGATACCATCAAGCTGCTGATCGCGGCTGCCGCGCTGGTGGGCGGCTTGTACGCGTATTACTACTATGAGGCGGAGATCGCTCAGGCGTTTCGCGTTCTCATGGTGCTTGGTGGAACGATGGCCGGTATCGGCATCGCGATGACGAGTGTGCAGGGTCAGCGGCTCTGGCACTTTATCCAGGGTTCGCGCGTTGAGATTCGCAAAGTCGTCTGGCCGACGAAGCAGGAAACGACACAGACAGCAATCGCTGTGTTCGTGTTCACGCTGGTGATGATGTTGTTTTTCTGGGCGCTTGACTCGGGGCTGCTGTGGCTGACCCGGAAACTGATCGGCTAACGCCTGATCCACAGAACGAACGGATTTTAGAGGAAATGGCAGTGGCCTTACGCTGGTACATCGTGCACGCCTATTCGAACTTCGAACACCGGGTAAAAGGTGCACTCGAGGAGCGTATTGAGCGTATGGGGCTTCAGGACAAGTTTGGCGAAATCCTGGTCCCCACTGAAGAAGTGGTTGAAATGCGGGAAGGCAATAAACGGCGCAGCGAGCGCAAGTTTTTCCCTGGCTACGTTCTGGTGCAAATGGAAATGGATGACGAGACCTGGCATCTCGTCAAGGAAGTACCGAAAGTACTCGGCTTTATTGGCGGGTCCAGCGATCGCCCGGCGCCGATCACCGAAAAGGAAGCGGACAGGATTCTGCAACGCGTCCAGGAAGGTGTCGACAAGCCGCGGCCGAAAGTACTGTTCGAGCCGGGCGAAGTCGTTCGTGTTACGGACGGCCCGTTCAACGACTTCTCCGGGGTGGTCGAGCAGGTCAATTACGAGAAGAACAGGATTCAGGTCGGTGTACAGATTCTGGGCCGGTCGACACCGGTCGAACTGGATTTCGGCCAGGTAGAGAAGAGCTAAAGCGGGGTCAGAGCCCTTTTGAAAAGAGGGCTCTGACCCCTTTTGAAAAACCATACGAGGAGCTCGCAAGAGCGTTTGAACTCGACAGGAAATTACAATGGCTAAGAAAGTTACCAGCTACATCAAGCTGCAGGTTCCTGCGGGCCAGGCGAACCCGTCTCCCCCGGTTGGTCCCGCACTTGGTCAGCACGGTGTCAATATCATGGAGTTCTGCAAGGCATTCAATGCGCAGACTCAGGGTACAGAGTCTGGCTTGCCCATCCCCGTCGTGATCACGGTCTATAGCGATCGTAGTTTCACGTTCATTTCCAAGACGCCGCCCGCCGCTGTGTTACTGCGAAAGGCCGCCGGTATCCCTAAGGGGTCAGGAACACCCAACACGGTCAAGGTCGGTAAGGTCAATCGTGCGCAGCTCGAAGAGATTGCCACGACCAAGATGCCCGACCTGACCGCTGCCGACATGGATGCCGCGGTTCGCACTGTCGCAGGTACCGCCCGGAGCATGGGGATTGACGTTGAGGGAGTGAACTAATGGCGAAGTTCAGCAAGAGAAAGCAGGTCGCTCGCGAGAAAGTTGATTCGCAAAAAACGTATGAGATATCTGATGCACTGGGCCTTGTTAAAGAGCTGGCCACAGCGAAGTTCCCGGAGAGTATCGATGTGTCGGTGAACCTCGGCGTGGATCCGCGGAAATCCGATCAGGTTGTCCGTGGTTCGACGGTATTGCCGAACGGCACCGGCAAGACAGTTCGCGTGGCGGTCTTCGCCCAGGGCGAAAATGCCGACAAGGCAACGGCTGCAGGCGCGGACATCGTTGGTTTCGATGATCTTGCCGAAACGGTCAAGGGCGGAGAAATGAATTTCGATGTCGTCATTGCGACGCCGGATGCCATGCGTGTGGTCGGCCAGCTGGGCCAGATTCTGGGACCGCGTGGCCTGATGCCCAACCCGAAGGTTGGCACGGTCACGGCCGACGTCGAAACGGCTGTAAAGAATGCCAAAGCCGGTCAGGTGCGGTATCGCACGGACAAGGCTGGAATTATCCATTGCGCGATCGGTCGCGCTGACTTCGAGATCGATGCGCTCACTGAGAATCTGAATACCTTGCTCGCCGATTTGAAGAAAGCGAAACCAGCGGCGGCAAAGGGAGCATACGTTAAGAAACTGACCATCTCATCGACGATGGGTCCGGGCGTTTCTGTAGATCGGGCAACTATCGACGCTTGAGTCGCGGTTGACCCGTAGTGAATATGTGAAGGCCGTAAGGAATGGCCCGAACATTAGCCGCAAGGAAGCGGCGGTCGTCAAAGACCACAGGTGACCGGCATGAGGTTCGGTCTTAATCGACGCCTGTGCAGATGGTGTTACCAGAGTCAGTATAAAGAGGCTTCGGTTGCCCATCCGACAAGGAGGTGGATACCTCCGATAAATGGGGGGCGATTTCGTTTTCGCCCATTGTTGTAACCGTAAGCCAGGAGTAGTCATGGCACTGAGACTCGAAGACAAGAAAGCACTTGTCAAAGAGGTGAATGCGGTCGCAGGGGATTCTGTTACAGCTGTTGCAGCTGAGTACAGAGGTCTTTCTGTTGGAGAAATGACGGAGTTGCGTAAAGAAGCACGCAGCGCTGGCGTTTACTTGCGTGTGGTCAAAAACACGCTGGCACGCCGTGCCGTCGAGGGAACCGAATTTGAGTGTATGCAGGACACGCTCAAGGGACCGATTCTTCTCGCGTTTGCAAAAGAAGATCCGGGTGCCGCTGCCAGGGTTATCAAGAATTTCGCCAAGGAGCATGACGCTCTGCAGGCGGTTTCGCTATCGGCCGGTGGGCAACTAATGCCAGGGTCTGATCTCGCTAAGTTGGCAGATTTGCCGACGCTGGATCAGGCACGTGCAATGTTGCTTGGCGTGTTCGTGGCACCGATGAGCCAATTGGTACGCACACTCGCAGAACCTCCCGCAATGCTGGCACGGACAATGTCCGCGCGCGGCGAGCAGGAAGCTGCATAGTCTTTATTATCAAAAGTTTATTTCCTGACTCAGGAAACGTTAAAGGAAAGTAGAAATGGCACTGTCAAACGAAGATCTGCTCAAAGAACTGAGCGCAAAGCCCATCATGGAAGTGGTTGAACTCGTCAAAATGCTCGAAGAAGAGTGGGGCGTATCCGCTGCAGCACCGGTTGCTGTTGCTGCCGGCCCGGCTGCTGACGCTGGCGAAGCGGCTGCAGAGAAAGACGAATTCGACGTTGTGATGACGAGCTTTGGCGCTAACAAGGTTTCTGTTATTAAAGCTGTCCGCGCGATCACCGGTCTTGGCCTCAAAGAAGCCAAGGACGCAGTCGAGGGTACACCTTCCACGATCAAGGAAGGCGTTGCCAAGGACGAGGCAGAAGACGTTAAGAAGCAACTCGAAGAAGCTGGCGCTAGCGTCGAGCTCAAGTAGTTGTTGCATCGCAAGATGCCTGACCGGCTGCCGATTATGGGAATCGGCAATCGGGCGAAGGAAAAGTCGGTTGAGCAGCCAGTCGCAAAGCGGCTGGCTGCTTGCTCGCGTCCGCATTTAAAGAAATAGGCTCAAAGAGGATTTCTCGAATGGCTTACTCATTCACTGAGAAAAAACGTATTCGCAAGAACTTTGGCAAACGTCCGACAATTCTGGACGTGCCGTACCTGTTGTCGATCCAGGTTGATTCGTACAACAAGTTCCTGCAGACATCCAAAACGGTCGAACAGCGTGACGACAAAGGTCTGCACGCCGCGTTCCAATCGGTGTTCCCGATTGTCAGCTACTCCGGCAATGCAGCGCTGGAGTATGTGAGCTATCGGCTGGGTGAGCCTGTATTTGACGTCAAGGAATGTCAGATGCGTGGCTTGACCTACGCTGCTCCGATTCGCGTGTTGGTACGCCTCGTCATTTATGACAAGGACGCCAGCGGTACGCCGAAGCCCGTGAAGGATATTCGCGAGCAGGAGGTTTACCTCGGTGAAATGCCTCTGATGACCGACCACGGTACCTTTGTTATCAACGGTACCGAGCGCGTTATTGTTTCTCAGTTGCATCGTTCTCCGGGCGTGTTCTTCGACCACGACAAGGGCAAGACACACAGCTCCGGCAAGCTTCTGTTCTCGGCACGAGTTATTCCTTACCGCGGATCATGGCTCGATTTCGAGTTTGATCCGAAAGACTCCGTATTTGCGCGTATCGATCGTCGCCGCAAACTGCCGGTTACGATTATTCTGCGCGCTCTGGGAATGAGCAACGAAGAAATGCTGGAGTTGTTCTTCGATAACAACGAGTTCTACCTGTCAGAAAAAGAGATCAAGATGGGCCTGGTGCCTGAGCGTCTGCGCGGTGAAACCGCTGCGTTCGATATCAAGCTCGGTCGCAAGCTGGTCGTCGAGGAAGGCAAGCGCATTACCGCGAAGCATGTTCGTGAGATGTCGAAGTCGACCGTGGACAAGCTGGTTGTGCCGAATGAGTATCTCGAAGGTAAGATTCTTGCGAACGACCTCGTCGACACAGAGACAGGCGAGCTGCTGGCAGCCGCCAACGCCGAGTTAACGCCGGAGCTGATTGAAACCCTGATTGCAGCGGGCGTCGAACACATCAGCACTTTGTTCGTTAACGATCTCGATCGCGGTCCGTTTATCTCCAATACGCTGAATATCGACCCGTCGACAACTCGCCTGGAAGCGCTGGTCGAGATATATCGCATGATGCGTCCGGGCGAACCTCCTACCAAGGAAGCCGCGGAGAATCTGTTCCAGAACCTGTTTTTCAATCCGGATCGTTACGACCTCTCTGCCGTTGGTCGCATGAAGTTCAACCGGCGCGTCGGGCGTGATAATTCAGAGGGCGAGGGCGTGCTCAACAAGGACGACATCCTTGATGTGCTGCTGACGCTGATCAATATTCGCAACGGCTTCGGTACGGTTGACGATATCGATCACCTCGGTAACCGCCGCGTTCGCAGCGTCGGTGAAATGGCGGAGAACGCCTTCCGTGTTGGTCTGGTTCGAGTCGAGCGAGCAGTAAAAGAACGCCTGACGCAGGCGGAGGCCGATGGCCTGATGCCGCAGGATATGATCAATGCCAAGCCGGTTGCTGCTGCCGTCAAAGAGTTCTTCGGCTCCAGTCAGCTATCGCAGTTCATGGATCAGAACAACCCGCTGTCGGAAGTCACTCACAAACGCCGCGTATCGGCGCTTGGACCAGGCGGGCTGACGCGCGAGCGGGCCGGCTTTGAAGTTCGTGATGTGCATCCGACGCACTACGGTCGTGTGTGCCCGATTGAAACGCCTGAAGGACCGAACATCGGTCTGATCAACTCGCTGGCTGTTTATGCGCGCACCAATGAATACGGCTTCCTCGAAACACCGTATCGCCGCGTCAAGAATAGCAAGGCGACGCTCGATATCGATTACCTGTCGGCAATTGAAGAGAGCCAGTTTATCGTTGCTCAGGCGAATTCCGAGCTCGACAAGAACGGTAAATTCGTTGAGGACCTGGTTGCAGTGCGCCACAAGAACGAGTTCACCCTGGCGGGACCTGAAGACATCAGCTACATGGACGTGAGTCCACGGCAGATCGTATCGGTTGCGGCAGCGTTGATTCCGTTCCTGGAGCATGACGATGCCAACCGCGCCCTGATGGGATCGAACATGCAGCGTCAGGCTGTGCCGACACTGCGTGCCGAAGCGCCGCTGGTCGGTACCGGTATCGAGCGTGCGGTTGCCGTTGACTCCGGTGTAACGGTTGTTGCCCGTCGCGGTGGCCGCGTCGATTCCGTTGACGCATCGCGTATTGTCGTTCGCGTAAATGACGATGAGACGACCGCTGCCGAGCCGGGTGTCGATATCTACAATCTGACCAAGTACACGCGTTCGAACCAGAACACCTGTATTAACCAGCGGCCACTCGTCAAGAATGGCGACTATATTGCCGCCGGTGACGTGATGGCTGACGGACCGTCGACCGATATGGGTGAGCTGGCGCTTGGCCAGAACCTCAAGGTCGCGTTCATGCCGTGGAACGGCTACAACTTTGAGGACTCGATTCTTATCTCTGAACGCGTCGTCAAGGAAGATCGCTTCACGACTATTCATATCGAAGAGCTGCAGTGTGTCGCGCGCGACACAAAGCTGGGCTCTGAGGATATCACCTCCGATATACCGAACGTTGGTGACGCCGCATTGGCGAAACTCGACGAGTCGGGTATTGCCTTCATCGGCGCGGAAGTGAAATCCGGCGATATTCTGGTCGGTAAAGTGACGCCGAAGGGCGAAACTCAGCTGACACCGGAAGAGAAACTGCTGCGTGCAATATTCGGTGAGAAGGCGTCTGACGTCAAAGACACCAGTCTGCGCGTACCGCCCGGAATGGACGGTACGGTTATCGACGTGCGCGTGTTTACACGCGACGGCGTTGATAAGGACCATCGTGCGCTGTCGATCGAGAAGTCCGAACTCGAGAGCGTTCGCAAGGATCTCGACGATACGCTGCGTATTCTCGAAGAGGATATCTACGAGCGCGTAGAGAGCATGCTGATTGGCAAAATGGCACAGGGTGGACCGGACAAACTGAAGTCCGGTAGCAAGATCACCAAGGCTTATCTTGACGAACTGCAGCGTGAACAGTGGTTTGAAATCCGGCTGAAGAACGACGATGCGAACGAACAGCTGCAAAAGGCCTTTGAGCGCCTAAAGCTGCAGCGTGAGGAGTTCGACCGTCGTTTCGACGTGAAGAAGACCAAGATTACAGCCGGCGACGACCTGGCTCCGGGCGTGCTCAAGATGGTCAAGGTTTACCTTGCCGTTAAGCGCCGCATTCAGCCGGGCGACAAGATGGCTGGCCGCCACGGTAACAAGGGTGTCATCTCGACGATCGTACCGGTTGAAGACATGCCGTACCTGGAAGACGGAACCCCTGTTGACATCGTGCTGAATCCGCTGGGCGTACCGTCTCGAATGAACGTCGGACAGGTACTTGAAACGCATCTCGGCTGGGCCGCGATGGGTGTCGGCAAGAAGATCGATAGGATGCTCAAGGCGCAGGAGTCGATCACGAAGCTGCGTCAGTTCCTCGATGCCGTCTATAACAAGACCGGCGGCAGAGTCGAAGATCTGAAGAGTTTCAATGACGAAGAGATCGTCGAACTCGCGAGCAACCTGACCCGCGGCGTACCGACAGCAACGCCGGTATTTGACGGCGCTTCCGAGGCAGAGATCAAGGGACTCCTTGAGCTTGCCGACCTTGATGCGTCCGGACAGTCCACACTGTGGGATGGCCGTACCGGTGACAAGTTCGATCGCGACGTAACCGTTGGCTACATGTACATGCTGAAGCTCAACCACCTGGTTGACGACAAGATGCATGCTCGCTCTACCGGACCTTACAGTCTCGTCACCCAGCAGCCGCTGGGCGGTAAGGCGCAGTTCGGTGGTCAGCGCTTTGGTGAGATGGAGGTCTGGGCACTCGAAGCTTACGGTGCCGCCTATACCTTGCAGGAGATGCTGACGGTCAAGTCGGACGATGTTCAGGGGCGTACCAAGATGTACAAGAACATCGTGGACGGCGAACATTACATGGATGCCGGCATGCCGGAATCATTCAATGTGCTGGTCAAGGAGATTCGTTCCCTTGGCATTAACATTGAGCTGGAGACAGACTAATGAAAGATCTGCTTAAGCTTTTCAAATACCAGAACCCGGTTGATGATTTCGATGCGATTCGCATCGGGCTTGCTTCTCCGGACATGGTGCGGTCGTGGTCCTTCGGTGAGGTTAAGAAGCCGGAAACGATTAACTATCGTACCTTCAAGCCGGAACGCGACGGTCTGTTCTGTGCCAAGATTTTTGGCCCGATCAAGGACTACGAGTGCCTGTGCGGCAAGTACAAGCGCCTGAAGCATCGTGGTGTCGTCTGCGAGAAGTGTGGTGTCGAGGTTACACAGACCAAAGTTCGTCGTGAGCGTATGGCGCACATCGATCTGGCGAGTCCGGTTGCACATATCTGGTTCCTGAAGTCGCTGCCGTCGCGTATCGGCCTCATGCTCGACATGACGTTGCGCGAGATTGAGCGTGTTCTCTATTTCGAGGCGTTTGTCGTTGTTGAGCCCGGCATGACCGAGCTCGAGCGTGGTCAGCTGATGACCGACGAAATGTATCTCGATGCGCTGGAGCAGTACGGCGATGAATTCGATGCCCGCATGGGTGCCGAAGCCGTTCGCGAAATGCTGTCGACGATCGACCTGCAGCGCGAAATCCTGAAAGTTCGCGATGACATGGACGCCACGCGTTCCGAGACGAAGATCAAGCGTCTGTCAAAGCGCCTGAAGTTGATCGAGTCCTTTGTCGAGTCCGGTAACAAGCCGGAATGGATGGTTCTGACCGTGTTGCCGGTTCTGCCGCCGGACCTGCGTCCGCTGGTACCGCTGGACGGTGGCCGTTTTGCGACCTCGGACCTCAACGATCTGTATCGTCGTGTTATTAACCGCAACAACCGTCTGCGCCGCCTGCTGGAGCTGAACGCTCCGGATATCATCGTGCGCAACGAGAAGCGCATGCTACAGGAATCTGTTGACGCGCTGCTCGACAATGGCCGTCGCGGCCGGGCAATCACGGGTACCAACAAACGTCCGTTGAAGTCGCTCGCCGACATGATCAAGGGCAAGCAGGGTCGCTTCCGCCAGAATCTTCTCGGTAAGCGCGTTGACTACTCGGGTCGTTCGGTCATCGTAGTCGGACCGACCTTGAAACTTCACCAGTGCGGCCTGCCGAAGAAGATGGCGCTTGAACTCTTCAAGCCGTTCATTTTCTCGAAGCTGCAGTTGCGCGGTGAGGCAACCACGATCAAGGCTGCCAAGCGTCTCGTTGAGCGCGAAGGTGCGGAAGTCTGGGATATTCTCGAAGAGGTCATTCGTGAGCACCCGGTCATGCTGAACCGCGCGCCGACACTGCATCGACTGGGTATCCAGGCATTCGAGCCGGTGCTCATCGAGGGCAAAGCCATCCAGCTGCATCCGCTCGTCTGCACGGCGTTCAACGCCGACTTCGACGGCGATCAGATGGCGGTACACGTGCCGTTGTCGATCGAAGCACAGCTCGAAGCGCGCGCTCTGATGATGTCGTCAAACAACATCCTGTCGCCCGCCAACGGCGACCCGATCATCGTACCGTCGCAGGACGTCGTACTCGGTCTGTATTACATGACCCGTACGAAGATCAACGCGAAGGGCGAGGGTATGACGCTCGCAAGCCTCGACGAAGCGCGGCGCGCATTTGAGGCCGGTGCTGCCGAGCTGCAGGCGCAGGTACGTATTCGTGTGACGATTCACGAGGCCGATGAAGACGGTGAGCTGCACGAGGTCACGAAGATCCTCGACACCACTGTCGGTCGCGCGCTGTTGTCGGCCATCCTGCCGAAGGGTATGGAGTTCACCCATATCAATCAGGCGATGACGAAGAAGGCGATTTCCAATGTCATTAACGCCTGCTACCGCCAACTGGGCCTGAAGAAGACGGTCGTCTTCGCAGACAAGCTCATGTACACCGGTTTCCGCCATGCAACGCTTGCCGGAATCTCGATCGGCGTTAACGATATGGTTGTGCCGGAAAACAAGGAAGAGATTCTGGCGGTGGCAGAGGCCGAGGTTAAGGAGATTCAGGACCAGTATGGTTCAGGTCTGGTAACCGACGGCGAGCGCTACAACAAGGTCGTCGATATCTGGTCACGCACCAACGACCAGGTCGCGAAGGCGATGATGGACAAGCTTGGTTCGGAAACGGTCAAGAATGCCGCGGGCAAGATGGTCGAGCAGGAATCCTTCAACTCGATCTATATGATGGCGGACTCCGGCGCGCGTGGTTCCGCGGCTCAGATTCGTCAGCTCGCCGGTATGCGCGGCCTGATGGCGAAACCGGATGGCTCGATCATCGAGACACCGATTACCGCTAACTTCCGCGAAGGCCTCGACGTACTGCAGTACTTCATCTCGACTCACGGTGCTCGCAAGGGCCTCGCTGATACGGCACTGAAGACTGCAAACTCAGGTTACCTGACACGCCGCCTCGTTGACGTCGCGCAGGATTTGGTCGTTACAGAGGTCGATTGCGAGACTCGCAACGGCGTATCGATGGCACCGATCGTCGAAGGCGGAGACATCGTTGAGCCGCTGCGTGAGCGTGTGTTGGGACGAGTGCTGGCGGAGCCGGTATTGATTCCCGGTACCGACAAAGTCGCCTATGACGCGGGCACGATGCTCGATGAGGCAACTGTCCAGCACCTCGATGACATGTCGATTGACCACTTGATGGTGCGTTCGCCGATTACCTGTGAGATTCGCTACGGGGTTTGTTCGCAGTGTTACGGTCGCGATCTCGCACGTGGAGATCGTATCAACATCGGTGAGGCCGTCGGTGTGATCGCGGCGCAATCCATTGGTGAGCCGGGTACACAGCTGACGATGCGTACCTTCCATATCGGTGGTGCGGCATCCCGGTCCGCGGCGATCAACAACATCGAGATCAAGTCCAACGGTAAAGCGTTGCTCAGAAACATCAAGACGGTCGCTCACCACAAGGGCTACCTCGTTGCGGTTTCCCGATCCGGTGAGATTGCTGTGATCAATGAGCAGGGTCAGGAACGTGAGCGCTACAAGGTGCCTTACGGTGCAACCATCACGATCGAGGACGGTGTCGAGGTCAAGCAGGGCCAGATTCTGGCCAACTGGGATCCGCATACTCACCCGGTGGTTACCGAGGTTGAGGGTAAGATCAGGTTCGAAGACTTTATCGACGGTATTACCGTTGCTGAGCAGGTTGACGAGTTCACTGGCCTGACCAGCATCGTCGTGCTCGATCCGAAGAGTCGTACCGGCTCGGGCAAGGATCTGCGTCCGGTGGCGAAACTGGTTGATGACGATGGCAAGGATATCTGCTTCGCCAACACCGAGATTCCGGCAGTCTATGCATTGCCGGTCGGCGCCATCATCTCTCTGGGCGACGGTTCCAAGGTTTCTGTGGGCGATATTATTGCGCGTATCCCGCAAGAGTCTTCGAAGACTCGCGATATCACCGGTGGTCTGCCGCGTGTTGCCGATCTCTTTGAGGCGCGCAAGCCGAAAGAGCCCGCGATCATGGCGGAACACACGGGTACGGTCAGCTTCGGTAAGGAAACCAAGGGTAAGCGTCGTCTCGTCATTACCGGCGAAATCGATGGTTACGAAGAGCTGATTCCGAAGTGGCGTCACCTCAACGTATTCGAAGGTGAGCAGGTCGCAAGAGGCGAGATCATTGCCGATGGCGAACCGAATCCGCACGACATTTTGCGCCTGCGCGGCGTTGAGAACCTGGCGAACTACCTCGTGAAGGAAATTCAGGACGTTTACCGTCTGCAGGGCGTGAAGATCAATGACAAGCACATCGAGGTGATCATTCGCCAGATGTTGCGCAAGGTCATTGTTGCGACTCCGGGCGAGAGTAACTACCTGCGCGGCGAGCAAATCGACAAAGCGCGCTTCCTCGAAGTCGAGGAACAGCTGGTGGCTCAGCGCAAGGAGCCTCTGACGATTGATCCGGTTCTGCTCGGTATCACCAAAGCATCACTGGCGACAGAGTCGTTTATCTCGGCCGCGTCCTTCCAGGAAACGACACGCGTACTGACCGAAGCGTCGGTGCGCGGTCTGCGTGACGACCTGCGCGGGCTCAAGGAGAACGTTATTGTCGGGCGTTTGATTCCTGCGGGAACCGGGTTTGCGCATCATGCCGATCGCCGGCGGACGCGTGAGCAGGACCTTGCGGATCAGTTGCAACAGCTCGAGGCAACGCAGCTTGCTGAGACTGAAGCGGCTGCCACCGAGGCGGCACTGATGGCAGAAGTTGCGGCGGCGGAAACTGACGTAGAGGCCGAGGCAGTTGCGGCAGGTGAAACGGACCTTGCCCAAGACGGTGGTGAGGAAACAACAACCGCTTAATAGAAACAACAACTTAGCGGTCGTGGCGGGCCGTGAGCGATGGTTGCTTGACACTGACTTGCGCTCATCACTAAAATGCCCGCCCTTAATAGGGCTCGCCAACAGGCGGGCCCTGATTATTTCAGACATAAAAGAAGAGTGAAGGCCCATGGCCACAGTGAATCAGTTAGTACGTAAACCGCGCTCCGTGAAACCTTCGAAGAGCACGGTACCGGCACTGGATGCAAGCCCGCAAAAGCGCGGTGTCTGCACACGTGTTTACACGACGACACCGAAGAAGCCGAACTCGGCAATGCGTAAAGTTGCTCGCGTGCGCCTGACGAATGGTTTTGAAGTCACCTCTTACATCGGCGGTGAAGGCCACAACCTGCAGGAACATAGCGTTGTGCTGATTCGTGGCGGTCGAGTGAAAGACTTGCCGGGTGTTCGTTATCACACCGTCCGTGGCACGCTCGACTGCGCCGGCGTTTCCGATCGTAGACAAGGTCGTTCCAAGTACGGAACCAAGCGCCCGAAGTCATAAAGTAGAGAATCTAAGAAGATGTCCAGAAGAACACAGGCCCCGAAACGCACGATTCTGCCCGATCCCAAGTACGGCAGCGACCTGCTCGCGAAATTCATGAACATGATCATGAATGATGGCAAGAAGTCCGTTGCGGAGCGCATAATCTATGGCGCACTGGACCGGATTTCCGATCGCGAAACGCAAACCGGCGAAAAAGCGCTGGAACTGCTTGAAACCGCGCTGGAGAACGTTAAGCCGGCCGTCGAGGTTAAGTCTCGCCGTGTTGGTGGTGCGACCTATCAGGTTCCGGTTGAAGTTCGCCCCGCTCGCCGGCAGACGCTGGCCATGCGTTGGGTGATTGACGCGGCTCGCAAGCGTAGCGAGAAGTCGATGGCGCATCGACTTGCCCATGAGCTGCTTGATGCAGCAGAGAATCGCGGCACGGCAGTCAAGAAGAAAGAAGACACGCACCGCATGGCCGAGGCTAACAAGGCATTCTCGCACTACCGTTGGTGAGTGTTTTGCCGTGGCCCGCACAACTCCTATCGAGCGGTACCGCAATATCGGCATCATGGCCCATATTGATGCCGGGAAAACAACTACAACGGAACGCGTTCTGTTCTATACCGGTGTTTCGCACAAGATAGGTGAAGTTCATCACGGCGCGGCCGTCATGGACTGGATGGAGCAGGAGCAGGAACGCGGTATTACGATTACGTCCGCCGCGACTACGTGTTTCTGGCACGGCATGGACAAGCAGTTTGACGAGCACCGGATCAACATCATCGATACCCCGGGACACGTCGACTTCACGATTGAAGTTGAGCGCTCCCTGCGCGTTCTTGATGGCGCAGTGACGGTTCTGTGTGCTGTCGGCGGCGTTGAGCCGCAGACTGAAACGGTATGGCGGCAAGGCAATAAGTACGGTGTGCCGCGCCTCGTTTTTGTCAACAAGATGGATCGCGCCGGCGCGGATTACCTGCGTGTTGTCGGGCAGCTGATCGAGCGTCTGGGAGCGAACCCGGTGCCTATCCAGCTGCCGATCGGCGCGGAAGATCAGTTTGCCGGCGTTATAGATCTGCTGAGGATGGAAGCGCTGTACTGGGATGAGAGCAACCTGGGTGTGACCTACGAAGCTCGTGAAGTTCCCGCCGAATTGCTGGAAGAAGCAAAAGCCTGGCGCGAGAAAATGGTTGAGGCGGCTGCCGAAGGCGACGAGGAGCTTCTGGACAAGTTTCTCAACGACGGCGAGTTGTCGAACGAAGAGATTCGCAGAGGGCTTCGGAAGCGCACTTTGTCCGGTGACATAGTTGTAGTGATGTGTGGTTCGGCGTTCAAGAACAAGGGCGTTCAGGCCATGCTTGATGCGGTTATCGACTACATGCCCTCGCCATTCGATGTGCCGGCAATTGTCGGCATTAACGATGACGATTCAGAAGGCGAGCGCCACGCGGATGACAAGGAACCGTTTGCCGCACTGGCGTTTAAGATTGCGACGGATCCGTTTGTCGGCAATCTGACCTTTTTTCGAGTGTATTCGGGCGTTTTGAACTCCGGCGACACAATCTACAACCCGGTAAAGAGCAAGAAAGAGCGCATCGGGCGAATTTTGCAGATGCACTCGAATGATCGCAAAGAGATTAAGGAGGTCCGTGCCGGGGATATTGCAGCGGCCGTTGGCCTGAAAGACGTCACTACCGGCGACACACTTTGCGATATTGGAAACAAGATTACGCTCGAGCGCATGGAATTTCCGGAACCGGTTATTTCAGTTGCGGTCGAGCCGAGAACGAAGCCTGACCAGGAAAAGATGGGTATCGCGATGCAAAAGCTCGCGAAGGAAGACCCGTCGTTTCGTGTTCATACGGACGAAGAGTCCGGGCAGACGATTATTTCGGGCATGGGCGAGCTGCATCTCGACATCATCGTCGATCGTATGAAGCGCGAATTCAACGTCGAGGCGAATGTCGGTAAGCCGCAGGTCGCGTATCGGGAAACGATTCGCAAATCCGTGGAACAGGAAGGCAAGTTTGTACGACAGTCGGGTGGTCGTGGCCAGTACGGCCATGTTTATCTGAAAATCGAACCCCTTCCGGCAGGTACAGGGTATGAGTTCGTCAACGGCATTGTTGGCGGTGTCGTGCCGAGAGAGTATATTCCGGCCGTCGACCGGGGCGTCCAGGAACAGATGGAAAATGGCGTGGTTGCCGGTTACCCGATGATGGATTGCAAGGTGACTCTGTACGACGGTTCCTACCATGATGTTGACTCGAGCGAGATGGCGTTTAAGATTGCGGGTTCGATGGGCTTTCGGGAAGGCGCGAATAACGCCGACCCGGTGCTGCTTGAGCCGATCATGAAGGTCGAGGTGGTGACACCGGAAGATTACATGGGAGACGTGATGGGCGATCTGAACCGCCGTCGCGGTCTGCCACAGGGCATGGACGATACGCCTGCGGGCAAAACGATTCGTGCTGAGGTACCGTTGGCCGAGATGTTTGGCTATGCCACGGATCTGCGCTCAATGAGCCAGGGACGTGCCGTGTACTCAATGGAGTTCGATAAATACGCTGAGGTGCCGCAGAATGTGGCAGATACAGTCATTAAGAAAGCTTAATCTGCGAGAGTTAGGACATGTCTAAAGAAAAATTTGAGAGAAATAAGCCGCACGTGAATGTCGGCACGATTGGTCACGTGGATCACGGCAAGACGACGCTGACGGCGGCACTGACGAAGGTGATGGCTGAGGCACACGGTGGTGAGGTATCGGCGTACGATCAGATTGATAATGCCCCGGAAGAGCGCGAGCGTGGTATCACGATTGCGACGGCGCACGTGGAG
>JAJFKU010000049.1 GCA_021773035.1 Woeseiaceae bacterium
GAAGCGTTGGTTGCGCTTCCTGTCGGTTCTGATCGTCGGCTTGTCCGTCGCGCTTCCTGCGATGGCCGAGATCGAAGAGATCGTCGTGACCGCAACCAAGCGCGAAGAGAGCATCCAGGATGTTCCGATCGCAGTGACGGCCATCAGCGATGTCCAGCTCGAACGAGCCGGCATCAACGATGTGACCGACCTCGTTCGACTCACGCCGAGCTTCAACATGAACTCGTCGCAGACCGAGACCGGAGGTACCACGCTTCGTATTCGCGGCGTTGGAACCACCGGCAATAACATCGGCCTCGAAAGTGCGGTCGGCGTGTTCGTCGATGGCGTCTACCTGAGTCGCCCGGGCGTCGCGCTCGGCGAGCTCCTCGACGTGGAGCAGCTCGAACTGCTGCGCGGTCCGCAGGGCACGCTGTTCGGCAAGAACACCACGGCCGGCGCAATCAACGTCAAGACCAAGAAGCCGAACGTTGAAGAGAACGAATACTGGGCCAACGCCACGATCGGGAACTTTGACGCGTACAACGTCCAGGCAGGCGCCAACATCGCCGTGAACGACCAGCTGGCGTTTCGGATCTCGGGCGCCTGGCGTGAGCGCGACGGCTACGAGGAGAGCACCACGGGTGCGGAGAGCCGCACACGTGACCGCTACACGATCCGCGCGCAGGCCCTTTGGCTGCCCACGGAAGACCTCAGCGTCCGCGTGATCGCAGACTACGCTGACGCCGACGAGCGCTGCTGCGACTCCGTGATCGTGACCGATACGATCCTGCGTGGCAGCGGAGCCTTCGTCGCGGCCGGCCTGCCGGCCGACGGCGGCGCTGCATCGGTCGGGACCACCGCGTTCAACAAGCGCGAAGGCAATGCCGAGCAGTTCGAGAACGGCTTCGAGCAGTGGGGCGTTTCCACCGAGATCAACTGGGACCTCGGCTGGGGCCAGGTCACGTACATCGGGTCGTATCGCGAGTTCGAGTCGTTCTCGGTGCAGCAGTCGGACTTCGTGAGCCTCGACGTGTTCTCGGTGCCCTCGACGTCCCGTGTGGGCAACCCGTTCGGCCAAGGCCGAACGTCGATCGACACATGGACCCAAGAGTTGCGACTCCAGGGTTCGAGCGATCGCATCGACTGGATGGTCGGCCTCTACTACGCCGATGAGGAGATCTCGCCGGCAAGCGAAGGCGCCCTCGAACTCGGTTCGGACTATGACGCGTACACGAGCGTCACGGCCTGGTTCGGCGGTCTCCTGCAGATCCCGGGCATCGGCGCACTGGCGGGTGTTCCGCTGCCGACCGGTGGCACGTTTGGCGCGGTTCTGGCATCGCCGAACCCGTCGCGCGCGTTCGCGGGCGGTGCCAACGCACTCGGCTCCTTCGCGGTGAACAACTTCTATCAGGACGGTACGTCCTGGTCGATCTTCACCCACAACGTGATCCACCTAACGGATCAGTTGGACTTCGTGATCGGGCTCCGGTACGTGAACGAGGAGAAGGACGGCCGCTTCGAACAGGCCGCTGCGTCCAACCCTGCATGCGACAACACGATCACGAACGGCAATGCCATCGCGCCCTTCAGCCCGGCGGTTGCGGCCTTTACGATCGGCTTCGCCTGTTTCCCGTTCGCGGCCTCCGTGGACAACACCGGATTCGGGACGCCGCGTGAGTTCGACGACACTTTCAAAGACAACGAGCTGATCTACACGCTCAAGACCGTGTACGCGGTCAACGAGAACATCAACGTGTACCTGGGCTTCACGCACGGCTTCAAGGCCGGTGGCTTCAACCTCGACCCGACGGCGGCCGTGAACGGCGCCGACCCGCGGTTCGACTCGGAGCTGATCAACACCTGGGAAGCCGGCATGAAGAGCGACCTCCTGGACGGTCTCATCCGGTTGAACGCCAGCGTGTTCCTCTCGAAGCTCAAGGACTTCCAGGTTCTCGAGTTCACGGGCGTGCAGTTCCAGACGTTCAACGTCGACCGGGTTCGCTCGGCCGGCTACGAGCTTGAGCTGCTGGCAAATCCGATGGAGGGGCTGATCATCAGCGCCGGCCTGACGTACGCCGATGCGCGCTACCCGAACGGCTGCGTGGAGTTCGACCCCATGTCGGCCGTTCCGCCGGCCCAGCTCTGCGGCAACTCGCTGACCAACAGCTCGCGCTACACGGTCGTATTGGGCAGCCAGTACGAGGGCACGGTCCCGGGGACCGAGCTCACCTACTTCGTGACCGCGAACTACCGCTTCGAGTCGGACCGTCGCACGAGCACCCAGGGCACAACGGGCCTGGGTGGCCCGCCGAACCCGCGTGACATCCAGGAGGACAACGGCAAGTTCGACCTCCGGATCGGCATCGGCGGCGAGGAAGGCCATTGGTCGGTCGAGTTGTTTGGCAACAACATCTTCGACAAGCAGACCAAGTTCGTGACCTTCAACATCCCGCTGCGGGGCACCGGCGCCACGGGCACGATCTCTCGGGGTGAATTCCTCGAGGCACCGCGCACCTACGGCATCACGTTCCGGGTCAACTACTAGCCGGAACGTCCGGGCCGCCTTCGGCGGCAAGGGCCATCAGAAGCCCGGGGTCAGCACACGCTGACTCCGGGCTTCGTCGTTTCAAGCGGCCTATCGTTGGGCCCATGGGACGCATCTACGACTTCTACGAGCAACGCATCTTCCCGCACGTCCTCGACCGGGCCATGGCCAACTTCGAGCCATTGCGCAGCGGGGTTCTGGAGAAGGCACGCGGCGATGTCCTCGAGATCGGCTTCGGCACCGGGCTCAACCTGCCCCACTACCCCAAGAGCGGGGTCGAACGGCTCTCGACCGTCGACCCGATGGACGCACTGCCCGAGAAGGTCCAGGGGCGGATCGCCGCGGCTCCGTTTCCCGTGGACGTGCACCACCTTCCCGCCGACGGCGGGCTGCCCTTCGATTCGGGCCGTTTCGATTCAGCCACGGTGACGTGGACGCTGTGCACGATCCCCGACCCTGTGGCGGCCTTGCAGGAGGTCCGCCGCGTCTTGAAGCCGGGTGCGCCCCTCCTCTTCATCGAGCACGGCCGCAGCGACCAGCCCAAGGTCACGGCCTGGCAAGATCGCCTCAACCCCTACTGGAACGTCATCGGATGCGGGTGCAACCTGAACCGAAAGATCGATGAGCTGATTCGCCAGGCGGACTTCGACCTGCCCACCTTTGACTTCTTCCTCGGCGACGACGCACCGCCTGTCTTCGGGACGCTC
>JAJFKU010000050.1 GCA_021773035.1 Woeseiaceae bacterium
GATCGCCGACTGAATCGACCCCGCATCCAGGAAGTCCCCACGCCGCGGCTTGCCGAACGGATCGTAGCTGCGATGCTCCAGCACATCGCCGTTCTCGTCCGCCAGCGTCACCACGCTGCCCAAACGGTCCTTGAGCTTGAAACCCATCGTCCAGGTCACGGTCGAACCAACGGTCTCCTTATGCAGCACGGCGACACCATCGAAGTAGTGCCGGTAAGTCGTGCGGTTACCCTGCTTTTCCACCTCCAGGTGCTTGTCGATATAGTGCGAGGTCTGCGTGCCGCCCGGCAGGCCGGTCTTGACCTGCTTGTAGCGCTGCAGGTTCGCGCCGTAGCTGAAACTGCTGGTGACGCTACCTTTTGCGACAGTTAACGGCTTGTTGAATTCATTGTAGGTCATCGTCCGGCCATCACCGGTCAGCATGTTGCCGTTGTTGTCGTAGGTATAGTTCGTGGTACCGCCGCCAGTGTAGGTGATTTGCCGGATGGCGTTAGGGCCGGCGTTGCCGCCGAGGTTTCTTGCCGCGTTACCGTAGCTCGCGGTGCTGAAATAGTCGTCCTTCTTGGTGATGTTGCCGAGTTGGTTGTAGGTGTAGTCGATCACGTCATTCGGGCGGCTCAGCGATGAATAGGCACGATCGCTTAGGTCCAGACGATGCAGATTGTCGTAGGTGAAGGTTTCGTAGTTTTGGAGATTGTTGCTGGCAGTAACGATGCTCTGGTAGAGATTGCTGAAACCTTCGTATTCGTACTCCAACTCGTGAACCTTGCTGCCGCCGGCTGTCTTGGTGACGAGGTTTTGGGTCATTTGGCCAGTAGCCGGATGGAAGGCCTGTGCCTGGGTCAGGACACCGTTGCCGATGGAGCTTGCGGTGATATTGCCCAACGCGTCCAGCGCTGTTATCTCACGATAGACGTAGCCGCTTGCCGCGTTTTTAATGTGGGTCATGTAGCCCACGGAGTTGTACTCGTAGAGGAATCGGGGCCCGGAGCCGGAGTACGTTATTCCTTTCGGCCGGCCGTAATTCTCATCAACATAGTAGTATGTATAGTATTGATTACCGCTCGCGGACCCTGATTCATATATGTAGTGCGCCGTGTACGAGAGATAGTCCTTACCTCCCGTTGTAGTCGCGTAACGATAGTACTTCGTCAGTTTATCCGTAGTCCCGATATTGTTCTCTTCGTAATCGATCATGCCCAACCGCCCATGAGACTGGGAGCTGTCGTAGCGCCATCGACCCGAGACCACACCATTCGTCCACCGGTTGGAGGGGCGGCCAATATCGTCGTATTCGTAGGTAATAACGTCGCCGTTAGCGTCTTCCTGACGCTCGAGTTCCCCGAGACTGTTGTACCCGAAATCCGAGTCCCCGGCATTCGGGTCGTGCACCCACTCCTTCTGGCCGAGGGCATTGAACTTCGTCGTGATGACATTGTTGCTTGCGTCTTCCAGGGCGATCGGGTTCCCCGCACCATCGTAGGCGTATTGCGTCACGTTGCTGTCGGCATCGGTGGTTGTAATGAGTTGTCCCATGCCGTTGAGCTTTCGGGACATGTTGAGGGTTTTTGCACCAACGCCGCTGCTGACCGCGGTGATACTCACAGTCTGTCCGCTGTACGCATAGTTGGTTTGCATAAGCGTATCGTTGGCCTGGGGTTTACGAGCTTGCGTCAGGCGGCCCAGGTTGTCGTAACCATCGTAGTTGGTGAATCTCGCACTCGGTTTGTCCTGATCGTCGTAGGGCCTTACCTCCCATCGCAACAAGCCGCGCGAATCATATCTTTGCCGGAATCGGTAGTAGTTGTTGTTATCGAAGTTCCGAACAATCCAATTGACTTCTCGTCCGAAGCGATCGAAATACTGATACTTATCGGGCGAACCCGTTACCGTTGAGCCCGTCCGGTATACCGCGTGATCGTAGGAGGGGCACCACGACGTTCCACCATTGACCCCACTGCACCACCAGGACGCCGATCGAACCGTCGGCTCACCCGGTGCTTTGGAAGACGCGAGGCGACCGAAGTGATCGTAGGTCATTGCCGCCACCTGGCCATTCGGGTCGGTGATTTGCGTCGGTACGCCGTATTTGGCTTCGGTTACAGTCGCAGTTACATGACCCTTGTCATTTGTCACCGTAGACAGGAAGTAGCCGTCCGTTGAGTAGGTCGACGTTGTGTCCCGGTCGGACATTGCATAAGAAGAACCGTTGTATTTCGTACCTTCGATCTTCACGCTGCTTGGAAGCCCATGGGTATTGTAGGCTGTCGTTGTGCGTATCGGCTTGCCGCCGCCCTGCGTAGCCTCAATGGTTGTGACACTGGGTTTCCGGTGAGTCGTGTTCCAGGTCAACGTTGTTTTAGTGGCCTTTTGGGGATCGGAACCGGACTCGATAGCCGCGTAGTCGCCGGTCCTCCCAGTTACGGACTTCGTCAAGGCTGCCTGGTAGTTCGTTTTGCACAGCCACCACGCCGACGCATCTGCGGAAAACAAACTTGTCGTTGTCTCGGTCACCGATGTATTGGCACTCGCCGGCTCCTGATACGTCTGTCGAGCGAACGTCTGGCAACTGTTGGCATTAAAGGTCTGTTCACTAATCGTTTCATGCATCCACGAGGCCGATACAGTTATCGGCTGTAACGCACCCGTACCTGCGCTCTGGCTGCTGCTGGTCTGGTAGTGGGTCTCTGTCTGAGTTTTCGGCGATACCCAATAACGATTCTCTGCGCTTGTGTTCTCCAGCACGTGCGCCGCGTAGTTTGTACTTTGGTTGAGGACGGTCTGCCGCAGTACGCCGTCTCGCCATAGATCCCATGTATAAACAGATTTGCTGATGGGAAGACCATCGCACTCAAGATCGTTCGCGCTAATCAGGCAACTGCGTGTCTCGGCCAGATTTCCGGCCAGCGGGTACTTGATGTGATAGTCGCTGACGCTCCTCAGACCGTTGGCGACGTCGTCCACGATCACTCGCTTATAGCCCTGAAAACCGCGTCCCTGGGTATTCAGCGTGGCATCCTGATAGCGGTACTCGTAGCTGCGAAGGCCACCGATGCCATCGCTATGACGAACTTCCTGTACGACGTTTATGTTGGCGCCGAAGTGCATATAGCCGGCCGTCGAAGTCAGGTCCGCCTGATCCGCGCTGTAGAAGTCGCTTCCGGCCTTGCCGGTATTCAGCGGCAGGTAGTCCCACTCGACTTTCGTGCCAAGCGCGTTTGTCGCCGCCTTCATTCGATCGACAACCTCATACTGCGACGTATTCACCGAACTGCTGCCATAGGAACCTGTGTTCCGATTCATGTACACGCCGGTTGTCATTGCTGCGCCATGAGAGTCCAGGTAGTCCGACAGATCGTTGTTACCGCTCGCATCGCCGAATGAACAGTTGCCCTGCGGATAGGTCGTCACACAACTCACTTCGGTCACAAGGTCCGTGAGTCCATTGCCATAGATGTCCGATGCCGCGCCCTCGGATATCGTCGACACGATCTCGGTTGGCTCCAGCACCGCAGTAATCAGCGGTATGTTGGACGCGTTGTACCCGGTGATGTCAAAACGGACTTTGTAGTACTTGTAGAGACTGCGGTCGTTGCTGGGTGCCAGCGGTGCCTGGCTCGGACCGACCTGACCGACGGTATACATTTCGTCGTCGCAGAATTGCTTGACCTGCCAACTTGTGCTGGTGACCCACACCGGGTGGTCGTAGCAAAACGATACGACCCGATCATGCGGGATCAGCATATCGTTGGTTCCGTCCTGGTCGTGGTCAAGAACCAGGCTCGGCGCAAACCACTTTTCATAGAAGGTACCGCCCGAAAACGGTCCGGACGATCCCGTACGATCGACCGGATACGTGCCTTTGTGAACCTTACTGACGATAGCCGTGCCGTTGCCTATGAGCTGGGCGTCGCTGAGATCACCGTTACCCAGGTTTATTCTGTACGTATACGTACCAAGAAATACCTGGATCAGGTCCAGGAGACCATCGCCGTTGAGATCGAATAACTGCTCGTGATGCCGGTATGCAGGCATTGAAGAGGCTTCACCGAGACCCTGCGTGAAGTTCTCGCCGAAGGCTTTGGTCGTGCCGCTGTAGCTGCTAGTGCTCGACTGGCTGAGCACGACTTTTCTGAAACGAGGCTTGCGGAAACTGGCCGAATACGTCGATGACGCGGTGGACGTAAAGTCTTTCTGGAACACGAAGATATCGTCAATGCCGTTGCCTTCGAAGTCGCCCAGCAGCTCGATTTCCTGCTCCACGATCCAGGTAAAGCTGCCGACGCGTCGCGACGGTATGTCGTAGACGAAATGTGCCGTACCGTTGTACGGTGCCGAGTCGTTTTTGGTGTGCAGAAATACCTCGACCCGGGATGTTCCGATATGGCTGCCCGGCGCCAAAACCGGTGCCCGCCGGACCAGCACATCGTCATACCCGTCACCATTGAAATCGCGTATGCCGAGCAGTTCCTCCCGCGCGTTCTGCAGCGCTATTGGCGTGTTGGCGAAAACCGGCGTGGAGCCACTCGCGTTAGTGTGAGCATAGCGAAAGACTCTCGGATAGGTTCCGGTCAAATCCCAGGAATCGGTCAGCCCGTCGCGATTGAAGTCGGCATCCATACACCGGGTTCTGTAGGTCTGCGGGCTTCTCGCACACCCACCCGACGGGGTCGCATAGGTATTCGTAGCTTTGTAGTCGCCCTCCGCATCGAGGAACACCAGGGGCCAGTCGAGCGTGCCGTCGCCGTTCATGTCTTTTCTGGGCAGGAAATGCGACGCGGTCACGTAGACCTTCTGGCCGTTCGGCTGGGTGTAGTACACACGTTCGAGTTCGTAGGCGGGGGCATTTTCGTACCAGTCGAACTCGGTAGCGGGAAAGCAGTGCGCAGTCGCACCGGCGTAACCACATTCCTCTGCGGACTTCAGAAGGCTGTTGCCGCTAGTCGTACTTTGCGCATAACTGAGTCGATACTGCCGAACGGTCTGCGTTTGGTACTTGGTGGTGATGTTCTTCAACCGTTTTGTGCTGATGTACAAACCGCCGGACCGAAAACCAGTGCTTGTATCGGGTCGCGCCTCATACTCAAACGTCACCCAGCGATCCCCCAGTGACGCACCCTGTCCGGTGTAGCTGATGGACGCCAGCGTGTACTCGCCGTTGCCGTGGGACGTGTAGACGTAGTTCATCGTATTGTTGCCACTGACATCTGCAGATTTGTTGATCATCCAGGTCGATGTTTTGCTGATGCCCTGCAGGCTGTGTCGACTGTCCGCCGTCTGACCGAAATGGTCTTTGTAACCGTTCTTGTAGGTAACGGTGAACGAGGTGCTCGTACCATCCATGTCTCCGCTTTGCACAACCTTGACGAAGCTGTCGAGTTCGGTGCGATACTCGGCACCGGTGTTGCCGTAGGAACCACTCACCGCAACCAGCCGCTGGCCGTTGAGGCACAGCCTGTCTTTTGCCTTCAGAAAATGAACCTTATCGGTCACGCCATCCTGGGCAGCAGTCTTGCCACAACGGCTGATCGAAGCACCAGCCGACAGGCTCCAGCCCGCACCGGCGATACCGTTACCGCCGTTGCTGGAGTAGTTGAGCGACACCGAAGGCTGCATCCCCGCACGTCCCGGCACCACGTTTATCGGAATGTTGTAGGTCGCGGCACCACCGCTGGCGCCGCCATCTCCTTCCAGGGCGCCCACGGTGTTCTCACCGACCAGTGCCGGGGTATCACCAGTCCAGGCGGCATCGGGAAGTGATCCACCGGTGCTGTTCCAGTCGGCGGCAGACGCCGAGAACGAAAAGAACAGGGCGATCGACATGAAAGCGCCCAACAGGCGACCCGGGCTGGTTAACAGCATATTTGTTCCCCAATGCACAAGATGTCTATCAGCTGATCGGGGACGCTGGAGCACTTCTCGACCCGGCGGCTGAATTCGATGACTAACTACAGAAAGGAATACGGCCTATCGAAGAAATTGTCAACTGTGGTCATTACGTAACTTTAAAGGTGATATGAGGTCTGTTGAGAACAAAATTGCGTAATAAAGCACATTTATGAATCACCACCGGCGCGGTTTTGACGGTATAGAAAGCGGGTCTGGCCCCTGATTTTCCTTTAAGACCATGCAAACTGCGATTAATCTCACCAGCAGGACTGGTTTGATTCTGGATTTACCCCCCCATCTCTTAGCAGTCTGCGATTAAAAATATTCCAGGGATCGCAGCGAAGCCACTGAACGCCAACAACTCAGGCTGCAGAAAATTCGAGGTGCAGCACGCAATGGTCAGCACCGTCATGCATACAAACCTCATGACCCTGCACTACATCTACCCCGAAATGCCTGCCGCTGCCCTCGATAAGGCCCTCCGCCAGGTGACACAGTTTACGCGGCGAAACATAGTGCATAACAAGCTGGTCCTCTCCCGGGTCCTCATAGGTGAAGTTGGGCAACACGACGTCCGGGTGCAGTTTCCTCACCTCCACGTGAATGACGTCGTGCACACTCATCAAAAACGACTTGACGGTGTGTCCCTTGAAAAACTCCGGGTGAATGTCGGCAAAGCGGTCCAGCATGTAGTTGCCAAACAGCCGCACGACGGCAGCAACTTCCGTGCCGGTAAGCTCTGCAATAGCGGCGGCATAGGCGAACAGCTCCTCATCCGGGTAAACCTCAACTGACGTATAGATACCGTCGGAAGCCGGTGCCGTAGTGTCGATAAGATCGTCCCAGACGTCGATACCGAATTGCTCCTCGACCATCTCGTTGAGCAGGTTAAAGACAACTCCCTTCATCGCGCCTGACACTCCTTTGTTGTGATTCGTGGCTGAGACTCGTATCGCAGTATTATCAGTTTAAGGAGAATTAGCCACCGGGAACCGGGCCTGAATCACAAAAACCGGCAATACCTGCAATTGTGAACCAGTTCCGTGGCCCGACGGGACGGTCCTGTAAACTGAAAAAACTGATAAAACCTGCTATTGAGGAAATTATGTCAAACCAAGACAGCGAAGTCATGGGAACGCGAAAGGCGGCCGAAACCCTCGGCGTCTCCGTCAGAACCGTACAGCTGTGGGTTGAAAACGGCGCGCTGAAGGCGTGGAAGACTCCCGGCAAGCACCGCCGCATTCTATGTTCTTCGGTGGAGTCCCTGCTTTTGGAGCGCTCCGGTGTCGACGTCCCGGTTGTCGACGCGGAACTCGACGTCCTGATCGTCGAAGACGAGCTGACGATGCAGACCTATTACGAAGCGCTGTTCGAACTGCTGCGTCCCGATATCGGGATACGTTTTGCCGATAACGGCTTCACCGGGCTGCTTGAGTTCGGCCGCAAAACTCCGCGCCTGATGCTGCTCGATCTCGACATGCCCGGCATGGACGGCCTCGAGATGATCCAGGCACTGGATGCCCAGGCACCGACCGACGTCGCCATTGTCGTCGTCACCGGTCTCTCGGAACAACAGATACAGGACCGTGGTGGCCTCGACGACAGCATCCCGGTAGTCAGCAAACCCCTCAGTGCGGACGCACTGCAGAAACTACTCAATACGCATTTCGGTCAATCCGCTGCTGCAGAGACCCACAGATGAGCACGCTCGAACGCTGGGAAAAACGCTTTGAGCGCGAGCGGCAGGCGCGGCGAAAGGCCGAGGCGATTCTTGAGCAACGCAGTCGCGAACTGTATGAGGCAAACCGTGCACTGGAGGACGCGAAGTCGGGTCTCGAAAAACGCGTGAGCGAGAGAACGATAGCGCTTGAAAAGGCGATTGAAAGCCTGCGTATCGAAGCGGAAAAGCGCATTGCCGTGCAGGAACAATTGCGCAGTGCGCGCGACTCGGCAATCGAACTCGCGGATCTTAAGACGGAGTTTCTCGCGCGCATGAGCCATGAGATTCGCACGCCGCTAAACGCCATTCTGGGTTTAACGGGTCTGTTACTGGATTCGCCACTAACGCCGGAGCAGGCAACACAGCTCAACACCGTGCGATCAAGCGGCCAGATTCTGCTGCGAATCATCAACGACATACTCGACATGTCCAAAATCGATGCCGGCAAACTCGACACCGAGTTCGCACCTGTCAACGTAACGACACTCCTGAAGCAGTCGTTCTCGCTGGTGCTGCTGGACGCCAAATCAAAGGGCATCGAAATTATCCAGAAAAGTCAGGCGCTGCTGCCGGACGCACTGGTCATCGACGGTGGTCGTGTACAGCAGATACTGACGAACCTGCTGAGTAATGCGGTTAAGTACAGCGACGGCGGAGCGATTACAGTCGCACTCACCGTAGCAGCCGTGGACGACGAACAGGTGCCGACGGCCTTCGCCGCCGAACACCCGGAAGCAAGTGACCACTGGCAACAGTTGCAAATATCGGTGTCCGATCAGGGTCGCGGTATCGCGAAAGAGCAGACCGAAGCTTTGTTCCAGCCTTTTACGCGGCTCGATCCGGTGTCCGATGGCAACGCAGCCGGCAGCTCCGGACTGGGACTCGCCATCTGCCAGCGCCTCTGCGACATCATGGGTGGCAGCATTACCGTGGACAGTACGCCAGCGGTCGGCTCCACCTTTACCGTACGCATTCCCGGCTGGCTGCCCGCCGCAAGCGAGTTTGCAGAGTCCCACCGCCTCGAGACGACGAATATTTCCGCGTTGCATCAATCTCGCGATCATCTGCTCGCGAGCACTGACGATCGCGACAAACTGAACACATACCTCAATATGGCACAGGACAAACCGCTGTCTATTCTGCTCGCCGACGACTACGACGTTAACCGGATGGTGCTCATGTCACAGCTCGAGTCGCTGGGCTACCGGGCTGACGCCGTCGCAAACGGCGAGGAAGTTCTGCGCGCACTGCACGCGCGCGACTACGACGTCGTGTTGATGGATATACGCATGCCCGTTATCGATGGCGTAGAGGCAACCCGAAAAATCCGCGATCGTGTCGCCGGGCCGCAGCCGCATATCGCAGCAGTAACCGCGAGCGCCCTGAAAGGCGATCGCGACAAATACATTGAGGCCGGCATGGATGCCTACCTTTCCAAACCGGTCGATATCGTGCAACTGGCCAAGGTGCTGGAGACGGCCTATGCAACGAAGTATGACGGCGAACGCGCCCCGTGGGAGGGTAATCTCGTGGAGATGAATCCTGTCGAGATCCGGCTCGATGAGCTGAGGACGAGACTGGGCCCCGCCCTCGACGGTCTTTTATCGAAGGTGATTCCTGTCTACCTGCGCGAACTTCCGGGCAGGCTGGAGAAGCTCGACGACGCGCTGACAAGCAGCGACGCCGAAACTTTCGCTCGCTATTGCCACGGCCTGAAAGGAACCAGCAAAAGCATCGGTGCTGTCGACCTTGCCGAGCACTGCAGCCGGCTTGAACTCTCTGGCTACGAAGGTGAGTTGCCAGCCCGGGACGATTTCGACGAACTTCGCGATCTGGCTAATCGAACGGCGGTCGCCCTGCGGCAAACGCTGCTCGACCGCGCAGCAACAAGCTAGCAGGCAACACCATGGACGGTGAACAATGACGATTTTCCAGGGAAAATTTGCGCGTAACTTTTCGTGGCTTCTCGGTTCCGAGGGGCTGGTAAGAGTTACCCGGCTTGGCACGGCGGTCGTGCTCGCCCGGCATCTGACTGCTTTCGAGTTCGGTATAGCGGCGCTGGCCATTGCATCGCACGAATTATTGCGGGTGCTTGCGCAGAACGGCTTCGGACTGCGGCTTATTCGGGAGGCCGACGCGCATATTGATCGGCTAAGCAACACGCTGTACGTGTTGAACTGGCTCTGGTGCCTCGGTCTGTTCGCGATACAGTGCTGCGCCGCCTGGGCCGTTGCCCGTTATTACAATCACGCCGATCTGCAGGGCATGCTTATCGTGCTTGCAGCCATCTATCTCGCCATGCCGCTCGGCCTGACCCACATGTACCGGGTGCAGCGAAGACAGCAGCTGAAGATAACGGCGTGGGTCGACAGCTCACAGATCATGATAGACAACCTGCTGACAGCGGCACTGGCCATCGCCGGGTTTGGCGCCTGGGCCATTGTTCTGCCCAAACTCATTGTCGTCCCCATCTGGGTCGTTGGTTATCGCATCGCAGAGCGCTGGCAGTTTCGGCCTGCGGCCGGTTTCGCCTCGTTTCGCGGTGCGTTCACCGAAACACGCAGCGTACTGAGTGCCGAACTCGCGCGCAGCGTGCGGGCACAAATGGATATATTCGTTATCGGTCGCTTTCTCGGCACCGAAGCGCTCGGCATCTATTATTTTGCGCGCAACGCGGGACTCGGCATCAGCCTTGCGCTGTTGCAGGCAGCGGCGCACGCGATGCTGCCGCGATTTGGAGAGCTTCATCGTCGCTTTGGTATCAGTACCGAACTGCGTAGCGCAACCTTCCGGATTCTTGGTTTGCTGCTGCTGGTGACCTTGCCGATTATCGTGGCACAGACAGCACTCGCGCCGCTTTACGTTCCACTCGCCTTCGGTGATCAGTGGTCAGACGCTATCCCGGTGCTGATGGTCCTGTGCCTGTCGGCGGTGCCGCGAATCGTCGGCGAGAGCATTACGCAACTTGCGCGCGCGAGCGGTCACGCACACATTGACGCTCGCTGGAACATCTGGAGCGTGCCGGTTTTTCTGTGCTGCATCGTTCTTGGCAGCTCCTACGGATTGCTGCAAACCGCGATCGCGATCTGCGTCTTTCATTTTATCTACCAGTCACTGTTTGTGACTGCCACGATGTCTGGTCTGTTCGGTCGGTCTGTGCCGACTACTCTGCCAGCACGTGTAAGCCCCTGAGGAAGGAGAACCCGTCATGATCAAGGTGACAGTCGTTATGCCCGCGTACAACGTGGCGAAATTCATCGAGGGCGCCGTCGACAGTGTGCTCGCGCAGACCTATACGAACTTCGAACTGGTCATCGTCAATGACGGCTCGACCGACGACACTGCGCGCATTATCGGCGCCTACCGGGATTCACGCGTGCGTATCGTCACGCAGAAAAACCGCGGCCTCGCAGGCGCCCGGAACACAGGAATTCGCGTTGCCAACGGTGAGTACATCGCACTTCTCGACGCCGACGACCTGTGGCATCCGGACAAGCTCTGCGAACACGTTGCTCACCTGGACGATAATCCGGAGGTCGGCGTCAGTTACTCGGCGTCTCGATTCATGGACGAGTCGGGGCGGCTGCTCTCGATTTACCAGGCGCCCAGGCTCGACTCGATAGAGCCCGCAGACGTGCTTTGCAGGAACCCGGTAGGCAACGGTTCGGCACCCGTGATCAGGATGGCAACATTCCGGGACATCGAGAAACTCGACGATCGCTACGGAGACCCGGAACCTGTCTACTTCGACCCGGATTTCCGTCAGTCCGAGGATATCGAGTGCTGGGTTCGCATCGCCGGTACCACTAACTGGCGCTTTGCGGGTTTGGCGCAGGCGCTCACACTGTACCGACTGAATTCCGGCGGCCTGTCCGCCAGTGTCGACCGGCAGCTTGCAAGCTGGGAAGCCTTCATCGCGAAAGCGGAGTCTTATGCTCCGCAGCTCATACAGGAATGGGGCGACCTTGCCCGTGCCTATCAGTATCGCTATCTGTCGCGCCGCGCACTCTGGTCACAGGAAACGCGCACCGCGCGACGACTCTTCTTAGCCGCGCTAAAAAGCAACTGGCGTATCGCTCTGTATGAACCGGCCCGCACCTGCGCAACGGCAATCGCGCTGCTACTGCAGACGGTCATGCCGCTCCCGGCTTATCAACTCATAGAAAAGAGCGCCCTCGCAGCACGCAGGCTGGCGAGGGCGTAAGGGAATCTTAGCAAACGATTTAAGTCAGGCTGCGACCGCAACCTGCAACCGACGCAACAACCATTTAAGCGGTAACAAACGCGTCCGCTGATCCTGCAGAAGTTTTACCGCGTCGGCCGTTTTTCCGGCCTTCAGATTCTCGCGCGACAGATACAACAGATGTGCACCCATGTATCGATAGGCGTGCCAGCGTTGCCACAACGATAACCGTAATCCTGGGAGTTCTTCACGAAGACGGCGACTGAAAGCGAGTTCCTCTTCCGGCACGTTGGCAGGACAGGTCCTTTCCGCTGCGTCCTGGTAGTAAGTCGACAGGTATCGTTTGTCGTAGGCAAACGCATGGCGACTACAGATACGCCACCAGACGTGCTGGTCCTCGCCCATACCCTCGCCTTCGGGGAAACCACCCATCTCCATCAGGACACGCCGTGGAATGAGTACCGAGGAGGCAGAGATGGGTAACTCACCGCGCGTGCTCAGCCTGAAGTAGTCCTTGCTCAAGAAACGACGGCGTAACAGCGGCAAGCCCGAAACACGCGCCGGCCGTGCCGGCTGACCGGCAACCTGTACGCGGTAACCGCTGGCGTAAAGACCCGCGGACGGATAACGCCTCGTCAACGCCAGCATGGCCTCGAGGAACTCCGGTTCCCAGGCATCGTCGGCATCCAGAAAGGCAATCAGGGGACTGCGCGACAGCTTGACGCCTGTATTTCGAGCCGCCGACACGCCGGCGTTGCTCTGTCGCACGTAGCGTATCCGCGGGTCTTTGATATCGTAGACGGTGTCGAGGCTGCCGTCTGTTGAGCCATCGTCGACGAGAATAATCTCGACGTCTTGCTCGGTCTGCTGCAATACAGAATGCAATGCGCGTCGCAGATAGCGGCGCTTGTTGTAGACGGGTATGACGACCGAAACGATCGCTGGTTCCTTATTCACGATGCTCCTCCTTGGATTACGACAACAGCTCCGACCAGGCCGACAGGTAATTCGGCCAGGCGTTAACGACGCTGCTTCGGGCACTTTCGCCGTAGCGACTAATGCGTTCAGGCCGAGTTACGTATTCAAGTGCGGAACTCAGCGCGATGGGATCTTCGGGTTTAACGGCGATTCCGCAGCCAGCGGCCTGCGCCGGCAACGCGTCAACATTGCTGACGACGACGGGCAGGCCAGCAGCCTTGCCTTCGGCGCAGACAAGGCCGAAGGCCTCGGTACGCGATGGAACGGCGAGTACATCGCAACCCGCAAGAAATTCGCTCGGGTCGTCGAGGTGACCGAGAAACTCCACGTTGCAAAGACCGCCGGCGAGTTCTCGCAGCTGCGCGGCCTGCTCGCCGTCACCGGCGATTCGCAGTAGAAAACGATCCGCCGACAGCAGGCACATTGCCTCGATGAGGACATCAAAACCTTTTGTATGAACGAGCCTGCCAAAAGCTCCAACTACGATGGGGCCATCGCGCTCCCGACGCCGGGGTATCGCCAAGAAACGCGCATAGTCGCGGCAGGAAGGAATAGTGAGTAAACGACTGGCGGAAACCAGTCCCGACGATCGCATCCACGCTGCCTGCGCATCCGACACCGAGACCACGTGATCCGCGAGGCGGTAGCACAGTCGCAGCATCGTGCGGAATCGACTCGGACGTTTTACATGCTGTTGCTCGAACGACCGGGTGTAGTGATGCTCGACGATAATCAGCCTGGCATTGCGGTGTGCTCGCCGCAGCCACAGCAGCGCCGGTAGTTTTCTCCACGCCATCGAATAGTGAATGACGATTACGTCGACCTGGCCATCCAGCCGCACCGGTGCTGAGCTGTCAACAACCTTGACCTGCCACTCCAGCATGCGCGAAAAACCGGTTTTCTCCATATCCTCTAACAGTGAACGAATCCCACCGGGGCGGTAATCGTCGACGAGGTTTACGATCGTTCTCATACTGGCTTCCTTGCGTCTGAGAGTGCACAGCCGACCAACACGAGGCCCGGCCAGAAAAGATAGGCGAGGACTTCGAGGTTCTCGCCAAACGTGTACAGCAACAACACCAGCATGATGCCGAGTGCCGTGCGGCTGAGCGCGGAACGCATTGCCCGCGACAGCAAAAACAAAGTGGTAAAGAGCATTGGCAGTGCAAGCGCAACGACGCCGACAATGCCTTTCACGAATAACAGGCCCAGCCAGGTATGGTGCGACCCGATAGGCATGAACTGCACCAGGTGCGGTCCGGTCTCAACGATCCCGTGGCCCCATACCGGCGCTTCGCTTTGCCAGCGGTGCACTGCAATCTCGGCAAGCCAGGCCCGGACCATGGTCGAGTCGGCCCTGGCCGACAGCAGACTGTCGAACAGTTGCTCCGCCGACTGCAGCAGACCCGGCATAAGCAAACCTGCAACGAATACCACCGGCACTGCCGCGAACCAGAGGGACGGTCGGCCAATGCGTTGCAGAAGAAACAAACCGGTTGGCACAAACGCCGCGACCAGCCAGCCCAGACGGCTTAGCGACAACACGACCATCAGTACGCAGCCGATACTTCCCGCAACTCGCCAGCGTGCATTTCTTTCCTGTAGCGCCAACAACAACAGGACATTCCCAACCAGGCCAATCGCCGGCGCCCAGGGAGCGAAGTATCGCAGGCGCGGCACACCAAAACCGGGGTCGAACTCGTAGAGCCTGATTTCGAAGAACTCTGGTCCGGAACCCCCTATGATCTTCAGCGGCGATACGAACAGGGTTTCGGGCAGGCCGGATAAGGCAGCGAGCAGCAGCAACGGACTCATGCACAGTGCGACAACGCCGACGTGGCAGGCGCCGCGGTAGAGTACGGAAGGATTTTTAAGCAGTGCGCCGCCAGCGATAAACGCCGCCATCAGTGCCCAGCCTTTTGCCCAACCGATCGTGGACTTGATCATAGAGAAAAGTGGCAGCTCCATATCGATGTGCGCAATCACCAGCGCCGCTTCCATCAGCAGCATCCCCGCTACCCACAGCCAGACTATTGGATGCAGCGTTATGCGCTGCCGGACGATGACTAGCAGTACGACGAGGACCCAGCCAAGCACCGGACCACAGACGTACAGTGCCCCCACCAGATACAGCGGGAACGTCCAATGCAACGCCAGATGGATTAACTGTTCGGCTCGCGCACGCATGGCGGTGTCCGATACCAGAGAAGGGTCAGGCCCATCAGAAAACAAAAGCTGGCAACGGCGGCGCCGGCCAGCGTAAACAGTCTGGGCCGGGTGTCGGCCGCTGCAGGTTTGCCGGGCGAAACAATGGTCTGTACCAACGGGTAGGAGACGAACAGTTCCGCTTTGCCGGTATCGGCGCGAGCCAGCGCTGAGCTGAACACCGCTTCCGCGATCTTGTGATCGCGCTCCAGATCGGCAAGCCGTGCGACACTCGACACCTGGCCGCGCAGTCGCTCACGCAATGCGGCGAGTTCCTTCGCAAGAGTAGCCTGCTTGGCCCGCGCACCATGCAGCTGTGCGGAACTTAAAACCAGGTCACGAAACAACGCTCCGGTCGCGTCCTCAACATCCAGCAATACCATACGACTAACGTCGATGTTGCGTTGACCGAGCAGCTGGTACGCGCGCTCACTAAAGTCTCGTTCAACAGAGTCCAGCGTTGCCTGTGCGGCCCGCATGCGCGGATGGTTCGTTCCGAATACGCCGCTCTTACCCTGCAAAATCGCACGAGCGCTGACATAGTCCCGCATTAGCCTGCGTACCACTTCGTCGGCATGCAGAACAACGGCTGCGGCAGCAAACTTCTCGGAGACGTTCAGCGATTTGGTCAAGGCACGCAGGTAGCTGGTCTTCTGTTCCGCGTCGGCTTCGATTTCCACGAGCTGTCGCTGCAGGTTCTCGACGCTGTAAATGAGCTCATCGAGTTGATCCGGCTTGACGAGTTGGGTTTCTGTTTGATGCTGCAGCAGTGCGCCGCGAGCAGCAGTCATGCGACTGGAGTAACCGTCCATTGCAGAACGCATACCGACCTCTCGCAGTGCCATCTCGTCGCTGCGCAGACGATTCAGCGTCTGCTCGAGTGCCGTGTTGAGCGCGAGTGCCTTGCGTTGCGCAAGCTCCGCCGTGGCGGCCGAGATACTGAAACTCATCAGCGAGCTTTGCTGAACAAGCTTCACACGCGGCTGACCGAATGTCTCGGCCGAACATTCGGCGATATCGGCGGCGAGCTGCAGCACGGTGTTGCTCAAGACGATTTCCCTGTAGTTCACCCGCGGGCTGTGCGAGATGCTGGCATAGGGCGACGCGCTGTTACTGGACGCCTGCCCGATGCCCTGCAGAAGGAGACTGGCCTGACTACCGGACCCCGGCAATATCAATATCCAGCGACTGGTGTACTGATCCGGAAGAACCCTGAGCACAAGCGCTGCCACAATCCATATTGCCGCCAGGGCGACAACGGCCGTCAGCGCATAGCGCGACACGCGACGCTCTGGAGGCCGAAGCGACAGAATTCTGAAACGAAGCAACGGACCGAGCAGCCTGCCGAAGATTGTTCTTAGCTTAGTCATAGAGGAATCCCCCGCTTTGAATCCGGCGCAGGACTTCTATTGGTAGCAGGACGTCGAGGGCGCCGCGTGCCAGGTCCCTGACAACCGAAACTGACGAGTCGAAACAGGCGACCGCATCCTCCGGCAACAGGTAGGGATTGTTGGCAGGATCGTCGGCGTAGCGCGTAACTTCATATACACGGTACACATGACTCGTGACTTCGCTCGTAATGGGGTTCTTGGTGACCAGCAGTGCGCTGCGATGTGCATTAGTCGTTTGCGTACCGCCGATACAGTTTGCCGACGCGAGGGCATGACTCAGTCTCGATCCCGTCGGCAGACGGGTAGCCTCACCGGCGATCGACGACTGCGCGTTGCTCGGCGACGGGATCGAGAGATTGGACAGGTAGATACGAAAGCCCGGTGGCGTTAGCGAGGATGGTCGCGCAAGCTGCTCCTGGAAGTAACCGACAGAAGGGATAGCAATACGGTCGCCCTGCAGAAGGGCCGGCTGACTCGCACCGCTGCCATCCAGCATCGGTCGCAGGTCTATCGTCGATTCTCGGCCGTCGCGAATCAAGGTCGCGCGCGCGAGTGCAGCGTCGGGCCGCAAACCGCCTGCCGCGCGTAACGCAGCCGCAAAATAGCGATCCGGCGCAAAGTCGCCGCTGCGGGTCTTCATGTCCGGGCGCGTTTCGACGTGCGTTCGATCATTGATCACAACAACGCCGGGCGAGAATACCGCGCCGGAGACATTAACCTGCACAGCAGCCCAGAGCTGGGGTACCAAACCGATACGTGCGCCAGCGTCGGTGAGCATGTCCTCGGTCACCAGGGTTTCGGTGATGAGATCACGCGCTTCCTCTATAAGGAGTCCGCGAACGGCGATGGCGGGCAGATACGGGATACGCAGGCGGCCATCGGTGCCGACCGCATAGCTGCCGGCGAACTCCTCGCCGTCTTCAAGCGTCAGGAACATGCGATCGCCGGGCGACAATCGCGGCGAATCGAGATGCGGTGTGGACGGTGCGATCGCCGGGTCGACAGGGCAAAACATCAACGGCTTCGTCTGGGCACCGAACGGCAGACGATCGACGTCTGCTCGATGGTATTTACCTTCGCTGCTGGCCGAATACGGCACAGCGCAGCCGGCGAGGCTCAAAAGCAGAGCGCCAATGACAAGCCGGAAAGAAGGGTTACGGGCCATCTCAATTCTCCAAATCGATAAAACTGAAACCATCCTAACGATCCATAGCCGCAGAAAACGTGATTCAGAGCACGTTTACTGGAAAAATTGCAGTTTTTATCAGTTTAAGCGAAATATTGTGGACCAGATCACAGTTCAGCCGCGTTTTCAGGTCTATGCTGCGCTTCGAAACTGCTAAAACTGATAGGAGAGGCAATGAAACGGATATTCGAAGGGCTGGCGGCATCATTGGCCGCCCTGCTGTTAAGCGCCGCATTGTTGCCAGTCTGGCTGTTTCGCGGCTGTCTTACTGCCACCAGGGGCGGACGGCTGGCCATCGTGCCCTCCCACTCCGGAGAGGACGCCTTTTCAACGCTTGCGTTGATTGACCGCGCAGGAAAACGACACCACTTGTGGCTGCCCAGTGTGCTGTGTGGCGACATGACTTTCATCGGGCCGGCCGTTGACGCCCCGCGCCGCGGCAGAAAGCCCGGCCTTGTATCACCCAGCCGCCTGCGCCTGTCCGTCGGTATTGGGCATCAGGGCACGCAATCCGACGACGACTATTACTTCGAGAACGCATCGATACCCGAGCAGCTGGGGCTCCTGTTCCGATACGCACTCTCGAGTCTCTATTCCTGCGAAACCAAGGCCTCCTGCAAGAGTGTGGAAATTTTCGGCGTCAGGATCAATGCCATGTCAATGCAGGAAGCGGTCGATACGCTGGCACGCTGTCGCAGCAAACCGGGCCAGGGCCCGATGAAAATCGCTGCCTTCGTTAACCCCGACTGCCTTAACAAGGCAATTGGTGATCGTGACTATCACCACCTGCTGAATCAGAGTGATCTGGTCCTCCCCGACGGCAGCGGGCTGCGCATCGCGGCGAAAGTTCTCGGCGTAGCGCTCACGGACAACGTCAACGGCACCGACCTGTTTCCGCTGCTCTGCGAAAGAGCCGCAGCCAGCGGGCAAAAAATGTTTCTGTTCGGCGGACGTCCCGGCGTCGCCCTTGAGGCAGCCGAAGCTATGCAGCAACGTTTTCCGGGACTCAGGATTGTCGGCTGCCTTGACGGCTATTCGCATCGTGCCAGGAACGGCGTCGTCATCCGTGCGATCAACGCTTCCGGCGCCGACATTGTCCTGGCCGGGCTCGGAGCACCACAGCAGGAAACCTGGCTGCACGAACACCGCGACAATCTGAACGCAGGGATCGGCGTCGGTGTCGGTGGCTTGTTCGACTATTACTCCGGCCACATTCGCCGCGCACCATTGTGGTTGCGCGAAGCCGGACTCGAATGGATGTGGCGAGTTTTTCAGGAACCCGGCGCCAAGTGGCATCGTTATGTCGTAGGCAATCCGCTGTTTCTGTGGCGAATTGCACGCGAGCGGCACATTCGCCGTCATATAGGCCGCGGTACCAGGACACAGCGGATTCCTCTGACCACAACACAAAGCGTAGCTGCTCTCAACGCCGACCAGGCCCCGGCTGCTCGCAAGACGAACGCGTCAAGACGCGTCTGGCAACGGCAGCTGATGCTGCATGCCGCATCCAAACGTGCACTCGATATTACCGTTGCCGCCAGTGCGCTGATCGCATTATCGCCACTGCTGTTGGCGACGGCAGTCGCTGTCCCGGTCGAATCGCCCGGGCCTCTGCTCTTTCGTCAACTGCGAGTCGGTCAGCGCGGCAAGTTGTTTTCGATGTTTAAGTTTCGCTCCATGTACGTAAATGCGGAGGAACGATTAGCGGCACTGCACTCACAAAACGAGAGCGCCGACGGCGTGCTCTTCAAAATGAAGCACGACCCGCGCATTACCCGGATTGGCAGGTTTATCCGCCGTTTCTCCATCGATGAGCTCCCGCAAATCATCAATGTACTGCGCGGCGATATGTCGATCGTGGGCCCACGACCCGCGCTACCCGGCGAAGTCGACCGCTATGCCGCGGCCGATCGCAAACGCCTGCAGACAAAGCCAGGGCTAACCTGCCTGTGGCAGATAGGCGGTCGCTCCGAGCTCTCATTCGAGCAACAGGTTGAGCTCGATATTGACTACCTGAGAAAGCAGAACCTGCTGACCGATATCCGAATTATTGCGAAAACCGTGCCCGCTGTTCTTGGCGGCAAAGGAGCCTACTGATGAGTAACCCGAAGACATCACCAATTGCCGTTATCGGTTTTAGCGAAACGGCATCGCCGTTGGAACCACTATGGCCGGCGACACATCGCGCCCTGCTGCCGATCGCCGGAAAGCCACTGATCGTACATCTTATCGAACAGCTCGCGGACGCCGGCATACGGCATGTGCGAATTGCAGGTTCGATTCAGCAATATGCTGTGCGAAACCGCCTTGGCAACGGGCGCGAGTGGGGAATCACCGTGCGCTATTCGGACTTGCACGGCATCGACCTGCGCGCCGAATGCATCGCCGCCGAGAGTAAGTGTCTGTATCTGCTGGGCGATCACCTGCTGGACGCAAACTTTACGGCGATTGCCAACGGGACGCCATGCCCAGGTGCCGCGAACATCACTGACGATGAGGCCGGCCTCTGGCAACTGGAAGACGGTGAGCTTATCGGACGCTCGCTGCAACTCGCCAGTGGTGAGGCAGTGTACGAAAACCCGCTGGAGAACGTTGCGGATTATCACAACGCAAACCTTCGGGCGATTCGAGGCCTGTTGCCACGCCTGAACCTTCCCGGCAGCGCCATCCATAGAACCGCGGTGGCCGACTGGAAAACTCATATAGCCGCCGATGTGTGCCTTGGCAAGAACGTATTCGTCGGCAAGCACTGCCGGATCCGGTCACTCGCACGTCTCGAGGGCAATTGCATACTCTCCAACGGCGTCGTTGTCGATCGCGGCGTGCAGCTGCAGAACGTATCCGTACTACCGAACTGTTTCGTCGGCCAAACGATGACCATGCGCGATGCAGTGCTCGGAGCCAATGGTTTTCTCAGTCTCGACGGCAAGTTCCGTGCTGTCAGCCAGCACCAGTTGCTCGGAGCAAGCCGTGACAATCACGAAACGACGACCGGAATACCCAGCTTGTTTGCTGCCGGCAATTTCGCAACCTAGTTACTACAAGGCAAAACAATGAAGATGTTCAAAGACTCAAGAATACGACGCGGGCTCTTGCTGCTACCGACGCTACTCCTCTGCGCACTGATGCCGCGAGCCTACGCCGACCCGTTCGAAACGTGCCCGTCGAAGGCGTTTCTGATTCAGCACACGATCGCAACGCTTTACGGCGTCAATCTGGCGACGGGTTACTACAGCGAGCTGTCGTCAGATCTCGGCACCAGCGGCAAGATCAATGCACTGGCGTTCAATTTTCACGATAATTATCTGTACGGATGGGGTTACGAATACGCAGCACCGATTCGGATCGATTCGAATTTCAAGGCCTCACCGCTGGTTGTCGACAATCTCCCCGACACCGACTTCTACGTCGGCGATATCGCTGTCGATAAGAATATCTACTACGTCTACCGCTCCGGTGCCGACTATGGCCTGTACGCGATCGACCTCGCTCCGGCCGGTAACGGCAAGATGCGCGCTACCCGTATTGTCGATGGCGCTTCGCTGAAGCTCACCATCTTTGACCTGGCGTTTCATCCATACAACTCACTGGCGTACTCAGTTGACAGATCGGGTGTCCTGTATGAAATCGATGTCAGCACAGGAACGTCGAAGATACTGTCGAACGTCGGCGCAAGCGGAACGTTTGGCGCAGTATATTTCGACGTTGACGGCTATCTCTACATCAGCCGTAACTCGGATGGCCACGTTTTTCGTATCGACGTATCCCAGTCAGACCCCGGCGCGGAATTCTACGCGTACGGACCGTCGTCCAGTAACAACGACGGTGCGCGCTGTGCGCTCGCCCCGCTGGTCGCGGCCAGTGACACAAACATCGACTTTGGCGACGCCCCTGCATCCTACGGCACGACGCTGTCGGAAAATGGGGCGCGACACGACATCGGTGCCGGCACGCTGTTTCTGGGCAGCCAGGTCGATGGCGAGAGTGACGCCTATTTCTTCCCGCTGTCCGACGACGAGGCCGATTCGATTGACGACGAGGACGGCGTGCAATTTGTCACCGGCCTTGAACTCGGCGAAGACGCGATTCTGGTTGTTGACTCATCCGGAGCCGCACACCTGAACGCCTGGATAGACTGGGACCAAAACGGTGTATTCGAGGCGCACGAACGGGCTATTCACAAGTTGCCGGTATCCGCAGGTCGTAACAAGCTTGCGATAAGCGTTCCGTTTTGGGCGAGTGCCGGCGATACCTGGGCGAGATTCAGGTTATCGACCACAGCGGAGGTCGGACCGACAGGCGGCGTAGGCGACGGCGAGGTTGAGGATTACAAAGTCGGCATCACAGCCGCTGGCGTTACCGAGACCTACTATCCGGCCGACAATAGCTGGGCGACCCTGGCCTATGAGGACAACTGGCCGTTGCAGGGCGACTACGATATGAACGATCTCGTCGTTCATTTGCGCACGAATACGATAAGCCGCGACGGGCAGGTTCTCGGCACGGAGATTTCCGGCGAACTCGTCGCCGTCGGCGGCGACTACCACAACGGCTTCGCCGTTCGGCTTCCCGGCGTCGATGCAGCGGCGGTCAGGACTGACAACATGCAGTTTTGGATCAACGATCGGCTGCAAAGTGTTTCTCCGCTGGAGGCCGGTCAGGATGAGGCGATATTCATCATCGCGGACGATACCTGGAAGTTTGTCTCCCCGGGCGAGGGCTGCCGCTTTCACCGTACCGAAGCGGGATGCGAGTCGGCTATTCAGATGCGCTTCATGCTGCGGGTGTCGTTCCTTGAGGGACTCCCAAGCACAACGATGCCTCCGGCACCGTACGACCCATTCCTTTTCGCGACGCCGGGATACGAACATGGATATCTGTTCGCGGAGCCACCGGGACGCGCTTTGGAAATTCACTTGCCAGGCGCCAGCCCGAGCGCAGCCTTCAATCCGGCGTTTCTCAAACTGGGCGATGACGCTTCCAGCGTCGAGCGCGGCGAATACTTCCGCAACGCTTCGGGAATGCCCTGGGCCTTACACATTGGCAACGAGTGGCAATACCCGCTGGAGTACACCGATATCACAGTCGCGTACCCGCAGTTCGAGTTGTTCGTAACCAGTGCAGGCACGTCCAACGCCAGTTGGTATCTCGCCGAGAACGCCAGCGTTCAGCACGTTTTTAAATCACAGGGACAATAGATCATGAAAATTCGAATACTACTGGTTGCGACAATACTTTCGACCACCGGCGCTTGCGGTGGGGGCGGTACCGACGCCGCTCCTGTTGCGCCGGTGGAAGCGACGACGCCTCCGGTCGTCGAGAACGACAATACGGCGGCGAAAATACAGGTGCCAGCGGGCTTTGATTTCGCGACCAGTCGTCCGCTCGACATTGATCTTGCAGCCGATGTTCCCGATAAAACTTACCTGACTGTTTGCCGCAGCTATTCTGCTGCTGCCGACAGCGGTTTTTTATCCGACTACGAACACTGTCTGTTGCGAACAGCGGTCAGAGGCGGCCAGTATCGCGGTCGCGTAGAGGTGCCGAATGACGTCACAGAACTCGCCGTAACGGTCTGGTCGTTCGATCCCGTGCAGGCGGTTCGGGCCGTCACCTGGGAGCGGGAACCGGATATGCGGCTCGTCGTCGACTGATCGCGGGCCTAGGCGCATTACCCACCGGGGCGTCGGTGAAGCGCGATTACGCTGAAATCTGGGCCGGTATGACCAAATATCGTTGAGCTCGAGGTTCGTAGAGAGTATGGTCGCAGCTACAGTTGAAACTTGGAGTATGCGGCGCGCACTGCAGCGCTGATGGCACGCGCTCTTACCGTAACGCCGTCCTGTCTTGTGAAATTCAATTAGGCACAAACGCCTGAACTGGAGAACACTATGCACACCAATAGCGCTTTTTTGAAAATACTGCTTGTCCTCGTGCTGGTAGCGGGGTGTGTCGAACAATCTCAGCCGGTCCCGAAACATCGCGCGGGCGGCGCGGCCGCGACCGTCGACGCAGTACCGCTCGCGACCTTCTCAACAACGGTAAGCAATGTCTATGCGACTCCAGATGTCGTCATGGTACTCGCAAACTCAAGCATGGATACAGACTGGTTTGTCGGGCACGACGGCGGTCGGACCGTGTACTCATCGGACGTGTATGTTGGAAAACTCGTCCACGGTACCGGTAACATCATGGCACACGCCACGTGGGTTATTAATTACAACTCAGACACGAGAACCGTCAACCTCAACAAGAATAAGACCCATATTACGAACTGGTGGGGCAATCAACGATGCCAGGTCTACGAAGACGGCACGTGTAACTGTCACTCCAACCCTAACTGGAACATCTGCGCCGCGCTTCCGGGATACGTGACAATACTGCATTCTGCGGCCGTAGCGGCACGGATTAATGCCCGTCACTTTCTGACGCAGGCCGGGTATACCGTCACCAATAATTGAAGCTGCTTGATCCGGATGCGCTTCGCATGTGCCAGGTCCGCAACCGTCCTGGCAACACGAAGTACTCGCTGATGTGCCCGGGCGGACAAGTTGAAACGCTCGGCCGCATTTTCCAATAACGACCAGCACTCGTCATCGCCTTTTTTGGCTCGCAGGCACTCGGTCGACGGACGCAACACTTCGACATGCAGATCGATGCGGGCCAAGAGTGGTCCGGATATCTTGCGTCGATACGCTGCGATTCGGTCAGCACTGCATCGACAATCTGCAAAACGATCGCCCAGGTAGCCGCAAGGACATGGATTCATTGCCATGTTGCAACCACGCACTTTCAAAGGGTTACGGACGATATCCGAAGGTCATGGAGTATCTGGGTTACTGCCCGCTCCCAGAGAACGCAGGTAATCCCACTCTCGGCGCGCTGGTGCGCCTTCACCGCATCCATCGAGGACTTTCTTTGCGGCAGACGGTCAAAATCGCTGACGTTGACCCAAGAGCGTTAAGTAACTGGGAGTCTGGCAGGACGCATCCGACAGCGAAGTGCGTAACTAAGCTTAGACGCATCATTCGCGGCTTCGGCTGTTGGTGATAACATGCTACCCATGACCAGACATTCTACGAGTAGAAATTGCCCGAGCTGTTCTCAACGCAGTATAGAAATTTCCAAGATCCTCTTTTCCGATACAGCTTGCCCCAACTGTAAAAAGGCTGTGGGGATCGGGCGACCAGCGTCAATGATATTCGGAATTGCGACGTTAGTAGTAACTGCCTTCACTACTTTGATCGTCATATTTGAGTTTGGCGCATATGTTGGAGTTTTTTGGTTTTCGGTTCCGATAGGCGCGATAGCGTACCTGAAAGCCAAGTTCGGAAAGTTGGCAATAAAACCTGACTGAGGCAGCGCCCGCTTCGCGCTAACAGTTTGGCATAGAGTTAAGTGCTTGCCTTAAATTTTGACCAAACTGTGCATCAATTGGCGAGTCGAACTAGCATTTTTGCGCAAACTTCTCACCGGTACATATGTTCTAGAAACGATTTTTGAACTTCTTTGCGCCAAAACTGAACCTTTCATGCCAGAAAAGGCTCTTTGACGTGTTCATTTATTGGCTGCAAATTGGCGCGTTGAATTTTATTTGCAACCAGTAAATTTAAAGTTAGTGTAGATAGTTGTCAAGAGTGCGGCCTGCCTTTCAACTGCTCTTTTCCCCGGATCAATCGGTTAAGGTCATTCAGCGTTATTGTTTCTCACAAACCATCACAGTGATTTCCGCGAATTTCGCTCAGCGTCGAACCGATCCCTTCGTTCCAGTTTGTAAAACACCTCGTTTGACAATGCGAAGAAATTTACGGCAAATAGCTCACTGGCATTAGCAACTAACAGGAACATCATGATTGGTCTGTTCGCGATCCGTCGATCCGTTGTCGTACCAATCAAATATTCTTCTTCATTTATGTTTCCTAGATTTCGCCACGTGCTGATTACATGAACTCAGATGTCCCTCGACCAGCAGTTACGAGAGAGCGGTCGGCAGTACTGTTCGTTTCTCTCTCAATAGCCCTACTCGTAGCGTGGCTTCTTTTCTCTGGCGATACATCAACAGAAATTACTGATACGGAGACAATGAGTGACGTTGCAGCGCCGGTAGCGAAAACTGAAGTCGATAGCGAAACTGATACCCAGGACGATTTCAGTTCACGGGTGCCAACGGACTCTGAACAAGCAGCAGCCGTGGGAGACTTTACAATACCATTGACGGCTATGCTTGAAGCAACCGAAGCCGCGAGGATTTGGCGAGAGGAGCATGGCTACGAAGACCGTAGCATGGACTACTACGGCATGACCAACCAGGAGCTTGAACATCTTGCACGGGCTGGCGATCAGTATGCCGCAGCCAAACTTGCTAGTTCTTATCGCCTTTCAAACCCGGAATCCGCTACAGAATTCTTTGAACTAGCCGCCAGCAACGGATCGACTCGCTCCCTAGTTGCATTGGCAGATATGTGGTTCGTGCGGCAGGGCTCGTCTATTCCCGAAGATTCGGGCAGCGATATTGAAAAACCTGCGAATACAGGTTTGGCTTATGCCGTCGTTGCGCTGCACCGTGGAGACAACGTTTTCGGTGCGTCAGCCGTCGATAAACTTCTCGATAGAGGGGCGTATTCTGAAGACGATATCAACGACGTTTGCAGTACAAGTCAGACAATCTACTCGCGAATAGCTACGCAACGAGAATCGATTGGTTTTCAGCCATTCGATAATACTCCATCGTCGTCCGGCGAAGTACTAACTTTAATTTCACTACGCGGCGAAGATTGCCGATCGACGTTATTGGCTCGAATGAACGAGTTATAGCAGTACTTTCAACAAGGAATTCATCGGATATGAAAATTCTCACTTCAATTGGAGTTTTTCTTACTCTCTGTTTACCTCCGTCTCTGGCCAGCGCCACGGAGTGTGACGAAGGAGCAAATGCCACCAACATTGGTGACTTCATAATCAATATCAATACTATGACAGACGCCATTGATACTTTTGGCGGCCTTGCGGCAACCCGCAGCATTGCGGTAATGGGCATGGGCTCAGAAGGCTACACCATGACATCACGAGTTGAAGGTCTGTATGAAGGCCCAAATGGCTTCATAACTGAAGCTTACAATCGCTTGGCCTCAAACATAAACGCTTCAGCATACGGCCCACTTAGCCCAGGTGTGTATCAGCTGTACCTCTCGGCAAGCGTGACATTGCCTCATCCGACCAACGGTACAAGGCAGATAGGACAAGGAACGTTCGTATGTATCGAATTGGAGGAAGGTGAATCGCTAGAAGATGCACTTGATGATTCGGAAATTGATGAATGGGGGCACCCTACAGATCCCGATCGACAGCACCTCGCTAATGCTTCTTATTGCGATGTCATGGGCAACTGCATGAATACGCAGACGGAGCTTTATCAACCAGCTAACACCGCTCCCGTCCGCTTAGAAGTCTATATTACATACGAGTTCACGTTTAGCTGTGCCGGGTCTAACTGCACATTGTCCGGTCGCGTTAAAAGTATGCAAGTCTTTAACGCGAATGGGTCTATGTACACAGGGCCGAGTGTTACTTCAATGTTCGCTGGAACAACATCTGGTCCTAGTAATCAACCTTAGCTGCATACTCGCAGTCGGTGGTGCGGAACTAAAAAGTACACTTACTTTAGTTCCGCACCGTATCTGATTCAGTCGCCGGCATCGTCACATGCTGATATCGCGAAATGACCGCTGCCGAGAAAAGTTGATATTCGGCATGCAAAGATATTGTCTTTCCATATCTCCGCGTTCTTTGTAGCGTCAGCGATTTTAGACCCCACCAACCTTTCAATTTAAAAAAGCTCATCAAAACACATGGATTAATTGGATTGTTGCAACTGACGTTACCCCCGGATTAGCTCCGGTCGTTCACTAGGTTTTTCCATCTTACGCTACCTTCCTGGCGAAGACAGCGGGTGGTTGATAGTTCAAAGAACTGTGTGGTCGTTCTTCGTTGTAGTGATGCCTCCATTGCTTGA